>NZ_JHBV01000185.1 GCF_000724545.1 Aureispira sp. CCB-QB1 | reverse complement strand
GATAAATACCATAGACAACTAAAGCGCCAGCTGCAGCAACCACTCCAACCGTCACCGCCACTCGAGTCCAATCGGTTTTCATAGCAGGATAATCTCGATTCAAGGAGTCAATCAATTGCCTTTCATAAGGACTATTAATACGCCTGTAATAAGCAATCATTCGCTGTCTAAAAGCATTAAAAATACGAGCCTGTCCTACTCGAAGGATTTGCCGATTGAGCGCCTGGACAGAAGCCACCCCAAAAGCACCATCCACCGAAAGGCGCTCTCCCAAATCATTAAGGGTGCGCTGCATTTCTTTGATGGCATTACCTCCAGCCGAACTTTTCATATCCGCTAAAATATCCGCAAGGGCTTGGCTCTGGATCAAGTCGCCTTGGATCTTATCCCAATACCTTACCTTGTAAATCTGCATGGCTTCAGTAATAGATAAGTTTTCCATTTCTGCTTTAGAGACCATACGCCCACGCCAGGCAATGAGTGTCGGAGCGGCGATACTTCGATTGGTACCAATCAAGGTCCCCACCCCGACTTGATTAGAAGACCAATTGCCCTTGTCGTTGTACAGATCCTGATAACCTGCAATAATACGCCGCCACCGTCGTTTGGTGGGCAGCATCCAACTGTTGAAACTAGCCATAGGAAGAGGTTTTTGAAGTGGTTTTGAAAAAGCAACAGCAACTCAAGCGCTTGGTGCTGGAGTTGCTGGAGTAGATTGGGCATAGAGCCAACGAAAGAATAAAAGGACAAGGAGCACAAGCAAAATAGGTTTGAGTAGGTCAAAGAGTTCTTGTGTAAAAGAAGGTTCTTTTTGCTCTTGACTCGACCACCACCAATAGCCCGTACTACCAGCACCTAATAAAAAAGGAAGTAATAAAAACATGGGTTTAGATTGTTTTAAGCGGCTGCAAGACTTGTCTGCAGTTGAGCTAAAGTAATGCTCTTTTGTTGGGTGTATCGAAGGAGCATTTGCTCGGTTCTATCTCCAAAAATGCCATCCTCTTCTAGTAGAGGAATGAAGGTTGGAGCGTGTTTTTGATGCTCTTGATTTAAGAGCTGTTGCAGCTGTCGCACTTGCTCTCCTTGACTGCCTTTTTTAAGAAGGAGGCTTTCAGGATTAGAGGTAGTTGTATTATTAGAGACAGCTGTCGGTTTGGATCCTGTTAAAAGGGTTCCTTTAAAAAGGCGATGTCGATAAAAATACAAGACAAGCAAGAGGACCAACAAACCAACGGCAAGGAGTGGTTTTTGATATTGGATCAGTTTTTCTTTCATGTTAAATGGGTTGATCTTGGTTTTCTCCTCCTGCTACTTCCAAGTTTTTGGCTT
>NZ_JHBV01000184.1 GCF_000724545.1 Aureispira sp. CCB-QB1 | reverse complement strand
GATAAATACCATAGACAACTAAAGCGCCAGCTGCAGCAACCACTCCAACCGTCACCGCCACTCGAGTCCAATCGGTTTTCATAACAGGATAATCCCGATTCAAGGAGTCAATCAATTGCCTTTCATAAGGACTATTAATACGTTGATAATAGCCAATCATTCGCTGTCTAAAAGCATTAAAAATACGAGCCTGCCCTACTCGTAGGATTTGCCGATTGAGCGCCTGAACAGAAGCCACCCCAAAAGCACCATCCACCGAAAGATGCTCTCCCAAATCATTAAGGGTGCGCTGCATTTCTTTGATAGCATTGCCTCCAGCGGAGCTTTTCATATCCGCCAAAATATCTGCAAGGGCTTGGCTCTGGATGAAGTCGCCTTGGATCTTATCCCAATATTGAACTTTATAGATCTGCATGGCTTCAGTAATAGATAAGTTTTCCATTTCTGCTTTAGAAATCATGCGCCCACGCCAGGCAATGAGTGTCGGAGCAGCAATACTTCGATTGGTACCAATCAAGGTCCCCACCCCGACTTGATTGGAGGACCAATTGCCCTTGTCGTTGTACAGATCCTGATAACCTGCAATAATACGCCGCCACCGTCGTTTGGTGGGCAGCATCCAACTGTTGAAACTAGCCATAGGAAGAGGTTTTTGAAGTGGTTTTGAAAAAGCAACAGCAACTCAAGCGCTTAGTGCTGGAGTTGCTGGAGTAGATTGGGCATAGAGCCAACGAAAAAATAAAAGGACAAGGAGCACTAGCAAAATAGGTTTGAGTAAGTCAAAGAGTTCTTGCGTCAAAGAAGGTTCTTTTTGCTCTTGACTCGACCACCACCAATAGCCCGTACTACCAGCACCTAATAAAAAAGGAAGTAATAAAAACATGGGTTTAGATTGTTTTAAGCGGCTGCAAGACTTGTCTGCAGTTGAGCTAAAGTAATGCTCTTTTGTTGGGTGTATCGAAGGAGCATTTGCTCGGTTCTATCTCCAAAAATGCCATCCTCTTCTAGTAGAGGAATGAAGGTTGGAGCGTGTTTTTGATGCTCTTGATTTAAGAGCTGTTGCAGCTGTCGCACTTGCTCTCCTTGACTGCCTTTTTTAAGAAGGAGGCTTTCAGGATTAGAGGTAGTTGTATTATTAGAGACAGCTGTCGGTTTGGATCCTGTTAAAAGGGTTCCTTTAAAAAGGCGATGTCGATAAAAATACAAGACAAGCAAGAGGACCAACAAACCAACGGCAAGGAGTGGTTTTTGATATTGGATCAGTTTTTCTTTCATGTTAAATGGGTTGATCTTGGTTTTCTCCTCCTGCTACTTCCAAGTTTTTGGCTT
>NZ_JHBV01000183.1 GCF_000724545.1 Aureispira sp. CCB-QB1 | reverse complement strand
AAATACTTTTCAACACTCTTGAGCTGCTTCTCATTTTCAATCTTCATCGCTTTGTTGTTGGTTTGGTTCTTCCACCGAATATGCACATAAGCAATGTAATTTCGTTGTACTTTAGCTTTCGGCTTGGTATTGGCGTTGGAGGTGTTCATCGTTTAGCAATGGTTTAAATTTTTGTATGAATAGATTCGTTAGTTCTTTGATTTTTGATTCGCTGAGGTTAGGGTCTCGTTTGATTCCCTGGTACCATTTCCAATAAGCTTGGTTGGTCAGCTCGTACACTCGTTTGGCACCATCACTTGGCAACAATTCTAGCATTTTGCTGTAATGGCTGTTCATCCATTGGATTTGCTCAAAATAGGCTTTGGACGAGCGGTTTTTATCAAAATAATTGGCTTGAATCCTGTCCCAATCCGCCACAGAATAGCCAAAGGCTTTTTGAGCAGCCGTCGAGCTTAGATAATTCACAGGATACCACAAAGCATAACCTTTCTTTTGGGCATGTTTCTCTTGCTTGATAATGGCATGTGCTACAATTTCCACCGCAGAGCGCTCTACATTCGGCAGCCTTGCCGCAAAGTTTTTGAGCATCCTTGGTTGGTTTTTCGCCACCAAATAGGCGGGATTTTGCTCAAAGCTTTGAATCTTTGCTTTTCGATAGGCCTGTACGTGCTTTTCTGCCTGATCCAAGAGACTTTCTAAGAGCAACTGACACTCTGTATTCGTCTGCTCGTTAAACACTCGATTTTGATACAAATTGTAGCGCATCAATTCCCACAGCTTGAAGCTAGAAAATTGTTTTTTGCTCCAATTTTGCGGCGGAAAAGTTGGAAATGCCACAGGCTTCGACTTGATTTCTCGTCCTTTATCCTGAATATTGGATGGATTCAACTTGCCGACAGGCAAAGCCGCTTTATCCACACTGGATGGAGTATTGGTTATTGATTTAAGTTCTTTATCCTTATATAGTAAAGAACTTGTTCTATATTGCGGTAAACTTTTCCCTATAGCCTCAAAAAAAGAGGCATTATCAGAGACCGCAGATCCTTCGTATTTTGCCTTTATACACAACACCTCTGGATTTATCCACAACTGAAATTTGCCTCGCCCTGAGGGGCTTTTTTCGCAGGGAAACGGGTTTCTATGTCCTGTTTGAACATAGTTCACCTTTTCAGTGATAATGCCGATCTCCAACATCAATTTGATTTGATTGTAAACGGTCTTGTCCTTTGGAGTCAAGGCGGCGTGGTGCTGGGTGTCGTTTAACATCGTTTGCAAACTTGGAATGGTGGTAAAACAAAAATACTGTCCTGTTGCTCGACATTCCTCGTACAGCTC
>NZ_JHBV01000182.1 GCF_000724545.1 Aureispira sp. CCB-QB1 | reverse complement strand
AAACATGAGTCATCCCGAATTTTCTAAAGCACATTGACAAAATAAAAATGTTAAGATAAAATGGATGGCTTTTCTAAGTCTGTAAATCGGCATCGAAGTCTTTCGGTGCCGATTTCCTGTTCTAGGACACCAAATATTAATGATAGTAGTCATAGTTGCTCTAAAGTTCCTCAACATCCGAAACAAAAAATCCATTACCAAAGTAACTAACATCAACATTTTAAGACGATTTTCAAAGAACCAAAGCCTAGGAGACTCCATACCCAACTCTGATTTTCCATATCTAAAAACCTGTTCAATATCCCATCGTTTCATATAAGAATAGAACATTTCCCATGCTTTGCCACAAGTGTCAATTACTTCATTGGTTAGCAAGTACATAGGAGAAGTGCCTTTGCGTTTATCACGAACAATAACGAGGTATAAATCTGTTTGGGGAAACCATGGATGAGCTACTTTTCGGTAGAGTATTTTGACGCTTCTCGTTTCTTTCCGAATATTATCCCATATTAGGCGATGATCCTTAGCTTTTTGTCCCAGAGAAAGACGATAGGTATTTTTCTTCACTCCATTTTCATCAATCAAATTATTAAGCTTTTTCCAACGAACTAGAAACTTTGCTTTAAAGTTGAGCATACGTTCTACAAAAACACCATTGGCATAACCTCTATCAAAGACATGAAGCACATCCGCTTGTGTAGATGCTACACGTTTATTTAGAGCATTAAACATCCGATAAAATATCTCCGAACTTTCCTCTTTATGTTTACCTCTTGTGGCAAACCAACGCATTTTAGATATTTGAGGAACTTCCTTCGCATGCAAGGAGGTTAAAACTGCACCCGACCACTCAAATCCAGGAACACAAATACGTTTATGCTTATCATAATAACCTGGTTTTATTCGTGTTAACCGTTGACTCTTCTTACTGTGTACTGGGCTTAGCCCTTCACTAAACCAACTTTCGGGCTTTTCTAGTACACTATCATCCCAGAGCATCAACCAACTTTTTCCTAATTCTTGCTTATCTTCCAATCTAGCAACAAACTCTTCTTCTAAATGTTGATCTATTATTTGGTAATCCCATTTCTTACTGCGAAATAAATTACTCACACGTTTTACTCCTGCTTTAGCTTTTTTAGGACCAAGAACTAAGGCGCCTAACTCGGTCAATAGCAAGGCATCTGAACGATTTCTTGACATTAAAACTGCTATAAATACATTATAAAATGTACGCACCAAACGTTTGTCTAAATCTTCATCTAGTTTTAAGAGTAATTTAGACAAGTATTGATGTGAGCGATGTAAAATTGTCCATCCTGCTCCATTCTCTTTATTGATATTTTCTGTATCTTGTAGTTTATTATAATACATAGGAATCTCTAATTTTTTGTGGTAATTAAATCTAGTAGATTCCTATCTTTTTTCCAAAAAAAAAGTCATCGCCGAAAAATTCGGGATGACTCATGT
>NZ_JHBV01000181.1 GCF_000724545.1 Aureispira sp. CCB-QB1 | reverse complement strand
GATGCCAATGGTTGTTCTTTAGAACTAACCAGTACAATTGGAGAACCCACAGAATTGACAGTTAGTGCCACCGTTCTACAACATGTTTCTTGTTTTGGAGGAAGTAATGGAGCTGTTGCCGTAAATGCTACCTCTGGTGGAGTTGGACCTTACACCTATGTTTGGACTGATCCAAGTGGACAAGTAGGATTAAATGCGTCGAATTTGAGTGCAGGAGCTATTTCGGTGCTTGTTACAGATGCCAATGCTTGTACGGCAATGGCAACGGTAACCTTAACAGAAGGAACGCCCATCACGGTAACAGAAACAGTGAGCAACATCAGTTGTCATGGTTTGACCGATGGTTCCATCAACATTACTGGTTCGAACAAAGTATTGGTGAATTACAGCTGGTCAAATGGAATGGTGAGCAATCCTGTGACAGGCTTGGGTGCTGGTAATTATACGGTAACGGTAACGGATGCCGATGGTTGTCAAGAAACGTTTAACTACACGATAACAGAGCCTGCTCCAATTAGCTTGAGCATAGCTTCTACCAATAGCATTTTGTGTTATGGAGATGGCAATGCAGCTGCACAAGTGACAGCAACTGGCGGAACGAGTCCTTACAACTACAATTGGTCCAATGGTGCGACAACACGTACAACGAGTAATTTGACGCCAGGTACTTATGATGTAACGGTGACCGATAGTAGAGGTTGTTTTGAAACAACAAGCATCTCCATCGTAGAGCCAGAAGAATTGACTATTACAGGCAATACGACAGGCACATTGTGTGCAGGGGATCAAACAGGAACCTTGACCGCATTTGGATCAGGAGGAACAGTGACAGTTGGTTTGTTAGAATACAGTATTGATGGCAGTACGTGGCAAAATGGCAATATCTTCTCTGGCTTGGCGTCAGGAATTTATACCTTGTCGGTTCGAGATGAAAATGGCTGTGTTGCCGACACCATGTTGGTGGTAGAAGATGCAGATCCATTCTTTATCACAAGTATGACAGGCGATACAACCATCGAATACTTGGATAGCTTGACGATAGCAGCTAGTTTGAACGATACGGTTGGAGTGACTTACAGTTGGCAACAAATTTCTGGGGCAATGGGCTTGGTAACAGACAGCAGCTTTAGCTTTGGAATTAGACCACAGGATGCGGTACAATATCAATTTACAGCAACAAATAGCAATGGCTGTTCAGTGGATAGTATTGTCATGATAGAAGTAACCAAATTAAGAAGAGCGAATGCTCCAACAGGCTTTACGCCAAATGGAGATGGGGTGAATGATTACTTCTTTATTCAAGGTGGTTCAAAAGTTCAGACCGTAACGATCTTTAGAGTGTACGATAGATGGGGAACTTTGGTCTTTGAGGGCAACAACTCAGAGATTAATGTACCAGAACAAGGATGGAATGGAATCTATCGTGGTCGTCCAGCTCCTTCTGGAACATATACTTGGTATGCTGATGTCTTGTTTAAAGA
>NZ_JHBV01000180.1 GCF_000724545.1 Aureispira sp. CCB-QB1 | reverse complement strand
ACATACAAATAATCTGTGGTAGGATTGGGATACAACAACAAAGAAATTGCTCCTCCTTGCTCTAGCGGCAGCACGCCTGTTGTGGTATGGCAATCTGGCACCAAGCAGCCCTGTTCGTCCAATTTTATCAACCAACCTTGCTGAAAAATAATCGGATTGCTAGGAATCGTATCTACTCCATTTGCTTCTCCACATACTAAAAAACCTCCGTCGGGGGTTCGCTCGGCATCATAAACTGTGTGCCGTGCATTCGCTGTGCTTAAATACTCGTAATCTCTGCTCCAAATGCTGTCTCCTTGAGGCGATAGTTTCACAATTCGTCCGTGTTGGATAAATCCTCCTAAATTAGAATGCCAACGATTATGAACTCCAAACGCTACTAAGCTACTATCTTCTAGTTCTATAATTTTCTGAAAAGAAGCCCTATCATTTACACTTTCCAAAAATCGTGTTCCCCACAAAAAATTCTGAGCACTATCTAACTTATAGATATAGCCATCATGTAAAAAATTAGCAAATGTTCCTGTGCTATTCAACTGTTCATAGCCCCATGCACTGGCAACTACCAAGCCGCCATCTTTGGACAGAATCAAGTCATTCACACCATGTATTTGTTGGTTATTGGGGCTTTGGTAAGTCCAAATCGTATTGCCTAGGCTGTCTATTTTTTCTAATTTGCTCCGTACTGTGTAGTTCATTTGTACGCCGCTTAGGTTGTCTTGTTGGTAGCCAATTATGTAGTGATTGTCGTTCGTGGCGTGAACGCAGGGAATATGCTCTATATAATTAGAGTCGATAGATGAGATGTGCCAGTCTTTATTTCCATTTTTATCTAATTTTAAAATAGATACATCCCCAACTCCTTGAGGATGACTAATACCACTCACTACAATAAAACCACTATCAGGAGTTATTTTCATATCATCTGTTCGTATGTATTTTTCATTGGGATATAAATTAGGGTGCAAGTATTCTTCTAGTAATTCCCCTTCTTTATTATATTTTAGCCCCCCCCCCTTCATGTTATTATTAATATCAATGTAATAACCTGATACAACCAAATAATGATTACTATAAGTCTCTAACGATGGATGCCATGTTCCATACCATCCCAAAGAATCATGATATACAGAACTAAATAAGAAATTTCCTAAAGTATCAAATTTAGCAAAAAGTGCCCCTACACGACAAAGTATGCTATCTTTAGCTGTTCCTGTGACATAATAACAAGAATCGGTTACTTCCACACTTGTTAAAATTGTATTCCCACAACCTAGTTGTATCCGTTTATTAAAGGTAGTTATTTGAGCTATGCTATTATAATAGCAAAAACAACATAATACAAGATAAATAATTCGCATAAGAAAAAGATAAAAGCCTATTTCTACACAAGGCAGAAATAGGCTATCAATGATACATTATTTTTGAATAACAATTTTAAAGACTTTAGCTTCTTGCCCTTCACAGAATAGTGTCGCAAAATAAATTC
>NZ_JHBV01000179.1 GCF_000724545.1 Aureispira sp. CCB-QB1 | reverse complement strand
ACATTCAAATAATCTGTGGTAGGATTGGGATACAACAACAAAGAAATTGCTCCTCCTTGCTCTAGCGGCAGCACGCCTGTTGTCGTATGGCAACCTGGCACCAAGCAGCCCTGGTCGTCCAATTTTATCAACCAACCTTGCTGAAAAATAATCGGATTGCTAGGAATCGTATCTACTCCATTCGCTTCTCCACATACTAAAAAACCTCCATCTGGCGTTCGCTCGGCATCATAAACCGTGTGCCGTGCATTCGCTGTGCTTAGATACTCGTAATCTCTGCTCCAAATGCTGTCTCCTTGAGGCGATAGTTTCACAATTCGCCCGTGTATAATATAATGTGTTGGATTCTGTGCAGGGTATGTTCGTGATATTGTCCCAAATGCAACTAATGTACTATCCTCTAACTCTATTATTTTCTGAAAACTGGCTAAATCATCAATAGGTGAACGTAATATTGTACCCCATAAAAAATTCTGAGCACTATCTAATTTATAGATATAACCATGGTGTAAAAAATTAGCAAACGTTCCTGTGCTATTCAGTCTTTCATAGCCCCATGCACTGGCAACCACCAAGCCGCCATCTTTGGACAGAATCAAATCGTTCACACCATGTATTTGTTGGTTATTGGGGCTTTGGTAAGTCCAAATCGTATTGCCTAGGCTGTCTATTTTTTCTAATTTGCTTCGTACCGTGTAGTTCATTTGTACGCCACTTAGGTTGTCTTGTTGGTAGCCAATTATATAGTGATTGTCGT
The DNA here is from genome assembly GCF_000724545.1 of Aureispira sp. CCB-QB1. Taxonomy (GTDB): domain Bacteria; phylum Bacteroidota; class Bacteroidia; order Chitinophagales; family Saprospiraceae; genus Aureispira. Next base: position 735 of record NZ_JHBV01000179.1, on the reverse strand, counting down.
TCGTGGCGTAAACGCAGGGAGTGTGCTCTACATAATGGGGTACGCCTCTTGTTACATGCCATTCTTTTTGTCCTTGTTGATCTAGTTTTAGAATACTTACATCACTTATTCCAAATGTATCACTAGCTGAATTTACAATTATATATCCACTATCATTGGTTATTTCCATATCGTCTGTGCGAGTAAGAATACCTGACACATATGGGTTATGATAAAATTTACCATCAATAAAATTGCCATTTGTTGTGTATTTTAGAACCCCCCCTGTATATCCTAATGAATCACTATGATGACAAGCAACAACTAGCGTTCCGTCAACATAAGTTTTTAAGGATGGATTCCAAGTTCTATAAGGATTTAAACTGTCGTAAAGAATTTTATACAAAAGTAAATTTCCTATTGTATCATATTTAACAAAGAGAGCTCCTAGACCGCAATTTATACTATCTCTAGCAATTCCTGTGGCATAATAACAGGAGTCGGTCACTTCTATGCTTGTTAAAATAGTATTTCCACAACCCAACTGCACCCGTTTATTAAACGTAGGAATTTGACAAGCACTATTATAATATAAAAAACAACATAATACAAGATAAATAATTCGCATAAGAAAAAGATAAAAGCCTATTTCCACACAGGGCAGAAATAGGCTATCAATGATACATTATTTTTGAATAACAATTTTAAAGACTTTAGCTTCTTGCCCCTCACAGAATAGTGTCGCAAAATAAATTC
>NZ_JHBV01000178.1 GCF_000724545.1 Aureispira sp. CCB-QB1 | reverse complement strand
CTGTTACCAATACAGGACAGGCAACACCTTACTTACAAGGTCGTAGAAACTTTAAAATATACACAGGAATACCAAGAATCAACGATTCAGAATATTCAGGAATTAGCCTACAGTCAGCTTATGGTGACCGTCCAGGGATTACAAGAATAGATGGTTCTGGAACAGGGTCCAAGCAGTTTTTGGAGATTACGAACCTAAGCAGTATAGAAAATGCGATTGTAAATGGAGAAAATGTAGGAAGAATAGATTATGCATCAGGACGAGCGCCAGTAGATGTAAAAGTAGTAGATCCATTGCGCGTGCCTCAAGGTACTTACCAGTTGTATGTTTGTGATGAAAACTATACTTGGACACGAGATAGTGCTACTCAAGTATATGTAGCGAACAAAGATACATTCCCTGTGTTGGGTGATTCAATTTATTGGGTGTTAAAAGATGTGAATGATCCTACAGTATTGTGGTCTTCATTCCAAACAATGGATTGGGATTACGAGCAATATGTACCAGATTTGGGAATATCTGTAAGTTTACAACAAGTAGTGGGACCAAGTGGACAAGGGGAGCAGAATATAGCGAACAACACAGGTTGGGTAGGTTCAGAGATTGTTTACTCTGATAGTGTGACCTATGGTAAATGGTATACAGGAGTAGAGGATAATGAAGGCGTCTTTAACATGATCAAGAATGGACCAGGAGAAGACGATGAGTTGTTTGATCCAAACAAAGAATATTCAACTAGTGTAGGAGGATGGTATCCCTTTATGTTGTGTGATGGCGAATTACGAACAACAGATTACTACTTTTCTTTGATGAACATCGGCTCATCAGGAGCACGATTTAGAAACAAGAATTCGAACATAGCATCGAAAGTACGAGATACGATGTTGGTAGCCTTGAATAATGTAAATGTAGTATTGACTCCCGATCAAAGCAAGTGGAGTAGATGTATTGTAACCGAGACCTTTAACCGTTATCATGGTAGTGGATATTTGGGACAAACAGCACCCTCAGGACGTCGTCAGATGGAATGGAAGGGAAGTACTCCAAGTGGAACGAAGCCGACGTATTATTCAAGAAACAAGGATATGTCGATTGACTTGACGAGTACAGGAATGTCATGGTTCCCTGGTTATGCTTATGATGTAGAAACAGGAGAGCGTTTGAATGTCTTCTTTGGAGAGAATTCATTGTACAATGGAGTGATCTTGGAGGAGAATATTGCCGAAGGAGTGAGTACAGGAGATGATATGATCTTTAACCCAACAGCAACGGCATTTGCAGGACCGAACTCTATTGATGAGGATGTTCAGTTCTTACGTTCGGTATTGGGAGGTCAGCACATCATTTATGTAACGAGAACGAAGTATGATTCTTGTAAGAGTATTATAGATCAATACAATGGTATCTTGCCTATCTTCACTCCAGATAACAATCTCGTTAGAAACATGGATATAACATGGGCATCAATGGCATTGTTGACACCCGGAGTAGAAATGGGGGGTACGTATGGCGAGATTCCACCAACAGATATGACGGTAAAATTACGAGTCAATCGTCCTCATGAAATAGAGCGAGGTACGTATGAGAACTTGGGTTATCCATTGTATGAATTTAGCTTGGATGGTTTGCAACCAACGAAAGAGGATACAGAAAAAGCCAC
>NZ_JHBV01000177.1 GCF_000724545.1 Aureispira sp. CCB-QB1 | reverse complement strand
ACCGTATTTTCTAATACCTGAGGAGTGTTTTTAGTGGGTTTGGGATCAGGAACAGAAGGCATTGCAGTGGTGGTAATCGTTGCAATCGGAGCCGTTGCCATACGAGATTCAGAAAGGGTACCTAGACTCATGATGTAGGGTGTTTGGAGTAAAAGAAAAGAAGGAGTAGAAGCAGCAATAAAACAACAACAGAGGCGCTAATGATGAGCAGTTGATCCCGCCGTTGTTGAACTTGCAGTTGTTGGCTAGCCTGAGCCGTTTGTGCTTGAGCCAAGGAGCCAAAAATGACTTTGAGGTCTTTGTTGGACAGTCCTTGGGTGCCAATATTTAAACCACCATCCAAGATGCCAATATCACCTGTGGAGATGGATTCAAAAACAGAACCTGCCATAGAAAAAGCATTAAAACAAGCCAAGTTGCATGAGGGAAGACAATTCCTTTTGATGGGTCGAGCAACAAGGAGGAGATCCTAAAAAGTACGGGGGAGGTCTTCCCGCAACTTGGCTTTAAGGGTTAAAGGAGGGTTGGTGTTATTTGGTGAAGGTGGTATCTAGGGTGATGTTGGCACCAATGCCCCGATAAATAGGCACTTCTAAATAGCCAAAGCCATCTAAGGTGACGTCAATGTCTGCTAGGACTCGAATGGTGGTTTGTTCGTCACTAGCCAACGATTTGGGATACAAAATATTTCGGTCGCCCATGCTAGAACCATCGTGTTTAAATTGACGCTCGACCATTTTAGCGGTAAAATGTTTGTCGTTGTCCGCATCAATGTGCATGCCATTAATGACCAATTGTTTGCCTTGACGAGCCAATTGGGCAATGGTTTGTAAGGTACCAGGACCATAGGTTCCACCAATTTCCAAGCCGATCAAAAAGTCAGCATGATCACCAGGGAAAATTTCAGGGCTATCGCCATCAATACCAATCTTCACCATGGCTTTTTCTGGAAATTTATAGCTGCCATCTTCCTTTTTTTCATCGGACAAAAGCAAGGTCAATTCCAATTGTCCTTGTTCGTCGCTGCCTTGTTTTTGAACCAAGATAGAATAGTTGGCATCAACAATACCACCTGCTTTTTGGACATCGGTGATTAATTCCTGCTCAACAGTCCCAGCAGGTAGAGGACGATAGGATAATTCACCATCGACATAAGCCCAAGGGCTCGCCATGCATAAATCTTTGGTGAAAGGGGCATAAATACGTTTTACATTCGCCATTTTCTAAGTTTCGTTTTGAGTTTGGTAGTAATAAAAGAATAAGCAGTTTGGACTTTCTTAATTGCCCATAGATAAGAGCGTTTGAAGAGGGCAAAATTGAGGATAAAAAGAAAGAGCAAGGAAAGGAACATTAAACCCGTTCTAAAGGCATCTAAGGCAAGGATCAATTGGTTTTGATACTCCATCAAGGCATACAATCGGAGGATTTCATTGGCTTGATTTTCGAGTTCTAAAAAGTGCAATTGTTGCAACAAACTATCCACGCCATCCGAGCAATAGATCCCGACATTAAACAGGCTTAACAAACTGGTAAAAACCGATTTAAGAAGCGCTTTCATTTAAAGGAGTTTTTTGTTGATAATCAGGATTAGTAAAACCACCAATCCAATGACACCAACGCCAAGGTAATCGGGTTTGATAATGAGGGTGTGTTTGGATTCATCAGGGATGAGCATAATAAAAACAAGGGTTT
>NZ_JHBV01000175.1 GCF_000724545.1 Aureispira sp. CCB-QB1 | reverse complement strand
ATTTTACCCGTTTTATTATCATACAAAACCGCCCATTCAAATACTTTTCCTTTGAGAAAAACACGTTCCAAGCGATGAATGCCCAAGCTTGGGTTTTGAGGGGTTTTAGCATCCAACGAATAGCGTTTGATTGGGGTGGGGTTACCTGGTGTTTTGATTAATAAATAACTTAAAGAATCTCTTTTGATTTTAAATTCGGTTTTGGTACTACTAGCCATAATTAAGAGAGTTGATTTGAAAAAATAGGTTGTAAACGATCTTTGAATTTTCGAATGAGTTTTTGTTTTTGAGCGGCACTCATACAGGGAGGTGCTTGTGCAATCATGCCCCTCAATTTTCTCCAGGCTTTTTCGGTGACACGCATTGCATACGGTGTCTTACCATCCTGTAAGGCTTGCAAGGCTGAAGTATGTGCTTGGTTGATTTGCTCCATCACCATTTGATAATAAGAGAGGCTTCGATTTTTGGGACTAAACTTGGTATAGATAGTATTAAAATCATCTTTAGAATAGCCCAGTGCACGATCCCAATGCTTAGAAATGAAATATTGAGTTGGCGCAAAGATTTTGTCCATATAATCATTCTTTAAAGCATTTTCTCGTTGTTTTTGAATGGCTTCGGACACAATTCTAAGAGCCGATAGCTCAATATTGGGCAGTTTTTTGGCAAACCACTCGTTCAACATCTTCCATTGATACTTTGGATTCTTGGCCAAACCTTTGAAATAAGCAGAATCCTTGAATTGCTCGAGCTTTTGTTTGCGAAACAGGCGCACATGATCCTCTACCAAGCGCAAATGAGAGCGGAGCAGGTCAACGGCTTGCTCTGTTTGAGCGACATTGAAATTTTTGCCGCCCCAAAGTGCGACTCGAGCTTGCTCAAAGAGCTGACGAGCCAAAAAATCTTCTTTGTTGCTGCTCGGAATGAAGACTTTTTGCACAAAATTGTTCGGCAAAAGATTTGGAGGACAATTGGAAATTGACTTGCTTCCCTGCTCTGCACCTGAGATAATCTTGTGATTTAGCTCTGCGCTAGCAGAAGCCTTATCCACAACTCCTGTTGGTGTTGTATTATATTGTTTTAAAGTATCTATATTATCTAGTATAGACATCTGCGGAAAAGATGTCCTTCTATCCGCAGCATCAAGGGGCTGAGCAGCATCAGAACGAGAGGAGCCCAAGGCTTCATTTGCCTCTATTTCGCCCCAAACTAGCAACTCATAATTCAGAATCAACTTAAATTTTCCACGTCCTCTAGGATCCTCATGCATGGGCAAAGGATACGCTTTTCCTGTGTGCATAAAGTTGACCTTCTGCACCAAGATTTTAGCCTCTAAGAGCTTTTGAATACAAGAGCGCACCGTGCGCCCACTAATTTGGAGTAGGGGACGAGCGGCTTGCTGGTTGACCATCGTGGCCAGGTACTCGTTGTTGGCAAAGCAAAAGAATTCTTGTTGGTGTATCGACCAATCAAAAACATTGGGCTGCTCGGTTTTCATGGCTTCCATGGTGCGAGGCATCAGCGACAAGATTGCTTGTAGGACATCGTGTACACTAGAAACCATACCACCTCGTTTGTGCGTACGAAGCCACTTTCGTTGATAGATCTCCATCAAATCATAAATCTTTTCCAAGCTGGCTTTTCGGTCCAGTAGATCGTAGATAGAGAATTGATGAAACTTGGTTAAAAATTGGGCGTGTTGCGCCATATTGTTATTCTGTTTAAAGCTTAAAAAATGGCACAGCCTTGCAGCTGTACCTCGGCATATAAGTCGCCGTAACTATACAAGTAAAAACTTGCTACCCTGTGACCAGAAGGAGAGTCGAACTCCTTTGATTGCTGCGGATAGACAATCTTCCCCGCCTGATCGTTT
>NZ_JHBV01000174.1 GCF_000724545.1 Aureispira sp. CCB-QB1 | reverse complement strand
CATCAGGATTGGTTTCATAATTGATAATTTTGTTGACCAATGTTCTCGCTTCAGCAATATTAGCAGCTGGCAATCGACCCACAGCAATATCCAACCAACCCAAGGTTGTCATTCGTTCGGTCTCATCCAACAATGCAAAATAATCGTCAGAAGTGTATGTATTGATTGGGTGCATGGACTCTTGAGTCTCATAGACAGGAATCAAGTTCGGGTTGTTGCTAGGTGTTCTGCTGTCGCCCAACGATTTGTAGTCAAAAGAACCAATACCAAACAGCAACAAATGGGTAAACTCATTGCTAGGAGTAGAGCGTAGGTAAAGCATTCTACAAAAATCACGAATAGCCGTCACGTCAGGTGCTCCCGAAGCAAATTCATTGTAAATATCCTCGACATTGATGACATCCACGGTAATATTGTCGTGGTTGCGACGATGAGCTGCTAAGCGATCTGCTTCGGCTCTCAAAGAAGAATGCACAACAAAAACAGCATCAGGAGGAGTGGTAATGCCATGCAAATTTTGGTTGGCAACCGTTCCTCTATCAACAGGGACATAAAATTGGTTGTTGTCAAAAGCAACAAATTCTCTAAGAACATTGGCATCTGCTCCAAAGGAGATGTTGCCAGAACCAGCATATTCTTGAATGAAGACATTGCTAGGATCTGTGACGTCCCAAATGGTGACATTATTGGCATTGCTAAGTTGATAAGTGGCATTTCCTTGACTCAAAGAACGACTATCTCTAAAGGGCATTTGCCCATTGGTGAAACGAAGTTGACAGCGAGCTTGTAGCGATAAATAATTGAGCCACATATCAGCCGCTGTACTATTGTGTGCCAAACTAATTTCGAGATTGACGTTTTGCCCAGACAAAATGTTAGCACTACAAGGGAAAGTTAATCGTTTGGCATAATCAGAGTAGATATAAACAGTTGTAACCGCAGTATTCACAGGATTGCCAATCAAATTACCATTCGCTTTAAGAGTCGCTGTACCAGGCGTAAATACTCGTACTGCTAAGTCGGATTGGATGGTGACAGGCTCGCTTTCGATTCGATTCGAGAATTGAAAGTTAAAATTTCTTGTTCTATTGTTCAATGTTCTAAACGATTCACCATACCATTCTCTCCCCGAAGGAGGGAGTGCAAACTCTTGTTCCATCAAGTTGATTTCATCCAATTCGTGGTGTGCCAAAGCATCGTAGCTATTCGTTGTATAAGCTGTATTGGCAATAGATGTTCGGTTGGATATTCTAAGTCCATTAGCACTGCTAATTTTGATAAAGTAATAACTTTCATCAGTGTATGGATTGGTGCTGTGTTTGAAGTTGCCACAAGTAAGATTGCTGTTGTACGACCAGTTTTTAGTACCAAGACCATAGAATAGAATGTAATCGTTTTGGTCAAAACTTCCATCCGCTTCACCAGCTACAAAGATTCTATTTTCGATCAGGTCGTCGGCAATCGGCAGATCCATTCTTTCTTGAAGTTTGTTGCCTCCATTGCCCAGAATTTGAATTTTTCTAGGATCAATATTATCAACATCAACCCCCAAACTTTTTAAGAAGTCGTAATCCAATTTTTGTATTCCAGTACTAGTAACGGCAATTTTGTAAATTAGACCATCCGATAATTTAGAAGTATTGGTAAAGTTACGACTATTAGACAAGCTACTAGGGGCTGTTTTTGGAGTGAGACTAACTTGTAAATCAGCGTGGACTAGTTTTTCATATTGTCCTGTTGTAGGATTTTTGCGAATGGGCGTAAAATAAACAACACCAACAGGTTTTTTTCGGTCAAAACTAACGGCAGTTTCAATGTTAATAGCATCAATATCAGATAAATCTAATTCAGAAGTATTAGTCAAAGGTGAGTATTGTTCATTGACCAATCTTGCGGTCAAATCACCATAACTATTCAAACGAATTTGTTTAGAGAA
>NZ_JHBV01000173.1 GCF_000724545.1 Aureispira sp. CCB-QB1 | reverse complement strand
TCTTGGTGAGGAGCTTTTGGAAGAAAAATATCTAATAAATTTTAAATCGGCTTAAACTGGTCCTATAAATGGGGTACACCTCAGTGTAGCTTTCTTTATACGATAAATCCTGCTTTTTGTTTTTTAATACTACATAACGTAAATGCATACGTCCATGCGCACGGTATGCGAAGTAAATATAGGCTATTCCCTGAGCAAAATCTGTGATTTTGCGGAGTCTCACATACGACGCGAATTTAGCTTTAGCCCTACGTGGGATGGCGATATACAGATTGTTGTAGCCAGTTTTGTTTTATAACGAGATTACTTTTTCTTCTACTTTCTGAGCGGGAAGGTTTTTTAAAATTTCACAGCTTTTTTCAAAAGCTTCTCTAATTCTTTCTGCTATTTTAATTCGAATATCCCTATTAGGATTTTTCCTACCTTTCTTACCAATAAAAGAGGATAAAACACTTTCGAGTTTATTTTTACAGTAATCTCCATTTTTAGTTTCACACTCAACTAGATATCCCACTACTAAATTTGTGCAGTCAATTCCAAACCATTCTAATTTAGTTTTATCCTCTTCAGCAACAACAAGAGCAAGAGACATATTTAATGAAGAAAGCACATCTATTTTAGGAAATTCCTGATGAGCTAAAACGATTTCTTTCATAGTATTACTAAAAGAAAGGTTTGCAAACATTCTTAAACTATGTTTAGTTTGTTCAACAGAACCTTTATAAACTTCAAAATAACCACTTGAGTCTCGGTAAGGAATTTGATAAACAACTTTTACTTGACTGAATGTGATATCCTCAAAAGTAAAACAACAAAAGTCTTTTAGAATAATATTGACATTTTGTAGAATATTTACCTGATTGAAGTGATTTAGTAGAGTATCTGTTATGTAGACGTTATAAGAATCATCATTGATAGAAATGGAGTCTATATGAACTTTAGGAAGCATATCCGCTTTACGGTACAAAAACTGATTAAAATCTTCATTACCCATTTGGATACCAGGTTTTTGATTAGTTGGATTTCCATCTTCTTTAGTAGTAGTATTTTGACAACTGAAAAGGAATACTGCGAAGATTGAAAAAACGTAAAAAGACTTCATTTTTATTAGAATTTCGTGATTAATTGGCTACAACTACCATATAAACACAATTGCATATACAGTCAACTATTTATCAATTGCGATCCAAGAGCACCAAGCCGAAACGACAATCCCCCACTGACACATATCGAACAAATGAGTGAACAATACTTTGAATATCGTTAAAACATACAAAAAATCAAGAAATTGCGTACACAATTCCCCCAACAAATAGCAATCCCTTGGTTTTCTAAAATAGAAGAGCCTTTAGCTTTGAAGCCTATTTTTTAAACTAAAACCAAATTTATGAAAAACCTAAAACAAAAAGCCTATGAATAAAGTATCTGCATACGGGCTTGGTTCGGGCTTAACTGTAGTATCTATTTTCACTTACGGATTGATGCAATAGTCACGATGTGGTCTGACAATTTAGCCTTATCGTTCAGTGAAATGAGAAGAAGTCTTACCTTGAAGATATGGCTTCTTTTCTATTTGACCAAACTGTTTTTGAACCGATTTTTTTTCGACTTCAAATCCCTTAGCATAAACCACCCCAGTTCACTTTGTTCATCTTTTGCTCGTTCTAGAGCTGCAACTTGTGATTCTGTTAAAATAATCCCCTCTTTTGCTACTATTGCTTCCAAAGCTTTGAGTCTTTTTTTGAAGGTCTCTAAATTATGTCGTAGCCAAATACTTCTACCCCCTTCTGGAGATACTAATATAGCTCGCTTTTTTAGCTCATTAGATGCACGAAGTTGACTGTTCTACTGCAAATTTTACGACCGCATTTTCTACTTTCTCCGATACGCGATTCTTCCTGTTTGGCTTTCTTCTACTCAATTCTTGAAGTGCTAATTCTCCTCCTTCTTCGTATAATTCTTTGAAACGATAGAAACTGTCTCGACTATAACCGAAGATTTTACACGCTTGAGATACATTTCCTAATTGTTCTGCTAATTTTAATAATCCTAACTTGTTTTTGATTATTTTGTGTGCTGTAGTCATGATTTATCTTTTCTTTTAGTTATTAAGGTAGTGATGTAGATTGTATGATAAGTTAGAAAAAAAGACAATGAAGACTATATTTGTAAGATGTGTTCAATATC
>NZ_JHBV01000172.1 GCF_000724545.1 Aureispira sp. CCB-QB1 | reverse complement strand
CAAAGAAGTAAAGTCCTTCAGCGCCGATGGTACTGCCTTATGGTGGGAGAGTAGGTCACCGCCTTCTTTTTTTTTCTTAAAAAATCTGTTGAAAAGTTAGGAACGATATGCTAAAAGCGGCGATAAGATCTATAGGATTTTATCGCCGCTTTTTTTTGTATACATATGAGCTATTTTATTTTTTTGTAACAAATTAATGCTTTTTTTGTTACAAGATATAATTCAGTTGAGAAATAAAAGATACATTTGTAACAAATTTTTGCTATATTTGTTACAAATGATCATGAATGGAAAGCGTAGAAAAAATAATAAAAAGTAAAATTTCTTTACTTGAGAGAGGAACATTATTGTTTCCTAATGATTTTAATAAACTTGGATCTTCGGAAGCAGTAAGAATTGCTCTACATCGACTTAATAAAAGTGGTTTTATTAAGAGAGTGGCTCAAGGTATCTATGTTCGACCTAAAACTAGTAAGTATGTAGGAGAGGTACTACCCTCTGCGGAAGAAGTGGTAGAGGCAATTGGAAAAAGGGATAAAATTAGGATTGTTCCAACAGGAACTTATGCCTTGCATATGCTAGGATTAAGTTCCCAAATACCAACCAAATTGGTCTTTCTTACAGATGGTTCTTCACGAGAAATCAAGGTAGGAAATCGAACAATTAAATTTAAAAAGACGTCACCCAAAAACTTATTGGCCAAAGGAGAAATTAGTAGTCAAGTAATTCAAGCTCTTCGTGCAATAGGGAAGGAAGCACTAACAAAAAATGAAATTGAAAAAATAAAAATATTATTACAAAAAGAAGATCCAAAAGATTTAGAGCATGACATTGAATTAGCACCAGAATGGATTAAAAAAATAATGAAAATAAATCGTATTCAATTTGATAGTTTAGAAGAAGAGGAGCGTAGAGCTATTTATGAAAAAATTGCTGAAGAAACAGGGATGACTTCTTATGCAGTGGAAAAAGATTGGTGGGTTGTTCAAACTTTATCAATTATCTTTAGTATGGATATAGGCAAGTCTATTGTTTTCAAAGGAGGAACATCCTTGAGTAAAGCTTGGAATTTAATTGCTCGTTTTTCTGAAGATATAGATTTTGCAATAGATCGAAAGTTTTTTGATTTTGAAGGCGAATTATCAAAGAGCCAAATAACTAAGCTAAGAAAAAAGGCGAGTGTTTATATTACAGAAGTTTTTTATCCAGCATTAGAAATTAAATTTCGGGAAAAGGGATTTAGAAATATTGAATTTAAGCTCGTTGAAACAAAAGATAGTGATCAAGATCCACGCATTATTGAAATATATTACCCAAGTATTACGCAGACCTCGATTTATATCAAGCCTAGAGTTCAAGTAGAAATTGGTTGCCGATCATTAAGGGAGCCCTTTAATATGGAATCAATCTCATCTTTAGTTGATGAGTACTATCCAGATGTTGAATTTAATCAAGCTCCCGTAATGGTTCCAACAGTAAACCCTTCTAGGACTTTTTTAGAAAAGTTGTTTTTATTACATGAAGAGTTTCAGAGACCAGTAGAAAAAATTAGAACAGATCGATTGAGTAGACATTTATACGATGTATATCAACTATCTTCTACAGAGTACGCAGAGGAAGCAATAAAAAATAAGGAATTATATGAAGTAATTGTAAGGCATAGATATAAATTTTCAAGAGTTGGTGGTGTTAATTATAATCTTCATCAACCTCAATTGATTAATCCAATACCTCCAATACACTTAGAGGAGGCATGGAAAAAAGATTATAGGTCTATGCAAGAAGAAATGATTTATGGACAATCACCTTCCTTTGAGGAAATGTTACAACAAATAAAATTATTTTTAGAAAAAATGAAGGCTTTAGATTGGACAATGGATTTGGAGTTTCCTTTTAAAAAACATTAAATTTAGTAGATTTTATATTGTAGATACTTTTTATTTTTATAAAATCAACATCTTTTTCTACTAAAGCAGTTGGCTAGGGAAATAAGTAAAACTAAAAAAAAAGATGTTTATCACTTTTTATTAAGTTTTTTCTAAAAAAAAATAAAAAGCTATAAAGTTGTAATAGAATGTTTTGTAAAAAATAGCAAAAAAAAGAATGAAAAAAGGTTGTAGAAAAAAGGTAAGAAATTTGGAGAAAGGGAAAAACGTCGTACCTTTGCAACCGCTTCGAAAGAGAGGTGTTTAAAAGTAAATAAAGGGTCAGACAAAGA
>NZ_JHBV01000171.1 GCF_000724545.1 Aureispira sp. CCB-QB1 | reverse complement strand
TTATAATACTTTTTAATGCTCTGTAAAATACGATTAATAGAACTTGGATTTTGTGTTTTTCTTTGAGTATTGATATAGTTAATAATGTCTTGATAAGTAGCACTTTGAGCATTCGGACAAGCTTGTAAATAAATCTTGATTTCTCGCTCATAACTCTTCACAGTTGAAGGGGTATACTTGCCTGTTAAATAGTTGTTTAGTGTCATAATGGATATAATTTTGGGTGCTTTCCAAGTGCGCATGCCCTAAGTAATCTCGAACTTGTTCAATCGGCATGCCTTGTTGGATTAAGTGGGTTGTAATACTGTGACGCAAACAATGCAAGTCTATTTTTTTATCAATGTTCGCTTTCTCAAGCAACTTCTTAACGAGTTTCAGCGCAGAAGCGCCACGATAACGCCTGTTGAGGGTATTTAAAAACAAAGCCGTTTCCTGGACTCTTGGGCGATGGTTTAAAACATAGTCTTTTAGATCGCTTTGGATGGCTGCTGTTAGAGGGATATTTCTAGACCTTCCGCCCTTCCCTTTTCTGACAAGCAACCATCCATTTTTATAATCAATATCCTTCAAGTTCAAAGCTTGACCTTCACTTCTTCTAAGTCCTAGACCGTAGTAAATGTGTAAGATACAACGCTCTTTCAAACTGCTACAAGCTGTATATAATTGACTAATTTCCAAAGGCGTTAAAATAGCTCGTTTTTCACTCTCAACCTTTGGCAACACATAACCACTCATGGGATTTTTAGTCAAGCGTCCTTGTTGCTCTTGAAGCTTTAAAAGTAGGCTTACATTCCACAAATAATCTCGTATCATTTTGCTACTCAATCCGCCTGTTTTATGGTGGTTCGGACGATTCTCTAAATACGCTTGATAATCCTTTATCGTCTTTCTTCTAATCTCTTGAAGCTGATAAATTTTCTTCGATTCTAACCAACAAAGAAAGGCTTTGATGCCTCCCTCTATGTTTCGTTGACCTTTGGTACTATAGCCAACTGCTTGTACATAAAGGGCTATTTCTTTCAGTACTTCTTGATAAACTTTGCTTAAATTCTTCATCCCCCTTGAGCAAATTCTCGGAACGAGGAACGCCAAGCACTTTTTCTAGGTTTTATCGCTATTCTAGCGTTCCATTGGTGTTCCTAAACCGTTCCAAACTTAGTTAGATAATGCCTTTAATTGGCTATTCATATAGCTTTGTATCTCCTTTCTAAGGGCTTTATTATCATCCCAATAAATAATTTGATATTTAAAACCTCGATTGACAGCTCCCCCGACTTGCTTAATATATTCTAAGTCTAAAAGCTGTTGCATATATCGATGTTGTTGAGTTTTACTAAGGTTCATTACCTGCCGTATTTCTCGACGACCAAAGCAATATTTTGCTTGCTCTTCTTGACCTTCAACATATGCTTTCAACTGCTCAAAAAACTGGCGCAAGCTCCCATCCAATTCATCTACTTTCAAAATAATCGTTTCAAACAACAGATTAATAGCCAACTGTATATCTTCCTTAGTCGTAATAATTCGACCATTATTATCTACCTCCCGTTGCAACTGATGCAGCCAAGTTATTTGCTTCACAAAGCATTGGAACAAGTGATTCAAACGCCTAATTTTATGCACTCGTTTTGGTAGCTGTATTTTACCCGCAAAAGGATTAACCACTAATTTAGGTTCTAATACATAAACCATATTTTGAAGCTGTATAATTGCCTCCTGCTCTTGTTTGCTGTTGATTTCTCCTCTATCTTTTTGATATTGATAATCTAGTATGTGCTCGGTTTGTTCCTCGCTTTCATCGACTGCAACCAGTAAACAACGGCTCATATTATCCTCATAAACAGCGCCTCTTGTGGTACACATCAAGGTTGATATTGGACCTTCTGCCAAGATTTCCACATTCTCCATCTTTCCATTCGCTTGCTTTTGCGTAATCGTAGAACTTAAACGCTTGCCCGACTGCATTTCTCGAACCACATATTGAACCTCTTCGCTCAGTCCATCCCAATCTTCCACCGCAATACTGGAGTGTTTAAATTTTGTCCCTGCATGATACAAACTCTTATCACTGATTCTTGTCCAGATGTGGCGGTCTTGCTCTGGTATCATATCCATTATTTTGCGTAATAACAACGTCTTTCCTGTGCCCGAACTACCTTGTATCAAAGCGTGCAAGGGGTCTTTGCATTTATAAGAACTCGCCACGATTAACAATAACAATCTTGTATTTTCTTC
>NZ_JHBV01000170.1 GCF_000724545.1 Aureispira sp. CCB-QB1 | reverse complement strand
GCCAACATTCTTTTCTTCATAAGCACTAATTTAAGCTTTTTTTGCGAACTTAACTAGTGGTCCTAATTTTGGGGTATACTGCAGTTTTATTTGGAATTGATTCGGGATATGTTCTTATTTTCTTGTTATACGGGTTTGCGCTTTGCCGATACAGCTCACTTGAAGTATGAAAATATTGATGTGACCAAAGAGGGCTTGGTCTTGAATATCATTGCTCAAAAAACCAATAAGCAACTTATCCTTCCCCTATACAAACTCTACAAACGAAAGCCAGAAGCCATCATTCAAAAATACAAAAAGCAGGTACTTTATCTTCGTGGTCCTGTCTTTCATCCTTACAGCAATCAATACTTTAACCGTACGCTCAAGGTCATTGCTCAACGTGCCCACTTGCAAAAGAAGGTAACCAGCCATGTCGCTCGACATACCTTTGCGACAAACTTGGCTTCTAAGGTACCGCTACATATTTTAAAGGCGATTTTGCAGTATTCCAAAATTGAAACGACGATGATTTATTTGCACTTGTCGAATAAGTTGGTCAATGATGCTTTGGATAGCGTGGATTGGTAGGTTGTAAAAAAACAAGTTGCCCTGTTGTTGGGTGACTTGTTTTTTAACGCTGGTATACATTTGATGTAACTATGCAACGAATAAAGTTTTTCTTAAAAAGGCAAATGTATTGAAATTACACAGGGGCTATTTTACCGACTGTACTCAGGGTGTTCAGTGCAACAACACAATAAAATTAGTGGGGTCTCATGGACCCACTTAATTTTGATCGCTAATTGTTTGTTTTTGTTTTATTTCTGGTTTGCCTACAAAAAAATCTAAAGTTCTTATAATTGTTGTATTGTTATTTTTATCATTACTTGTTTTGAAATCTACATTAGTCGTGTGGACTCTTCCCGTTTTATCTTTAAAACACCAAGTATTATTTGGAGGAAATTTTCTAATTGTGTCTCTTGGGAAAATTTCATAATCTATAAATTCCATTTCACTTTCTGCAACTGGTACTCTTTTTAAACCAAGCTCAGAAAGGAAAGAAAGGATTTTAGGAGTGTCAATTTTTTCAAATAATAATTCACGTCCAATTTTTTCAATGGCTACTAATCTTATTAGAGACGATTCTTTTATTTTCGTTTCAATTTCAAATGTATCTAAATGGATACTAATACCTTTAGCACAAGCCTCATCATTTTCTTTAGGATAAAACTGATAATATATAATATTTCCTTCAATTTCTTTTCCATAAGTACCATATCCACAAGGTTGGTAAAGAAGTTTACAACTGTCTTTTAATAAATCATCAATACTTACATTATATTCATAATCAAAAGGATTATAAGTCAATTTTTCCTTTAGATCTAAGCAGGAATAGAAAAAGAGGCAGAGAAATAATATGTATAACCTAATGGTCATTTTTGTGTTAAGTTAATGTGATGGTTCCCCTTGATAGGGTTGTCAAATCGCTAAGTTTGATTATTTTAATATTTATATTTTTCCTAATTGTAGACAACGGCTCGTGTATATTGCGTGGTACAAGCCATGCCAATATAAAGATAGCTATTCCCAAATCAAAATCGCAGATTTTGCGGTGTAGAACATGTGTTCATTTTTGTAAGGCTATTCCTGATTCGTACCATGAAAATATACACATTGTTATGTAGTGTTCTTTTTTTTTATTTCATCAAGAGTTAAATTTAGAATATCGCCATCTTCGTGGTAATTTTCAGAGTTCCACTCTTCATCGGAGAATGGAGGTAATACTTTTTCAGGTGAGAAGTATGTTCCTTTTGTTTTTATGTCTAAAATTTCTTTTGTATCACTACGACGAGTTACTTCAATATGAGTGTTTGGGATTGTAGCAGAATAAAGATATTGTCCACAAAGAAAGATACTTTTTAATTTCACTCCATCTTTAATTTCGAAATAAAAACCAGGACCAAAATCTTCTGGGTCTTCTCTTTCTACAGCTTTTCTTGATTGAATAATTGTAATTTCAGCTTTTATATCTTCGATAGGGATTTGGGGAGGAAAAGGAAAGTCCTTTAGAGTAGAAAAATGAAATTTTAAGTTTATAATAAAAGCAATAATAACAATGGAAATTACCATATATAATTCTGCATCTTTATTCCATTTTAGATACCCATGAATATAGTTACCTAAGATTAAAAGAATACCAAGGATAAATACCAAGGAGAGAATGAAATTTTCAAATAACCACCATATCATGGATATTTTAGGCTGTTTTATTAGTTTCATTTCTTTTAATGAAAGCTCTCTAGTGTAAGTTTTTATCATAGTTTTCCTTTATCAAAGTGTGCAGTATACCCCAAAATTAGGACCACTAGTTAAGTTCGCAAAAAAAGCTTAAATTAGTGCTTATGAAGAAAAGAAAATTCA
>NZ_JHBV01000169.1 GCF_000724545.1 Aureispira sp. CCB-QB1 | reverse complement strand
GTTGATTCTTGGTATTCCTGTGTATATTCTGAAATTTTTTCGACCTTGTAAGTAAGGTGTTGCCTGTCCTGTATTGGTAACAGGATTGAATTTTTCATACTCGTTATGAGCATAAGCAACCACACAGAAATAATAAGGCTTGTGATTGATCAAATCTTTTTCTCCCTCTGCAAATTGGTCTTCTACTACTCTAAATGTATGTTTGATACCTTGGTTCGTACCTTCTACTTGAATCGTTGGAACAGAAACATCAATTCCTAAATCCTCGTCATAAAATTTTTCCCAATTCGCAATCTTAGAAACATTATCATTTACATCTGTTTGGAAAATTAAACGTGCTTTTGTCTCGTCCTCCAACTCTGTTACAGAGATATTAGCATTTTGTACTTGGTATACTTTATATCCCTGAAAAGTATAGGTTGTATCCAATGGTGCAAAAGGCTTCAACTCACCTGGAGTTTCAGAATAACTTAATCCAAAATTATTTTGATTCTCATTATATGTTAAATTCAAGACCAGCTCTTCGTTCATTTCGATGACATCGATATATGGAGCATCGGGACCATCTATTATTTTAAAACAGTTATCAAATAAGTTCTGTGCTAATACATCTGCCTCTACCAATGGACGCAACGATGGGCATGGATAATCAGGAATACTTGGCACCCATACTACTCCTGAAATCATTTCATTGGTAGCTCCTGGTTTCAAGACAAATGGCCCTGAGGTATGTAAGAAACGCTGATCTAGCCCTGATAAACCTTCGCTACACATCGACCATGTTCCAGCACCGCTTTCATTTGGAAATGATGGAAACACATAAGGAGTCGGGGTTGCTGTTTGATTACCTGGGTCGTATCCATCCCCTCCTGCTGTAATTGGAGTTCCATTGGGCCAGTAGCCTGAAATCAGCCGATAGAAGCCTAATGTACTCGTAGGATCTCCCTTCGGATCAGAGTTGCTATTGATATGGTATTGGAAAGAAGATAATCCAATTTGTTTACCCGAAGAATCCAATGGCCCTCTAAAGTAATCTACTCCCAAAGCTGGTACTTCCGTTCCGTACCCAGGAAAAGCACCTCCCAAACAGTTACTTTCATCCAAAACATCTTGATTGTAAACATAGCCCATTCCTGTCACTGTATCGCAACCAATATAATCATCTGTTGGGCAACCTAAAGCGGGATCCGTCCACAGGGAGAAATAGGTGCTGTTTAATGCCAATTTATTTCTATTTAATAACTTGTACCGATAGAAAGACATATCGTTAATAGAATTCGTAGTTGTATACCCAAAAGCCATTGCCTGAATCTCCATTTTCATAGCTTGTCCTGACGAATGTCCATGTAAATTACCATTATCATTATACACCCACCAAGTCATTTGATCCGCATAAACTGGATTGTTATAATTTGAACTTTCACAACCTGACACTTCTATAATTGGATGATCTCCTTGATAAGGATCGTAGATACCATTACCATCATAATCTATAAACGGTGCCAATTCTTGATTGTAATCACGAATATCAAATCCATGTATTGTTAGGAAATGTGGATTCCCTTTTGCAGGCCATCCCAATAATCCTTTCGAAGGAGTATTTTGTACACCAGGGTTCAGTGGATCTAAATGGTCAGCCCTTAAAGCATCAATATCACTCCCTAATACCGTAAAATGTAAGTCCCAACGCTCACAATCTATTTTTTCGATGGTTCCCAAGTCAGGATCTAGTGGTCCTGTCCAATAGTCATTCCCTCTACTTCGATAAGTTTGAGCAGCAAGAATTAGATTTCCACCATCATCATAAGCCCCTAACCAAATCGCTCCTGCAAACAATGCCGATACCTCAGGTTCGCCAGAAGCTGGATCTATATTAGGAACAACATAATGAGATTCTACGCCATCCCACCATATATCCCCTCCTGCTCGTAATCTTGCCCGTACATTATTGATATTTAAATCGGTTTGCGCTCTAGAACCAATACAAGATGAACGAAATGTTTTGGTTGTATTTGTATTCGCAGGTAGCGGGCTATTTTCGGTGTGCCCCAACTCTTGAGCATAAGCAAAAGGAAACCATGCTAAGTAAATGATTATACTAAGCCAATTGTTAATTTTTGTCATTTTTTACTGTTTTTAGGCAGGAGGTAATAATTAGTTACAAGATTGATAAACAATTCGCCCAAACAAGGCAATCATCAAAATGAATGATTCTATATCTTTAACAATGACCACTATACACACCAATGCTTTTATTTCTTTATAGAAAGAATCGATTTGATTAATATGTATTTAGCAGTCGTCGTTTAACCAAGACATCTACATTTCCATTTATTATTAGGGATATAAATAATCGTTCAAAAAATAACAAGTACCACGCAGTAGCAGCGCAGCTAAAACAGCCTTATTTTTTGTTATTATTTTTTCTGACCTCTTACTTACTAAGTTAGGGTATTCTAAGAAAAGCACTTGCTATTTGATCAATAAATTCACACAATTTTACATTTTTATAGAAAAAATAAGGCTCAAAGAAAATTCTCTGAGCCTTAATTTTTTTACAAACGTTGAGCATCAAATGCTCGATTGATGATAAAGCTTTTTAATACTTTAGATCCTACTCCTTCCACTTTGACATGAATCAAGTAAACACCTCCAGCTACAGGAACTCCTGCATAATTTTTCAAATCCCAATTGATAGATGTTGTGATTTGTTCATCTGATTCTGGTCCATTGGTTCCCAATCCTACTCTTGCAATTCCATTTCTTGCACCTCCTGAGCCTAATGTATTTTTATACTCTTGAGCTATTTTAAACTCTTTTACAAATCGTCCATCCAATGAGTAAATACGGATGTCACATTTTGCAGGAATGTTGGTTATCTTAACTACATTATCCGTCTCTTTTACCTCGTAATCTGAATAAGCATAGTATGGATTCGGTACTACTCGCATCAAATCTAAAGCACTGGTGGCTTTTTCTGTATCCTCTTTCGTTGGTTGCAAACCATCCAAGCTAAATTCATACAATGGATAACCCAAGTTCTCATACGT
>NZ_JHBV01000168.1 GCF_000724545.1 Aureispira sp. CCB-QB1 | reverse complement strand
TTTTTAAGAAAAAAAAAGAAGGCGGTGACCTACTCTCCCACCATAAGGCAGTACCATCGGCGCTGAAGGACTTTACTTCTTTGTTCGGAATGGTGAAAGGTGTCTCCCCTTCGCTATTGCCGCCTACTATTCTTTGTCCATTTCTAGACGTTTCTTCTGTTCTTGTTCTGAACTTCTTTTTCTTGTTAATCAACAATTTCTATTGCCGATTTATTAACATACAGTGGAGATAAACTAAAGCAATTTAGCTATAGATTCTTCTATTTTTTAAAATAGAAAGCTTTCGGGTCATTAGTATTGCTCGGCTCCCTAACACATCACTGCGCTTCCACCTGCAACCTATCTACGTCATCATCTTTAACGTCCCTTCATGGAATACTCATCTTGAAGTTGGCTTCGCGCTTAGATGCTTTCAGCGCTTATCCATTCCGAACATAGCTACTCTGCAATGCACACGGCTGTACAACAGATACACTAGTGGTTCGTTCAACTCGGTCCTCTCGTACTAGAGTCAAAGCTTCTCAATATTCCTACGCCCACAACAGATAGAGACCGAACTGTCTTGCGACGTTCTGAACCCAGCTCGCGTGCCACTTTAATGGGCGAACAGCCCAACCCTTGGGACCTTCTCCAGCCCCAGGATGTGACGAGCCGACATCGAGGTGCCAAACCTCCCCGTCGATGTGAGCTCTTGGGGGAGATCAGCCTGTTATCCCCGGAGTACCTTTTATCCTTTGAGCGATGTCCCTTCCATTCAGAAACACCGGATCACTTAACCCTACTTTCGTACCTGTTCGACTTGTTTGTCTCGCAGTCAAGCTCCCTTGTACTTATACGCTCTTTGCATGATTACCAACCATGCTGAGGGAACCTTTGGGAGCCTCCGTTACTTTTTAGGAGGCGACCACCCCAGTCAAACTACCCACCTAACGATGTCCCCACACAGGGGTTAGTCTCTAAGCAATTGAAGGGTGGTATTTCAACAACGACTCCACCAGCACTAGCGTACCAGCTTCATAGTCTCCCACCTATCCTACACATCAACTACTCAAAGACAACGTTAAGCTATAGTAAAGGTTCACGGGGTCTTTTCGTCCCGTTGCGGGTAATCGGCATCTTCACCGATACTTCAATTTCACCGAGCTCATGGCTGAGACAGTGCCCAGATCGTTACACCATTCGTGCAGGTCGGAACTTACCCGACAAGGAATTTCGCTACCTTAGGACCGTTATAGTTACGGCCGCCGTTTACCGGGGCTTCAGTTAAGAGCTTCGCCGAAGCTAACCCCCTTCCTTAACCTTCCGGCACCGGGCAGGTGTCAGACCCTATACTTTGCCTTTCAGCTTCGCAGAGTCCTGTGTTTTTGCTAAACAGTCGCCTGGGCCTCTTCACTGCGGCTCAGTTTTTACACCGAGCGACGCTTCTCCCGAAGTTACGCGCCCATTTTGCCTAGTTCCTTAGCCATGATTCTCTCGTGCACCTTAGGATACTCTCCTCGACCACCTGTGTCGGTTTACGGTACGGGTTCCTGTAATCTATAGTTTAGCAGCTTTTCTTGGAAGTATGACTAATGGCATTATCTATCCACTCCATAGAGTTTCTAGTACTATCGAGTTTCCTGTGATGTGCGTACTTCACTACACATCCTACGTCCACTCTTCAACGAGCTATTCCATCAGCTCGCAGCCAACCGCCTGCTCCGTCCCTGCTTCACAATTACAGCAAGTACTGGAATATTAACCAGTTCGCCATCGACGCCGCCTCTCGGCTTTGCCTTAGGTCCCGACTAACCCAACTCTGTCTTGCATAGAATTGGAATCCTTGGTCTTTCGGTGAATAGGACTTTCACCTATTTTATCGTTACTCATGCCTACATTTTCTTTTCTAAGCTCTCCAACATGCCTCACAGCACATCTTCACTGACCTTAGAATGCTCCCCTACCATCTTACGATCCACAGCTTCGGTGATATATTTGATGCCCGAGTATTTTCCGCGCAGAGTCACTCGACTAGTGAGCTGTTACGCACTCTTTAAATGAATGGCTGCTTCCAAGCCAACATCCTAGCTGTCATAGCAACTCCACCTCGTTCTTTCAACTTAATATATACTTGGGGACCTTAGCTGGTGGTCTGGGTTGTTTCCCTCTTGGCTATGGACCTTAGCACCCATAGCCTCACTGCTGGTTCTTTGTGATGGCATTCGGAGTTCGTCAGGGGTTGGTAGGATTTGACTCCCCCTAGCCCTATCGGTAGCTCTACCTCCATCACAAATTAACTCCAACGCTGCACCTAAATGCATTTCGGGGAGTACGAGCTATCTCCAGGTTTGATTGGCCTTTCACCCCTACCCACAAGTCATCCAAACACTTTTCAACGTATATTGGTGCGGTCCTCCATTGTGTGTTACCACAACTTCAACCTGCTCATGGGTAGATCACCTGGTTTCGCGTCTACCTCCACTAACTTATTCGCCCTATTCAGACTCGGTTTCCCTACGGATTCGGTACTCTATACCTTAACCTTGCTAGTGAAGTGTAACTCGTAGGCTCATTATGCAAAAGGCACGCCGTCACTTTCGCTCCGACCGCTTGTAAGCGTATGGTTTCAGGTTCTTTTCACTCTGCTCCTAGCAGTTCTTTTCACCTTTCCCTCACGGTACTTGTTCGCTATCGGTCTCTCAGGAGTATTTAGCCTTACCGGATGGTACCGGCAAATTCACACAAAATTCCTCTGGTTTCGTGCTACTCAGGATCCTGACTCTTTACAAATTTTACGAATACGGGACTCTCACCCTCTTTGGTTTGCCTTCCCAGACAATTCCTCTTCCTTTGTAATAGATTATTCAGTCCTTCTACCCCATATAAATTGCTCTATATGGTTTGGGCTTTTCCGCGTTCGCTCGCCACTACTTACGGAATCATTTTCTTATTTTCTCCTCCTACAGGTACTTAGATGTTTCAGTTCCCTGCGTTCTACCTCTTTCGAGTAACTGACCTTCAGTCAGCTGGGTTGCCCCATTCGGACATCTACGATTCTTAACGTCTATTTGCGACTCATCGTAGCTTTTCGCAGCTTATCACGTCCTTCGTCTTCTCTGAGAGCCTAGGCATCCCCCATACGCTCTTTGTTCGCTTTCTTACATAATGAACGCTTTCGATCTATATTCCTATAAATCTAATTCGTTTATTTTTTCGTGCTAATTCTCATTAGCACGGAGATAATCTTTATCTATTTTGCTTTTGTTTATTCTCCAGTATGTCAATTAACTTTTTCT
>NZ_JHBV01000167.1 GCF_000724545.1 Aureispira sp. CCB-QB1 | reverse complement strand
TAGTAGTGAGGAGCTTTTGGAAGAAAAATATCTAATAAATTTTAAATCGGCTTAAACTGGTCCTATAAATGGGGTACACCTCACATTATGTTTAACGATACAACGATAAAAAAGGGATTTAGTAGTTTTGATATTTTATTAATCCATCAAATTAAAAATCATAGAGAGTTTTTTATTCCTATTTTAGAAAAATTCTTATACAATGGGCAAATGCACAATAAATCGTTTGTATCTCATTCAAAAAACTTTTATCCATTAAGTCAATATAAATTAAATTGTATGGAATCTGTACAAGGGCTTTTTATACAAGTTAAGGATGAATTATTTACTTGTTGTTGCAAAGAAGAAGAAAAAATTGATTCTCTCAGAAAGACGTATTATTTAGAACCACTAAAAGAGCTAAGAAAGAAAGCCACATTTCATTATGAGCGAGACCGAAGATTTAGTTTTGGAGGGTATTCTTTTAAATATTACACGGATAAAGGAGAAGACGATTTATTAAAAATAAAAGAAGAACTTTTAGAGCAAGGATTTATTTTATATAAGAAACTCAATAGTGAGAGAGCATATCATAAAAAATAGTCATGAGAAATAAAAAAGTAATTATCATGTCTTCTGAAACTGATGTATCTACTAACAAAGTTGTTACTTTTCTTACAACAAAATATACTAAAATATCTAGCTCTACCTCTATTGAGAAGATAAAAAAGCTATTTGAAGGAAATT
The DNA here is from genome assembly GCF_000724545.1 of Aureispira sp. CCB-QB1. Classification (GTDB taxonomy): domain Bacteria; phylum Bacteroidota; class Bacteroidia; order Chitinophagales; family Saprospiraceae; genus Aureispira. Next base: position 2,780 of record NZ_JHBV01000167.1, on the reverse strand, counting down.
ATAATTTTTGGTACCGAAGAGGAATTATTCAGAAACAAAACAATATTAATCCTTTCTTCCAAAGAGAGTGGAATACGGTTCAATCTTATTTACATTCTAAACTAGAGAAAAGCGCACAATTTTGTCTTGGAAGTTATACAAAAGAAATTCATAACAATAAACTTATAAATTTAACAATTGCGCAAGAATCTGGACTTAATGTTCCAAAATATAATGCTATTTCTTCAAAAAAAGCACTTCTTAAGTTTAAACAGGAATTTGATAAGATTGTCATAAAACCAGCTTGGAATTTAGCGTCATTTGTACAAGATGGCATTAATTATAACACAAAAAATACAGTATTATCTAATGAAAATGACTTTGCCAATATAAGTGACTCTTTTTTACCCTCGTTCGTTCAAGAATACATTGATAAAAAATACGAACTACGTGTTTTTTTTCTGAAGGGGAAGTTTTATTCTATGGCAATATTTTCTCAACTCGATGAACAAACAAAATTAGATTATAGAAATTATAATCGAACAAAACCTAATCGAACTGTTCCTTACCAACTACCTTCTATTATAGAAAAAAAATTACAAGCTTTTATGGAAGGTATGGGACTTGATACTGGCAGCATTGATATTATCTTTGGAACAGATAATAAGTATTATTTTTTAGAAGTAAATCCCGTAGGTCAATTTGAATGGCTCAATGAAAATTGCAATTATTACATTGAAAAAGAAATAGCAAACTTGTTAATGTATGAATAATATAAACAAAAAACTTTTTCAAGAAGAGCAAGAACATTCGCTCCCATTGATTGCTCACTTTTTGAATACTAAAGAGTTGACAACAATTAAAGTTGAAAAGCAATTGAAATATGTAGCAATTGATTTTTATCAATCTCAAGCTATAAAAACGTACCCTTATTACAAACCTATCTCAAAAATTATAACAAGTGCATCTTATAGAAAATAAATTCCCATTACTATATGCATCTTGTGTTCCAGTCAAAGGACAGACGAGAGCAATTATATGTGATATGCAACGACAAGCCTATCTCTTTATTCCTAATACCCTTTTCGAAGTGTTATCACAACACCAAGGAAAAACATTAAAAGAAATCAAAGCAACTTATGAGCACAAATATGATGAAACAATAGATGAGTATTTTTCATTTTTAACAGAAAAAGAATATGTTTTTTTCGCTGATAATCCTGCTCTTTTCCCAAAAATCAATCTATCATGGGAAGACCCTAGAAAACTCACTAATGCAATTATTGACATTGACAATAATAGTAGGCTTACCTTACATGACTATGAGTCTATTTTCGATCAATTAGGAGCATTAGGATGTGAGCATATACAAATAAGAAGCTTTGAGGATAAAGGATTATCTTTTTTCATCAACATGCTCCATACAATCGGCTCAAAACGAATCATTTCAGTAGAGTTAATTATAAAACACAATGCTAGTCTCAGAAAAACAGCTTATAAATTTATGTCATCAATTTCCAAGAATTTTCTCTATAACATTACACGGATCTTCTTATGACAAGATAATCAATACTGCAAACCAAAACATGGGGTATCTTATTTTTACAAAGGAATTGATTCATTCTTGTTTTCAATGTGGCACAATATCATCTACTTTTTTTACTATAAATACAAAATCTTTCACAGAATCTCAACACTACAACACCTGTCTTAATCGAAAAATATCTATCGACACGCAAGGACGTATCAAGAACTGTCCCTCGATGCAACAATTCTTTGGGCACATTTATGATACTTCATTAGAAGATGTAATTTCGAATCCAGCCTTCACAAAAGTATGGAACATCAAAAAAGATGAAATTGAAAAATGTAAGGGCTGCGAGTTTCGGCATATATGCACCGATTGCCGTGCGTACTTAGAGCATCCTGAGGATTTATATTCTGCGCCATTAAAATGTGGGTATAATCCCGAAACGTGCGAATGGGAAGACTGGAGTACCAATCCCCTGAAAGAAAAAGCCATCGAATACTATCAACTTCAATCTACTTTTTAATCCAATCTTATTTCTTCTTCCTCTATGCCCTTAAAATTCCCATTTTACAAACAGTTAGATGCCATGGATTGTGGTCCAACCTGTCTCAAAATGATTGCACAATGGCATGGAAAATCCATTCCTTTACAATATCTAAGAGAGAAATGTTATATCACAAGAGAAGGCGTTTCTATGTTGGGGATTACAGAAGCAGAAGAAAATATAAGCTACCGTACAATTGCATTTATCAAAAAAATGCACAAATGAATGGAGTGTCTTTTTGTTAAAAAAATGCAAAATAATAATTCAAATATTGAATTTGTCAATTTAAAAGTATACTATTGTGAACAACCTTAAAATATTTCTCTAACCCATGTATTCCCAAACTCCTTTCTATTGATATAAATATTACTCATATGCATTCTGTGTATTTTTTGATAAATGCAATTGTAGATTTGTAGTCTATAATATTTTGCCTATTACTGCCAGTTATAGACATGGGATTCCTGTACCCAATTTTGTTCTGATCAAACAAAATCAAACCCAACAGGCGTCAAACTCACTTACGGAAAGTGGCTAATCTTAAATAGTAAAAATTTTTTTGATGAAAAATAGATATTATTAGGAATAAAGCCAGACCGCGCGTACGCATACGCAAGGCAGGATTATTTTTCGTATATTAAAGGCATGAACTATGATAACTTAAAAAAGAATCCGACAAATTTCTTGTCTCTAACGAGCCTAAAGGTAGAAGAGTTTGAAAAACTT
>NZ_JHBV01000166.1 GCF_000724545.1 Aureispira sp. CCB-QB1 | reverse complement strand
TTTTGTAATAATTTTTAGTAGTTTCTATAGCAGTTTCTGTTTAATTTCTGAGCAGTTTCTAGCTAATTTCTGCTTAATTCCTAAGCAGTTTGAAAATTAGTTTTTGTGCTAGTAGAGCCAGTAGACGCAGTTTTTGTTAATTTCTAGCCAGTTTCTGAGCAGTTTCTAATCCAGTTTCTACGTCAGTTTGAAAATCGTTTTTTAAGTCAGTTGTTGGATTTTTTTGCACAAGGATTTTAACTCCATAATAAGGGTGGCATTGGTGGCGTGTGCTGCCAAAGAAAAGTTATCTACCATCGCTTGATTTTCGTCTGTCTCCAACCAATCGTCTTCAAAAATACCGTTGTTGAGAATGCGAATTTCGTGGGCTTTTAGTTTTTGGATTTGTGCTTTAATTAAGCCTATCACAATTGTTTTGTCAATCGGTTGTGGATGGTCGGTTTGGGCATTGCCCAAGTGTTGTTTTTTCATACGTTACTTTTTTTAGAATAGAATATTTTATATCTGTAAAAGTATTGTATGCGTTTGGGATTGGAAAGTTTTGTTACTCAGGCAGGGGAATTTTGTGGCGTATATTTGGAGGTTGGGGATTACCTTGATTATATAATTCTTAATAAATGAAATGTACTTGTATTGTAGAGTTGTATATTTGTGGTATATGTATGTAATATGATTAGCCATTAAAAATCAAAAAAAGCTAAACCACATGAGATTACTTTTAGTTTTGTTATTCAAACTTTGTATCGTTTCTGCAGTGACCTCTCAAGAGATTTCGAAGTCCAATGCAATAGAAATAGCCAATAAACTATTTGAAGTAGAAATACTTTCTGAAAAGGGAAAACAACTTCTTGTAAAGACAATTAAAGGAAATAATTTTCAAAATACTCGCTTTCCTGAATCAACTTCATCAAAAACGGTAAATAAAGAATCAATAATCAAATTTCTTTATCAGGCTTTTATCAACGATTATTATTATCGTTCAGGTATAATTGAACAATTACGGTTTTTCCAAGAAAATAATCTCACAAATCCAAGAGACTTAATGTTAAAAGCCGATTATCAATTGCCTCCTGATGAATACGAAGCTAAATTCTTAGAAGCTCAAAAAGAGTTTGAAAGAAAGTCCATAGAATTGCAAAAAATATTCGAAGAAAAAATGAAAAACTTCAAAGGGTATCAAATTGAAGAAAAAATCAAAGATGAAGAAAATATCATTCAGGAAGGTATGGGGTTTACAATGTTACCTTCAAGAATGATAGGTTCTGGTCTTAATACAGTAAAAGAATTTGAGCTTATTCACGAAAAAAGAAGTGTTTTAGGCAAAACATGTATAAAGACATTGAACGACTTTAATGAAATTGGACTAATTAATGAAAACGTATTCCAAGATGTTCTAAAGGCGATCAAAAACAAAGAAGTTTTCATAGAATTTTTTATGGTACAAAAGTGCACTGATAGAATGCATTACTATAATCAATATGAGACTAATAAATCAAGACAAATTGAATTATTGAGAAGTTTGAAAAATATTAAATTAATATCTGATAAAGATTTTGAAGAAATAAATACCTCTTATAGAAAATGGGAATTAAAAGAAAAATTTGAATTTCTCCGTTATTGCAAGAAAGCTAAAACTTTCAATTTGGAGGATTACCCTAATAATCCTATAAAAGCATTCCCTCTAATATTTGAAGAAATAAAGAATATCGTTCCCAATTTTAATTATAAAAATCTTACGGTTACACTCACAAAAGAAGATGACCAATATAGCTATGGCTTGATTGAAGTAAAGATTAATATTTCATTAGAAGTTAATGGGAAGATTTATTCAAAAACTAGTTTCTACGATTTTGTAAACGTCATTCCCAATGAAGAAATACAAATAGATACCTCTCTCAAAATTCTTCACGAAATTCAATCTATTGTGAATAAGGTATTAGTGGATCAAGATTCCAAAGAACGTCTTTATTTTGCTAATAAAAGAGGAAATTACTCAGCATATAATAATAAAGAATTTGGTCTAATTTTGATGAATGAACGGGAATATAAGGCTTGGGGGAATCTTGATCCATATTTTTTATCTCAAGAGAATCATGATAATTCTTTAAATAGTAAAAATATTGATGAGATTATCAAAGATTTATTAAAAATGGGATTGTTCAAGCATTTATCAAATAAAGAGATTATTGATTCGAAAGAAAAAATAAAAACTAGCGCTATAGAAAGATTTCAAGATTTACTTATCCATTTCCCAAAAACGATTGTTTACTTTGATTGGGAGACTGGTAATCTTGAAAATCCATATGAAGAACTAACGAAAGAATTTAGAGAAGCTTCTAGAGGTGCGTTTAATCCAAGAAATATTATTGATGAATTTGAGAAAAGCTGGGGAAACACTTCGACTCTGTTTTCTTTTGAGTTCAAAGGAAAAAAATATGAAGCTAATCTTTTGATGAATAGAGATTGGCTTGATCCTGAATTTATGGAGTTGATTGAAAAAGCTCTTGTTGAGAATAAAGTTGATGGAAGAATATATCCTTGTATTAGTGATGGTCAGGTTGGAGGATACATATTTCTAAGTAAAAAACAGTATCAAAAACTCAATAAAAAATATCCTCAATTTTTTGAAGGGGTTTACTCTTACTAAAGCAAAACTAATTTTGGTCTCCTATTAGTAAGGGAGAAAACTCATATGTATAGTTGGTACTATTCTAGAACAATTCATCTTAAAAAAGAAAAGACCTTGCACGTATTCCCATTCGTGCAAGGTCTAAATCACCCCAATTAAAACCCAAATTTATCTTTAGAAGGTTTAGCGGTGAAAGATTGGACTTGTACGTATTATTCCGCTTCGCTCCATGAGCTTTGCAGGTTCCCATCCGTACAAGTCCTAAATCACCCCAACTGCGCTTGCGCACTCACGCAGTAATTAAAACCCAAATTTATTAGTAGTTAGTTATGATCACTTTTGATACACTTACTATAAATGCCAAAGCAATGCCAAGAAATAAAAACATTTAATAATAAGGGTTTTATATATTTAATTATATTATAATTTATTCTATTTTGAAAATAGAACCTAAAATGGGAAGCCTTCTAAAAATGTTTCCGCATCTGCAGCAGCAACTTATCAAACAAAGGCACCACTGTTTTTAACTCAGTAGGTGTCATATATTGGATAGCATGATACTTCGTTTTGGTCAAAAAGATATTTTGAATCTTCATCTCCTGGAGTTTGTAACCAACATACTGCTCAAAGAGCCGAGCAAAGATTTCATTTCTTCTCAAGAAGTAATCTAGATATTGTTTAGGAATTGCTTTTCGAATACGTCTCACATAACTAGAATCCGCTGTTTTGCTCTTGTCCCAATACGCCTTTTCAAGAATCTCCTCCATCCAGTAACGCATGGGCATTTTAGCGGCATCGTAAGTGATGCGTCTAGGATCTGTCGAGCGACCATCAGATAGTGCATATACTTTGGGGTTCGCCTCTACCCTAGCGCCAAAAAAATAATCCAGAAAATGACCATACTCATGTGCAAAGGATCCCACGCCGCCAGAAAAGACAAAGCGGACTTTTTTCTCGGTAGGTTCATCAAAACGGTTCTCTTCGTAGTAACGAGTGAGATTGATAATATTGGT
>NZ_JHBV01000165.1 GCF_000724545.1 Aureispira sp. CCB-QB1 | reverse complement strand
GAATTTTCTTTTCTTCATAAGCACTAATTTAAGCTTTTTTTGCGAACTTAACTAGTGGTCCTAATTTTGGGGTATACTGCAATGATTCCTGTCAACTCTGAACTAGGATAACCATGAGTAGCAAAAATATTTAGAACTTCAGATTTGATTAGGGTATCAATAGCTATTATTGTATCAATATAAAACTCGTAATCAGATCTAAACTCTTGATCTCTTTTACATAAGGAATCAATTTTTTTCCTTAATTGAAGGTTAATTTTAGATTCGATTCGAGCATTTTTTAATGATGCCCAATCTTGAGTTTCTATGAAATCTTGAAAAAATACTTTTTTCTCAAAGTAAGTATAAGGAAGCCCTTTGAGTATAAGTTGTTTTGCAAACTTAATAGCAACATCATATTTCTTAATCTCTATAGAAGTAGTTAACGCATTAAGAGCATCTCTAATGAAAAGCGTTCGTTTTTGCTCTGCCAATAAATAGTTATCAAGGGCAATTTGAAATTCATTATCTATTAAAGCTAATTCTGCTTTATGAACAAATTGATAATATAGTTGTATTGCTTCTTTTTTATATTCTATTTCATACTTTTGGGTAATAGCTTTATTAGGAATACTACAACCTATTATTAAAAGTTGAAGATAGATTAATGAGTATTTCATGTGGAGTGAATTTAGATGGTGTAAAAGCCGTATTTCATAAAGAAATACGACCTTTAAATTTGGATTATTTTACATGATAATTACTATTATGGGCATTCTCCTTCAATACTTCTGCCATCTTCAAAATGATAAAGACAACCACCATTATTAGGTTGAATATAATCACAAGTAGACTTTCCATATCCAAAGAAATAGTCTCCGCCAGGAGTATCTGTACCTTCATCAGCACCACCTCTAATAGCATTAAGGCTATCAATTTTGTGCTCTTCGAATTGATTTAAACTTAGTTTTTCCATAACTAAAATAAAATTTAAAAATTTGAGTTAGCTCACTTTCCGTAAGTGAGTTGAACGCCTGTGGGGTTTAATTTTGTATGATCAGGACAAAATGGGGGACAGGTATCCCTTATCTATAACTGACAGTAATAGCTTAAATATAATAGAATTAGACTGCTTCATATAAAGAAATAGTCTTATATTTAAAATGTAAATAAAATTTTGGAAGTAATATTATATCAATAGAGAGGAATTTTGGGTTATGGGTTGATTAAGAAATTAGAGTTGTTTACAATAATAGATTATAAAATAGATAAAATAAATATTTGTATTATGCTTTTACATTTAATTAACAAAATTAACTCTTTAAGTAGATGGACAAAATTAACCATCAGATAAAAGTTCTTTGAAAAATTGATACAAAACTCGTCATCGTAATTACGAACGATATTGAACAGAGCATTTGTTGGTAAGGTTTCACTAAGCTGTGTCAAAATTAAAAAAATAGTATTTTTTCAACGAAAGATCCCTCATAAAAAAGGGACTTTTTTGTTGAAGTTTTCTCGCATTGTCGTATCTGATGGTATACTTGTTAAACCATAAATACATTTCAAAATCGGCTACTAAAACCCTCAAAGAAGGACTAAGCTTTCAAAAAAATAGCTGCTTTTGCTGGTACCTTTGCTAATACGATGAGAAAAATTAAACAGGAAATAGAGCAGTTTTCTCTAAAGGAAACCTAAGTTGTATGGGCAATTTCTACTGTTTGGGGGGCATTTAACCGATAGGATAAAATAATTGAATAAAAAGATTGTTGCGTAATTTCGTGGCAATCTTTTTATTTTTTCATTGAAAAACTAAATTTAGGGTAGGGACCATAATGTCCCCTTATAATATTCTAAATTTATTTGTAAATATAAAATTTAATCAGTTTCTTAAGAAGAGAGAAACTACTAATTATCAATATAGCTGAATATGGGGAAGTGGCAATTTTTTTTTATCGCAATTTTATTACTTTTTGAGGGAAGTTCCTCAATTCATGCACAGACAAAGGCTTCTGTCTTTGATGCACCATGAGATTCTTTGTTTAGTAATGTTTTTTGGTACCATTGCCAAATACTAGAGTCTACAGATATAGGAATGTTGGAGGAAGCTTGCGAGCAGGAAGCGTCCAAACGATGTGAACTTAATTTAGCAATTGCAAGAGAACTAAAAGCTATTTTTGATAGCCAACCCTATGTTAATGGCTTAGATCCAACGATGTATGCCCCGCATATTGAACAGCTTTTAATCTTAGGAAAGGAGGCACATGAAGAAGGTCTGTATAGCATCCAAATGTCGGTTTTCCAATGTATTCAATTTGTTTATCAATATGGTTTAGGAGAGGATGGAGAAAAGGTTATTGAGATTGGTGACGCTGGCATTGAGTATTATAATAATTTGACCTCGAAACAGCAAGAAACGATAAAAACAGCGATTTGGATGTTGTCAGAGTTTTATTACAATAACCTATTGGTAAGAAGTTATCAAGAGAAATATGACTTGGCTAAGACCTATTATGAAGGGGCTTTATATTGGGGAGAGCAAGCTTATCGCAAGTCTCGAAATCCCAAACTTAATGTAATTCGATATGCAAGACCATTATTAGAAATTGGAGAAAACTATGCTCAACTTGGTAAACTAGATTCTGCCATTCTTTATATTAACAAAGGCATTGTCGAAGCAAAAAAACAGCAACATACTCAAATGTTGTTGGCTTTATATTCAGGAAAAGCCACCACCTATTTGTATAAAGAAAATTATCAGAAGGGATTAGAAGCATATCTTAAAATGAAAGATATAGCAAAGGAAATGGATTGGCATCAGGGAATGATAATGATTTTGATGCTTTTACTTCTGCTAAATTAAATTACAGTAATTACCAAGTAGATGATGTGATTTTTTGGGAAAATACAGGAACTGTTACCAGTCCTATTTTTACTCGAAGAGGAGGTCTTACTAGCAATAGCAGTGGTGCATCTCCTTTAAATCCTCTAGATAGGACACAACTTGGCAATTTTCCAGGAACGGGCTTTGCGGATATAGATAATGATGGAGACTTGGACATGGTAGGAGGAAGTGGTTCTTTACAGTACTTTGAGAACACTGGAACCGCTAATAATCCTGTTTTTGTAGAGCGAGCAGGTGCTCAGAATCCTTTTGATGGTTTAACAAGTGGTATATTTTTACATCCTGATTTAATTGATTATGATGGTGATGGAGATATTGATCTAATGTTGGGAAATAATGCAGGAGGAGTGGAATTTTATGAAAATACAGGAACCGTTACAACGCCTAATTATGTATTAATGACTCAAAGTCCTTTTGATACGATTGATGTTGGACAATTTTCAACAACTGCTTTTGGTGATTTTGATAATGATGGAGTGTTAGAATTTTTAGCAGGAGAGTACAATGGAGGTTTTTATTATTTTGAACCAGATTATCCATGTCCGACCGTTAATATAACTAATAACCAAACTACTTTTTGTAGTAACGAAGGACCAATTGCTTTAACCGTTGATTCAACAGGAGGTACATTTACTGGATCAGGAGTTACAGGAACTAGTTTTTCTCCAATCTCAGCAGGTATTGGAACGCATACGGTGACTTATACTTATTCGAATGGATCAGGATGTACCGTATCGGCAACCCAAAATTTCACAGTAATTGCTTCACCAACGGTAATGGCAAGCAGCACAGACACAGTAGTGTGTTCAGGCGAGTCAATCACCTTAACAGGAATAGGAGCGGCAAGTTATGTATGGGATAATGGAGCAGTAGATGGAATTGCTTTTGTACCAAGTGCAACAACAACGTACAATGTAACAGGAACAGATGGTAATGGTTGTAGTGCAACAGGGAACTTAACGATAACAGTAGATACCTTG
>NZ_JHBV01000164.1 GCF_000724545.1 Aureispira sp. CCB-QB1 | reverse complement strand
GTTGATTCTTGGTATTCCTGTGTATATTTTAAAGTTTCTACGACCTTGTAAGTAAGGTGTTGCCTGTCCTGTATTGGTAACAGAATTGTACTTTTGATACTCGTTATGAGCATAAGCAACCACACAGAAATAATAAGGCTTGTGATTGATCAAATCTTTTTCTCCCTCTGCAAATTGGTCTTCTACTACTTTAAATGTATGTTTGATACCTTTGTTCGTACCCTCCACCATTATTCTAGGCACTTGGACTACTAAGCCTAAATCATTATCGGTAAATTCTTCCCAATTCGCGATTTTAGAAACATTATCATTTACATCCGTTTGGAAAATTAAACGTGCTTTTGTCTCATCGTCCAACTCTGTTACAGAAAGGTTCGGATCATTTACTTGGTATACTTTATATCCTTGGAAAGTATACGTTGTATCCAATGGTGCAAAAGGTCTAAGTTCTGCTGGAGACTCTTCGTAGCCCAATTTGTAGTTATTCTGCTCTGCTGAGTAGTATAAATTCAAGACCAACTCTTCGTTCATTTCGATGACATCAATATGTGGAGCATCAGGACCATCTGTAATTTTAAAACAGTTGTCAAATAAGTTCTGTGCCAATACATCTGCACTCACTAAAGATTCTAAGGCAGGACAGGGATAATCTGGGATACTTGGCACCCATACTACTCCTGAAATCATTTCATTGGTAGCTCCTGGTTTCAAGACAAATGGTCCTGAGGTATGTAAAAAAGCTTGATCTAACCCTGATAAGCTTTCGCTACACATCGACCATACTCCAGCACCGCTTTCATTTGGAAATGATGGAAACACATAACGTGTTGGCGCTGCTCCTATATTATTGGGGTTGTACCCATCCCCTCCTGCTGTAATTGGAGTTCCATTGGGCCAGTAGCCTGAAATCAAACGATAGTACCCTACAGCACTAGATGGAATTCCTTTGGGATCTGTTGTACTAATGATATGATACTGAAAAGAAGACAACCCAAGTTGATTTCCAGCAGAATCTAAAGGTCCTCTAAAATAATCTACTCCCAACGCAGGAATATCGGTACCATACCCAGCCAAACCTGCACAGGGATTATCATCATTGGCATCTGCATTATAAACATAGCCCATTCCTGTTAAAGTATCACAACCAATATAATCATCTGATCGACAACCCAAGTCAGGGTCAGTCCATAGAGAGAAGTACGTATCATTCAAAGACAGTTTGTTTCTATTTAGTAGCTTATAACGATAAAAAGTTTGGTTGTTGATTGCATCTGTTGTCCGATAGGCAAAAGCCATTGCTTGAATTTCCATTTTCATGGCTTGTCCACTTGTCTGTGTATGCAAGTTACCATTATCATTATACACCCACCAAGTCATTTGATCCGCATAAACTGGATTGTTGTAGTCAGCACTTTCACAACCTGACACTTCAATAATGGGATGGTCTCCTTGATAAGGATCATAGATACCATCACCATCATAATCCACAAATGGCGCCAATTCTTGATTGTAATCACGAATATCAAACCCATGTATTGTCAAGAAATGTGGATTCCCTTTTGCAGGCCATCCTAATAGTCCTCTTGAAGGGGTGTTTTGTACACCTGGATTTAATGGATCTAAGTTATCCGCCCTTAAAGCAGTAATATCGTCGCCCAACACCGTAAAATGCAAATCCCAGCGCTCACAGTCTATTTTTTCGATGGTTCCCAAATCAGGGTTCAAAGGTCCTGTCCAATAGTCATTTCCACTACCTCGATAGGTTTGAGCTGCCAAGATTAAGTTGCCACCATCATCATAAGCTCCTAACCAAATTGCTCCAGAATAGAGCGATACAATTTCAGGTTCTCCTGATGTAGGATCTACATTGGGAACTACATATTGAGGTTGCGTTCCATCCCACCACATATCTCCTCCCGCTCTTAGTCGAGCACGAACATTATTAATAGCTAAATCAGTTTGGGCACGAGACTCCGTACAACTGGATCGATAAGCAGGGGTATTCGGTTCCGTTCTATTGGTATGAGGTCCTTTTTGTGCACAGAGTGTACTCAAAGTCAATATATAAACGCTGCTAAAAGCAGTCCAGAAAATATTTTTTTTCATTGTTATATTCTTATGTAATGAGAGAATAAAATAATTGAGGGGAAATTTTTTAGATACAGAACATGCGAACATAGCAGTATAAAAGCACAAAACGCTCTTTCCCTAGACTTTGGGAAGAGCGTTTTATATATTTCATAACCAGAGCTAAAGCTCTTCTTATTTAGATTCCAATTCTTACACTAACAGCATGTGAACCAGCAAATTCTTTTGTTAACTCAAAGCCATAATCAAAAGCGATTTTTCTTGAAGATCCTTTTTTGAAAGGAATTTGAACAGAAAGTCCTGCTGTAAAACCATTACTAATAGTTCCTGCATTACCTGTATCAAACATCAATCCTTCGTATCTAAAGGCAGCTCTAAGCATCAACATCTCACGGAATGCATATTCCAAACCTAGACCATACTGGTCACGAGCAAATGAGTTGGCTGTGAACATTGCATTAACAGATAAACGATTCGTTTTTCCTTGTCTTGAGTCTGTTTCTCCAGGAAACCAAAAATCATAAGATGCTCCAATGTGTAACAAAGAAGGTAATTCAAATGCTGCCACACGTTCTTCTACTGTCAATGGAGTAGAACCATTTGGCGCAACACCAACAAAAGCAAGTCCATCTCCTTGAAACTTCATTTTAGTACCAATATTGCGTAGTGCTAAACCGAATTTGATTTGCTTATTTTTACCAGTTACATATTGAACTCCTGCATCAAATGCAACTCCCATTGCAGAAGCATTTGTCAATGATTCAGATACAACACGAACTGCTAAACCTACAGATATTTTTTCATTCCCTTCCTTATCTCTAAAAATATGGCTATAACCAACACCAATATTGAAAAAAGAAGGACTAAAAGTAGTAATTCCTTGAGGTTGACTCGTTGTTGTTAGAGGAATATCACCAAAATTCATGGACATTAATGTAAGACCAACAGCACCATTCTTCCCAATTTTCTGTCCCAATCCCCCAGCAGTCATACTCAAACCAGTACCTACCATATATTGAGTATGCGAAACAATTACCTCTGTATTGCTGTATTGACGACCAATTCCAGCTGGATTAAAGCGCATCGCTTCTACGCCTGTTACACTAGATACTACGAGACCGTTTAGTCCTGCTGATCTAGCCCAAGGATTTAATAATAGTTCATAAGCACCTGCCTCCCCTTGTCTATCAGGGTTTCCAGCAAAAGTTGCTTCTGGAGTTACTAAAATACCCAGTAAGAATATAGCGATGATAGATTTAAGTCTATTCATTGTTTTATATTTTTTTAGATTAGCTGTGAGCTGTAAAAAGTACAGCTCACAGCGTATATTTTGTACCAGTTAAGATATTACAAACGTTGAGCATCAAATGCTCGATTGATGATAAAGCTTTTTAATACTTTAGATCCTACTCCTTCCACTTTGACATGGATCAAGTAAACACCTCCAGCTACAGGAACTCCCGAGTAATTTTTCAAATCCCAATTGATAGATGTTGTGATTTGGTCATCTGCATCTGGACCATTGGTTCCCAATCCTACTCTTGCAATTCCATTTCTTGCACCTCCTGATTCTAATGTATTTTTATACTCTTGAGCTACTTTAAACTCTTTTACAAATCGTCCATCCAATGAGTAAATACGGATGTCACATTTTGCAGGAATGTTGGTTATCTTAACTACATTATCCGTCTCTTTTACCTCGTAATCTGAATAAGCATAGTATGGATTCGGTACTACTCGCATCAAATCTAATGCACTCGTGGCTTTTTCTGTATCCTCTTTCGTTGGTTGCAAGCCATCCAAGCTAAATTCATACAATGGATAACCCAAGTTCTCATACGT
>NZ_JHBV01000163.1 GCF_000724545.1 Aureispira sp. CCB-QB1 | reverse complement strand
TTTTGTAATAATTTTTAGTAGTTTCTATGGCAGTTTCTGTTTAATTTCTGAGCAGTTTCTAGCTAATTTCTGCTTAATTTCTAAGCAGTTTGAAAATCAGTTTTTGTACTAGTAGAGCCAGTAGACGTAGTTTTTGTTAATTTCTAGCCAGTTTCTGAGCAGTTTCTAATCCAGTTTCTACGTCAGTTTGCAAATCGTTTTTTAAGTCAGTTGTTGGATTTTTTTGCACAAGGATTTTAACTCCATAATAAGGGTGGCATTGGTGGCATGTGCTGCCAAAGAAAAGTTATCTGCCATCGCTTGATTTTCGTCTGTCTCCAGCCAATCGTCTTCAAAAATACCGTTGTTGAGAATGCGAATTTCGTGGGCTTCTAGTTTTTGGATTTGTGCTTCAATTAAGCCTATCACAATTGTTTTGTCAATCGGTTGTGGATGGTCGGTTTGGGCATTGCCCAGTTGTTGTTTTTTCATACGTTACTTTTTTTTAGAATAGAATATTTTATATCTGTAAAAGTATTGTATGTGTTTGGTATTGGAAAGTTTTGCTGCTCAAACAGGAGGATTTTGTGGCGTATATTTGGAGGTTGAGAGATAATTGTATTCCTAGTAAGATAGATGTGTATATTTATGAGTTAGTAGATAACTAACTTGAGGATTGAATGAGCAATAAGATGCGAAATAAGGAAATAATTGCTGGTTAAGTAAATGGTGCAACCTTAAAAATAGAACAAATCTAAATTACTAATGTAATAGGATAAGTTCATAGATTTTCCATAAAACATATCGTATACTTGGAAATATATTATAAAACTAATCCTATATAAAAATGCAGATACTAAAATCATTTTGTTTGATCATTTTTTCCTTGTCTTACCTCTGTACTTGCTCAATAGAAAACCCTCCAGAAGAAAAAGAAGAGATTTTCTCATTAGATAATTTACCTACTTCTAATTTTAAGATTCAAGGCAATAAAGATACCATTCTTAAGAGCGAAAATGGTATTAAATTATATATTCCGTTTAACAGCTTTCTTGATGAAAATGGACAAATTTATAAAGGCGAAATTAATATAAATATTGTTGAAATTTTATCAACTGCAGATTTAGTTCTAAGTGGCATAAATACTATTACATCTAATGGACGCATCTTAGAAAATAAAGGAGCTTTCAAAATTAGTATAAATGAAACAAATGTGATGATTAACCCAGATGTTAAGATTAAAGCTATTTTACCCCAAGAGAAATACAATAACTCACAAGTTTTTATTGGAGAAATAGATACTAATAATCAATTTTACTGGAAAGAATCTCATCATTTTGAAAAAGATAGCATAAACTATTGGTTAATAAAAGGAAAAGAATTTCTCCATACTGAATGTGCTTCTTGCCATAATGTTGATTTGGTATCGGACATGACTGGTCCAGCTTTGGCATGGGTTTCAAAGCGTTGGGATAATATGTCTGACCTTATAGCTTTTACTCAAAATTCTTTTCTCTTAGCAGAGGCAGGAAATCTTAGAGCTAAAACAATGCTTGATTGGTCAGCATCAGCAATGACAAATTGTTCTTTATCCGAAAGAGAAATAAAAGCTATATATGATTATATTGATGAAGAATGTATAATTCAAGGTATAGATTCAACTATTTTTGGGAAAAAGACTAGCACTGAAACATACCAGACTTACCTTAATCGACCAGATTCGATGTTAAATGATGAATATAAAATTATGATAATAACCAATAAATCGTTAGTTGGAGTGAAAGGATTTTATGGCTATTTTGATTATCTAAATATTGAAAATGCAAACTTAATTGAGTATTCGGTTAGGGTTGATAACGAGGAGTTCATTGGGAAAACAAGAGTTAAGTTAATACTCCCTAAAATAGATCTTGCCTTAACAGGAATCTATGATTCTACAAAAAAACATTATACTTTTTTTAGGAATACAACGAAAATTGAACTTCCTATTGGTGAAAAAGGTTATTTGCTTGCAGTTTCAAGACTTTCTAAGGTTCCAAGTGTTTCCCTTAAAGAAATTCAAATAAGAAATCAACAAGAAGAGAAATTAATTCTTAAAAAATCATCTTCTCAAGAGATAATTCAATTAATTAAAAATACATTGTAAAAAAACGATTCTAAGCAATGTTTCTATAGAAAAGGATAGCTGAAAAATGGAAAAAAGTGAATTTATAAGTTATTGGAAAGATCACTATCCAGAGTCGTTTCCAATTGGGCATGAACTAAAATGGGTTTATCAAGATAGATGGCTTAGGATTCATAGTTTACCAAAATCTAAAAGATATGCTGAAACGAAAGACGAGTATAAAATAATTCTTAATCGCCAAAATCAGCTGATTGAAGATTTAATAGGAGAAGGAACTGAAATGATAATCTCTTTTGGATTATATGGTAATGATATAACGAATGAGAACTATAAGACGTTAAGAGACTTTTTAGAATTTGAAAAAGTAATGACTATTGATCTTCATAAGGAACGACCAAAAGCATATGAAGAAGAAATGCATTTTGATATTTATGTAATGATTGATAAATGGAAAAGAGAAACTAAAAACGAAATATTGAAAGCAATTGCAGATGATGAAATCAGAGCAATGTTTGTATGTCCGTCTAAAGGGTACATAATAGCTCCTTATGATGGTGGAGTTGATATAATTGCGAATTCAACAGAGAAAAGGGATGAATTAAAAACGGAGTATAAGGACTGGCTTTCTAAGCGAGAAGATGGACTCTAAATTAAATAATCTGCTTAGAAGCAAAGAATTATCCAATAATTAGTTAGCTAAAAACATGGATTATAAAAAGTTAGGTTATAGTAAAAAATGGCTTGAATATGGTTTGCTAAATGAGTCTATTCTTAAAATGCAATTAGATGAGTTTGCTAAAGGAGGAGATGCGAATACAGAACATTATAGATACTGGACATTTTAAACTACTTAAATACAAAAGAAAAATTAGTTAAAAAAGAAATAGATCAATTCGTTGAATTAGCTAAAGAAGAAGAGGTTGATATGATGGGAGGAGCAGCGGTAAAAGATTTATTTTTATCCTCAATTTTGACTAAGGATCAATATGAATATTTAAAACCTAGATTTCTGGAATTTGGAAAATGGACATTAAAAATAATTTCAAGACAAGACTTGCTGAAAAAATTGAACTCAGAAGAAACTACATTTGAGTTGTTTCTAAAATGTTGGGAACACAAAAAGCAATTTAAAGAAAATTTGTTGATTGAAGTTATATTAGAAAAAACAGAAGAAATTAGAATTCTTGAATTCATTTCAAACGCAGAGATCTCAAAAAAAATAAAACATCGAGCTTTATTTAAATTAAATCAGTTGGCAAAAAAGTAAGCTTAAAAAAGAAGCCTTATAATTAGATTAGCACAAAATCTAAATAGCTGTAAATGATTTTGTTAACTCAAGTAATTAAACCTTAATCTATAAATGGAACTTTTATTAGAAAATCAAAAAAAGTATTTAAAAAAGCTTTTAGGAGCTCATATAGAATATGCAATAATCCCTGAATTAGATACATCAAATTCAGCAATATTACCTGAAGGAAACTGTCCACAAGGCAAATATGGTATATTTTTTAATTCATACTGTGTGTTTTTAAGAATAAGAAAGGATGATAAAAGAGAATGGATTAAAGTTAGTCCAGGTCCTGATGAAGCTATTGAGCCTTGGTCTCCAATTAGAATTGAAAACTTGAAACAGTTAGATTATTTGAATATTGTTGGAGATGTTGAAAATTGTATTAAAACTATTCAAGAAAATGATCAATTTCTGGATAATAACATACGAAATTTAGGTTTTTCAAGATTAAGTAATTGGATTTACAAAGACAAAATAGAAAAAATTGCATTATTGTATTATCACGAATATTGTTCAGTTGTTTTTGAACATGAAAGTGGTATGAAGTGGTGTATGTATTGCGAGTTTGATTTTGAGTTTTGGATTAATTTTGACAGGCAACTTGTTGATTTTTTGTTAGAAACAGAATATGATAATTCATTGATTATTCAATGATGAAATGTTGCTATTTGACTACTATAGCAAAGAAAAGACCTTACATGTATTCCCATCCATGTAAGGTCTAAATCACCCCAACTGCGCTTGCGCACTCACGCAGTAATTAAAACCCAAATTTAT
>NZ_JHBV01000162.1 GCF_000724545.1 Aureispira sp. CCB-QB1 | reverse complement strand
CTTTAGAAGTTTTAGTAGTTTCTATGGCAGTTTCTGTTTAATTTCTGAGCAGTTTCTAGCTAATTTCTGCTTAATTTCTAGGCAGTTTGAAAATTAGTTTTTGTGCTAGTAGAGCCAGTAGACGCAGTTTTTGTTAATTTCTAGCCAGTTTCTGAGCAGTTTCTAATCCAGTTTCTATGTTAGTTTGAAAATCGTTTTTTAAGTCAGTTGTTGGATTTTTTTGCACAAGGATTTTAACTCCATAATAAGGGTGGCATTGGTGGCGTGTGCTGCCAAAGAAAAGTTGTCTGCCATGGCTTGATTTTCGTCTGTCTCCAGCCAATCGTCTTCAAAAATACCGTTGTTGAGAATGCGAATTTCGTGGGCTTCTAGTTTTTGGATTTGTGCTTCAATTAAGCCTATCACAATTGTTTTGTCAATCGGTTGTGGATGGTCGGTTTGGGCATTGCCCAGTTGTTGTTTTTTCATACGTTACTTTTTTAGAATAGAATATTTTATATCTGTAAAAGTATTGTATGTGATTGGTATTGGAAAGTTTTGTTGCTGAGGTTGGGGAATTTTGTGGCGTATATTTGGAGGTTGAGTTTAAAAGTCAAGTGAATTATTTTAATATATTTGTATACAATGATTTGATAATTGTATATTTGGTGATTACTGTGTCAATATCTTAAATCTAAAATAGTAAAAAAATGTACAGCCCTACACACATCTATTATATGAATACTATCCAATGTAACCAAAGGTGTACTAAATGTTCACATTGGAAGTATAAAGACAAAGCAGATAGACTTCCTACAGAAAATGTTATTAATGGTATTTTATCTATTCCAACGGTCGAAGAGTTATGTATTGTAGGAGGAGAACCGTTGTTATTTAAAGATGAAATTTATAGGATATTAGATGGAATATCTGAAAAGAGAATTAGAACCGTAATTATAACGAATGGAGTTCCTATGGATTCCAATTTTATAAGAGAAGTCTCAAAGTTTAATATCCATATAGTTGTTTCTATTGATACTATGGATAGAGAGTTTTGGAAATTTGTAAGAGGAGCAAATTCTTATGATAAAGTGTTTAGTAACCTCGAGTATGCTGTTAATTACTTATCGTCAGCTGAGATTAGTATTCAATCTGTTCTTTCAAAAGAAACAGAACCTCATATCAAAGCGGTTGGAGAGTATGCTAAAGAAAAAGGGGTTTATCACTCAGTACAGGATTATATTTCAGAGGGCTTTGAAGGAAGTTGGACAACATTAGAAAATAAAGAGGTGCATATTCCAGATGAAGAACAGCAATGTTATGCAGCAGATCGAAATTTGTCAATTGTTCAAAATGGAGATGTGTATACTTGTTTTCAACAAAATTGGATACCTGAATGCAATAAACCATTAGGCAATCTAAACTCACAAAAAATGATAGAAATACTTTCTTCCAATTATGCTAAAGAAGTTAGTGCAAAAATGAGAGTTTGTAACCTTTCTTGTAAAGTTTTAAAATGTAATACAAAGAACTAATGAAATTTGAAGAAATAATAGTTGAATTAAGTTATAACTGCAACTTAAGCTGCTCTATGTGTGGATTTGGAAAACATGTTAATCCATTTCATAAAAGTAAATTTTTAACATTTGAAATTTACAAAAAAGTACTAAAAGAGGTAGGCGGAATATCAAAAACAATTAGACTGAATGGTAGAGGAGAGAGTACTATACATCCTGATTTTAAGGAAATATTGGATTACACACGAAGAAGTTTTCCTGATCTTAATATTAATTTGTTTTCAAATATGTCATTTGGAAATGATAAGATATTGAGTAGTATGACATCTAGCAATATACAGTTATTTATATCAATGGATAGTCCTTATAAAGACAAACTTACTAAAATAAGAAAGGGAGTTAAGTATGAGCATGTTATTAATAATATTAATAGTCTTCAAAGTCTCGCTAAACGACCATTTATTATATTTACAATACAAGAAGAAAATTTGTTTGAAATTTACGATATAGCAAAGTTTGCTTTTGAAAATAACTGCCATATTCTTTTTAATACAATTAGACGAGATAAAGGTATAGAAGAGTTTGTCTATCTTGTAAACAAACATAAAAGGGAAATTCTAGAACAGTTTAGGCGAGTAACTGAATTGTATATTGAGTGCGATTTGCAGTTTCATATTCCAAACCAACTAGCTGGAATAAATTTAAACTCGAGGCATTCAAAACAAACTCATGGGAGTATGTCAAGTTGCCCAATTTTAGATAAAGAAGTATGTATTCTTTATGATGGTACAGTAACTCCTTGTAATATGTTTAATCCTTATGTGTATGGAAATATATTTGAGCAAGATTTGATAGAAATATGGAAAGGAAAGAAAAGAAAAGATTTTTTAACCTCACACAAGTATCATTACTATTGTAATAACTGTGCAAATCTTGGAATGTAATGAGTTCGCTTTCAAACTTACCTTATGGAGATATACTTGACTATTGGTATGAAAAATTAAAGGGTAACAAATATAGATATAAGTTTTTAATAACAAAGTTCATAGAGGTTTTTGCATTTGGATCAAGCACCAAAACTTATAATAATAAAATTGGTTATGTCCCTTTTCCGATCAGAGAAATACAGAGTATGCCCCTTAAACCTAAATTGGCTATTGTAGTTCCAATTTATGCAAAGTCAAAAAATAATGTCCAAGATTTAAAAAATCTCTTTCGATCTATTAGCAATCTTAGCTATCAACCAGATACTGTAATATTGGTTGATGATGGTTCACCAGTTGATTATGATTATCCAAAGCAATTTGTAAAACTTAAAAACTCATCTAATTGTGGACCTGCAAGAGTAAGAAATAAAGGAATAAAAGCTGCATTAAATGAAGCTGTTGATATAATAGCTTTTACTGATTCTGATTGTATTCTTGATAAAGATTGGACAAAGCAAATTATCTTTCACTTTCAGCAACATAGAAATTCTGGAGTGGTATCAGGAAACACAATTTCAAAAGATAAACATTGGTTTGGGACTTATCATAATATAAACGGTACTCTGAATGGACGAAGATTTAAAAACTCAAATAGATTACTTTATGGAACAACTGCTAATCTTGCAATAACTTCAGATGTTGCTAAAACAATAAGCTTCAATGAGAGTTTTCCAAATGCAGCAGGTGAGGATATCGAATTTTGCTTCCAAGCGAACAAAAAAGGATATGAAATCAATTTTAATGAAAAAATGGTGGTTTATCATCATTATGGATATACCAAAAACTTCCTTTCTAGTTTAAAAAAGTTTAGAAATCAATTTAAAAAGTATGGAGGAGGTGAGAAAATTTTACTTGAACAAATACCAGAGTATTATACCTATTTTGATAAAACAGAAGAAATTAAAGCTCAATAATAGATTCTTAAAAAAGAAAAGACCTTACATGTATTCCCATCCATGTAAGGTCTAAATCACCCCAACTGCGCTTGCGCACTCACGCAGTAATTAAAACCCAAATTTATTCTTAGTTAGTTATGATCACTTTTGATACACTTACTATAAATGCCAAAGCAATGCCAAGAAATAAAAACATTTAATAATAAGGGTTTTATATATTCAATTATATTATAATTTATTCTATTTTGAAAATAGAACCTAAAATGGGAAGCCTTCTAAAAATGTTTCCGCATCTGCAGCAGCAACTTATCAAACAAAGGCACCACTGTTTTTAACTCAGTAGGTGTCATATATTGGATAGCATGGTACTTCGTTTTGGTCAAAAAGATATTTTGAATCTTCATCTCCTGGAGTTTGTAACCAACATACTGCTCAAAAAGCCGAGCAAAGATTTCATTTCTTCTCAAGAAGTAATCTAGATATTGTTTAGGAATTGCTTTTCGAATACGTCTCACATAACTAGAATCCGCTGTTTTGCTCTTGTCCCAATACGCCTTTTCTAGAATCTCCTCCATCCAGTAACGCATGGGCATTTTAGCGGCATCGTAATTGATACGTCTAGGATCTGTCGAGCGACCATCAGATAGCGCATAGATTTTGGGATGGTTTTCTATTCGAGCGCCAAAAAAATAATCCAGGAAATGACCATACTCATGTGCAAAGGATCCCACACCGCCCGAAAAGACAAAGCGGACTTTTTTCTCGGTAGGTTCATCAAAACGGTTCTCTTCGTAGTAACGAGTGAGATTGATGATGTTGGT
>NZ_JHBV01000161.1 GCF_000724545.1 Aureispira sp. CCB-QB1 | reverse complement strand
CAGACGAATATTCGTTCCATCACCGACCTTGGTGTAGCCTTAGATGGCAGCAACTATTTAGAAATGCCTGTCTATCGAGGTGTTGGTGTGAATGTGACGATGACCACCGAGTGGGTTCGTCGATAGTAAACCTAAAAAACAACCCCTTAAAACCCTAAGAGCCAATTGTCCCGAGTGGCAATTGGCTTTTTTCAAACCCATATCCTATGGCAGTAGGTCAATTTTTTGATAGCATACAGACAGGGGATATATTGAGCGGTGGTTTTGGCAATCATGGTGTTTCAGGGAGTGAACTTGCCCATATATTTGGAGCAATGGCACAATCGGACACCATTCAAGCTGCTCAAGAACGAGAAGATCGAGCCAAGCGCACCAAACTACTAGTGATTAGTGGTGCCGTGATCACGAGCTTATCGTTTATTCTCCTATTATATTACCTAACCTCTAAACGCCCAAGAACCTAATGGAAAAATTGCAAACAGGGACCCTCGCTGAATTGAGAGGCGATTCTACCACCAATCCCAACCCAACAGCCAGCCAGCCCACGATTAAAGTGGCTAGCCCAGCTCCAACGGCTACGAATGAATTAAATACTTCTAGCAATGCCTCTGCTACCGTTATTAAGGAGCCCACCACCAATCTTTCAACCACCAATACACCAACCCAAGCAGGAACAACTCCTTGTGGTTTGTGCAAAGCCAAATCCATTGCCAATCTAGCCTTTAGTTTTAGTTTGGTGATCTTGGTCTTAGCTTTTTCTTTTAGCCTTGTAAAAAGTCCTAAATAATGGATTTTACAAAGCAATACGGTGGGTCAAGCAATGGCTTGAATATTAACCTATCGAGCAACCGTCCCAGTTACAGCCAACAGTTTGGAGGCTCGAATGGGACACTGAGCGAGCAACGGCAAGAAAGCAAAACAGGCACTGATGTAGCAGGAATTATTGGCGCTAGTGCTGGTGGTTTGGACAGCATCACCAATTTTATTACCGCCGTTACAGGGAAAGGCGGTTCTAGTGCTACTCCTGCTTATGTGCCCCCGCCACCACCAGAAAAGAAAACCAATCCTTGGCTCATTGGAGGCATTGCAGCAGGAGTGGTTGTTTTAATCATTGTGATCATACTAACTAAAAATGGAACATCCAAGCAGTAAAACAGGGCTTCTAATCGCTGTGATTCTTTTGGTTTTGGTCGGAGGTGGTTTTGCGGCTTGGAAAGTCTTGGGAACCAATAAGGACGACGAGGAACCTGTTCAGGAACAACGCCAGGAGCAGTTGCCTCCGATTACAGGAAGAAAGGATGCAAGTAGCGAAGCCACCAATATTTTAACCAAGGATTTAGTGGCGAAGTTATTGGGCAATAAGAAGGATCCCAACGCACCACCACCCCCCAAACCTGTTGCGGTGCTTCAGAACAGCGAAGCAGGAAAAGCCTTGATTCAGGAGCGGATGAAGTACATCCAAATGAATGAAGGAGCTGCCGATGAGGTGCGAGCCATTCACAAAGTAGGTCGAACCTTGGTTGATACATCCAGTTGGACCAGCCAAGCAATTGAGGCAATCAGTGGAATGTTTGCACAGCTGCATCAAGTTGAAAAGAACAACTATTTAACCTATCCCATTTTTGGAAAGTATGAAACCAAAGGAGAACCATTAAGAAAGGAGCTGCAACGCTTTTTAGCGCAGTCTTGGGATGGGTATAATGTTACCAATCAACGACATTCAGGCGATGCTCATTGGATTGGTCAACTGAGCTTAAATTTGATGTATGGCAGTCAAAATGCGTATGTACATTCGGAGGATGAGGTTTGGTGGATGAATCAAGGAGAGAGTGTTCGAAAGGGACTAGACTTTTTTAAGGCAGTGAATGGGCACAATGTCAGTGATAGAGAGCTGCTAAAAAGAGTGCATGGTCGTCCCGTGTATAATGCGGGGGTAATGCATGCCTTTGTTAAAAGTTGGATGGCTGAAATGGAATACTTTGATCGAGTGACGGAACAAACCGCTATTGCCGCATTGATTGCAGAAGGTTATTTGGTAAAAACAGCAAAAGCTGATAAAATGGGAAAAAAATAATGAGAGAAAAAACCAATCCCGTGTTAACAAAAAATCAACTGTATATCGGAGGTGTTGTCGTTTTGATTGTCTTGATTTTTGTTCTAGGCAATTATTTTGGCAAGAAATCCAAAACCAATAAACAGATTGAGGTACAGGTAGATATCAAAGATGAAAATGGCAATGCAGTAGCCTATGATCCGAATGAGCTTTTGGAGCGTCTACACAAAGGGCTGACAACTCGATATTACTTTGATTTTTCAGAGCGTTGCGAACCGATTAAGGAATTGTATGACTTAGATGCGGTTCGTTTTATGGCGACGGTACGAGCGTATAAAGTAAAATATGGCGTGGATATTCAGGTGCATATTGCTGCTTGTAATGTGGGCTGTGATGGCAGTGGAGGCTATGGTGCTTATGGTTATTTTATGTTAATTGAGCAGCGAATTAAAGAACTAGAACATATTATCAAATAAAAGCAAAGGCTTCATATCATTTTTAGAAAATTATCAACAACAATACAACAAACCCAAACATGAAAACACTATCGAAAAAAACTAAAATCATCCTCTTCGTACTCATCGTCTTGTTACTAGCAGGGGGAGCAGCTTATTATTGGAAACAAAAAACAGACAAGCAAAAGGAGAAAGAAGCCAAGATGGACGCAGAGCAGCCCCAAGAACCGAAAACAGTAGTTGCCGCTGAGCAACAAAAAGCAGACAAAACAACGGTTAAAAAACAGTTGACAGTCATGGACAGCACCGATAAACCTGTTTAAAATGAAGGAAAAAATTCAAGAACACAAAGTCCCCTTAATCGTGGGGGCTTTGGTTTTGCTGGCTGTACTTGCTTTTATGTATAAAAATAAGCTAGCATCCTTCTTTTTGTATAAAGGAGGATTGACCAATGCTCAACCCGCAACAATGCATCCAACCGTGACCAGCAACAATAGTGCAATAGTGGATAGAGATATCCTTTTACAAAAAGGCAGCAAAGGCAAGCAAGTGGAGGAATTGCAACAATTGCTGAATGTCAAGCATGGTAGTAGTGGTCCTAGTTTTTATGAGTACTTAACCGTAGATGGCATTTTTGGTTCCGCAACGGAAGCGATGTTAAAAAAGTACACGGGAAGAACAAGCATCAGTATTAATGACTTGCTAAAAGCCTTGAAGTAATGCCGTTCTTAATCCCCTTTATTCTAGGAGCAGGTGGGACGGGCTTTTTGTGGTGGCAAACCAAACAAAAGGAGGAAAAGGAGCCCAATTTAGGGGAAGATCTGTGGAATGCCCTAAAGCCCATTTTAATCATCTTATTAGTGCTGTTGTTTCTGCGATGGCTCTATAAAAAAGGAAGTATTGAACATGACGTCGATGAAAACATATGATGACTCAGGCATGAAAGGAGTGGCTTTCTTAGCCATTGTTTTGCTCTATGTTTGTGGAAAAGAAAAAGGTAGTTATTTAATGGCAGCCAGTTCCTTTTTAGTAATGGCAATTCCTGCGTATAGTTTGGGGCAGCTTTTCTTTGAGGATTCAGAGCAAAGAACAACAACTAAAGTAGACGTATGGTTATTCTCTAATCTATGACAAACAATCAAATACAAGCCGTTGATGCGTCGATTGATACCATTCGAAGAATGCTGCACAACAGAGACAGAATGATTAAAGGGTTGGTCCTTGTGCTGTTGTTAACTTGGGTTATCGGGGGTTATCATGTTTTTGTGCAATTGCCAAAAATGAAAGCGAATGACGCTCAAGAATAAAAAAGCGGTGCTGGTTGGCGTTGTTTGTTGCATCGTTCTTCTGTTCCTTTGGATCAAGGATCAGCGGCTTAAAATAGTGGATCAATCCAATGCATTGCTGCGCTCGGCGACTAAAAAATATGGAACCAGGACTTTAGATCAGATTCGTCAAATCGTTGTCCATCATTCGGCTTCTATTGGTCAAACGGCCAAGGACTATGCTCGCTATCATGTCTTGACCAAGGGCTGGGCGGGGATTGGGTACACTTTTGTGATTGAAGTGGATGGGTTGATTGTGCAGGCGCATCCTTTGACCGTCGTGAGTTACAATACAGCTGGGGTAAATACGGCCACCATTGGCATTTGTTTGAGTGGTGATTTTACGAAACAAGAGCCCAGTCGGGCACAGCTCAAGAGCTTAAAGCAGTTAATCCGATACTTAAGAAAAACCTTGCCTCAGCGTTTGGACGTTTATGGTCACAAGGACTTTGGAACAACCCGTTGTCCAGGACCGAATTTATACAAACATTTGCATCAATTTCAATTGGCATGACAATACAAACGAAACGATA
>NZ_JHBV01000160.1 GCF_000724545.1 Aureispira sp. CCB-QB1 | reverse complement strand
TAGTTCATGCCTTTAATATACGAAAAATAATCCTGCCTTGCGTATGCGTACGCGCGGTCTGGCTTTATTCCTAATAATATCTAATAAGTTTATTATAAAAGTAGGAAATATTTTTGAGGAATCATTATTACACTACAAAAGTAACAACTGGCATAGTTATGACTACGAAATAAAGATATCAAAAGTAAACTCAAACCTTTATAGAATAAATTTCTCAGCCAAAGGACCAAACTCAATCAATGAAAAAATTGAAGTAGTTCTAAACTAAGTTTAAGAAACCTCTCCCAATTCTAAACAAAATTTATTATGCTCAAATTCATTAGTTTGCTACTGTTTTTTGCTTTTTTAGTAAATTCTTGTTATCGTACAACTTGGGAAAAAAAAGCCATAAAAAGAGGCTTTTGGTTAGATAAATCTGAAGTCAATTGCCCAGATTTTAAAATTGAAACAGCTAACGTCCCTTTTTACGATGCCATAGAAGATAAATGGAAAAATGGTTCGATGGCGGAAACTCTTATTATTGAAAAAATTGAAAACAAGATATCTTTAAAGGATAGTAAATGCGAAAATCCAACGAAATTCTCCTTCCTCTTTGGTACTTACTATATCACCTCTTATGATTCATTAAACAATAGTTTCTCTCTAGTTAAACCATGGTATATCCATTACTACTTGAAAAAAGGCAAAAACCGACTGCCTAAACATTGGAAATGGTCATTCCAACCTCCGAAATATAAAGAAAACAGAACTTTGCTCCTATCTAGAATAAACAAAGATTCTATTTCATGTATACTAAAAATACAACCTGATATTGACAAAGGTTTTGTATATAAAAGTAGTGGAATTATTTCTTATTGGGGTGAAACAAAAAACTAACATAATAACAAAGTCAATAACAATATCTAGTATAATAACTGTCTGTTATTGGAGTTAAACTATTAAAAAAAGAAGTCATACTAAGTTCATTTTTCGCTACTGATTGAGCTATAGTTTTATACAAGAATGTCTTATTATTTTTAATAAAGAATAACTTTTATTATCAATTCGTTATAATTCCACTAGCAAAAACTAAATCTAATTTTCATGAGAAGGCATATCCTAAAGCTACATGTGCTATTTATACTAATTTTCAGTCTTGTTGGTATTAGTAGTTCAACAAAATATAAACTTACGAAAAAGGAAATAAGCGACATTTATAAAGAAGCTGGATTGAATGAAAACATTTCATATGACTCATTTAAAAAAGCTTGCACTGGTTACAATAATCTACCCTATAGTAGTAAGATCATCGCTATAATTGATTTCTCCTTGCCCTCTTACAAAAAAAGATTTGCTGTTATTGATCTTGAAAAAAGGAAATTACTTTATCATACCTATACTGCTCATGGAAAAAATACAGGTAATTTATATGCTACACATTTTTCAAATAAAAATGGCTCCCTAAAATCTAGTTTGGGCTTTTATAAAACTGGTCAAACTTATCAAGGAAAATATGGTTACTCTCTTAGGCTTTTGGGACTTGAGAAAGGAATAAATGATCAGGCATTAAATAGAGCTATTGTTATCCACCCTGCTGAGTATGTATCTGAAGAATTCATCCGAAGATATAAAATGTCTGGAAGAAGTTGGGGCTGCCCTGCCCTACCACCTAAAGTCTCATCTAAAATCATCAATTGTATCAAAGGTGGACAATACTTATTTATCTATGCAAAAAAAGAAGATTACTTTAATTCCTCCAATTACCTCAAATAAAAACTACACTCAATACAATATATATCACAATAATTAATTCAAGAAATTTAAAACCTTAACATCAAATGCTTGCACATCAAGTAAAATTTCTCTCCATTTTCTGTTTATTAAATTCATTAGTAATCTTAAATGCTCAAAATAGTCTTGAAATAGAAGTTTTAAATTGTAATGAAAACAACAGTTCGGGGCATATAGAGTATCTAAACTTATACCAAAATGATTCTTTAATAAAGGTTTTAGATAGGCATGAAATGGATTCTCCTATCAAAAATTTACAGCTAGGAATATACCAATTAAAATACACCTCTATTTTTGGAAAAAAACATTCAATTCATTTTGAGATTCAATCAAAATCTAAAAAACAAATAGTTGTTTGTGCTGACTATATTGAACATGAAAAAGAAAACTATATCCCGTTTATAGATCAGATAAAAAATGATGAAGAGTATTCCATAAAACTATTTTCGTCTGGTTGTTTTTATTTTTCTAAAGATACCATAATTATTTCTAAATTTGATAACACCTTCTTCATCAGTTATAAAGGATACAAAAAGCAATTAGAAAATAAAGATGTTCAAAAGTTGCGATTTTTTGAAATTGAACTAAATGCATTATCGACAGGTGGAGGCTGCACAAGTTCTACTTCTTATTCCTTTACTTTTAAAGATAAAGTATTCGAAAAAACAGATGACAGTTGCAAGTGGAGGGGGCTACATTTTTTCATGGAAACAATAAAACAAGATTACTGATAACAATACACATATCATCATGGCAGGATTAAGCTAAACCTGCAACCTACTTCTCTTATAAGAGCATGACTATCATTCATAATTTCTACACAACTATATCGCCTTAGGTTAATAGAACTCTTAAAAATTAAAAATGACAGTACATTTAATTAAAATAATCCTCCTAATTACTCTTTCAAATAGCTTTTTGGCTTGTAACGGGCAAGGGACATCTAACTCTAAACAAACTGAAACAAAGGTCTCGAAATTGGGTAAGTTAGTTTCAACACTAGATCATCAAATTTGGACCATATTTCAAGACAGTAAAGGAAATTTTTGGTTTGGAAGTAATGGAAACGGCATCTATCACTTCAACGGAAAAGCACTCACGCAGATTACCTCAACGGATGGATTAGTGAATAATATGATTCGTGGAATACAGGAAGATGAGAAAGGTAATATTTACATTGAAACGCCTGAAGGTGTAAGTCAATTTGATGGAACCCAATTTACAACTCTAAAGGTTATAAAATCAGCAAACAGCCAATGGAAACTCACTCCAAATGACTTGTGGTTCAATTGCAATGGAAATGCTAATAATGTTTATCGCTATGATGGTGAGAATCTTTATGAACTAGAACTCCCCAAGCAAGATATTCAAAAAAATCTTGGAATTGATGAGACCCAAATTTCGTATAGTCCATATACCGTTTTTGGAGTCAATAAAGATAAGAGTGGAAATCTTTGGTTGGGAACTGTACTAGCAGGTGCCTTTCGTTTTGATGGACATTCATTTCTGTGGGTTGGAGAAAAAGAACTCTCAAGACTCCCTGATGGACGAGAACCAGGTGTTCGCTCTATTCTGGAGGATAATGATGGACATATTTGGTTGAGTAATTTTAAAAGCAAGTATAGCATCAAACCCAATTTACCCAAAGGCTATGAGCAACAAACAGCCGTAGAACTTTCTAGAGAAACTGGAAGGGATAAAATACTTTATTTCAATTCTGGACTTGCAGATGATAAAGGTCATTTATGGATGACAACCTATGGTGGCGGAGTTTGGAAATATGATGGGAAATCACTCTCCAATATTGAAATCAAAAATGGAACTAAAGATGTTCTCCTAATTTCTATTTATCAAGACAACAATGGAGTAATTTGGCTTGGGACAAACAATGATGGCGTATACAAACAAAATGGGATGACATTTGAAAAGTTTAAACCGAATCTATAAAATACTGTTCCCTGCAATGGAACTTACATAATACTACTGACGGGGCATTTACGAAAAAAAGCGTTACCCTATAGAGCAACGCCATATACTTGTCGTACCTTGTTTTAGTTCAACTTTGCCAACAGTAGCTCTGCTACTAATTCTGAAGAAGCAGGATTTTGCCCTGTAATGAGCAAGCCATCTTCTAAGGCATAAGGTTTCCAATCTTCTTTTTTAGAATATTGCCCCCCATTTTTTTCTAGCATTTCCTCTACTAAGAAAGGCACTACCTCTGTCAATTCAACTGCTTTTTCTTCTGAATTGCTAAAGCCTGTTACTTTTTTTCCTTTTACTAGTGGTTCTCCTGCTTCGTTCTGTGTATGTTTAAAAACAGCAGGAGCATGACAAACTGCTGCTACTGGCTTATTATTATTATAAAATGCTTCAATCAAAGCAATTGAGTTCTTGTTTTCAGCCAAATCCCACAATGGACCATGTCCTCCAGGAAAAAATACAGCATCATAATCTTTTTGGTCAATTGTTTCTAGCTTCAAGGTATTTGCCAATGCTTCTTGCGTTTGAGAATCCTCATTAAAACGTTTGGTAGCAGAAGTTTGGGCACTTGGTTCTTTGCTTTTGGGGTCAATTGGAGGTTGTCCTCCCTTTGGCGAAGCCAATGTTATTTCTACTCCCTTATCTTTCAAAAAGTAGTATGGGCTAGCAAACTCCTCTACCCAAAAACCCGTTTTTTTGCCTGTATCCCCTAGTTCATCGTGACTTGTTAGAATGAATAATACTTTTTTCATTTTGATTGTTTTCTATTTTATTAGTGATTTATGAATGATTACTTATATAACAGATTTTCCACAGACTTGTTTTAATAAAACACCAAAGGCATTACGATTACTAGCTTCAATTCTTTGTCAAAAGAAAAAGGAGATGCCCAAAAGACATCTCCCATTTTAATTTATTTTGATCTAGTGTTTGGTTGTACCACCAATTATTCCACTATAATCTTTTCTGTAATAACCTTGTTGTCTATCACTAATCTTGCTAAGTACACTCCTGAAGGATAATCCGTCATGTCAATCTCGTAGTTTTGCTCCAAACTTTCTTGGGGCTCAAAGGATTGTAATACTTGACCTGTAATACTCATGATGCTCAATTGCACATCTGTTGTTTCTGCCAACACTAAGTTAACAAATACACGCCCTTCTGTTGGGTTTGGATACAATTTGAATAAATCCAATGC
>NZ_JHBV01000159.1 GCF_000724545.1 Aureispira sp. CCB-QB1 | reverse complement strand
TGCCTCGTCGCCATCCAATAACAAGATGATTTCTTCTAAATCTCCGCAGCTTTCCAATGCCTTTTTATGTGCTCCAGTAAATCCATTTGTTCCATATAAGGCTAAAACTTCAAAGTCTTTTAAAGCATTGATTTCTAACAAACTTGCTGCATCAATAATACTTTCTGTTAGTATAATTCGTTTTGCCCTTTTGCTTGGATAACAAGGATATAAACCACATCTACCCAACTGGTAAAAATGACCATTGGTCAAACTTCTGCCATAAAAACTGACCACTTGACCAAGCCTATTTTTAAGGGGATAAATTAAGCTATTGCTCGCCCAAGATTTATTCTCTTTTGTAATTAAGCCGACTAATTTGGCTTGCTCTGCTAACTTACTTTTAGAAAGTTTTCCGCTATGATAGCCCACATTTCCTGTACTTAAACCTCTTGATTTAGCGTGCTTGCTCAAGCTCAATTTTAAGGCTTTCCAAATTTGATCTATTGTCATTTCGATAGGTTTTGACGAGCCTATCAGCGCTGATATTTTCTTTTGAAAAAAAAATATTGTAGAACGAATACTATTTAATTTTTAAAAGGTTTTTGATTTTGAAAGAACATTAATGTTTCGTACTTTTACATAAATCATTGATTATAAGTTTCAACTAAAACGTATGAGTTTCGGAAAAAGATTATTACAAGCACGCAAAAAGAAAGGTCTTTCACAAAGTGATGTCGCTAAAGCACTCAATACTAAAGGTCCTGCTATTGGTCGTTATGAGCGTGATGAAATGAAGCCTTCTATTGATGTAGCTACAAAATTAGCTAATCTATTAGAAGTCTCGCTTGATTATTTAGTTGGTAAAACGGAACTAGAATTAGATCCAAGTGTTTTAAATAAAGTAGTCGAATTGCAAAAATTACCTAAAGAGATTCAAGACAAATTGTTTTTCTTTATTGATATGTCAATTAGAGACTTCAAAGCTAAACAAGCTTATTCCTAGTATTAATTATTTTAAATTATGGCAAACACAAATATTCAGTTACAAAGCCTAATATCTAAACTTGAAAGTTTAGAAAACGACACTTTATTACAACGTGTTTCAGATTTTCTAGATGGCATCTTAGCTGCTTCTGACAGCAAAAAAATAGAAGAACTTCCTCCTTTAACACAAGATGAAATTGAAGGGGTCAAAGAAGCTTTAGAGCAAGCAAAAAATGGAGAAGTTTATTCAGAGGAAGAGATAAAAAATAAATTTTTTAAATGAAAAAAGTTACGATAAAGTATACTAAAAAAGCGAAAGAAGATTTAGAGGAGATGAGCGAATACTACTCTCCAAGAAGTAAACAAAGAAAAATTATTGCTGACCGAATTGACAGCCTCAAAAAACAACCCCTACGAGGACGACCAGTTCCAGAGTTAGAAGATGAGAACATTCGTCAAGTAGGCGCTGATAATTATCGTATCATTTATCATGCCGTGGCAGAGTATTTATTAATGATTTTAAGAATTTGTAGTTTTAAAAAACCTATTAATCCTGATAAAGATTTAGACTTCGATAATTAAATATTCTTTACAACTTTAAGGCACAAGCCGATTCATCAAAAATGGTTGTTTGGGTAACGTCCCAAACAACCATTTTTGATGTTCAGATTTTGGGAGTGATAACGAACAAATCTGACTATTCCTATTCCATCACGTAGCAACAAGCATGAGAGAGCTTGTGCTACTCAAGCACAAAGGCATAGCAAAAAAAACGTGAACGAAAGCCTTACAGGCTGTATGTACTGTAAGTGTAGGGAGTGACAGGTGTGCTATAGGAAAGCTGTGATCACAGCGATAGAGCACTACATAATGAACGAACGTACCCCAAAGGGGCAAATAGCCAGTGGCTATTTGGTGGAGTGAACTTGAAAAGATGCCCCTTCAGCTAGCAGCCGAAGGGGATTTTTTATGCAAGTATTTACCAATAATTTTATTTTAATTGAAAAAAATACGCAGCCTGACAGCTCCTACAAGGTACACACACTAGGGCGGTGGAGTGCTTATAACATGAACGAACGTACCCGAAGGGCATATAGCCAGTGGCTATATGGTGGAGTGAACCTGACAAGGATGCTACGCCGAGGCTATAAGGACGAGAACCGCCATGACACCGAATAGTAAAGCCTAGTACTGTGACAGATGGAACGGCTAGTGACTGGTAGCTTTTTCAGCTACTGGCGCAATACTAGATCGCTACTCTCTTGGTGGAATACCTTATTTTTCTAATTATCTCCAAAAACAGCAATCAAATAAGAGCCTCCCATCTCTTTAGCAATTTCAAGTTGAGAATCACTAAAATGTATATGCTCAAGACTTCCCATATAATCACCCAAAAATGTTTTAGGATAATAATCCTTTCTAATTATATATATATTAGCATAATTATCATCTTCATGTTCTTTTTCGTTTCTTTCAAAATCAAGAATCATTTGATATACCTTAGCCTTACAGTTTTCAAATGTAAATTTATTAGTTTTTACATTCTCAATAATATAAAAAGGATAATTTTCTATGTCAGTAACTTCAACATTATAATTAGAAGTATTAAATTTCTTATTCTTTTTATTGGAATCTAAATACTGTAAAGCTTTAGATTTATCTGAAAAAACTCCTGACACACAATTTTCCTGTGTAATAATGGTAATCATAGTATTGTAATTTACAAATCTTTTAATGGTGGCTTTTCTACACCCTTTATTGTACTTGGATTATGAAATTTCAACCATTTATTTATTTTTTTTACTGATCTATTTATCCAAGTTCTATTATTCTTAATAACATCTTTTGCTTTAGTACTTAACGTACCTTCAATAACTTCCCCCCCTGATCCAATTGTAGTTTTCCCACTAGGATCACTTTTATCTATCACGTGAAGATGACCTTCATAATGGTCGTTACTCTTATAATAATGTTCTAAAATTACTCCATTCTCTTCAACAACCTTTTTCTTAGGCAATGTTGGTTCTGTAAATCTCCCTGACTTTGACCTAAGTGGATTAAATCCAAAACTAGTTGTCTTTCTTGATTCATAAGCTAAATGCTTTATATAATTAGATGCTCCTCCAGCAGATTTTCTAACAATACTACCTACAGCTCCCTTTAAACCTCCAACAACTTTTCCTGCTGGGGTGATACTCAAAAATGCAGGTAAATTTCTTGCTGTTTTTGCTCCATCTCCTTCATATATTCCCTCTCCAAATTCATAAAGCCCGATTATTCCTTTAACTCCTCCTTCTGCAAAACTTTCTATTTGGTAATATGGATCTAATTCTTTAGACCAATCAATAGAATAAGCCTCTATCTGCTCTTTAGTTATTTTTTGTGGTTTAACAGAATAACCTGCATGAGCAGGATTATTATTGATATATGAAAACGTACTTCCAACTCCTTTGATTGTTGTAACAAAAAACGATTCAAAAAAGCCAGGTTCTTCTGCTTTCTCCAAACCATCTAAATCGATATATTTAACAACACTATTTTCTGCAAAAGCATAAGGTGTTAGATAAGAATAATTAGGTGCTAATGGATCAACACTAAGGAATTTAGCAATAGCAGGATTGTAAAGACGGAACCCATAATCCTGTATCAATTGGTTCCCCCATTCCTTATCATTTTCTTTTCCATTAAACCCGTAACGGTCATACTCTGTGCAACTTTTTTTAAGCCCTCTGCATACCCTTTTGGCACGCTCTATACAGCTTTAAAGATATAGCTTTTTCTTTCAATAGATACTATTTTCATTTGAAAATAATAAGCTATTTACATTGTTTTACATTTGCTTACATTTTTATAAAAAAGGGAAAGTGGTAGGTCTCGTCAGAAGTTGCTCTCCATAGCTGCGCCAGTATTTAAAATATCCTTCGCTAGTCGCTCTGTCTGTCACAGCTCTGGGCTTACCTATTCCTCGTCCTGCTAGTTCTCATCCTTATACTTTCATTTGAAAAAAGAAAAATACAAGCACTCCACTAGCCTAGTATGCGTACCGCTTTGGGAGCCGCCTAGCTGCGCTAACACTTGCATAAAAAATGTGGCTATCCATCGTAGTAATTTACTACTTTCCTGTCTAGCACTAGTCGCTCCATACGCTTACGGTACGTTCAGCCTTGCAGGACTTTTGTCCTCGTTTTTTTATAGCCTTGTCGGCTATAAGTTTTAATTTCTGTCAGTCGTGGCATTCGCTCTTTTCCCTCCCTACGCCTGCCAAAAATTAAAAGATCATTTCAAGGGATGATGCTTTAAAATGCCTTGTTGCAAGGCTTGTAAATGATTGGATTTATAACGCTCGGTACTGCTTGGATAACGATGCCCTGCAAAGTATTGGACCTCTTGCAAGCTCTTTCCTTGCTTAAACTGCTCCGCTATCACACTCATTCTAATCGTCTTAGGATTGATGGTTTTTCCTTGGATAATAGGACGATTCGATTCTATTAAATAATGTAAAGTTTCTCCATTGTCTGCCCTGCCTAGCTTACTGATAAACAAAGCTTTTTCTTTATTATCTCCTTTTAACAGCTCGATTCTATCTTGATACATATATTGATACAACGGTAAGATTTGACAAGGCTGCAAAGCTAAGGTTCTTGCCCTGCTGTTGTCGCTTTTTGGGATGTAGATTTGTGTTTGCTCCAAGTTTATATTTTCAAGCAATAAACGTTTGATCTCTCCACCTCGCAAGCCTTGGAACAAAAGCAAACTTATCATAGATAGATTTCTATTTCTAAGGAGTTTATAACGGTATTTTTTATCTAAAAAGTGTTGCCAAAGCTGCTGCAATTCAGTTGAAGATAAAAGCCGTTTCTGAACGCCATTATCTCTTCTTTTAGCATCTTTTAAATTGATAAACTGTGCTGGATTATCTTCTCTTAATTCACGATCTACTAAGTAGTTATAATACTTTTTAATGCTCTGTAAAATACGATTAATAGAACTTGGATTTTGTGTTTTTCTTTGAGTATTGATATAGTTAAT
>NZ_JHBV01000158.1 GCF_000724545.1 Aureispira sp. CCB-QB1 | reverse complement strand
AAGTAAATTTGTTTGGGTTTGCTTCTATTGCTTGTTATGAACAGTACAAAGATGCCGCTATTTTGTGCTAAAAAACG
The DNA here is from genome assembly GCF_000724545.1 of Aureispira sp. CCB-QB1. Lineage (GTDB taxonomy): Bacteria > Bacteroidota > Bacteroidia > Chitinophagales > Saprospiraceae > Aureispira. The sequence continues at coordinate 4,924 of NZ_JHBV01000158.1, read as the reverse complement.
AATTTTTTAAGGGCTTTTGAGGTCTTTTGTAGCGTAATTTTGGGTGTTTTTAGGATGGTTTTTAATGGCTAAAAATGTTGGCGTATATGTTTGGGCTTGGGTTGTGTGGAGTAGGTTGGAAATTATTACGCTGGGGGTTACGCTTTTTGGATGGATGGTTTGCTTTTTTGCAAAAAAATCGGTCGTTACTCTTTTATTATGTTACTATTCTATATATTTATTGTTTTTAATATTACGTGCACTATTGGTGTTTATGTATGTAAATGAGTTGTGCAACATTAAGGAAAAATCAGTAAAATCAAAAATTTATATTGGACATCTATCTAATCAATAAATTCAGGAATATATGAAAGCAAAGTTAGGAACGTTTAGGGCTATTAAAAATACCAAATATGGTAGCTATCAATCTTTATTTAAGAAAAAAGTAATGGAGGTATTAAAAGACCCCAAAGCTAATGCTACTTGTGATTATGTTTTAGTTAGTGGAGAGCATTTAAGTTGGAATGGAGCATCAACCAATGAAGAACAACCTTTACTCTTTTTGGGTCAAAAGACAAGCTGGGAAAAAGAAGTAAAAGCAAATAAAACGATGGATTTAAAAGCCTACTCGTATGGTACTTGTAAGCTAGTAAAAGTGGGCTCGGATTTACAAATTGTCCTTTGTCCAGAAAAGGGGAAATTAACTCAAGATACGCTATTAAAGCCTCTAAAAAAGGTATTTAAATCGTTTAAACCAAAAGCTTATTTGGAGGTAGTAGCGGATTTAAATGAGGTAGAAAGTTCTACTGTTGTAGATTTCGATCAAGGTGATGAATCGGGGCTTAATCTATTAAAGTCAATCGGGACAGATTTGCAAAAATACCACTTGACAATAGAGAAAATTAAAAAAGCAATTGTTGTTGCAACGACAGAAGAGGAAAAAATGTCTTTGTTAGTCAAGCAAAATCAAGTTTTAAAACGACTCAAACATTTATGTGCTTCTTGGGCGACCGATATTATGCCTCAGGCAGAACAATTGATTATAGAAAAGCAAGGCGAAACTTGGCAGAAGATTTATCAAAAGTGGAGCACTTTTTTTGAAAAGCGTAAAGCTGCTAAAGCAGGAGATTCTTCAAATCAAGATGCTGTTAAGGCGCAAGAGGAAAATATTTATACTAAGGCAGTGAAAGATTTGGAGCAGTTTTATGATAACTTGAAAAAAGCAAATTCTATTTCCTCTAGTGTTGTGGAAGCGAATATAGAAAATTTAGAAAATCATCTTGATACATGGAGAAATTTTGTAAAGGGAGGCAAAATTCATTTTCCTGAAAAATTGCAGCGCTTAGAAGGCACTTTATTAGGTATAAAAAAAGACTGGGCAAAATTAAAACCTTTGATAAAGGAACAAAATGCGAAACAAGAGGAATTGAACAAAGCTTTGGAAGGAGATGATTATGAACTAATCATGGATATTTATCGTGATTTAGAGTCTATAAATTTAAAAATTTCAAATTTGTAAACTAAAATGTATCAATAATGGAAAAAAAAAAAGACGATTCATTGAAAGAAATAGTACAGTTAAAAGCTCAAGAAAGCACCCAAACATTAGAAACAATAAAAAACATAGTTACTGAATATTTACCCTCTGAATATTCGACTAAGGAGAATAAGGTTATAGGCTTTTTTATGAAAAAAACGAAGAAAAAATCAATGAAAATTGAAAACTTGGACCGTGAAACTATTCTGCAGTATTGTAAGAGCTTGGATCTTTCAGAAAAATCCCAAAAATCAGGAGATGAATTAGAAAAAGATACGCTTAGTCTTATTAAGGATGAATTGAAAGTAGAAGATGTTAACATAGGAAAAAGAAACGGAAATAAAGATTTAGAGTGGAGAACCTTTATAGAAGGAAAAGAGAAAGTAATCTCAATTATGGAAGAATTTAAATATTCTAGCTTAGCTGAAGTCATGATTAATTATGATCTTCATAAAGAAAAATTAACGACAAAGAAGTCAACACCTGTAGATGTCTATAGTGACGAGGCTAAGGTATTGGCAATTGCAGGAGGAGGGGCTAAATTTGATGAAGCAAAAAAGGGTGAATTAAAGCAACATGCTCTAGCTCGAGTTTTAGAATTAATAGAAATATCTAAAGAGTACGGATATAAACCATATTTAATTTTTAATAAAAAAACAGTACCCTATGAATGGGTCGAGAACTTAGAAAAATATTTCTCTGAATCTAAACATATTATTACAATTAAATGGGTATAGTATAGATTGTGAGTCTCAAAATGATAACTAGTTTAATTGATAATTAAAATTGCATGCTCTACCTCCAAAAAGCAAAACCCCACAATGCCTCAAAATGGCTAAACTTAGTTCAACAAAATCGTTTAGAACTAGAAAAGTGGATGCCATCTTTAAAAAAAATGAGGAGGGTTCAAGAAGCAGAAGCATATATTCAAAAGAATGCACACCTAGATTTTTATTTGGGTGTGCATATTTACGAAATTTGGGTCGCTAATACTTTGGTCGGCTTGATTACCTTGCATAGTGGTCGAATACTAACTCAATGTGTAGCGTTAGCCTATTGGCTAGGGGCCGATTATAAAGGAAAAGGATATGCAACCCAAGCCTGTCAATTCTTGATCTCAAAGACGTTTGTAGACACAAAAATTACAAAAATTTGTATTAATTGCTTAACCACGAATCACGCGAGTCAAGCGGTCGCTTATCGCCTGTGCTTTAAACTAAGAAAAGAAGAGAAAAAGATACTCTATTTTGAAATGGACAAAAAAGAATGGCTAGAGCATTATTTTGAGGACGAACACTTATTTGGTATTTTAGAAGAAATTGATTTTCCTTAATTAAATTTATTACTGTCCATCAAACTACTAATAAACAGTCAACATCAAAAACTAGAATTATTAAAAGTTAAAATTAAACACGTTGTACAATAATCTATACATCACCATCCTCGCCATTTGCAGGAGCTAAAATGATACATTTGCTCTCGCCCCACAAAATCACAGATTTTGCTATATTGCAAAGCTTGGCTTTTGTTCTTTGCGTGGTTGTACGGTATAGATACCAACGTCAGACTATTGAAAAACTCCAACAAAAATAAAGTCATTCATTTAGGAAATGGAGAAAAGAAAACCCTCGGAAAATATTTATTGCGAATTGGATATCACCAACCTGTTCTCGCAGGACAATTTTTATCTTATCTAAGAACAATAAAAATTAATCGCCCCCAATATGGGAGTAAAACAAAAATACTACAGCCCAAAATGTGTTTTCTATGTTATAACCAAATTAAGTCTGCCATTATTTAGGTTTCAATTGAAATAATTTCGCACCTAATTTAACCGAATGCACTTTCTGCAACAAATCATAATCATAGCCCAAAGACCAACCCTTCGCAGAAACAAACTGTAAACCAAGCCTCACACTAGCAAAAGAACGGACATTCCCACCAACACCAGCTGTTAACAGAATCGAATGAACAGGCATTGGAATAGGTTTCGGAATTTCAATCGTCTTCGTAATTTGAGTAGGGATCTTTAGCTTGTAATCCAGGTTATTTTGAAGCAGCTGACCATCGACAATAGAAGAGTAATACAAAGTCAAATTTTCATCCTCTAAGCTATCTTGATACAATTGAGCAGCTTGGTGTTTGCTCGTATCAATTTGCTCCTGAATAACGATATTTTTAGAGCTATCCACATAAATAATCGTTGGCTGGGGAATGGCTTGCCTTGGCAACTGCACGATAACAGGCGGTGGTAAAATCGTATCTATTTGTACAATCGTATCCAAACGTATTTCAGCTCTTGGCTCTGAGCTGCCTTGTTTGCATTGCTGCAAAAAAATCACATAAGCAAATAAACACAAAATCAGTAGGAATTGAATGTTCTCTTTCATAGTTTTAGGATTTAGGCGTGTTAAATTGATGTTTTACCCAGAGCGCTGTTTTTACACAAGCTTGAACCCGTTGGAGTCTAGTATCTGGATTGGTAATAAAAGAGCATCTTGGCTGGAGCTGTGAAAACCCCACTCGTCCAGAATCGCCCCAAAGAAATCCGTAAACTCAAATAAATCCGTTTCCCTCAAAACTTGAAAGTTCACTTCATAATCTGAATCGCCATCCTTCAGCTGCTCTCGGTAATGCCAATTGTTGGTGCCTACAGCTTGCTGAACGTGCGTAAAATGCTGCTGAGCAATTTGATCCGAAAAGGTATTTCCTAGCGTACTAAAGACCATATAACCGATGGTCTTCTTTAGCTTTTGAATGCTGTTCTTACTAGAAATTGCATTGGAATGAAAGGAATGCAAATAGCCGTAATAACCTCTTCTTAGATAGCTTCGAACCAATTCCGTGCGCTCTGACAACGACCAGTCCTTGTGTGGATGATAGGTGCGAATGCATTGAATACCTTTCTTTGTACAAGCTTCTATAAAAGCTTCTGCTGCCAAACGATTTTCAAAACCTTCGTAATAATGCCCTCGTTCGTGTAAGATCAAGTCTTGATGATAGGCTCTTTTTCCTGGTGTTGCGTATCGTCCTTGATCGTTGATGCCTCCATGACCTGCATCCACAAAAATGACAAAACGCCTGCTTCCAAAATGAAGCAAATTAGAATTGGCTTGAACGGTTCTTATATAAACCAAATGCAATCTTGCCAACGTTTGGGGACCAGCAATGCCATCTAACTGCAAACCATGAATCTGCTGAAATTTTAAGACCGCTTGTGTGGTTGATGGTCCATAGTCGCCATCTACTGACAGACTAATATTCAATACCTTTCTCAAGCGGTATTGCAAGGTTTTAACGGCTTGTTTATCCATGTTTAGAATCGGTTTGGTGCTCGCCTTGGACCTCGATTCGAGTTTGTGCTCGATAGGCTGCCCAAATGCGTTTGGATTGTTTTTTACGATAGGC
>NZ_JHBV01000157.1 GCF_000724545.1 Aureispira sp. CCB-QB1 | reverse complement strand
CTTATCACCTTCTTGAAGGCTTCCCATTCATTCAGGAACCGCCTTCTGGTGATTTGCAAGAACGCGTACTTATTCGCCACCATGATTATGACCAGTGTTTCCAGTCCGTTCAGTTGTTGCAGTGGAATAGTCAGGTTAAATTTAATGTGACCGTTTATCGCAATCTGCCGACCACTCGCGATTCAATCATGACTTCGTGATAAAAGATTGAGTGTGAGGTTATAACGCCGAAGCGGTAAAAATTTTAATTTTTGCCGCTGAGGGGTTGACCAAGCGAAGCGCGGTAGGTTTTCTGCTTAGGAGTTTAATCATGTTTCAGACTTTTATTTCTCGCCATAATTCAAACTTTTTTTCTGATAAGCTGGTTCTCACTTCTGTTACTCCAGCTTCTTCGGCACCTGTTTTACAGACACCTAAAGCTACATCGTCAACGTTATATTTTGATAGTTTGACGGTTAATGCTGGTAATGGTGGTTTTCTTCATTGCATTCAGATGGATACATCTGTCAACGCCGCTAATCAGGTTGTTTCTGTTGGTGCTGATATTGCTTTTGATGCCGACCCTAAATTTTTTGCCTGTTTGGTTCGCTTTGAGTCTTCTTCGGTTCCGACTACCCTCCCGACTGCCTATGATGTTTATCCTTTGGATGGTCGCCATGATGGTGGTTATTATACCGTCAAGGACTGTGTGACTATTGACGTCCTTCCCCGTACGCCGGGCAATAATGTTTATGTTGGTTTCATGGTTTGGTCTAACTTTACCGCTACTAAATGCCGCGGATTGGTTTCGCTGAATCAGGTTATTAAAGAGATTATTTGTCTCCAGCCACTTAAGTGAGGTGATTTATGTTTGGTGCTATTGCTGGCGGTATTGCTTCTGCTCTTGCTGGTGGCGCCATGTCTAAATTGTTTGGAGGCGGTCAAAAAGCCGCCTCCGGTGGCATTCAAGGTGATGTGCTTGCTACCGATAACAATACTGTAGGCATGGGTGATGCTGGTATTAAATCTGCCATTCAAGGCTCTAATGTTCCTAACCCTGATGAGGCCGTCCCTAGTTTTGTTTCTGGTGCTATGGCTAAAGCTGGTAAAGGACTTCTTGAAGGTACGTTGCAGGCTGGCACTTCTGCCGTTTCTGATAAGTTGCTTGATTTGGTTGGACTTGGTGGCAAGTCTGCCGCTGATAAAGGAAAGGATACTCGTGATTATCTTGCTGCTGCATTTCCTGAGCTTAATGCTTGGGAGCGTGCTGGTGCTGATGCTTCCTCTGCTGGTATGGTTGACGCCGGATTTGAGAATCAAAAAGAGCTTACTAAAATGCAACTGGACAATCAGAAAGAGATTGCCGAGATGCAAAATGAGACTCAAAAAGAGATTGCTGGCATTCAGTCGGCGACTTCACGCCAGAATACGAAAGACCAGGTATATGCACAAAATGAGATGCTTGCTTATCAACAGAAGGAGTCTACTGCTCGCGTTGCGTCTATTATGGAAAACACCAATCTTTCCAAGCAACAGCAGGTTTCCGAGATTATGCGCCAAATGCTTACTCAAGCTCAAACGGCTGGTCAGTATTTTACCAATGACCAAATCAAAGAAATGACTCGCAAGGTTAGTGCTGAGGTTGACTTAGTTCATCAGCAAACGCAGAATCAGCGGTATGGCTCTTCTCATATTGGCGCTACTGCAAAGGATATTTCTAATGTCGTCACTGATGCTGCTTCTGGTGTGGTTGATATTTTTCATGGTATTGATAAAGCTGTTGCCGATACTTGGAACAATTTCTGGAAAGACGGTAAAGCTGATGGTATTGGCTCTAATTTGTCTAGGAAATAACCGTCAGGATTGACACCCTCCCAATTGTATGTTTTCATGCCTCCAAATCTTGGAGGCTTTTTTATGGTTCGTTCTTATTACCCTTCTGAATGTCACGCTGATTATTTTGACTTTGAGCGTATCGAGGCTCTTAAACCTGCTATTGAGGCTTGTGGCATTTCTACTCTTTCTCAATCCCCAATGCTTGGCTTCCATAAGCAGATGGATAACCGCATCAAGCTCTTGGAAGAGATTCTGTCTTTTCGTATGCAGGGCGTTGAGTTCGATAATGGTGATATGTATGTTGACGGCCATAAGGCTGCTTCTGACGTTCGTGATGAGTTTGTATCTGTTACTGAGAAGTTAATGGATGAATTGGCACAATGCTACAATGTGCTCCCCCAACTTGATATTAATAACACTATAGACCACCGCCCCGAAGGGGACGAAAAATGGTTTTTAGAGAACGAGAAGACGGTTACGCAGTTTTGCCGCAAGCTGGCTGCTGAACGCCCTCTTAAGGATATTCGCGATGAGTATAATTACCCCAAAAAGAAAGGTATTAAGGATGAGTGTTCAAGATTGCTGGAGGCCTCCACTATGAAATCGCGTAGAGGCTTTGCTATTCAGCGTTTGATGAATGCAATGCGACAGGCTCATGCTGATGGTTGGTTTATCGTTTTTGACACTCTCACGTTGGCTGACGACCGATTAGAGGCGTTTTATGATAATCCCAATGCTTTGCGTGACTATTTTCGTGATATTGGTCGTATGGTTCTTGCTGCCGAGGGTCGCAAGGCTAATGATTCACACGCCGACTGCTATCAGTATTTTTGTGTGCCTGAGTATGGTACAGCTAATGGCCGTCTTCATTTCCATGCGGTGCACTTTATGCGGACACTTCCTACAGGTAGCGTTGACCCTAATTTTGGTCGTCGGGTACGCAATCGCCGCCAGTTAAATAGCTTGCAAAATACGTGGCCTTATGGTTACAGTATGCCCATCGCAGTTCGCTACACGCAGGACGCTTTTTCACGTTCTGGTTGGTTGTGGCCTGTTGATGCTAAAGGTGAGCCGCTTAAAGCTACCAGTTATATGGCTGTTGGTTTCTATGTGGCTAAATACGTTAACAAAAAGTCAGATATGGACCTTGCTGCTAAAGGTCTAGGAGCTAAAGAATGGAACAACTCACTAAAAACCAAGCTGTCGCTACTTCCCAAGAAGCTGTTCAGAATCAGAATGAGCCGCAACTTCGGGATGAAAATGCTCACAATGACAAATCTGTCCACGGAGTGCTTAATCCAACTTACCAAGCTGGGTTACGACGCGACGCCGTTCAACCAGATATTGAAGCAGAACGCAAAAAGAGAGATGAGATTGAGGCTGGGAAAAGTTACTGTAGCCGACGTTTTGGCGGCGCAACCTGTGACGACAAATCTGCTCAAATTTATGCGCGCTTCGATAAAAATGATTGGCGTATCCAACCTGCAGAGTTTTATCGCTTCCATGACGCAGAAGTTAACACTTTCGGATATTTCTGATGAGTCGAAAAATTATCTTGATAAAGCAGGAATTACTACTGCTTGTTTACGAATTAAATCGAAGTGGACTGCTGGCGGAAAATGAGAAAATTCGACCTATCCTTGCGCAGCTCGAGAAGCTCTTACTTTGCGACCTTTCGCCATCAACTAACGATTCTGTCAAAAACTGACGCGTTGGATGAGGAGAAGTGGCTTAATATGCTTGGCACGTTCGTCAAGGACTGGTTTAGATATGAGTCACATTTTGTTCATGGTAGAGATTCTCTTGTTGACATTTTAAAAGAGCGTGGATTACTATCTGAGTCCGATGCTGTTCAACCACTAATAGGTAAGAAATCATGAGTCAAGTTACTGAACAATCCGTACGTTTCCAGACCGCTTTGGCCTCTATTAAGCTCATTCAGGCTTCTGCCGTTTTGGATTTAACCGAAGATGATTTCGATTTTCTGACGAGTAACAAAGTTTGGATTGCTACTGACCGCTCTCGTGCTCGTCGCTGCGTTGAGGCTTGCGTTTATGGTACGCTGGACTTTGTAGGATACCCTCGCTTTCCTGCTCCTGTTGAGTTTATTGCTGCCGTCATTGCTTATTATGTTCATCCCGTCAACATTCAAACGGCCTGTCTCATCATGGAAGGCGCTGAATTTACGGAAAACATTATTAATGGCGTCGAGCGTCCGGTTAAAGCCGCTGAATTGTTCGCGTTTACCTTGCGTGTACGCGCAGGAAACACTGACGTTCTTACTGACGCAGAAGAAAACGTGCGTCAAAAATTACGTGCAGAAGGAGTGATGTAATGTCTAAAGGTAAAAAACGTTCTGGCGCTCGCCCTGGTCGTCCGCAGCCGTTGCGAGGTACTAAAGGCAAGCGTAAAGGCGCTCGTCTTTGGTATGTAGGTGGTCAACAATTTTAATTGCAGGGGCTTCGGCCCCTTACTTGAGGATAAATTATGTCTAATATTCAAACTGGCGCCGAGCGTATGCCGCATGACCTTTCCCATCTTGGCTTCCTTGCTGGTCAGATTGGTCGTCTTATTACCATTTCAACTACTCCGGTTATCGCTGGCGACTCCTTCGAGATGGACGCCGTTGGCGCTCTCCGTCTTTCTCCATTGCGTCGTGGCCTTGCTATTGACTCTACTGTAGACATTTTTACTTTTTATGTCCCTCATCGTCACGTTTATGGTGAACAGTGGATTAAGTTCATGAAGGATGGTGTTAATGCCACTCCTCTCCCGACTGTTAACACTACTGGTTATATTGACCATGCCGCTTTTCTTGGCACGATTAACCCTGATACCAATAAAATCCCTAAGCATTTGTTTCAGGGTTATTTGAATATCTATAACAACTATTTTAAAGCGCCGTGGATGCCTGACCGTACCGAGGCTAACCCTAATGAGCTTAATCAAGATGATGCTCGTTATGGTTTCCGTTGCTGCCATCTCAAAAACATTTGGACTGCTCCGCTTCCTCCTGAGACTGAGCTTTCTCGCCAAATGACGACTTCTACCACATCTATTGACATTATGGGTCTGCAAGCTGCTTATGCTAATTTGCATACTGACCAAGAACGTGATTACTTCATGCAGCGTTACCATGATGTTATTTCTTCATTTGGAGGTAAAACCTCTTATGACGCTGACAACCGTCCTTTACTTGTCATGCGCTCTAATCTCTGGGCATCTGGCTATGATGTTGATGGAACTGACCAAACGTCGTTAGGCCAGTTTTCTGGTCGTGTTCAACAGACCTATAAACATTCTGTGCCGCGTTTCTTTGTTCCTGAGCATGGCACTATGTTTACTCTTGCGCTTGTTCGTTTTCCGCCTACTGCGACTAAAGAGATTCAGTACCTTAACGCTAAAGGTGCTTTGACTTATACCGATATTGCTGGCGACCCTGTTTTGTATGGCAACTTGCCGCCGCGTGAAATTTCTATGAAGGATGTTTTCCGTTCTGGTGATTCGTCTAAGAAGTTTAAGATTGCTGAGGGTCAGTGGTATCGTTATGCGCCTTCGTATGTTTCTCCTGCTTATCACCTTCTTGAAGGCTTCCCATTCATTCAGGAACCGCCTTCTGGTGATTTGCAAGAACGCGTACTTATTCGCCACCAT
>NZ_JHBV01000156.1 GCF_000724545.1 Aureispira sp. CCB-QB1 | reverse complement strand
GATTATGTTTGTTTGGGTTTGCTTCTATTGCTTGTTATGAACAGTACAAAGATGCCGCTATTTTGTGCTAAAAAACGAATTTTCAAAAAGCTTTTGAGGTGTTTTGTAGCGTAATTTTGGGTGTTTTTAGAGTGGTTTTTAATAGCTAAAAATGTTGGCGTATATGTTCGGGCTTGGGTTGTGTTGAGTAGGTTGAAAATTATTACGCTGGGGGTTACGTTTTTTGAGAAGGCTTGGATTTTTTTACAAATAATCAGAGGGTGCTCTTTTGTTTGGCTATTATTGCATATATTTATTATATATTAACTAATATATGCATTAGCAGTCATTAAAATATAAATAACAATATTAACTCATTCATAAAAACAATATTAACTCATTCATAAAAACAATATACGCCTTCTTAACTTATTGTTTTAGTTAAAAAACTCCTTTAAACTCACCCTAACATTAGTTACTCTTTGTTATTACAATTATTACAAATGGATCACTTTAAAATTAATTATGATAAAATAAATTATCCCATCGATTCTCCAAATAAAATAGGGCTTCGAAATGCTCAACTAGGAGCAATACACTCGATTGGTGCGCATTTTACGATGTATCAAAATGAACCAGCACAAATAATAATGCCAACAGGTTCTGGAAAAACTGCTGTGTTAAACTTATCAGCTTATTTATTACGAGCAAAAAGAGTTCTTGTAATAAGTTCAAGCATAATGGTTCGAGGTCAAATTTTTGAAGAATTTTCAACTCTAAAGACTCTTAAAAAAATAGGTGTTTTCTCAGAAGGAATCTCACTTCCAAATGTAAAGGAAATAAAATCACCAATTAAGTCTATTCAAGAATGGGAAGATTTAGAAAATTATAATGTAATTGTAGGTATTCCTAAAAGCATAAATGAAGGAATTAATGAAACAATATTCCCTGATAAGAACCTCTTTGATTTAATACTAGTCGATGAAGCTCATCATGTTCCTGCTTATACATGGTCAAATGTAGTTGAACATTTCGCTCAAGCACAAAAAATATTTTTTACTGCAACTCCTTTCAGGAGAGATAAAAAAGAAATTAAAGGTCGTGTAGTATTTAATTATCCTCTTTCGAAAGCATATGAAGATAAAATCTTTGGAGATATTGGCTATTATCCTGTAATAACAACTAACTCTAATCAAGATTTAGCAATTGCTTTAGAAGCTGAAAAAATATTTAATAGGGATAAGGAGTCTGGATATAATCATGCATTAATGGTTAGAACAGATACAAAGAAACATGCCACAGAATTAGCTCAAATATATGAAGCAAATACAAACCTAAAATTAAAAAAAATTGACAGTTCTTTATCTCACAGAACAATCAAAACAACTCTAAAAAAACTGCGACTAGAAGAACTTGATGGAATTATCTGTGTAGATATGCTTGGAGAAGGATTTGATTTCCCAAACCTAAAGATAGCAGCTATTCATAGTCCAAAAAAATCATTAGCCAATACATTACAGTTCATTGGGAGATTTGCAAGAACTAATGCAAAACGAATTGATAAAGCTAAATTCATAGCTGTTCCTAATGACATATTAATTGGAACTCAAAAATTATATCAAGAAGGTGCGATTTGGAATGATATTATAAAAAACTTAAGTGAAGAAACTATTGATTATGAAAATGAATTGAAGAAAATATCCGATTCATTTGATAAAAAAATTGCTCCAACTATTAAAGAAAATATTTCATTCTATAATCTTAATCCATATTGCCATGTAAAAATATATAAAACGGATGGAGTTAATTTAAGTGCAGATATTCAAATTAATGGACAAGAGATTATCTTTCAAGCAACAAGTATTGAATTAAACACTGCTGTTTATATTTTTAGAGAGACAGTAAAGCCAAAATGGATAGTAACAGATAGCTTAATCGATATTAATCACTTTTTTTTATTAGTTTATTTTGACTCAAACACAAAATTACTTTTCATTCATTCGTCTATAAAAACAGATCAATTTTATCAAGACATTATCGATTCATTTGCCTTGGGTCTTCCTGAAAAAATTTCTAAATACCAAATTAATAAAGTTCTAGTAGATATTAAAAATCCAGAATTTTTCAATATTGGTATGCAAAATAGAACAGTTAATAGTGGCGAATCATATAGAACAATTACAGGTTCAAATGCTGAAAATGCAATAAGAAAAAGACATGGAAAAAATTATGCGAATGGTCATGTTTTTATGAAAGGAATTGATAATGAAAAAAATGTTACGATTGGGTATAGTACAGGCTCAAAAGTTTGGAGTAATGCATATAAAAGAATTCCCGATTATATAAAATGGTGTAAAAAAATTGGTTCTAAAATAATTAGTACAAAAAAAGTAGTCACTAATACAGGTTTTGACAACTTACCAATTGGAGAAATTGTATCTGAATTCCCTTATAAAATTCTTGGGACTATGTGGCACAAAGATACTTACCTCAATGCTCCATTTATATATAGAATAGACGAAGATGAACTTATAGAACCTCCTAATCAGCTACTAGACTATGAAATAATAATTGATTATAGGAAAACAGATAAAACACAAGTAGCATTTTCACTTGAATTAAATGATGAAAAAATTCCTCTAACTTATAATTTTTCCACTCATTACAATTATGAGGTAACTCCATTAGTTCCTAATTTATATTCTATAGCAATAAATGGAAGATATATTGATTTAATCACCTATTTAAATGAAAATTCGCTGGCATTTATTTTAGATGATTTTGCAATGATTAGTAATCATGAATATTTCCCTCCTCCTGATGAAAAGGAATTTCAATATGACTCTTCTAAAATTGAGTCATTTAATTGGGAAAAATGGAATACTGACATAAAAAAAGAATTTTATGAAAATCCAAGTCAAGATAAAGTCAATAATGGAGATCGAAATTCAATTCATGATACACTTGAAAATTATTTAACCAATCAAAATTATAATGTCTTGATTTATGATCATGGAACAGGAGAAGTAGCAGATTTTATTACTCTTAAAGATGATTCAGATAAAGTTGAAATAAACCTACACCACGTAAAAGGTTCAGGAGGTACCAATCCTGGTGATAGGGTAAATGATGTATACGAAGTATGTATGCAAGTTGTAAAATCTCAAGTTTGGACACCTAATAAAAAAACTTTCTGTAAAAAGATTATATCTCGTACAAAAGATAAAGATGAGAAGTTTTTAATTGGAGATGTTGAAATTTTCAAAAACTATATGAACCAAAGTAAAAAATTTGTATTTATTTTTACAGTTATACAACCTGGTATTTCTGAAACCTCAATATCTGCTAAAATAAGCTATGTATTAGCAGCAACAGATGATTCATTAATCACTAATGGCTATTCCCCTTTAAAAGTAATAGGCTCATAAAAACGACCGCTAACAATCTGGACAATCATTCATGTGAGGTTTCCGTCAGTTTTTGGAATCTCTGTCCTATGTCTCAAAACGCAAAATCTGCAATTTGGCTCTTGGATGTAATAAGTTCAGCATAACACATAGTTTTTCGTACAGTATTATATACCAACGTTAACGATAATAAAAAATAAAATCATCATAAGTTGACTACGATTAAGAAAATAGATAAAGATTTAATTCTTGAATACAAAACAGATTATTCATCAAATAATTGGATTAAAGAAAAGATAGACGGAAGTGGTTATGTTTCTCTAAAAAACACATTTCGATTAAGAGATGAACATCTAATTGGAGAACTTAATGCTGATGCTAAACTAGAGGACAGTGAATATACTTTTAAAATTGGCACACTAGAAAAAGATTATTATCTATTAGATAAAAAGGTTTTCAGTACAAATAATTCATTCTTTATTCATAAAAATTTTAAAATCAAGGTTCAACATTTAGTTGCTCATAAAAATATTTCTATTATAAAAAAAATAGATTCAATTGTTTCTGAAGATATATATATTGGAGGAGATAATTTAAAATCAATTCCAGAAGGAGAATTTATCAAGTTGGTCAAAATATTTCCTAATAGTTATGAAATTAGCAAATATGTAGATGCTAGAATTTCGTCTATTCTAATAGATTATATTGATAAAATACAGGATTCAGAGAAGAAATACAATAACTACATTAACAAAAAGGCAAATCTAAAATCTGGAAATATTCTTAAGGTTTTTAGAGATCAGGAGATTTATAAATATTTATCTATTCTCAAAAGGTTAGAATCTATGCTAAATGATGAAATTTGCTATAGCGAACACCAATGGCAAGAGCAGATTTTACAGATAATATTACTATTATTTCCAAAATATATTTCGGCTTTTAAAGAAGTTAAATTTAAAGATATTTATAGCAATAAAACTAGAAGATTAGATTATGTATTAATTGATTACCTTGGACATCTTGATATAATTGAGATAAAAAAACCATTTGAAAAAAGTATCATATCTGAAAGTAAATATAGAGATAACTATATTCCCAGAAGAGAATTATCTGGAACTATTATGCAGATTGAAAAATATATTTATTACCTAAACAAATGGGGAATCGAAGGCGAAAAGCAACTAACTGAACAGCTTAAATCTTCAATTCCAGAAAATTTTTCAATAAAAATAACAAACCCAAGAGGATTAATAATAATGGGTAGAGATAATAAACTAAGTAGAGAACAATTGTATGACTTTGAAATCATCAAGAGAAAATATAAAAATGTAGCGGATATTTTCACATATGATGACCTCATAAAAAGAATAAAAATTTCAATCTCTCAAATTAAAAAAATATAATACTACTTACGATCAAAATTACATAGGATCCCACATACCTAATTAATTTCATGGTGTTGTTACAGTGAACGCCCCCAGTACAGCTGGTAAAATAGCCCTTATGTAATTTAATAAATCAGTATTGGAGAATTCCCCTATATTCCATCTAAAACCTATCCGTGCTTTCAAACTTAACTAACCGCACCCCAAGATTAACAGAATGCGCCTTCTGCAACAAATCATAATCATAACCTAAAGACCAGCCCTTCGCAGAAACAAACTGTAAACCAAGCCGAACACTAGCAAAAGAACGGACATTCCCACCAACACCAGCTGTTAACAGAATCGAATGAACAGGCATTGGAACAGGTTTCGGAATTTCAATCGTCTTCGTAATTTGGGTAGGGATCTTTAGCTTGTAATCCAGGTTATTTTGAAGGAGCTGCCCATCCACAACAGCAGAGTAATATACCGTCAAATTTTCATCCTCCAAGCTATCTTGATACAATTGAGCAGCTTCGTGTTTGCTCGTATCAATTTGCTCCTGAATTACCATATTCTTAGAGCTATCCACATAAATAATCGTTGGCTGAGGAATGGCTTGCCTTGGCAACTGCACGATAACAGGCGGTGGTAAAATCGTATCCATTTGCACAATGGTATCCAAACGTATTTCAGGTCTTGGCTCTGATCTGCCTTGTTTGCATTGCTGCAAAAAAATCACATAAGCAAACAAACACAAAATCAGTAGAAATTGAATGTTCTCTTTCATAGTTTTAGGATTTAGGCGTGTTAAATTGATGTTTTACCCAGAGCGCTGTTTTTACACAAGCTT
>NZ_JHBV01000155.1 GCF_000724545.1 Aureispira sp. CCB-QB1 | reverse complement strand
TCGGTAGATAAAAACGGTCTTTTGTCGTTTCATGGTATGGGATTAAAGAGTTAACAAATGCGGTTCTGTTGGCGGCTTTTTTTGGCAATGCGGCGCTTTTTTCGACGCTTTTTAATGGCTTTTTTGGGGTCCTTGATGGATTGGTTCCTGGAATACTTAGGAAGTACTAAGGTTTCGGACGCTTCAGCGACTGTTTGTAGTGGGTGCATGGTTGCTTCTTGAATCGTTTCATCTGTCTCGTCCTCCCAAAAATCTTTTTCTTCTATACAAACCTCCTTCGGAAAGAGTGGATCGGGGGGAATTTGATGACAACTGTAATAAATTATTCCTGCTACAATTAGCATACAAATGGCTAAAATCATGGTGCTTTTTTTTCAATACTTCGTGGTAAAATCGTATCCATATGATTATTAGTAGGCTAAATTTTAAATATTCAGCGTTTGAAATTCTGATAATCATATGGATACAAAGATGTTTTTTTGTTTTTGCGATAGCAAAGCAAAAAATCCACGAAGTACTATTTTAAATTAATCAATTGGTTTTACATAAAGTTAGAGCAGCTCTTTGGCAATCAAAAGGATTCTCTTTTGAGGGACTTGATTTAGGGGCGTAATTTTTTGGCTTTCTAAAAAGGCATAAAAAAAGCTGTCCAAAATTGAACAGCTTTCTTTAATGGTAAGGAGAATAGGATTTAAAAATGTCTTCGCATCTGTACTAACAATTTATCAAACAAAGGAATCACTGCTTTCATTTCTGTTGGGGTCATATATTGAGCCTTGTTATATTTTGTCTTGGTCAAAAAGACATTTTGTATCTTCAAGCTTTTTAGTTTGTGAGAAATGTATTGTTCAAATAAACGAGCAAAAATTTCATTCCGTTGCAAAAAATACTTTTGAAGTAAACCTTTAGAGGCACCTTTAATCCGATTCGCATAAACAGAATGTTCCTTTTTATTCGGTGCCCAATAAGCTTTTTCTAAAATAGATTCTACTAAATGGCGCATAGGGTACTTTTTTGCATCATAGGTTATTCGTTTAAAATCTGTAGAATCCCCATTAGTTAATGAAAAAGCCCTATGTGTTTCTACTCTAGAGCCAAAGAAATAGTCTAAAAAATGACCGTATTCATGGGCAAAAGAGCCAACCCCTCCTGAAATAACAAAACGTTTTGCTTTGTCATAAGGATCCTTAAAACGATGAGCTTCTTTATAACGAGTCAGGTTAATGATATTGGTACCTGGTTCGTAATGAGCCAAAGCACCTCTTTTTCCCCTCGCTCCAAAAGCAATCCCTAAGTGTTTATCTAAACCTATGTTGTTGCCTTTAAATTGTAGAACTCGATTTAAATCGTAAAGACAAACCGTGAGTGCTGCCAAGTAATTAAAACGGTCTTCATGTGTTACCCAATTCCCAAATTGATAGCCTTTTAAATGAAAAACCTTTGATACTTCTCGAATGTCTTTAATCCTCTTTAAATCATCGTTAACAGCTCCTTTTCTAAATTCCTTATAGATTGCCTCAAAACCTTGAAACTTCCACCAGCGTTCCAAGTTGGAACCATCCTCTGGGGTTAATGTATCAACAATCTTCATCTATTTTCTCCGTTTTTTGGCTGTTTTAGAATTTAGTTGCTTGAGCTTCTTAATTCGCTCTTGGTTGAGCATACAATCGGGAACACCCTTGCCAACAATCTTTTCTCCTGAACGAAGTTTTGCTCTAGTTTTTTTCAGTTTTTTCAATGTGCTTTTATTTTTATTAAGAATGCTAAAACGCCTAATATAGCAGCTTTATAGCCTAATGTCAAGCAAAAAAAATACGCCCACCTGTTTTAGTAGCGTATTTTTTTGTGTTTTGAACTCTAGAAGCTTATTTTTGAAATTTATAAAAACTAAGCACATGAAATACCAAGAAATTAACTTAGAAGTAAAAGCTCCAATTAGTTTTGTTTTTGATTTCATTTCTCTACATGAAAACTTTCAAAAACTCAATATTGCCTCCTCTTTATATGAATGTGAATTCATAGATAAAGATTTATTAGAAGATGGCAAGTCGGTTAAGGCTGGAGTTGTTTACAATTTAAAAATAACAGCTAAAAAATTAACCTTCTATCTAGGTTGTTTGACATTAGCTGTAGAGAAAGATAAATTGATCCAATACAGGTATATTTACAATGATATAATTGACCTAGAAAACCCTCTAATGGAAGATTT
This sequence comes from Aureispira sp. CCB-QB1, assembly GCF_000724545.1. Taxonomy (GTDB): domain Bacteria; phylum Bacteroidota; class Bacteroidia; order Chitinophagales; family Saprospiraceae; genus Aureispira. The sequence continues at coordinate 3,759 of NZ_JHBV01000155.1, read as the reverse complement.
TAAATCTACTATGTTGGATTCTCTCAATGCCACACCTTTTGAAGGATCTTGGATTGTTAAAGATCTTGGTGGTTCAACGACAGAACTAAAAATTCTCATAGAAGTAAATGGGAAACTAAGCTTTTTTAAAAAAATCTATTATTGGTTTTTTAGACAATTTCCATCTCAAGATAAGAAAGAAGGAGTACGTTTATTTAAAGAAATAAAAAAGCAAATAGAATCAGAGTACCAAGCTAGTAACTCCTAATCGTTCAAATTAGTAACAAAATCCTTTAGAGCAGCAATATAAACCACCTTCTCCTTTGCCTCTATTTCTTTTAGGTCCTCATACAAAGATGCATCAAACAAAGCTTCAATCGCTTCTGTGCACATCTCTTGTAGAATTTCAGGTTTAACGGCATCTAATTCCACCTGCCCCAAACCTGTCCAGTTTTGAGCTCTAGAATCACTCTTTTTTGTTGGAGCTGGTGGCAAATTCATTTCTAAGACTTGCTTCTCTACCAAAGCAATCCGCTTGACCTCCACCGCAACACCAAAGTCTTCTAAATTGGCTTGTATACTTCTAGGAATATCCTCTCCACTAGCATCGTAATCGCCAAAATATAAAATCGTTGGTATTTTGCCCTCCTCCATTGCTTCTTGAAAACGCTTGGAAGCGTCATTCAAAAAGGTCAAGGAAGGATAGCCTTTGCAAGGAGCTAAAGCCACTCCTTCCATTCGGCAAGGCTCATTAAATACTCCCTGTAACGCTTTCTTTTCAATCCAAACTTCTACAAAATAAGGTTGATTCTCCCAACGATTTTTTCGATAGTTTTTCATCCAGTACTCAATCGCATTTTTAGAAGACTCTATTTCATCACTGACAATTGTCTCTTTAATAACGGTCTCTCCCAATACAGAACGGTCATGGTCGCTAAACGTTTCAAAATGAACCAAACCTTCCCAACGGGCTTTGGTCATCGCTGCAACGACTCGCTTGTAATGCTGAATACTATTGGTCATTCCCAAAGCAACCAATTGATAATGTAGTCCTCTTAAGGTTAAAATACCATGATCATAATTCGAAATTACTGCTAAAGAATGGTCTATAATCCATTGACGATTGAATGCATCTTTTGTTCTTGTTGCCATATTATTTATGTTTGAAAATGGAATCGTTTTACTTCCGAAGTACTCGGCAGTAAGCTTTGATTTATCGAAGGTTCAGCCATTTTGTTACTGCGGAAGTAATGCCCCAATACTTCCGAGTACTTCCGCAGTAACAAGCCTATGTTTTGTGCGCAGAGTTTTTCTTTCGAGCACTTAAATAACAATCACGAGTACAGTAGGTATGGTTGTGATTCTTATGCACAAAAGGCGTGTTACATTGAGGGCAAATACGAGTATATTCCTTCTTGACTCGTTCCTCTTCAGTAGGAGATATGGGAGCCTCTGTTTCATAATCCTTAAACCCAATCTTTCGAGCACGAGCACCAACCTCTTGCACGTGGACGAGCGGCAATTCAGTTTCCAACGGATCACTTTTAACAACAGGAGGTGGGTTCGTATTGGTCGGCTGCTCCAAGCTCTCTTGAAGATCCTGCCGTTCCTTCTCACACTCCGTATAATACCACCAAGAAAAACACATCGACAGCACAAATAAAACCTCAAAACCAATCGCAGCCGTGACCAGCTGCCGTCCTAAATCGGCTCGCTCTACCTTCACCGCATCAGAGCGCTCTTGAAAAACTTGAAAAGCCTGGTCTCTCGCTGCCTTATTTTCTGTCTTTAACTCGACCAAAGCAGCATCCTTTTGCGCTTGTACTACTTGGATATCTTTGTTGTATTGCTCAATGATTGCAGCATCCTCACTTCTTAAGCGACCCCTCCAAAGACGATTTTCTCGGTAAGTATCACGCTCCAAAGTCAAGGCGGCTATTCTGCCATCATAATCCTCATTAATCGCATCAGGTTCAACTTGTTTCGGTTGCTCTTGAATCGCATCATCAACAAGCAAACTCGGCAAAATCTTAGCTCCCTCAATTGCAATGTAAATGCTTACCGTTAGCGTCGCCAAGCCCAAAACAGCCGCAAAAGGCTCGACTTTTTTATACTGAAAAAGCCCTTGCATCGCATCGTTGGTCGATAAACGTTTGATCACCTCAATCGCTACCAACAGAGTAATCGAAGCGACGATGCGAACGAGAGTAGGGGTGCTCACAAACAAGTAAGACAGCATCACAAATGCCGTGGTCATGCTCGCCAGCTGTGCCACCACACCTAAGCTTAAAAAAGCATTGTTTGCCAAAGCGAAACGCTCAGAAAATCGTTTGTGCTTAAATTTTGAATCTAGGGTTTTGTTCAAATTCGTTCTAAATATCCAGCCATTGAGCAGATTCCGTGCCTTGGCGTATGGATTTTCTCTAAAAGTTGTCATATCTTTGTCTTTCAAAATGCTCTTACTTGGAGTTGCTGGATTAAGTGACAGCAACTCCTTTTTTAATGAATTTATTTTTTAATTCGTTGTGCCTCGAATTTGAACATCATATCCAAGTCTTCCTTCAATTCTGGTTCCTCTTTGAACACTCCAAACATCAAAGCCAAAAATTGAGCTTTGCTCTCTGTATGAATGTGGATAGCACCGTTTTTATCCGTTCTAATCAAAGCCCACAATGGAGCTTCCTTTAACAGTTGCTTTGAATGTTGAATCACATAATCTTTTGCACTGAATGGGCTGTGTTGCTTGTTATCTGCCATTTTCTATGTTGTTTTATCAATAGTAGTTCGTTGATTTTTTACTTTTTTACCAAAAAGATAAAAAAGCACATTTATATTAGTTTGATAATCAAAACTTTAACAGAAAACACAGTAAATCTACAACTTACTGATTATCAAACTAATAAAGTTTTTCAACGAACTATTGATCAATGAATAAATGATCTTCTAAATGCTGCTCAATCCTGTATTAGAATTGATTTCATGTGCTTGTAAATGGTCTAAAATGGGTTGTAAATACGCCATAAAAAAGGTCGTATCTTCCTGCTCTTCCTCCAAAATTGCCAACTCAATCGAAAACACGTAGCGAAAGCAATATTTCTCCAAAGGCGTCAAGTGCAGGGTCGAAAAACTTGGTAGGGCTTTGCCTTTTTTTGCCAAGGTTTCCAGCTGTTTGGATACCTTGATGTAAATTTGAGTCAAGGCACATTGGATCAACGCTTCCAAACTGTTGTGCGCAGTGCCATTTTTAAGGTAGTTGCTCAACCATCCGTGCAGCTGTTGCCAATGCGAGCGTTGTAATTGCAAAGGAATTCGTTGCTGCTCTAGGCTTGTGTATAGTTTGTAATCGCTCATGTTGTGTTGGTTTAAAAACATGTTGTATTAGTTTAAAAATCGACCATTCTCATACGAATTAATTTTCTTGCCCTCCAGATAAACATCTATTCTCAACACATCTTTTGTCCAGTATTGATGAATTTGCTCTAAATCGTAAATCCGTTGACTAATCCCTTTTTCTATGCCTGTTTTGCGCTTGTAGGAGCTGGTCGGAATGATGTACAAGGAATAGGCGGTAAATTGCGCTTTGTAGGTTTTTAAATCCAAGCGCTCAACACCTGTTTTCGGATGATAATAATGGATGACTTTATTTGTATGTAGTGTTTTTAAGCTGGCCCATTTCCAGGACTGTCGATACTTGGTTAAATACTTTTCAACACTCTTGAGCTGCTTCTCATTTTCAATCTTCATCGCTTTGTTGTTGGTTTGGTTCTTCCACCGAATATG
>NZ_JHBV01000154.1 GCF_000724545.1 Aureispira sp. CCB-QB1 | reverse complement strand
TCGGTAGATAAAAACGGTCTTTTGTCGTTTCATGGTATGGGATTAAAGAGTTAACAAATGCGGTTCTGTTGGCGGCTTTTTTTTGCAATGCGGCGCTTTTTTCGACGCTTTTTAATGGCTTTTTTTGGGTCCTTGATGGATTGGTTCCTGGAATACTTAGGAAGTACTAAGGTTTCGGACACTTCAGCGACTGTTTGTAGTGGTTGCATGGTTGTTTCTTGAATCGTTTCATCTGTCTCGTCCTCCCAAAAATCCTTTTCTTCTATACAAACCTCCTTCGGAAAAAGTGGATCGGGGGGAATTCGATGACAACTGTAATAAATTATTCCTGCTACTATTAGCATACAAATGGCTAGAATCATGGTGCTTTTTTTTATATAATCAATTGGTTTTACATAAAGTTAGAGCAGCTGTTTAGTATTAAAAAGCATTTGCTTAGACGGGACTTGATTTAGGGGCGTAATTTTTTGGCTTTCTAAAAAGGCATAAAAAAAGCTGTCCAAAATTGAACAGCTTTCTTTTATTTTTAAGGTTGAACTTCTTTAGAAATATTTTCGCATTTCTACCAGCAATTTATCAAACAAAGGGACAATTGCTTTCATTTCTGTGGGAGTCATATATTGTACAGAATGGTACTTTCGTTTTGTTAGAAAGATATTGGTCAACTTCATTTGCTGTAATTTATAGCCAATATACTGTTCAAATAAACGAGCAAAAATTTCATTTCTGCGTAAGAAATAATCCAGATAATGTCTGCTAGGAATTGCTTTGCGAATCCGTTTTATGTAACTGGAATCTTGAGTTTTTGATGGATCCCAATAAGCCTTTTCTAGAATATCTTCTACGATAAAACGCATGGGCATTTTTTTACGATCGTAGGTAATTCGTCGTGGATCTGTAGAACGCCCATTGGTCAATGCATAATTCCTAGTATGCGGTTCGCCTTTTGCTCCAAAGTAATAATCCAAAAAATGACCATATTCATGGGCAAAGGATCCCACGCCTCCTGAGAACACAAATCGTACTTTCTTTTCCGTTGGTTTATCAAAACGACTGGCTTCATAATAACGAGTCATATTGATGATTTTAGTAGCAGGCTCATAATGTGCCAAGGCTCCTTTCACTCCTCTCGCCCCAAAGGCAACACCTAAGGTTTTATCCAATCCAAGGTTATTGTTCTTGAATTTCAACACTCGATTCAAATCGAATAAACAGACTGCCAAGGCTGCTAAGTAATTGAAGCGATCTTCATGCGTCACCCAATTCCCAAATTGATAGCCTTTTAAATGGAAAACCTTGGAAACATCTCGGATATCCGCAATTTTCTTCAAATCATTGTCAATCGATCCTTTTCGAAAATACTTATACAAATCTACAAAGCCTTGATCTTCCCACCATCGCTCTGCTCTTGAGCCTCCTTCTGGCTGTAGGGTATCAACAATCTTCATCTACTTTCGACGCTTTTTGGTTGTTTTGGATTTTGTTTTCATCTTTCCAAGCTTTTTCAAACGCTCCTGGTTCAACATACTGTTTGGAACACCTTTCCCTACAATCTCTTCGTCTTTAGGCAATTTTGCCTTTGGTTTTTTCAGTTTTTTCAATGTGCTTTTATTTTTATTAAGAATGCTAAAACGCCTAATATAGCAGCTTTATAGCCCAATGTCAAGCAAAAAAAATACGCTCACCTGTTTTAGTAGCGTATTTTTTTGGACTTTCTCTTATTCGCAAGGAACATAAATGTTTTTGCAGCTGGAAACAAATATTTTTTGCTGCTTCATCCTTCTATCTTTGATATAACGAACTACATCATCGATCGTGGGTACTTTGACCTGTTTGCCTGTCTTTTTTCTAGTCACTAATTTGCTACAATAACGATTGGGGATATAATCAGGTGGGAAAAAAGTAGAATCCGTTGCTTGTTCATGTTGGCGAATCAAATCAATCCGTTCTGGAAAATGCTCAATCATTAATTGAAGTTCTGAATGCGTACACATAATACAAGGAAAGCAGCCAACTCTAGCAAAACCAAAATCATACAAAGGATTGTAACGATAACCATTGTCTAAAATATACTGTATGGTTGCTGTCCCTGACCATGAAATAATGGGACGCTTGACTGTCGCTTCATATTGCTTTAAATAGGCTAAAACCTCTTTTTTGCGGTAGGTATGGTAACTCTTTTTTTCTTCTCCTGATTTGGGGTCTATTTTGATAATAGGTTCATAGTAGTGCTTGAAATAACAATCTGTCGCCTCTAACTTAGACCGACTTGACGATTCTTCCCAGCGAATCCCCTGGTAAATCATACAATCCGACCCTACCTCATCTAAAATATAATCAATCATTGGTTTTACCTTTAATTCTTCCGTACAAAACCTGGCTTTTGTAGAAGGAAAACGTTTTTTTTGATGGATTAAATCTATAAAACCTTGGTATTTTTTCGAGTTTAAATGATTGCTAGGTGCATTCATTGATTGCTCAAGTTCTAAAATAAATGAATACGTTATAGGACTTTCCCAAGCTGTATCACAAAAAGCAATGGACCAAGCTTCTTTTAGGTTCTTTTTAGCCCAGATGCACGTTGCTTGGCTGTCCTTACCTCCGCTAAAAGTTACGATATGTTTCATTGTAATGGATTTTCTAGTTGTTCCAACCATAATTGATAGCCCTTGAGTTGTCCTTGGTAAACTGACATATCCAGTTCAATTTTTAATTTGGCTAAAGGATGTTTTTGTGCCCGTTTTAATTGACGCAGCTTGGAAAGTTCGGCTTGATGTGCTTCAATCGTCGCCTTTAGTCTCGCTTTCCTTTCGGCTTGTTTTTCTTCGTTTGTCATAATTTAAATAAAGTAGGTTGAATGCATTGATAATTTGTAATTAACAGCTCTGTCCGACGATTCTTGATATTTTGGCGCTCTCGTATGGGGATGATGTTAAAACCTCGTTGCTTGGCTTCTGCCACAATAAAAGGATGGGCAAATTCACTCATCGCACACTTAATCCCCGAATCACGCATAAGATTCAAACAATCCAAGCTATCCCCTTTGGTCCAGTTGGGCACTTTATAATAATGCTCTGTATCCAAATAAACAGGGTCCAGATAACAAAAGACCTTTTCTTTATTAAGAACCGTTTTGGAATAAGATATTTTGCTCAATACCTCTCGAAAATCATAGTTGGTAATTTTTACATCTTTTAAGGCTTCAAAGGTTGGTTCTATCTGCTTTAATAGATTCGCTTTTGCATTATCCAAACCTAATCGCAAGGTATCCCCTTTCCCCAAATACGTAAAGTTGCTCAATAGCAAAAAACGAAGGGCTTTATACAAAGGGTCGTACTCCTTTTTTCGCTTCCACTCTTTGACTAAAGAACTGGTAATGGGCAACAATTCCAAGGCTCGATACAAATCCTCTTTGCGCTCTTTAACCACCCAAAACAAGTTGGTCACATCATCATCCAAATCATTCAAAATATTATAAGGCGCTCTTGGCGCATTAAAAAACAAACCTCCTGCTCCAAAGAATAAATCTATTCTCATTTTGTGTGGTGGAAAATGGCTATAAATTGGCTTGGCTAATTGACTTTTATTACCTAATCGAGTAAGTAGCATTGGTATTAAAAAAGTTTTAATTGTTCGTTATCGTAAATCGTGGGATGGTTGCTATAAATAGCCTCTACAGTCATTTTTTTTATACTGGAAATAACTAAACATAAGCTTACTTTTTACTAGCGAGTACTTCACAAGTAACCCTGCGTTTATCGAAGGTCTACAACATTGAGTTACTTGTAAAGTATTCCATTAATACTAGCGAATACTTTACAAGTATCAGTCTATACTTTACTAGATTTATTTTTCTTTTCGTTTCTTCTTTTCTCCAAATAACAGTCACGACTACAATAGGTATGAGTAGCATTCTTATGCACAAAAGGCGTGTTACATTGAGGACAGATACGAGTATATTCCTTCTTGACTCGTTCCTCTTCAGTAGGAGATATTGGAGCCTCTGTTTCATAATCCTTAAACCCAATCTTTCGAGCACGAGCACCAACCTCTTGCACGTGGACGAGTGGCAATTCAGTTTCCAACGGATCACTTTTAACAACAGGAGATTCGTTCGTATTGGTCGGCTGCTCCAAGCTCTCTTGAAGATCCTGCCGTTCTTTCTCACACTCCGTATAATACCACCAAGAAAAACACATCGACAGCACAAACAAGACCTCAAAACCAATCGCAGCCGTGACCAGCTGCCGTCCTAAATCGGCTCGCTCTACCTTCACCGCATCAGAGCGCTCTTGAAAAACTTGAAAAGCCTGGTCTCTCGCTGCCTTATTTTCTGTCTTTAACTCCACCAAAGCAGCGTCCTTTTGCGCTTGTACTACTTGGATATCTTCGTTGTATTGCTCAATGATTGCAGCATCCTCACTTCTTAAGCGCCCCCTCCAAAGACGATTTTCTCGGTAAGTATCACGCTCCAAAGTCAAGGCGGCTATTCTGCCATCATAGTCCTCATTAATCGCATCAGGTTCGACTTGTTTTGGCTGTTCTTGAATCGCATCATCAACAAGCAAACTCGGCAAAATCTTAGCGCCCTCAATTGCAATGTAAATACTTACCGTTAGCGTCGCCAATCCCAAGACAGCCGCAAAAGGCTCGACTTTTTTATACTGAAAAAGTCCTTGCATTGCATCGTTGGTCGATAAACGTTTGATCACCTCAATCGCTACCAACAGAGTAATCGAAGCGACGATGCGAACGAGAGTAGGGGTGCTCACAAATAAGTAAGACAGCATCACAAATGCTGTGGTCATGCTCGCCAGCTGTGCCACCACACCCAAGCTTAAAAAAGCATTGTTTGCCAAAGCAAAACGCTCAGAAAATCGTTTGTGCTTAAATTTTGAATCTAGGGTTTTGTTCAAATTCGTTCTAAATATCCAGCCATTGAGCAGATTCCGTGCCTTGGCGTATGGATTTTCTCTAAAAGTTGTCATATCTTTGTCTTTCAAAATGCTCTTACTTGGAGTTGCTGGATTAAGTGACAGCAACTCCTTTTTTAATGGATTTATTTTTTAATTCGTTGTGCCTCGAATTTGAACATCATATCCAAATCTTCCTTCAATTCTGGTTCCTCTTTGAACACCCCAAACATCAAAGCCAGAAATTGAGCTTTGCTCTCTGTATGAATGTGGATAGCACCGTTTTTATCCGTTCTAATCAAAGCCCACAACGGAGCTTCCTTTAACAGTTGCTTTGAATGTTGAATCACATAATCTTTTGCACTGAATGGGCTGTGTTGCTTGTTATCTGCCATTTTCTATGTTGTTTTATCAATTATCAATAAATAAATATCTTCTAAATGCTGCTCAATCCTGTATTAGAATTGATTTCATGTGCTTGTAAGTGGTCTAAAATCGGTTGTAAATACGCTATGAAAAAGGTCGTATCTTCCTGCTCTTCCTCCAAAATTGCCAACTCAATCGAAAACACGTAGCGAAAGCAATATTTCTCCAAAGGCGTCAAATGAAGGGTCGAAAAGCTTGGTAGGGCTTTGCCTTTTTTGGCCAAGGTTTCCAGCTGTTTGGATACCTTGATGTAAATTTGAGTCAAGGCACATTGGATCAACGCTTCCAAACTGTTGTGCGCAGTGCCATTTCTAAGGTAGTTGCTCAACCATCCGTGCAGCTGTTGCCAATGCGAGCGTTGTAATTGCAAAGGAATTCGTTGCTGCTCTAGGCTTGTGTATAGTTTGTAATCGCTCATGTTGTATTAGTTTAAAAATCGACCATTCTCATACGAATTAATTTTCTTGCCCTCCAGATAAACATCTATTCTCAACACGTCTTTTGTCCAGTATTGATGGATTTGTTCTAAATCGTAAATCCGTTGGCTAATCCCTTTTTCTATGCCCGTTTTGCGCTTGTAGGAGCTGGTCGGGATGATGTACAAGGAGTAGGCGGTAAATTGCGCTTTGTAGGTTTTTAAATCCAAGCGTTCAACACCTGTTTTTGGATGATAATAATGAATGACTTTATTTGTGTTCAATGTTTTTAAGCTGGCCCATTTCCAGAAGTGTCGATACTTGACCAAATACTTTTCAACACTCTTGAGCTGCTTCTCATTTTCAATCTTCATCGCTTTGTTGTTGGTTTGGTTCTTCCACCGAATATG
>NZ_JHBV01000153.1 GCF_000724545.1 Aureispira sp. CCB-QB1 | reverse complement strand
GAGGGCGATTTGCAAGAAAAATATCTACAGAATATTCATTACAAATCAGCTTAAACTGGTCCTAAGGATAGGGTACTCCGCAAGTGATTGTTGAGTACGACCGTTTCTTACATCAACACAATTTGCATATCAATACAATCTTTACTCACCACAAACAAATCAGGCGCTATATCAATTTGGCCATTAAATTGGATATGTTTGATAGCAATAAGAATCCTTATAAAAAATTTAGTCCGAAACAGGTCAAAACAGAACGAACCGTTTTGACTCAAGGAGAAGTGACACAGCTGGAGCAGCTCTCTTTTTCTAAAGATGAATTTTATCTGGAGTTGATTCGAGATATGTTTTTATTTTCTTGTTATACAGGTTTGCGCTTTGCAGATGTGCGCTCGGTCAAATGGGAAAACATTGAGCAGAATGAAAAAGGTGGCTATGTCTTAAAGATTATGGCACAAAAAACAGGCAAACAATTGATCTTGCCTTTGTACAAACTCTATGGGGATAAACCCACAAATATTGTCGAAAAATATTCCTTTGGTGCAATGGCTCCTAGTACCCATCTATTTTATGAGTACAGTAACCAGTACTATAATAGAACATTGAAAGTCTTGGCAGAACGGGCTGATATTCACAAGGCGCTCACAAGTCATGTAGCTCGACATACTTTTGCGACGCATTTGGCTGGTAAGGTGCCGATTCATATTTTAAAGGCAATGCTGCAGCATTCGGATTTGGCTACTACTATGATTTATGTGCATCTCTCGAATAATTTGATTAATGATGCTTTGGATGGGGTGGATTGGTAGTATAATTGTACAGGCAGTGAAATGATTCTTTTTACTGCCTTTTTATATTTGTTTTCGATGTTTTGTATGAAGAATTGTTATAGATAGTTTTTAGAAATTAAAAGCGCTAGTAGCTCCTCCCATATCCAAAGTTTCATCTTTATGAGTTATAAACCCCAAACCATGCTCTTCGTCCCAAGCACAATAAAATTGATAACCTACATAAGCTATTCCATCTTTTATTTCAGGTCTAAAATAAATTGTAGATAAACCAATTAGATTAGAGAATTCATCAATATGGTTTATTGATGGCATTAATTTTTTAAAATTACTTCCAAGAAAGTCTCTATAGTCTTCTCTTTGATAAGGGTATTCATTCAGCAAGAAATCTAGCATATCTCTTTGGATACTATTTTGATTTTTTATAATGTATCCATAGGTACTAGAGAATTTTTGCATAATATTTTTTATTGTATCTCCTTCACTATTTACAAAGATTATATCAATTTCTTTGGGACCATTTAGAAAATTATTCCAAGCTTTTAAATTTACGGTAGCTCCAAAATAACCAAATTCTCCTTCTGTTAAATTTTCTATTGTCATAATTTTATTTTCATTTTTCTTTTGAATAAATTTTTACAGTAATTATATAGGTTACTTCGATAGTATTTTCCTTTAATGCTTATACTATTAATATTTCGGATACATACTTTGGTGTGATTGACTTCTAATATATAAGATTCTGATATAGTGCCTGGCTTTATCAATAAGCAAAATTCCTTAGCGTTTTTTACTTTATTTTTCAATGCCAATTTTTGAACCTTACGTGAAATGAAGAGGGTATCGGTATTTATAAATAAATCTTCATTTATTTTAATCATTTCAACTCCTATTTTTCTTTCCTCTCTTTTAATAATTCTAAAGTTGGTATTGGTTGAAAGTATACATTTAGTCGTTTTCGGTAGGCAACATGATTGTCCTAAACTCAAAAGAGTAAATAATAGGGTTGTATATAGTAAGAGTTGTTTCATATTATGAGTCTTCTAACACCAATATTGAATTGAATGTTAGATTTCATGATTTTTTACTAAGATGGACATTATTCTCTCAATGTTTTGATCTGCTATTATTATAAACTCTCTATTGTTTTTTTTATTAAATTCATTTTTTTCAGTTTTGATAAAAATCCTGCCAGTATGCGGGTAATTTCCCATACCCCACTTTTTTTTCTTTGTATAATCGACTCTTTTGATTTTATTTTTATGAATGACAAAATTCTCTTTATTTAATCTCATAAATTGCTGTGGGGACATTTTTTCAAAGAAGAAGCGTGAATATTTATTTTCCTCTTTAGAATTGACATAAGCTTTGGGTTCTAATCTTAATAAGGGGTGGATTGCCAAGTTTTGGTCATAAAAGGAAATGCCAGTGTATTCAGATGTAAAACCTTTAACTTTTGCTGCAAAAATATACTTTGGAGTTATCCAGACTTTTAAAATTCTGTTTCCAATGATATTTATGTACTCCATTGCATAGAAAATATCAATTTTATCATTCATGAGTTTGTATGTTGATAGTTCTGTTTTTTAATCTATATGTTTAAAATCTAAAAGCATTAAGAGTTCAGAAATTATTGCTTGTAAAATTTGCGCTTGGATGGCTTTCTCTATTCGAATACTGCATTTGTCGAATGATTGTTCCTTCGTCACAACTGACAAATGCGGACGTATTCTTCATAGAAGCCATTTTCCAAGCTCCAATATGCCCCTTCAAAGCAGGGGGTAAGCCCTTTTTTGGAGTAGATTCTGTTTTTAATTTTTAAAAAGTAAAATCTGTACGGTTTTATATTTTGCTTTTATACATAATATCTGTTCTAAGAACATACTTTAATCCTTTAGTGATAATGTTTCCAGAGTGTACTCTTTCATGTTTAAATATAATAGCAGTTCCAGTTTTAGGCTGGATTTTTAATTTAGTAAACTCTGTTTCGCCTCCAATCATTTCTTCATTTAGATAAATAATCAATGTGTATTCACTCCGTTCATTTGTATTTCGTATGTATGCTCCGTCTCGATGTCTTTTAAATTCTTGACCAGGAGAGTATTTATAAAATCGAAATCTTTCATTTAGACCACAAGCTTTAGCATATTTAGTTTCAGAAACAACGAAAATTTTAATTTTTTCCCAAAGTTGATTTGCTAAATCAAGACTGTTGTAAATAACTCGTTCATTATTTCGAATTCCTGTATTTACTACTTGACTTCTAAAACCCATATTGATTTTAGCGACTTCATATCCCTTTTTTTCACTGAACTCAATCCAATGATTACATTCTTCTTTTGATAAGAAATTTTCAATTTCAAATACTTCGTCAGAGAGTCGTTTTACTTTCATAATAAGCTATTCTTTAAACTAGATTTAAGAGTACTATTTTCATAAAACATTTTAAGTAAAAATAGTTTCCAGATGATAGTATTTAAAAGGGGTTTATGGTCTATAGTAGACTTATAAATAATTCCCTGTAAAGCCTTCTAGTAAAAAACAGCAGCAAAGAATCAATTCCTTGCTGCTGTTTTCATTTTTTTGAAGACCGTTTCAATTTTACAAGTCGTTCAATCTTTTGGTTAGCAATCTTGTTTTCTGTCTGTTTGATGCGTGTGTCAAGCTCAGATAGTTGTTGTAACAACGCATCTTTTAGTTTTAGATTTGTTTTCATTAAGTAATTGTACAGGATTTAGCTGATTAGTTAAACCATACAATAAGGGACTTAATACAACGAATCAGACAACAAAAAGATTCATATTTAAAGTAAAAAATTATTAAAAATTAAAACGCTACAACGCTTTATTTATAATGGTTACAGCCTTTCTTGAGTTAGTTTATTCTTATTCAGTTAGTAGATTATTAACATCTTTATAATAACTATTTTGAAGATGTATTTTGAAACACAATCATCTGTCATATTACTAACTTTAATTCTTAATAAGTTTCCCCAATATCTTTAACCCATCCCATGAGCAACTTCTATCATAAAATGTTATCATCTTATTTTTTTGAACAAAAATGATTTTAACAGAGGACATACACAATCCAAAAGGAATTTCTAAGCAGCTTTCTTCAAGCTCTTTTAATCTTGCTTCAAATTCAAGCTTTGGTATTTTTGATATAGAGGTCGTAGATTTCTCATAAAACTTAGATTTCATTTCAATAAGACAAGAATCTTCAAGCGAGTATATTTTATATTTTGAATAACCGACATATGCAATATCTCCTATTATTTCAGATAAAATAAACAAAGTATCTGATTCCCATTCCCTTAAAAAAGATTCATCATATTCATCATAATTGCTTTCATATAGGTCTTCTATATTCACGACTCCTCCTTCTTGATTTTGAGTCGTATCTATTTTAAAATCATTAAAATATTCAACCTGATAATGGTTTGTTACGTTATGGGGGGGATTTAGAATATTAATAGAATCAGATAATACAAAAGTAGTATCAAATTTAGTATTCAACCCTATATAGGAAATGTCGATTTGGTCTCTTTCTACTTGATCAAGTAGAAAATAATGTTCTAGTTTTTTGTGATCCCATGTAAAATCCTCAGAAGAAACTATAACTTTTTCTTCTCCCAGTGAAATTTCAACTCTTTCCCAAAGAAATGATGGAGTAAATAAAATTTTAACTTTACTTGCTTTGGAGAGAGTATTTGGAGATTTTGTTTCCAAACAAGCAAAAGTAGTATAAAATACAAGTGCAAGCGATAGGAAATAAAACGCAAGTTTTCTCATTAGTTTTCAGGTTTATCTTTCATTTGATTGCCTAGATCTTACTGACACCATTGCATCAAATATATTTCTAATCCTCGTCTGGTAGTGCTTCTACTATTTTTCTGATCCGATCTAATTCTTCAGCTAGTCCATTAACTTCTTTTCTAAGCATCGTATTTTCTCTTTCTAAACTATCTGCCAAGCGATCCAAGTATTCTTTACTCATTGGATTTTCATCCACAAACATTTCTCCCTTTCCTGAAATTAACCAATTTAAATTAACAGTAGGGTATTTCTCTAGTAGAGGAACAAATAACTTTGAGCTTGGCAAAGTTGCACCGCTCAATGTTTTTGCAATTGTAGGTTGTGAAATATTAAGCTCTTTTGCCAATTGATTAGCATTTACCTTAAGCTCTTCTAATAATTGTTTAAATCGCTGATTGATAGCCATTTTGGGATATTGAAAGATTTTTAAGTATAATTTTAAGAATAATTTTATACTTTTTGTTTGACTTTTTTAAATAATAATTATATGTTTGTATTAAGAAATAGCTACAGATATTAATACAAATAAAAAAACATTACGATTAAAAATATATTCGACTCAAATAATTAAAACTCTATTCAAGGTTTTAAATATACCTTTTATCATTTACCATGTAGACCAATGTAAACAAATGTAGACGAAAATCCGAGAATCGAACCTAAAAAAATAACATTTCATACTAGGATGAATGGTTTTGGGCGTACCGAGTGGTATTGTTGAGATTTTATGAGGATGGAGGATCAACAACTAGAAGGCGACTTCTAGCGTCCAACAAAACAAATAAATTTTAATGTATTAGCTCCTTTGTTTGTGAACTCAGCAAATGTTAAAGCGAGTTGATGCTTTCACTTATTTTATTCATGTGGCTTGTCACTGCTTTTAAGCGGTAGGGCGAAGCCATGCCCAAACAACAAATTTTATGACCGATTTTGAAACACCAACTTTTTGTCAATTCCTAAGACAAAACCTTTCGATTGACCAATACGAAGCACTAAACACAACTTTAGGCATTAGCCAAAACAAGCTTACTCGCTTGCTCAAAACGCCAGCCAATACGCCTTATGAGGTGGTATTAAAACTGGAAAAACTATTAGAAATAAAAGCCATTGAATTGGTCGAACAATTCGAGTTAGGCATAGATAGAATAACGATTCGACAGCATTCAGAAATACAATAAATAATTATTTAAAATCCAACAGGATTCATCCTAAAAATACAAATATGGAGGATCAAAACAGTAGAGTAGATAAAATGGATGAGAAACTTGAAAAAATTTATCTACTACAGCTTATCGAAACGAAAGACTTCTTAAACACAGAGGAAACGGCATATTTCCTAGGTTTCAAACCTAGAACAATAAGAAAGCTTGCGGACGAGGGCAAACTAGATGGATTCAAATACAAAAAAACAGGCTATTTGTTTTTTGAAAAAGAATCCCTCAAAGCTTATCAGCGAAACAATTTAAGACATGTTTCATCTTTTGATTAAGCATGTTAAAACAGAATAGGGTGAGCTACAGCTCCGCCCTATTCAAAAATTTTGACAACAAGAAACGATCAGGCGGGGAAGATTGTCTATCCGCAGCAATCAAAGGAGTTCGACTCTCCTTCTGGTCACAGGGTAGCAAGTTTTT
>NZ_JHBV01000152.1 GCF_000724545.1 Aureispira sp. CCB-QB1 | reverse complement strand
CAGTAAATTTTCTTTTTTTCATACCTCTAATTTAAGCTTTTTTATTTACTTAACTAATGGTTCTGTTTTTGGGGTACACGGCAGTTATCAGTAGTCGTCCCCAAATATTCCCCAAGGTTAACCTAGAACCTAGTATAACAAATTTGCCGAATAGTGGAACTGGACCTAAATTTCATGAATACATTAGATTTTATATGACTCCTTTTTCTGATGATTTGATACGAGAAATTTTACAGAAAAAGTATAAAGGAAAGCTTGAAGATTTTAATACTTCTTGGGAATTTTTACAAAAATTTAAAGATCTTAAACGGCGACCTTTATTAATTCGATATATAGATGATTTAGAGAAATATAACCCTACTTGCCTATATGAATCTTATGAAATTATTGTAGATAGATGGGCAGAGCGAGAACAAGGAAAAACAAGAGCACCTTGGTTAGTTGATGCATCAAAGAAGATTGCAAACTACATGCATCAGAAAAAAGAGTATTTCTTAACCATAGAAGAGTTAGATGGATTTGATGTTCGTTTAGATAAAGGAAGTATCAGACATCGTTCTTTGTTAACACGTAATTCTAATGATCAATATGTATTCGTTCATAATTCTTTTATGGAATATTTGCTCGCTTGTTATTATTTTGAAAATGGTAAAGTTATTAGTAATACATTAGAGGAATTTTCAGGTTTATCAGATGCCGTTCTATTTTATAACGAACTAGTTTTTAGGCGTGAATTTTATCCCTTAATCAAAACTGTTTCAGGATATTATTGTACTGATATATCTAAAAATAAGTTGGAAGATTTGGATAACATGACATTTAATGAGGTATCTAGAATAAAAAAAATAAAACTTCAAGAGACTGATTTATCTTTTAATACTATAATATTAGAACAGTTAAGTTTATTTGAATGCTTAGAAGAGTTAGAAGTTCATAATTGTTCCATTAAACACCTAAATAATTTAGGTGATATTCCAAATCTTTCCAAATGCAATATTAGTTATAATCAATTAGATAAAATGGCGTTAAGTTCACTCAAAAAATATCAAAATCTTGAAGAATTAATATTGTGTAATAATCAAATTACCGATATCATGTCTTTAAAATCAAATAGTTTATGGTTTTTAGATATTAGTTTCAATCCAGTAGAGCAATTAGATATAGTTGTAAATATTCCAAATTTAAAATGTCTCCATTTTTCTGCTGACTCTATTCATGACTGGTCATCTTTGGATTTCTTGACAGGTTTAAGTTCTATTAAAATTTATGGAGCTGAATATGTGCCACAAAACCTGCTAAATAAATTAAAGGCTAGTGAGTGTATATTAGAGCTGGAATATACTAGATTCAATTAATATCATTTTTAGATTTTTGGACATTTCGTATAAGTTTGTTTATTTTTTTCTTCCATATATATCCTTCTATTATTGTAGAAGTATCTTTCAGTATTTTATATTGTTCTGAATTGAGAAGAGGTTTTACGCCTAATTTTTCATTACACTTAACTATATTGGATAATGCCTTAATAATATTGAGATTATTTTGAGATTTAAGAGCGTTTTTATAAACTTCAATAGCTATTTTTTTTGCCCTTAGATGATTACCAACTAATTGGTTATTGTAACTTTGATTGAGATTAATTTGTTCTTGTCCTATTTGATCTGTCATAAAGTTGAAAAGATGTTGTCCTTCTTCTTTTTGTGTTAGGGATTTATCACCTTGCAAACTAACTTGGTATTTTTGAACATTTCCAATGCCTCCTAAGTAGCCTTTTTCTCTACTGATAGCTTCGATTTCATTCCAACGTTTTTCTAGAAGTTTTTTTAGGTATTTATTTTTCCGTCTTAGTTTTCTTATATAAATATGTTGAATCATACCATAGAAGCGAATATCATGTTCAATAAAGGATCGAAGAACAATAGTTTCTACGATAGAAAGTTTAGAAGTGTTATTTAATTGTTTCTGATACTTTTTGATAATTAGGCTAGTATAACGAAAGTGTAGTATTGTGAATATCGCACCTATTAGTATACTTACCATTTTATAATTTCCATCTAAGGTACCAGGGTTTACATATAGCATTCTAGAGCTTTCTGCAAGGGATGTTTTTGCTTTTAAGGCAAACCAATATAAGTCAGGATGTGCTTTATAAAGTTTAATTATTTGCTTTATATTTTTTCTGAAAGTTATAAAGGTTCCCCTATTATGAAGATAAGCAGCACGCATATTATAAAAAATAGCTTGTTTTTTAGGAGATAGTAGATGTATATCTTTTAGTAATTGGTTCGAGAGTTCATACCCTGATGGATATGCTGATATTCTTTTAGATACCAATAATAGTAGCAATAGAGATTCATAATAGGTAACATTATTTTTTTGATAGAATTTATCTAGGATATCTATCTTAATTTTACCTAGTTCCTTCCTTATAGTGGTAGGAATAGTAAAGGATTTTTCTTTTGTATGGATAGTAGGTTTTAAAATTTTAGATGCATGTTCTGGAATTTTTTGTGCGCCAGCATATAACCAATTTATAATCGTAGTCTTTTCAGAGCTAATGAAATCTTGTCTTAATGGAGAATGAGTTTCTATAACAGGATCTAACCAAAAGTACCTATTTGCATCTTTTGTCTCATCTAATAGGGAATGATGTTTTTCAAAAATATCATTTAAATGAGGAAAATTATCAATCTCCATACCTTGATAACCTATAAACACGCTTTGTAAATTTTCCAAAGAATTGGATAGAAGCTCTGCTACACGGTGGTTGTTTTTGTATAATTCATTAAAAGTTAGATTGAGTGAATTAAGGTCTACAGTATTGTTTGATTTAATATTTATTGAGCCATTCAATTTAACGATGATTACTTGTTTTTCTTTGTATTGGCTAATGTCAAGTTTTTTAGGGAATTGTTCATTAAGGATTATGACTTTGTAGTTGTAGTTTAATTCTATGCAAGCATCTTCTAGTAAAGTATCTACATTGGTCGTAAATATAGGAATGCCGGCATTAAAAGCATATTCTATTAAAAACAAATGAGTTTTGTTATATAGAATAGGAATATTGAGTTTTTTTAAAAATGAAGTTGAGTACAATTTAAAAATATCAAATTGCTTAGCATTTGTGTCTAAATAAAGTAATTCTTCATAGAAAATTTCGGCTTGTATTCGAGAGCTTACTTTCTTAACAATGTCTTCATACTGTTTTTTTTGGGGCAAAAAGCACTCAGCCATATTACGCAACATCTCTCTAGGATGTACCAAACCTTGTTCTGTTGATAGTCTAGGACCTACCCAGAACATGACTTTTTCTTCCCGAATCAATTTTAATAATAGCTGTTTTCTTTTTTCAATTTTAGACATCTAAATTAATTAATTTTAATTAAAGTTAAATAGTATTAATCCATAGTAATTATTGTTATGCCTCTATAATTAAACCACCTTTGAAGTAGCGCTAATTGTCACCCAAAGATGGTGAGGATTTAATTTTTAAACTTTTTGAGAGGACGTCCTCCATAGTATTAATTTTTTCACTATGGAGTTATTATTTGTAACGGCTTTATGCCTAGGATTACTAAATCCTTCTAAAACTATTACACCTAGAGGGGGAAATCAGATTTTGATAAATATTTTTTCTGAAAAATCTCAAGGAAATGTAATTAGTATGGAGAATATGATTCTTCATGTAATATTGAATGATCCTACAGATCAAATAGAAAGTGTAGAACTTTATTCTAGTTTAGAACTTGAGTACCAGAGCGCTGGTTGTGGTACTTCAAATTGTAGTTTCGATTGCAGTAGTCTGCTTAAACAAACTTATAAGATATTTGTCTATACTGCTAGTGGTGATGTGATCACAGAAACAGTTGATCTGTAGGCTTAAATAAAACAAACAAATACTGGAGTAATAATGCGCTCTAGTATTTGTTATATAATGGAGAGTAACCATAGTTTGTCAGATAAAGCAAGTGCTGTTGTTTCTATTTTTTCTGTGGTAAGGTTTTGGTAAAATACTTGACGTCTAAGTAATTTGCCAAAATTTTGGCAAAGTTGTAAAACAGAAGTGCCACGGAATTCATCTTGTTTGCCAACAAATTCTTTAAATAGGTTTATTTCTCTTTCTATAGCAATTCTTTGTGTATGTATTTGGGGAGGAATAATTTTAGGTTGAAGGAAAGAGCTTGAATAAGAACTCGCCAACTTCAAATACATAATTTGTATTTCCATTTTTCGATGTTGTAATTTATGGAAAGCATCTTCAACGTACTTCCAATGATTCTCTTTTATATCATCTAATATTTTCTTAGCTTCATTGAATTTTTGCTCTAATATTAGTATATATGACTCGTATAAGTTTTTTATTACTGATGGGTTAAGTGCATCAAGGTATTTGTAGTATTTTTTGATAAAGAGTCTTATTCGTGCAGTATTAGTAGGCGCATTAAAAGCATATATCATGATGGTATTTCTAAATCGAGCATAATCTAAACGATTGTTTTCCAAATAAAGATCATCTTCCATCATGTGTTGGATAAGAGCATAAGATTCGTCTGCATAGGTATACATTCCAGCATTAATCTTATGGATAGAAAAATTTATCAGGTGAATATAAATCATCTTTTTTATATTTGTACCTGAAAGTTCTGCTTCTTCAAAAAGATGTTTTTTGAGTCGGAGGTAACTTTGTTTTTTATCCTCGTTTTTTGTATTGTGTTCTAGAAGCTTTTGTAAGTGCGATAATAATTCTAGAATAATACCCTTATCATAGTCTATAGTATATGATGCATTAATGCCTTGTTTTTGACTCTCTATTTCACAAAAAATTCTATGTTTCTGCTCCTGATAAAATTGTTCCAAAGATGATTTCATTTTTGGCAATTCTGGCATAAACTTATGTCTTTTTCTAGAACGAGAAGCTTGAATTTCATAGAATCTAAACTTTTGTAGTGATGAGTCCAAGTCTTGTGGATATTCTTCTATTTTTCTTTGAAGTAATTTAGAAGCATCTTGGTAGGTTTTATCTAGCCCCCTATCATTGTAATAATGTAATAATTGTATGTCTCTATTTATGGAATTATCACGACTTAGTAAAAGAACAATATAATCCTCAAGGAACTTTCTAAGCGTATTTTTAGTTTTTCGAAAGTTTTTTGGATTTCTCTTCTCTTCTTCCCTGTAAGCCTTTTCTCTTTTTTTTATTGAATTACTAGTTAACTTAATCATTAGGGTTTTCTGGTGAGGTAGCATTCCCCAATAAGAAGATTCAGCTAATCTTTTGATTTGTTGTAATTCTTTCTTAGTAAAACCTTGCAATAAATCTAATAATGGAGTTTTTCTTTTCATTATTGTTTAATGTAAAAATACTTTTTAGTAATAATCTTGTTTTTTAATTAATTGGTTTTAAGTGACTTGTGTTTTGTTTTTTCTTTTTTTAATGCATTGTTCCTCTAAAATAGAGCTTTTTATTGTTTTAGGGAGCTTGTATTATTGAGAATAATTCAGAATATAAATATTTAGATCATATTCAAGTAATTTATATTTTTTACTTGGCTTTTATCAGCAAATAATATTATTATTTAATCACTATTAAACCAAAGTTTTATGAAAAATTTATTAGTTATTTTATCTATAGCTCTATTGTTTATGGGGCTCTATGGATGTCAGAAAAATGATTTGACAGATACAGTACGTACTGCTCTAGTAGAAGAAATTGTTGAAGCTCCAATGAGCTACTTTTTTGTAGATCCTAAATATCAAGAAAAATTTGAAGCACTTTCTGAAGAAGAATTGAATTATTTCTTTGATCAAATGGCTCAAAAAGTTACTGAAATCAAGTTTAGCGAGGACAAGAATTTGTATGATGAATACCAATTAACCAAAGATGAATTGTATCAGATTCACAAAGCATTTATGAAAGAATGGAAAGATAAGAGTTTAGAGTTATATGACTGTAATTTAAATGTACTTACAACTAAACAGGTTGATGAAGTTTTTGAATCTGTGGAAACTATACGTGTCATTGAATTATTGGATAAATCTATTCAAGAAAAAGCAATTGAATTCTTTATTTATAGAAATGAAATGGAAGTAACATCAAATTATAGTTCTGCGCGCTCTTCATGTCCAGGGTATAACTATGTTATACCAACTACTATTGCCTCTTCAGGTAACCATCAGTGTAATAATTATTATAATGCGACTTATGTTGGAGACTCTGATTGTGATTATGAGTTCTCATTTAATTGGAATTTTCCTTATTCGCCTGCATCTGCACAACTTTACTCTAGTACATGGGGGGGGTATGCAGTCTTATCGAGAGGAGGAATTAATGGAAGAATTAAATTGGGATCACAAGATACCATTCGATTTCTTATAGGAAAAGGAAGAATAAATTGGCTAACCTCAGGGGTAGTATCATTTAAAAATAGTCTTTACGGAAATTGGTAGACACAATATTAGAGGCTAATGATAGATCTATTTCTAAGGAGGTTGTAACGGTATTTTTTATCTAAAAAGTGTTGCCAAAGCTGCTGCAATTCAGTTGAAGATAAAAGCCGTTTTGGAACTTGATTATTCCTTCTTTTAGCATCTTTTAAATTGATAAACTGTGCTGGATTATCTTCTCTTAATTCACGATCTACTAAGTAATTATAATACTTTTTAATGCTCTGTAAAATACGATTAATAGAACTTGGATTTTGTGTTTTTCTTTGAGTATTGATATAGTTAAT
>NZ_JHBV01000151.1 GCF_000724545.1 Aureispira sp. CCB-QB1 | reverse complement strand
TGGAACAACCCGTTGTCCAGGACCGAATTTATACAAACATTTGCATCAATTTCAATTGGCATGACAATACAAACGAAACGATACTTGGGAGGGGCGGCTTTGTTGCTCCTCTTTTTGGTTTTAATCCGTTCCTTAATTGTAAGGGCTAGGCGCCTACGTTTTGTAAAAGCCTGTGAAGCTGCTTTTGGTTCCTTAGATCAAACGCAAAAGGATTCCATTCAGCTTATTGTGAAGATGTTTGAACGATATGGAGATAAAGACCAAAACAAGTTGATTTATATCTTGGCAACTGCTCGACATGAAAGCAATTTTCGACCGATTAAAGAAAGAAGAGCTTCGTCTAGTCAAACAGAGGTGTACAACAATCAAAATGCCTATTGGTATACGGGCTATTATGGGCGTGGTTTTGTGCAGCTGACTTGGGATCGGAATTATGCTAAAATGTCGAAGTTACTAGGAGTTGACTTTGTTTCTAATCCTGATTGGGTGATGCAGCCTAAATATGCGGCTCGTATTTTGGTGCAGGGGATGATGGAAGGGGCGTTTACTCGTCGTCCTTTGGAAAGGTATATTAATGCATCGAAGGTGGACTTTTATAATGCTCGCTGGGTGGTGAATGGTTTGGATCGGGCGGAGCGAATAGCCAATTATGCAGAATCTATTATTCAGAATATAACTTGATTCCCGTGAACATTGGCATCATTTGGTCAATACAACTATTTTAATAAAACTTAAGATTGGAGATAAACCAAGTTTGATTTATCTCCAGTTGAAGTTACTGCTGTTTAATGCACTCGATATTGCCAATGCATAACGTATCTTTGGTTAGATCAATCAGAGTCACTTTCTCTTTTTTAATTAACATCTGATTGGTAAATTCCTCATCACAGAAAATCCTTTTTGAAGGGTCAAAATTCCATTCAACTTTTACAATGTCATTTTTTGTTATGTGTTTCGCTATTCCTTGATAAGTCCTAGAACTTCCATGTAGACCATAAGGGCTATCTACAGGAGTTGTAGGAATATGTTCTAAATACAAAATAATAGAATCTTGGCTAATGATAGATAATTTACTAGTATGAACGCAATACGCTTCTGTTGGCTGATGATCGTATGTTGTGTCTACACCTAAGTATATAATTGGATCATCACCAACTTCAAATTTATCCGAATTGCATGAACAACATAATATTAGAATAAAAATAATACTTTTTGATAGTTTCATGTGCCTTTATTTAGCCCTAAGTAAATTCTTCTATATTTCTAGTTCAATAGAAATATGTTTAATCTCTAAATATAAGATAAATAGATGTTTTTTCCAATTTTATTTTAGATCTCATAGTAGACTGTATTGCCTTCCTACAATAGTTCTAAAGTCGCCCTGAATCAGGCGGTATGGATTGTCAATCATACTCAAGTAATTTCAAATCATTTGAGGTAAATGATCTTTTAAAAAAATTTCAAAAAAAATATCCACTCCTCTCCTTTTGTGTATTTTTTTGCTACCCCAATAGCTTTTTAAATTATAATCAACTAATAAACAACAAATTACCCTAAGACATCCATATCCTTGTCCTGGGCACAATTCACACGTTGCATTCGGTTGCAAAAAGAACCAAAAACCTAGTAAAAATCGCCGTTTCAGCTAGTTTTTTGGTTTTCTTTTTTATCCCATGTTACGGTTCATTTACATACTTCTACACTACTTTTCGGTACCCATTCGGTACCCATTTTGTTCCCATATTAATACTTGATTAAAGGAGTTTTTTCATTTTCTTTAATTTTTTCAAGTATTAAAACCATGATTAATTTCTCTATTGTTTACAATCGTAAACACCAACTCCGTAAAAACGGAACCGCATTGATTCAAATCAAAGCTTATTTGAACAACAAAGCCAAATTCTTTTCCACCAACATCTACGTTACCCCCAAACAATGGAGCCCCAAGCGCAAGCAAGTGGTTGACCATCCCAATGCCATGGCCTTTAACAATGAAATTAGAAGGCAAATTGATCGGATGGAAACCTACGCCCTAGAGTTGATCAAAAAACAAGGCTCTGTTACCCTAACGCAGTTGGAAAATACCAAACGCTACGAGGATCTCAATTCCTTTACTGAGTTTTTTGAATACGAGATGACCAACAGCTCTACCCTAGCCAAAGAAACCAAGAAAAAACAAAAGACAGCGCTCAACTATCTCAAGAAGTTTCGAAAGAAAATTCTTTTTGCGGATTTGACTTATGATTTAATCCTAGAGTACGACCGATTCTTGGCAAGCCATGGCTTGCATGTCAATACCATTTACACGCATCACAAGCAACTAAGGCGTTATATCAATGTCGCCATCAAACGAGATATTTTTGATGCCAATAAGAATCCTTACAAGAAGTTTAGCCCCAAACAGGTGAAAACGGAGCGCACGGTGCTCACTCAACAGGAAGTCGTACAGCTGGAGCAGCTCTCCTTTGGACGAGAAGAATTTTACTTGGAGCTGATTCGGGATATGTTTCTCTTTTCTTGTTATACGGGCTTGCGCTTTGCAGATGTTCGTTCGGTCAAACGGGAGAATATTGAGCAGGACTACTTAGGCTATGTCTTAAAAATTGTGGCGCAAAAAACGGGCAAACAATTGATCTTGCCTTTGTACAAACTCTATGGACACAAACCAACGGAAATTGTCAATAAATACCTGTTGCACGGCATGGCTCCTCAGGATCCTATCTTTCATGCGTATGCCAACCAGTATTACAATCGAGTTTTAAAAACTTTGGCAGAACGGGCATCCATTCACAAAAAACTAACGAGTCATGTGGCTCGCCATACTTTTGCCACACATTTGGCTTCTAAGGTGCCGATTCATATTCTAAAGTCTATTCTACAGCATTCTAAATTGGAAACGACGATGGTTTATTTGCATCTCTCTAATAAGATTATTAATGATGCTTTGGATGGGGTGAGTTGGTAGAGGCAGAAATGGCAGTAAAATAATTAATTTTACTGCCATTAAGTAGCTATTACAATCATTTTCACTAGTTAATACTGTTTAATTGAACTTAATCTTCAATTTTCATTTCATTGATTGGTATATCATAAATTCTAAATGATTCAATCACTTCATCAATTTTAGAATTTATCATCTTTATATTTGTTCTTATATTTTTTGCTTGTGGTCCATAACCTTTAGTTATTTCAACTTGCAAAGCTTCTTCAAGCTCTTTTTTCTTTAATTTAAGCCTATTATATTCCTTAAACAACTTTTTAGCTATTTCATTTCTAGCTTTTGTCTCATTATAATTTTCTATCTCATTTATCCATTCATTATCAATAACGGGATACGAAGCCTTTAAAATTTCAATTCCTTGTTTTCTAAGTTCTGGATCCTTTTCTTTTATTACTTGAAGTAACAACTTTGCCCTTTCTCTTGAAATAGTTTCTTGTGATAACCTTTGATTAAGTATTGACTCTGGTCGTTGGATTATTATAAAAAGGCATATAGTGCCAATGATTCCTGCAATAATCTTTGTCCAACTTTGAATATTTTGATTCTTTATATTTTTTCGTTCTAAGTCTAATAGAGAAATTTCTCTACTTATTTTTTCTTTTTCTAAATCAGTCATATTAGTTTATTATAAATAAATCTTTAGGTAAAAAAAGGAAAATTGTGGCATTTCTATCTTTCTTATCTACTTTTAAAGTTACGTTACCATCAAGAATTATTGGAGATTCTAACTCAAAGAAAATATTCTGAAGCTTCTCACGAATGAATGCAGCCCGCAAATTCGGTAAATGTCTATTAAAAAAAGGCTCAGGAATCACTTGCTCATCAGTATTATTAATAAATTTACTTTTTCCTGAATATTTTTTATAAAAGCTAATATTGGGATATTGATAATCTTCGTGATATTTTGATTCAAATTCTGCATCACCTTTTATATCAGCACTACCTTTTATAAATATTTTATAATCTACATTTCCTTCATTTAGTAGAGTTTGAATTTTTACACCAAAATCTGCAATTCCAGTTTGAAAAGCAGGTTCAAAGTCATCAATAACATACTCACCTGGTTCAAACTGCAAAACTTCTTGAGATATAGCATCTATTAAATCAATAGTGTAGTATTTTCCCTCAAATCCTTTAACTAGCTCTGAACTAGGAAAAATTTTTGCTTCCCAGTTAGTTCCTTTCATTTTAGGTTTTAAGTTTTTTCTTAATTCATCTAATTTTTTTCTAATTTTTTCTTTTTCTGAATCTATCTCAGATTTCGGAAATCCAGAAGTTCCTACAACAGGAAGAATCGTTGTATCAATTTTAGGAACTGTTGACCTAATTTCTTTAGAATATTTCTGTTTAGTAATCAAACACACTCCTACAGTAATAAGACCTAATCCTAATCCTAATCCTAATAGATAGTTCATTTTTTTTTTCATATTTCTTTATAAGACTTTATTTTATAATCTTTGTATTCAAACTTAGCTACCTCTATTTTATTTCCCTCTTCTATTGTTCTTCCTATTTCAATAATTTCATCGTTTTGAGAAATAATGCTAATCACAAATTTAACTTTTTTTTGCTTTGAGTTTCGCTTAAAAAAATCAACATAAATTCTATATTCTCCTTCTGGGGCATTTAATTCCCAGTGAATATTTTCTTGTGGGTCTTTTCTTAAATTTGTATGGTTTGCATCTAAATCAAGACATCCTATAGAATTATTCATTCCACATTCTGCCCTTTTATTGTCATAATATATAACATTACCACATGGATCACATACATGTAAATCTAAGTCATCTTCTGTAAACCACTTAAGATTGATACGTAATAAACCTTCCTTTCCTCTATATTTTTTAGGTTCAATAAATTTATTGTCTTTTAATGTCTGTAATATTACTATAACTCCCAACATTATCAACAATATACCTCCTCCTAGGAACATATCTTTGGTTTTATTTTTAATCTAATAAGTAAATATATTTCGTGTATCATAAGTATTAACACTTCACTATTATACATATTAATAATTACAAAACATAAAAATAAAAATAATATTTCTTTAAAAATTCCAAACAAAAAAACAGCAGCAAAGAAATCAATTCCTTGCTGCTGTTCTCATTTTTTTGAAGACCGTTTCAATTTTACAAGTCGTTCAATCTTTTGGTTAGCAATCTTGTTTTCTGTCTGTTTGATGCGTGTGTCAAGCTCAGATAGTTGTTGTAACAACGCATCTTTTAGTTTTAGATTTGTTTTCATTAAGTAATTGTACAGGATTTAGCCGATTAGTTAAACCATACAATAAGGGACTTAATACAACGAATCAGACAGCAAAAAGATTCATATTTAAAGTAAAAAGTTATCAAAAATCAAAACGCTATAACGCTTTATTTATCGACACTACAGCCCATTTTTATTTAATTTACTCTTATTCAATTAGTAGATTATTAACATCTTTATAATAACTATTTTGAAGATATATTTTTAATCCTCGTCTGGTAGTGCTTCTACTATTTTCCTAATCCGATCTAATTCTTCAGCTAGCCCATTAACCTCTTTTCTAAGCATCGTATTTTCTCTTTCTAAGCTATCTGCCAAGCGATCTAAATAATCCTTGTCAACTTCATTTACCTCTACCTGAGGCTTTAAAAACATTTCCCCCTCTCCTATTAATAACCATTTGATATCTAATTGAGGATACGCCTTTAATAATGGCGCTAAAATTTTAGCACTTGGCTCATTAACACCATTAATTATCCGTGTAATTGTCGGTCGAGTTACATCTAATTTCTTTGCAAGCTGACTTGCATTAATTTCGAGTGCAGATACAATTTCTTTAAACCTTTGATTTATAGACATTAAATAATAATTATTAAAATAAAAAGCTAAAAAAAGTTTTTTTTTGTTACCAAAAATTTGATTTTATAAATTTTTAGTTCATATTTGTAATACAAACGAAACATAATAGAACTAAAAAGTTACAAATTCTAAAAAACATTGTTCTTATGTTATGAACCTAATTAATACGAACATTTATTGTAATAAATAGATACAAAATCTTAATAAATAGATACAAAAGTCTACTCTATTGAATAGATAGTAAAAATTTATGTAGACCAATGTAAACAAATGTAAACGAAAATCCGAGAATCGAACCTAAAAAAATAACATTTCATACTAGGATGAATGGTTTTGGGCGTACCGAGTGGTATTGTTGAGATTTTATGAGGATGGAGGATCAACAACTAGAAGGCGACTTCTAGCGTCCAACAAAACAAATAAATTTTAATGTATTAGCTCCTTTGTTTGTGAACTCAGCAAATGTTAAAGCGAGTTGATGCTTTCACTTATTTTATTCATGTGGCTTGTCACTGCTTTTAAGCGGTTGGGCGAAGCCATGCCCAAACAACAAATTTTATGACCGATTTTGAAACACCAACTTTTTGTCAATTCCTAAGACAAAACCTTTCGATTGACCAATACGAAGCACTAAACACCACCTTAGGCATTAGCCAAAACAAGCTTACTCGCTTGCTCAAAACGCCAGCCAATACGCCTTATGAGGTCGTATTAAAACTGGAAAAACTATTAGAAATAAAAGCCATTGAATTGGTCGAACAATTTGAGTTAGGCATTGATACAATAACCATTCGACAACATTCTTTTATTCAATCATAATCATGGAAATCCATCCAAAAAATTAAGATTAATATGATGGATCAAAACTTTGTAGAAGCATTAAAACTACAGCTCAAAGCAGAACTTCGAGCCGAACTTCGGGAAGAACTAAAAGAGGAAGTAAAGGACGAAATTAAGGAGGAAGTGAAAGAGGAGTTCAAAGAAGAGCTGAAACTCTTACTCATCAAAGACAAGAGCATTATCAATACAGCTGAAGCGGCACACTTACTAGGCTTGCAGCCTAGAACTGTAAGAAAGCTCAATGAGGAAGGGAAACTCAATGGACGCAAGTACAAAAAAAGCGGCTATTTGTTTTTTGTCAAACAAGAAGTGGAGGATTATCAGACCGATAACCTTCGGCATGCGGCTTCGTTTCCGTAGCAACATTTTATTCATTGGATTGGGTGCAAGTGGTTTGTACCCAATCTTAAAACCCTACAACCACATCAAAACGATCAGGCGGGGAAGATTGTCTATCCGCAGCAATCAAAGGAGTTCGACTCTCCTTCTGGTCACAGGGTAGCAAGTTTTT
>NZ_JHBV01000150.1 GCF_000724545.1 Aureispira sp. CCB-QB1 | reverse complement strand
AGATCGTACGCCTCTACATACTATTTTTTCAACCTTTTACAAATCCTTGTGATCTGCTGTATAACTTCTTTAAATATAGGACTTTTTATTTCATTTGAGACCTTTTTCAGTTGAAAAAAATAGTTATATAAATGCTAAAATTTAAAAAGGGAAAGTGGTAGGTCTCATCAGAAGTGGCTGTCCATAGCTGCGCCAGTATTTAAAATATCCTTCGCTAGTCGCTCTGTCTGTCACAGCTTTGGGCTTACCTATTCCTCGTCCTGCTAGTTCTCATCCTTATACTATTAATATAGTACAAGCACTCCACTAGCCTAGTATGCGTACCGCTTGGGAGCCGCCTAGCTGCGCTAACGCTTGCATAAAAAATGTGGCTATCCATCGTAGTATCTTACTACTTTCCTGTATAGCACTAGTCGCTCCATACGCTTACGGTACGTTCAGCCTTGCAGGACTTTTGTCCTCGTTTTTTTATAGCCTTGTCGGCTATAAGTTTTAATTTCTGTCAGTCGTGGCATTCGCTCTGTTCCCACGCTACGCCTGCCAAAAATTAAAATCAGAACAAAGGATGGATTTGCTCAAAACTCGCTCGCAATTGCTCGTGGTCTTGACTTTGGTAATTCTGGGTAGAAGATAAATGTTGATGCCCTGCCAAATACTGTGCATGTAAAATACCTAATTCCTTAATCCAATGCGCTATTCTACTCGCTCGAAGCTGTTGAAGGTTCGTAAATGGAAGCCTAATTGTATGCTTTTTTAACTCTCGTTTTATCTGATCTTTCCAATGTAAGTGCCGATTTTGTCCATGACTCGAACTTTGATAATCCAACAATAAATCATTGTTTTTTTTATCGCCAATCAGTTGCATTAAATTTAAGATTTGAGCCGCTTCTAAAGGCAAGATTCTACTATTCAAAACACTCTTTGGTATCCTGATTTCGCCTTGCTCTAAGTTAAGATGTTCTACCCTCAACAAAGGCAGTTCATGCGTCGATAAGCCTTGATAAATCAATAAACTGATCCCTACTTTGCTCCATAAACTCAGGCGTTTATTCTGATGATAACAAACAGCTATTTGTTTCAATTGAGCTGGACTCAAAAACACCATTGAACTAGGCTTTTCAGAACCTTTTAACCTAAAATCTTTTAATGGATTTTCTACCCCTAAATAATCATAATAATGTTGGATCCTGTTCAACAAATGAACTAAGGTAGATCGCTTTAAATTATTTGATTTTTTAGTATTAAAATAGCTTAATAAGTCATTATAATTTAGCGCTTTAAGCTTTTTAGCCCTTTTCTTTTGTGCCACTGGCACAACCGCCCCCAGTTCACTTCGTTCATCACTTAAAAAATAAGTAAGTAATTCTTTTTCAAAAGATAAATACCGATTAATTGTAGAAGAACTTAACTTTAAGTTAATTAGATAGTTTTTAAAGCTCATTTTTAGTAGGATTATAATGTAAATATCTTGACGTAGATTCGATGCTGTTATGACCTAAAAACAAGCTTACCTGCTCTATCTTCATTCCTTTGGCAACTAACTCACTAGCAATGCTATGCCTTAAAACATGCCAACACAGTTCCATTTCTAATCCCGTTCCTGCTTGCCACTTCGTGAGCTGCTTACCCAACATACTTTTTGCAGAGCCTCCACGCTTGCCCAACAGCAGTTTATTTTCATAACCTTGCTTCGCTTTTGGTCGTTCTAATTCAATGTAATTTACAAGTGCTTTTAATTGATTTTTAGACAAAGGCAAGCTTCTTGTTCCACCACTTTTTACCGTTCTTACTTCCAGTAATTTAGCTTGTACTTTTAAGTTGTTGATTTCTAAGTTTAACGCCTCTGCTCTACGGATGCCACAGCCATAAAACAAGCTCCAAAGTGTCTGATTAAGCCAATAATCTTGCTTTGTTTTTTCGAGCCAATCTACTATAATTTCTAGTTGATTTTTGTCCAAGGCAATGCGTCTATTGTAGTAATTTTTTAGCTTAGGCAAATAGACCCTTATCTCTTGATGATGAACCTGTTTTAAATAGCTGCAATAACTACGGATGCCCCAGTGTAAGTGCTTTTGATAAATCAAACTATAGCCTTGATTGGCTGCCCAGTTCGCAAAGCTTTTTAGCCCTTCACTCGTCCAATTTAAGCCTGCTCTTTTTAAGTATTCTTCTACTTGTTTGACCAAACTTATTAGGGTTTCTATGCTTCTTATTTTGTAATTTTGAAGCTCCAACCATTTGAGGTAAGCGATTGTTTTTTTCATGCCTTGTGCACTTTTGATGGGTCGAGGGGCGCTAGGCTCTTTTTTCAGGTTTTATCGAAGGTCTAGCGAACCATTAGTGACCCTTTAGCGGTTCATAATTGGCTTAATTGATCATTCATGTAACTTTGTATTTCCTTCCGCAAGCCTTTATTATCATCCCAATAAACAATTTCATAAGCATAGCCTTTGTTCGCATAACCGCCAACCTGACGGATGTATTCTAACTCTTGTAATTGACGGATATAACGTTCTATTTGACTTTTACTTTTGTGCATCATTTGCCGAACTTCACGTCTATTAAAGTGGTAATTTTTTCCTCCTTCTTGCTCCAAAACATAGCGTTTCAAGCGCTCATAAAAGCTTCTTAAACTACCATCCAATTCATCTATTTTTAAGACTATCGTTTCAAATAGCAACGTAATCGCTGCTTGCACATCTTCTTTTTGAGCTATAATTTGTCCTTGCTCATTTTGCTTTCTTTGATGTTGATGCCACCAAGTTATCTGACGAACAAAAGACTGGAACAAATGATTTAAACGTCTTATCTTATGCACTTTAGCAGGTAATTGAACCTTGCCCGCAAAGGGATTAAGCACCTCTTTTGCCTCTAATAAATCCACTAAATGTTGGATAAAAACCATTGCCTTTTCTTCCTCCTTTTTGTTTAACTCACCCCTATCTTTTTGATATTGATAATCCAAGATATACTTGGTCTGCTCCTCGCTTTCATCCACCGCCACCAAAAAACAACGACTCATATTATCTTCATAAATTGCACCTTGTGTCGTACACATCATGCTTGATATGGGGCCATAAGCAATAATTTCCTTGCTGCTCATGCTTCCATCGGCTTGTTTTTCGGTCGTGCTTGAACGCAAGATATGACCACTTTGGAACTCTCTTACAATGTATTGAACCTCTTCACTCAAGCCATCCCAATCCTCTATCGCTATACTTTTATGCGCGTATTGATGTCCTGCATGATACAAACTTTTATCCGTTATTCTTGTCCAAATATGTCGATCCTGTTCTGGGATTAAGTGCATGATTTTACGCAACAACAACGTCTTACCACTTCCCGTACTCCCTTGAATCAAAGCGTGCAAAGGATTGCTATTTTTATAAGAACTTGCCACGATTAACAACAACAACCTTGTATTTTCTTCGCCCACAATCCCTGTTTCTCCTATTCGTTTATTTAGGCGTTTGAACAAGTTTTCTCGCTTCAAAAAGTCCAAAGCTGCTGCCTTTTCTTTACTGCTCAAAGCTATTTTATGTATCTTTTTAGGCTGCTTTTGACCACTTTTTAAGCCTTCTCGATACGCTTCTAATTCATCCGTTAATATTCCAATATCTAAATCTAAATCTTGCACCTCTACCTTCAACTTTTTAGCTGCCAGTAAACAATATTTCTGAACCGCTGTATCTTCGTATAGCTCTACTTTTCCTCGATATTTCACCCCTTCTCGATTAGAGCAAATCAAACGCACTTGCAAACTATCTAAAGACATATTTTCTTTAAATCCTTTGACATAATAAGCCACATTTTTACGCTCATATTTTAGATTATTTGGATCGCTACAATCTAGTAAAAATATAGGCACCACCGCTTTTTCTTCTTTTAATAACTCTACAAATAGTGCCTCGCTTAAATGATTTGCCCAAAGCTCGTTCACATCTGTATTATTCGGTAGTTCCACGATTCTTGTATTTACTTTTGGTAATAATTGTTGAAGCTCGGTTTGATACTTCTTACTTGCCTTTTGTCCTGCTTCGTCGCCATCTAATAACAAAATAATTTCCTCCAAGTCTCCGCAGCTCTCCAAAGCTTTTTTATGCTCGCCAGTAAAGCCATTTGTCCCATATAATGACAGGATTGTATAATCTCTTAACGCTTTGATTTCTAACAAGCTTGCTGCATCTATAATGCTTTCTGTTAGTATAATCTGCTTTGCCTTTTTGCTCGGATAACAAGGATATAAACCACAACGTCCAGACAAATAAAAGTGGCCAGTCGTTAGACTTCGTCCATACAAACTGACCACCTTGTCCAGCGCATCTTTTAGGGGATAAAGCACACAATTTGCTGCCCATGGCTTGTTTTGATCATTGATCAAGCCCACTGCTCTCGCCTCTTGGGCTAACTTTCCTTTGTGTAATTGTCCACTATGATAACCCACGCCCTTTGTGGATAATCCTCTATTTTTCAAATAACTTTTTGCCTTTTCGCTTCTGCTTAAACTCTGTTGCAAGCTTTTCCATACTTCATCCATTGTACGAAGCTCCGCTTTGATCGGCTCGATATGCCCTAACAATGCTTTACATTTTAAAATTGCCTGGTGTTTCGTGCAACCTTCCTTTTTCATTACAAATTCAATCACATCTAAGCTGCTCCCATGTGTGGCACAGTTGCCACTAAAGCAATACACCGTGTTGGTTTCTGCATACACTTTCATACTTGGTGTTTTGTCCTCGTGAAACGGGCAGTTAATATGTTTGTTTTTGTTCGGCTCTATGCCGTAATGCGCCAAAACATCTTGTATGCTTAGGCGGCTTTTGATTTCTTCTATTGTCATGCTCTGGACTTGTTTTGACAATTTTTTCAGCGCTGAAGAAATTTTATTAAAAATATTTTTTGCCAACTATGTTTGACAAATGTACACTCTTTTTAACAACCAAGCAACAAACTTATACTTTTTTTGTCAAATATTTTGATCTATATTTGTATAATATCGTTCAGTAAACTTAATTTTAGCCAAACATCATGGACATTGGAACCAAAATAACAACGCTTAGAAAGCAATTAAATTTATCACAAGCTGCTCTTGCTAAAAAAGTTGGAGCTTCAAGAACTATTATTGGTAATTATGAGAGAAATCTCAATGTTCCTTCTTTGGATATGATCGTCAAATTAGCAAACGTATTCAACGTATCTACAGACTATTTAATTAGCGATGGTAAGTTTGCTCAATACGATAAAGAGGTATTAAAAAGAATAGATGCTATAGAGCAACTAGACAAAGAGACTAAAAGCAAGCTCTTCTTTCTCATTGACAGCATTACTCAAAATTTCAAAGCTAAACAAGCTTATCAATAAACCTTTAATTTTTGACAGACGCAGCGGCTCCTACGTAGCGAGAGCAGCGACTGGCAAATAATTAAAGTTTACAGCCGACTAGGCTGTAAGTAAAAAAAGAGAGACCAAAACGCCTTCATGGCTGGCGGCCCGATAGCGGTGGAGTGGCACGGTGCTAGATAGGAAAATAGCAAAGCTATGATAGATAGCTACATGTAAATGCCCCCTCAGAACTTTTCTGAAGGGGCATTTTTTATGCAAGAGTATACCTTTTCAAATGAAAAAACAAAAATACTCGAAGCCTGACAGCTCCCGCATGGCCGCATACTAGAGCAGCGTAATGCTTACGACAAGCATACTTGCGAAGGTGTAACGCATGAGAGCTGCTGTGACGACAAACATGCCAAACCTAGAATCATGACAGAACGTAGCGACTAGCATAGTGGTAGTTTTTTGTAACTACTGGCGTGGTTCTAGTCTGTTGGCTTCTGCGGAGGAACACCTTACTAATTTCCAAGTAAAATACTTTCTAGTCTTTCATATACAAAGTTTCAACGCTTAAATTATTATTAATATGAGCTATTTTTTCTATTTTCAAAATTCGTTTTTTTAAGCCATTCATTTCAAATTTCTCTAAAATAGACTTTACAGCTTTAGGAACATTAAAGACTTCCACCCATACTATTATTTTGTTCAGACCACAATCTCGATCAGAAATTTTCCCATTACCTGTTCCATAGATACTTTTTTTTACATGATTTTCAAAGTCGAAGGAATCTGAGTAATCATTATCTTTCTCTAATGAAAAATAAACTTTAATTTCTTCACACTCATTCCAATTTGGTTTTGAAAAGCCTTTACCTTTAATAAATGACAAATATTTATCTATATCAGAAGACGATTCAAAGACTAATCTACTAAAATGCGCCTCTCCAATCTCACCGTAATCAATAAAAAAATGGTCTTTATCAGTTGATAAGGTATATAGTCTTTGATACTGATTACTCTCTATATTAACAAAAAATTTAGTCATTAATTTGGTAATGTTTTATTTGGATATTTAATTTTTTGATGGACTGCATTATTTTCAGGGGGGCGATTCTTCCCATTAGCCTTCCAATGATCGCCTACTTTTTGTGTCTCAATTGCTTCGGATGCACTTCTTCCTCCTTTTATCCCTTTTTTAATAACTCTGAAACTTATATTTTTTAGACTTTGCTTGAGTTTATTTAAGGGGTTTTTCTTATCTGCATAAACAGCCCCATATGAACCTAAATTTTCTTGTTTTCTTAACTCATAGCGCCTCTCTTTAGCAGTTCCATATTTAATAGTAACCTCTTTTCCATTTTTATCAATACCATACATCTGATATACTAGTTCTGGATCTTCATTTTCATCATCTTCAAAGGGATTGTAATCTTCACCATACAATTCATCCTCCATCTTACCCACCTTATACATATACGTATTTTCAAACTCTGTCTGAATAAATTTTTCAAGATCAGTCAGATTATCTCGCTTAGGCTTATGTTTTTCTAAATCTTGAATAATTTCTTGATCAATGTAATCATCAAACCCTATAGGAGGAAGTACAGGTACTGGAGTTGGCTGAGTAGGTAGCTTTGGATTAGGTTTAGGTATAGTATTTTTAGGAACTGTAGGATTAGCTTTAGGAACAGCCTGTGGTTTTACCTTAGGAACAGATTTTGGTTTAGCGCCTGCTCTAAACAATCTTCCTGCACCTTTTAAAACAGGTCTTCCTAGTTTAGCAAGGGCTCCTATAATTATTGGTATTAATACAACTTGACGTCCTTCTAATTCAATTCCATCGATCACACGATTTTCAGAAAATGCATATGAAGAGTTATATAAGAATCGCTCTTTTAGTGGATCAACAGAAAGGAATCTACCTAATCTCGGATCATGAAAACGATACCTGTAAGCCACAGCATTACCCCCCAACCATTCCTTATCTGTTTCTTGATTTTGGAAGTCAAAACGAGCCTTATCAGCATTAAGCGAGCGCCCAGGCTGATTCCACCCAAACGGATAATATTGCTGATAACTCAGCACATTAGCTTTAATATCATTCGTAGCGATTGTACCCGCTTTTCTATCGCTCACTTGCGTCGTCACATTCCCCAAGTGGTCAACAAG
>NZ_JHBV01000149.1 GCF_000724545.1 Aureispira sp. CCB-QB1 | reverse complement strand
TGGAACAACCCGTTGTCCAGGACCGAATTTATACAAACATTTGCATCAATTTCAATTGGCATGACAATACAAACGAAACGATATCTAGGAGGGGCGGCTTTGTTGCTCCTCTTTTTGGTTTTAACCCGCTCCTTAATAGTAAGGGCTAGGCGCCTACGTTTTGTAAAAGCCTGTGAAGCTGCTTTTGGTTCCTTAGATCAAACGCAAAAGGATTCCATCCAGCTTATTGTGAAGATGTTTGAACGATATGGAGATAAAGACCAAAATAAGTTGATTTATATCCTGGCAACTGCTCGACATGAAAGCAACTTTCGACCGATTAAAGAAAGAAGAGCTTCGTCTAGTCAAACAGAGGTGTACAACAATCAAAATGCCTATTGGTATACGGGCTATTATGGGCGTGGTTTTGTGCAGCTGACTTGGGATCGGAATTATGCTAAAATGTCGAAGTTACTAGGAGTTGACTTTGTTTCTAATCCTGATTGGGTGATGCAGCCTAAGTATGCAGCTCGTATTTTGGTACAGGGGATGATGGAAGGAGCGTTTACTCGTCGTCCTTTGGAAAGGTATATTAATGCATCGAAGGTGGACTTTTATAATGCTCGCTGGGTGGTGAATGGTTTGGATCGGGCGAGTAGGGTAGAGGGCTATGCTCAAAGCATTGCTCAAAGTTTTTAATAAAAGATGTGAGTATTATCATTTTACAATGATTCCTGATTCTAAACTTCATTTAAAGGAGTTGGCTTTTTATCAAGCCAAGTTTCTGCAAAGAAAACTTCTTCTGAAAGCTTTGTAATTTCTATTTTGTACTGAAAAGAATCACTATTTAGTGTCGTAAGAATACCCTGTATTGATTCGTCGGTCATCGTTATTTTTTATGAAACTATTTTAATTTTTTTTACTTTTCGCTAATCTAGCAATATGCTTATCAAGATTTTTTTCGATTTGGAATAAGCGCATAACAGGGGATGAAAAAGCACTAGTTTTTTTTGAGGCGTAATTCTTTAAGTCATCTAATGCAGATTTATATTTTTCATTAATTATTAGTTTTAGATTAAGTTCATACTCTTCATGAATTTTTTCTTTAAGTCTAATTAACTCTGTGTAAGTGTTATATTTTGCGGATTCATTGCTTATTCGAACTATTGGTGACCAAAGCATTGGGATTATTTTGAAGCCTTTAAAATACTTTTGAGCATAATCTATGTCTTTTTTAAATTTAGAATAGAAACGGTTGTAGTCATCAGGTCTTTTATTTGTGACATATTGTAATCCTCCTGTATGGGTAGCAACTTCACAAACATAGATTTCTTTGTCAAGTAATTTAATACCAACCACATCTATTTCGCCATGAATATCTGGGTTTGTTATATTATAGGTGATAAAATCACAGCCAATAATATGGTTTAGATATTCTCCACATATTTCTTCTCCTATGTTTTGCATTTGCCTTTTAGTTTAGGTTATAAAAGTAGTGATTTTTTCTGAGCTAAGGTGTAATTGTATAGAACGTGAGTGTCATATGACTGTGGCACAAACTGTGCGAACTGAAGATAAGCCATTCCCAAAGCAAAATCGCAGATTTTGCGGAGTTGAACACACGCTCCGCCTTTTTCTTTAGCCCCAAAATGTGGGATGGACATATAATGCCGTGTTGGCTATCGTTTTATTTTTTTGAACTTTTCAATTTTTTGTATTTCATTTTTGTTAAGCTCTTGGCTTCTAGTACATATATCTGTCCAGAAAGAGTTTTTTAAATTTTTAGTGTTAAACTCTTTAGAATAATCAGGAATTTCTCTTGATCCATATATAATGTAATCTATATCTTTTTTGAAATTAATCCCGCAATCTCCTCCTCCAATTCCTGTATAGATTGTGATAGTTTTCATCTTCCTCTTTCCTTTATAAATAGAATTTACCTGAAACGTAACTTTATTTAAGAAGATACCAGAAAATGTACTATCAATTTTTTCAAACTCATCTAAATCTTCAAATTTAATATATACTCTTTCAATTGAAGCTACTTTACCTGTGATTACAATTTTAGATTTCTTTATTTCTTTTTTTATAATAGCGGTTCCAAAACAAGAGCATCCAGTAGCTTGATGGCTGAAAAAAAGAGGGAAGAGAAGCAGTAATAGCTTTTTCATTGTGATGTGTTTTAAAATAGATTCTGAGTTTTTTTATCATGGAAAGATTTACCACTTTGCACTAGTAATTTAAAATTTTCGAATTTATTTTAGGTATTATTTTAGCTAGATATAACCAAAAGTTTAGACTCAAACCCTTCATACGTACTAAAAATACACTTTTTTGATTTTTTTAGCTCTGCAATGTGTAATGCCAACGTGAGTGCATATAACGTTGGGGAAGCTCAAAGAACGAAATCCAAGCGTCTGCACGAAGCCAAATCTACGATTTTTCGATTAAATTTTCCAACAATCGTCAAATCGTAGATTTGGCGCTCTAGGAGTGAAAACGGCATTTTTTGCGCCCGAAATATGGCCCCAATGGCTATATGCACATTGTTGGCGGCAGTTATTTTTTTTGTTGCCTTTTGTTTTTACACAATCTTTTCTTTCCTAGTTTCCTTTTCAAGTTTTCCATTTTGATTTTATTTTTTTCTTTGTTTGTTCTTTTTGATTTTTTCTTTTTTGAGGGAGGAATATCTCCCTTTTCTAATTTATTTAGATATTTTTTACGTGCAGCTACAACAATAAAACTTATTCGATCATGGTAGACTTGCACACTTGCAAAAGACTTGGTGTTTTCAATATTTTTACCATCTGTTATATCTCCATTTTCATCAGGAGTTAGAGCTTTAAGTTTATAGCTGAATATATCTAAATGACCAGATTTAGACCATTGAGTGTCTTTATTTAGATATGCTAACAAACCTGCTTTAGCTGCATCTAAGTTTGAATTGTTTTCAAAATCTGCTATAATTTCAACTTTCCAATTTTTGGGCAAAGGGAAACCATATTTTTTATAAAAAAGCCCTTTAAAGTCTTTGATAGCTAAGGTTTTGAAATCATTGTAATTAAACTCAACTGCTTCAATATTTCCCGATTCATCAAAATGTAATCTATTGGTTCTACCTTTGATGTTTTGTAAAATTGATTTAGCTGCTTTTCTGCTTAATTCCTTCTGTTTTTCATCAGATTCATTTATTACTCCTAATGCATCTCGTATCTCATTATCGATTTTCGAGTATTTTTGATTACAAGGGTAGCACGCAGGAACAGTAATTCTATTGAGTTTGTATTCATCTCCATAGCCAACAAAATAAGCTTGGGCAGGAATATGTTCTTTAGTTTTTGTTTGTTTAGTTAGCTCTTTACCACAATTATAGCATTTCATTTTGGATTTATTTTGTTTATAATAATATGTATCAAGTCTATATATGATTATTTTTTTAATGTAACCAACCCAAAACAAAATCATGGATTTTGTGTCATATGGTGGTCAGCTTGGAGTTATACACCTTATTGTAGGTAGTTTTAGATTCTTTTTATATGGAGTAGAGTTACTTCATCATATTGATACTTTAAGATGTCTATGAGCTCTCTTAGAAGTTTAGAAATTTCGGGAGAATCAAGTTGCCAGTTATTTTTTTGAGGTAAGTTTATCTTTAAGTCTTCATTTAGCCAGATGAACTGTTTATAAGTTTCTTTTTCTATTTCTTTTGTCCAACCATTTACGAAATGGATTTCATAGATAACGTAATATCTGAACTTTAAATTTCTGATTTCAGATGTTATATTTTCCAATTCAGTTCTCAAATCATCAACTTCTTTTTTTAGCTTTTCAAGCTCATCAATATTATTTTTGCTAACATTTTTTCTAGCAAAATCCAGTTCTGTACCTTTTTTCATTAATTGGTAACGAACATTTTTTGCATTTTCTTCGAGTTGATATAGTGTATTATTATTCATTGGATTTTTAGATTTTATAGATAAGTAATAGAATCTTCATTTTCAAGCAATTTATCTTTTATGGCATCTTCTTTACAGTACATTATTTTTTTGTAAATAAACCTCATAGCTTTTTTGGGAAGCTTGTACTTATAGTTTTTCGTCTTTTTATCATAAACATCTCCAGTGTAAAGATCTAGTTTTTCAGGTTCGTCCTGTCTGTCTGCATGAGGATCACTAGGAAATATATCATCTAAATCACTTTTGTGGATTCTCCAGATGCCTTTGTGTTTGACGGTTTTTTCAAGCAGAAGTTGTAAACCATCTTCTGTGATTTCATCAAAATCGGGAAGTGTGAAATTTAACATGTTTTCTTTTGAGGATTTTATATTTGAAATGAATTTATTAAAAATAATAAAATTAAATAATAAAATAAAATGTTATCTGTGGAATGATAAATTTTGGCTCTTTAATTGCCGCCAACGGTTTGTGTATGGTGCGTATCCCAAAGGGTATGCACTATACACGTTGTTATGTGTTTTTTATTTCATTTTTTTAATCGGTCCTTCGAGTATCAAAGTACTCCCCGTGTTTGCTTTTCTAATTTCATTTATAAATTTTCCTTCGACTTCTGAGGAACCATTCAGCTTTACAAGATTCAGATTCATTCCAACTTCTTTAATATCTCCATTAAGTTTAATAATCGTTTTAAATTCATAAGAAGAATTGGCTTTCAG
The DNA here is from genome assembly GCF_000724545.1 of Aureispira sp. CCB-QB1. Classification (GTDB taxonomy): domain Bacteria; phylum Bacteroidota; class Bacteroidia; order Chitinophagales; family Saprospiraceae; genus Aureispira. The sequence goes on along the minus strand of NZ_JHBV01000149.1, from coordinate 3,103 downwards.
TTCAATTTTTCTGGGGAAGGTTGCATTGCAATGAATCAGAATCAGAATTTCTGTCGAGTCTGAAGTTGTTGTTAAATAGTAGTCAAGTCCGTTACAAGATTCTGATAGAAAATAAATGTCTTCAGATGAATTATTAATGATTTCAGCCGTTACATTAACAATGTTTGGATTTGAGTCATCTCTATTGAATTCATAAGTGAAATCAATATCTTCTTGAGCCCAACCAGAAGTTGACAAAAATATCAATACAAGAAGTCCTAGTACTTTATTCATAATCTTTTTTCAATTGTACAGTTCTGGTTTGAATCGGTTCATTCAATTACACATAACTACCATATATACACAATTGCATATATAAGCACACATAACTACCATATATACACAATTGCATATATAAGCACACATAACTACCATATATACACAATTGCATATATAAGCACACATAACTACCATATATACACAATTGCATATATAAGCACACATAACTACCATATATACACAATTGCATATATAAGCACACATAACTACCATATATACACAATTGCATATATAAGCACACATAACTACCATATATACACAATTGCATATATAAGCACACATAACTACCATATATACACAATTGCATATATAAGCACACATAACTACCATATATACACAATTGCATATATAAGCACATATAACGATCTATATACACAATATAATATATGCAGTTTTAGGCACTTTATTAAAAAAAAACTAATATTCTATAAAATTTTTACAAATACATAAAGGCAAAAAAAAGCGAACCCTCGCTTTCCTATTTCTGATTTCGCATTAACCGAATAATTTCTTCTTTATCTTTCAGTCGTTCGTCTTTCTCCTTTATTTTTTTATATAAATATGCAATGACCTTACAAGGTAAATACATCAACCCTCTTACTGATTTTGTATTTGATGAGCATAAGGATCGGACAGAAATCCTACATACCGTAAAGTTAAAAGATCAAAAGAACCGACTCTTTTATGATAAACTAACCTACATCTACATTGAGTTGCCCAAGTTTACGAAAATAGATCGTGAGTTCGAAACTAAATTTGATAAATGGTTGTATGTTTTTAGACACTTAGCCAATCTCCAAAACTGCCCTATAGCATTGCAAGAAAAGGTTTTCGAACACTTATTCCGAGTAGCAGAAATTACTAAACATTGAATCCCTTGAGAAAGAAATAGCATGTATGATTAATGAAATATGCTTAGCAAATATAACGCTTTTTATTTATAGAAGTTGCAAAGGACATTGTTTCCTTAAAAAGGATTTTTATATTTAATATCATATTCAGAGAACGGAAATAAAACGTGTTACTTTTGATGGATTAAATGCTTAAATTGATTGCAATTTACTGATAATTAATGCATTGAAAGTTATGCCTTTAAGCCGCTCCGGGTACTACTTGGGCGACCATACGTCTACATAGATGAAATTAAAAGCTAGCAATCATCGAGGTTCTAGCTTTTTTTTTGTTGTAGGATTTTGAACTGTGTTTTTTAAGGGGGACACGGCTCAGAGGCTCTAATAGGGCATACAGGTGTTTTTATGCCCAAATTTTGTCCCCCCTTTTTTTGCTGTTTTTTGCCAATGGTTGACGATTAAAAAAGACGCTGTATGCTAGGTTTTATCGCTGTTCTAGCCTTTTGTTGCTGTCGTTTTTATTTTTGCTGTTTAATTTAAAACCATTTTTAGTTGTTTTTTTTGTCCAAATTTTGTCCCCCCACCTTATTTTGAGTGGGCAAAAAAAGGGCTGTTTCTCCTTCATTGGTTTTCTTTTTAGAATGGTTTTTGCTAACTGATAAATCTAAAAAGAAAGAATATGATTCAATTTGCAGTAGTCTACAATAGTAGAAATAAAAAGCTACGAAAAGACGGCACGGCTTCCGTGCAGATACGAGCTTATTTAGACAAGAAAAGAAAATACTTTGCAACGGGTATTTATGTGACCCCTATGCAATGGAACAAAAAAAGCCACCAAGTCCAAAACCATCCCCAAAGTTTGCAGTACAACGCCGAAATAAGACGGCAATTAGACGAGTTAGAAGCCTATGTCTTGGATTGGATTAAGAAGCATGGCTCGATGACCTTGGAGCAGCTAGAAAATTACTTTAAATACGACGATGTGCAGTCGTTTACGGACTTTTGGCGGTACGAGCTAGAGCAGGACACCAAATTGACCAAAATAACGAAGAAGAAGCACAAAACGGCTTTAAACTATTGGGTAGAATTTCAAAAGAATGTCAAGTTCTCGGAATTGACGTATAATTTGATTGATGATTTTGATACCTTTTTATTTGGAAAAGGGTTGCACACCAACACGGTATACACGCATCACAAGCAAGTCAAAAAATACATTAACCAAGCAATTCGGCGGGGGCTGTTGGAGGCTACTAAAAATCCTTATCTAAATTTCACACCCAAAACGCAACCAACTGAGCGGATTGTCTTGTCTACGGAAGAAGTGGAGCGCCTCGAGGCCTTGACCTTTGAACGGAATGAATTTTATCTGGAGCTGATTCGGGATATGTTTTTATTTTCGTGTTATACGGGCTTGCGCTTCTCAGATACTTGCGCCATTCGTCACAAAGACATCGACCAAGATAAAGAGGGCTTGTTGTTGAATATCGTGGCTAAAAAGACAAGCAAGCAGCTCTTGCTGCCTTTGTACAAATTGCATCTAAGGAAACCAGAGCTATTGATTCAAAAGCACCAAATTGCAGGGGCGAAAGAGGAGCGGGTCTTTCATCAATACAGCAACCAGTATTTTAACCGCACGCTAAAGGAGTTGGCGGTTTTGGCGGGCATCACCAAACCGATTACAAGCCATGTGGCCCGACATACTTTTGCCACGCATTTGGCAGCTAAAATTCCGCTGCATATTTTAAAGGCGATTCTGCAACATTCTAAGATTGAAACAACAATGGTGTATTTGCATCTGTCTAGTAAGATGGTGAACGATGCTTTGGATGGGGTGGATTGGTAGGAATTAGGACATGAGTCATCCCGAATTTTTCGGCGATGACTTTTTTTTTGGAAAAAAGATAGGAATCTACTAGATTTAATTACCACAAAAA
>NZ_JHBV01000148.1 GCF_000724545.1 Aureispira sp. CCB-QB1 | reverse complement strand
TGTGTATAAGTCTAATTTATCTTCCATTCTATAAAGTTAAACTTTATAACTTAATTTCTTTAATCTTTGCGTAACTTGAGTTAGGAATCTTTAACGAAAAACGATGGTTTCAGGAGCATTTTTAGCAGAATACTCAGCCCTCTATCTCATGACTCTAACAAGCCACAACGAGTAACAAAACCAACTTCATGGTACCACAAAAAAAGCCAACAAATCCAAAAACTTCTCAAAAGCTTTTCAATTCATTGGCTTATTAGAACATCTATTTCTTTCACGAAAAAACATTCTTTTATATGTAGAGAAGGTCTATTTAGCAGTGAATAATATGTCTAAATTTCAAACTATTAAAAGAGTTATTGAAAGTTAAGTACTGCCTATATGCCGACCTATGTATTGTCTTATTTTTTGGTAATACCAATAACTCCTCCAATCAAAAAGATGGCACCAGCTCCAAGCATTAAGTATCCTGTTGTTGATTCGCTATCTTTTTGGGCAGACAGCTCTAAATTCCCGATTTCCAAAGACTTAGTATTGTCATTTACTTGTGTATAACCAAAGATTCCTAGTCCGATTCCTATTACGATTAATCCTATTGAAATTACCTTATTCATGTTTTTTTGTTTTTAAGTTAGAAAATTATTTACTACAATACCCAACATACAAGCATTAGGGTTACAGCTCGTATTGGGTAGCAATACAAGGAGTATAAAATATATTGTGTATTTTTGATTTATATTGAGAGCGTTAATAGTTGTATATGTATAGTATATGAGTTGCTATTTTATAACTATTGCTCGATGTGCAACTTAATTATATAACAATTCTAATATAAAAAAGATGTGAGAAATGACATTTTTTTGATTTTTTTCCTAATATTATTGAAGGAACAAACCTAGAATGCGTACAATTTCTGTCCTGCTTATCATGCTCCAAAGCGTCCATTCTGTATAAAATTATGTACCTGCCTGGCTGTAATGCTTTCTTTGTGAATTTGAGTATGAACGTAATTTAACGTTATAAAATCTGTCATAATAGAAGGTTCCAATTTGGTAGCGTCCACTTCTACTCGACCATCGTTAGGCTGCTTTAAAAAACTCCCCGTAATTAATCGATGATTCGTCCCTGCTATAATCCCAATATTAGGAATAGGGATATTTAACGGCAAGTCAATTGCCACAGATTTTGAGTGCAAAGCTATTATCGGTTTTAATAATCTTGGCAATAAAGGAATTTTAAGACCAATGTCTGCTAAACGAGTTCCTTTATTGGGAGTACCAATAAACACACAACGTCCTAAATTGGGCACGACCTGTTTTGATAGATAGTATCGAATAATCAAACCACCCATGCTATGCCCTACCATATGAATGTTGGAATAAGATGCCGTATTGATCTTGGAAAGTTCTATTTTAAAGACTTCGTAGATGGTTTCTAGTCGCTCAAATGTTGTTGGTAGGTTTACTAGATGCGTATGATACCCCCACTGGCTGAGATGCTCTTGGAGGGGTTCCATGTCTTTGTAATTTTTGAAGAAACCATGAACTAATAAAATTAAAGAATTGTTATGATTCATAACTTTGTATTAAGGCTAAATGTTATTTCTGTTAAATTATAAATTATTTTATATAACACTTATGATTTTAAGTAAATTCGCCTTTCAAATTAAGTTTTAGTTAAAAAATAATTTATTGGAAATACAGTGTATTTTTACTAACTTTACTTCCTTGTTCACCTATTTATCCTTGTCCTTCATTTATTATATATTTTTTAATTCTAATAATTATATTCTAACAATGTTAAAATCATTACTCTTCTCCATTCTCTTTTTTTCTTTCACAATTTATTCTTTTGCACAAGATAATCTAATTAAAAATGGTCAATTTGCAGATGGAACCAATAATTGGGAAGTTCTGCTACTCAATAAAGACGAACCGATTAAGGCACATATTGAGCATTCTGATGGATACAAAGAATATGGCTTGGCAGATAATTTTGTAGGGACAAATTTCGTAGAACTAGATCAAAAGTCAGCCATTCAACAAGTTATTCCAACTCGAAAAAATGGAATTTATACACTTGCTTTTGCTTTTGCTCCACGTCCTAACGCTGGTACCAAACAACTCATTGTAACAGCTGGTAAAAAAGTAATTTATACCACTACGCTCAATAATTCAGACGATAAAGGGGTATTTATTTACAAAACCGTCAACTTTACAGCTACTGAAAACTATACTAAAATTGGCTTCCACGCTGTTTCTATCTTGAGTAATGAAGATGACAAAGGTATTCTATTAACAGATATTTTATGCAATCTTTCTTCTACAGTAGACGTAAATAGAATCTCTTCAGACAAAAAATTCTAAACGCCGTTCTTTCGTTTTATTAAGGCTAGAACTTATTACTAGCCTTAATAAAATGTCTTAATTCAAAGCCTTGCTAAGGCACAAGTAATCACCCAGAAAAATTCTATAAACCACGAAGTAGTAGCGCAGCTAACTAAGCAATATGATCTCACGAAGTAAACAACCTTCTCCCCTATATCTGCACAGAATTACACAATTAGTTTTTTAATCCTGTAGGCATTTATTTATTGGAAATAGCCACAATAGACTATTGTATTTAGTGAGTAGTTGTGTAGAATTCAACTTCACTCAAAAATTCTTTCAGTATCATTAAATTCAATAAGATTTGTATATTGATGTATAATTGTCATAACATTGAGTAGAAAATACAAAACCGATGAATAAAGAGATTCCAAAATTTCATAAAACCTTCAATCCGATTTTAGATATTTTAAGTAATGGGAAAATTCTTCATACAAGAGAAATGCAAAGACTTGTCATTGAAAAATATTACCCGAAACTCACCAAAGAAGTTGAAGAGGATACTAATATTCTAAACTTTTATACTGAAGAAAACAAAAAGGTAAAAGGCGTAGCTACAAGCGACATTTAACTCTCCTCTCCTCAAGATTTAATTGATGAAGGTTTTAGACAAATCGAGTCCTCCATAAAAGAAGAATTACTTGAAAGACTAAAGGCAATATATCCATACTATTTTGAAAAAGTTATACTCATTCTTCTAAAAAAATAGGCTATGGAGATTTTATCGAAACTCCAAAATCCTCAGATGGAGGCATTGATGGTATCATAAATGAAGATAAACTTGGATTAGATAAAATCTACATCTAGGCAAAAAGATTTTCTAAAAATAAAGTTCGAGAAAAGACATCAGAAACTTTATCGGTGCAATGAATGGGACGGTGAACGTATGGCTTGGGAGCGCAAAATCACAGATTTTGCTACTAGTCCGAAAACAAGTTTACTATCAAAATCTGTGATTTTGCTTGCGAATGTCTTAAATTAGGTATGTAGCATGGCGCGCCACGCCGCAGACATGACCGTTAGTTAACTTTCATTAAATAACCAATTTTAGATTAAGTATGAACAACTGGATAGAAGAATTATATATGCCTATTTATCAGCCCATAGAAGCAAATAAAAAACTCTACGTTGAAGCCGTCATCTATAATGAAGTAAAATCCCAATATACAGAGAAAGAAAGTGAGTTCATAAAAGCCAATGGACTTGAAACTTTATACAGCAGTTTGACCGAACTTAGACTACACTGGAAACATCGAGATAAAAGAGAGATTCAGGGAACTTTTCATTTTTATCCCGTTAATAGGCTGATGATAAATTGGGATGAAGATTTTGGCGGTCATGATTGGGCCCCCAATATGAAAGGTTTTCGTCCGCTAGATATGTTTTATGAATCCAATGGTTGCGTAGGTTTCTTTGTGGATAGACCCGATAAGACAGGACTGTATTTACATGCCTTCGAAAGCAATGTTGAACCTCTGAATGTAGATTTGGAAGGCTATTTAAAGTTATTAATTGTGTCCAAAGGATTTAGTTGGTGGCAAATTGTATTAGTAAGTCACATTAAAGGAACTCACGAAGCTGGTTTAACGCAATTTCGAGAAAGCATGCCTGAGCTTTTTTCTAATTTTGATTTTGATAAATTTATAGAACTATACGAATCAGTTAGAATTGATAAAAAATAACGAAAAGCTAACAACATGCATATGATCATGGGAAGTGTCAGTAACCGCTTAACAACATCCTCCGCCCTTGGAGTCACAAAATCACAGATTTTGCTATATTGTAACGCTGAAGGAAAGACCTCCACTCTTTAGACTTGAATTATAGATTCTGGGTTTCATTAAGTGAAAAAAGCTATTTGGATTATCGAGAAAACTTTAATAATAAAAACCACGTTACTAAGTATTTTGGATGGTTATGTAATGTGATTCCAGAATATGAAGACACCTTAGCTATTCCAACCACAGTATATACTAGAAAAGGAAATTTAAGACCTTTAATCATTCCTCACAAAAATTTTGATCATCCTTTCGTAAAAGATTACTATGAAGGTATTTCAAAAAAAGAAGCAGAAAACAGAATCAATAACATGCTCAATACCAATAATGAGTCTCCATAAACTTGGCTTCATTAGAAAAATTATATCTCTATCAATTTTAAATTTGGTACTCCTAAACTCTTCTTTCGGCTGTAGTTGCGACTCAATCCCCTTTAATATAGCCATAGATGAATCAACTGAAATATTTTATGGCAAGGTCATTAAAATCCATGAAATTGACCAGCACCTTCCAACTAAAATTGATGGCTTTTCTCATAGCTCAACAAAAACTTGGTGCACAACTTTTGAAGTTATAAAGAAATGGAAAGGCAGTTCAAAAAAAGTAGTAGAAATATACCAAGAAGGCACTAGTTGTGATGTGTTTTTTGATTTTGGACAAGGTTATATAGTTTATGCAAAAAATCAAAAATCTGTCAGTACACAAGAAAATTCTATCAAACTGTGGACTTGGCTCTGCTCAAGAACTCACCCTCCCTTTAATGATAATTACAATGAAGGCTGGGATGACCGAAAAAGATTAGATCAAACATTTCTCAATCACATAAAAACTTCAAAAACTTTAAATTTTTTCGAGGATTACATTTTAAAGTTCTTAGTTCTTATAAGTCTATTTTTTGCAGGAATACTGTTTAAAAAGAAAAGACAAAAACTCTTGACAACACTATGTATATACTTATGGGGGATCACACCATAGATATCAGCATTAAAGGCCATAAGAAAGCAAAAAAATAAACCAAATTGGAACTTATAAAAATCAATTGCGATTATATAGTCATTATCAAAAACTAAAATATATAAATGATATTAGAACTGGCAATTGGAGATGCTTATGGTGCTGGCTTTGAATATGTGGAAAGAGAAATTATTCATAGGTACAATAATCTTAATTACAGACAATATCCTAAACATTTGGGAACTAAGCCTGGCATGTATACAGATGATACCCAAATGAGTTTGGGTATTGCTGAATTAATTCTTGAAAATAAAGATTGGACAGATTTAAATATTGCAAATAAATTTGTTGAGGTCTTTAAAAGAGATGAAAGAGAAGGGTACGCTCAAGGATTCTACCACTTCTTGAGAAAGATTAAAAGTGGTGAAGAGTTTTTAGAAAAAATAAATCCCACCAGTGAAAAGAGTGGTGCAGCTATGAGGGCACCAGTAATTGGTATTTTTAAAGACAAAAAAGAAGTCCTTGAAAAAGCTGAAATTCAAGCCGCCATTACTCACAATACTAAGGATGGAATAAATGCTGCTAAAGCATCCGCCTTAATTCCTCATTTCTTCATCTGGGAAAATGGAAAGAAAAAAGACTTGGCTAAATTCATTAAATCAAATGTAAAAGGCGATTGGTTAAATAGTTGGGCAGGTAAAGTCCGCTCTAAAGGGTGGATGAGTGTTAGAGCTGCCATCACAGCTATTCAAGAAACTAACAGCATGGCTGATTTATTAAAAAAATGTATTTCTTATACAGGTGATGTTGACACCGTTGCAGCTATTGCATTGGCTGGGGGAAAAGTCTGTAAAGAAATTAAAAATGACCTACCGAGGGGATTATATTCAAATCTTGAAGATGGTAAGTATGGGAGAGTTTATATTGAAAAAATTGATAAAAATCTGAAAGAAAAACTGAAAAACTCCTAAGAAATGCGGTCTATAACAGGTCGTATATGACCATTGGAGCTACGAGAGGCTAAAACCATTAATAGATTTGAAGAATCAAGATTTAATCAACGAAATAACGGATCATAAAAAAAACTTTAAAAACTGGCTAAAGGCTAATTATAGTTATGATGATATTATAAATGAAAAGTATGATGACACTGGCTACCCCAAATGGGCTGAAGTTGAAAATACATTTGAAAAAGCCTTTAAAGAACTGGATTTTTCGAAGCTAAAAGATGAAGTGCTTGAAACAATAGGCTACTTACTTGCAAGACAATGGGATGTAGGGATTATTTTTCCATATTTCAAAGAAGAAATTAGTCAAATAGGAATGTCTGAAAATCAATTGTTAATACTTTCTAAATTCGGTCTTAAATCAAATGAATGGAGCTTCAAACAACAATGTGCTTCTTCATTACGAAAGGTTAAAAATGATATTCCAAAGGCTATTAAAATTGCCTTAAACTACTTCGATGACGAAGACGTAGATATAAAAAGACACTCCTTGAAATCACTTCACTATCTAGGATTGAAAAATTTATCCCCTCTTCTTGAAAAAGCATGGAAACTAAACGATGAGTTATTAAAAATAGTTTGTCTTAACCTATGGAAAGAAATAAACCAAGCCAAATTTAAAGAAAAACTTCTTGAAGCTAAATTAGACTCTAGAGAAATCATAAAAAAATATATCAACGAATTGAAAATAGAATAATATATATCAAGGCAGGAATTTCGAGAAAAGTTCGGAAATTGTCTGCATGCAATAACTCAGTAAAATCTGTAATTTTACTCACAAAATTAGCTATATTTATTATCACAATGTAGTATATAACCAGACGGATATTAATAAACTTTAAGAAACCTTTTTAGCAAAAATAATCAAAAACATGAGTGATAACCTTAAAGATGCAGGATTGTATTGATGATGATAAAAAGTTACTTGTGGAAAAGCAAACCGAAGTTAATCGTCTCAAGAAAGTTCCTAACTGGGAATCTAAACCTACTATCAAAACAGAAGTTGAAAAACTAGAAAAAGAAATTGAAACTGAGAAGAAAAAATTAAAAGAGCAAGAAGATAAATTGGCTGCTTTGCCTGAAGAGTGTATAGAGCCTATCATGTTAGAAATCACATTTGATGCAAACTCTAACAAAATCAAAACAAAAGATGATGCACAATTAAAAGTGATTGCAACTTTTCTTAACGAAAATCCTAGTGTAAAAATTAAACTTATTGGTAATACATCCATGAATAAGAAAAACACACCTAAAGCTACAATGGCTAATTTAGATGATTTTAAAGAAGATGTCCCAACAGACCACATTATGCCAAATGACACCTTGTCTGGGAATAAAGCCACTGATGAAGCACACTTAAAAAAAGAAAAATTAAAAGCTAAGAAAGATATGACTAAAGATGATTTAAGTCTTACTATTAGTGACTTAATGATGATTAGAACTGAAAGGATTAAACAAATCTTAGTCAAAGACTTAAAGGTAAATCCAAATCAAATTACCACAGTAGAAGGTAAAAACTTAGGAAAAGGAAAAAATAATCAAAAAGTTATACTTGAATATCATTAAAAAAATATTGTATGAAATTATTACCTTTCAAAGTGCTTTTTTTTAGTCTATTAAGTATAATTGGTTGTAAGGAATCGTTAAAAATCCAAGATGAAGATATAATAACTATTGGGGATGTATCTTTAAAATTAAAAGATAAATGTTATTGTTCTATAAGCAATCACAATGTAATTAGTGAATTAGCTGATACAATAACATATTCTTTTAATTTTAAAGATATTGTAAAAATAGATACGACTTATAGTTCCTATGTTATAATATATATCAACTCCCCCAATAATATGTCAAGACAAATATATTGGCGTAATTATATATCTGAAAATGAAAAAAAAAGATTCTTTAAAAAGAAAGAAAAAGCTATATTTAATTTTACCCAAAAAAATAATATTTCTGTTTTCATAGAACTAGTTTACAAACATGCTAAAAAATGCAATGCCAATCTTAATAAGTAATTGATTATAAAATAATTAGCAATCAAAATTAAGCTAATCCATGAGATCCCACTAATTTTATCGTGTTGTTGCACTGAACACCTCGAGTACAATTGGAAAAATAGCCGCTGTGTAATTTCAATAAATTAGCGCTTAGTCGCCCATTGTTCTAGAAGGCTCTTTTTTTGAAAAACAAGGCATCCAAAGGGTAACACTTTTGGGTAATAAGAGCCAGAGGGAAGTTTTGTCGCATTACAAAGTACATTTCTATAACCGTCTGTAAAATTGTCTAATTAATAGGGCGCTAGACCTAGTAATACTAACCTACATTTTTTCATTAATTTAATATCTCGTTTTTTTGAATCAACTTAAACACAACTATGCTAAATCAAAGTGAATTAAAGACTAAAGGTATAAAAAATTACAAATTTCTAAGTCAAATGTACCTCGACTCCTATTTTCCAAAATCTCCAGTAGATAAGGTTAAAAATGTATTGCTCGAAGTTTGTTTTGAAATTGAAAGTACTCCTCCTAAAGACTTAAAAGAATTATATGCCATTACTCATAGAGCTACAGAAAAAATTAACGACTTGCAAAATGATTTTTACGACAATGGAAGCGAAATAGAGACCGTGGCTAGAGAAACGATTTCTTTAGATTTTGAGTTCATTGCAAAATCATATGGATTTGAAGCTGATTTAGAAACGCTCGTTGCTCCTAGAGATTGGTAGATGGAATAAAGCCTTCTCTCATGAAAAAATATTTATTAGGATTCGGAATCCTCAGTATTTTCGTTTTGTATTCTTCTATCTCTTACATTGCTAAACCATATAGAAATACAGATACCATTTTAGGACGCATTTCAAATATTGTCAATGAAAATAATTCTCTAAATCTCATTTGTGTAAATTTTCCTAAAACAGAGGTAAATATCCTTTGGGAATATGAGTTTAGTAGTAGAAAAATAGTTAAAAATGGCAATAAAATAAGCTCCATTGGGAATAAATATGGAAAGAATAGAGTTAATTAGAAAAAGTTGACTATTCGCGCCCACACATGCGAGGACTTATAATCCCGAAAGGGGCTTTGTACCCTAAAGT
>NZ_JHBV01000147.1 GCF_000724545.1 Aureispira sp. CCB-QB1 | reverse complement strand
TTCTTCTAGATTTCTCTAGTTTCTTACCTAATTATCCTGTCGTTTCAAATATCTTTTTCTGTTTCTTTCGAAACTTTTTTATCTGCTCTCTCGTTAAGCGGTTGCAAATGTCTGACTTTATTTTTAAACTACCAAATTTTTCTTAAACTTTTTTAAAAAATATTTTTTAGTAGCTATTTTTTGTCGTTTCATTTTTGCTATACTTCTCTTTTGAAGCGGTTGCAAATATAAAGCGGGTTTTTCTTTTTTCCTAATTTTTTAAAATAAAAAAACAATTAATTAACTTCAAAAAGCAGCAAGTGCATCATTATTAAGCAATTGTCAATAAAAGTTTTTTTTTCTTTTTTCTAAATTACAGAAGATACTATGTATTTACTCCATATCTGTTGGTTTCGCTTCTGTATTTTTAAAAACAATAGCATCAGGATACATTCCTAATAATTCATTCAATAAAGCTACTGCTTCTAGTTTGGTATAAAATCCACCAGCATAAATACGGTAATAGGGTGCCTCATAAAACCAATCCACTTTGGACGTAATGTTTCTTGTTTTTTTTCTGGCTTCTGAAACTTGTTGAGTCGCTAAATATTTATCTCGCCCCAAGTACAATTGTACACTCCATACTTTTACCGTTCTATCTTTGGTAAAATTTAAAGCTTTCCGATGATCTAAAATTTGACGTATAGAATTTTCTTCGACAACCCTTACAATACCTTCTTGGTCTTGGGCAAAAGAAAAACTACTCCATAGTATCATTGTTATTGCGATTATCCATCTCATAACTTCTACTTTATTGAATGAAGAAGCTGTACTCCTTCAGGTGTTCCCAGCTTATCGACTCCTGCTTCGATTAATTCTAATGCAAAAGCTTTTGTATGCACACCTCCTGCTACAACAATCTTGATTCCTTTAGATTCTGTTTTTAGCAAATTAATCATTTCAATTGTCGAATGTCCGCCATTTACACCTGTAGCATTTTTGATACAATCAACTTCTACATCACAACAAATAGCACACAATTGTTTTATTTCTTCAATTGTCAATAAGCTAGTTTCTAAAATAACTTTTATTTTTTTTCCTTTTAGGTGTGCTGCCGTTGTTACACTTGAAATATCATTCTTAACATGTGACCAATTACCATCTTTAACAGCAGCAATATTAACCATCATTTCGATCTCATCTACCCCTTCGTCTATCGCACGTTTAGCTTCCTCTACTTTTACGGGAATTGCATGATAGCCCATGGGGTAACCTATAGTAGTAATGACTTTAGTATTTGAGTCCTCTAATAACTTTGCTGCTATTGGTACATAAAATGGGGGGATACAAACCGCCGAAAAATTATGTTCTAATGCCTCTCTACAAAGTTCCTTTATGTCTAATTTAGTGGTATCAGGTTTTAGGAGGGTGTATTCTATATAGTTATTCAATTCCATTGTTTGCTTTAGTAACGCAAAATATTTAGAAAATTCTTTAGATAGTTGTTTTTATAAGAAGGACAAAAGTAATAATATTATAAACCTATAAGCACAATTTAAAACGGATTTTCTGTTTTTTTTACAAAAAATCTAACTTCATTTTTTTACCATACTAATTCCCCTCAAAGTCCCTAAGCAATAAATCTTTAATAATCAACTCAATACTAATTCTAGTTTGAGGAAGATTCGCTTAAGTTCATTAAATATTTTAATTTAAAAAATATTTCTGTATTATCCATTATTCCTGTAAAAGATTCTGCTCCTGGACCATACGCAAAGATAGGTACCATTGTCGCTGTATGGTAATCAGAAGTAAATTTTCCTTCCACTTTCCCTTCTTTTTTGCTACCTCCATTAATACTATATCCTCCTGTCTCATGATCGGCTGTTACAATGACCAAGGTATTACCATCTTTTTTAGCAAAATCAAATGCTTGCTGAATGGTTCTATCAAAGTCTAGCATTTCTTCTACGATATAATCTGATTCATTCTTGTGCCCTCCCCAATCTATCTGAGCTCCTTCTATCATTAAAAAGAAATTTGATTTGGGATAGCTCAAAATATCAATTGCTTTTTTAGCCGCTAACGGCAGAAAATCTCCACGCTCTTCTATTTTGGGAGGCAACTTAGCAGAAATCAAGCAAATCATTTTTTCTGGTCTATAATCTCCTACTTGTTCGATATTGTCAGTAACAAAATAGCCTTTCTCTTGTGCTTCTGCGATTAGATCTCGACCATCTAAGCCATCCTTAAAGTAATTCCAACCTCCTCCCATCAGCACTTCAATATCTTTAGTCATAAACTCAGCAGCTAATTTCTGATTGACACGGCTTCTTGTCGGTTGATGCCCATAAAAACAGGCAGGTGTTGCATGTGTAACCGTGGCAGTTGTGACGATACCTGTCAACCAGTTTTTTTCTTCTGCATATTCTAAAATTGTTTTGAGTTTCTTTTGATGAATATTCATTGATATAGCTCCATTATATGTTTTGGAACCAGTGGCCATAGCGGTAGCTCCTGCTGCACTATCTGTTATTAGTTTGGTTGAGTACGTTTTGACTAGTCCTATTTGTCGAAACTTTTCTAGAATTAGAGGTGTTTTTTTGGCAATACTGCCTGCAGTTATTTGAGTTAAACCCATTCCATCTCCTATTAAAAAAATAACATTCTTAGGGTGTTTTCCTGCTATAAAAGTTTTGCCAGCTTCTTTTGTTCCTTCTTGAGGTTGATTCTCATCTTCATTAGAAGCATTATTTAAAGCTTGAGGTGTTTCGCAACTGGAGCTTATCCATATAAAAAAAACAATTATTACTAGTTTGTTCATTGATTTTAGTCCGATATCTGTAATTAATTTAGTGGGATAACTGTTTCGACTTCCACATCTACAAAGATAAAAAAGCCTTATAAACAATAGAGACAAAACAGAATGCCCTTATTATCTGGTTCTATACTATAGATTAGTGGTAAAATTTACAAGCTTATAAATCAAAAGTCATCCTAGGACAAAACTGCTAGGATGACTTTTGGTTCAATTTGTTAATTTTTTTTCGTTAAACGTCTAAGTAACGCATTAAACCTTCATAACGATCATTGAGTGTATCAATAAATTCTGATTCATAAAAAGAAGATTTTACATCATAACCAAATCGTTCCAAAGTTGCCACAATATGTTTTAGATCTTCTTTATTTATTTTTAATGTTAATTCCAATGCATTAGTTCCATAGGGAGAAGAAATAAAACTGCTTAAGATAGTTGCGTTTTCTAACTCTATTAATCTAGATATTTCAGACAAAGAATAATCTCTAGGCGCCATTTCTAAAACCAAAACGCCTCCAGGATGTGTTATTGAACCTGTATCTGCCAGTTTTTTTAACAGATCTTCGATGGTAATAAGCCCCATATAATCTCCCTCGTTATTTAAAACAGGTATGACCGTTAGGTTAAAATTAACGACCAGTTTCATGATGTCATATAGGTGTTTTTGTGCGGGAACAAATTTAGGTAATAAAACAGGTCGGCTTTCTCTGATTGTTGTTTCTGCATCGACAAAATTAAGGACTTCATCTTCAGATAAAATTCCTAATAGTTTTCCATCTTCTACAACAGGTAAATGCCTTACATGAAAATCATTCATCCATAACAACGCTTTAACGCCAGTATCATTGAGTTTGAGCGGTGGGACGGAGTAAGATATTAGTGCTGATGCGTACATATATTGATTTTATTGTTTTATTATAAATTTAGTAGTTCGTTGATTTTTTACTTTTTTAGCTCGCTACGCTCGTGAGATCGCAAGCTTAGTTACCAAAAAGATAAAAAAACACATTTATATTAGTTTGATAATCAAAATTTAAAAACAAAACGTAATAAATCCACAATTTATTAATTATCAAACTAATAGAATTTTTCAACGAACTATTGATAAATTGCTGTACACTTTTCATTTTTATCAAATAAAAAGTTGATTTTAAACCCAATCGTAGGTAGACCAAATGCAATGGGAGTTTTATGTTTATTCTTTTTTTAGTTAAGTTGAAATAGGTACAGATAATAAAAACCTGTCATTCCAAAACAACTATGAAGTATCAAAGGAACTCAAAAAATTATTTTTTAATTCCTTTTTTGCTCCAATTGTTACCAAGAATAACGTAAAAGAGGGAAATTTATACTTTTCAAAGGTAGTTTTAAATTTAATTTAAGAATTAAGCCTTATCACGATAACCTTTAACCAATTTTCCAAGATTGCTAACCCGTCTAATGTTAGAATTGATTCTGGATGAAATTGGACTCCCCATATAGGATATGTGTTGTGTTTAATTGCCATCAACTCATTAGATGCTGTCCAAGCAATTGGTTCTAAGCAACTAGGTAGATTTTTTAACAGCAAGGAATGGTATCGCATTACTTGTGTGGGTTGCGTAATCCCGTGAAAAATGTCCTTCTGCGTATGTTCTACCAAAGAAGTCTTACCATGTACTGGTATAGATGCATGTACAAGTTTTGCACCAAAATACTCTCCAATCGCTTGCATTCCCAAACAAATGCCTAAAATTGGTATTTTGACATAAAAATGATGTATTAAATCCATTAATATACCTGCATCTTGGGGGCGTTTGGGACCTGGTGAGAGTACAACTGCGTCAAAATGACACTTTTCTAATTCCAATATGGAAATTTTATCATTTCTAACAACGGTACAACGTGCTCCTAATTGACTCAAATAATCGTATAAATTATAAGTAAAGGAATCGTAGTTGTCTAATAATAATAAATGTGGTTTATCCTTCATATTCGACTTCTTCCGGTTCTTCTAAATCGGGTGTAGTATCAACAGACGGGCTAATCGTAGGCATATTAGTGGTGTCGATAGTAAACCCTATGGTGTCTCTTTCTTCTGGTTCAAAATCTGGTATTTCTTCCTCTATAACAGGCTGCACAACCTCTTTATTATCCTCCCCCGAGTAGACATTTATTGGGGCTTTATTTCCTTTAGCCCCTTTATCTAATCGCTCTAGTGCTACACTCATGTAGTCTATAAAGTGCTCAATAAATGGGGCGATTCCTTTCATTAGTTGGGTACCTCTTTGAGGAATTACTTCAATATATTTGTAAAAAAAAGAAGTGGTACTCTTGGCAGCTAAGTAATCATCTAGGCATTCAAAACTCATTGTATCATTAACAGATGTTACTAAAAAGGTGCTATCACAAAAACAGCGAATTTCTTTCTCTACAGTCAAAAAGAGTTGCCCACTAGATTTAATACGAACTGTATCTTCTGGCAATATATCCCATTGTTGCACCGAGCTTCCAATAGATCCAAGATAGCGATTTCCAGGCACTGGTTCAAAACGAATGGTCAAACTTGCAGGTTTCTCACTATTGCTTTTGTCTGGAGCAAAACGATAAGTTGTATGATCATCATCTATCTTTAAATAGATTGTATCAGGTTTGCTCAATGCCAGCTTTCCAGGCACAACAAGTTGAGGGTTGATATCTTTCTTTGTTATTTTATATCCTTGGTTAAATACCAACTCAATCACTCTAGCTTGACCAAAAAACAGCACCAAAACACTGTATAAAAGGATAAATATAAATCCCATAATCACCCCACCTACAATCTGACTTACAATATCAAAACGCTTGTTATCTACGGTTTCCTCTATAAGTTTGGTAACTATTCTAGCAAGCATTAAGACAATCAACAAAGTGACTAAAAAAGCTACAAAAGGTAAAAAAACAGAATCTATTTCAAATGTATCTATTATAATATTGGTGGTCATTGGAGTAAATGCCATTGCAGCAAGAATTGCACACATTAAAGAAAGTACTGCCAAAACGACCTTCATCAAACCAAAACTAAACCCAAAGTAAAACCCAAAGGTTGCCATTATGATAAATAATACATCTACTGCCATTTGTTATACCTCTAATAAATTTTACAATATATTCTACCTGATAATAGTTAACTGCACGGCTACTTATTGAGTACTGCATCGTTGGTGATCAAAAGCTCAATGCAAGCAATTCATTATCATTTTTTTTTCTCTAACGAGCTATTAACCTAACCAACCATATCCTAAGACAATCGCATTCTGAGAACACAAAAATACAAAACGGATTCACCTTTACTGGCAAACCCGTTTGCATCTACTTTTGTAGCATTTATTATTTAGGATAACAAGCTTTTTACAATCGTAGAGATTGTTTTGCCATCAGCTTTACCTGCAAATTGTTTATTTGCCATGCCCATCACTTTGCCCATATCTTTCATAGAAGTAGCTCCTACTTGGTCTATAATGCCTTTGATAGCTTCTCTTAGTTCGTCTTCTCCCATTTGCTGGGGCAAAAACTCCTTGATAATATCCATTTCTTCTTTTTCTGGAGCTGCCAAATCATCACGATTTTGTTTTACATAAATCTCGTAAGAATCTTGGCGTTCTTTTACCATTTTTTGTAAAAGCTTAATTTCCTGATCTTCTGTAATTTCGGTTCCCGATCCGCTTGTTTTTAGTAATAGCAATTGTGCTTTTACTGCACGTAAAGTACGTTTTCTTGCCTCATCTTTCTGTTTCATAGCATCCTTGATGCCCGCATTAATGCGATCAGTCAAACTCATAACACTTTTTTGTTTTAATTATTTAATTTGTAAAATTAATAAATTCTATTAGACAATGTATTTTGCTTCCAAAAAGTTCTTAAATAATCACTAAAATTGATTTTATATTAAACCTTCGCTATAAAAATTCGTACTTTAGTCATCATCATTGGATTGATGTTAAACATTGTATAGTCCATTTTTTTATTCGGAAAACGAACAATTTTGATCACATAATCTTGCTTTGTATCCTAATTAGGATAACAATTAAAAAGTTGGCTCAAAATTCGTTATTCATAAAGTAAAAAAATAGCATTCAACCTGATTCCAAGTCAATTGGACTCAAAATTAGTGTATTATTTATTTAACAACAGTTCGTTAAAAAACTTTATTAGTTTGGTAATCATAAAATTGAAAGTTCACTGCGTTTTGTAAAAAAAATTGATTATCAAATTAATATAAATGTACTTTTTTTATCAAAAAGATAAAAAAGTAAAAAATCAACGAACTACTAATTTAAAATGTAGTGTAATGAAACAACTCCTTACTGGACTTCTAATATTGGTTAGCCTACAATGGGCATTTGCCGACAGTGGCATTCAGTTTTTTAAAGGTACAATGGCTGAAGCACAAGCCTTGGCCGCAAAAGAACATAAAATTATCTTTATGGATGCCTACACTTCTTGGTGCGGTCCCTGCAAACGGATGGCTAAAGATGTTTTTTCGGATGCTGAAGTTGGAAAGTTCTTTAACAAACATTTTATTAATATCAAAGTAGATATGGAAAAAGGAGAAGGTCCTAGGTTGGCTGGAAAGTATCGTGTCAATTCTTACCCTACGCTGCTTTTTTTGGATGAAAAAGGAGAAGTTGTTCATGCAGCCAAAGGTGGTCGTCCTGCCGATCAGTTCTTAGGACTTGGAAAGGTTGCCTTGAGCAAAAACGATAAATCAGGAGAATATGCCCAACAATACGAAGAAGGGAAACGTGATCCCGACTTTTTGCGTGCTTATGCTTATGCTTTGTTGAATAGTGCCAAACCTAATTTAAAAATTGCCAACGAATACATCAGAACACAAGATGATTTCTCATCTAAAGAAAATCTAGAGTTTTTATTTGATTTTGCCAACGAAGCAGATTCCAAAATTTTTGAACTTGCCGTAGAAAACAAAGAGGCTATCATTCAATTAAAATCAGCTGAAACGTTTAAAGAGAAACTAAAATCAGCTTGTAATGAGACTATAAATAAAGCGATTGAGTATAAAGTAGCTGACTTATTGGATGAGGCTAAACTCAAAATGAAAACAGCAGACCCTAAATATGCGAAAGAATATGCTTTGTATGCTGACATAAAATATGCTGCTGGCACAGAGGACATCACCGCTTTCACTAAGCTTTCGGATAAATATTTGAAAAAGTATGCCAAAAAGGATGCCCAAACATTACATCAATATGCCCGTAGTGTTTTAATGCAAACCAATGATGCTAAACTTTTGGAAACAGCTGAAAAGTGGGCTAGTCAAGCAACTAGTATTGATTATAAAGCCGAGTATCTACGAACACATAGTGCTATTTTAGAAAAGTTGGGACGTGCAGAAGAAGCTCAAAAAGTAAATGCAAAAGCTAATGAATTAGGAGGCAAACAGTCAAAAACACCAGCTCTTGGTCACTAGACGTTACGACAGGTATTGGCTTGAAAATTTTAGACTAAAAGAAACAATCTTTTTTCTAACGTTTTCAAGCCAATCTTTTTTACCAATCTTTCATTTTTTCGCTGATATTCCATCTCAAGCCAATTCCTAACAACAAGGTGTTGTTGTCTAAAGCATCTATGACAGCGTCCTCTCGGCGGTACATAAATTGTAAATCAGCAAAGAGGTTGTGTCGAATTTGGTAACTCCAGTGCAATTGAAGAATAAACAAATTTGTTTTGATCCCTTGCCCAATCTGATTGTTTAATTCTCGTTCTCTAGAATTATAACCAATACTTGGATTTGTCCCCCAATTGGAACCTAAAGAATCTTGTCCATAAACAGAATAATTAATCTGTGCTCTGATATTCATTCTAGGCAAAGGTTGATAATTAACAATGCCGATCCATTCCATAAAATTAGCTCCCAAAGGGTGTGCTAAGGGTTGGTTGTAGTGGGTATAATTGGCAGAACTGTCTCTGAAACTATAGGTATAAGGACGAGCCATGTTAAACTCTATTTGCATATCCAAGTGGTCAACTCCAAAAGCATCTATATATTTTAGCCCCGTTTGCAAAGCAAATTTGTTTCCCCACCAACCTCCTCCAAGTCGAAGTAAATCGCCAACAGATAATTCATCCAATAAAAATTGTCCATAAAAAGAAAAGTGCTTTAAGAAATTCCATTTCCAGTTTAAACCGATTACGACATTATCAGGACTTCCGACAGCTTGTTCTACAGCTCGATAAAATATGATTGGATTTAGGTATTGCAATTCAAATTGTCCATTTCTACTAAAAACTACTCCTTCAAATAAACCAATATTTAGGTTTTTAAGAATATTAATACTTAAATGATGTGCTGCTAGATACTTCTTGGGTAATGCTAAATCGAATGCTCGCTGTGCTTGTCCATAGTTTTGTGTTAGTTCTGCAAAGATATTTTGATAATGCAACTTCCAAACTCTTGTATTTATTTTTAAATAAAAATAATTGGAAGAATAATCGGATAAAAACAACGACCGGTGCCCATCTCCAATAAAATTTTGACCGTGACCAAACTGGATACCAATATGGTTTTTCAGCAAGTCAACGGCAACATACCCTTGCGCCAATAAGTAATCTACTCCCGAAGTATCTTTTCCTGGTATTAAATTACTATCATATTGCTTAAAAAAACCTGCTCCTGGAACAGCAAAATCTCTTCGTATTCTACTGTCCACATAGGTAGGGAAAGCCGCTTGTGTTTCAATAACATCTGTATAAAAATAAACTCTATTTAGAATATTGCCTCGAATCGCAGCACCTCTCCTATTCAGAAATAACAAACGCCCTTCGCCATTGTATTGCTCAAAAGATCCTTTGAAATGTAGAATAGGATTAATATTTGCATAAAAATGCTTGGTTCGTACCTCTAATAAATGTGCTGGTGTTCTATAAAAATGTCTCAAAAAAGACTTATCCCCGTTGGGATATAAGAACTTCATAAAAGTTTTTTTACTCTGAATGGTAGCGTCATCATCATTATAATCAATATGCACATAATCATAATCACTTTGACGACGCTTATTCGTAGACCAATAGTCTTTAGCAACCACACTATCTTGATAACTGCGTATATCTTTTCGCATCAATGGCTTTAATCCACTATGAATGTTGCCAAAATTTCCTGTTCGAATTTCCATACGATCATGCAAATAATGGTTTACATCATTGAGTGGGGCTGTTAAAGAACCTTGAGCAATGGCTTTGATGCTAAACAATAACAAAACTAATAATAAAGAACACTTCATAACTATTGTTTTCTTTGATTGACATTTTATGTTAAACTTGCTTAATTACACCAAGCGTTGTACCATCGTATTATTGGCTAATTCCCCTTTCTCATTCAAATTGGACAAGAGATTTAACCCACAATGTTTTCCTACTTCGATGCTCCCTAAGTCTTCTTCAAAACCTAATGCCTTGGCCCCATTCAAAGTAGCCCATTCTAATAATGTTTCAAAAGGCACATAAGACTGATATTTTGCAATCGTTTTCATCTCCTCCAAAACAGACAATTGCCAGTTTGAAGTTAAACTATCTGTTCCTATTGTCATTCTAGCATTATTATCCATAAATGCTTGATAATTGGGCAAATTGTTCTCAATGTATAAATTCGCATTTGGACAAGTGGCCCAGTATACCTGATCGCTCCATGCTTGCGCCGCTTGTATATCGGCAGCCGTTGTCAATGTATTGTGCACAAACAAGGTTCTATGAGAAGGGTCCATATGTTGTAGCGCATAATAAATAGAAGGCTTTTTAGTAGCGTCAAAATCATCTAAGGCAATACCAAAACCTCCATAAAAATCAATAAATCCTCCTTTCTTTTCTAAAAATAGCTGATTCTCTGGCGGAGTCTCTTGATTGTGAATGCTAACTGTTTTTTGCAAACCATCATTCACTTGATTGATTGCCTCAAAAAGTTTGGGAGAAACAGAGTAAGGAGCGTGCGGAACACAACTTTTTTGGTGTCCTCCTACAGCCTCTAAAGCATCATAAACTGCCTTATATTTAGCAAATTCCGTTTCTGTATTTTGCTCTTGAAGAAAATCAAAGAACTCTGTAAATGTATAATATCTTAGCTTGCTTTTAGATTTTTGCAAAAACGTATCGGTTACATTAGAAATATCACCAACAGCAACAATACCTTGTTCATACATATATTGGTCTGCTGCGGCTATTGCTTCTTGAATAGCTCCTTCACTAGCTCCTCGCTGTTGTACCACACTTGTGATAAAGGGGATTAAGCTTGTTCCCGTATGTACTTTACCTTTCATGTGAGATAATTCCAAGTGGCAATGTGTATTTACAAAACCAGGAATAATTATTCCACTGTAAATTTCCAACTCATCCGCATTATAATTTTCACGTACGTCTATCTTTTCTATTCTACCATTTTCATCAACAAGAACAACACCTTCTCTGATCGGATTTGTATGAATGGGATATACCCAATCGGCTGTTATTTTTCGCATCTTTAATCTTTTTTCAATTCAAAATTGAATTTATCAATTTATTTAACGAGAAAGGCTTTGGAACTAACTTTGAATTTCTGCTCACTCCTCGTTCAATGTTATTTTCCAATCAAAGGTATCATTTTTCAAAAAAAATAAGGCTTACATCTTTCGATATAAACCTTATTTTTTTGAAAAAGAAAAGGACTTGTACGTATTCCCATTCATACAAGTCCTAAATCACCCCAATTAAAACCCAAATTTATTATGTCGTATTTTTAAGTTTTTT
>NZ_JHBV01000146.1 GCF_000724545.1 Aureispira sp. CCB-QB1 | reverse complement strand
GTCGTCACTATGACTCTGAATTCAGAGATCAAGTTATGCTTATTTGTACAGCGCTTCACAACTTTAGGGTACAAAGCCCCTTTTGGAATTATAAGTCCTCGCATGTGTGGGCGCGAATAGTCAACTTTTCCTAATTAACTCTATTGAATAGAAAGTTTGCAGTGGATGTTCCCTCTAAAGTTTGGGTATCTGACTTAACATACATTGATACAGGTGAAGGTTGGTTATATTTGACAGTGGTTATAGATTTATATGATAGAAAAGTCATTGGCTGGGCACTGAGTGAGACAATGCAAGCAAGTGAAACAACGATAGCAGCTCTTCAGGTGGCAATCCTTAATCGAAAGCCAAGCAATGGGCTTACCTTTCATTCCGATCAAGGTGTACAGTATACTTGTTCAGACTTTGTGAAAATTTTAAACAAACACTATGTCAAAGCAAGTATGAGCAGGAAAGGGAATTGTTGGGATAATGCTGTTGCTGAAAGCTTTTTCAAAACGATTAAAGTGGAATGCATTTATAGAACAAAATATCCAACAATAGAACAGGCTATAAAGAGATATCTTTAGCTATATAGAAATGAAATTTGGTACAATATCAATATGCGCCGTCGGCATTCTGCCTTAGGCTATGTCACTCCTCTTGAAATGGAGCAATTATTTTTTAACAAAAAAGCAGCTTAACTTTTTGCCCACTTTTTTGTAGGAATTCCAATAATTTAAAACCCACAAAAAGCGGCTACAACAAAGTCATAGCCGCAAGAAACGTCATAAAACACCATCCTAATTAGTAGCTCCATAGGGAATTAATTGGTGTGTTTTTAGTATTTGATTGTTAGTTTTTTGTGAGGTTTTGTGTTTTTAAGGTACAAAAATGGGACAAAAAAAACAGGTGATTTTTTTATGTTAAGAAAATAATAATTAAAAATATTAAATATACTTAAACTTTTATTTTCATTTTATTTAGTTGACATTTGGGTAAGCCCATATGGGAAATTAAACTATTTAAAATTAAAATCATGCAAAAGAATTTTTTTATCATTGCTGTAACATTTCTAGCAATGACTTTACTCATTTCTTGTTATGAGACGGAAGTTTTATCAACAAAAGAAACTGTTGAAGTAAAGGAAACTATTTCTAGCTTTAGAAATACAGAGGAAGTAGCAACATCATCTCTTGACTTTCAAGTTGGAGAAACTTATGAATTTCGATCTTTGTCAGACGATGGAAATCAGACACATAAATTAAGTTTGACATTGGGTGAGAATGGTAACTTGACCGTAATGCAAAGTAATGTTGCTGTAGAGTCGGGAGATGTTAGTAATTCAGAAGTACTTGCTGAAGGAACAGTATTATCTGAAGGAGAGCAAAAGTCGTTTACAGGAGCAACAGGCTACTGGGTTATTCCTTTTGATGGAGGAGAACCATCTTTTCATGCAACGAATGGGACGATTATTTTTGTCATAAACTGTGATTGCACTCATGTCGAAGGACATTCACCAAGTACTAGCGATTGTAAAGCTGTAGCAAATTCAAGTCCTAAAGGAGGATACGTTGTTACTTGCAACAATGTAGGTTGTAAAAAATGTGACTTTAATAGGAGTTCAGTAGTAAGTGGGGATGTTTTAATTGTTTCTCACCCAAGTATTAATAGTTTATCAGTACACTAAAATATTATATTAAGGAGGTCGTTGTACATTACGATCTCTTTATTTGAAAAATAATTTATATGTTGAAGTTGTTACTCATTATTGTATTAGGTTGTTGTGTAGTGATAGTTCAAGGACAAAGCAAGGCAATAGAATTCTTAGAAGCCAGAAGCGCACAAATAAAAACAATAACAACAGGAGCATATAATATTACGACGAAAATGAAGTTTCTCTTTGATGCAGATACTTCAGAATTTCATGGAAGGTGCTTTTTTGAACATCAAAATTTAAAAGATACCATCTTTTACAAAGTACATACCTATGAGAATCATTTGAATCTTTCTCAATTATATTTAGGACAAACGGATCAGTATTATCATGTTGATCATGATAGAAGAATTGTAAAAGGATGGAATGAAATCCCATTTACTCAGATAGGTTCAGATCGCTCTGTTTTTAATCCACTAGTTTTTAGAGACTATATGAAAAGCAAAATACCTGAATCCGATTCGATATGGTTAGAGGTCGATACCTTACTTGGTGCCGATGTACTTTGTTTTTTCGACCAAGAATCTCCAGCGGTTAGTGAGGTTAGAGTAGAGAATGATTTGACGAAAATCTACTTTAATAAGCATGGTTTACCTTTTAGAATGACCACTTATCTTGAACTCGCAGATTATGGTGTTTACGAATACAAAGATCAAGAAATTCATTTTTTGACTACGAACATTCCTCCATTGTCCAATATGCACGAAATCTACGGAGAACGAGGTTATACTTATGTAGATGGAATAGAAGCGGATCAAGAGCATGAGGCTAATCGAGATTCTACTCAAATTAAACTCGGAGCCACCTCTCCCAATTGGCAAGCTCAAACGTATGCAGGAGAAAATTTAGATTTGAGCCAAATAGAAGGCAAACTTATTTTGTTAGATTTTTGGTACAAAGGCTGTTTTCCTTGTATCCAGTCAATGCCACTACTCAATCAATTGCATCAAAAATATGCGGATAAAGGTTTAACAATTATAGGAATAAATCCCTATCAATCAAAAGCTGAAGAAATACTTCCGTTTCTAAAAAAGAAGTCTATTGAGCATTCCAACCTTTATAGTGCATCTATTCCTAGTTTGTATGGTGTATTTGCGTATCCTACCTATATCTTTCTAGATGAAAATAAAAAGATTGTAAAAGTACAAAGAGGCTACGGAAAAGGAGAAACAGATGCTGACTTTGAGGCTTGGATTGATGCTTATTTAGGGAAGGGTAATGTTGATAAGTAGTAATAGTAAGAAGTGATAATAGAGCAACCTGAGTTTGTGAAAAATGATTGAATATTTGTAGCCAATTAATTAGCCCTTTTCATGTTTGAAGGACTATTTTTATTTCAGGGATACAAGAAATCAAAGTGAAATGTTGCTTTTTGCTATGAAAGCCAACCTTATGGTTTAATATTTTATACTTATTTTTAATGTTTTGGTAAATATTGCATATGTTTAAAGTAAATATTATGTAAACTTAACTTATAAGACTGATGGATTTAAATGAGCTTTATTCTGAAAAAAGAACGGGAGTAGACGATAATACAAGTGCTAATTCAAGAACGGAATATAAAAGAGATTTTGATAGAATAGTTTTTTCTTCTGCTTTTCGAAGATTACAAAACAAAACACAGGTTTTTCCTCTACCAGGAAGTGCTTTTGTGCATAACAGATTAACACACTCACTAGAGGTGTCGTGTGTTGGGCGATCTCTAGGTACTTTAGTTGGTCAAGCAATAATAAAAGAACGAAGTAGTAAGTTAAACCCTGAGAGTGTGAGGTTTTATAAAAACCACTTTAAAGGAGTTTTATCAGCAGCTTGTTTGTGTCATGACATAGGGAATCCTGCATTTGGTCATTCAGGCGAAGATGCTATTGCAAATTATTTTAAAAAGAACAATGATTTAGTAGAAAACTTAATGACCGATGAAGAATATGAAGATTTGATTAATTTTGAAGGTAACGCAAATTCTATCAGGATATTGACACACAACCAAAAAGGAAAATTAGATGGCGGTTTACGTTTAACTTACACTACTTTAGCTTCTATAGCAAAATATCCCTGCGAATCTACAGGGAAATGGATCTCTAAATCTAATCCACAGACCCACAGGAAAAAATTTGGTTTTTTTCAAGCAGAAAAAACAACATTCTTGAAAATAGCTGAATCTACTGGAATGTTAAAAGATGATAATAACGACCATTTGGGATGGTATAGACATCCTTTCGTATGGCTAGTTGAAGCTGCTGATGATATATGTTATCATATTATAGATCTAGAAGATGCTCATAGAGTTGGAATAATTGGAGCTAAACAATGTGAAGAATTATTAATAAATGTAATAACATGCTTAGATGTTGAAGATATAGGAAAATTTGAAAGTAATTTGGCAAAAATAAATAATGAGAATGCACGAATTACTTATTTAAGAGCAAAGACTATAAATTCTCTAACTCATAAAGCAAAGGATGCTTATATAAAGAATTTAGATGAAATATTAAATGGCACACATAATGAATCGCTTTTTGATCTTATTGGAAAGGATTGTAATGCTCTTGGTAAGATATCACAGTATTCTTGTAAGAACATCTATAACCATAGAGGAGTAGTTGAGATTGAAAATGCGGGATATCATGTTATGTATGAATTATTAAATCATTTCATTGGACCTATTTTAAAAAATAAAGAAAAAAGAACTCAAGAGGATAAAAAAGCCTTAAAATTGATTCCTGGTCAATTTGATACCATAAAAGAGGATAGTACTCCTTATGAACGAGTATTAACAGTTGTTGACTATTTGTCAGGAATGACAGATTTATATGCAACAGAATTATATAAAAAAATTAAGGGTATCAAAATAGGAATGAATTTCTAAGGGATAAACCAATGTTATGAGTAAAACAAATTATAAGTTAGAAGATGTAATTGTCATTGGAGTATCTTCAAGGGCATTATTTAATTTAGAGAAAGAAAATAAAATTTTTCAAGAAAAAGGACTAGACGAATTTTCTAAATATCAATTCGAGAATGAAGATAAAATACTGGGTAAAGGAACAGCGTTCCCTCTTGTTCAAGCTTTATTAAACTTAAATACAAAGATAGATAATAAACGATTAATAGAAGTTGTTGTAATGTCACGAAATAGCCCTGAAACAGGGCTTAGAATGATGAAATCGATAGAGAAATATGAATTAGATATTACTAGGACTGCATTAACAGGCGGAGAGCCCTTAGCAGCATATTTAGATGCATTTTCAATAGATTTATTCTTAAGTAAAGATGAGGATGACATTCAAAATGCTGTTGACAAAGATGTAGCTGCAGCTATTGTATATAACACTCCAGATTCAGATTTTGTTGGTATAGAAGATGAAGTCCGTTTTGCTTTTGATGCAGATGCTGTCGTATTTTCGGATGAATCTGAATTAATATATAAAGAACAAGGTCTTGAAGCTTTTTTAAAGCATGAAAAAGATAATCGAGATTCTCCTTTAAATGAAGGACCTTTTGCCAAGTTAATAAAGATGTTAGCTTTGACACAGAAAGAATTTGAATTAGGTAAAGCACCTATTAGGATAGGAATTGTTACTGCTCGAAATTCTCCAGCACATATTAGAGTTATAAAAACATTTAAGGCATGGGGGGTTTATATTGATTCTGCTTTTTTTCTTGGAGGAGTCTCTAAAGATAAGGTATTAAAAGCTTTTCGACCACATATATTCTTTGATGATCAAGATACACATGTAGGACCAGCTTCAAGAGTTGTTCCTTCCAGTCGAGTTCCTTATAAAAGTGATTCTAAATTATCTAATTTTTTGAAATCAAATAAAAAAGATTAGGGTTAAGTAAGCTTATTATCACAAACAAAAAAATGTGATATTCTGTAAACATCTATTTTTTTTGTAGATTTAAACTCTTACAAATATCAACTAACGAATAGAGCAGAATGGCTAAAAAAAAGCAAGTAGAAAAAGAAGAAAAATTAGAGCAGACGCTGTGGAAAACCGCAGACAAACTGCGTAAAAATATAGATGCAGCGGAATATAAGCACGTTGTATTGGGTTTGATATTTCTGAAATACATCTCAGATGCTTTTGAGGATTTGTACGAACGATTAAAAGCTGGAGAAGGTGAGTATGCAGGAGCTGATCCTGAAGATCCCGACGAGTATGGTGCAGAGAATGTCTTTTTTGTACCAGAAGAAGCACGTTGGAGCCACATACAAGCACAGGCAAAAATGCCCAATATTGGCAAAACTATTGACGATGCCATGGATGCCATCGAAGGAACCAACCCTAGACTAAAAGGCATCTTGCCCAAAGTATATGGACGACAAAATTTAGATGGTCAAACCTTAGGTGGTTTGATTGATACCATTGGTACGATTGCTTTGGGTGATGCCAAAGCAAAGAGTCAAGATGTTCTGGGGCGAGTGTATGAGTATTTTTTAGGACAGTTTGCCTTGGCAGAAGGACAGAAAGGAGGACAGTTCTACACGCCTGAAAGTATTGTACAGTTATTAGTAGAAATGCTAGAGCCTTACAAAGGGCGAGTTTATGATCCTTGTTGTGGCTCTGGTGGTATGTTTGTTCAATCGGAGAAGTTTATCAAAAGCCATCAAGGGCGCTTGGATGATATTTCTATTTATGGGCAGGAGAGCAACCAAACGACTTATCGTTTGTGTCGCATGAACTTGGCGATTCGTGGAATTGATGGTTCCAATATTCGTTGGAATACCGAAGGTTCTTTTTTGAACAATGCCCACAAGGATTTAAAAGCAGATTACATCATTGCCAATCCACCTTTTAATGTCAAGGACTGGAGTGGAGAGCTGCTGCGTGAAGATGCTCGCTGGCAATATGGAACACCGCCCAAAGGCAATGCCAACTATGCTTGGATTCAACACTTTTTGCATCATTTGGCTCCGAATGGCAAAGCAGGTTTTGTGTTAGCCAATGGCTCTTTGAGTTCGAATACTGGAGGAGAGGGCGACATTCGTCAAAAATTGGTGGAAGCGGATTTGATTGAGTGTATTGTCATGCTGCCGAAGGCTTTGTTTTTTAATACGGGGATTCCTGCTTGCTTGTGGTTTTTGAGACGGGGCAAACGCCAACGGGCTGGCGAGGTCTTGTTTATTGATGCGTCTGAATTGGGCTATATGGTGAATCGAAAGAACCGTGCTTTTGCTGCCGAGGATGTGCAGCAGGTAGCGAAGACTTATCACGATTGGTTGAATGAAAAGGATGGATACAAGGATATCAAGGGCTTTTGTAAATCGACGGTCTTGACGGATATTGAAAAGCATAAGTTTGTCTTGACGCCAGGGCGGTATGTGGGGATTCCTGAGGAGGAGGACGATGGAATTCCTTTTGAAGTGAAAATGGAGGGCTTGACGACGGCTTTGCGCTCGCAAATGGAACAGGCGAAGGTCTTGGATGAGGAAATTAAAATTCAGTTGGCTAAAATTGGGGTGGTGTTATGATGGAAATGATAGAAGCTGTTTTAGGAGATGTACTTGAAATAAAGTATGGGAAAGACCACAAGAAATTAGGAGATGGCGAAATTCCCTTATATGGGAGTGGAGGAATTATGAAATATGTAGATAACTTTCTTTATGATAAGCCATCTATTTTGATACCTCGAAAAGGGTCGTTGAATAACCTATTTTTTCAAGATAAACCATTCTGGACAGTAGATACGCTTTTTTGGACAAAAGTAGATGAATCTAAAATTGACCCTAAGTATCTTTTTTACTTACTTTCTTTGTATAATTTAACTAAATATGATGAAGGTTCTGCTATACCAAGTTTAACAACAAGAGCATTAAATGATGTTCCTATTTCTTATTTAAAGGAAAAAAAAGAACAAATTGAAGTAAGGAGAGTTATAGAAACTTTTGACCAAAAAATAAGCCTACTCCGCCAACAAAACGAAACCCTAGAGCAAATGGCACAAACCCTCTTCAAGCGTTGGTTTGTAGACTTTGAGTTTCCCAATGAGCAGGGGCAGCCTTATCGCTCTGCTGGTGGGGAGATGGTGGCTTCGGAGTTGGGGGAGATTCCTTTGGGTTGGGAGGTTAGAGAAATAAGTGATATTATTGAGGTTAAAGACGGCACCCATGATTCTCCATCTAAAGAAAAGGAAGGTAAATACTTAATTACATCTAAGCATTTAAGTAAATCAGGAATTGATTTTAATTCTGCCTATTTAATTTCAGAAGAAAATTATTATAATATTAATAAAAGAAGCAAAGTTGATTCTAGAGATGTTTTAGTTTCAATGATTGGCACAATTGGGCTAATATATTTTGTGCTGGAAACAAATATTAATTTTGCAATAAAAAATATTGGATTGTTTAAAACTTCACAAAATCCTCTATACTCTGAATATTTATATTTGACAATAAACTCAATTTATGGGAAACATTATTTTATTTCTAGGTCAGCAGGAACTACCCAATCATATTTAACCTTGGGAGTGCTTAGGGAAATGCCTGTTATTATGCCTAGTATTAAGATTCTTGAATTATTCAAATCATCAGCAGAATTATTATTAAATAAAATTCATAGAAACAATAACGAAATCCAAACTCTAACCAAACTAAGAGACACACTCCTCCCCAAACTAATGAGCGGCGAGATACGAGTGCCAACAGCTCTAGAAAACAAGGTCTAAGAAGGGATATGCAAAAAAAGCTATTAAGGTTATTATTCTTAGGAAGTAGTCTATTATTTATTACGTCTTGTGTGAGTACCAGTAGGCAATTGGTAGGAACGGGTTGGTGATTATGAGCGATATGAGGCAAAGCAAGAGCAAGTGCCTGGACTACTGGAACATGGAGTAATTTGTTTGACTTTTGATAAGGACTCTTTAAAGCACTGCAATATAGAACAATCAACAGATAAGCCACCTCGCACTTGTCACTATTTTCATTTGAAATATAAGCAAGACAGTATTTTTTTATAGACAAAAAACAAAAGCTCATTCTCAAAAAAAGAACAGAGGATTGTTTAGAACTAGAACATGTAGAAAGAAAAGTGCTTTATTATTTGAAGCCTTATAAGGGGGAGCAATTTTGATACCTAAGGAACCGTAAATAAATGAGAAGCCATGACCAAACTCAACGAAGACGACATCGAACAATGGGCGATTGAAGAATTAGAAGCCCTTGGATGGAAGTACATACATGGAAGTAAAATTGCTCCCGATGGAGCGCAAGCCGAACGGAATTCTTTCGGAGAGGTTTTATTGCGAGGGCGATTGCAAGCAGCGATTGCTCGAATCAATCCAAACATTCCTTATGAGGCACAACAAGAAGCCCTCAAAATAGTGGAGCGCATCGCATCGCCAGAGATGATGGTTAATAATCAAGACTTGCATCAATTGCTAACCGAAGGCGTGCCTGTTGAATATAGAAAAGAGGGCATGCAACGAGGCGACCGTGTGCAGTTGTTGGATTATCATAATCTGGAGAACAACGATTATTTGTCGGTTAATCAGTTTACCATTATAGAAAACAATCAAAACAAGCGTCCAGACTTGATTTTATTTGTCAATGGAATGCCTTTGGTGCTCTTGGAATTAAAAAATGCAATAGACGCTAGTGCAACCTTAAAAACGGCTTTTGACCAATTGAGAACCTACCAAACAACGATTCCAAGTTTGTTTACCTTTAATGCTTTTTGTGTTATTTCGGATGGGGTAGATGCTCGAGCAGGTTCGATGTCGGCAGGGTATAGCCGTTATTTGGCATGGAAAACTAGTGATGGGATAGAGGAAGCCTCTAAATTAAGCAGTCAATTAGAAGTTTTGATAAAGGGTTTGTTGAATCAGGCAACGTTGCTAGATTATATCCGTCATTTTATTGTTTTTGAACAAAATAAGCATATTGATAAAAATGGCATTGCCACTATTCAAACCATAAAGAAAGTAGCAGCTTATCACCAATATTATGCAGCGAATAAAGCCATTGAATCGGTCAAAAAAGCGACGGCAGTAGATGGGGATCGCAAAGGTGGTGTGGTTTGGCATACTCAAGGAAGTGGGAAGTCATTGTCAATGGTCTTTTTTAGTGGTAAATTAGTTTTACAACTAGACAACCCAACAATTCTAGTGATTACTGATCGAAATGATTTGGACGACCAATTGTTTGATACTTTTGCTTCTTCTAAGCAATTGTTGAGACAAGTACCTGTCCAGGCCGAGAACCGAGAACATCTCAAAAGTTTACTCAAGGTTGCTTCAGGAGGAATTGTATTTACGACCATTCAAAAATTTCAACCTCAAGAAGGTAATGTTTATGAAGAGTTATCTGCTCGAAAAAATATCGTTGTAGTTGCCGATGAGGCACACCGTACGCAATATGGTTTTAAACCCAAAACAATAGAGGTTAAAAATGATTTTGGTGAAGTTGTCGGACAACGTATTGTCTATGGTTTTGCCAAGTATATGCGGGATGCTTTGCCTAATGCTACTTATTTAGGATTTACAGGAACGCCTGTGGAGTCGCAAGATATTAATACACCTGCTGTTTTTGGGCATTATGTAGACATCTATGATATTGCTCAGGCGGTAGAAGATGGCGCAACAGTGCCAATTTATTATGAGAGTAGATTGGTAAAAATAACCTTGTCGGAAGAGGGAAAACAGTTGATTGATGACTTGGAGACCGATTTGGCAAAAGATGAAATGAGCAATGCTGAACAAGCCAAAATGAAATGGACAAAGGTGCAAGCAATTGTTGGGAGTCCTACTCGTTTGGCAAAGGTCGCCGAAGATATAATTTTTCATTTTGAAGCCCGCCAAAAAGGGATGGAGGGCAAGGCAATGGTTGTGAGTATGAGTCGTCAAATTGCGGCTGACTTATACGAACATATTATTCAATTGCGTCCTGATTGGCACCATGATGATTTGGACAAAGGAGTGATTAAAGTAGTCATGACAGCTTCTTCTTCAGATGGTCCTGAACTAATGAAACATCATACGACAAAACAAGAACGGAGAACGTTGGCAGACCGAATGAAAGATATTCATGATCCACTTAAAATTGTTATTGTTCGGGATATGTGGCTAACAGGTTTTGATGCACCTAGTTTAAATACCTTGTACATTGATAAACCAATGAAAGGGCATAATTTGATGCAAGCGATTGCTCGAGTGAATCGAGTTTATAAAGATAAATCGGGGGGCTTGGTGGTGGATTATTTGGGCATTGCTAGTGATTTAAAAAAGGCACTTTCTTTTTACTCAGATAGTGGAGGAAAGGGAAACCCTGCTGAAGTGCAAGAGAAGGCGGTTCAGTTGATGTTGGAAAAAATAGAGATTGTCTCTAGAATGTTTAACGAACGAAAGCAGTCAACTAAGTTAGATACTAGGATGGCAGCAGAGCCTTCTCCTTTGTATGGTAAATATGGTTTTGCCTATGAGGATTATTTTGCGGCAAGTACGAAAGGGAAACTTCAAATTATTATTGGAGCAGTGGAGCATGTATTAGGTTTGGAGGATGGAAAGAAACGTTTTGTAAGAGAAGTGACGGCATTGTCCAAAGCTTTTTCTATTGCTTTGCCGCATGATGAAGCGATGGATGCTAAGGATGAAATTGGTTTCTTTCAAGCGGTTAAAGCTCGCTTGGTGAAGTTTGATGGAGGTTCAAGAGGTGGTACAGATTATGAAATTGAGACAGCTATTAAGCAGGTGATTGACGAAGCAATTGTTTCCGAACAAGTGATTGATATTTTTGATGCGGCAGGAATTAAGAAACCAGAGTTATCGGTTTTGAGTGATGATTTCTTAGAGGAAATGCGTGGCATGAAACATAAAAACCTTGCTGTGGAAGTACTGAAAAAGTTATTGAATGATGAAATTAAGCTTCGCTTAAAGCATAACTTGGTGCAAAGCAGATCTTTGATAGAGCGTCTCGAAGCTTCTATCAAGCGTTACCAAAACAATTTACTTTCTTCTGTTGAAATTATAGAGGAGTTGATTGCACAAGCGAAAGCTATCCGAGCTTCTGATAAGCGAGGAGAACAAATGGGATTAACTAAAGATGAGTTGGCGTTCTATGATGCTGTTGCCAATAATGAGAGTGCTAAGGATTTATTAGGAGATGAAATTCTAATTAAATTGGCTCGTGAGTTGGTATTGCGTGTCAAGAAAAGTGCAACAATAGACTGGACGGTAAAAGAGAGCGTTAAAAAAGGAATGAAGGTGGCGGTCAAACGGCTGTTACGTCAGTACGGGTACCCACCTGATTTGCAAAAGTTGGCAACGGAGACGGTTTTATCTCAAGCGGAGATGTTGGCTGAGTTTTGGACGTAGGATATGGATGTTTTAGGGTAGTGTTTTGAATGCTTAATAATAGTAAGTGGCTTATTATTATTGAATTATATTAGGTTTTTGTAGGTAGAAAGAAAAAATAATAGTATTATTAAATATTGTTTTTATAAAAAGAAGAACCTATGAAATGGCAATTTTTACTGTTAATTATATTTTATAATAGTTATGTGATAGTGGGACAGAATTGTGATTCAATTAAAACCATTGAAGATGCTATAAAATGTGAATTATTGGAACTGATAAGAACTGATGGAAAAACTGTCATGCCAACTTCTAGAGAAATATTGGATTATAAGAAGGACACTACAAAATATAATTCATCTATTAAAGTATTGACAAATGAACTTGAGAATGTAAAAGGTAATGGAAAATACTCGCAAGAAAGAAGAAAGAGTTTAAGAAAGGATATACTTGAAAGTAATAAAAAACTAAAAATAACAGAAAATAAATTAAAACAAGCTATTAATTTCCAGAATAGAGTACTAGAGTCGTATACTTATCCAGGAGATAGAATTAAATTAGCTTTAGTAGATAAGGCATATATTAATCATCGAATTAATTTATCAAAAGTAGGTAGTTATATTTTTAAAAATGTAGATAGTTTTGATGTAGAAGGAGAGCCTTTATTACCTGTTTTAGATAATGAGCGACAAGTATATATTGATAAGGAGGGGAGCTACTATCAACTATATACGAATATGTCTTATTTGATAGGGGTTACAGCTAAAGCTAATTTAGATGCTGGTTTTCAGGATTACATAAAAACAAAAACTAAAGCTTTTCTAGACCAATCATTATCTAGCCAACAAACTATCAGTATAGCTTATGGACGGTTTCATAATGAAATGCATAATTTATTTGAACAAGTTAGACGAGAAACTATCCATGAAAGAGATTTTGCACCTCTTATTAGATTATGGCACCTTTACAGTAGAAATAAAATAGCTAAAACAGATCAAATACTAGAGTATTGTGATGGATTGGTAATTTATTCGCATACCAAACTAAAATCTGTTCTAGGGCAGCAAGCAGATATTTCTATAAATAGTAAATTTAAAGTTCCATATATATCTATGCAAGCAGAAAGTGGATCTCGCTGGGAAACACAGCAAACAAGAAATATAGGATCTGCAAATTATTCTTGGTATTTAACAAAAAAACCAAAATTATCAGCTATTATTTCATCTGACTTAATAAAAAAAAGGTGGAATGCTTTTGAGAACTCTATCCCTGCTCCATCCTATAAAGAATCTAATAATGAAGTTATTTTAGTACAGAATGATGAACATTCCTATGTCGATGTTGTATTTGGACCAATACCTGGATACGAAAATGTTAGTAATTATGTTAAAGTAAAAAAGGCTAATTATACTTCCAGTATAATCAGCCGAATAAGAATATCTAAAAATCCAATAAAAGTTGGTTTAGATGGAATGCATACATATAGGTTATATTTTTCTAGAAATAATCAATTTTTTGAGCAATTTAGTGGATCTGATAGAAAACAAGCTGAATTAATTAATGTAACACTGCATTTACCAGATTCGGTAAATGGAGAATATTTAGGGAGAAAATATTCGGTAAAAGTAGTTGGTTCTACGTTGCCTATACCTATATTGTCTAACAAAAAAATACTTATACCAGAGATAAAAGGTTCAGAGTATGAGTGGAATGTGCCAGTGACTATAATTAGTTCAGAAACAGCAAGAGAAAGAGCAATTATTACTTCTGCAAAGGTTTTAACATTTAAAGATACAACTTTCAATTATCTATTAGAAGAGATGAATTCGACAATTAATTATGGAGATAAAAGCAATGTAAACACTTTTATAAAATTCAAAGCAACTCCAAGATTAAATTCATTAAAGAGAGATGTTAGGATTCCTGTAGATATAGCATTAAAGATTAATAATACATTTACTAGAGTCATTTCGGTTAATTTAGTACTAAGGTCAAATTATAAGTTGCCAGAAGAGATATTTTATGAAAAGTTTGATCTGTTATTAAATGGTTTGAAAAAGAACTCTATTCTTATAGGTTATAGAGGGGTAACTTTTAATCTTTACGAAGACTCGTTGAAGAGTAAACAAAATTTTGATAAGTTCATACCTGAAAACTTTTCAACAGAAATAAATGGTACAAATGTATGTCTATGTGATTATTTAAGTTTAGTAGGTGGTAAAAAAATTATGGAGATAGATGAGAATTTGACTGTGGATGGCATACCGTTTAAAATTTTAAAAAAAGAAATAATAGGTCAACGTATAATGATTATAAATCAGTTGCTACATAAAAAATTGATAGAAGATCTCCAAATAGTTAAACAAAGTAGAGGTGGGTATTATATTGCTCCTAAGTGGTTAACTTCTGATGAAATCAAAAAAAAACTAAAATGAGAGTTAATGTATTTTCAAGTTAACAACTTCCCATACTCAGCAATCTTCCCAGCTCGATCCAAACGATTGACCACCTGCCTCGCCTTATAAAAGTCCTGGCGTTTCGCATTAATAAAATCCTTCAAAGCAAGCCCCGTAAAAGAACCCTGCATCATGCCATAAACCAAAATACGAGCCGCATAAGTTGGCTGCAGTGCTAGATCAGGCTGATTGACA
This sequence comes from Aureispira sp. CCB-QB1, assembly GCF_000724545.1. Taxonomy (GTDB): domain Bacteria; phylum Bacteroidota; class Bacteroidia; order Chitinophagales; family Saprospiraceae; genus Aureispira. Next base: position 1,758 of record NZ_JHBV01000146.1, on the reverse strand, counting down.
AAATCCACCCGAAAGACCCGAGCCATCTTTTGATAATTCTCCTTCCAAGTTAATTGAACAAAACCCCGTCCAAAATAACCCGAGGACCAATATTGATTTTGACGGTTATACAGCTCCGTTTGATTAGGAGCTGCACGACGTTCTTGGACGGGACGAAAGTGACTTTCGTGCCAAGCCGTTGCCAAGATATAAGCCAGCTTATTTTTATCCCCATCTCCATAACGATGGAAAGCCGCCACAATCTTACGAATAGAATCCTGCTGGGTTGCATTCATATAACCAAAAGCATTTTCACAAGCTTGGATGGCTTTCTCTTGAGCCAGTTTTAAGCGAATTTTGACAGCTAGGAAAATCATTAAAGCAATCAAGGCAGCACCGCCCATCCATTTTAACGTAGTGTTGTTTTTCATGTTTGAATTTGTTGATACTGATAAATACCATAGACAACTAAAGCGCCAGCTGCAGCAACTACTCCAACCGTCACCGCTACTCGAGTCCAATCGGTTTTCATAGCAGGATAATCTCGATTCAAGGAGTCAATTAATTGCCTTTCATAAGGACTATTAATACGCTTATAATAAGCAATCATTCGCTGTCTAAAAGCATTAAAAATACGAGCCTGCCCTACTCGTAGGATTTGCCGATTGAGCGCCTGGACAGAAGCCACCCCAAAAGCACCATCCACCAAAAGGCGCTCTCCTAAGTCATTAAGGGTGCGCTGCATTTCTTTGATGGCATTACCACCAGCCGAACTTTTCATATCTGCTAAAATATCTGCAAGGGCTTGGCTCTCGATGAAGTCGCCTTGGATCTTATCCCAATATTGAACCTTATAGATCTGCATGGCTTCAGCAATAGATAAGTTTTCCATTTCTGTTTTAGAGACCATGCGCCCACGCCAGGCAATGAGTGTCGGAGCGGCAATACTTCGATTGGTACCAATCAAGGTCCCCACCCCGACTTGATTGGAAGACCAATTGCCCTTGTCGTTGTACAGATCCTGATAACCTGCAATAATACGCCGCCACCGTCGTTTGGTGGGCAACATCCAACTGTTGAAACTAGCCATAGGAAGAGGTTTTTGAAGTGGTTTTGAAAAAGCAACAGCAACTCAAGCGCTTGGTGCTGGAGTTGCTGGAGTAGATTGGGCATAGAGCCAACGAAAGAATAAAAGGACAAGTAGTACAAGCAAAATAGGTTTGAGTAGGTCAAAGAGCTCTTGCATCAAAGAAGGTTCTTTTTGCTCTTGACTCGACCACCACCAATAACCTGTACTACCAGCACCTAATAAAAAAGGAAGTAATAAAAACATGGGTTTAGATTGTTTTAAGCGGCTGCAAGACTTGTCTGCAGTTGAGCTAAAGTAATGCTCTTTTGTTGGGTGTATCGAAGGAGCATTTGCTCGGTTCTATCTCCAAAAATGCCATCCTCTTCTAGTAGAGGAATGAAGGTTGGAGCGTGTTTTTGATGCTCTTGATTTAAGAGCTGTTGCAGCTGTCGCACTTGCTCTCCTTGACTGCCTTTTTTAAGAAGGAGGCTTTCAGGATTAGAGGTAGTTGTATTATTAGAGACAGCTGTCGGTTTGGATCCTGTTAAAAGGGTTCCTTTAAAAAGGCGATGTCGATAAAAATACAAGACAAGCAAGAGGACCAACAAACCAACGGCAAGGAGTGGTTTTTGATATTGGATCAGTTTTTCTTTCATGTTAAATGGGTTGATCTTGGTTTTCTCCTCCTGCTACTTCCAAGTTTTTGGCTT
>NZ_JHBV01000145.1 GCF_000724545.1 Aureispira sp. CCB-QB1 | reverse complement strand
TTGGTGAGGAGCTTTTGGAAGAAAAATATCTAATAAATTTTAAATCGGCTTAAACTGGTCCTATAAATGGGGTACACCTCAAAGAAATGAAACCTTCTTTGGCTTTCAATATTTCTCCGACTCCTGCACCATCCCATATTATGATATAGTCCTTATTAGTTGCGAATAGTTTCTTATTATTAGAAGTACAATATTCTATATGTTCAATAAGATCATTTCTTAAATAGTCTAAAGATAAAAGAGGGTAATAATCTTTCTTGGGTTTATCCAACGATTTTAATTTTTTGCCTTTAATAGTAGAAGCAAAGCTTTTAAATCGCTTAACCTCCCAATGTTCAGGAATAGCCCCAATCCACTCAATACCACTATCTTTCAAGGCAACCGTTTTATCCAAGCCCCTACAAACCGTTTCATTAATCAAGGACTTTTTAAGGGCTTGGTAATGTTCTATTTTGGTTTCTAGTAGGTTGATCTTTTTATCTATGGTCTTGGTTTGTTGGTCTAGGTACTTGGCTATTTGTTGTTGTTCTTTTAATGAGGGGTAAAAGAAAAATAATTTAGATAAATTGAAAATAGAAATCCTTGGAAGTCCAATTCCTTTTATACTTGTCCTAGTTTGATATTTAATTATATCACTATTGAGCATGTAATGTAAAAAGAATGGATTTAGTTCTTTTAAGTTTGGTGTTATAATAATGAATGAAGACCCAACAACAAATTCTTTATTGTCCGTAATTACAACGGTTTCACCAATCGTACCATCTTTACTAAATAGAACATCGTTCTTTTTAGGATTGCAACCGTTTCTTACTAATTTATGATAATCTTCTTCTGAAGTATGTAAGCAATTTTTAAAATCTAAAGAACCGTTTTTTAAGTTAATGACAGAAAGAAAAGGAAAATCGTTAGAAGTTTTGTCTGGAGATGTATGAGCGCCATCTGTAATATTTGAGGCTACTCGTTTGATTTGTGTAAGCTTCCAGTTATCAGGAATATTTATTTGTTCTACATTCATAAACTCAAACTATTTTCAAGGCTCTTTAATTCATTATTCAAAGTATCCAAGTCCGCCACAATCTCCCCAACAGAGCGCAATTGTTCAGGCTGATAAAATACCTTATTGAAGTTAATCTCCACACCAACCACATTATCCAAATAAGCAAAAGGTTTAGAAATGTATTTGTCCATAAAGCCTTCTATATTGGCTTGGTTGCTTTCTGGATTAGGATGATAAGGAATGATTTCATAATCCTTTTGATAATCTGGTAATAGCTCTACGCTTATTTGGATAGACGCCTCCTTTGTTTTCGTGGCTTTTTTGTAAGCCGCTTTTACTTTGATAATGCCATTGCCTAGAATTGTTTTTTCTTGCCCTGTTTGTTTTATGATCGTGCTTTTATCTATGTCGTAATAATAGAGTCCTTCGTCTGTATAAACTTTGAAGTCCTTTTCTTTATAATCCAATTCATTGATTAAGCCTTTAAAAAAACTGTTATAATAATCTTGTAGGTTTTTGTATGCTTTTTTGTCAAAAGTAGAGATAGAAAAGTCTGTTATTTCTATGATTCCTTCTTCGTCCTCGTCAAATTGTAGAATTTGTGTGGCATCTAATTTGATAGATGTAGCCCGTTTTTGTTCGCCCGTTTTTTTGTTGATACGAACAGGGAGTTGCGCTTCCAAACTATTGCCTTCATCGTCTACATTCGTTAAGCTAATTGCCTGTTTATTAAAATAGAAATGCCATCTATCAAAGACCTTTGCAAAGTCCGTATCTTCAAAATTGGTCAAGGCATCTTTGATAATTTCTCGTTTAGTGAAGGTCATTTCCTTACGTTTTTTCCCTTTACTCTTTTTTAGCGGTTCATAATAATCACTAGCATTGATTAAGATGACTTTATCTTTGCGTTCTGGAGCTTTACTTTTGTTGAATATCCATAAATACGTGTAAATCCCTGTATTAAAGAATTCGTCCGTAGGCAGTTGAATGATGGCTTCTACATAATCTTGGTCAAAGAAATACTTTCGGATATTGCTCTCTCCACTACCTGCATCCCCACTAAATAGGGTAGAACCATTATGAACGACAATAGACAAACCCGTTTCTTTTAGATGGGAAATGATGTGTTGCGTAAATAAGAGTTGACCATCAGAAACCGAAGGCAGCGCAATAAAACGCCCTGTTTTATCCGTTTCAATATCTTTTTTATAGCCTTTCCAGTCCACGCCATAAGGGGGATTGGCAACAATCAAATCAAACTGTTTGCCCCAAAAGTGCATATCTGTTAAGGTATTGCCGTGTTGAATGTCGGACTCTTCTCTAAATCGACTTTCTATTTTAGCCAAAGCATAAAGCGAATCGTTCCAATCTTCTCCATACGTTTTTGTAGGTCGGTTAAAGGTCGTTTTGAGGTGATCTTCTACTCCAAACAACATATTCCCACCGCCACAAGTAGGGTCATAAATGGTCAAATAGTCTTCATTATCTTCTGTTTTAGAAACAATGATTTCAGCAATCAAGGCAATAATATCGTCTGGAGTATACTGTTCCCCTGCCGTTTCTGCTGAAATATCCGCCCATCTACGTTTGATGTGTTCCTCTAAGGTGGTAATTTCAGAGTTATTAAAGGGAATCAAATCAATAGAACTCCAAGCCTGTACCGTAGCAAATAAGATTTTCTTTTTGCTCAATAGCCCACAAATACCAGAAATGTTCAAATACTTTTCCTCTTCATTCCCTTTGTCAACGCCTAATAAGTTTCTAGTTTCAGCGTCAAAAGCTTTGAGGTAACTATCAAAATCTATGCTAAAGGTTTTGTCATTCTTACAAATATCTTTGAGTGTCTTATTCTCTCGAATCACAAAATCATTATAACCCAAATCAAATTCCTCAAACTCTTCTATAAAATCTTCTAATTCTTCTTCATTAAAGTCCGATAATTGCGCTTTTCCAAAGTCTATTAGTAGACGTTGTGATTCTCTTATCAATCTACTTTCCACCATAATCAAGGCAAAAAAAGGCATCATATATTTAGAGAAATCACTTTGTTTGATTCCTGCACCAATTAACAGATCAGCCGTTTGCCAAACTTTAGATTCGTATTGTAAAATATTATCACTCATGTAAATAATTCTGTTTGTATTTTTCTGTTTGAGATAACCTAAATCCTTAGAGATAGGAATAATTGCAAGATACAAAAAAGCCTCAAAAATGCTGATATATTTTAGTTCAAGAAGCATTTAAGGGAAATCCCAAAACAAAGGATATTCCCATTTAGCCAATGCCCAACCAAAAGAACTATCCCTCTTAATAAAGTAGTCCGCAATATCAAAGCCCTCATTTTTGTCCGCATTCGTGGCACAACGTTCTAGCAAATCAGAAACCACGATTTTAAAGCCAGATTGATTTAGAAGGAGTGCTTTATCCCTCCAATCTTCATAACAGCCCAAGTCAGGAAACAAAACAACCTTACGCCCTTTTAGTACCTTGAAAACGTCCGTTTCTGTCCACTTACAGCCATTTTTACCACCTGTTGCCAACCAAATGTAATTGGGTTGTATAACAGTCATTAGAATAGCCGTTTTTTCGCTTTCTACTATGGCAACTTTATGATCTGGGAATTTTTGGAGTTGATGTTCCCCAAAGAAACATTGTTTAAAATTAAGATTGGTACTGTTTCCCCTTTTAAGTTGAAGTATCTGTTTTCCTGCAAAATAAATTTTGTTGCGCCCTTTTTGCGGTGCTTCATTTTCTTTTATCCGCCTTCCTGTAATTGGATTGTACAACATGACTTTAGCCTGTCTAACCTTGCCGTTTATATCCAGTTGCCAAAAAACATTTGCCCCCTCCCAAGCTTTAGACGTTCCAAGTTTAAAATCTTGGATTAATTGATTGCTTAGAGCATCAGAAAACAAAGATTTTAAATAAAGGACAAAATTATTTTTCTCATAATGTTGAAGTGATAGTTCAAGATAACAATAAGGAATAGTGTCAATTTTAGAGGGATGGAACTTTGAAGCATCTTTTTTAATCGTTGGTTTCCAATTCCCCTTTATCCCTTTTAAAAATAGTGGGTTGTCCTTAATAAACTGTTTTGGTGTGTAGTGATAACTACAATTGTTTTCACGGTCACAGCGTCCAACCTGTTCTGGTAAACGTTCGTCTTTCTCCTTATCAAAGTAAGGTACAAAGGTTTTTTTTCTGCAAGATGGACAAGTATATTTTTTAGAGCCTTTTTCTAAAGAAAATCTATGTGTATTAGTTATTGAATTCATCATTGATAATTTGGTTGGTAAAGAGTGGAACAGGTGGAACGGATGGAACAGGTGTTCCAAGTGTTCCACTATGTTCCATTGTCTTTTTGATTTCTTTCTAATACCCTTTTTACTCTCGTATGATTCGTTCCTAATTGAGTAGCAATTTTTCTATTAGATAAAGAAGGCATATTATTTTTTAAGTCAATAATATCTTGATCTAATTTTCCTTTTTCTGTTTGCGTCAATTGCTTTAGATGCTCCATTTCGCAGCCGTAAGACAAAAACTTAAAACCTAAAAAGTTAGAGATTTTCTCTATTTGGGTAATGACAACATTATCTGTATTATAGAGGTGTTCGGAGTTTCTAACCTTGATTTGTTTGAAATATCGCAAGGAGGTATCCTTTGCGCTCGCACCAATAGCAAAGCAGCTATCACAAAAATTCATTAACATTTTGCTTCCTTGTACATCGTTGTTGCTAATCGGTTTGTAACGGTCACGTTTTGGCGTGTGTGCTAAAACTAGGATAGAAAGGTTGTACTTTGTTTTTAAGGCTTTTAAACGTTTCATTAAGGGAGAAGCGTTTTTGGCTTTTTCCGTTTCGTTCTTTAGATAAGTGAGGTTATCTATTATAATAACTTTTGCCTTTTCTTTTTCAATAATTTGTGTCAAACTCTCAAATAGACATTCTTCAAAAGCGGCATCATCTGTTAAGTCTAAATCTGAATCTATTTCAGCTCGTTGAAATTGCTCTGAAAAAATATAATGATCTTTGTAATTAATGGAATATCTATTTTCAAACTGTTTATCCGATAACTCAAAGTCAAGATAAATAACAGGTTGCGCTTCTGCTTCTAGCTTAAAACCCTTGATAGCTTCACCTTTACTAATAGAATTACCAATTTGTACGGCTAAAAGAGATTTACCAATATTTGAATCTGCAAATAAAATACAAATTTCGCCTTGATACCAAAATACATCAAATAGCATCATTGGAATAGGACGCTCTTTTGCTTCCTTTATCCATTGATTAGCGGATTGAACTTTAAGTACTCCAGTAACATTATTTTTACTATTGAATTGTTCTTCTATGTTGCTGAATTCGTTCTCTAAATCATCAAATGATAAGTTGCTTTCTGGTTGCTTAATCCCTTGATTTTTTGTATCTTTATATTGCTCGAAAAAGCTATTTAAAGGGGGATTTATTGTATTATTTTGTTCCATGATTCCCCCCTTTTTTTGCTAAGTAACTATCCATGTCCTCTTCTAGTTCGGAAACACTTTGTACTTTGTTAGACAATAACCATTGATCTAAAGCCGCTTTCTCAAAATAAATTCTTTTCCCTCTCTTACTAAATGGAATTAATTGTTGGCTAGTCAATTTATAACCATGAGATTTACTTATCCCAATGTATTGACAACCTTCTTCAAAATTAAGAATGGTTTGTTGCTGTTGGTGGGTGTCGGAAGTGGCTTGTTCTGATAATACCTGTTTTACTTCTTCTCGTAATAATTTCCTAAACTCTGGAATAGATAATTGTGTAAATACTACATTTTGCATACTGCACTAGATTTAATTAATAAAAATTTTCTAATGCAAATATCAGCGTGAATATAGCGGTGGGGTAGGGTGTGGGGTATCCCTAACTTTTATAACTATCTATATCATTATCTATTAGTTTTATTACTTCTGATAGACCTAACTTGTTGAAATACTGTTTTATATATTCTAGGTCTTGGACTTGTTCTTTGTCTCTTTTTACTAAAACTTTTTTCCATTTTTTATAAATGTTAGTATTAATAATTTTACCATTTATTTCTTTACCTGTTAGGAATCGAGTAAAACGAGCTAAATCTGTGTTATTCACAAATTCAAAATCTAACTTTAGGTAAGTAAATAGATAATACAAGGCTAGCACTTGACGTGCTGTTGTGAATTCTGGATTTGTTTCTTTTGTATTGCTTGGACTAGTATCTTTGAGTTGATTTTTTACCCAAATTATGATTAGCTCTAATTCATCAATGATATACTTAAAACTTTTCGCTGTTGGACAAGTGCGAGGATTTTTACTCATACAAGCAAGATTATGAAAATCAAGTCCTTCTTTTAACATATCCATTCCATAGTCTAAGAAAATAACAACTTCGCTAGCTGATCTACCTACGATAAATTGTTTAATCTCTCTTGCTAGTTTTTTTATTTCTGGTTCAAGTTTTTGACCTTCTACAATGAAAAAGTCATTGGCTTTTTCTCGATAGATTTCTTTTAATTTTGTGTTTTCTAATAACCAATCTTCAATCGTGTTTGCTTGTTCTGGTGTAAGAGCTAAATTTAATATTTTGTTGATGTGATTGAAAAACACTTTGGGAAAATGTGTGTGTGTTAATTGATAATCTAGAAATAGAGAAAGTTCTTCAATGGGTAGCTTAACTAAGGTATGGTTTAAATGAATCTCTGTAATTATATCATTATCAGGTATATCAAATTTTGCATTTCCAACTTTTAATAATTTCTTGTACTGAATAGTTCTTTTCTTAGTAATTTCGTTCATGTTGTTGAATTATAAGACTTCATCAGCCTTGTCTATTGTTTCGGTTTCAAATTGTTGTAAATAAGCTTTGGTAGTAGATATATCTTGATGTCCTAAGCCCTCACTAATAACAGCCGTATCTATGCCCTTTCTTTTTAAAGTCGTGGCGTAAGTATGTCGAGCAACATAAGAAGTCAAAGGAATGTTGATTTTGAGAATATCCGCAACCTCTTTTAATTGCCCGTTGTATTGTTTTAGACATTTACGAACTCTATATTTTATTTGACTCTCTGATTGGTGGAAGTCCGACAAAACAGGAAAAACAAAACCTGTATATGTGTATTCGCTTTTGAAGTAGTCTAAAATTTCTTGGAGAGGTGGCGATACTTTGATATTAAAATTACCACTTGTTTTACTTCTTGTGTACTTGATTCTATCATTGTATATATCCGTCCAACGCAATTGGGCCATATCCGTAAAATTCATACCTCTGGAGTAATAAGAGAATAAAAAGTATTGGACACATTTCTTTAAGGTAGGATGATCTTCTAAAGGAAAATTCTTGATGCGTTCCATGTCCGCTTCTGATAAGGCTCTAGGACTAGCAACAGATTTCAAATGACTGATAGAGTAGCCGTTTTTATTAAACTGATTAGAAAAAGGATATAATTCTCTTTGGAAATAGTCACGGTTTATTGCTTCGTTGATAATTGCTCTTAGGGTTCTCATATAAAAATGAACTCCACCGCCACTAAGTCCATTGCCTAGTAAATGCGTTTCAAACTTTTTCAAGAATTGATAGTCTATGTCTGCAAACATCAACTTTTTATTAGGAGCAAATTTATACAAGGCATTTTTAGTTTGCTTGTATGTACCTTTAGTATTGGTCTTTAATGCTTCGTTGATGCGAATATCAAAGAAGTCATAGACCGTACAACTTTTAGTGATATTAGTGAAACGGTCTTCAAAGCTTTGGAAGGTAAACGGCTTATCTAATTTAGTGAATTCGTCTAGTACACTTTCGGCACGTTCTTCTAAGGTGCTTAGAACTCTGTTCTTACTTTTATAGTTAGGGTAATTTTTCCTTAGTCGGTTTTTATCTTTGTTCCATTGAGTAGGTAAACAAGAATATCCCAAAGCAATGTATTTAGTTTTCCTTTGGTGGGTAACTCTCAATAAAATAGGACTTTCTCCATTACTATATGTTTTACCAATAAAATGAAATAGTTTTATAGTAGCCATAATGGACACTTATATTTAGGTCATGTTTTATATGTTGGTTAAAACATAGTTAAAACATTTGTAACAAATAATACCTAAATATAAGAAATTAAAAGAAAAGTAAATATCTTTAAGCCCTTTATTTATAAAGTGTTTGCATAATAAATGAAAATAAAAGAAACTATATAGAACTTGTCTGGGGGGCGTGAGGTCGCTGGTTCAAGTTCAGTCATCCCGACATAATTTCTTAAGCCACAAGTAATTGCAAATCAATTATTTGTGGCTTTTGTGGTTTTTGGGTTGCTCTTGTGCCGTTGAAACTGTTTAATATTCTTATTGCATTTTGACGGTTTTTGTACGGATTCTTTGAAAAATCATTTTTCTGTGACGAATAAAATACATAAAAACAATTCATTTAAAATTTTACACAGAATGCAGAAAAAAAGGTGTGATTGTGTGACGAATTGGCTTAGTAGGTTGATAATCTGTTGTGTTATGAGGCACAAGAATGTATAGTAAAAGGTGTGACGGTTGTGTGACCTGTGACGATTTCCCCCGTTCCCCCCTTTACAATTCCCAATTGTTGCACGTTTGTAGGGAATCCCGACAAATAAAGTGTGACGTGATAAAAATGTAAAATATGAAATTAATTGAAGGTTTAGATTTAGCATTACAAATTAAGGAAAAGGAGACACGTAAAAGTACAATTTTAAGATACAGTAGTTTTGTAAATCGTTTTACAGACTATTTGAAAATGCGAGAAAAGGAGCAAATGGAATTAGAGGATTTCAGAAAAAGAGAAGCGATTCATTATTTGGATTATGTGTTATGTAATAAAGGAGTATCTCCATTAACCCGAAACAATTATTTGCAAGCTATGAAAACGCTCTTTTATGTATTGACAGAGCGAGAGTACATTGAAGAGAATCCATTTGCTAAGATCAAGAAATTAAAAGCTCCCAAAAAGAGACGTAAGATGTTTGATAAAACAGAACGTTCTATTGTGTCCAATTTTTTAAAAGATTATGATAGTGGTTTGTTTTTAGCAGTGTCCTTGTGCTATTACTGTGCTTTGAGAAGGAGTGAGCTAAGACAGCTTAAGATAGGGGATATAGACCTAGTAAAAAAGGTCATAACATTAGATGGAGAAAATACAAAGAATAAGGATGTAGCAAGAATCACCATGCCTAAATATTTGGTTGCCTATTTGGAAGAAATACGGATAAAGAAATACCCTTTAGATTATTATGTTTTTGGTTCAGACTTACAACCCAATCCTATTCAATGTGGTGTTAATTCTTTTACACGAAAACATCGTTATGCTATGCACAAACTAAAAGAATATAATGTATTGCAGAGCATTGAAGGGAAAACTTTTTATAGTTGGAAGGATACAGCAGCAGCCGATATGATAGCAGCAGGATTCAATATTATTACCATAATGAAGCATTTTCGGCATAGTGATGTAGGTACTACACAGCGGTACTTAGAGAGCTTTACAGACTATATAAATGATGTGCAGAATTTTGAAGTTAATTTATTCTAAAAGGGTGTCACAAAGGAACTAAAATGGGAATTTTTTTGATATAATTAAACCTTGTTAAATTTTAACTATACCGTCTAACCTAAAAAACAGTATGAAGCACAAAAAAGAAGAATGTAAAGATTCTTTAGTTTCAAGTATTTCGGTGGGAAATCCTAGTCCTTACTTTAAAAATTGGATTTGTGACTTACACGAAAACAAAGTAGAATATCTTGATTTTTTAATTACGATTCAACAACTTTTATTAAAGGATGTAGCTGAAAAAAGTTACACTAAAGAATACATTAAAAAGTTAGAAGATAATTTGCTTACAATTAAAAATGTTATTCTACATGCTTAAATGGAAGCCCCCAATAATCTAGTTATTGGGGGCTTTTTCTCTGTAATATTTAGTTGTTAAAGAAGAGTAGATGTTATAATCTTTCATGTAATACATTTTATTACATAAAGTATGTTATTAGTAGTTATTTTATTGGGGAATTGTAAATTTCACCAAGGAAGGATGTTGAAGTGTGTCATTGGTTAACAAATTCTTTCCTTTTTATAGGTCTATTTTTAGTTTTTGTAAATTTGTAGTAGAAGGTACAACTTTAATAATTGTATCTATGGTTTCGGTTTTTATCTGGAATGTTAATTCATCTCCTTTTAATTCATTCTCTGGAATGCTCATTTCAAATTTACCTAAGCTATTTGTACTTCTCGATATCTCACTTTCAAGATTAGATATTTGAATACTATTCTTAAGTTTACCATTAATTGTTATAATCCCTTCTATTTTTGTCTCATGTTGAGAGCAATCGTCTCTAATCACTATTGATGCAGGATTAAGAAGATATACGAAAACTAATACTCCTAATCCTCCTGTTGCTTTTATTCCATTATTCTCAATACTTAATGTTCCTGCTATTGTAACTGAAAATGCAGCAACGCCAACCGCTATTAAAATACGGAATATTATGTATTGAAATTCAGATGGGCAGGGAAAGAAAATCGAAAATGCAGCTACAGTAATTAATGTGCCAAGACCTGAACCTATTGCAATATTTTTCTCGAATGCGGCTCTTTGAGACTTTATGTCATTAAATTTTTTAGGATTAATTTTTTCCATGATGGTTAGAACTTTAGAATCTTCTTGAAAGGTTATAGTAAGCTTATACCAGTCAGTGTGTTTTTTGTTAAGTAAAGTTTGAATTTCTTGATATAAGTTGTTTGCAGTTAGTGAGTAAATATCTTGTTCAGGGTTAGCTTCAAAAGCTTTGTTTGCATTTTCATAAGACTCAACCAGATGTTTTAGTAATAGTGAGTTAATATTATGAATTACCCTTTTTCTTTTGATTTTATCATCAAGTATTTTTAATGTGCCTTGAGAAATATTAGTTAATAATCCGTAAAAATTACCCTCGGAAGTTCGAATAAAACTCTCTTTCAAAGACTCATCTTTAGCATATTGGAGAGCACCTTTATGAATTCTTAACATTTTTTTTCTTAAATCCCATGCTTCTATGAATTTACCTTCATTTTCTTTAATAGTCACTAAAGGTTCTATAGTTTTTATTTCAATTGTTTTTAAGGAGTAATGCCAATATTTCTCATTTAGTTCAATTTTCTTAATTTCTTCTTGACTAATATTTGGTTCTTTTTTTAATTTATTAGAAATTTCATTTAACCATTTCTCACAAATGTTTTTGGCTTCTTCGGCATGTTCAATTGCTTCCTCATTTTTTCCTGCTCTAAAGTAGTAGGCATATAAACATTCTTTACATTGGTAAGAGTAAGCAAATTGGTAATGGACGGTTTCTCCAAATTTAATTTTATCGGGATGGTTTTCAATTAAGTCTCCAAATAAATTAGATAACTCTCTAAATTTATTTGCAGCCTGTCTGAAAAGGTCAATATCTTGATCTAAGAGGGCTCTTCTTTTTAAATCTGAGGCAGTATTGTGTAATTGGTTTATTTGCTCTTTGAGTTCCATTGTATTAATCTATATTCCATTTTTTTGTAAAAATAAGAATAATATCACATTTCATTCAAAATTTATCTTTTCTGCTGATTATTACTTGGTGATAACTACTTGCTAAACGTAATAATAACTAAAGGAATCAATGAAAATTTAAATAACCCAAGCCTTAATAATCAATTAATGGAGGCTTTTGTATTAGAATAAGTACCTAAAAATATGCTCTCATAAGCACCAATAACTTATCAAAAAGCGGAACAACTTTCTTCAATTCAGCAGGAGTCATATAAACAGCTCTAGTATATTTTGTATCAGTCAAAAAAGAATTAGCAATACCAATCTGCTTCAATTTATAGGCAATATACTGTTCAAACAAACGAGCAAATACCTCAGTACGCTCAACATAATAAGGCTTATTCGAATAGTCTAAAATACGTTTCAAAAAAGTAGAAGGCTTCTTTTTAGAAGCATCCCAGTAAGCCACTTCAAGCAAATCTTCCACCGCATAGCGAATAGGATTTTTCTTCTTATCATAATCCATTCTTGTAAATTCCGTACTACTGCCACCAGTTAAAGAGTAATAACGGTTATGTACATCAATTTTTCCACCAAAGAAGAAGTCTAAGAAATGTCCATACTCATGAGCAAAAGAACCAACACCACCTGAATGGACAAAACGAATCGCTTTAGAAGGAGGTTTGATAAACTTGTCTGCATCATAGTAACGAGTCATGTTGATAATATGCGTCATAGGCTCATAATGTGCCACAGCTCCCCGTTGACCTCTAGCTCCAAAGGCAACCCCTAAGTGCTTATCCAATCCTAAATTATTGCCTTTAAATTTCAATACCTTATTGAGATCAAACAGGCAAATTCCCAAAGCTGCTAAATAATTAAAACGATCTTCATTGTTGACCCAATTCCCAAACTGAAAACCTCTTAGTTTAAAGAGGTGTTGGACGTTTCGAACATCTCTGATTTGCTTTAGAAAAACAGCAGGCACGGTACCTTTTCTAAATTCTTTGTAAATGCTTGTGAAGCCTTTTCCACGCCACCAAGCTTCCATTTTAGAGGTTCCAGTTCTATCACCTGCTAATGTATCGGTTATTTTAATACTCATCTTCGTTTTTTTAGTTTTCCAAGCTTTTTAATACGTTTTTGGTTCAGATCGTTGGGGGAGACACCTGAACCGATTCTTTGTTCATTTTTAGGGAGTTTCGCCCTCGTTTTTTTTAGTTTTTTCATGGGATTTGATTTAGGATAAAACAAAAGACTTTAATAAAACTTCAACCACGCCTAAAGGGCGTAACAGCATCCTTTAAACGCAGTTTAAAAGCCTTATTAAATATCGGTAATAGTAAACAGCCCTGTTTCTACATCAAAAGCAACCTCTACTGTTCGACCAAATCGGATTTGATAACGAGTGTATTGATTGCCATTATAGATAAAGGCATTTTCCTCTTCCTCATTTTCTAAGAACAAGCCCCAAAGCCCTCCATTCGTAATTCTAAAAGTTGTACTTTGTTCTGGTAGTCCTTGAACAATAATTGTAGGGTCTTGCCCATCATAAGCATTAAAGGTATGAACAGGCTCTTCGACCAAATCATCTACATCAAGAATTATTGTTTTTAAGTCTGTAATTTCAACAAGATAGCCATCAACACTATTTTGAGTACCAACTAAGGCTTTGCTTTCATCCAAGAAAAGGGCTAAATAAATAAATAAGATACCTCGATGCAGCTTGTTAATATAACGTTTGCCAATGCGATCGACATCAGAAGCTTTTATCTGGATGGCATCTTTAATACTAGGTTTGGAACGATCCGAAATCAAAAGATAGTCCTTCTTAAGTGGATGTTTATGAACAAAAATTCGATTGAAAGGGACAAGGTGTTTTAATTCGTTTTGATTGTCTTTAATGGCTAAAAAATTGCCAAGGCGTTCAATTTTCATGGGTAATTAGATTAAATGAGTTTAGTTTGTATAGCCCTTGCATAAAGGGCAATTTTTTCGGCTCTATCCAAGCCGTTCACTGTTTTACGAGCATTGTAAAAATTAATCGTTGAGCTGTTGATGTAATAATGTAAAGGCTTACGAGTAAAACGCCCGTTCATCATGCCATAAACTAAAATCTTAGCAGCGTTATTCGGATCAAGTGCCAAAGAAGGATTTTTGACTAAATCCACCCCTAAAAAGTCGGACATTTTGCGGTAATTCTTTTCATGGGTGAGCTGAACAAATCCACGACCATAAAAGCCCGTATACCAATAGGCATTTTGCCTATCTGTATTGCTTCTGTATTCTTCAATAGCTCGAAAGTTGCTTTCATGCCTTGCTGTAGCTAAGATGTAGGCTAGTTTATTGAGGTCTTTGTCCCCATAACGATCAAAAGCACGAACAATTAAAGCAATGGACTTTTTCTGCTCTGTGTCTAATGGACCAAAGATCAAATCACAGGATTTTACAATAGATTTAGTTCGAGTCGTACGAATAAACAGATCGATCAAAACAACAGCTAAAAAAAGGATAGCAGTACCACTAATGATTTTTTTATTATTGAAAATGCTTTTGTAAAATGCTGATTTCATGCGTTTTGAAATTGGTGTAAATGCTGTGCTAAATAATGTCCGGGACAACTAGTCTGCCCATAATCTTGATGTCCAAAAACGCCTAAATGTTGTGGGACTTGTCTGCGGAGATGAGCAATCAATTTGGATAAACTTTTTAACTGTTTTGGAGTTGGTTTTTCCTTCATGAAATTACCACTCAAACAAATATGAATGCTTGGTGTATTGTGTCCTTCTACACCGTAAGAAATAGCGGTTAAAGGATTGCATAAAATAACAGCACCCGTTTTTTCGATGACAAAATGGTAACCAATACCTGGCCATTGATGGGACAATACATGATAACGAGCATAGTCCTCAGCAGTCTGCCCAATAGTAGCCGAGTGATGTACAACAATTTGGTTAATTCTATCAAGTGTTCGATTAGCATAACGTTTGGAGCTAGAACGCATCAAAGAATTGGTCTTATCAATGATCTTAACCTTTTGACTGGTCGCAGCAATTAGAACAACAACCAAGACGACCACCAATCCTAAGAGTAGTAATTTTCTATGCTTTGTTAATTTCTTGAAGTTGCTGTTCATAGGAATGGAGTTTAGGATCTTCTTTGCCTAAAGCATAACCAATGGCAGCTCCCGAAGAGGGAATAAAGATCATGGAAAAGACCCAATATTTCCAACCTCGATTGGTCTTAAGTCCATAAGCAAAAATGAGTAAGGTGACAATGGCACCGCCCACTAAGGCACTTTCTTGTTTATTCATGAGTTGGTTTTTTTATAGACCCTTTGTGGTATAGCCACCGAAAGAAAAGGAGAACGACCAAGATTAATAAAACAGGATATAGAAGTTTTAAAAATTCATCTTTAAAGGTTGGCTCTTCCTTTTTCTTATCGGAGTTGTACCACAAATAGCCCGTAGTGCTTGCGCCAATGATTAGCGGAATAAAAAAGGGCATTATTGAAGGTCTTTAACGAGTTGATTAATAGAGATCGTAGTTTTTCCTGTCCACTTTTTCAGCATGGCTTCGGTTTTCGGACCAAAGTTTCCATCTTCTACCAAAAGCGGGATGATTTGAGGCTTGTTATTGCGGTGTTTTTCGTTCAAGAGCTGTTGTAGTTGTCGAACTTGTCCACCTGTACTACCTTTCTTTAAAATAGTATCATTAGAGGTATTGACAGGAATAAAATTGGTCGTATTGGCTGCATAACTAGACGGCATTTTATCCGATTTTCGGAAGAAATTTCTAATCGAATCTCGTTTAGCATACAGAACAACCAAGGCAATTAAAACAAGTCCTGCAACTAGGACTTGCTTATTCTTTTTTAGACTTGCTTTCATTATTTGGCTTTAAGTTGTAAAGGCTTTGGAGCTTCTTTGACTAAAATCTGCTTTGTAGTAACAGCTTGATCTTGTTTTTTGATAGGCTTTTTAATTGGATCTTTAACAGCAAGTGGTTCTTTGGGCTGCTCTTGGATAGCTTCTTCCTTTTCAGTCATTTTCTCTGCTTTTTTATCGGCTCCTTTATTCTTGAAATAATAAGCAGCTCCACCAAGTACGATGAATAAAACAAGGACAGCTAAGAATTTATATTTATGCTTTTTGAACATGGTTGTTTAAGGTTATAAGGTTTTAGAAATAAAGGGTTATTTTTTAGGAAATTGGGCGTTTAGAGTTGTTGTTCCTGTAGTTAGATTGACACTCAATTGTTTTAAAACTCTCTCGTTTTGATCCAAAATAAAGAGGTCAACCCAATCGCTTTGAAGTGGGGTAACTCCTGAAATGCCTGTGACATTTCCTTTGCCTGTAGCTCCAACTTTCACGGCACCACCTTTTGTAGTGACACCTCTCATTTTTTGCTGTTTAGCAGTTAGCTTAGTTGGGCTATCATAGCTACCCCTTTCTTGGTTCATTCGTTGTTTGACCACAAAAGCACCAAAGGACTTTTTGATGTGAACACCATTGGTTACCCCATCTTTAAACCTTCCTTTGTAGGGAATGCCTTTGTAGTGCATGGAATAATCAAATTGTCTGCCTGCAATGTCTACATGAGAGACTTTGATGTCCAGTTCAATGGACTCCTTAACTTTTGGCTGATTAACAATCGGTTTTTTCTCCTTTTCTTGAGCTGCTTTTTTAGCAATTTCTTGGATCGAATGAATAGGCAGTTTAGGGCTTTGTGGAGTGCTGTTTTTCTTCTTTCTATGAATATAAAAAGCAGTAAGCCCACCACCACCCAGTAAAAGGACAACAAGTAAAATAATATAAATCGGTTTCATTAGTGGATTAGGTTTTTAAGATGGTTGAAGCGTTGTTCAACTAGGTTGTATAAACTGCCATTGTCACTGTAGCAAGTAAAATAACAGGCTTTCATGTGCGTAATGATCGAGACATTGTATTTCTCTTGATAAGCTTTGATGGTTGCCATAAAACGAGTAGCATCCAATTGGTACAAATCCTCAATAGCTTCACAGCGTTCTTTCTTTGCAGTGGAATTAAAGAAAAAGGTAGTCGTTAATCCTTTGTTTAATCGTTTTAGTAGCTCG
This sequence comes from Aureispira sp. CCB-QB1, assembly GCF_000724545.1. Lineage (GTDB taxonomy): Bacteria > Bacteroidota > Bacteroidia > Chitinophagales > Saprospiraceae > Aureispira. The sequence goes on along the minus strand of NZ_JHBV01000145.1, from coordinate 5,989 downwards.
TTTGGATTGTAAGCAACGGTATGTCCCTGCTCATCCTTAATATTGACCTGAACATCAATTTCACGTTGTTCATTTTCATTTCGACCTTGTTGTTTTCCAAACACAAAAACAACCATTAGAATGATAACTAAAGCACCAATACCAAGAGCAATTTTCTTTTGATCTGTTTTGTTAATTTTCATGGTTTGTTGGTTTTAAATGCGTCTAAGTAATCCTTCTCGCTCTAGAGCTGCAACGGCTTCGAACTCGGTCACTTGGTCAAAATACTCCATGGCTCTTTTCCATTCTTTGACAAAGTTGTACATATTCCAAGCAGCAAAAACACCTTGACCATTTCGTTTCTCGTCTACAATTCTACGATCTTCAAAATCATGACCGTTGACCAGTTTAAAGAAATCCAAACCGTCCCTTGCTTCTTGCCCTCCTGCATACCACCAAAGTTTATCTGCGGAATGAACATGAGATTTATTGCTACCATACATCAAGTTCAAACCCACCGAACCAAACCACCAAGCGTTGCCACTATGGCGTTTATTAGTTAAGTTGTAGCCTTGACCACCTTTGGCTAAGAAATCCTCAATATCCTTTCTTAAAGGAGCAGCTTCGGTTTCAAATCTGCCGTATACAGGATAAGTCAGGTACTGACCACCTGTTGTTCCATCGACTAAAGAAAACATCTTCTCAATGGCTTTATTGGCTTTAGAACTAAAGATTCGATTGCCTACTAAAGTGCGTCCAACATGATGTTTGGCACGAACGAAATCAGAGTCTTTTTTATTGAGTTGAATCTTTTTCATTCGCTGTTCAATGAGTTGTTTGCCTTCTGTAGAATCCATTAAAACGGCGGTATACTCTGGGGTGTAATCAGGAGCATTTTCATCCACTAGACCACTAAAGGCTAGTTCCTGTTCCGTGTATAGATTAGTCACATCTGTACGCCCTTTGACAGGTGGTCTTTGTTCCATTTCCTGTTGCTCTGTAGTTGGTTCTTCCTTTTTTCGGGTGACCATCCAAATGGCAAGACCACCACCACCCAAGACCAAAACAAGAGCAAGAATCAAGAGAGGAAGTTTAAGCTTGTTTGGCTGTTTGTCCATTTTTAGAAGAGATTAAAAGGATGATTAATAAAAGCACCATAGCACCACCACCAATCCAAACCAAAGGACTGATTTTCTTTTGAGGTGGTGGAGCTGGTGTGTAGTTGGCTTGGGGGCTTGGTGTTTTGCCTGTAAAGAGAGAAACAAAATTGGTGACAGAATCTAAGCCCTCAGCACTTGCGCCAATGATATTGGCAACGTCATTCGATTTGTCTTCTTGTTCTTTTCGCTGTTCACTTACCGTTCCAGTTTTACCACCAAACTTATTTTGGAAATTGGGAGAATTAAAATCAAACTTGATTTTATTTTCTAGTCCTGTACTCATTTGTTGGCGGTTTTAATGAGGTTAAAACAAAGAGCTAATAGAACCAATACAACGCTGCCACGAATGGCTAAGGTTGTCAATTCTTTAGCTTTACAATAGCTGCATTTCTTTACAGGTTCTTTGTCAGGCACCTGAATAGTTTGGAGCATGACAGCAGGCTCTTTTAAAGGCGGTTTTTCTTCAACTACGTTTACAGCAGTTGTGGTCAGCTCTGGACTAGGATCTTTTTTAGGATTGGTTTGAGTAGTAGTCGTTTTTTGGATGGTTCGTTTTTCAGCTAAGGTTCCATTTTTCATGGGTTATCGGGTTTTAGAAGTGAAATAATAGAGCAGTAGAATAAGGATGATGGCAGAAACGACAGAGCCACTAATGATGAGGATTTGGGTTCGTTGTTTTCGCTCTTGACGCTCTCTAGCATCTTGCAGGGCTTCGGCTTGTGCTTGCGCTCCAAAGATGGCAGCCAAGTCTTTGCCACTTAAGCCATGATTACCAATACCACCACCTAGCAAATCAATGCCAATATCTCCTGTACTGATGTCTCCAACTACTCCTGTTTTAGCTAATGCCATAAATTAGGGTTTTAGAGTTAAAAAAAGCCAATTACCAACAGTTGGCAATTGGCTTTTAAGGGTAATTTAGGGTTGTGTGTCGTGCTTACTTTAAATAAGTAGTTTGAATGGTCATGTTGACCGCAATACCTTTGTAAACAGGCATTTTAAGAAAGGCAAAACCATCCAAATAAACGTTCATACCAGTTAGTGTACGAATAGTGGTTTGTTGGTCTTTAGAGTCCGACTTAGGATAGATGTGTGGTTTGTCTCCTGCATTGTTGCCATCGTGAGAATATTGGCGTTCAATGATACGAGAAGCAAAGTGCTTGTCATCGTCTGCATCCACGTGAATGCCATTGATACGAAGACCTGTACCACGTCTAGCTAATCCAGCTAAGACAGAAAGGGTTTTATCTCCAAAAGTACCCCCAATTTCTAAACGGCTGTCTACTGCTGTAGCCACTCCAAAGATGGGTAAACTATCTTTGTCTACACCAATCAATACTTCTGTTTTCGCTGGGTTGCCATCTGTATCAGGTAAGAAGATGGTTAAAGAAACTTCTCCCTCTTCTGAATGTCCTTTACGATTAGCAATCAAGGAATAGTTAGGATCAACAATACCGCCCATTTCTTCCACATCTGAAATGAGTTCAATTTCTGCGCTTCCTTCTGGCAAAGGAGCATAAGAGTTTTTGCCTTTTACTTTAGCATGTGGTGTAGCAATGCACAAATCGGCTGAAATAGGGGTGTAAATACGGATTACTTCTTGATTCATCTTAAGATTTAGGTTTAAAGAGTTGTTTTAAATAATAATAAAAATGTTTGAACTTGTGATAGAGCCATTTGAAAGATTTACAAATGAGTTCTTGATTGGTCATGAAGAAAAAGACCAAAGAAATCAGCATAAAAAGACACTTTAAGGTGTCAAGCATTATGATAATGCCTTGTTGGTACTCGATGCTTTGAGAGAGCGTGATAATCGTGTTAGCGTGATCGTTCAAGCCAATGAAATTGAGTTTCAGGATAAGGCTGTCAATGCCATCACTAAGATTATAAATACCAACATTAAAAAAGGTGAGTAGCCATGTAATGGGCTTAGAGAAAAATGCTTTCATTCTAAAGGAGTTTTTTCTTGATAATCATTAACAGTAAAACTGTTGTACCAATCAAGCCAATGGTCAAGTAATCAAATTTGATCTCGATCACAATGTTATCAGGGATAAGCATAAAAAAGGGTTTAGTTGCTCATGATAAAATGGTTTTAAGGATTAGTTTTAGGCTTAGGTTTTCTTTATTCGTCGATACAAAGATGCAGCAAAAAAGAGCAAAAAAGCGAGTTTTAAGAGCTGTTTTTGTGCATTTTGTGGCGTATTTCAGGCGATTACGCCTAGTAGCTGTTATCTTAAAAACTTAGGCGTATATGTTTGTTTTGAGGGGGTTACCAAGGGGGGAGCTTTTGAAATACGGGGTGTGGTTATACAGAAAGGAACTTTATATATTTTATTTGTAGAAATAATATAAAATAAATATATTTTTTATATTCACTTCATAAGCTAAATATTTCCTCAAAAAAGCATTTTTGTTTTTACTTGATACATTTTTAATAAACACTTTTTAATATGGACAATTTAATTAATGATATTTATGATATAATTAAAGACTATCGAAATGATGATGGAATTAAAATATCAACGGATTATATAAAAGATTGGATAAATCAATTTGAAGAACCTGATAGACTTTTTTTGGCAGAGCAACTCAAAGAAATCTTAAGAAAAAGGTACATAAGTAAACAATTTGCAAAAGAATTTCATAAAAGAAACTTTATAGAAAGCATAGTTAAAGAGGTCAATAAGAAAAAAGCAAAAAAAAACCATATAAAAGATCCTATTGAATGTTTAAAAAAATGTAGATTTATTAGCCACCAACCACAAGAAAAAAGTCAATCTGAGCTTCTTGAATTTATAAATGAGATATTGAAAACTGAATTAAATATAACAATAGATCAATGTGGAATAGATTCTCCAGAATATTTTATTTACGTAGATGATATTTTATGTACAGGGGATACTATCTTTCAAGGATTGGTTGGTAGTTCTAAAAAAGGTTGGTTATATGAACCATATAATAAAACAATGAGTAATATAGATTATATTAAATCTAATAATGTTAAAATAATAATGGTTTTATTTGCATATCATCAGTTGAATATTAGAAAATTATTTTCAAGAATACAATACACAACATCAGAAAGATTTAATTATGTTTGGTGGTATGTTAGTGGAGGAAATATTGATAATTTATATAAAACTTTAACATCAAAATTTGAATTCTTATATCCACTAGAGGAAATAAAAGATCCAGAAATTGAGGCGTGTGAGCAACATATTATTGAAAAAGTTGACGAATATTGTACTGATAACAATTATGATATTAGAGAAAATTATTTCTATCGCCCTATCAATTGCCCCAAAGAAGAAACGTTTTTTTCATCTCCAGATGTGAGGAAACGATTTGAAAAGATTATTTTGAAGAAATCTATTGAAATATACAATAGTGCGAATAATGATAATGTTCGAATGAGACCCTTAGGTTATGGTCTAAAGACAGATAAGAGTTTTGGGTATGGAACATTATTGTTTACATGGAGAAATGTACCTTTTAATACTCCTTTAGTATTCTGGTACGAACATCATAATTGGCAACCTCTTTTTAAGCGTAAATACACTACTTATCGAAAGCCCTTAAGTCTTATAGATATTATAAATCTTTCTAAAGTAAAAATAGATGAAAAAAGCTAATGAAAAAACAAAAATTAGAACTTATGAGATAAATGAATCATGTATTTTTAAAAAAAATAAAGATAAGTGGGGAGGATTATCAAATATGGCTACAGGGTTTCCTATTACCATAAATAGTATTAAAATTAAGAGTTCGGAGGCTCTATATCAAGCATGTAAATATCCCCATAATCCAGAATTACAACAAAGAATTTTAGATCAAAAAAGTCCATTTATTGCAAAAATGGTTACCAAGGGGAAAATTACAAGAGATGACTGGATGTATATTAGGGTAAATGTTATGTGGTGGTGCATTAGATTAAAATTAGCTCATAATTTATTTTCTTTTGGGCAGTTATTAGCATCTACTAGAAGTATGAATATTGTTGAAAATTCTACACGAGATCAATTTTGGGGAGCCAAAATGATTAATCCAAACGAGTTTCAAGGTATTAATGCTCTTGGAAGGCTATTGATGGAACTAAGAGAGCGATACTATACAGCTAGTTTAGATTATTTGCTATATATTCCGCCTATGAAATTACCAAATTTTTTTTTAATTGAAGAAAATATTAAAGCCTGTGATTGTCGTCAAAAATATAATTTTAGGGATTTATCAAAATTAGAGAAAGATAGAATAAAGCTATCCAAGTTAAGTTTATATAAAAATAAAAAATAATTATAAGAATGAAGGTTTACCTCTATATCATTTTCAAATAGAGAGAAGGATCTTTTGTTTAGATAGATACCTGAAATAAATAAAAACGATATCTAACAATCTGTTTTTATGTTCTAACCAAAGAATGTTTATAGTTTTAAGGGTATAGTATCATTTTAGATAAAACAACTTAACCCCAAATTGTATATGATGAGTACTTTGCAATAAATCATAACCATAACCAATCGCCCACCCCTTCGCAGATACAAACTGCAAACCAAGTGTAATACTAGAAAATTGATTAACATTCCCACCAACCCCACCTGTTAGCAACAAAGTACTAACAGGCATTGGATAAGGTTTAGGAATTTCAATAGTTTTAGTAATCAATTTGGGTACTTTCAATTTATAATCTAGAGCATTCTTCAATAGCTGCCCTTTGATCGTAGATTGGTAGTAGAGCGTTAAATTATCATCCTCAATACTATCTTGATATGAGGTGTACCCCATTTATAGGACCAGTTTAAGCCGATTTAAAATTTATTAGATATTTTTCTTCCAAAAGCTCCTCACCAAGA
>NZ_JHBV01000144.1 GCF_000724545.1 Aureispira sp. CCB-QB1 | reverse complement strand
TTGTTGGAAGTAATCAAACATTTTGAATATAGAGTTATATAAAAGGTGGTAGCGATGTACCCTTGTCAGGCACATTTTTATTGTACTTAAAGTACCACGAATTACAAGAGAAAATGAACAAAAAGTTCACCTTCTACACCTACTCTAAATTCAAGGTAGCGACAATTGCTGAATGGTCACTTAATCTATCTGTTCTTATTTGGTGATAATAATAACACTCACTTACTTTACTCAGTAAGTCATCTGTGCAAAGTAAATAGTCATACCTATAGCCATTACCCGTACGACCTATCCAACTATGTCCATGTTCTAGGGGGTGTTTTTTTTTGAAAACATCTACAAGTCCAAGCAATCCTAAATCTGTATAAAATGAATATTCCCAAGATTTAAAATTATAATATTTAGGTATATGGTCAGGTGCTAAAATGTTAAAATCACCACAAAAAATTGTTTCTTGCATATCCAATCTTTCTAGGTACTTTTTTAAGGATGACAGAAATTGTTTTTTTCTTTCAATTTTTGTCTTTGAATTATCCCTTGAAGGAATATATGTGCCAACTATGTTTACCCCATTTGATAGAGTGAAATGCAATACTCTATAATTTAGATATGGCATTGGGTCATCTAAATTTGATTTTATTATTGGATGCTTGCTTATTGCCATAACACCATAATCATTATCTTGGATTTCAGTGTCAAGTACATAATACTCCCTGTCTAAAAAAGTATTTTTTATAAGTTGACACCCCTTACTATTCTTTGTTTCTGTTAAAACAATGACATCATAGTCTGTTTTTAAAAGCCATGCAATTTGTTTTTCAGCCCTTTTTGCAGATGGATTTCCTATATTCCAACAAAATACTTTAATAGATTTCTTCATAGTACAAATACCCTTTATAAAAAGTGTTTTAAATTGTTATCCCCATTTTTGAACAAGCTTTTTGAATATCAACAATAATTTTATCGACATCTGTCTTATTATAGAAGTCATAATCAACAGACGAAAAATGTATGTTTTTTTCATCTGTTGTGCTAAATTTAAGATTAAATTCTAAGTTCAACTTATTTATATATTCAACATCTATTCTATTTTCATCTAGCCTATTTCGTTTTACTAATCTATCTACAATAGTTTGGCTATCACATTGCAAATAGATAGTCAAGTCAGGTAACAGTATCTCCTTCATCAGTAACAATTGAAGCCGTTCCAAAGAACTAAATTCCTCTTGACTTAGATAACCTGATAAAAATTGCCCCCTGCTATACACCATAATTTCATATATATGATAATCCAAGCATAAAACACCTGTGTTTGTAGTAATTATTGCTTTAGTATATTCTTCTATATATTCACTTAAAAAGAATATTTGATTATGAAAAGCCCATTTTGATGGGTTTTTCAAAAACTTATGAAAGAAAGGACTAACTTTAAAATAGTTTTCAGATAATATTGCTTTAGCACCTAATCGCTCACTTATTGCTTTAGTTAATGTTGTTGTTCCTGTTGCCGTATTACCTGTTATTGAAAGAATTATTTTTTTCATCTCTGAGAAACCAGTTTCATTATGTGGTTTGTAACAATTTTAGCATTGTGGTCAATTGAATACTTAGTATTATTCACAACCATAAAATTATAGCCTTTTCTTTCTAAAAACAACATTCCTTGTTCATATAAATCTAATTCTTCTTTTATGGAATTATTGGCTTCAAGCCTAGTTTTTGTTGCTCTGGAATTAAGCCTTTGTTCAATGATTTTATCATCTCCAGTTAATAATACTGTAAGGTTTGGCTTTATTGAAAAATTATTAAGTAGCCATATAAAATCTAAATCCAAGCCATCTAATCGTTGTAAAACTAAAGAAGATAAAACATACCTATCTGAAATCACAATCATTTTTTCATCTAGTTTTTTTTGGATTTCATTCTTGATATGAAGGTATCTATCTGCTGCAATTAGGTATGCAAAAGGTAGACCTTTTACCTCACTCTCATAACTTCTAATAAGCTCTCCGAGTTGAGTTGTGGTTGGTTCTTTGGTCTCATGGACTTTTTCACCTAAAAACCTAATATTTTTTGCGACTTCTTTTACTAATGATGATTTTCCTATACCATTAGAACCTTCAAATACTATAAACATATCTTATTCAATTAATGATTTTGGACATTGCTCAAAATCAACACCCTCAATTCGTTGTCCTGAAGCAATAACCGCAGCAGGACAACCTTTTTTACAAATACTATCCATACTACAACTATTACATATTCCATTAAAACCTATTTTATACTTTTTATAAATATTGTAATTAATTATTTTTTCAGACACATTCTCATCTGTTAGTAGGTTTCCTAAAATAAACTCTTCTCTTTTATGCTGACTATCTCCATTTTCTGTAGCAAAGACTAAATAAGGACAGGCTGTAACATCTCCATTAACAAAAACATATATTATGTTCCCTGCCTCACAAGACGAAAGAGGTAGTTCTTTATTTGGAAAACGGATATTGACTAACTCTAGGTCTTTAGAATAGTTTGATGTTAATGCTTTTATTTCATTCATCATTTCTGTTGGAGAAGATAGTTTATCTTTACTTTTAATTCCTCTACCAAAAAGAGAGAGGGGATTCATTAAAACATATTTTGCATCATTCTTTATTGCAAATTCGCATAATTCGCCATATTCTTCTGTGCGTCCCAATCTATTTGGAGTAACAAGCAGACCTTTCAGCAATTTATACTTGCTAAATAATTCTATGGTTTCAATTGTCTTATAAAATGATTTCTTATCACCTCGAAACTTACCATGACTATTTTCACTAAATCCATCAAGGCTAACATTTACAGTCACTCCATTTAGCCTAGACAATGTTCTAATTTGCTTTTCAGAACACAAGGTTGCATTTGTACATAAACTAACTTTTATATCATTAGAACAGAAGAGAGAGATTATTTCCATAATATTCGGATGGGCAAACGGTTCTCCCCCTGTTAGAGTTACACTAATAACTTTACATTTAACTAAAGCAGGTAATAAAGTATTTTTGATTTTCTCAAACTCCATTGTTTCACCATGTTTACCTGCTGAAACAAAACAATGAGCGCAATGAAGGTTGCACCAATCTGTGATTTTAATTAATGCCTTTCTATATGGTGGCTTTACTGATGAACGAAAATAGCACGAACTTGCAAATTCTGTAGATATTAAATGTTGTTTCATTTTTTAGTTTTTTGAAAAACCAAATAGGGATAACCACGATAGTCTGTCCTATATTGGCCTATGTTAATAGAGTTAATAAAATTTTCTACTTTTTTTCTAGTTGCTTCTATCCCTCCTTGATTTTTAATTGCTTCAACTTCTATAAAAAAACCTAAGTCATCTACTTGGTCTAAAACTATCTCAAATTCATCCTTAAATACAAAAGTTTCCCTTTTCTTCTTGACTAAGGCTATTTCCTCAGCACCCAACGCAGATAAAATCTTTGCAAGCATTTTGGGGTTAGATATTTCACATTCAAACTCATCACAATATTGATGTTTCTCTTCACCTTCTGGATAATAATGTTTGTAATTTAAAATTTTAACATCCCCCCTTTCTCTTATACTCAACCACTTATAGGGATATTTTTCACTACCTAAATACCCCTCCTGTTTAGTAGAAAAATATCTATCAAGTTGTTGTTTTGTTCCCTTTCTAGTTGCTATTTCTTGTAAATGTTGTTTTGTTTGGTGAAAAACATCTTCAGTCACCTCAATTTTAATTTCGATTTCAATGTTATCAAAAGCCATAATATTTTTTTATTGAGTAAAAAGTTAGTTATAGACAATTCAATCCCTTCCTATTCTACTTTGAATAGGAGACAACCAATATTATTGGATTATGGCTCACGCTTTCAAGGAAAAATAAGAGAAGAAAATAGGAGAGAATACACTTGATAAGTTTAAAAAAAAGCTTATAATGTGCTTCAATCCATTCTAGTAGTGAACCTGTCGCCAAACAATGACACTACTAAGTTTCTTCTCGGATTACATAAAATATTTGGTTGTGTTGAATCCAGCACAACCATTTTTTTTTGAATTAATACATAAATTTAAACCTTTCTTCTCGCAAAAAGATAAATTTATCTAATTTCATTTGAACTTTTAATTTCAATATCGAATTAATTAGTTCAAAATTAAATTCAAAAAAAAGAATGAATACTCCAAATTACAATAATGAATTAGATGCCTTATTGGGAGAGCTGAAACAAAAAAAAGGCATTGCAGCTAAAACTATTTTAGAATGGATTGCCCACAAAAAAAATGTAGTATATAGCCCTTCCACATTGTCAAATTATAGGGCAAAAGGTGCTGAGAAAAAGAAGAAATATGATACTTTATTAGATACTGTAAAGGAGTATGCAGCACACGAAATACCTCCAGTAGTCAAAAAACATAAAAGTAAGTTTGCTTATTTTCTGAATGAAAGTTTTTTCATTTATTATCGAACGGAAAATGATACTAGCCTAAATTATGAAATCCATAGAGCCATATTAAATATTGGAAACTCTAAAAACAATATAGACATCTTACTACCCAAAGATGATGCAGACTATCAGGGGTTTTCAACACTTCTTGCAAATAGTCATCTAATTTTTGACTTAAAAACTACCGAAACACGAGAGAAAGCTCTACGGATTATAATTCCAATCCCTCACAGTAAAACACCTGAAATAACTATTGGGCAATATAGTAACCTAAATTCAAAAGGGGCAATTGTTTCAGGGTGTTTGGTACTTGAACTAATTAAAGACAAATCTAAAGAACATCAACCAAAAACGTACAAAAATACATCATCAGAATACACTAAAGTTCCCTACTTGATTAGGCAGTTCCTAAAAGATTCCAAAAAAAATAGAATAAAAACAACAACGGGAATATTTGACTATAGAGAGTTAGAAAAATTTCTACACATACAAAAATTAAAAGAAACAGACAATAAAATGAAAACTGGAATATTTCTATCTGCTCCTATGGGTGCATTAGATAAAGAAGAATATTCTAGTTTGTGGGAAGAGTATATCAAACTACATTCAACCATATTAGAAGTTTTTCCAAAACCAAAATACCAAATATGTTTTTTAGGAAAGGATGCAAAAGCCAAAGAGGCTTTTGATAATAATATCCTCTCAATGAGAAAGATGTTAGAAAAAATTAAGCTATTAGATAAATTCATCCTAATATACCCTAAAAAAGTAGCTTCAAGTTCCTTAATTGAATTAGGGGTAGCATTAGCACTAGGAAAACAATGCCTAGTTTTTGTAAAAACAGAAGAAGACCTTCCTTATCTTTTAAAAAACCAGCATTTTAAAAATCTTTCTGTTATCGTTTATGATACAACTGAAACTATACTCTCATTATTTAAAAAGCTAGGAATGTCTATTTTTGACACATAACGAATATAAACCACTCCCTCAACACCTCAAATCTCCTATCTTGCATAAAACGAGATTTTGTTGCTTCCAAACAAGATTCATTTTCAAACAAGCAAACCACCTTAGCATTTTTTCTAAGTCCATGTTTAATAGACAATGAACCATCTGCCAAAACTCGCCCATATTCTTCAATAGTGCGAAGCATCCTTTTGGTATCAGTTCCCCTATGATACTCCAAAGCATAAAGGTCTAACTCTTCTCCATCTTTTACCATGAAAATAGCATCAGCAATAAGATAATCTCCCTCTCCATAGTGGATATTAGTAAGGGCTTTAAGGTTCTTTTGTTTTGCAGCTCCTACTTTGTCAAAGTAGGTATCAAAAAATACTATGCTTTGGTTCTTAGATTGCGTTTCTTGGTAGATACGAATGTGGTAATCAATCACACCTTTACGGTGTTCATAATCTTTGGAGAAAAAAGAGCTTCTGCCAATAGGCATACGAATTTTACTTTCTTCCCAATCCCATTCGTCCACCAAAAGGGCTTTTGACTTGGGCAACAAGTAAAAGAAGCTCTCTAGCTTTCCTTTAGATGGATGAACCCCAAAATCAAGCCTTCCAACGTACTTTTTGGTCAAAAGAAGTTGCATATTTCTACCTATATATGCTTTTGACTTTGATACCCCCAATTTGACCATTTGGGAGTAGGTTAAGAACTTGAATTTTGCTAATTTTTCTATGATGCTACTATGCGTTGCATTAAATTTTTGCATGATGTTTACTTATCAAATTTTGGCTTAAATGAGGTATTTTTGTTGTGTGGGCTAATTGTTTCTTGTGCTGTTCGTTGTACTTTCTTAACAGGAAGGTAGTACCCAGATTTTTCTACAAAGAATTGTTTTTGAGCCTCTAATTCCTCTTTGGTAAGATAATATTTTTGACTTCCTCGCTGTTCTTTAACCAACATTGGGCTAGTTTGGAACACAAAGGGTTTTACATCACCTACTCTTGCATAAAAATTGAACTTAGGTAGTTCTAGTAACTTATCAACCTTAACGCCTGTTTCCCTTGCTAAAATAGCCAAACTCTTGTTTCCATTTCTACCAATGAGCTTCACATCTGTATTGTTGAGAATATTGTCTTTATGCTCTCCTAAATCACTTACTGTCTGATTTGCTAAAAGTAAGTGAACACCATACTTACGAGCTTCTGTAAGGATAACTGATACCGATTTTGTAAGGAAATTTTGGCATTCATCAATAAAACAAAAACAGGGTTTACGAGCAGCTTTTGTTTTTGAGGCTCTACGGATGGCAATAGACTGGAGGGATGCAATTACAAACCTACCAAAAGCACTAGAAGCTTGTAGCCCAAGACGACCTTTAGAAGCATTTACAACTATCACCCTACCTTTATCCATTGCATCCTCTAAGTTAATGGTAGATTTGCCCACAACCGAATTATAAAACAGTTGTGTATTCAAAAGACTATGGATTCTTGTGTAAACAGCAGCTTTGGTTTTCTCATAAATAGGGTTATAAAATGCGGTCTCAAAGAAACGTCTATGTGTTGGATTATTGTTATGCTCTAGTGCAAATCTTACTAGATGCTCATTCAGCTCATCATCCATAAAAGTCTGTAAGTCTGCTAGGGTTGCCCCTTCCTTTTTGAGCAATGTAGCAATACAAGGAAATAGAAGTGAACTCATATACATTGTCAAACCAACATCACCTAGTAGTTCTTCAAATACAGCAACCATCATTTGAGCTGTCAATTCAACAGCTTCATCACTCTTATCTTCCAACTCAAAAGGATTGAGAACAGGAGTATGCCCTTTTGACAAGCAAGGGTCAATATAAACAAGTCTATCAGGATTTTCCTTGTTGAGCTTTAAACTTGTTACCTCTTCTGCTAAGTCTCCATGAGGGTCAATTAACACCAACGAATACTGTTGCTTTTTATGACTTAACTTTTGGATGTGGTAGAACATTGAGAGCATTAAACTACTTTTTCCTGAACCACTTTTACCACTTATGTAACAATGCTTCTTTAGGTGTGAAATAGATATTTGGCTTTTCAATCTTTTCAAAAAAAAATCTGTTCCACCCCTAACCGAATCTTGAATCAAGTTGCAATAGCCTTCCACATTTGGCTCATATTTATTCACTAAAAATTTTCGTTCTTCCTTTGTCAATATCTGCAAGAACTCATAAACTGGATAATGGGGATATTCATCTTCTTCTATATCCGAATCAAATAATGTCAAATATTCATCATAAGTAAATCCCCTTTCATACATCAATCGTCTATACTCTTCCCCATAAGGTTCATCTGTCAAGACATTAGCAATATTGACACTTCTATCCATCTTCTTAACCCACATATCAAAGAACTCAACAATTAAGTCAGGAGCAGAAGCAAAGTCAAGACTACCCATGTCTATACTATCTTCTTTATTGTAACCTAAGTGTTGGTCTAGTAGCTTTGTCCATTTCTCTTCAGAAAGAACTTGTCTTGCATCAAAAAGCATATAATTAGTATTGTTTTAGTTAAGTGATTCAAGGTGTTTTTAAGGCACTATTTAGAGGTATATTATGGAACACACCAATTAAATACGGTAATTCAGCATATATAGTTGCTTAGAGCATCATTTTTTGAATCAAATAAGTAGTTTTTAACGTATAACCGTATTGTTCCATCAATACCACTCACTCAAAAAACTAAAACTATGTCTAACTCCAATCCATCAACAAGCAAAATCATCTTATCTTATCTCAAAAAAATCCTTCAATTTATATGGCACTATCTAAAAATCATTTACAAAAAAATCCAACTTATTGTTAATAAAATTTCAACTAGAGAAAAGCATATCCGCCAAAATTATAAGCAATACCACTTAGGTAATCTATCACCAAATGACCAGGCATATCAAGAATATCAAAATGCTGTTTTTAAAAACAGATTAGCAGGATTGACATTTAAGTCATTTATGAAAGTCTATTATAGATACCTTTATCCTAAACAGAGCAATCAAGGATTTTTAACCCAAGAACAATTTTTTCAATTAGCGACTTGTCCACAAAATTATATGGTCATTCCAAAAACAGAATACCACAAACAAATCAATGAAACAATTAGCACTCAACTTGAACATATAATTGCTGAAAGAACTAAAGCCATCAAAAAAAACTTAATGGATAAGCTACTACCCTTTGTATCAAACGAAGAAGAGGGAGAACACCTGTCAGACTTCTTTGCACAAAAAGATGCTAGTCGCATTAAATACTATGCTCAACGAAAAAAGATGGAGGAACTTGAAGAGCGAGAAAGAAAAGTCGGATTAAAAGAAGAGAGCCTTACCATACAAGAAGAGAAATTAGGGGTACAAAATGAACGTGTTGGTTTAAAATCTGACAAACTCGACTTAGACAAGAAACACTTGGAAATTCAACGTGAAAAATTGGGAGTAGAACAAATGCTATTTGAGAATGAGCGTAAATTGTTTGCAATAGAAATGCAGAATAGAGATATGGAACATAAGATTAAAATGCTTGAATTGATGAATATGTCTTTAGAAATTCAGCGTAAAACTAACGATATAGAACGCTTCAAAAAAGAGTTTCAAGTAATGCAAGGTCTCCATGATTTAGAAATGAAAAATAGAGAAAATTTGGTTACACATGGGCAACAACTACTCCAACTAAAAGAACAAGGCTTAGAGAATCAAATGGCATTAAAGGAAGCGGAGTTTCTACGCCAACAATCAGCTAATGATAGATTGAAAATAGACATAGAAGGTAAATTGCTACAATTACGTGAAGGACAGTTTTCACAGAAAGCAAAAGAACTTCTTTTAGATATTCGAGAAAAAAGCAGCGATTTAAAAATCCAAGAAGGTAAGTATGACTTAAAGCAGCTCCATGAGAAGAAAGAAGATTATGAACAGGACATAGCTCTTTTAGGTGATATAATGGCTTCAAGAAAGCAGATTGTCTTAACCTTAGAGGGCGAAATGGCTATGAGAAAAGAAAAGATGCACCAAAACTTAAAATCCATTAATCAATCTGTTATGTCAGTTGAGGAACACAGAAATATGGAAGAGCTAAAACGTAGTCAAATGTTTCAAGATATTTACTATGAGGATGTGAGTGATAGTAATTATACTGTTTATTGATTATAATGTAATGTAACACAATTAAGTAAATTTCGTAATATATCTTTTTACCTCATCCACTTCTAAATTACTTTATGGATAAAGACAACCACTTTGACAAACTTCGACAAGAATGTTGGAATGATGCGTTACACACATTTGGTACGGGATATATCTACTCTGAAAGAGCCATTAACTTAAAATGGTATTTGCGTAGTATTAGTTTTTTAGGTATTCTAATCCCCATATTACTTGGAGGGTTAGTTGTTGCATATGGAACAAAGTCTGCTGCTTTAGGATGGGGATTAGTAATTACCTCTCCATTTGGCATTGCCCAATTAGTTTTAAGTGCTTGGAGTATTAATAGTTCTTGGAACGATTTATATTCTAGCTACCTTGAATCTTCTTTAGAAAATTCAATATTAGCTAGGGAATATGAAACATTAGCAAAATACCCTCCTAGTGAGTTTGAGGAGTTAAAACAAGAGAAGGAAAAAATTGATATAAAAAAAGCTAATAGGGATAAAGAGGATAACAAAAACCCTCTTTCAGAAAAAGAAAGAAGAAAGGGGATGCGATGGGCATTGAGAAACTATAAAAGGTCTTGTGCAGGATGTAATGAAGTTCCAAAATCAATGGAAAGTACAAACTGTGATGTATGTGGTAAATTTTGATTAACTATAAAAACTTAAAAATGAATAACAAAAGAGTTTTATGCGTATTGAAGGGCTATTTAGAGCTTAATGATGAAGAAAAAGAAGAATTTATAAAAGAAATTAACAAGACTAGAAGAGAACTGCACTATGATACCCTTCTCCTAGAACGAATACAAAAAGCATTCAGCCATAATCTAGGACCGACAAATGACACAAATTGTCTTTGTTGTGGCAAAGGTTAAAGAGAAAACAGGCTACCAACCAAATAATAGTAGCCTGTTTTTTGTTTTACTTAGCAGCTGTACTAACTCCAACTAAAGCTAAAACACCAAGTCCAACAGCAGCAATCCCCCCTAAAACTCTCCCCAAATCAGGCGAATAGGATTTATTGTGACACGCAGAATTTGTAAAGTTTTGACAATTTGAAGTAGCTGGACGATATTGTACCCTTCTAATCGTTGCACTTAAAGCTTTTGCAATAACTGTCTTAGGAGGGTTAATACATTGCTCTGCTTGGTAGGTTACACGACCATTTTTAGCAAAATCGCTAAACCAAATTAGGTGAGCATACCCAACATCAGGATGATTGTGAATGATGATTTTTTGGTTACTATTTACATCAGCTCCCAAGATGATACCAGTATGGGTAACAGTCGTAAATAATAGCTTTTTAGGGTATCCTACTATACGCCCTGAATCTTCGGTCAAATAAACATCTCGATAGGTGTTATTTGAGAAATACAACCGAATTTGGTTGTTAGATAAAAATGTGTAATTTTTCAACATAATTAAAAATTTTGATTAAAAAATAAAAACAGGAATTACCATCTAAGATAATTCCTGTTTTATACGTTAATTTTAGGTTGAGGTTATAGTCCCTCAAAACCTCTTCCTTCGTGATTTCTCATATTTTTATGATATTAAGTTGTTATACAAAGAATTATACTCTTCCTAATTTCGTTTTTTTTTATCAAAATTCCAACTATTACTCTATTTTTGCACAAATTATTTAAGATTCAAATATAGTAATGAAAAATCTTGCACCAACAATTCATAGACAAAGATTAGTCATTGAGGGAACTTGTAAGCAAAAAATTAGTGCTTCCAAAATTGAAGAATACTTAGAACAATTGTCAGAAGTTCTTGATATGTCTATACTAATGAAACCTATTACCCACCAATCCCCAAAATTTGGATGGGCTGGATGGGTGCATTGGGAAACGTCAGGCTCTCATTTTTACGCATGGGATGAACCTTTCCCATTTTTTAGTGCTGACATTTATACCTGTAAGGCATTTGATAATAGAAAAGCCGTAGAATTTACCAAAGACTTTTTTAATGCTCAGGAGATTGTTTTTAAAGCTTTTTGATAGGAATTAAAACAGTTTGCCTAGTTTTTGAAGTTCTTTTCTGATGCTATCTATTTGAGGTTCATATTCATTAAGAATTTCTTGAAAATGCTCTTTTTGAGTATCAACAATATTATTTATAACCATCCCTCTCAAACGCTCATCACTTCGATAATCATCTATCTCTAAAGCTCTTCCTAGAGCTTTTTCTTTTTTTGAAATAACAGCTTTCATAAGAGTGTTACTTGTCAGCTTTTCTATTGCTAGACGTGTTACAGTTTCATCCTTAGATGTTAAATCTCTAATCTTTGAGTTTATCTTTTGGTTACGCTCATCTTCCAATTTAGCTAAATTGAGCTTTAATTTTTCCATTTTTGCCTCTTTCTTTTTTTGCTTCTTACGACTCTCTTCTTTAGCATCAGTATAGCCATCTTTCAATGCTTTTAAGAAGAATCCTGCTACACTTGTACGTATTTCCTGCCTAGCCTTAGCTCTTCTTGTTACATTAATAGCTTGTTGTATGCTAGGTTTGTTATAATTGCCAGTTTTAAGCATATTTATAAATGCTTGTGGTGATACTCCAAAACTCCCTACAACTACTTCTCTAAACTCTTCAAATAGATTATCTACTACATTATCTTCATCAATAATACTATCTACTTTTACTCCCTCTTCTCCCTGCTCTGGAATCAAAAGAGGTTCAGGCTCTTCTTTCCGTATTTGTTTTATCTCTTGTGGTGTTTTCTGTTGAATGGTAAATTGTAGTGCATCAACCCTCCTACCCTTTTTAATTTTTTTGATTCTCTTGGGGTTAATATACAGGTCTGTATGCTCATTTATAGCTTTAATAGAAGGTTGTATAACACTTTGATTAAATGTAGAAAACTTGGGGTATTCGTTTTCTATTAGGAACATATCCTTTAGGTCTTGTACTCTAATGGTTCTAGCCCCTAGATTCTCAAATTGTTTTAGTAATTCGTATATTCTAGTGGCATAGGGTTTTAGTTTGTATGTGTTTCTTGAATCATAGGATGTAAACTTTTCTTTTAACCCAACCAAATAACGCTTTATGTCTTGTCCTATCTTCACATCGACATATTCTTGTCCTTGCACACCACTACCACTTTGACCACCCTCTAAATAATCAACAAACTCAAATAGTGAATACTCTCTTCCTCTACGAAATTCATCTTTTATCCACCCAATATAAACCGATTTGCTGCGGAGGCTTCTTGCAGCTTCTCTTAATAAGTCATAAGAATTATTTGATTTTAACTTATACTCATTCTTAATATCTCTATACCATATTCTATAAACATCTTCGGCTGAATCATCCTTTCCTATTAAGGTCATCAAGAATCCAAAAAACCTATGTTCCCAAGCATTGAACATATATCTTGCTTCTACTAAATCATTGGATTTAACTACCAACTTTATAGTATTCTTTCTTTCAGGCACTTGCTCTATATGGGTTTTTCTTTTCACCATTTAGCGTTTTAGTCAATATCAAACAAATAAAAAGCAAGGATTTTAGGATGCTCTTAGCCCTATGTGTATCATAAAGTAAGAAAAATAGGATAATCCTCTACTTTTGTCTATTCACACACTAAAGGTAGTGAAATTAGGATAAAAAACAACCTAATTTCCTTGCCTTTCGTCCTAATTTCACTACCCTTCCTAATTTCCTTGCCTTTCGTCCTAATTTCACTACCTTTTATCCTAATTTCCTTGCCTTTCGTCCTAATTTCACTACCTTTTATCCTAATTTCCTTGCCCAAACCTCTATAAATCGTTGATTTAAAGCCATTTCCAGAGGGGACAAAACATTAAAACATATAAAAATTAAAAAACAACAACATAGAAGGCATTTGTTGGTGGTGATTTTTTTTCAAATTTTCCTATTTAAAGGATTTGTTCTTAGCCGTTCAACCCTCCCCCAGTTGCGCTCCCCCCCTCCCTTTTTAAAGGGGTTTTTGGGATGTTACTTTTTAGGGAGATTTTTAGTATTCTTAGGTACTTTGGGTAGGCTTGGTGAAGTTAATAGAGATTGCATTTGCTTAATAGCAGCTTGGTTTAATATTTCGGCTCGCTCATCTTGGCTTAGTTGCATCCTAATTAATTCAGCATTTACAGCTTCTAAGTTTAATAAGACAACTAATTGTTCAGTAGAAGCATAATCTCTAATATTACCTTTTAACTTAGGATTTTGGTGTCGCCACATTTTTGCAGTCATACCGAACACTGCTACATTCAAAATATCAGCTTCACCTGCATAAATAAATCCTTGTCCTTTAGTTATTCTTGGAGGGATAAGTTTTTCTTTGATGGCATCTGTATGAACAGTGTAGTTTACTTTGGATAGCACACGTTTTAAGTTCCAATCAAGCTCTAATTTTGCTTCTTCTATTTCTAAAGTTTTTAATCGCTGAAATTCTTGGAATACATAAAGTTTGAATGTTGGACTAAGGTAGGACAAAAACTCAAAAGCTATATCTTTATGGGCATAAGTACCTCCATATCTACCCGTTTTTGCCTTGATTCCAATGGCTTCTGTCTGCTCCATCCAGTCAGAAACGCTAAGGGTAAATGTAGGGTCTCCTGTTTGATTTTTAATATACTCAAATTTGAGTACATTAAAATTTTCATTGTGAATAGTCTCCCATGCACCTAAAAAACTTATGGTACTACGGGTGCGTAACCAATTCAAAATCAACTGTCCTGTTCTAGGATTAAACTTTTTGGCTATATCAGTTAGAGAAATGAAGTCCTCTGCTTTTTCTTGGTATAACCTAATCTTAGTGCCTTGAACTGTCAAAGATGTTTTTTTCTTAGCCATAATTATGCTTTTATGTTTATCTATGTTTATGTTTTTATGGCTACTTTGTGTTGTTCCTTTTGTCTAGCTCTTTTCGGATTAAGTTAAGTAGAAACTCTTTTAAACTTATTCCATCCTTCATTGCTTCCATTTTTGCAGCTATATGGAGTGATTTAGGTATGTCTATTGTTGTTCTTTGCTTAGGTTCTTTTACTTCTTTCTTGGTTTCCTCTTCTTTATTGTAAACCTGTTCTGTGATTTTTTCTATTTCCTCTGTACTTGGGAGGTCTTTTTTTAGTGAACCTTTTTGTAGGTGTTTTTTAAGTGAATCTTTTTTTGCCATAATAATCGTTGTTGTCAGTAAAACAATATTTATGTTTTTATGCTTTTATGTTTTTCCATAAATATAGCAACTATATTTGTTTGTATAATTTTAAAATCTCTTTGCCCAATGCCTTTATTTCTGAACTAGCCTTTTCATTATTTTCTTCAATAACGCCCTTTCCTTGACTGTTAGCTTCTCCAAAGATGGTGCGATGGTGGATTAAGGTATTCATTACAGGAACATTATACTCTTCTCCTATTTCCTTCAATACTTCAACAAAGGATTTGTGAAAGCTTGGACGAGAATCATAGTCATTAACTACAAAACGAGCAATTGTTTTATCATCTTTTAAGGCTTGTGTTTCTTGATAACGTTCCAAAATATCACTAGCTGTCCATAGTTCAGACTTTCCAGTAGGTTTAATAGGGAATAATATGATGTGGCTTATTAGCATTATTTTAGCACTAATAGGCTGATAGCTTGGAGGGCTGTCTATGATTATAATGTCATAATCTTCATAGAGTTGTTTTATTGTGCCAATAATAGCTTTTGGGTCAGTCATTCCAACAACTTGTATTGTCGGTTTTATTTCTTCTTCCATTCTTAACCCTGACCATTTAACGGTAACACTAGATTCGTCTGCATCAACAATGCAAACCCTATATTTTTTACTTGCAAATAGAACTGCAAGATTTTGGGAGATGGTAGATTTTCCTACACCACCTTTGTAACTGATAGATGAAAGTATCATAGAGCTAATAATTTTGGATAAAGATAAGAACTTTAAGCATAAAAACATATTTATTCTTTTATGTTTTTATGCTTTTCTATAAATAAATAAAGTCATATTTATGTTTTTATGCTCTTGAACTACTTAGTTGTTTGTGTAGAACAAAACAGTTTTGATAATGGATTTTGTAGTAAGCGATGATTATTAGTGTATTAAATGATAAATGATGAGTAGGAAAATCTTTAATTGTTCAGAACCTAGCTGCTTATTTTTCGAGTATTGATAAAAATGTATGTATAGTTGATGCAGACATAAATCAAAGCTCTTTGTTGCGAACAACAAAAAGGGTAGGGGAGTTGCCCCAAATCCCTATTTTTGTTGCCCATCATAGTAAACTTATAAAATGGTTGTTCCCTCTATTAACAAATATGTACGAATATATTGTTGTTGATGGTAGTCCTTCACATCCTAATTTAACAACAAGGATAGTTGAATTATCTGATATTATACTTGTGCCTTTTTCGCCTAGCCCTACTGATTGGGAAATAACTAAGCAGTTTATAGAAAGACATCTTTGTTTTACTAGAAGTAGAACAAAGTCAGTTCTAATGTGAGTTATATTAAACCAAGTAGATAATTCTTCTTGGAGTAAGGAATATCCAATTGTAATCAAAAACTTAGATATACAGACTAAACTGCTAACCCTCAAAAGGAAGAGTTTATATAAGAAGCTTCAATTTTATGGAAAGGCTTTGATAGACGAAACTTCTAAACGAGAGGGGAGTGATATGAAAGAATTGTGTAAAGGAATAGATATACTTGTGGATAGACAAAGGCTTTTAGAGAAGTTAATAGCTTTCTAAGTCCACCATAAAAACATAAAAGAATATTTATGCTTTTATGTTTTTATGGATGTATTTATCATAGATGTATTTAACGGTGTTTCTTCCAAACGGCTTTCCAGTAGCGGTTTTGAATGCGTTGTTATTGAGAGTGTCTGCAATTTTTTGATAACTTAATCCTTCCTTTTTGAAACTACTAATTAACTGAATGGCTCTTTTGTTGTTAGGGTTGTTTAGGGCTTTTTGGATTGTTGTTTGACTTCCTTTTTTTCTTCCTTCATCAGAAAAGTTATCAGGATTCCCTAATTTATGACCTTGTTCTTTTTTTGTTGCTAGAGCTGCTTTGGTTCTAATAGAGATAAGCTCTCTTTCTTTTTGGGCTAACCCTGCAAATATAGATAATGTTAGGGTATCAGTTTGGGGTAAGTCACAACATACCAAACGCTCATGCAGTTGCTTGTGAATTTTAAAAACGTGTTCTACATCCCTAGAAAGCCTATCTAATTTTGCTACAATTAAGGTAAACCCTTTGTCTAAGCACAGCTTTATAGCTTCATCTAATTTTGGTCTATTAGCTATGTCCTTCCCACTTTCTGCCTCAATGAAATATTTTACTACTTTAATGTTTTCTTTAGAAGAGTAGTATTCTACTATGGCTTTTTGTGATTCAAGACCTAAACCACTACGTTTTTGCTTTTTTGTTGAAACCCTGTAATAAGCTACATATCCTTTTACCATATTCTCCTTGACTTATGTGTTTAAAACAAACTTGAAAGTACGAAAAAAAACTATACAGTTAAGCATAGGAATTTACCCATCATTTAAGCCAAGATGAATCAAGAGGTAGTTATGTCGCTTAAAGAGTTAAAAACTAAGTCATGGAGTAGTATTTTAACTTTTTTGAAGCAAGACAAGAAACTCATTGTGTGAAACAGTCGTTCACAAGCCGTAATGATACCAAGAAAGGATTATGAGCGTTACCGTCAAAATGAGTTTATGGAGCAAATAGATAAGGATGCTTTAGAAGCAGAGCAAAACTGACCATTTTTTGATACAGCAAAAGAGGCGATGGACTATCTCACTAATGAGATTAGGGAATGATAAAATATAGGATTACATTCTCTAGTAAGTTTATAAAGATGCTGAAAAAATACAACAGTAACCCAAAAATTTTAATTGAACTTGATAAAGTTATGCCTTTCTTTGAAAATGGTGAAAGGTTGCCAGTTAGTTATAGAGACCACAAGTTACAATGACAGTACAAAGAGTATCGTGAGTTTCATCTATTTCCTGATGTGCTCATTATTTACAAAAAAAACAAAGAAGATAAAATTGTAGTCTTTTCTTATATAGGCTCACATAGCACTTTATTTTAGGTTCTTAGCTAGGATATAAGCCTATATCTATCATAATCTTTTCAGCTTTTGCTATAACGCTCACTACATTTGATACAGAAGGTTTATCTAAAAGTAATCTACATTCCTTTAAGTCATTCAGTTGTGGATTTGATAGTACAGAAGAGTAGTTGTTGAGGGTGTGAAGGATTGCTTTATCAATATGATGAACAACATTAACAAGTTCATTTTGATAGTCATTAAGCAAATCCTGTTCAGTTTTTATAGAATTTACAAACTTACCATCTTGTTTGTCTTTAAACATCCTAGCTTTTCTAATAAAACGTCTATAAATATCGGCATCAGCCCCTTTTTTGTAGTTTCGTCCACAGTTGTAAACTCTTCTAATCAAATACTCATAATTCATAGCATTTAGGTCTGAGTAAATATCTTCTTTCATTACATTCTTTTTGTTTAGGTAAAAGAGATGTAAACGGAGTTTAGAAACAAAATGTTTCATTTTAAAACAAAAATAATGGGCTGTTCCAAAATTATTAGAACAGCCCATTTTGATTTTGCTAAAATCCTACGTCTCCCATGATATTGTAGTTTTTGTTAAGAATTATTCTAAAGTTAATAAATATGGGTAAATAAAGCAATATTTAAGGGTGGTCAATAGACTAAGACGACCCTCTTAGCTTATTGACACTACCAAAATTATAGTGGAGTACATCAAGAATTAGTCATTTTTGCCCATTGCTCGATTGAGATAATACCAACCTTCAATATCCAAATCACTTTTAACATAATTATCAGATAGATATTTAAGGAAAAACTCTTTTGCCTTCTCACTTGCTAACATTAGAGTATCATCACAATAATCACATTTTAGGAAGTACATATTCCCTTTTGAGCTATTCTTCTTTGTGCATGAGAATGCTCCCCAATCATCTGCATCATTTACTGAGCGATAAATGCAATAAATTTCCTCATAATTTTCAGGCTCTACAAAATCAAGCCATCCTGCTATGTCTGTTGTTGTTGCCATAGTGTAGTTTATTAGTTTGTGGTGTTTATAATTTCTTCCATTTTTTTGATAGCTTCTTGCTCTTTCAAGTAAGCCTTGTATCTTAAATCATTAGCCTTTAATACCAAGTTATTTATCTCTTGTTGTTTTGTTTGATTGTTAAAAATAGGTAGTGGTACATCTCCAACATGATTAGTATCAATTTCATCTACAACCGAACCATAAGTGTGTTGTCGGATTAACTGCAACCCATACTCAGAATTGAGCCAACAATACAAAAATCCAGCAATATTATTATTACTAGGGAATACTCTAATAATATGGTCGTTAGCAGCCCAATTTTCCCAATGTTTAGGAACTAAGGAGACTTTGCCTATTGTTCCGCTCCTTGTTATTAAGATGCAGTTTTCTTTTAGGGCTAATTCTTTCTCCAATCTTGATTTATGGATAATCTTTGACAAATATTTATTGGAACTAGGATTTAAGTCGTTTATCTGTTTTCCTCCAATAAATTTTATGCCATGCTCCTTTATTGCTACATAAGTGCGCTTAAATCTGCTTGGAAGAATTATTGAATCAGATACATCATCATTCCTAAGATATTTAATCTCTTTACAATTCATCTTTAAGTGGTTGATGATTCTATCACAAATTGGAATATGGTAAGAAGCATCTAATCTTAAATTTAGTTTACTTAACTTTGTTGTGTAATTTCTTACTCCAACAGAGTTGTCAAGGTATTCCACTTTCAAATCTTCTAGTGCCTCTAATTGAAGTTCCTTATATAATATAATTTCAGCTTTATCAATTAACTCATTTGATTTATCCCTTAAATCAAATGATTCTACAACCAACTTATGAATTGCCTCTTTGAGTTCTTGGGGTGCATTAGGGATAATTATATTCTCAAGGTGTTCAGGTTCAATATGCTTTACAACAGCACCATAGTTGTTTGTTTGTAGTATTGTTTGCCCTGTTCTTGTTTGTAGGTAAGCATAGGTATATCCTAAATCAACATGGTTTTTAAATGTAACTCTAATAACATCATCCGAATATAATTGACCTATATTTGTTTTTGAAGATATGGTACATTTTCCTATTGTTCCAGACCTTGTCATTAATAAATTATTGGGTTCAATTATGATTCCAGTAAGTGACTTATAGGTTTTTGGCGATATATACTTGGTTGCTTTAGGTTTTACTTCTGTCAATTGAGATGGTAAGAAAAAGGGCTTCCCATCTTTTTTTGAGACATAAATTCTTTTGAATCGACCTGGATAAAACGCATGAGAAACTAGACCATCCTCAGACCAAAGATTTACAAAGCCAAATTTATTATTTTTGACCTTTTCTTTTTCAGCCATTGCTTCAAGATTGAAGGCATTTGCTTCTAATCTGAGTTTGTTACTAAACACATCAGATAAGGAAACAGAGGTGTGTTTTAGTGGGTTTGGTAAATATGTATAATCCAAACCTTCTGTTTCTAAAAAATCTATTTTGCGTACTAAATTTCCTTCTACCATGATATACCTTGTTTTTTCTTCCAATCAGCAAATATTTTAGCAACATGGATGGTTTGGTCATTGACTATTTTTTCCTGAGACACCTCTTTTCTTGAAATAAGATTACCCTCAGCATCTTTCTCTTTCACAAGTTTTTCAACTTCAAGCATTACCACATTCCCTTTATCGTCTCGCTTAAAAATTTTCCCGCCACGTTTGTCATGCCCAATATGGTCAATCATTGTCATAAATATATCATAGTCCAATATGGCTCGATTCTTTTCCTCTTCTGTTATTTCTTCTTTAGTCTTTTTTTGAATGAACAAAACGGAACATTGTGTACCATTTCTAGGTTGAAACGCATCTGCATGGAGGTCTATACTTGCAATAATCCTAGTGTTCTTGACTAACCAATATCTTAGATATTCAAGACCTGGCGCACCAAGTATTGAATCAGGTAAGACAATAGCAGCTCGACCACCTTCTTTTAGTAATTGGATGATTCTTTCAATAAAAAGTTGTTCAGGGGGAACACTTGATTGAAGTCTGTCTGTTTTTAGCCAATTCCCATCTGCATCTTTATTCCAAATATAAGCTATATCATACTGCTCTAAAACTTGTTGGTCTTTTATAGGTATTTTAGAACCAAATGGAGGGTTGGTCACAATCACATCAAAAAAGCCAATAGTTTTGTGGTTTCTTATTTTGATAAGAGGAACTCCAAGAGCTTTTGCTAGATGCTTTCTTGTGTCTTCACTCCACTCCTGAACAGGTAAAAGTGTATTTAACTTGATGATATTACCACTACCATCGTTATTCATTACCATGTTCATCTTGGTAGCCTTCACCAAGTCAGGGTTAATGTCAAATCCAAAGTAGTTCTCAGCCGCTATTTCAGAAATTTTCTCATTAAAAATTTTCCTAACATCTGAGTTCCATCCTTCTTTTTCTCCATATTGGGCTTCTAGCTTTTGGGTTAAGCGGTTGATTACTGAGTTCATTGCTGTTACAACAAATCCTCCCGTTCCACAACTACTATCCAAGACTTTCTCATTGTCTTGGGGATTTATCATATCCACAGTCATTTTCATCACATTTCTAGGAGTGAAAAACTCACCTCTATCTCCCCTTAAATTAGCCCCTACCAATTCCTCATAAGCTTTCCCTTTGATGTCTATATCTGTACTTAATAGAGCGTATTTTTGAAGTTCTGCGACAAGAAATGTTACTGTTCTAGGTTTTAGCTTTATCTCATCGTTCTTATCAAATATTTGGCTATGACGTTTTTTTACTTGCTCAAAAATCTTAGCAATCCTTTTATAAACTGTTGCTTGCCCATCTTTGTAATTTCTTTCTTTTGAGCTAGTGAAGAACTCAATAGGTTCAAGTAGGTTACGCTCATCATGGATTTTACAAAAGATGATTTTCAGAAACTCGAAAAATGCAGGTTGTTTTTGAAAGCCCTCATTGACATAAATAATGTTATGACAAGTTTTGAAGGTAAATAACAGGTTATCTTCATAAGCCTTAATTAGAGTGTTACGGTTTGGTCTCTCATCCTCATCCGTTGTGCCATCAGCAGAAGGGATGTCGTTGTATTCTTCAAAATCTGTTTTTCCCTTATCATTTATGACCTTTCTAAATACTGTTTTGTGCATACCATTTGTCCACATTCCCCACTCACAATTATTACAAGCAGCCATGTATGTTTTCAACTGAGCAACACCATTGTTCTTATCTGTTGGTTTTACAGCTTCCTTTTTACACTCAATTATTATGTGGATTTTGTGCTGGTCTTTTAGTTCTTCTTCTGTTGCATCATTTGGAAATATGACAATATCAGCCCTCTTTTTTCCAGACCCCATCTGTACTCCAAACTCTACTTTTATTTGTTCTTTAGAGTATTTGTGTTCATTAACAAGTCGTTTTTCAACGGTTTGCCTTACATATTCTTCAGGAGTATCTTTTCTGATAGTACCATCAACATAATCTCTAATCTTGCCTTCAGGGATAGCAATAATAATCTTGGTTTCAGCCATAGAAGTAACTTTGTTTTTAACTTTTTCCAAACATAAATAGAAAGGCAATATACAGACTTTTTTGGTTGGAAGTCAAATAAAAGTGATACTCATATAAATAATAGTTTGAATGTTAGTGAATCAGCTTATTCAAGCCCATACTTTGACTAGTAATTTTGCCATTGTTTATTAAAAACATCTCCGCTAAAACAAATTATCAAACAAAAAATGAAATGATATGGACATATCAAATTGGGGATGGAAAAGAAAGGAACAAGAGTACCCTAGTGGGGACTACCACTTCAATGGGCAAGCACTAGTAACTCGTACAATCCACTCAGAATTAGAGCAAGCCGAAATCATGGCAATCATAGCCGATGCCATTAACCTAGCAAAAGAAAAGGGAGGTATAGACTATCTTTTAGTCTATGAGCATGAGGAAAAAGAGAAGATTTTTGTTATTGACCAAGTTACAAAATCAGACTTAGAATCAGGCTTGCAGAGACCTGAGCATAATCACTTTACCGTTCTTTTTGCCTCCGAATACTAGAATTAGAAAGGGCTATCTGAAATTCAGATAGCCCCTTTTTTTTAGCCCTTGTACCCATTTCGTCTTGCATTATCAATGCAATCCGACTTGTTTACATAGCCTTGAGCAGAAGAACCTACGATACGCCCATTAGAGGCTGTTCTTCTCCAACGCCATTTTCCAGCTCTATCTTTGTAAAAATCCCAAGAATCCATATATCTATGTTTTGGAGTTATAAAAAAATATCAAAGACAACAACCTTCTATTAGCTTGATTAGTTCCTCCTAAATAGCTTATTTATAGGGATTTATTGATTAGGTAGCTTTGATTGGCTATTTTTGAGCTTCATCTTCTACAACTTTAACTACTTGTTTCAGTTTTTGCAGCACAAAATCCAAGATTTTCTCTTGGGATTGGGTACTTCATGGAGAGATTCACGCCCTTATCTTTTTAATTGCACTTTCAGATATATTAGTGTATTTAGCTATCTCTGCGTTTGTGTAAGAAAGAGCTTCCAAAATCTTTTTGACTTGCATTTTACGAATGGTAATGCTATAAAGAGAGGCGCACAAGTACGCCTCAAAACTACTATACTGTTCTGATAGAGATTAAAGAATATTTCCTTGTCCACCAATCTTTAATAATTGTATGTATTTCTTCAATTATTACTCTGTAAAGAATTTGGTGTAAGCTCTCTCGGTTATCTAAATGAGATGGCAGGGAAGGTACATTACTTAATAAGCGAGGATTGTCTTGTAGGGTGATGGCTATTTCATTGAACTTCATTGGCACATTAGATTGTTCAATAATGGTAGGTATAGCCCTTAATAAATCATTTTTGTTTTCTAGCTCTCTTTTTCTATCCATTCTTTCTAATTGAGCTAAAACTCTCTGCTTAACATCATTTCGTTGATGTTTGTTTTGTTGGAAGTAATCAAACATTTTGAATATAGAGTTATATAAAAGGTGGTAGCGATGTACCCTTGTCAGGCACATTTTTATTG
>NZ_JHBV01000143.1 GCF_000724545.1 Aureispira sp. CCB-QB1 | reverse complement strand
TTCTATCAATACTTTATTAACAGCGTCTAATAAGTCTTGCCAGTAGTATTTCCTACCAAAATTTCTAAAACATTTATCCAAAGTGTTATATCTAAGCTGTGCATTCTTATTTACAGGCATTTTATTATAAAATCTTATAGTACACAAAGAGTGTACAAGACGAAAAGATAATTGTATATATCACTAAATATACAACTATGAAAAAAATAACATACTTTTTATTGCCACTTATAATTTTTATAAGTTGTGGCGATGGGGAAAAAAAGCTACAGACTGGTCCTATCAATGCTGGCACAGGAAACCAACTAAATCAGAATATAAGTGGAGGTACAGTAACAACAGCAGGGGGAAATATGACAACAGAGCATCATTATCACAATTCAAATCACATTCATACAACGGAAAATAATTCTAAGAATCAAGATAATCCAATACGATTAGAAGAAAGGGATACCTTAGAACTAATTTTTGACGGATACAATAAATACACAAAATTCATGATAGATAATTTACCAGCCCAGCTTATTAGTCAATCGCCTATACTTATATCTATTCCTAGAAAAAACACTAATCAAGTGCTAAAAGCATTTTCTAATTCTTCAGAAAAGAAAACTTCAGGTAATTTCCAAAATAATCAAACTATAACATTCTCTAAATATTAGATTAGCTATGAAAAAAATACTCCTACTCTTGTTGTTAACAATTTATTCAAAAGTTTCTTTTGCTCAGAGCTCCAAAAATAATTCTAAATCTGTCTTTATTGCAGGGGTGAGAATGTCAGACAACAATTTTGTTGATCTAACAGAATTCATCACAGGATATTTAGAAAATGATTTTTTAGCAATGAACATTCCTATATATAATGAAAATCTAGCTGGATCAATACTAAGTATCAAGCAAAAATGGCTAAACTCAGAGAATCATATTAAACCATCTGACTTTACATTTGATTCAAGTGATAAACAAAATTTACCTTCTTATGCAATATTTGGGACAATTAAATTTTTAAATAGAACTGATATATACTTCTATACCTTAGAAATATACTCTTTAAAAGAATCAGGGAGTAAGTATATATATCAAAAAATTGCTGGTGATGATTTTAGATTTACAAAATCTGAAGCAAATAAATCCCATTCTAAAGAATTTGAGGATAAA
Source organism: Aureispira sp. CCB-QB1 (assembly GCF_000724545.1). Taxonomy (GTDB): domain Bacteria; phylum Bacteroidota; class Bacteroidia; order Chitinophagales; family Saprospiraceae; genus Aureispira. The sequence goes on along the minus strand of NZ_JHBV01000143.1, from coordinate 32,571 downwards.
ATAAGAACTATTCATATATCTCTAGGAAATCAGTTAAGAGAAAGATGGGAAGAAAAAAGATTTGCATCTCCTCTATCACTAGATTAAGTCTATATATCATTATATCTAATATTAAAACTATGAAAATTAACATATTAATACTTTTTATTTTTTGTCTGAATTTCAGTTTATTCGCAAAAGACATAAGAGATATTCATTATATAAAAATAATGGATTCTAATAATGAAGCTTTTCTATTAGCATCTGAAGCAATTGAAAAAAAATTTGATCGTCAAGTAAAAGAAATATCAATAATGCTTGGTATTGTTGATATTAAAGAGCATAATTTAATGGGGAATAATTTTACAGAAGACCAAATAAATCATGTTATAGATGATGAGCTAAAATATTCGAAAGGGGATATTATTATTGTTGTTTATTTAGGACATGGATATAGAGAGAACTGGCAAAGAGAAGATAGTTATCCTATTTTATTTCTTGGAAAAGGTGTCAATACATTTAGATATAGTGATTTGCTAGATGATATATTATCTAATAAGCCATCAGTAGTTATATCTATTCTCAACACTTGTAACGCATTGATTCCTGGATACCAAAATCACCCCCAAATTGCAGGAGAACCAGATGGCTCAATAGGTAGTAAAATGAAATTTTATGATGGACATAAAGACCTAAATAATTCCTCACTATTTTGGCAGATATTATTAGCTCCACTAAAACAAGAAAAACATAAACCGTATATTACTAAATGTATTGATTTTATTTCATCAGCGCCTAATAGCTATGCAAATATTGATAAAAATGGTGGGATTTTTTTCAAATATTTAGCAGAAACAATAGATAACTATCTCTACTCTTATAAAGAAAACTATACATGGGAATCAATGAAGTCAGAAGTAGAATCAGTCACAAAAAAACAAATTTCGTATGCAATAAGAATGGATCCTGAACGGATAAAAAAACAAGTTCCTGTCTGTAGAATTACAACCAAAAGGCAAACAACAGCAACAATATATTCTGAAAAAATTTCTTATAAAGAAGAAAGAAATGAGCAACGAAAAGATATCAGAGTTCTCAAGAAAGAGAGACGAAAAAAATATCACTTTGATTTGAAGTCTTTGAAAGAGAAAAAAGTAAATCATCTAAAAAATCCAGCATACTATAATACAACACTAAAAGAAATACGACAATACTTTAGGGTTCAGAAAAAACAGTTGCGTGTAAATTTCATAGATGACATGAAACGATTTGGTGAGATAATCAAATACTAACTTTTTAGGTAATTATCACGTAAAATTGTTCAGTAAAAAAACTAATCATAAACTCACTTATAACATTTATTATAGTAGCCTAAAACAAAACGTTCATAATCCAACAACTATCAATCCGTTTCCACCTGACAGTTTCTTAAATACTTGAAAAAAAGATTATAAAGCAATGATTTATGATGAATCTCTTTCTTTTAATGGAATGTTAGAGCAGATAAAATTGTTCTTAGAACAAATGAAAACATTACAATGGAATCGGGATTTATCGTTCTAGTAAACGCCCCTTTTTTGTTACTTGCTATACCCCTAAAAAACAATTCAAATTTTCCCCGAATTTACAATCTCAATAGTTACATAAAGTAGTTGCACAAATCAAAGTAATATTTATACCTTTAGTGTACCTTTTAATTTAACTTTTGACTATGAAAATCGGATATGCACGTGTAAGTACTAAAGAGCAATCTTTAAATCTTCAAGAAGATGCTCTAAAGAAAGCAGGTTGTGAAAAAATATACAGCGAACATATTAGTGGTGCAAAATCAAACCGTCCACAATTACAAGAAATGATAAAACAGCTTCGCCAAGGAGATATTATCGTTGTATGGAAACTAGATCGTTTAGGAAGAAGCCTTAGAGACTTGGTAAACTTAGTATCAACATTTCAAGATATTGGAGTAGGCTTTCAATCTCTACATGATGCAATTGATACAACAACGCCCACTGGAAAGCTAACCTTCCATTTATTTGCTGCTCTAGCAGAATTTGAAAGGGATATTATTAGCACTAGGACTAAAGCGGGTTTGGAAGCTGCAAGAGCTAGAGGACGTAAAGGTGGTCGCCCCAAAGGTTTATCTAAAAAAGCTCAAGACAAAGCACGTTTAGCAGAAAGTCTATATAAAGAAAATGAACGCTCTATTTCTGAAATTTGCAATCATCTCCATATTTCTAAACCCACTCTATATAGATATTTAAGAAGTAGAAGTGTTTCCATTGGCAAATAGCATATTATATTTTTTATGCAAAAAGCTAAAAAAACTGATTTTTGAGTACAGGACAAAATTATAAATTTAGTTAGCTGATAAAATATCAGGGGTCTAATATCTAACAATCGTTAAACAAAGATCCTATGGTATTAAAAAGGCTTACGATAAAATGGGGTTCAGTCTGCAGACCTTATGAACGGAACTGTAAGGGAATCCCTAAATAATACACCTCAACTACCTTTTTCAATAATTTTATCAAATTTCCTTAACTGCTTCTTTACACCTCGCCAAATATCTTTAAATTTAGGTAAATCTTTAATTTGATGTTGCAAACTATTATTCCATGCTTTTTTTAATGTAGTTTCTTTAGATTTTACTTTCTCCGAAAATTCAGTATATATGTGACCTTTATGCTCTGCTTTTCGCTCAAACTCAAAAATAACATCTTCAAGATCAATACTTTCTGTATTAGTAATATAATCAAAATCATATAAATCTCTTGGTGTTGTTCGCCCCATTAATGCTGCCATTTTTTCAATTATGACTTCTTTTAAATCATAGCATTTAATTTTAAATCTACCATTTTCGTCCTCTTCTTCCTCTAAGTCCGTGTATTCATGCAAAACTCCCTTCTCTTCAACATCAAATATTAAAACTTCGCCTCTTGTTATATCAACTTTTATGCTATCTTTTTGCCCTCCTAGTGGTCCAACATAACGAATATAGAAATGTATACTCCCTGTTCCCTCGTGAGTTCCTATTTCATCGTCTAGTATGGATAATTCCATATTGATAGCATCTTTAATATCCTCAAAAACATTTTCAAAAGCAATATAAATATCATCATCTGATACATCATCTGGACTAAGGGTAAAGTCCATATCTTCCGAATAACGATAATCTTCTATATGTACTTTTTTTAGACAAGTTCCTCCTTTAAATATTAATACATTTTTTAGCAAATCATTATTGGATATCCCCCATAAAATCCAAGATATAACATAGTCCTTTTGAATCTGTTGAGGTCTAACTTTTTCTCTATTTGAAATTTGTTGAATTTCTCTACTTTTAATCATGTGTATAAAGAGTTTTTAATTGTTTCAGTATCTACATTTATTTTTAATCCAAATCTATGATTTTTACGTCCTTCATCAGATGCAGAAGTATCTAATAATGGAAATCCTTCCCCTACATTCCTTAATTTAAGCATTCCTTCATGGTGAGCTGTCCACTCAAGCCCTATCAAATCGTAAAGGAACAAGTAACGTTTTATTGCTGCCTTACTTTCGTTTTGAATCAAATAATCAAATAACCTTTCTAATTTTATTTTATTCCTTGTTTCATAAATTGCTTTAGCAACTTCTATTACACCATCGCACAAATGAGGTTTTGTAACTGCATCTACAATGGTTTTTTCTAAGTCGCTTACCATTACCTTTTCATATGAATTAATCCAAGTTTTTTTATATCCAAAGAACCTTGTCATTACATGAGTAATAAATTGAAATTCTATACCTTGGATAATCTTTTTGGGAGGATTAACCCTATGTCTTATTACCACTATCTCTTTAAGAGAAGGTTGAGTTATTAACCCATGAACTTGCATCGCAGAATAATACCCTATGTAATATTTCTTACCTCGCATCAAGTATTTCGCCACTAAATGCCAATCAGGAATGTAGTGTTCAGGATCTGCACTTTGGGGAACAATATGATACAGTCCTTTAGATAACTTTATAAGCATCCCTTTTGAAACCATTTTAGACAAGACATCTAGTAAGTTTCTCTGTTTCATCGTTGGATACTCTTGCACCACGTCTTGAAAAGAAAAACAATCATAATCGTCCATCGAAAATTTTTTAATTATATCCCAACTAACTTTACTAAACATATTTGATTCTATTGGTGAATAGTATATCAAAAATAACAAAAACAGATAAGAATTGTAAGCAAACTACATATAAAACTGTAGTTTGCTTACAATTCTTATCTGTTTTATTGTTTTTCTTAAAAAAATGGAAGTGATTACAAATTTCAGCAATAGAACGATCATTTATTTTGAGATTATTAAGTAATAATTAATCATTGATATTTTTATATTTTTTGTTATAATAAAACCCTAACAATAGGGTTTACACTTAATTTATAACAAAAAGCACTATCCATGAAAACAATAGCCTACCTTAGAGTAAGTACAACAGATCAAGACCTTGAAAAAAACAAAGCAGATATTTTACTCCTAGCAAACAAAAAAGAACTAGGGCAAGTCCAATTTGTAGAAGAAACGATTTCGGGTAGAGTGAGTTGGAAAAAGAGGAAAATTGCTGCGATAATTGACGAACTTGAAAAGGGAGATAATCTACTTGTGAGCGAACTTTCTAGGATTGGTCGTAGTATGCTTGAAATTATGCAAGTTCTCAATATTGCCATTGAAAAGGGTATAAACGTTTTTGCTATCAAAGGAGATTGGAAATTAGATAACTCAATACAGAGTAAAATCATGGCAATGGTTTTTGCCATGGCTGCGGAGATTGAGCGTGATTTGATTTCACAAAGAACAAAAGAAGCTCTAAAAGCAAAAAAGGCTATGGGTATAAAGCTTGGTAGACCTAAAGGATCAGGCAAAAGTAAACTTGATAAATTTAGACCTGAAATTGAAGCTTTGCTCAACAATGGCTCTACACAAAAATTTATAGCGAATAGGTATGGTACTACTCCTGCCAACCTATCACTTTGGATGAAAAAACATGGTATCAAGAAAGCCAAGCTCTAAGCTCCCTCAATGCTAATTAGTTTGCAAATATTATCTAGTTCTTTAATCTTATCTTGATAAAACTGTTTAAGTAATGCTTGTCTTTTTTTAGACAGATTCTTTTTTCCTTTTTTGACTTCCCAAAGATATTCAGGTGATATACTCAATTTTGTTGCAATATCTTTTTGTGTCCAAAGTACTATCATTTTGGTAAATCCAATTAATAAAAAAGGGGTAACCACTACGAAACCCCTTGCAAGTTGGATTTCATAGTGGTTATGATAAAAGTTATTTGTTATTAGTGACAATTGTTTCTTTTAATTCATTCCAGTTAATTTCGTTCAAATCAATCAAATCTTTTAAGAAAATAGATTCCACATTGTCATACATTTCTTCGATTAACTCTTTCAAGCTTTCTAATTCATCAATAGATGATGGATTAAAATGTACGCTAACAAGCCATGTAGCTCTATTAGTTCGTCAATTGTACTTAGTCATTGTGTAGTGGTTAATAATAAAGAACTCTTACTAGAGCATTATTGTTATATTCAAAAAGCTTTGGATTGCAAGGCTTTTTAGAAAAAAAGTTTTCTAATTAATTTTGTCTATACCTTACAGCTCTACCACTCCCCTCTTTTTGGATTAATTTTTTATCAAGTAATTGCCTTAATAGCCTTTTCACCGTTGGTGCGGGAATAGAAAGTTTCTCTGATATTTGACTAGAACTAATCAATGAATATTTCTCTATTACACCTAAAATTTCTTTTTCTTTAGGGGCAAGTTCTAATTTTGCATTACGTCTATCTAACTTCTCTTTGAGTTGTCCTTGAATATTACGTATAGCATTAAAAAAGAATAATACCCATGGTGTTGTATCTTCATTAGGTCTATTTGCTTGGCACGTTCGTAGTGCCTTATAGTACTCTACTTTTTTACTTTCTATCTCATGTTCAAAACTAACATATTGAATCCACTTATAACCTTCTTTCAATAATAATAGTGTCGTTAGCAACCTACTCATTCTACCATTCCCATCTTGAAATGGGTGGATACTTAGGAACTCGTATACAAAAATAGCACACTTAACCAATACTGCGGTTTCTTTATCTTTATTATACCATGAAATCAAATTTTCCATAGCTATTTGTGTAGGAAATCCAACAGGTGTTGTTTGAAAAATTATTTGACTTTCTCCACTAGGTAACGTAGCTTGTACGGCATTATCTTGTTGCTTATATTTCCCTTTATGCCAAGCATCTTTGGGGCTGTGTCTCATTAGCATATTATGAAAATGCTGTATTGTTGTTTCATTGATTGGGATATTTTCGTAAGATTCAATAATAGTATCTAACACCTCAAAGTAACCTAAAACTTCTGCCTGATCTCTATCTTTAACCTCTGTTATATCAATTTTATCTAAAAACAAGGTAATCTCTTGATTGGTCATTTTAGCACCTTCTATCCTTGTAGAAGCACCAACACTACGAATAGTCGCTATCTCTCTTAGTTGTTGTAAATCACTACTCTTTTGTTGTTCTAAAAATTCCCAAGCACCATCAAAACTATACAATTCACTCATAATTGCTAATAGTTTCCAATCTATATTGACCCTTACTGTATGTACGTTATTTTCCATATTTTTAGATTAAAGTGATACGCAATGATACGCAATGATATGCAAATGATACGAAAAAACAAGTCAAATAGTTCTTTTGATACAAAAACTAGATATAACAGTTAATACTATTATCCTATTCTCTCAAGAGTATTAAAAAATAGATTTCATTATAGGTGTACATTTATGGGGTTTGCATTTACAATATTGCAAATATTTTTTTTGCTAAAAATCTCTAAAAACTGATAATAATTGAATTTTACATATCAATTTCTTTAATTCATCATAGACCTTATCTATTTCTTTTTCCTTCATTTCTGCAACTCCCCTTCCCTTCTCATAAGCATTTTTGTATACTATCTTATCCTTAATAGGAGATGACAAACTAGAAAATCATAAACTCCTAACTCTAACTGATAATTCTTTACTTTTATTGGTTTGGGTTATTTGATTCAAAACAAAACGAACGCTTAAAGACGGATTACAATGCTTTTGAATTTCTTGAACACGGCTAACAAATTTTTCAGTTACTCTTATATCTGATTCACTAGGAACAACAGGAATTAATAAAATATCTGATAATTTTAATATTCTATCTGTCAACTCAATATTTGATGGTGTGCCGTCTATTAAAATAATATCATAATTTGACTTTATGACCTTCAATATCTTTGCAAGTATCTTTTCAGTTGGAGCAAAAAATACGGGAACATTGGGTAGTTTTTCATTCCTAATTCCGAACCAAGTTAAAGTGCTTTGATTTATATCTGTATCTATAATGCAAACCTTCTTTTTATCTTTTGCTAGACACACTCCTATATTTTGACATATCATAGTTTTTCCTACTCCTCCCTTATAATTTGTGATTCAAATTACCATAATGATTAAATCTTAATTTTTCAAAACCCAATTGTTTTACTAAAAAACTACACTAATACAATACTTATTTAATTATTTAATTAAAAAATTAAATAAGGAAAAGATTAAAAAATTATTTACACAAAAAACTATTTAATTAAATAATTAAATAGTTATATTGCTATCCATATTTTAACTCCAAAAAAATATTTATGATTATTTCAATTACAAATCTAAAAGGGGGAGTAGGCAAGTCTACAATTTGCCAAAACTTGGCAGTTTGTTTTGTGAATATGGGCTATAAAGTTTGTATAGTTGATACAGACACAAACCAAACATCTATGAAATGGATTAGTTTCAGATCTGATGAACTACCTAATATTCCTGTTTTTGGTATAACAGAAGCTGGAGCTTTGCCCAATAATATAAAAATATTAAATAAAGACTATGATATAGTTCTTATAGATGGTACTCCTTCATTGTCAAAAATGACAAGTAAAATATTACTACTATCCAATATCACTATTATTCCTACTCTATTGAGTGGGGCTGATTTTTGGGCGATAGAACCATTTGTTGAACGTTTAAGCGAAACCCAAGTAATCAATGAATCTTTGCAAAGCTACATACTTTGCAATAAGTTTGACTCAAGAATAAACCTTGAGAAAACCGTTGTATCTGCCCTAAAAGCATTTGAAGAAGATTTTAATATAAAGACGCTTGATAGTAAGATAAAACAACGTGTAATATACAAAGATTCAATGCTTAAAGGGTTAGGTGTTTATGAAGCTACAGACCCAAAAGCAAAAACCGAGATAATTGCTTTAACAAACGAAATACAATCTATTATTGAAAACTTTAATTAAAAACTTAAAAAAGTAAATAATTAAAAAATTATTTAATCTTATAATTATTTAATTAAAATGGCAAAAAAGAAAAATACTGAAATAAAAAATGCCCTAACCTTAAAACCTAAAGGCATAGTTCCTAAAAGACCTGTTATAAATAATCAAGAAATAGAAAAAGCTACAAGTGAAATACATGAGGAAGAAGTAAAACCTAAAAAAGAAAAAGAAGAAGTAAAAAAAACAAGCATACATATACCAATGGAGCTTTATCGTAAACTTAAAAGAGAATCTTTTGATAAAGGAATCACTCTAAGAAAATTAATTATTGATATTTTAGAATCCAAAGTATAATTTTTTAATTAAAAAATTATTTCATTATTTAAGTAAAATACAATTTTCCTAGCGTTAATATTTTTAGGTATGTGTGCTTTTATTTTCAACTTTACAAAAAGAAAATTCTTTCACTAACTATGACAAAATTGGGAACGAGCATTAAAATTTTGATTAGTAATAGTATAAACTTATTAGAGTAGTACTTATTCTATGCTTTACTATGACAAAATTGGGAATCAGTTTTTAGGAATAAAAAACAACAACATTTTTCCTAATTATGCTTGTTTTGTTGTTTTCTCTATTTTATATCTATTTTAATCTATTTTCAGATGCTCCAAACCCTTTTATTTGCTAGGTTTAGAGCATCTAACTATGACAAAATTGGGAACAACTATGACTTTTTTGGGAAGATATATGACAAAATTGGGAACAACTATGACTTTTTTGGGAAGGTAATATGACAAAATTGGGAACAACTATGACAAAAAAGATTTTTAGTCATAATTTGCTTGAAAAAATATTATCTTTGTTTAAAATAAAAGCATATTATATGGATAATCAAATCTCAATGTTTTCTACTCCGAATAATAAAAACCTTGTAGTTAAGTCAAACTCTCTAATGGAAGCAAAATTTCATTTCAAATTATGGGAAATGAGAATTTTTGAAAAGATGATAAGTTTAATTAAAAAGGGAGATAAAGAATTTAGATCATGCAAAATCTATATTAAAGATTTGATTAACTATTTCGATGGTAATAGTAGGAATGATTATGACTTGATAAGAGATGCTGCATTATCGCTAGGTGATAAGAAGCTTTTTGTACCTTATATTACTGAAAAGGGAGCAAAAAGGTGGGCTAAAATTAGCATATTCCCGACAGTAACAATTCCTGATGGCGAGACGAGGGGGGGAGAAAATGCTTATATAGAATTGGAATTTCATAACGATTTAAAGCCTTATCTTTTAGATTTGAAAGAACGTTTCAAAGCCTATGATATTAGAAATATTCAATCTTTAAGAAGTATCTATTCTATAAGAATGTTTATTTTATTAAAACAATTTGAGACGATTGGGAGTAGAAAAATAAATGTTGAAACTTTAAGAGATTTATTGGAAGTTGAGAAGAAACAATATAAGCTCTATGCGGATTTTAAAAAGAGAGTTATTCTTAGACCTCAAAAAGATTTAAAAAAATATTGTGATATATGTTTTGATTTTGAGGAAATAAAGAACGGTAGGAAAGTTGAAGTTATTAACTTTATAATCAAAAAAAATACTCCTTTACGAGCTAAACCGTTGTTGAAGCAAAAACCTAAAGAAAAAGAAATCAAAAAAAATATTCTAAATGAGGAACAAAAAGCCTTATTTGAAAAAATTAAAGAGTGGGGAATAACAGAAGATACATTTAAAGATTTAATTTCTAGTCGTAAAATTGAGCATATAGAAACGTGCATAGAGGTAACAGAATTTACAAAAAATGTTAAGAATAAAGGAGCATATTTTGTTGGTCTTGTACAAAAAAATGAAGTTGTAAACAGTAAAAAAATAACTGAAAAAGCAACCAAAAATCAAAAGCTAAAAAAAGAGAAAACGGCTTTACTAAAAGAACAATACGAAGAAGAATTAAAAAAGATAAAAAAGAGCATTTTTGAGGAAGAAAATGCAATTACTTTAAGTTTGTTAGAAGATGGTGAGTTAATGGAAAAAATACTAGAATTGGCAAAGACTAGTAGTTTAAGTCGTTATGATGTTTCTCTATCCTTTGATATGAATTACAAAAAGCCACTTTTTAAAGCATTTGTTAGTAGGAAGGTTAAAAATATACGCCCTGAGAGTTTTAAGAGCTTAGAAGCGAAATTAGAGCATGAAGAACAACGTTTATTGAAAAAATATAAGAAAAAACAAAAAGATATAAACTAAAGATAGGGGTTCTATATATTCTATGTTATTTATATCTAAAGTTTCATTAATGATTGGTTGTTATTATTTTATAAAGTTATATTTGTATGATTAAATCACATGACAATTAAATAATAACACCTTATGAAAAATTACTTTTTAGGTTTATTTAGCCTAGTTTTTATTAACCTTTTTACAGGAGCATGCACTAAAGAAATAGATGAGACTACTTTTAGTACTGTAGATAATACCATCTTAAACAAAGAAAATACAAAGAACTCTAAAACTATTTCTTGTCATTATGAAGGGGAAGAGTATGTTTTGACTTTCACAGAAGATGGTCAAAATGTTATTTCCGATAAAAATTTTGAAGCTTTTAATCGTGCTACGTCAGGAAAAGGGGATTTAGTTGGGTTTAAAATGCCCAATTATTCTAATAACAATTTATTTCTATTTGATTCTGAATTTGAAGGGTATGATTTTTTGGAGAAAGACTTTAATGCTCTTATAGGAAGAAAGTTTAAGTTTTCTCTTAGAATAGATCAGTTAAGAGAAGAATTGAAAAAGAAGTATGGTGAAAGTATAAATTATCAAAATCAGGCTATTCACGATGAAGTTTTAGCGTCCATCAAGAAAATTTATGAAGAGCTACATTATACTGGTGATTTGCCTAGAGATTTAGAAGCTTTTGTAGGTATAAAGGCACAACAATTTCAAGCAGGAAGATCACACGTATTGCTCGTTTATGAGCATCAAGGAGGAAACGGAGCAAGCCTACAAGTAGAAACAGCTGCGAGTACTTCTATATGGAATTATGGCCCACACAATTGTTACACTATGGCAGCTTTGCCTGATTTGGGCTTAGAAACAATGAGTGGTGGTACATCTTGGAATGATCAAATTTCTTCAAGAAATTTTCAGTATGTATCAGGTGCAGATGCAATGGGAATAGGTTATTATAAGCATAGATATTATCTTGCTACTGGTTGTAATTACATCGTAGAAATAATATCTCCTAACAGTGGGTATCAAGCACCAGAGTTAATGAATTTTAATTTTAACTGGCCAGGGTTCTTGAATGGTCTTTTTTGCGGAACCATAGAGGATAATATTTCTAGTCTTAGTGTTAAAGCTATTTGGCAAGGTTGTTATACAGATGATAATCAATTTAGTGACTTATTTTAATGAAAGTTATGAGAAACATATTTTTGTTGTTTTTTATCACTAGTTATTTTGTAGCCAACAGCCAACACCAAATTAGTATACATGGAGGATGGACAGCTTCTAAAATAGTAGAGTTTAGAAAACCTAGTATTCCAACGGGAAGTTCTTATGATGATTTACACGCCTTTCCAATGCACCATGGGGTATATGGTTCTATCGAGTATGAATATATGCTTCATCCATTCAAATTGTCAATAGGAGTGTCCGCATCAGAATTTGGAACAAGTAAATATATAGTAGGTCCTTGGGCTACTTATTATATTAGTATTCCCATGATGTTAGGTTATCATTGGAGCTTGCCTAAAAATTTTGGCGTTACTCTAGAGGGAGGGGCTGAAATAGGGATAGAAACTAGTTCTACTGTATTTAATTACAATAAGTCACAAGTATTAGCTTTAGGTACTGTTGGCATAGAAGCTGCTTGGAAGCGATTAAAATTTGGAGTTAAAGGGCATTTTAGCCTTAATCCATTTAGAGATTGGAATACTGCCTATTTACATCATTCAGGGATTACAACCTATATAGGTTATACTTTATTTGATTCTGCACAAAATAAGAAAAGACGTGCAAAACACCTAGAACAAAAAGAATCAAAAACGCCTAATGATTTATTGAAAAGCGAATAGATATAAACTTGTAAAATTCTATAAAAGAAGTCATATATTTTGAGGGTGACTTCTTTTATTTTTTGCTGAACGAATAAACCATATTGTGACCATCCGTTTTATAAAAATTAGCAAAAGAAGAAACCTTTTGCTAATCCAAATTGCCTAAAGCAATTTTAGTACTCACTAGCTAGCATTAATGTAGCGTAATGATGTTCTTCGGGATGGTCACCATTAGCTAGCTCGGTTTTGGTGACTTGGTCAATGAAAAAGAGCTTCAAATTTCGTTTTTCGTTGATAAAAACCACCAAATAATCACACCCGTTTTGCTTGTGTGCCAAATACATTGCATTGACGACAAGCAAATAAACTTCTAAGGTGCTTAACTTGGCTTGTACCCCACGAGTTACTAAAAGCTTTCCATCAAACCAATAATCACCCTCTTTTACTTCTTGGGCTTTACGAACCCATCCAAATTCGGAAATATCCATTTTGCTGTTTTAAGTTTTGTTTTATAATATTTTAGCAAAGTGGATTGTAAAAATTCAAGAAATTATATCTAGGGCAAATCTATCATAAACCCAATAAAAAAAGCTTTCAGTATACACTAAAAGCCTTTTGCTGCTTATTTACTTCCAAAGAGTTGAAAAGTGAATAATTAGCTCTAAAATAGGCAATATCCTAAGATAATTAATGCCCTTCTCCACCATTTTTCATAATGATATAGTTTAAAAGTGAGATAATAATACATCTTGAATATACACAGATCAATGATTAGTACCAAATTATACGCTATACATCATTCCAATCAATGTACGTTGGTTTACTATTAAGTTCACGCATAAGCCTACCATAGTCTTTTTCTACATTATACGTTCTGAATTTTTGTTCTCTTAACTCTTGATTGAGACTGTGTTGTTCATTATACATTTGCTGAACTTTACCCTCTATGTAAATTTTTTCTTGTCGAAGTTGGTCTTTCAATTCTGAATTTCTTTCCTCTAATCGTCTTTCATTTTTATGGATATTCATGCGGTCAATTTCTAAACCTATTTTCTTTTCTTTGATCTCTAGGAGCTGTGCTTGTGATTTCTGTTTAAACTCGCCATCTCGCAAATCCAAAATTTTATTTTCTATCTCAAGTTGTGTTCGCTTATTATCCATTTGAAGGCTTAAATATTGTGCTTCCTTTTGTGCTAATTTATTTTCTAAGCCTTGTTCTTTGAGCTGGAGTATCTGTTCTCCAAATTCAATAGTTTGTTCTCGTTTACGAGTTTCTAGGTCATGGAGAGCTTGTGTTATTTCCATTTCCTTTTTCATCTGCTCTATATCATTGTGTTTCTTTTGTTGTTCTAGTGAAAGATTTGCCAATTCTAGCATCTTTGTTTTATGCTCGATTTCTTGACGGGTCATGTGTAGCTCAAATAATTTGCGTTCATTATCCATTTGAATTTTTTCCACTTCTAAGCGATCTTGAGCAATCCCTAATTTTTCTTTCTGAACGTCTAAGTGTTTTTTATCAATATTCAAATATTCTTTCTCTAAATTGAGCTTATCCGATTGTAAACCCAAGCGTTCATTTTTTACCTCCATTTGTTCCCGTTGAGCTTCTAATTTGTGTTCTGTTAAATCAAGTTTTTCTTCTTTCAAACTTGTTTTACGTTCTCGTTCTTCTATTTTTTCTAAGCGTTTTTGTTGAGAATAATAATTAACACGACTAGCATCTTTTTGAGCAAAATAATCTTGGTCTAAATCACTTTGCTGTGTTCCCGATGTGAAAGGGAGTAGTTTTTCTATCAACTCATTCCGAACTGCTTTGACTTTATCCGCTAATTGGGCTTGTACTTGTTTGGCAATTTCATTTTGATAATCTGTTTTTGTCATCACAACATAATCATGGGGAGTAGTTAGTAAGAGTTTAAAATCTCCTGGTAAAATGTATGCCTGGTTATTAGCATTTGGATATAAATATCGAGTGTATAATTTCATCAATAAAGAGAAATTTAAACCAACTAGCCTATGCTTAAAGATAGCTTCTTTATATGCCTGTTCTTGATTGTTTTGGACACCTAATCGTCCTGCCTTGTAAGCATTATAATTTGCACGGATAAGCTTTTCTCTGTTGATAAAAATACTCCATGCTGTTTTTGTTTTTTGAGCCCCTTTTTGAAGGAACGGTTTTACATTGGCATTGAATAGGAAGATAAGCTTCTTGATAAATTCGAGGATAATACTTTTATCTTGTTGTTGCATAATAAAAGAGGGAAAAGAATGAGAAAAAGAGATTATTAACCATACAATACGGATAACGTAGTTATTTGATTCATTTTTATATAGATAAACCAAACATATACAAAGGTTTTTCGTATTTGATAGGGTATACCCATAATTGCACTTAAAAGTGTACTAGAAATTATCTTGATTTACTCCAATAAAACCATATTGTGCATGATGACTTTTGAACCTCAACAAGTACTTTCAGAAGAACATTGGGAGCGTTTACTTTGTGAAAATCTAGGTTATAATCAGAATGAAAGTATAGATTTAGGAAGCCTTGATTTTGTTTCTGTTCCTGATTTAATTACGAGTTTTTTTGAAGTATGGACAAGGGCAATTGACAAAAAAGTCAAGATTAGTGAAGTCTTGCTAGAATCAAAATATGGGGAATTGTATAGATGGTTGGTGTATGAAAGAGGGTTTACTTTTGAAGAATTTAAGACCTTATTTGATAGCGAGATTGACGAGCTAGAATATCCTTATTATCCTATCTATGAATTTCTACAAATCACCACCCAAGAGGAACGAAAATATTTAGCTAATAAATACCAAAATGATGTTGAATCGTATTGCGAATTGATTCAAAGTTGCAAGCTGACGGGAGCAGATTTTTTTTTGAAAAGATTGAAAAGCCAATTGCCATTATCTGCCCTCAAAAAGCATTGCTATATAAGCGGAAAAAGCGGAAGCGGTAAGTCTAGTTTAATGCTCTCTATGTTCTATCATTTACAAAAAATAAGCACGAAAAAACAGGGTCATGCTCTTGTTTTGATAGATCCTCATGGAGACTTAGCAGAAGAAGTAGTAAGTTTAAAATTGAACAAAGATAATTCCAATAGATTGGTCTATATTGACCCTTGTTTAGCAAAAGGCTATACCCCCGTTTTAAATCCGTTTGAACTCAAAGATAAGAGCGATGAAACGGTAGAGCTGACAGCTCAAATGCTCGTTGCCGTTTTTGAAGAGTTGTTAGGTGATGCAGGATTAACAATGTACATGAGCGCAGTGCTTTTTCCTTGTATTACTACCTTACTCAAAATGGATGGAGCAACTTTAGCAGACTTACAAACCTTTATGAATGACGAACAAAACCAACACCTTGTAGATTTTGCATTGAAACATAACAACAATCCTAATCATATTCGTTTTTTCAAAACGGCTTTTTACGATAAAATGTATGAAAAAACCAAACTAGCTATTTATACAAGAACCAATAGCTTGTTGAATACACAATTATTTTATAATGCGGTGATTGGAAAGTCAACTATTGACTTAGAAACCGCCATCGACCAAGGCAAAGTAATTGTTGTTAATGCTTCTAAAGGTCGTCTAGGGTTACAAGCATCAAGTGCATTTGGGAGGTTTGTGATTGCCAATTTACAGTCTATTGCTATCCGCAGAGCTACGAAAGAAAAGAGATTTCGCAAACCTTGTTTTTGCTTTATAGACGAGTGCCAAAACTTTTTGACAAAATCAATATCTATCATCTTAACAGAAGCCCGTAAGTACGGTGTACACTTACTTCTAGCGAATCAAACGGTTAGTGACTTAGGAGATCATAGGGATAATGTTTTGAACAATACAGATGTAAAATTGATTGGTAGAAATGGAAATAAGAGCTTGTCAATCCTAGCAAGGGAAACAGGCGTATCAGTAGATAAATTACTAGCCTTGCCTAAGTTTTCATTTTATGCAAGGGTGGGCGATGTACAACCGTTTATGTTTCAAGCAAGCTCGATGCTAGTTAAGGAGCAGTGGGGGAGTGGCAAGTATTATCTCACGAAAGAAGAACTCGAACAGCAAAAGCAATATTTTATAAACAATTCGGGCTACTATACCCAAGTTCAGACCGTGAGCGAAACGTCTTACACGGACACGAAACTAACAAGAGAAGTAAAACCCACGTTTAAGCCAAAATTTGACCAATAAGCACTCATTATGCAAAAATTCAATGCAACACATAGTAAGATAATAGAAAGCCTTGCTATCTATAAATTTTTGACCTACTCACAAATGGTACGTTTGGGTATCTCCAAACAAAAGCCTTATTTGAGTAGAAACATGAAATTGCTTTTAGAGAAAAAGTATGTGGCAAGGTTAGACTTTGGCGTAGACCCAACGAGAGGAAAGCTTGAAAGCTTCTTCTATCTTTTAGGTAAGGCAAAGACTTTGCTTATGGATGAATGGGGATGGAATGAAGAAAAAATTAAACTACCAATAGGCAGAAGTTCTTTTTTCTCCAAGGACTACCAACACCGTAAAGGCACAATAGATATTCAAATCAACGTCTATCAAAAAGCCGAACAAGATGGAAACGAGGTATTATTTTTCAATACCTACTATGATAAAGTTGGAAGTGCCAACAATGGTAGTTTAAAAGCTCTTACAAGCGTTTCTTATGGTCAAGATCAATACTTGATAGCAGATGCTATTTTTATGCTTAAAAAGGGTGAAAATTTGGACTTATATGCTGTGGAATATCATAGGGGTATTGATTCTAAAAGGATGCTCCGTACTATTGAGCAATATGGACGAGTTTTAGCTGAAGGCTCTTTGTCTCTTAAACATGGTTTGAATAAAAATGCAAAGGTGCTTTGTGTTTTTGAGAAGCAAGTTTGCTTAGAGGCTACAAAGGAGCGTTTTATGAATGATAGTAGATTTGAGAGCTTGAGGGAGTTGTTTTTGTTTATGGGGATTCAAAGCTAAATAAGTTTGATTAGTAACTTTTTGGTTGTTTTTGTGTACATTTCAATTTGATTTTTTAATTAAATTGAAATGTACATGAGCCAATTAAAACTAGCATTGGATTTTTTAAAAAAAATGGGCTTACCTCAAAAAGATGTATCATCTTATTTGAATATTCCAGCAAGTACCCTATCGCATAAAAAAAAGGGTTGTTCACCGAATGATCCTTTATTGCTACGTATAGAATCAACGTTCGATATAGAATATAGTGAAGAAAAGAAAAAGTACTTTGCTATCAATGATAAAGAGCTATTTCAAAAAATAAAGAACTATACTTATGGAAAAGCCATGGAGTACATAAATACTCATTGGTATTTATACTTTTATTATGGAAATAGCCCAGAAGATAGAGGGTTGGGAAAAGCCATTGTTCATATATGGGAGCAATATAAAGTGGAAATTAAAAATCTACCTGATGATGAAGGAAGGATTAGGGATTATTTTGGAACATTTGAGCTAGATAAATCAGGTTCTTATCTAGTTTTGAATCTCTTTGATGCCTATACAAGAGATAAATATCTTCATGTTAAATTTGCAGTAGGAGTTGGTTCTAAGCCTACTTTGGCAATAGGACATTATAGTAATATAGGAGAAGGACATAAGTTGGATGCGAGAAATGTTATAATGGTTATAACGGAAGAAGCACCAAAAAGTATGGAATCAAAACGTCTACTAGCTGGTACAGAAGGATATTTAGAAGTTGATAGAAACATTAGACGTTTCCTTTCAGATAAAGATAAAAATTGTCTAAGAATACCTCAAACTATTATCAAAAGTCATAGAAACTTGAATGATTTTTTTAAGAATTATGACATCGAACGAAAAAAGGTTTTTAGTGATAAAAAGTTACAACACTATGGAGGAGAAAGCTATGAAAAAGCAAAGGTATATTATGTCTATCACCTATATAGTGAATATAATGAAGAAGAACATGAAATATCTATATACACATTAAAAATTTGGACAGAATACGAGCAAGGAAAATTTCTTGCAGAATTACATTCTTATGATAAAGTTCATAGATTTTGGAGGGGAGAGCTTTCACGTTATGAATCCTGTTTAAATTTTGTCTTTAAACAAGACCCTCTTTACCAAGATAGTAGATACGCTTTTTTACAAGCAAGTATACCTGATAAAACAACTAAAAAAACAGATTTCATGGAAGGTATCTTAACAGGTATGCAGCATACAGGAAGGCAGTTGCTTTCTTTTCGGGTACTCATTTTAGCAAAAGAATCTGAAAATGCAGAAGATAATTTAGCTAAAGTAAAAGCCTATTTTCAGAAGTTTTCAAATGAACCTAATAATTTGATTAAAGTTACTCCAACTTTAAAGTCTGAATTTTCTAAATTCTTAGAATTGTAACATTTAATTTGAATTACTTTAAAATTTAATTGAATTCAAATTTATTTAAGATAAAATAATTTCATATATTTAAGCTCGTACAAAAAATAGCTATACTGAATACCAGCATAGCTATATAGCAATCCGAGAAGAAAAGGTAGTAAAGCGTTTAGTAGTCGCCAAACTTCATCCACGCAATACTAATATCAAGGATATGACAAGCATTATAAACATATTAGTTGTTTATTCAATGGTTTCTCTCCTTTTTTTCTTCTCATATTAATTAAACTTATAAATTATATAACGATGAGAAGAATGTTATTCTTTCCTATTACTAGAGGTAGTCCGCTTAATTGCATTCTATTGTTTATCCTATCAAACTCCATATAATAAAAATATGTGATAGGTGTTATTCTAATTAATTTTACAAATTTTAATACAAACAACTATGAAAAAAATTGCAATTTTAGCTTTAAGCTTGCTAATTCTTATTGGCGTTTTTTCTTGTGAGAAAGAAAACTCTAAATTACAAAATGACGCTATTTTTTTGAAAAAAATTGAAGGGTTAGCGACTATTCCTAGTAATGTTAAGTTATCAGATAAAATAAAAAATATTATTCTAAGCGAGTTAGATGGTAAAGAAAGAGGGTTGTTTTTTATCGAATATACTAAGGATGATATTTCATATTTAGAAAAATATGGAAAGACAATTGAAGAAGGACATTTAGAATTGTTAGACAAATTAAATATTAATCCTAATTTACCTAGGCAAGAAGTTATAGATAAAATCAAACTACAAGAAAAAAATCAAACTCATCGTTCTAGTTCTAACAATACTGGATATACTTACGTTCCTTACTATTATCAATTTGATCCTAATGAAAATCCCAATAGATATTATTGGTGTGGACACACTTGCTTAAAAGCTGTTGGTAGTAAACATGGGAAAAATAGAACGCTTCAACAAATTCATCAAGCATTTTGGGCTAATGACCCTCTCTATAGAGCAGATAGAAATAATGATGGGCAATATGCTTCTAGTGTAGCTGACTTAAAATATGCAGCACGAGGTAGTAATTTCCCTAATTATGACTATCCAAATTCTAGCTTTGATGACCTCATAGATTTGGCTCACTTTTACCAAAGAGCAATGGATGGAGTAAATTATCATAGACCTATGATTATGCCTAGTTTTCATGCTTCTAATTATGGTCATTTTTATACAATTGTTGGATATATTACAAGATATAAGTCTAATGGAAGTATTGATTATAACAATAGTTTATTATTACTCCGAGATGTTTTAGATAGTTCAGGTGGTTATTTATATGATATGACAGCAACTGTTGAAACATTTTTTAATAATAGGAATAAAGATAGGGTGTTATTTGTTAGACCTTAATTTTTTAACGGTATAACAATTATACATGAAGTTTTTTTGGTAGTCCTAGAAGCTTTCAGCATTAAATTGAAAGCTTCTGGGACTATTTTTAGTATTAAAAAAAACGACCCTTTTTATTGATTCTTCTTTTATAGAAGTATAGTACAACTTTTAATTGATTGGATAGATTCCTTTTGTTTGCATCCAAGAAATTTTGTTGATAATTTCTCTTTCTGTAAATTTCTTTTTTTCTTTAGCCCAAGCGTATACTTTTTTTATTATCAATTGATTGGAGAAAATACTTTTTTCATTTTTTATTTCTTTCCAACAATAAAAAATAGTCGCAACTAGTTCTACTTCTCTAGTTTTACTTTCTACGAATAAGTTGATAATGTATTGTATTTTTTCATTTTCTTGCTGAAAATATCGAGAATAGTATTGGTTATAATTATGTACATTATCAAGTGGTGTATAATTTACTTTTTCATAGCCATTATTATTTACCTTTTCGACATTAAACCAACCTAGTTTCTTAAATTCATTACCAATTGAGTGAATGAATTTATTATCAAAAGGTCCAGCAGCCTTTTTTAAATAGTTATTTTGTAATTCCATGTTTGAAGCTTGTTCACATAGATATTGCAGTTTTTGAAACTTTACCCTTCCAAAAGTTCTATGAGAATGGCATTTATAGGTAATTTCTGCTGCGAGAACAACTCTTTTAAAGTATTTTTTTTTACTTTTTTGTCCTTCATTTTTTTGCTTTATTCTTTTAAGAATATCATAAGGATCAGCTTTACCTTCTGGAATTATATGTTTTTTATCCTGATGAATCCTTTCAAAGTTATCTAATTCCTGTTCTGTAGTTGGAAAATCCAAACCAACAGAATTGATATATTTTTTTATATGATCCATATTTAAGGGTGTTGTTGCATTGATTTAGCTAATGTGATAGCTTGTTTTACTTTATCAAAAGCCTTTTTCTTATAAGAACGGATTGTACTTTGAGTCTTTCCTCCTAAGTATGTTCGTAAACTTTCGTGTAATTTTCGGGGTAATTTAGTTCCTTTTTTTTCATATTGCTTATAAGTTAGGTAAACAACTAACTCTTCATGAGGAAGGTTTTTTAGTACACAATGTATAGCTTTATCTATAGGAGACAATACATTTTCGTTAATATTTGGTAAAGAAGTTATTATTTCTTCATTTCCTGTATAACATAACCCTTTGGATTCTCTTACTATGTTGCGGTAATAGTCAGCTAGTAAATTACTTGCTATTCTGTTCAAGTATAATTTGAAACACTTATCAATACTTTTAGCAGTACATTTTTGAGCATTAAATTTTTTAGTCTTAGCAAATTTTATAAATGTATTTTCGGCAATTGTATAAGCAACGTCTTCATCATACCCTCTGCTATTACAAATAATTACTAGCGTTTGTACAAGTTCATCACGAAACCTAAACATTAATGCTAATAGAACAGCATCTTGCTTTTTTTCATTAAGACTCTCTTCTTGAATATATTTTATTAAGGTTTGTGTATCAACCTTTTCAAACTGTTTCCAGTCACTCATATAAGGGTTGTGTATATATACATACTAAAAACCGTTGCAACGGTTTTCGTATATAATTAGTGAGGACATCAAAATTCTAATAAGAATTTGATAATAATTGAATAATACCTCAAATATAATAATTACAAAAATAAATAATAAGCAAAATGTATAATTCTACAATTTCAGGCACCAACTTTAATTATGATACAATCCAAGCTGTTTGGGAAAAAGGAGTAATTGTATCAGGATATGATAAGAATACTTATCGAAAAGACAAATGTGGAGCATGGATGCAAAGAGATCAGTATGGCAATACTAATTCAAAATATGGATGGGAGCTTGACCATATAAAGCCAAAAGAAAAAGGAGGGAGTGATCATTTATCAAACTTACAACCGCTTCAATGGGAGAACAATAGATATAAATCTGATAACTATCCTAGTTGGTCTTGTAAAGTAACGTCATCCTAATATTCAATTTTAAACGCTTAAAATTTTGAAAGAATTTTAAGCATATTTTTTAATTTAATTTCATAAAAATGAAGCAAAACAATTTAAGCCTTTGTAAAGGTGATGTTTGTGTTAAGACTGATGGTCAACTAGCAAAAGGAATAGCAGGAGCTGCTATGTTTGCTTTGATTTGTGCAGGATTAGCTAAACTTCTACGCTAAAAAATATGCTGGCGATTTTCGTCAGCATATAATTCTTAATCAATTTAATAAAAAGAAATGAAAAATAATCAGCATGTAGTCCCCCATAAAAAAGGATGGGCAGTTAAAGGTGCAGGTAATCAAAATGCTACCAAGATAACTAAAACACAAAAAGAAGCAATTAAAGTAGCACGAGGTATCGCACAAAATCAAAAATCTGAACTTGTTATTCATAATACATAATAAACAAGGACAAATACGACAAAAAAATAGTTTTGGTAACGATCCACATCCCCCAAAAGGATAGGGATATTAAATTAAATTAAATAAGAATTATGCAAAGATATTCAAATAGAAGCGGTGGCAGCGGAGTTTATAGTTACGAAACAGGTTCTAACTATATAAAAGTAAAATTTCGCACAGGAAGGAGTTATTTATACACTTACAGAAGTGCTGGTAGACGAAATATAGAAAATATGAAACAGTTAGCAGAACGAGGAAGTGGTTTAAATAGTTACATTAACACAAATGTAAAGTATAACTATGCTAGATAAAATTGGTTATTAGGGGCTTTTTTCATTAGAATTAAGAAACTAGGGTAGGTTTAAACGTTTAACTGTAGCTCTATAAAAACGCTTTCCTCTAATAGTAGTAAAGCCCTTTTTATTCAATTCATTAGCAATTTGATCAAATGACATTCTTTGAGCTCTACACTTGGAAATAATTTGAACCAATTGCTTTTTTTTAGGATTAGTAGAAGCCTTTTTTTGAAAAGCTATCCTACCCATTTTTCTAGTCTCAGGAGTGAAATTTTGAGAAGAACCAAAAATCTTGCCTTGAGCTTTTAGGACAGAGAACGCAGCTTTAGATTTGATGGCATATAACTCTTTATTCCTTTGCAAAAAGCCAATAGCAATTGAAATAGAAAGCCTATCACTCGTAGGTAAATCACAAGATTTAAATAGATCTCCTAATTGTTGTTTGGCTTTGAAGATTAAATCCACATCTAAAGAAAGTACTCTCAAATTGGCGATAACTAAACAATAGTCATGTTTTTTGCAGTAACGAATAGCCTCAAAGAATCCTGTTCTTTTTTCTCTATTGGATTCAATAAAAGTTTCTACTATTGAGGTTTGATCTTCTTTTGCAAAATATTCTACAATAGCTTTTTGAGTAGCCAATTTGAAACCTTGCTTCAAAGGATGAATATAGTAAGCCACATATCAAGGAATATTCTTGTTCTGGAGTAATGTTGTAGGAGCTATAAACGTGTCACTCTGCAAAGATTGATTTGTTTGATTAAGGTACTCTTTGAGTGCTTTAAAAATATGCTCAATAACATCTACTGTAACAGCATTTCATGTTTGCTTGTATCTTTGTGTGTCTGACATCATTCTATCCTTTCGAGGAACTAAGGTCCAATTATCAGGAAAACCTTGTAAACGTTCACACTCAATAGGCGTTGGCATTCTTACAGCTAACTCATTTTGGCCAAATCCTCATTTTTTGTGTACAATCAATAAATTTTCTCTGCGAATTCCTCCAGTCAAACAATTGGCTTTAGGTGTATCTTTAGCGATATATTTTGTGGTGTA
This sequence comes from Aureispira sp. CCB-QB1, assembly GCF_000724545.1. Lineage (GTDB taxonomy): Bacteria > Bacteroidota > Bacteroidia > Chitinophagales > Saprospiraceae > Aureispira. The sequence goes on along the minus strand of NZ_JHBV01000143.1, from coordinate 8,635 downwards.
TTTATTCCTGCTTTCTTTTGCGACACCAAAGAGCTCTTTGTTTCTATTTCTTTCCTGGTAACCTTCTTCGGTTCTTGCAGAATAGAAAGTAGTTGGTGCCGTTTCAAATCCTGTTAAATAGAACTTTTTTCCTCTTCTATTTTGCCAATCTACAAAGTATTTTTCATCAACAGTATCTTCTAAAATGTGTTCTAAAAAGATTCCTTTATCCTTAGGTTGGCCAATATTGGGAATATTGGTTCGATAGTATCTATTTCTATTTTGAGCAGTTAATAGAGCAGAATTGATTTTGACGGGTTGTACGCCCAATGTTTCAGAGATAAAATCTTTGTCTTCATTTTTCATACTAGCAACATTTTCCAAGACAAAGAAAGCCGGTTTTTTGATTCTTAAAATTCTAACATACTCAAAGAATAAACCACTTCTTGCTCCCATTAGTCCTTCTCTATTTCACTTGCTAATACTTAGGTCCTGACAAGGCGATCAACCAACCAATACATCAAAATTTGGCAATTGCTCAATATTGATTTGCTTTATATCTCCATAGTTAGGAATACTAGGAAAACGATATGCTAAAACAGCACTAGAAAATTTATCCAATTCTGAATAGCCCACAATTTGAATGTTTTCTTTTCAAAGTGCTTTGATTATTCCTAGTTCAAATCCTCCTATTCCAGAAAAAGTAGAGAAGACTTTCATGTAGTTTTATTGTGATGATACAAAGATGTATTGTTTGTATCAATTAGGTGTAACAAATCAAGGGGAATTGATCTTAGTTTGTTCCGTTTTGATTAGTGGAGCAACTTAAAGTTAATTCTTCTTAAAATGTTACGGTATTTTGAGGATAAAAGTTTGCTCATTTTCTTGTTAGTTCTTTGGAAAAAAATAATCATTTTTATTTCTAAGTTTTAAATTTTTTTCATCTAGTTCTAATAGTTTCAAGTAAGGTGCTGTACAATACTTCAAAGCCTATTTATTTCTAAGAAAAGTTATAAAAATTGAATATAAATAGCTAATATGTGATATTGTTTAAATTAAAATAAACCATATGTACCTTTCGAAAATAACTATTAAAGGATTTCGTTCATTCAATGAGGAAGGAACTACAATTGCCATAAAAAATAAACTTAATGCTTTTATAGGATTAAATAGTTCAGGGAAAACAGCAGCATTAGACGCTTTGATAAAAATTTTTGGAACTGGAAATAACATTTATCGCCAAGACTTTCATATAGCCTCTAAAGAAGATGCTAATAATATAAATGAAAAATTTCTATCCATAGAAGTTAAAATAGAATTTTCGGAAGAAGAGAAAGAAGCAGTTCCACACTTTTTTAATCATATGGTAATTGATGGTCCAAATGGAGAACCCTACCTTAGAATAAGACTAGAGAGCCATTGGTTAAAAAGTAATGTTTCTCAAGAAGGTGAAATTGACACTAATGTCTATTTTATAATAGCTCCAGAAGGAGGAGAAGAAACAGATGACTCTAAACGAACTTTTGATCGGAGATACAGATCTTTAATTCAAATATTATATGTTCCTGCTATTAGAAAACCTAGCGAACAAATGAAGTATGTTTCAGGATCTATCTTATATAGAGTACTTAACTTAATAAAGTTTAGTGACACTTTTAAATCTGAATTTGAAAATAAAATAGAAGGTATTAATGGATTGTTTCAAGGGTTAAATGAGTTTTCAAAAATTCAAAATGCACTAATAAAATTTTGGTCTAAGTTCCATAAAGATGAACGCTATCAAGATGCAAAATTAGGTTTTGGAAGTAGTGATTTAGATTCAATTCTCAAGAAAATGGAAGTTTCCTTTAGCCCCACAGGAACACATAGAGAATTTCTAGTAACAGATTTAGGGGAAGGGTATCGTTCTTTGTTTTATTTAACACTTGTGTGTACCCTCTTAGAAGTCGAAGAAGATTTAACTAACGAAGATATTGATACCATACAACCTTTATTGACTATATTAGCTATAGAAGAGCCTGAAAATCATATTGCTCCTCAATTATTAGGTCGTGTAATTTCAATACTTAAATCTATTTCTGAACAAAAAAAGTCACAAGTTTTTTTGTCTTCGCACACACCTGCAATAATAAAAAGAATTAACCCTGAATCTATTTTTCATTTTAGAGTAAATGAGAATTATGCGACAGAAGTAAACTCCATCATTCTTCCAGATAAAAAAGATGAAGCTTATAAGTATATAAAAGAAGCTATAAGAAATTACCCTGAAATATATTTTGCAAAACTAGCGGTAATAGGAGAAGGAGATAGTGAAGACGTTCTATTTAATAGGTTAATGGAGGTATATGATGTAGATTTTGATGACAATATTATATCATTCATTCCCTTAGGGCATCGTTTTGTAAACCATATTTGGAAGCTCTTAGAAAGATTACATATTCCCTATATTACTTTGCTAGATTTAGATGTAGGGCGTAATGGAGGTGGTTGGGGACGATTAAAATATGCATATAAACAATTATTAGAAAAAGGAGTTCCCTCAAAAGAGCTATTAAAAATAATGACGGGAAAAATAATAACTTTAGATAGTCTAGAAACAATGCATACATGGACTTATATTGATAATAAATTAGAAGGGGGAATATTAAATTGGCTTCCTCTTTTGGAAAAATATAATATTTTTTATTCATTCCCCTTAGATCTTGATTTTTTGATGTTAGAGCATTATTCTAAGTTTTATAAAGAAGCCATACCTAAGGGAGGTGGTCCACAAATTCCTGATAAAGAAACCGAGCCTGATAAATTCCTTGCAAAGGTAAATGGAGGAGTGCAAGCAACTTTGAAATCTGAAAAAGCCAAAGGCTTAACTTATAGTACAGAACAAAAAGAACTGATGATTTGGTATAATTATCATTTTTTAGGAAGAGGTAAACCTTCTACACATATTACAGCACTATCATTAATAGATGATGAGACATTGAAAAAAAATATACCTCCTGTTTTTGTAAAAATATTCAATCGTATTGATAAACTTCTAGGTAGATGAGATATAAGAAAGTAAAAGATTGGATTCCTGCCGACAACCTAAGTCTAGAACCCAATGCGTTAACAGCTACTAAGTCTAGTTTTAATACTTTAATTGTTGCAGGTCCTGGAGCAGGGAAAACAGAATTATTAGCACAAAGAGCTTGTTTTTTGTTAGAAACAAATACTTGCCGTTATCCACATAAAATTCTAGCGATTAGCTTTAAAAGAGACGCAGCTTATAATCTAAAAGATAGAGTATTAAAGCGCTGTGGAAAGACTCTTGCAAGACGTTTTGAGTCATTAACATTTGATGCTTTTGCAAAAATTATTTTAGATAGATTCTATTTAGGTCTTTCCGATGATTATAAAATAAGTGCAGGTTATGACATTTTAGTACAAGAAAAAATAATATTGGATAAATACAAAGCTAATAATCTTGCCTATTATAATCAACATACTAGAAAACAAATATTGGATTTCCATCACTCCACTCTACCACTAAAAAAAGATACAACTGAAGAAAAATTAAGATGGAATATCTGGCAAGATTTGTTGACTGCTAATACTCCCAAAGTCAGCTTTAGGATGATTATGTTGTTAGCTCAATATATTATTCATAGTAATCCTAAAGTGAAAACATATCTTCAAATGACTTATAGTCACGTTTTTTTAGATGAGTTTCAGGATACAACATTTTTACAGTATAATTTTTTTAATACTTGCTTTGCTAGTAGTAAGACTATATTCACAGCAGTAGGAGATGATAAGCAAAGAATTATGATATGGGCAGGAGCTTTCCCTAAAATATTTACGGAATATATAAAATGCTATAACGCTAAAAAACTCCCCCTTTTTATGAATTTTAGATCAGCTCCTAGATTAGTTGCTCTTCAAAATTATCTTATTTCTGAATTATTAAATAAACAGGACATTACCCAAGCTTCTGATAAATGGGACGATAATCAAGGAGAGTCTACTGTTTTTATCTATGATACCCCTCAAAAAGAGACAGAGCACTTATTTAAAAAAGTCCATAAATTGATAAATGAAGATAATTTAAATCCAAGAGATATATGTATTCTTGTAAAGCAGCAATTATCAACATATGCAGGAAGTCTTATTGACTACTTTAATGCTAATGGACTTAATGCACGAGACGAAAATCAATTGCAAGATTTACTAACAGAGGAAGTTATTTTATTTATTATCAATGTAATTCTTATTGTTTCAAAAGAAAAGGTTGTTGATGGAAAAATTGAAGCTTTAAAATTTTTAGCAACGCTGAATAATTCATTTGATGATAGTCAACTGTTAGCATTAGAGCACGAGTTTAATCAATTAATTGGGGATTTAAGAAAAAAAATAAAACAGTCTAAAGACAACATTGATATAGTGAAGGTAGTGAAGGCTATTCTTGATTTTGCCTCTATTAGTCGAATTAGAGCAAATTACACACAGTATAAAGACATAAAATTTCTTGAATTTATTTTGAAGCAATTAGTAGGAGAGTTAAGGAAAAACTATAACGAGTCGAAAAATTTGGGTGTAGCTGCCGATATTTTGTTGGGAAAAAATTCTATCCCAGTCATGACTATCCATAAAAGTAAGGGGTTAGAATATCATACTGTAATTTTTGTTGGTTTAGAAGATGGTGCTTTTTGGAGTTTTGAAAAGCAGCCTGATGAAGATAAATGTTCTTTTTTTGTAGCCCTATCAAGAGCAAAAGAAAGAATTATTTTTACGTTTAGTAAGCAACGATATGATAAGTGGGGAACTTTAAAATCTCAAAGTATAGATAAGATTATGATTTTTTTTAAAACACTTCAAGACTCTAAACTAGTAGATTTTTACACTATAGATTAACAAAATCTTTAGAATCTTACTATCAAGCATCAAAAATATTTTACAAAATGAGGGTATTTGGGTAAGGATACAAAAGATTTTTTTCCTAAAATAAATAACAAATTAGCAACCCCCTCATTACTATTTTGTAACGTACCTATTAGCTTTAAAATATTCCCGTTTTTGAATATAAAACCCTACCGATTTTCCTGTTAGTTCTTTGCAAAAGAAACGGTCATTTATTTTTAGCTTTTTATTCTAAAAAAAGAAAATCATTTTACTTAATTATGGATAGTATTAGTTTTTTAAAGTAAACTCTACCGTTTTTTCTTAACAAGAGTGTGCAATCAATACATCAAGAATAAGGTAAATCTTAACACAAAATTTCAGTTTATTATTTTTTTTAAATATTAAAAAGCTCTAAATTATTGTAACACATTTAAAAATAACCCCGTATAACTAAAATAAAAACACACCACATGATTACACTTCTAAAAAAGATCCTTTCTTAAAATTTTGCATCCAGTAAAATTCCATTTTCCTTATTATAAAACATCTATTTTTTCAAGGGCTATTACTTTATACTAGTCTAACACTATTGTAATTAATCTCTTCTTTACAGGTCTATCAAAACCACAAAACAAGATTGTTTTGAATGGATCTTGCCTTCTTATGTATGAAACATTACATATTTAGATAGAAGAACTATTGCCTGAACCAAGTCAAACTATAGCATATGTATATTAATAATAATCCCCATACTTTATGGGGAACAGGAGATATTATGTCTCGTATCAACAATGGACAAACTAAGCTATTTTTAGGAACAACTCAAAACAAAGGTTTTATTAAGAATATATATCACTGTGGTATCAAGAATATCTTTATGGATGAAAAAGTAAAAGAAGTATACTTTTTATCAACTTCTTTGTGGTGGGGACATAGCAGTTTAAATCCTAATTTTATGCTTACAGAAGGACTTCACTGGATAGACGAACTCTGCTGTAATGCTAATAAAGTGAATATTATAGTTAATACGAACTTAGAAAAATTACATATAAAGTCTCATAAAGATTCTTGGAAGTCAAGTTCAAAATTAGATTCTTTAGGAAACTTATTATGTGAAATATTAAATAAACCTAATGAATATGAAATTAAATATAGTCCTCTCATAAAACCTTCTGATTACATAATGTATATTATTTTTGAAGATAGTAGAGGAAGGGAGAGAGCTTGCAAAATTAGTTTCCATAATCCTGTGAACACTAAACAGTGTGGAGCGTTAACATTTACTGGAGGTGTGGATATTAGTCGAATAGCAAAAGAAGATGTTTACAGCGAATTTTCTCCTGTTTGGGAAATAGCAAGACCATTAAAAGATGTACTAAATGAGCTTCCTGAAAAGGTAGATCGTAAGCGGTATTATATTCAGCTTGTAAATGAATACCAACCTAAAATAGATATATTAAAAGCAGTATTCGTAAATTATAAAAAGAAAAAGTGGCTAGAAAAACTAGAATCAGGTGTCAATGACTTTTTAGAAGAAAAGCATGATTCTTCAGTAAGTAATTTTTATTCCATATTCGATGCTTTTTCTCAATTTTTTTTGGATGAAAGAGGGAATTTTAAAATAATACGAAAAGCGTTAGATAAACTTAATATACCTTTAACTAAGATTAATTATATTACAGGTACTCTAAGACATGTCCGAAACAAAAATAGTCATGGACAAGCTGTTAACCAGCATTACAATAAAGAAAAGGCATTTAGAACCATGATCGAAACCTTAGAAATAACAATTTATAAATGGAGCCAATCAGTTGCATAGAATATAGTTTGATAAGTCGTTTCTTCAAAGAGAGAAACGACTTATTTACACTCTTATTCCAAGACGAATATTCAATACCTTCAGAAATATTAGACAGGCAAACAATTGTAGAATTACAAGAAGCAAATCTAATTTATTTAGATGAATCTACTAATAACTTAAAGGCATTAGTGAAGATTAATCATACAAATGGTATTTTCCTTTGTACAGATTTTATTACGCAAACTAATAATCGAGTTTTTCCATTTGTAGATGAAGGAAATATTTTTATTGAATATTTTTCAAATGTACGTAAACACCTAAAAAGTAGAGTTAAAATAAGTGCATGGGATATGTGTACTGGTTCTGGGCATCCATTAATCTTAATGGAACAAGAACTAAAAAAAATTTCTACTAATGTTAATGTTATTGGAACCGATATTAATGAGAGAGCTATTGATTATTGTCGTACAAATATTGCATTAAATAATTCAAGAACAGAAGTCTTACTTAGTCATTTTGATGTTAATATTAACAATTCTGTATCGTTTGATTATATATGGTCAAATCCTCCTTTTGCATTATCTCCTCAGCAAGATTCTTTACATACCTATGGCGGACGTTATGGATTAGAAAGAACGATAGATGTTATTAGAATAATCAATAAACGTTTAGACAAAAATGGAATGGCTCAAGTTCTAACCTATAGTATAGGAAATAATAAAACAGATCTTTTGGTGAGTCGGTTCTTAGAACAAGAATTATCTAACTTTAGATATGAGATAAATATTCTGAGTGGTGAAAAAATTTGGCGATTTGATGGAAAAAAAAGATGTATTAATCCTATGCCGATAGAATACATGGCATTAAGATCAACGGATCAACTGTACAATCTAAATCAGGTTCCTAAAGAAAGTTGGCTAGCACTAAGTACAGAGATTAAGCAAAAAGGATACTCCCATCTATATTTTGTTCTTATTGACATATTACCTCTCTAACTACTTTTATACAAAGCTATTGCTACTTCTAATCTTTTTTTTATTTTGTCTCTAATTATGAGAGGACTAACAATTTTAACTTTTTCACCAAATGATAAAAGATGTGTTTCTAACTCATAATTAGGATATACTTGGATTGTTATAATAGAATTTCCATTGCTTAATATCTCTTTTGTTTTTTGGGTTGGATGAATAGGTTTCGTTGTTATGTAAGGAGTTAAATTTTTATCAATCTCTAAAATGATAGTTTCTAATTTAGGATTCCTCCCTTTTGTTACACCTATCATATCATAAAAATAATCATCTTCCCAATCTATATCATAATCTTCATACTTGAGATCAATTTCTTCGATACTATAAATCCTATCAAGTGCTAAGTTCCAATTTCTAATTTTATTTTTTTCATTCATCCCAAAGGAGAACCACCTATTATTATATTGTTTAAGAATATAAGGATGGAAAATAATCTCGTAAGGAGATTCACTCACAAAATCTTTGTATGCTATTTTTAATACTCTAGAGTTCTTAATAGCATTAAAGATTTGCTCGATAAACTCTGTACCAGAATAATCTATATTTGACTCAAACAATATAATTTCTTTCTTATTATCTGAAATACTCAGTTTATCACTCAGCATTGGAATTACCTCATTTAACCATTCAAACTGAGGCAATCCCCTAAATCTAGCCAATACAAATATTGCATCTTTGATGCTTTCTGATTCTTGAAATGTTAAAGGACTTTGATGTATTGAATACTCTTTATCTTCATAACGATAAAACTTTTTTCTTCCATCAGGATACCTTTTTATGGGAGCACTAAATCCAGCTTCACTTTCCATAAACCTCATATCCTTGAACAACTGTGTTCGATTGACACCACTATTTTCACCATTATGTTCTATCAATACTTTATTAACAGCGTCTAATAAGTCTTGCCAGTAGTATTTCCTACCAAAATTTCTAAAACATTTATCCAAAG
>NZ_JHBV01000142.1 GCF_000724545.1 Aureispira sp. CCB-QB1 | reverse complement strand
TTGTATAGATATTGAACACATCTTACAAATATAGTCTTCATTGTCTTTTTTTCTAACTTATCATACAATCTACATCACTACCGACAAGTAGCCTCTAAAAATAGGAATAAAATTTAATAGGATAAACATCCTATTGATTCCAAACAAAAAAAAAATTGAGTGACAAATTATAGTATTTAAAAGTATTTTTTGTAAAAAACTCAAAATAAAATTTAGGCTGTTTTTCTGATTTTAGTTAGCAAATTATTAGTAGTCAGTAGGTTGTGGTGGTGTGTTGCTAAAAGAACGCTCAAAATAAAATAGAGTATGAAGAGATTATTTATACTTACCATCTTATCTATTATATCTTTCTTGCCTACCACTCAAGCACAAGAAGACTCTTATGCGCAAGATGCTGTTCAACTGGCTGCTCGATTAGTAGCCAACCAATCTACAGGGGAAATATCTGAGCATTTAGTTTATTCTATTGAGGACGCTTTGGTTGCTATTGCGCAAAGTCCTTATGTTGCGGCAACCGCGGTTGCGCATCAATATCGTATTCACACGAGCCCAACAGCTAATGTTTCGAATATTCGAATTATTTTGGGCAGAGAAGCAGAATGGAGTGAAGCTATTTCTGAAAACCCTATTCAAAAAATCTTTCCTAACTATGAATTTTCACTAAGTGTGGTTGAAACTACGGATGCTTACGTGGTTTTAGACCTTTCTAGTGTGAGAGCAATTAATATGAAATTTATTGCTAGTCAAATTTCTTATTTGGATCATGTTTGGATGGTTGAACTCCCTAGTGCAGATTTGAATAAAGACGATATCCGACTAAAAGAAATAGAGGGTGGCTATGTGATTACTTACATTTATCACACGGGAAGTTGTGAGGGAGCCTGTGGCGATACGCATTATTGGGATTTTGAAGTCGAACACAATGGAACTGTGACTTTTTTAGGAGAACACGGAGCAGATTTGTCTATTAATTCTTTAGAAACAGAGGAAAACTTTTATTCATTACTAAAAGAATTAAGACCTTAGAAGGTTGCTTATTTAGGTGGTTCATCTTTGTGGCTGTTTTGTTGCAATTAAAATCACAAGCAAGCTCAGAAACGTTTTTATTTCAAACTCAAAAGAATGAATGGATATATCCACACTTAAATTACTTCAATTTTTAACTCATTACGGATTACATTTTATAGCTCCTAGTATTCTTGCTTATATTTTTTTTAGAGACAAATGGCGAAAAGCATGGTTGTTAATGGCGTTGACAATTGTAGTTGATGCAGACCATTTGTTGGCTAATCCTATCTTTGATCCCAATCGATGTAGCATAGGTTTCCATCCCTTGCATACTTGGCCAGCGATGTTATTGTATTGTTTTCTGTGTTTTTTTCCAAAAACGAGAATAATAGGTTTGGGATTATTATTTCATATGTTGACCGATTATCAAGATTGTATGTGGAGTACTTATATTCAATCCTTGGATAGAACAATGCACTAATGAACGGTTGTTAATTAGGTAGTTAAGCTATGAAAAAGAAAAAAAACGGTCGTCTAACTTTTTAAAGTTTGGCAAGAATTGGCAACTTCTTGGCACAAATGAGCTGTCATCCTGATACAAAATTCTACATCTTTACCCTCGGAAATCAAAATGATTTCTAATAGTAAAAGGGGACCCAAAGGTCTAATTATTAGGATACACGAAGGGGGTTTGTGTATCCTATTTTTTTATTAAAAAAACTCCCTCTAAAAAATAGAGCGAGTTAGTATTTAGTATTATTGACTATCCTTTAAGAACGGCCAAAGGAGTTAATTGAACCATAATTTCAGCCAAATCTTTTTGATTCTCCATGACGATATCAATATCCTTATAAGCCCCCGTTGCCTCATCCAAATCCGAGGTATGTCGAATGGCATGAATGACGCCTTTTTGGTTTAATAATTCAATTTCATGTGCTAAATTTAGTTCACGTTGCGCCTGTTTTCTTCCTAGTTTTCGCCCTGCTCCATGCGAACAAGACATAAAAGATTCAGGGTTGCCAAGACCTTTGACAATATAAGAGCTAGTCCCTTGTGATCCTGGAATCATTCCTAATTCGTCTTTGAAGGCACGTGTAGCTCCTTTTCGATGAACCAAAACATTTTCTCCGTAATGCTTTTCCCAAGCAGCAAAGTTGTGTGATTTATTAATAATTTCATCACAATCAAATGTCCCTATAACTTCTGTAAGTGCTTCAACCATTCGTGTCATCATCAATTTTCGATTCGCCAAAGCATAAGCAATACAGTAATTCATTTCAGCGATATAATCCTTTGCTTCTTGTGTCTCAATAGGCAAAAATGCTAGCTCCATTTTTTTGGTGACCACAGAGTGGTAACGCTCATTCATTTGAATTGCTAAATTGTTGTAATGTTGTGCAACGGTATGCCCTAAAGCACGGCTACCAGAGTGGATCATTATCCAAATATAACCATCAGAACCTTGTTGGATTTCAATGAAATGATTGCCACCACCTAGTGTGCCAATTTGCTTAGTCCCTTTGGGGTATGCACGAGAGACAATTTGCAAATCTTCATATCCTTGTGGCATTAATGTTTCATCTTGAGGTTCAGCATGCCAGTTGAAACCTAGAGGAATCAATGTGCGGGCAATAGTTAATGTCTTTTTTAAGCTTTCTTTAGAAACGTGCGTTAAACTTGTACGCATGGCACACATTCCACAGCCAATATCAACCCCCACAGCATTAGGTATGACAACTCCTTTGGTTGCCAAAATAGAGCCGATAGGCATGCCATAACCTTGATGACTATCTGGCATAATAGGAATGTGTTTAAATGTGAATGGTAGGTTTGCCAAATTTTTAGCTTGTTCCAATGCGCCATCTTCTAAATCTGTCAACCATAATTTAATAGGCTTTTTCTCTGTTGAAATTACTTTTTTCATAAGTTTTGTATCGTTGTGCTGCTGATTTTATGAAACTAGTCAAAATATCAAACCAGCGGGTTATTTAATGATGATAGTACAAAACTAAAATAGTAGTGCGCAGCCTTGTTGCGTAGTTCTGGAAAAAGAATTTTTTAATAAAAAAAAGCAATCAATAACTAGATTGATTGCCATTCTAAAAACTATTAAACTTAGAAATAATGCGACTACTTAGAACTTACACCCTATTGTTGCTCCAAATAGTAATATATTAACATCATAATTATAGGTCGATTGAGTGCCATCGCTTGAATAGATTGAACCTGGAAACATATGTATGTATTGAATATCAAGACCTATGGAAAAACGTTTTAGTCTGAATTTAACGGATGGATTTACAGAGAGACCAAACTGTACCAAAGCAGCCGAATTAGAATTAAGGTTATTGCCTAGGCGCTGGGCAAAACTAGTGGTTAGTCCTGCATTCAAGTTTAACTCAAGACCATTTTTTTCGGATAACTGTATAAAGTTAGTAGAACCAATGTTGAGTGGATTCATTTTATAAGTAATCGGGAAAAAAGAGCTTTGATTGTTTGTTCCAAGGGGAATAAGTGAACCTATTCTAGCCCAAATAATTTGAATGCCAGATTGGATTTTCTTATTATTTTTAAAATACCATTTATTGCCTAGTCTAAATGAGTTTTCAGTAACAATATCTGTAGAACTAACAATATAAGCATTGGGCTCTGGTAGATTGGTATGGTAATTATAAGCACTGATAGCTGCTCCAGCACTAATAATACCATCTACAAAGAAACCATTCCCAAAAACATTGCTTTTGGGCTCCAAAAATTGGTCAGATAGGCTAGAAGGATTAAAATCAGCAGAAAACATATCTTTGGGCGCATATTTCATGAATTCCAAAGAACTATTGGCTGATTGAGCGTAGATAAAATTGGAGATACTTAAATAAAAAAGTATGGAATAGATAGATTTCATAGCTAAAATGTAAGGAAAGAATGGATTGTTATAAATAAAAACAGGCAAAATGGATTACTACTAGTTCGCATTTTTGTTGAAAAATCTAATACAAGATATTTTTAATTTATTTACCTGTGTGGTGTTTCTATCTATTCAACCGCTTGGCAAAAGAACCTCCCTACCTTTTGATAAAAAAATGGTAATTAAAGTTATTATTTTAATCTGGTGCTCTACCAACTGAGCTACTCAATGAGAAAGGATTTGAACCTTTGACCTCCAGATCCGTGATTTTTAGAAGGAAATAACTTTTAGTCCATTATTTTTTGCACAACACCTTGGCTGTGTTTCTATAAAAAAATAAGCTTGTATTATAAGTAATCCAAAAAATTATATACTGTTCTACCAGTTGAACTACTTTGTTTGCCCGAAGGAAAACAAAGGGTGGACTCGAACCACCACCTGTAGCGTGGAAGGCAAAGAAGGAAATTTTCTCTAGTCCTACACACAAGCTATCTATTCTTAGTAACGTTCAAAAAATAAGTTTTCAAAAATCTTGCTGTAAATCGAAAGACTATTTTTATCGTTACTTAACACATTACTCTGTTGATTTTTTGCTTTTTCATAAAAAAATCAACAGAGTATTATTAACAAAAACGGCAAAGAAACACACTGTCAGTTTGGAAGTGGTAGAAGGAAGTGTGTTATAGTCCGTTATAATTTTTAAAAGAGGGAAGGGATGTTATTGTATAACCAAAACGAGTTAGGAGTCGAACCTAAAGAAGGAAATAACATCTAAGCCTCTTGTTAGTATAATAATTGTATTGGTGTAACTTTAGTTCCTACTGTGCTATTATTTTGAAGCACTAAGGATTTTTTTATTATTAGTGGAAACTAAAATAGCTATGTTGATTAAAAGTCAAGGTGTTAGAAGGAAGCTATTTTTAAGCCACTAGTTTAAATTGATTCTATCTCGTAGAAAATTGATAAACCTATTTGTTAGAAAAACAATTTCTATGTAGTAGAAGGAAGCTTTATCATATGCCATAGATAATGCTTGAGCATGGGCTTCCTAACCCAAACCTAGTTCGAGTTAGAAAGCGAGCTGCTCATGGGAGCAGTTTGACGAACTCAACCAAAGTAAAATAAATTACTTAAATCAATTCTGTTAAAATCTGTTCTACATCCGTTGCGTTATACGTACAGTCTTTTACACCAAACGTAATGCTAGCATTTTCCTTGTAGGTTGTCAATTGCGCATTTCGAGCAGCAGCATGTGCCTGTGCTAACGTGCCAATAACTGGTCGTGTTTTGGTAAAGTTTGCCAATTGTGCACACAAAAGAGCCACATCATTGACAGACCCTTCTACATTATTATGAAATTGAACGCTAGAAACATACAAATCTGTTGAAATGATTTCTTGAGCTGCAATATCGACCATTAAGGGTACGGCATATCCTCCGACACCATTCAAGTCAAATTTGTTGGCAACTGTTTTTATATCAAAAGTTTTTATATCAGAAGTTGCCTTGTCTCTCAACATCCAACCTGCGTGGCAATCCATATCTCGGAAGTGTTCTCCTGAATATTTGTGCACTTGAACCGCTAAGTAACGTACCTTCTTTTTTAATTTAGACATCGTAATGTCTATAAATTCTGCAGCCCCGTATGGTGCTGACTGAACATCACCAGAATGTACAATACCATTGCTAAAAAGTTGGGTATAAGACACATGCCCTAAATAGTTGAAGTATTCATCAAATTGGATACAAGACAAATCTAAATCGGTTCGCACAGCGGTTTGTTTCCAATAAATAAACAAGCGCAATACTTTAGAAAAATCTGTTTTAATACGACTTCCTTTACCAACGGTTAAGATGCCATCTGAACTTTTTCGTTGTTGCAACGGAATCGTATAATTCATTAATTCAGGATCAATCCAGACAGTTTCTTCGTTCCAAGGTTCTTTGTCAGTCAAGGCAGTTTTAATTGCTTTTTGAATGCAAAGCATAACTTTATCAATCTGAAGCTCCGAAAGGGCAGCAAAAGCATTGTTAGTTAGAACCTTCATCTTTCCTTTTTTGTTAACAACCGTGCGATAGGCAGCCTCATTAATTTCTGAAAAATAGGCTTGCATTACCAATAAGTTTTTCAAAGCTACCTTGGCGATATTTTTTTCAAAAGAAGCCAAAATTTTATCCAACTCTTTAGGAAAACGTCGAAGTACCTCGTGCAATTTTCGGGCATAGACACCTGGTTTGTTTTCCAAATGTTTTAACAATGCATCTACTTCTGCCAAGGCTAATAATTGCTCTGTTTTAGAATGGTAGGTTTCAATTTTTCCATTGCGCAAAGCATCAAAGACCTCAGCCGTACGTGGGTATTGCTTGCTGTATTCAAAAGGGTGCAAATAGCGTCCAATTTCTAGCCAAAGTCCTTTGTATTTATTCAAGTCCTCTGCTAAGCCAGATGATTTTTCTAAAATAGCCAAAACAACTTTTCGAGCTTTTCTTGGTAATTTAGGAAACTTGATTTTTTGATTTAGACTAACATCAGAACCAGTAAGAGCTGCGAATAAACGCAAGACATCTGTTGCTGTTTTTGCCAATTGAGCGACCGCTTGGTACTCCTCTTTTTTCCAAAAATATTGCATCAGCAAAGCTTTCGTTTCTTTAAAAACGATTAAATCACTATCTAAGTCATTGGCACCAAAAAAATCTAGCAATTCGTATAGATCCTCGTGCAAAGCTTCTTTGATCGAAGATTTAGAATAAACCAAACGAGCCAAGTAAGCCTTCAGTTCATCCGCCAAATCTTCATCGTGTACAATACGCAAATTAATCCATTCGACATGGGCATCACCATTCTTAGAAATATTTTCAGCAGCCGCTAAATCAAACAACTCTTTAGATTGCATTTGAGAGATAGGGTCTGCGCCAAACTCTTTGAGATTAAATAGCCATTTAGGTACTTTAATACCATTTTCTAATGCCACAGTATCGGGAAAGAGGTCAAGGATATTTCCAATATAGCCAATGATTCGTTTACTAAAATACACAGCATCGTTGGGAACTTGCTCTGGAAATTTTTTAAACAAAGGGACATACGTCACATCGCCACCTCGTTTTTTGGTCAAGGTGCTCATCAAGTGTTTGTAATCCATTAAAAAAGTACTAGAAACTTCTTGTAGTATCTCTGGGTTGGTAATACGATAACCTAATTGAGCCAACTCTGCCAAAAAGGTAAGTTGATGCGCTTGGCTAAGACCATTTCCCTTTGCAATTCCTAAAATATTCAATCTATTTAATGCGATTGTTTTCATGGTAACTAGTGTTTAATGGTATTAAAATAGAGGCTGTGGAAGGAATCAAACCTTCTTATCTTGGGTTGCAACCAAGCACCTAAATCAGTCGGACACACAGCCGTTTTATAGTCAAATGTATGTTTATCGTAACATCACTCTATTGAAAAATCAACCAAGTATTATAGTAATGCTGCTATGTCTAAATACCCATAGTATCGAGCTTCTTCTCTAGCAGTTGCATAGTTATCTATGCAAGTTCTTAACGTTGTATTGGCTCCGTTTTTTAACAGTAATCGAACTGCTTGTATATCTTTTCTAGCTACTGCCATATGCAAGGGAGACCAACCATTCACAGCCAGTTGATGTTCTTTTGTTCCAATGTCAATAGGAGCGTTGTAGTCAATTAATAATTGCATGATAGTGTATTTGCTCGGCAAATATCTGTCGATGCAAGAATGTAAAACAGAGTACCCTTCTTCGTCTACAAAATTCAAATCAACTTCTTGAGAAAGCATCCAAACAATCGATTGGAAAGAACCACAATCAATAGCATTGGTAATCCATCTTCGACCAATGAATGCATCGCAACCATTTGGAAAGTCATGGATTTTTTTGGCTAACTTGATCCAATCAATTGTTGAACCTTGCCTCAATGCATGGATGACCAAATTATAAGATGTCAGGTTAGAAGCCATTGTTAGGTAATATTTTATTGTTGCACCCTGCTCCGTTTTGAGCAGGGGCGAATGATCTATCTAGTTCTATTTATTCTCTTAGTGTTTGTTGATAAAACAAAGATGAAATACTTGTGCGCAATCTTTTTGCGTAGTTAATAATTTTGTCTATTTTTATTTTTCATTACTCCGTTGAAAAATCGTATCAGTTTGATTATCAGTAAGATGTATTTCTATTGACTTTTGTAGTAAAAGGCTGATAATCAAACTGATACAAGATGCTTTTTTATGTTTTTTATAGAAAAACTAAAAAATCAACGGAGTATTAATTTTTAGTAGTAAAAAATATATTCTTTGTTTTTTTTGTTGTAAATTATTGTTAGTTAGTGCTTTGTGTTTTTTTTGTTTTTTGTGTGGAGTATGTTTTTTTAGCACTATTTTATTAAAATATTCCCAATGCCAGTTAACAGAAATGCGCTTATTCGTTATAAAACAATTGATAAATGCCTCCAAAATCGCTATAGAAAGTGGACATTGGATGATTTGATAGAGGCTTGCTCGGATGCTTTGTACGAATACGAAGGAATTGACAAAGGGGTTAGTAAGAGAACTGTTCAAGGAGATATTCAAATAATGCGCAGCGACAAACTAGGGTATAATGCTCCTATTATTGTTGTTGATAAGCGTTATTACACCTATGAAGAACCCACTTATAGTATCACCAACATTCCGTTAACAGATCAAGATTTAAGTATGCTGACAGATGCCGTGGCATTTATGAAGCAATTCAAAGGGTTCTCTCATTTTAAAGAGTTGGATGGTATGGTTCAGAAGCTAGAAGACCACATCTATTCTCAAAAAACAGCGACCAAACCTGTTATTGATTTTGAAAAAAATGACAACCTAAAAGGTTTGGAGTATTTGGATACCTTGTATCAAGCTATTATCAAAAAACAAGTGCTCAAAATAACGTATCAATCGTTTAAAGCTAGAAAAGCAAATCGGTTTGAGTTCCATCCTTATTTGCTAAAAGAGTTTAGAAATCGTTGGTTTTTGATCGGTGTTAGAGAAGGAACAGTAGGAATTATGAATTTGGCTTTGGATAGAATAGAGGGGATTGAACCAAGTGAATTGTGGTTTAAGGAGGAAGAAGGGTTTGATGCAGAAATTTATTTTAAAAATGCAATTGGGGTTTCTGTTAGCCCGACGGCCAAAGTAGAGGAAGTGCTTTTGTATGTTAATTATCAGCATGCTCCTTATGTGTTGACAAAGCCCTTGCATCATTCTCAAGAATTGATAGAAAAAGACCACTATGGAATTACGATTGCATTACAAGTGCAGCATAATTTTGAACTAGAAAAAGCTATTCTAGGTTTTGGAGAAGGTGTAAAAGTTTTAGCTCCCGAAAAGTTGCGACGAAAAATAAAAGAGCGCATCAATGCCAATATTGATCTGTATAATACAGAAATTACAGAGCGTGGTTTGCGAGCAGCAGGGCAAAAATTAAAACACAAAGGATACGCTGTTTTAAATCATTTGTATAGCCAACGAGAAATTAAGCAATTGGGGAGTTTACTGCATAAAAAAATAGGAGAAGATTTAAAAAATGGAAGCGGCGTTTTTCGGCAATTGCTTCTAGAGCACCCCACTTTAATTAAGGTGATTATGAATCGAAATCTAACTCGGTTAATCAAGCACATAGACCCCAATGCTTTCTTGGTAAAAGCCACTTTCTTTAGCAAAGCACCTAACCAATTACCGCATCAAGCGTGGCATCAAATGAACAATTTAAGTATTGATACTTTGTCAAAGTCCATTGATGTCTCAAAGACCATTTCTGATGATTGGGTTGGTCGTGTGTTTTGTGTGCGGATTCATTTGGATGATGTTAAGGAAGACAATGCACAGCAACTGGTTTTGGCAGGTTCTCATAAGAAACGGTTCACAAAAGAAGAGATTGATTTGTTGAGCAACAACAGCAACCCTTATACCTTAGATTTGTATAGTGGAACAGCCTTGGTAACAAGTGCTTTGTTGTTGACGCGTTTTTCAATAGCTTCGGCTCCCAAACGACGTCGAGTCTTACATTTAGAATTTAGCTCAAAGCACTTGCCCAAAGAGTTGCAATGGACGGAACAAATGAAGTTTTGATAGCCTTCTTTGTTAGCTTCTTTCTCTGCGAACTTTTATTGTTTTGTTTTGTCTACGCAATTCTGAAATTTGTGCTTGGATACGTTTTATTTGAACATCTAATTCTCGAATTTCTAATTTTGTAGCAATACGACCTCTTTCTTTTTGAGTTCGAAGAAGATTACTTCTTTGTATCTTTATAGCAGTCAATTCATTATTGAGTTCCAAATAACGATTTACTTTTTCCTCACTCAGATAAGGCACTTCAGCTTTTAAAGCTGCTTCAGATTTTTTTATAACGGTTTTTTTTGCCAATCTTTTTTTCTCGGTAAGCATATAGATAAGGAATATTATCAAAAATACTAAGAAACATCCCAAGGCAATCAACATACTAAATAAAGCAATAGCTTTTTCTATTCCTGTGAGCACTAAAGCTAGAATTAAAAAGAAAGTCAATGTACTAGAAGTAGCAATTAGATTAAACAATAAACCAACTTTAATCCAATCTCGATTGGGATTTTTTTTCGTTTTGTTTGGCTTTTTGAATCGTTTTTTGACTTGTTGCTTTTTTTTCTTTTTGGCTTTTCTTTTTTCGACAGGGGGAGCTGTTGTAGCGTTGTTTATTTCTACATACTCAACAGAAGCTAAAAGGGTAGGTTGAGCAGGTATTATGCTTGTATAGAATGATAGGGTGAAAATTAGAATTAAATATCTCATGTTGATGGATAAAAATTTTGTGGGAAATTGGTTCTTGTTTGCTATTTTATTTAAAATGTTTGCAAGTTCAAATATAAAAGTTCCTTATAAATGAAACAATGTAAAAAAAAAGATTTGTGATAAAAAAAAGATAAGTTAGTGAATCGTGTTTGTTTTTTGTGTGTTTATATGTGTTTGTAAAATAGCTAAATGTATTGGTTTGCTGCCATTTTAACCATAAAAAAAGGCTACCTAAAAAGGCAGCCTTTTAAAACAAAAGTATCTCGTTAGTTCCTATTTTTGTTGGATGAATTCTACCTTTATGTTTAACTCCACTTCTTCTCCAACAGTCCAGCCACCATGCTCTGTTTTGGCATTCCAAGCAACTCCATATTGGATTCTATTAACGGTCGCTTTGGCAGAAAAACCAGCTCTTGTGTTGCCATAAGCATCTTTGATAACACCCCCATGTTTCACCTCAAAAGTAACGTCTTTGGTGACACCACGCATGGTTAATTTTCCTTTTAGTTCATATTTCCCATTTCCTTTTTTCTTAAAAGAAGTACTTTCAAACGTTATTTTAGGATGCTTTTCAGCATAGAAAAAATCTTCTGCATTCAGATGTTGATCTCTTGATGTATTGCCTGTATTAATACTACTTACATTGGCTGAAAAACTAATTTGGGCATCCAAAAAATCTTCTTTAGAGCTTTTTAAGGTACCGTCAAATTTTGTGAATTCTCCATCTACTTCTGAAATAGTTAAATGACTAACAGAAAAACCTAATTTGGAATGGCTAGGATCGACTTTCCAAGTAGTTTGTGCTTGGATAGAAAAGCTTAGAACAAGGAAAAGAACTAGATTGATTGCATTTTTCATGATTGTTTATTTTACGTGTTTTTAATCTTTAGTAGCTCGTTGCTTTTGATTTTTTACAAAAAAATCCTAAAGCTTGTTGATGAGCTGTTGTATTTAATACCACAAAGAAACACGATCTCAAATTTCTATGCATTCACCTATGTTAACAAACGTAAATTTACTTAAAAATTCGCTCTAAAGGAATACCTACTTTTTTAGTAGCGATTGAAATGGTTGTCACTTTACCCACTCATTCACCCCAATAGTTAAGGCTTCTGTTATCGTTATGGTATTGTTTTCTTGCATTGCCTTCAACGCCCATGTGACCACTTCTACTTCAAGTTGGTATTCCATCGCAATTTGAAGTGCTTGTTGTACGGCAGCCATTTGTGTTTCCAAATTTTCTTCCATCATGGTTTATTCTTTTAATAAGTTTTTACGAATTCTACTCAAAGACTGTGGCTTAATTCCCAAATAAGAGGCAATATAATACTGAGGCACTTGTTGAATAAGGTTTGGGTGTGTTTGAATTAGTTTTAGATACCGTTCCTCGGCAGTATCTCTATTAATTTGCGCCACTCGTTGTAACAAATGAACATAAGCATTCTGTACCAATAAGCGAAAGAAACGTTCGATATGAGGGAATTGATTACAAGCTTTGTCGTGATTTTCTTTGCTGATTAACAATACATTTGTTTCAAATAACGCCTGAACAGTATGCAAAGCGCCTTGTTGAGAAAAAAAGCTATAAGGATCGGTTATCCAGTGTTCTTTTAAGGCAATTTGTAGGACGTGTTTTTCTCCTTTATCATCGATACTATAAGAATACAAACCACCAGAAAGCACAAAAGCTAAATACTTGGCAGTATCTCCTTCTTGAACAAAAAAATCATTCTTGGCTAAAGTTTTGGGTTGCAATAGCTGTTCAAATTGTTCTACTTCTTGTTGAGAAATAGCAACACTTCTTCTGATATTTTGATAAAGTAAATCAATCATAACAAAACGTCCTTAGATATTGTCTAGTAAAATAAGGTGCGAAAAGATCGATAAGATAACTTGTTTTTAGGATATTTTCAATTCCATCTTTTGATAAATTACTAATGGAGTACTTAGTTTTACTTTTATAGACAGTGCTTAGAAATTAACTTGAATAATGTCCAATAGTCTGACTAAAAAAGTATTACTTTTGCAAAAAAACATTGCACCTTGAAGACAAAAGTACTACTCATAACACCACCTTTTACACAGTTAAATACGCCCTATCCAGCAACGGCCTATTTAAAAGGATTCTTAAACACCCAAAACATTGTTTCCAATCAAGCCGATTTGGGAATAGAGACTATATTACAGCTATTTACGCCTCAAGGTCTAACCACAATTTTTGAAATTATAGAAGAAAACTTTGAGTGGGCAGATTTATCGGCCAATGGTCAACGTATTGTCCACTTACAAGAAAGTTATATAGAGACTATTGCCCCAACTGTTGCGTTTTTGCAACATCAAAACCCTACCTTAGCACATCATATTTGTAGCCGAACCTTCTTGCCAGAAGCCAGTCGCTTTCAAAGTTTAAATGACTTAGAATGGGCATTTGGAACAATGGGGATACAAGATAAAGCACGTCATTTTGCGACCTTATACTTAGAAGATATAGGAGATTTAATCAAAGAGTGCATTGATCCTTACTTTGGATTTAGCCGCTATGCAGAGCGTTTGGGACGAACGGCAACTCATTTTGACCCGTTGCACGAAGCACTGCAAGAGGAAAATAGCCTTATTTCAGATATTTTAATTCAATTGCTAGAGCATAAGATAGAAGATTACAACCCTTCTGTCGTTTGTTTGTCGGTACCTTTTCCTGGAAATCTTTTTGCAGCACTAAAATGTGGTCAGTATTTAAAAGCGAATCACCCTAATATTACCGTAGTTTTAGGAGGAGGATATGCCAACACCGAATTGCGTTCTTTGTCAGATGAGCGTTTGTTTGACTACTTGGATTATGTGTCTTTAGATGATGGAGAGGCTCCCTTGTTGTTTTTATTAGAACACTTGGATGGTCAGCGTCCTGCTAGTGAACTTAAACGTGTTTTTGCTAGGGTAGGAGGTGTTGTTTCTTATTATAATAATGCCATAGAGAAAGATGTTGCTCAGCGAGAAGTTGGCACTCCAGATTATAGTGACTTGCTGTTGGATGAGTATTTATCGGTTATAGAAATTGTCAATCCAATGCATCGTTTGTGGAGTGATGGTCGTTGGAATAAATTGACATTGGCTCATGGTTGTTATTGGGGGAAGTGCTCCTTTTGCGATATTTCTTTAGATTACATTCAACGTTACGAGCCTGTTAATGCGACTATCCTTTGTGATCGAATTGAAACTATTATAGAGCAAACAGGGCAAAATGGCTTTCATTTTGTAGACGAAGCGGCTCCTCCTGCCTTGATGCGAGACTTAGCTCTAGAAATTATTAGAAGAAAGTTGACGGTTGTTTGGTGGACGAACATTCGTTTTGAGAAGAGTTTTACCTACGATTTGTGCCAGTTGTTAAAAGCATCGGGATGTATTGCTGTATCAGGAGGGTTAGAAGTCGCCTCTGATCGCTTATTGGCATTGATGGAAAAAGGGGTAACAGTTGCACAAGTAGCTCGTGTTTGTGATGCTTTTACACAGGCAGGGATTATGGTACACGCCTACTTGATGTATGGATTTCCGACCCAAACAGAGCAAGAAACAATCGATGCTTTGGAAATGGTTCGCCAATTGTTTGAGCAAGGTGTGGTACAATCTGGTTTTTGGCACCGATTTGCAATGACCGCACACAGTCCAGTTGGATTGGTACCCGATAAATATATGGTGACACGGATGGGACCAGATTTTGGAGGCTTTGCGGATAATGATTTGTATCATGAAGACTTGACAGGAGCAGAGCACGAATTGTTTTCGCAAGGATTAAAAACGGCTTTGTTTAATTATATGCACGGCAATGCCTTTGATGTTGATTTAGCTGATTGGTTTGATTTTGAAACTCCCGCTACAAGTATTGTGTCAGACTATATTTACAAGGCATTAGATCAACCCTTAAAAATGCCTCGTTCAAATGCTATGATATTTTGGTTAGGCGGGCGTCCTATTTTTTCTTTCTTTGAAGAGGAAACAGAAGACGGAGTGGAGGAACTGGCAGCATTGCATTTTCATAACAAACAGAACGATTGGGTGATGGAGCTATCCGTAGAAATGGCAGAGTGGTTGTCTGAAATGTTGGTAGCACTAGAAATCGATAACACGTCTACTTGGACATTTAAACAGATAAAAGAAAATTTTGAAGCAACAGGAATGGGAACAATGCAGGAGCTAATAAATTCAGATATTTGGGAGCAGTTGAGTTTAAACGGATTGTTAATTTGTTAGGTATATTATTAATAATACTCCGTTGTTTTTTTTTGGCTTACAGTATGAGTGCTTCGCAGTTGATTATCAGACTTTTTTAGTATGAAGGTTGATGAGTTAGTTACTTCTAATTGGTAGCTATTTCTGAGCGATTACTTAGTTTTTGCCGAAAAAAAAGAATTAAAAAACATACACTTAAAAACAAAATTATGAAAATTCAAGATTTACAGCCCAAGGCACTTTGGAAAAATTTTGCAAACTTAAATGCGGTTCCTCGTCCTTCTAAAAAAGAGGAACGTGTCATTGCTTTTGCAAAAAAGTTTGGGGAAGATTTGGGATTACCAACGCATGTTGATGAAGTAGGGAATGTTATTATCAAGAAACCAGCTACGGAGGGAATGGAAAATCGAACGACTGTTGTCCTTCAAAGCCATTTAGATATGGTACATCAAAAAAATGCCGATACGGATTTTGATTTTGATAAAGAGGGAATTAAGATGTTGATAGATGGTGATTGGGTAAAAGCAGACGGAACAACATTAGGTGCTGATAATGGTATTGGAGTGGCTGCAATTATGGCTTTGCTAGAATCGACAGACATTGCACACCCACCACTAGAAGCATTGTTTACAATTGATGAAGAAACAGGGATGACAGGAGCAATGGGCTTAGTTGGAGGTTTGTTGGATGCTAAAATTATGTTGAATTTAGATACAGAAGACGACGATGAGTTGACAATTGGCTGTGCTGGTGGAGTGGATGTAACAGCTAAAGGGACATATGAAGTAGAAAAAACACCTGAAAATTATAAAGGCTATAAGCTAGCAATTAAGGGCTTGTCAGGAGGACATTCGGGGATGGATATACACAGAGGTTTAGGAAATGCGAACAAATTGATGAATCGTTTGTTGTATAATTTAAATAAGGTTGCGAACATAAGAATTGCTTCTATAGACGGAGGTAGTTTGCGCAATGCTATCCCTCGAGAATCTTTTGCTGCCATTGCTGTTGAAACTACTGATAGTCAGCATTTGTCTACTTTTGTAGAAAAATGGCAAGCAATTCTTGAAAATGAATATAAGGCAACAGATCCTGACCTAAAACTTATCTTAGAACCTTGTGATGTTCCTAGTGTTGTATGTTCTAAAACATTTCAGAAACAATTTTTAGCAGCCGTTTATGCCTGCCCTTGTGGAATTTATAGAATGAGTCCAGAAATTTCAGATCTAGTACAAACTTCTAATAATCTTGCTCGTGTATTGCTAAAAGACGGTGCGTATCAAGTACTTTGCTTGACGAGAGGTTCGGTAGATACGGAGAAACAAGACGAAGCAGATGCAATTGTGAACACGTTTGAATTAATTGGTGCAGTGGTAACATTAAGTGGAGCTTATCCAGGATGGGCACCCAATCCCAATGCAGATATTATCAAAATTATGAGCAATTTGTATCAAGAAATGTATCAAGAAACACCACATGTATACGCTTGTCATGCTGGTTTGGAATGTGGTATTTTGGGAACGAATTATCCTGATATGGAAATGATTTCATTTGGCCCTAATATTCGTGGGGCGCATTCACCAGATGAAAAAGTACAAATTAGCTCTGTACAAAAGTTTTGGGATTATTTGTTGGCAACCTTAAAAAGAATACCTGAAGCCTCTTAAGAATTACTATTATTTGCTGCAATTTGGAAATAATTGTAATGGTTTATTTTTAAAAATTCAGATTGCAACTCAATAATAAAATTAATGCTACATTCTAATACAAATTTATTAATAAACTATTTAAAAACAGATGCACCTGCCTATGCAATAGTATCTAGTTATGTATACACCATACGCAGATTAGGAACACAAGAAGATGTTTCCACTTTAATGGAATATTACCATCAAAACCCAACAACGAATCATGTGGGGTATATTCTAACCTTATTATATGATTTTGGGACATTGTCTGATGCAAAAGAACTGTGGAAACACTCCTTCAAAAATGGGGTGCTAAAATCAGGTCATCCAGAGGAAGTGTTACATATTTTAGGATACCTTGGCTTGGAAGAAAGTCGAGATGTTTTGCTTCGCTACGCTTTAAATTCAAATGACCATAGTTTGAACCAAAATGCGGTTCTCGGTCTTATTCATTTAGATTGTAGCAACCACCAAAGCGAGTTAAACAAAGAAATAGAAGGTTGTTATGGCAAAAGTCTTTTTTCTGAATTTTCTCCTTCGTTAGTTTGTAAGGTGAGCGACCAGTACGACATCTTATCTCATTTTTATAAACTGGGAAGTAGCATCGTTTCTACAGATTGTAATGGTGGTATTGTATTGGCTTTTTCTTTGTGTGGAGATACAGGAAAAGATTTCTTTTGGAGGGTGCTATGGGATGAAAACTGGGAATGCTTGGGAGGTGGAACAGGGACAGATTATTGGACGTATATTGCCATGCAAAATTTGGGGATTAGCTTCTTAGATTTGTATAATATTATTCGAGAAACGAAAACTAAAGGTGCTTTGGAATATCGTTTAAAAGTCTTCAAGAGTTTGATACGATATCGCATCATAGATGCCCCTCATCCAATACAGTTTATAAAAACGAGTCGAGTTTCTTTTTTAGATCTGTATAAGATTTTGTATGGCTGGGTTGATAAGTATATTTCTGATAATATTATGGATTTGGCGAGAAAAGTAAACTTAGACAGCGATTTTTATCAGCTAAAAATTTTGTTAGAATTTAAAGTACGAGAAGAGATGTTTTACTCTTAAAGATATGCTGGAAGACACTGTTAGAAAAAAAGCATTGCTATAAAAAATGCAGAATGCTCTATCGTTTGGATAGAGCATTCTGTGTTTTAGGAAGTTAGTATGTCAAGCGTGCTTCTAATATTTTGGCTTGCTGAATCCAATCTTTGACTTGCGGTAAGGAAGGAACAGCTCGAGTTAATTTTTTTGTTTCGTTCGTCTTTTCTAAAGCCTCGCAAAGGTTTTCTGGACGGCGCATTTTTAGTTCTTTAACCGTATCAACACCTGTTACTTTTAGCAATTCAGCAAATTGTTTACCAACCCCATTGATACGGTATAAGTCCGCCATGCCAATCCAGTCTAGAATACGTTTTTTGTCAATGCCCGTGCTTTGTTCTAGGTCTTGTCTTCCAGAAGGAGTACTTCCTTTATCTAGCAATTCGTCAATTGTAGTAATGCCTACAGCATTTAGTTTTTCGGCATATTTAGGTCCGATGCCTTCGATGTCAATAATGTGTTTATTCATAGTTGCATTTTATTTTAATACTCCATTGCTTTTTTAGTATTTAGACTTAAGATAGAAAAAGGCATATCCTTTTGATAATTAAGTTGATATGGATTTGCAGTGGAGTGGTGTTATTTCTTATTAGAGTTTTTATCTTTCTTAGCAAAAATTCCTCTTTGAAAAAAGCCTTTCTTGTCCTTTTCCGCTTTAGCATCCTCTGATAACGCTACCTTTTGGAACGTTACGGTTTGATCTAATTTGTGTTGAAAAGCATCAATATAAGCATTTTTAAAGGCATTTATAATGGTCAACCAAATATTTGCTTTGACATTACCTAAATTTCCTTTAATGGGAACACGAGTAGCAAATTGTTCCTTTTTTTGATTCTCAAAAATTTCTTTGGTTCCCTCAGAAAAGAACTCTTTGATCCACTGTCCAAAGTCTCGATTTTCTTCCTTCCAATCAAAAATTCGCAAATCTTCTAATAAGGGTTTGAAATAGCCTTCAAAATGACCATCTTTCATAGCCATCTCACTATATAGGCTAAGGACACCTTCCTCTACATTCATATCAGCATAGTGCTCAATGAGTGGGTTGAATTCGACAAGCTTAGCATGCTCAAATTTTAGGTTATAATCAAAATCAGGAATTTCTTTCAAAAACATAGTTTTGGCTGTTAATTCCAACTGACCACCATATCCTGGAGTATGGGCACTGGCATTGAGTGAAGTAGGCAAGGGAACAGAATAATCAGTTACATTTTGTATGTTCAGAATTTCTAGATTAATTTGATCTAAATTTAAGTCATTGGCTTTTTCCAACTCTGCAAAAAGATTGACCAGTTTTACCGTACCATTATCAATGGCAAATCGGTTAATTCGAATAGGAATTAAGTCGGTAACAATCTTAATCCAGTCTTGTTCTTTACCCGTTTGAGATTTATCTTCATCTTTGCTAAATGCAAAGTTTATCGTTGGGTCGGTTGCAACAATCTCTCCCACAATAGCACCTTTGAACAAGGCATTCCATTGTACCGACAAATCAATTGTTTTGACGTAAACAAAAGGCTCTTCTATCTCTGTTCCTATTTTGACAATATCCAAGTCGTCAATCATATAAGCACCTCGCCACAATGCCAAATCGACATCTTCGATGTGACCCCGATAATCTTTCATTTGATTGAGAACTCTATTGTTGAGGTACCATTTGATAACGTGTGGTAAGGCGATGCGAATGGCAATTAATACAAGGACAATTCCAATGACCCATTTGGCTACTCTCTTTCTTTTTGTATGTTTTTTTTCTGTGCTAGGCATGTTTTTTTATTTGAAATGTAATTTTCTAGTTTAGATAGGTTGCTCGAACGAAATAAAATAAATCTACAGAGTGGTGTGTTTTATAGGGAGAGTATAAACGTAGATTTGGGGATGAACGTCAGAACTTATTTCTATCACAGTACTTCGTAGGTTTTGTGTTTTGCGAAATAAGATTAAAAATCCATGAAGCATTGTTAGGACTATCTACAACTAAAAAAATCTATAATTTGGGAAATAATTTTATAAACATACAACAACTAAAAGCAGCTTTTTGATGCGAAAAAGGACATTTTTTAGGAAAAAGCATTAAGGTAATCTATATTTTTAATTGAAAATATATGAGATCTTTAGGTTTGAGCTGTGCTACTTTATCCAAATCTTCACTGCAAATAGTAGCGATGCGATAATAGCCACCAGTTGTTGGAGCGTCGTTCATTAATAGAATAGGTTGACCAGCACTAGAAACTTGAATAGTACCAGGGATAATTCCTGAAGAAATTAACTCTTCATCCAAGTTGCAATCAGGAAGTATGGTTTCCAAACGATACCCCATTCGATTGGAATGATTGGACACTCTATGTTGGAGGCTAAAAAAGGCAGCAATGCTTGTTCTTGAAAAAGTCTCAAATTCAGGACCTCTCAAAACTCTAAGCGGCACTAAATTAGTATAGGAAGGTCGCTGTTCTTTAGTGATGTGTCGCTTAGAAATAAATGTTCTTGGCTGAATGGAAATAATCTGTTGAGCTTGAATGTTGCTTTGAGGGAGGAGCGGCGTTGTGCCTGATAGAATAGAACTACTACTCGATAGCCACTTGGCAACTTGCCAATCGCCACCAATTGCCAAATAAGCTCGACAACCTGTTTGTAACGCACCAAAAGATAGGATAGAAGATGGTTTTAGATTGATGGTTTGATACATAGGAGCTTTTTTCTTGTTGATAACAGGCGAAATATCAGCCCCTGTAATAGCAATTTGAGCCGCCCCTTTAAATTCTATAACAGGACCCAACATCGTTATCTCAAGGACAGGGGCAGTGGCTTTATTGCCAACTAACCAATTTGCTTTTCGGGCGGCAGCTTTATCCATTGCGCCTCCAACAGGGATACCCAAGTGTTGGTAGCCCCAACGTCCCGAATCCTGTATTGTGGTTTGCAAGCCTGCTTTGTGAAAAAGTATTTGTACGAGTGATGACATAAGGTATTGTTATGAGGTGTGGAATTGCCAACGTTGAGGATTGTTTTTAATGGCTTCAAATTCAGATTTGTCAATGGCTTTGAATTGAACTTGGTTGCCTACTTCAAATAAAAAAGGCTGTTCAAGTTGGATGTCAAAAACAGAAATGGGGGTTTGACCGATAATTTGCCAACCACCAGGAGAAGCAGAAGGATAAATACCTGTCTGATAACCAGCTAATCCTACAGCTCCTTTAGGAACTTTTAATCGAGGGTGTGATTTTCTGGGGCAAAAGAGTTGTTCTGGAACCCGTCCCAAATAGGCAAATCCAGGTAAAAAACCTAATAAATAAACTTGGTAGATTGTTTGAGTGTGCCATTGAATCAACGCTTTTTTAGAAAGTTGGGTTTGTTGCAAAACGAACTCCATGTCTAGTGCAAAAGGTGCTTCGTAGCAAACTGGAATGGATAAGGTAGAGGTGGGGTGATCAATAGAAGTACTTTCTTTAAAAAGGAAGTGGATAAGGTCGGTTAATTTTTTCTTAGGAATCAGTGTGGGAGCATAACAAACGGTTAGAGAATGATAGGCTGGTATACAACTTCTAATTCCAGTATGTTTTTGGCTTGTCAAGGCTTTGTGAAGTTGAGAGACTTGTTGGTGTATGGCAGGATCTATAATGGCCTCAAATTCTATTAAAATAGCTTGATCCCCATAATCTTTAATGGTCATCATAAAAAACTGTTTTTTAAAGCTTTTAGAATTTCTAAGGCAGCAGGATTGTCGCCATGAATGCAAACGCTCTGTACTTGAAGATGGAGTAGTCCATCGTTTGTCACAACGTTTCCTTGGGTGAGCATTTGTTGAACTTGACTCACGGCTTCTTGTGGGTGGGTAATAACAGCGCCACTGGCAGATCGAGGCATTAATTGCCCATTAGAACAATATCGCCGATCAGCAAAACCTTCTGCAATAAATGCAATTCCTCGCTCCGTTGCCCAATCTTTTAAGGGGCTATTGGCTAAGCCCATTAGTGCTAAGTTGGGATCTAATGCTTGAATTGCTTCTAGAACAGGAAGGGCTTCAGAGAGCTTATGTGCCATGGTGTTGTAAAGGGCTCCATGTGGTTTGACATAGCTTAGACGACCGCCAAGGCTTTCAACCATTCCTTTTAGTGCCGCAACTTGATACAAGATGCTTGCATAAAGTGATGCTTTAGACATTGCGATAGTACGCCTACCAAAGCCTACCAAATCGGGGTAGGAGGGATGAGCGCCTATACGTAATTTATAACGAATGGCAGCTTCAATAGTTTGTTGCAATGTCAACGGGTCACCACCGTGAAAACCACAAGCAATATTACAAGACGATAAATAGGGAAATAAAGCGTTATCTTGACCAATTTTGAAATGCCCATAACTTTCTCCCATATCGCAGTTGATGTCCATGTTTACTTGTTTTTTTGAAGAACTATTTGGCTTGTTAATTTTTATAATTGTGAATACTCAAAACCAAATTTTTGCAGCATAAATGCCTTTCATTCCTAGTAATAATGTTATGATAATAATAAGTCCTCCCATCCAATTATGTTTGGCAGAATTTACTTGCAAGCCCATAATTTTTACATCATTCATAATCCAAAGCAAAAACGTTGCAATAATTGGCAATAAAAGCCCATTAGCAATCTGTGCAAAAGTAATGACTTGGATGGGTTGGAAGCCCCAGCAAGAAAACAGGAGACCTGTTGTTAAGACAAGCATCCAAACAATTCTAAATTTAAAGCTTTGCAAATCTTTTTTCCAGCCTAGTATTTCGGATGTGGCAAAGGCAGCTGCCAAGGGGGCTGTAATTGCAGAGGACAAACCTGCGGTAAAGAATCCAAGAGTTAGAAACCATGTGGACCAATTGCCCAACAGAGGTGCCAAGCCACTAGCTAAATCATTGGTATTTTGGATGTTCTTTCCTTGTGTAGTAGCCGCAGCAGTAGTTAAAATAGCCATTGTAATCAAACCGCCCAAAAGAATGGAAAAAAATAAATCCCAACGAGCATGGGGGAGTTGACTAGGATGGTTCCAACGTTCTTGAACAGATGCAGCGTGCAAGAATAAATTATAAGGAACGACTGTTGTACCAATCAATCCAACGACCATTAGCAAGCTGTTGTCAGGCAATTTAGGAAGGAACAAGCCACTAATGATGGCCATTAAATTAGGACGAACAGCAATAGCAGCAATTAAAAAAACAAGCCCCATCCAGCTAACCAATAAGATTAGAAAACGTTCAATAAGAACATATTTCCCTAGAAACAAAATGCCAAAGGTAAGCCCACCTATAACTAAAATCAAAGGGTTGAAAGGCAGCCCAACTGCAAAATGATCAATCCCTAAAACAGCTCCTGTTATATTGCCTGCTTCGTAGGCTGCATTACCGATCAAAATAGCACTAAGCACTAAAAAGATAGCAAAGTATCGAAGGATTGGATGTTGTATTTTGTGCCGAATTGCTTCTCCTAGCCCCATACCTCCGATGAGCCCTAGCCGTGCCGTCATTTCCTGCAAAATATAGGTGGCAATAATTGAAAATAGAATCGCCCAAAGCAAGGTATACCCATAACTGCTGCCTGCAATCGTTGCAGTTGTAACAGTTCCAGGTCCTATAAAAGCCGCCGCGACTAAGGCACCTGGTCCGATTTCTTTGAGTTTGGCTAACATACGATGATAATTATGGGGGAGTGTATTTTTACTTCGTGGATTTGGCTAAAAATTAGAAAAAACTAGCCTCTATTCTATCTTAAAGGCATCATTTCGTTCTAAACGGAGTGGATCACCCAATAAATCTTTTTGATGATCAAAGACAATTTGATTGCCATCTAATTGCCCTGTTCCTAATTCAGAAGTAAAGGTTTGGGTTGTTAAATCAACATCTAAAACGAGAGACGTAATCATTGCATTGTCTGTGGTTGTTGCATCTGCTGTAAAATCTGCTGGGGGAGGAAGCATGCCTTCAAATTCAAATAAAGTGGCTTCTAGACGATCTTGAACAAAAAGAAGTTTTACCAACCAAGCATTATCGTGCCTACTCTTAGTATACACACCTACATAGTCCTCTAAAGGAGAGTTGGTTTTAGTTGCTAAAGAATTTGTTTCTGTTGTATTGGGCGCTGCTGTTTTTGAAGTAGATTCATCTACTTCAAGGTTGTTGGCTGTATTTTTTTCTGATGTGGAAGCCGTTTCGTTGCTACAAGCTGCCAAGAGAAAGAAAAGAGATAGTATGGATAAAATATGTTTCATACAAGCTGAGTTATACCATGGTTTTATTGCAATAAGTTGCTTTTTCAAAATCACGAATGTTGATAGAAAGAATTGGAATAGTGGGAAATAAAGGCTTAAGAGCTAGAATAATTTGTTTAGAAAGATGCGCCTTTTGTTGCTTGTTTCGACCTTCCATGATATTTCCAAAGACATGGATGAAATCTTTTTGTTGATTGCCAACGGTGTAATATTGAAACGGATTGATTCTAACTTTAATATCTTCAGGGGCAAACAATCCTGTTGCATTGGCAGCCTCATAAACTATTTGCATAATTTTTTCAGGAGGCTGTTGTTGGATAATATTCGAAGAACAATCTAATACGAAATGCGGCATAAGTTAAATGTTGATTGTGAACGATTAAAGAATTACTAACTTACAAAATATGTGCAGAAAATCATCCTTCTGTTAAGACAATTTTTTCTTATCTATTTTTCCCAAACTAGTAACAGGAATTTGTTCTAAAAATACAATTTCTTTGGGTGTTTGGGGACCAGAAATTTTTCCTTTTAACCAAATTCGAAGCTCTGAAGCACTTAATATACTTTTGGTTTGCAAGCTTACAAAGGCTTTTAACCGCTGTCCATACTCTGCATCAGGAATACCAATAACTGCAGCTTGCCAAACAGCAGGATGTTGTAGTAAAATATGTTCTAATTCGATAGGATAGACGTTTACTCCACCAGAAATGACCAAATCATCGACACGCCCACACAAGAAACAATATCCAGAGGAATTGATATAAGCTAAATCGCCTGTTTCAATCCATTGAGTTGTTTTATTGGACATGGTCCAATTACTTTTGACACAAAGCATCCCAACGGTTCCAAAGGGTAGTTCTTGTTGCTTGTTATCTTGTATTTTAATGCTGACCCCTTTAATTTTTTTGCCAATGCTAGTTGGAAATTTTACCAAATCGTTACTAGTAGCCATTACACAAAATCCAGCCTCGGAAGTGCCATATAAATTAGCCAATTGATTAGGAACTAAGGAAGAGGCTTTTTGAACAAGTGTTGGATTCAAAACAGCTCCCCCCGATAAAATGACTTTGTTGTATTCAAATAAGTTGGGATCTTCTTGTAATTCTTGTAATAACCGCTGAAGGATGATAGGAACCAAAACAAGTACTTCTACTTGATGCATTCGCATTTTCTGCCCCGCTGAGATTGCTTTAAAATGTTGGCTCAATATAATTTTAACTCCTAAAATAATAGAAATTAATAATGCAGCAACCCCAAAGCCATGGTAAAGGGGTGTTAAGATATAAACAGAGCGATAGTTGCCCAAGTTAAGTTGATTGAGGAGTGCAAAAAAAGGATTTAAAAAATTAAAAACAGAGGGCTTTCTTACAGCAGTTTTGAAATTCCCTGTTGTGCCACCTGTTAAAATAATTAATTTTCCCGCACTGCTTTTTTTTAAGTGATAACGATTGGGGAATTCTTGTTTTGCCAATTGGCGAATGCTGTAACCTGTTGTAGAAGAATGAGTGGGAATACAAGTTGCTTTAAAATTGGATGTTAGAATCAGTTTTTCTCCATTACGATCATGAATGATGGCATTAAAAGCGTGTTTTTTTATCAAAAAATCAAATTGATCCGTATTCATAGCAACATTGAGTAAGTAAACATCTATTCCCAACATAGAAAGAGCAAAAAGGCTTTGCACAAAAGGAATGTGATTTTTGCAAAGCAAGGCAACTTTTTGACCAGCTAAAAATTGGTATTCTTTCTGTAATTGAGCGGCTAGTTGCTGGGTTTCTTGGTATAATGTTTTGTAGGAAATTTGTTCGGTTCCTTCGACAATCGCTATTCTATCAGGATAAGTACGGGCTGCAAATTCTAACAAGACCATCAAGTTTGTTTTTGAATGGAGGATAGAAGCGAACAACCGATAGAATCCTATTGGAGTAGTTAAGTTTGCTTGGTATAGCTTTTTAAATGTTTGGAACATCCTTAGCTGAAATTAAAATAAACCAATCTGAGAATTAGTATCAACAAGAATGATAAAGATAATAAAATTTGGCAATACACTCAGAATGAATCTTTTTTCAAAAAATAGGGAACACTCCATTCCCAAAGCCCTCTAAATAAAAAAGACCCTAGTCGAGCAAAAAAGCCCCACCAAGGCATCCAAGTTCGTTTATTTTGATACAAGTGCTTAACAATGATTAAAGCAACCTGTTGTGGAGACATAGCAGGAGCTTTTTGGTAGGCTTCTGTTGGCGCAATCATACGGGTTCTAACCAATGGCAAATAGAGACTACTAGAGGAAATGCCAGTAGCTTTTATTTCAAGAGCAACAGAACGAAACCATTGATCAAAAGCTGTTTTGGAGGCTTGGTAAGCCGCCCAATGTGGAGCAGGCAACAAAAGAACGTTGAGCGCCGAAACATTAATTATTTTCCCTTGCCGTTTTTGTAACAAAGGAAGTAAACCTAAGAGCAAACGAACAGGAGCAAAGTAGTTAATGCCCATCGTACGTTCAAAATCATGAAATCGTTCTAGAGATTGTCGAATTGGTCGTCGAATGGAGTGTCCTGCATTACTAATAATAAAATCCAAGCCATTGGGGAGTGTATGGATGGTTTCTATTAATCGCTCTACAGCTGCTGTCTGTGTTAAATCAGTAGGATAAATACTAATAGTAGCTTTGTGTTGACTCAAACTTTCTTTTAAAGCCATCAATTTAGAAGCTGTGCGGGCTACTAAAACAAGATGTACATCGTAGGTGGCTAAGAATTGAGTTGTTGCTTCCCCAATACCAAAACTAGCTCCAGTAATCAGTATGGTTCTGTGTTGAACAGCTTGCTTTAGCTTGGATCGATTTATCCAATTAGGGGGAAAGAGCAAGTATTCTAAGAAGTGATAAGACACAGGCATTTTATAGGTTTTCAGGAAGGTACTTGACCTCTAAATTCTTATAATCTCTAGAAAAATACTCTCTTAGAATAGCCGTGTAGTAATTGTATGGTTTATGTTGATAAAAGTTAGGTTCTGTTTTGTAATAATTGCCATCTTCAGCAGGTTTTAATTTTGCGAGTTGTTCTTCTGTCAAAGTATTGGAATCCAATTGTATTTTGGGATAGGGAAACTGCTGTAATTCTCTAATATTGCCTACTTGATAATAATTAATATCTCGGATATAGTCGGGCATGTCAACCGATCCATAAGAAGTAGAAACCATTTTCTCAATCAATCGGTTGGAAGAATTCACATAGTCTTTTAAGCTTTTTTCAAATTTTCTAATCACCATTTCCAAACCAATTTTTCGAATATCAAAAGACTCTTGACCAAAAATCCATGCTTTTAGGCGTTCTTTAGACAAGATTTTTCCTTGTTCTTGATAATGCATGGGCATAGATGGCACCAAGTCAGCAGGATTGATAATGGTGTAACTCATATTATTTTCGCAATAGCGAGCATAGTATTCTTCCGCAAAATTTTTATTACCACACATAGGGTTGGCAAAAGCATATGTTTTATAAACATTTTTAGAAGATAAGGTACCTTTGGGCAAATTTTCTAAGTAGGCGCGTGTCATATTGGCTAAGGCACCACCTTGACTGTGTCCTGTGATTAAGATGTCGTAAATGCCTTTTTGGTTGAGTTGACTAATTTGTTCCAAAATAGTTGGAGATAACAAAACGACTGCTAGGGCATATCCAGAATGTACGGCTGCACCTGTATCTTGGGCGAAGCAATAGGGGTGTTCTACTTTATCCAAGGTGATCACGCCTTTGGCTGGAATCATAGCAGAGTACATATTTTCTACCCAACTAACAATTTGATTGGTTGAGCCTCTAAAATTAATAACCCCAACGGTGCCCTTAGTATATACTTGGAATTTATTATCCATTCCAATTGTTGGAGAGGTGAATACTTTTTGATAATTTTTAGGTGTAATTTGGGCATCAGAACCATACAAATCTTGAAATGTGTAACTATTACACATGGCAATCAACGCTTTGACTTCATCGGGGTCAAAACCTTCACGTAGTTGGGCAAAAGAGGTACTACCAGCTAAAAGTAGTAGTCCAAAAAGTAAACATCTCATTATAGTGCATTTTGATAATGCTTGTCAATTCCTTGACAAGTCAGCGTCTTTGATTGGATAAATTATTATTTGATGTTTAGTAGTATCCTAAAATCTTGCCAAATTTAATAAAAAAATAGCGCAGTTGCCTATTGTGAAAAGCTTAAAAAGCTGATTTTGATGAAGTTTAAGGCTGATAGTAACTCAATTCGCAATGGGATAACGCTGCTTCTTGTAATAAGGAAAGCAAGGAACCAACATCTTGGACAGAGAACCAAAGTTGCAAGCCATCTACTTGGGTATTGAAGAATAAATATTTCTGATTTTTAGGAATATTATGACGCCTATTTTCTTGATAACAATTGGTCAAACTACTTTTGAAAGATTCTAAACCTTTGCAATCAAGAACCATTACAATCGAGCTAAAATGTACTCTATAAACCGAACATTCATTGCACCATAAGATGAATCCGTCTGAGTTTTGAGCTAAAGTGGTGTGTTGGCACATATTTTTGTTGTTTTTATTTAGATTAAATCTAAACAAATGTAGGCTTTTTAAATGAAATTTAAAAAATGTTCTCTACAAAATGTAAGACTGATATCTTCCATCTTTTAAGACGAAACTCTATATTGCTTATTCTTTTTTAGAGAAAGAAAATGAGAAGGAATAGGAACCCAATTGATACAGGATTACGGTTTCCGTCTTTATAATTCCGCTATTGCTAAGTTCTTGAGCGTTGATTCGCTTGTGTAGATTTTTTTGAATTCTCCCATATCAACTTGCTTCCAACACATCTATTATAGCAATTGATATGAATCGTTATGTTAAGGAAAATGTTAAAGATAAAATGAATGTAAAATAGGTGCCTTATGGTAGAGCTTTTTTACACCTAGGAGAATTTTTAGTTGATATTTGTTGGAAATTCAGTGGGCATAAAACAAAGAGTAGTCTCCCTTTAGTGGCAACACTTTTTATGACTTTTTTACTGCTTATGCTGTTCTGTTATAGATAGAAATTTATTTGCCCTTGTGGTTTCTTCTTGTTTTTTGTTAGTAAGAATGGCTATATTTATTTTATATGATAAAAAAGAAAAAAGGGAAGATATTTTAGATAATTAGAAAATGTATTCCACCTAAAAAGCCAATAGAATCATATCATACGAGTAGTTTTTGTACTACATGTACAAGCCCATTTAGAATCATTGCTTATATACTTTTTAATTTATAAACAAAACTTTTTACCTATGAACCGAATCATATTAATTGCAGGAACTAGTTGCGCCTTTTAATCCAATGATCCTTCAAAACGAAGGAACTTCATTGTCGATTGATGAAATAATTAATTTATCGGCTTATTCTAGGGGTGATTATTTTTCATTTAGTGTGAATGTGTGTGAAAATGAGAAATGCTTGATTAATAATCGGAAAGAAAGTATCTTTGATTTGTAAGAAAGAAAGTATTTCACAAAGAAAATTGACAAATACTGGTATAAGAAAAGCCCCTTGGAGCAAATCCGAGAGGCTTTTTTTATTGTACCAGTTAAATTTCTATAAACACTAATCAAAATGTCCATCTTGAATATCGACGGTCACACTAGTTTGGCTTTTTAGCGTTTTGAGTAAGCCCCTAGTTTTGGGGAGTTCATACTCAAAGAAATATTCCATGGTATATAACTTACCTTGGTAAAATGCATCCTCATTCGCATCAAGTTTTTGAGTAGCAACCAATCCTTGTTTGAGCCATTGCCAGCCAATGACAACGGTGCCAAAAGTTTCTAGGTAAAGCGTTGCATCGGAAAGAAAGGCTTCTAGTTGTCCCTGCATCCCAAGCATGCTCAAATTCATAGTTGTATCGACTAATTTCTCCAAAGTAGTTTTTAAGTCATTCGCATATTTTTGCAGGGATTCAACTGCAAACGCTTTTTCGATTGTGGTAGTCACTTCAGCGATTAGAAGTCGTAGGGTAGCACCCTGATCTTTTGCAATTTTTCGACCCAACAAATCCATGCCATGAATAGCCGTTGTTCCTTCGTGTATTGGATGAATTCTAGCCTCTCTATAAAAATGTTCTGGCAAAAAGTCCTCTGTAAAACCATAGCCCCCCAAACACTGAATTGCAGCACTTGTGCTCAAACAACCCATTTCAGAAGGATAGGATTTGGCGACAGGAGTTAACAAACCCAATAAGGCATCATACTTCTGTTGTTCTTCACCTTTTGTCACTCGAACCAAGTCAGCATACCGAGAACACTCCATTAATAAACTTAAACTACCTTCTACAACGGAACGTTGAAAGAGTAACATTCGTTTTACATCAGCATGCTCAATGATCAAAGATTGTTGAGTAGATTTGCTCCCAATCCGTCTTCCTTGACTGCGTTCACGACAATATTGGAGAGCCGCGTAGTATGCGGCTGAAGCAATTGATGCGGCATTAAAACCAACGGCAATTCGAGCTTCGTTCATCATTTGAAACATACAGAACAACCCCTTATTAGCCTCGCCAACCAAGTACCCTCTACAGTCGTCTTGTTCTCCTGTAATAATATGCGCAATAGGAGCACCTTTGTAACCCATTTTGTGAAAAATACCACCTGTTGTAACGTCATTAAATTCTAAATGACCATCGGCATCAGGACGCATTCTAGGAACAATAAATAAGGAAATACCTTTCGAACCCTTGGGGGCACCTTTGATTCTTGCTAGCATCAGGTGAACAATATTTTCTACTCCATCATGATCGCCACAGGAAATGAATATTTTTTGTCCTTTTATTTTGTAATACCCATGATCAGTAGGTTCAGCAGATGTTGTAATGTCTCCTAGGGAACTTCCTGCTTCAGGTTCTGTCAGGGCCATCGTTCCCTGCCAAGTGCCGTTGTACATTTTTTCTAGGTAAGTGGCTTTTTGTATTGGTGTACCAAAGCTTCGGATAAGGTTCGCTGCCCCAGCAGACAAAAAAGGATAGACCGTCGCAGAGTAGTTGGCTGCTCCCATAATGAATAAAGTAGCATTAAAAATCATATAAGGCATCTGCTGACCGCCTTCTTCGTAGGATAGAGGAGAGTTGATCCAGCCACCACTTCCAAACGCCTGCATTAATTCTTTCATAGCAGGATGCACTTTGATGCGTCCATCCGTAAATTCAGGGGCGTTGCGATCCATTTCAGTTAAAATAGGGCGAAGTTTTTGGGTAGATAAATCTGTGCAAGCGTCCAAAACCATGGTGTAAGTCTCTATATTGTGATCTTTAAAAAAAGGATATTGAGATAGAGACTCAATTTGAAAAACATCGTTTAGAAGGAAATGTAGATTTTTTTTGCTGTAGAATTTCATAGAAGATTAATTGAGTGTTTTGTAGATTCGTGATGACTCAATATAATCATTTTTATGATTTATTACTCCACTTCTTGAAAGGTAATAATGTAGTGACAACCTTTTTTAGAGCTATCTTTTTGAATATCTCCAGAGAGCTGACGAACTAATTTTTGCACCAAATTCAGTCCAAGCGTGCTAATTTTAGCTAACGTTAAATCTTTGGGACAACCAACTCCATTGTCACCAATATATAAAATAAAGGAAGGTATCTCCAATTCTTTTATACGAATGTATAACTTGCCATTTTCTCCTTTAGGGATACCATGGATCAACGCATTGGTAATAATTTCATTGCAGAGGAGTCCGAGAGGAATAGCAGTATCTAGACCCAAGTGAATGATTTCAGGAATTTCAATTTGAGCTACAATAGTTTGCTGTTCGTCTTTGATGGAGCCAATTAGAGAATAAGTTAGTTCTTCGAGGTATGCTTTCAACTGAATTTTAGAAAGGTTGTCGGATTGATAGAGCATTTCATGAACCATTGCCATTGTATTGATTCGATATTGGCTTTGTTTGAATAGATTCTGAATGCTATGATCACTATTTTGATTGGCTTGGAGATGCAAAAGGCTTGTAATAACTTGGAGGTTATTTTTTACTCGATGATGGATTTCTTTGAGTAGTACTTCTCGTTCTTTATTTTGAACTTCAATTTTTTTCAATTGATTGCTGAGTAAACTATTTTTTTTGTTTCGAATTCTTAGCATAGAGAGTCCCAAAATTAATAAAATTAGCAAACCAAGGATAGAACTAATCAGCACCATAAACTGAAACTGATTGTCACTCTCTTTGATTCGAGCACTTTTTTTTAAGTGTTCATTTTCCTTTTGAGTCAGCTCCATTTCGTACTTTATCTCCAAGTCGTGCAACTGTTCCTCTTGTCGTTGATTGTAGATGACGGCATTTAATTGTGCAATGGTATCTGACAATTCTAGTGCCCTCTTATAGTTTTTTTGATATTTGTAATATTCCAATAAAGCCGAATAATATAACAAGCGATATTGATCAATATCACAAGAATCGCTGATATAAAAAGATTTTTGTAGAGCTGCTTGCGCAAGATCAAGTTTACCTTGTTCCCAGTATATGGCAGCGATTCGGTTGTAACATAGAGGAAACTCGCAGATGTCTCCCGATAATTTATATTGCTTAATGGCTTCTTGGTAAGAATAAAGGGCTTGGGAATAGTTTTTTTCTTTGTAGTTACTATATCCTAAAATAAGATTGTTAACCGCATGACCACTTCCTCGGAGGCTTTTATTAGGACTAGTTTCGATGGATCGAAGTGCATACTCTTTTGCTTTGATATGATTGTGTAAGTTAAAATAGCACTCACTAACATTTCCATAAATCAAAGACTCAAAAATAGCTTTGTCCTTGATTGGTTCGAGGTATTCTTTAGATTCTAACAGTAGTCGAATCGCTTCCTTTGATTTTCCTGCCGATTTTCGGATGTCTGCTCGTAAAAAATAGCCATAAAAAATTTCGACAGGTTTTAGATCATCCTGCTTTAGATATTCTAGGACTAATATCTGTGCATCTTTGAATTGATGTTCGTAAGTCAGTTTCGTAATATCTTTCTTTAACTGCTCAATTCTTGGTGTAAGGGGGTGTGTAGATGCTTTGCATAAGCATCCAAGAACCAAAAAAAATACCAATAGAAATCTCTGTATAAACATCTCCAAAAATGAATGGTTATACTAATGTTATAAAACATCAGTTAATCGATTCTATTTGGTTTTTTAAAAGGGAGGGGGAGGTGAAAATTACCTTCAGTAAAGTAAGATAGGAATAATTAAATATAGTTAAAGTATTTTAGAATGTAAAGAAGGCTAAATGTTTTTTGTGTAAAAAAAGGGTAAAACAATTGTAATTTAAACTTTTTAATATTTAAGCTATTAGTAATGAAAAGTATAGCTTTGTTGTCAGTGAAGGTCTTTTTTGTAAAAATAGTTAAGGAAACTTTTTTTTATCTTAAAAAGTGTATATTTAAAGATAGAAAATTAGTACAAAAGAAGATTGAGAGTAGGACAAATGACGGCTGTTTATATTGTTGAAGGATATGCGTCAATTTGTGGTAATTTCTATCGGTTGCTTACAATGAACACTTTACGTTAACACTAAATACAAAAATAGAATGGGATTTTTTGATAAGATGAAAAAAATGGTCGGAAAGACAGGGGTTGAGTTAGATTACCGATGGATTGAAAATCCATTTCCTTTTAATGACCCAATGATTAAAGCTACGTTGAGAATCAAAGCTGACAGTGCAATTACGGTGGTAGGAGCTACGGGGACTTTTTATGCCAAGCGAGAAGATGATGATGGAATGGAAGAAGAGATTATTTTGGGAGAGGAGGAGTGTACAGATATTGCAAATGGAGATGATTACAATAAATTTCCAGAAAGCATAGAGTCTGGTGGAGTACGCACTTGTGCGTTTTTTGTCGATGACATGGATTTGGTAGAGTCTCTCAAAGAATGGGGAGTAGATAGCCCTGAAAGTGCGAAGATAAAAGGGGTGAGGTTCTTTTTTAAAGGAGAAGTGGATGTAAAAGAAACAGTTGGTTTATTTGATCCTACTTTAGAGCAAGAGATTACAGTTAAATAAGATGAATACTACAACAAACGATGCAAATTATAGATCTTTTAAGGTCGATAATTTGCATTTTAATATAGCTTCATTAGTCATTTAAGTAGAAGGGCAAAATTAGTAGTTTAAAAATACCCCAATTGATGATTAATTTATTTTGTTCTCACTTACTTTCGTTTAAAAGAAAACATGCAAGAAATATTAGATGAACTCCCTGTTGAGGAAAATGAGATTTCGATTAAACACAAACGCATCGTTATAGGAGGAATGCTTGTCCTTGGGGGATTTGGGGCACTCGCTACTGTATTGGCTATAGATGATATTGAAACAATTATAGGAACAGGACCTATTGGTTCTTTGATTGGTTTGGTAGTCTATATTGTGGCTCGTAAGTTGCATTTCCCAGAACAACAAAAGATAGGTTTGTCTGCTCCTATCTTTTCAGCAGTATGTTTTCTTATCATCTTTTGTTTGGATTGGTCTCCAGGAGAAGCTCAAACCCCTATTTCGATTTTAATAGCTCTGTATACGTTTATGCTAGGAGTTGCTATCTTAGTAGAGATCGTGAGAATTAGGAGGAGATTTGTTCGACATTAAGCGATTATCTCAATGTTTTCATATTAAAAAAAACATTTTATACTTAAAAAATAATCCGCTAAATACCTCGTGGCATAGCGGATTATTATACAAGCATTTTTTATTCGTCGTCATCTAAGGTAACATATTTCCAATCGATACCTTTTTCAATTTTGCGGAGTTGTTCTACGGTAATACCAAAGCTCTTAGCTAAGATTTTTTTCTTTGTTTTACCTTCTTTTAAGCGTCTTTTTAACAATCGAACACGATCAGGATTCATTTTGCAATGAGAAGGGCGTTTTCGATTTTCTGGTTTGTAAACACCGTTCTCGATTTGAAAATCCGTCATTTCTCGTTGTGTTAACCATTTCAAGTTTTCGTAATGATTGTTGAGATTATCACGGTCCAAGTGAACAACAAATTTAGCTTCTTCGCTTTTTCGCACACAAAATTCTTGAGCGACTAATTTGTGAATGTAAAAACCTTGCCTAAGATTATCTTGGAGTTTCATATTTACTTGGCGATAGCCTTGTATGGTAATTGACCCTTTCAGCAAGGTTTCTTTTTCTGTTAATTTATCAACGCTTTTGATGCGCCCATAATCAGAAAAATAGTAATCTTTTTGCTTTGTAGGAGCTTTGCATTGGATTTTAACCCAACGCTCGTTCCAAAAGCTTTTAACTTCTGTTCCCATTTAATATTAGTATGTTATCATAGCAAAGTCCTTTTGTGGTAGGGAATTAAATTGGATGTGTGTATAATTAAAAAAAGGACTCTAAATAGTATTTATCTATGTGCAATATACAAATACTATTGAAGTTTTACTATTTTTAAATAAGGTTTTAAAGCGATCTATATAAGTAGTTTTTTTTCTTATCTATTGCGACAAGCTGATTTATACCTGATAAAATGCCCTTAATTGGCTTTCCA
Source organism: Aureispira sp. CCB-QB1 (assembly GCF_000724545.1). GTDB lineage: Bacteria > Bacteroidota > Bacteroidia > Chitinophagales > Saprospiraceae > Aureispira. The sequence goes on along the minus strand of NZ_JHBV01000142.1, from coordinate 10,438 downwards.
AAAATAAGGTGTGAAGATGACTAGAATCGTAAATAATTCTAAGCGACCTAATAACATTAAGAACGTCAAAAAGCATTTTCCAGAAGCAGGAACCGCCGCAAAATTATCTACAGGGCTTAAATCAGCCAAAGCTGGTCCTACGTTTCCTAAGGATGTCGCTACCGAACTAATGGCAGACAACAAAGGACGGTCAAAATCATTCAAAATGATCACCATTACTAAGGAACCAAAGAAGAACAACATCAAGTAAAGCAATAAAAACACCAAGATATGTGTCATCACGGTAGAGGGTACAATTCGACCATCTATTTTGGTTCTAATAATGGCGTTAGGATGCAGTAGGCGTTTGAATTCTAAAAAAGAATTCTTAAAAAAGACTAGGTGTCGAATTAGTTTTATTCCGCCACTAGTAGATCCTGCGCAAGCACCAACAAACAACAAAAAGAAAAACAATAAGCTGAGTCCTGGTGTCCAAGAGGTATAATCTGCGGAGGCAAAACCTGTTGTTGTTATGATAGAAATAATTTGGAAAGTAGCATCTCGAAACGATTGCTCAAAGCTATAGTTGGTGGAGCAATAAATAGTAGACGTTACTCCAACAATAAGAATAGAAACTAAAATAATATAGGTCTTGAATTCATCGCTTCCCCAAACCTTTTTGAACTTTCCAACCAAGCCATAATACAGAACCGTATAATTGATTCCTGCGAGGAACATAAAAATTAGAATAGTATACTGTATGGCAGGACTCGTAAAGTGCGCTACGCTAGCATTTTTGGTAGAAAAACCTCCTGTTGCCATTGTTGTCAGCGCATGATTGATAGCATCAAAGAAGGTCATGCCCAAAGCCCACAAGATAAAGGTAAGTAGTGTTGTTAAGCCTGCGTAGATATACCACAGGCGTTTGGCAATTTCTTTGATCCGAGGGTGTATTTTTTCTAAGGAACTACCTGGGGCTTCTGCTACAAATAACTCGACGCCACCAATACCTAATAGAGGAAAAATAGCGACCATCAAGACAATAATTCCCATACCGCCAATCCATTGGGTTAAACTCCGCCAAAATAGAATCCCATAAGGAACCGCTTCAATATCGTTCAGAACAGAGGCTCCCGTTGTGGTGAGCCCAGAAACACTCTCAAAAAAAGCATCGCTAAAGGTATTAAATACGCCACTAAACAAGTAAGGGAACATACTGAATAAGGACATACAGAGCCATCCTATCACAACAATTAAATATCCTTCTCGTTTGCCAACATTTTCTTTTGTTTTGAATTTATACAACCAAGACAAACCGCCAACGACAATGGTCAGTCCTGCTGCACTCAATATGGCTAGAGCATCCCCACTAGCAAAATACCAAGAAAAGGGGAGCGCTGTTAGCATAAAACAGCCTAAGCTGATTAATAAAACACCAACTACATTTGAAATTGTACCGAAATCAATCATTACTTAAATAATTCTTCTACTTGATGAATAGCTTCTGGTTGTGCAAAAACAATTACTTTATCATTAATCTGAAACATAAAATCTCCGTCAGGAATATGACTTTCATTGCCTCGAACAACTCCTGCAATAATTGACTTTTGAGGCAGGTGCAAATCTTTGATAGGGTGTTTTAACAGTCGATTCTTTTTGTGCACCTCAAATTCTATAATTTCAGCATTAACACCATTCAAGCTGATGATTTCCTTGATTTTTCCTTTTCGTATGAATCGGAATATTTTGTTGGCAGCAATAAGTTTTTTATTAATAATGGTATCTACCCCAATGTTTTTGGAAATGTGAGTATAGTTCACATCTTCTACTAGAGCAATTGTTTTATAAATGCCTAATTCTTCTGCCATTAAGCTTGTAATAATATTTGTCTCTGAGTTTGGTGTCAAAGCAACAAAAGCATCCATTCTAGCAAGCCCTTCTTCTTTCAGAACGTCAATATTGCTAGCATCTGCATGAATAACCAAGGTGTGGTGCAATTTCTCTACAAAACGTTTTCCTATTTCTTTGTCAGGAACAATAACAGATACCTCATATTGATTTTCAAGCAATCGTGCGGTTTGCAAAGCCAAAGGGGTTCCTCCGATGATCATAACCCGTTTAATCGGTTTTAGTTGCTTACCAGCAAAATTAAGAGCTTTGTCTATATTTTTGTGTTCTGCCGCAATGTACAAATGATCTCCTTTTTCTAGAATCGTACTACCATGAGGAATAATAGTTTGGTAACCTCTTAAGATAGAAACCCCTCTAAAATTGAAATCAGAATTGGCTTGGTCTATTTCGTATATGGTCTTGTTAATCAATGGACAGGTATTGTCTAAGGTAAACCCAACAACAGAAATTTTACCATTCTCAAAGTCAAATACATCCGTACAAGAACCTTGATTTAGCAAGCGTTCAACCTCTTGAGCGGCGAGTAGCTGCGGAGAAATAAGCGAATCAATACCTAGAGATTGAAAGCTTTCCAATTGAGCAGCTTCAAAATATTCAGGATTATTGACACGAGCAATAGTTTTTTGCGCTCCTGCTTGTTTGGCCAAAATTGCCAATAATAAGTTGGTTGATTCAGAGGTCGTAACCGCAATAAAAAGATTGGCTGTGCTTGCTTGAGCTTCTTTTAAGACACTCGTAGAGGTAGCATCTCCTTTTAGGGTCATTACATCTAGGTGAGTAGCAGCATGTTCTAATACTCTACTGTTATAATCAATTAGAGTAATATCTTGGTTTTCTTTAGATAACAACTCCGCTAGGTGAAATCCAACTGCACCTGCACCTGCAATAATAATTTTCATATTTGATGATAAAAATTCAACAGTATTTGAATTCAAATACTTTGATCTTGTACAAAAACCTTTGACAAAAATCAAGGATTTAGGTACTTAAAAATATTTTAGAGCTACAAAAGTCGATAAAAAAATATGAAATACATATTCTATCCTATCGTTTTAGCAAAAAATAAAACAATTATATTGGATTATTGTTGAAATGAAAAAGTTTAAAGTGTTGATTAACAGTGTTAAGTGTTTTTATCTTTTTTATTAAATTCGTTGCTATTAAAGTGGAAAAAGAAGTAGAAAGTTTATTTTTTTGACTTTTTTATTTACCTTAATAAATAGTGATTGTCATTGATAACCTTAGAGTTATTTAAAGTAACATTTTTAACTTATTATCAACTCATTTCTAATAATCATTGACAGTGATCCCCAAACGCCAAACTCATGTCTATGATTTTTAGATTCTTGCTGCTTGTTTTTACGATTATACGAAATAAAAATATTTGTATAATGTCCCTTGATCGTCTTAAAAAGCAAGAGAGTAAGGTTTTATAAGTTAGGATAAAAAGAAGTTCATAAACCCTCCAATTGAAACATCAAAAATAAAAGCCATACTATACTATTTAGACGTTATCAATTATGAAGAACACCAATAAAATCTTATTATTATTAATCCTTATACCCCTGTTTTTAGTAAGCTGTCAAGAGAATGATACCATTGATGCTTATTTTTATGAAGGGGTTAATTACAATAAGTTGAATGGTCTAAATGCCGAATCAACTTGGATGTACGATGTCAGAGACAATGAAGTGTATCCCATTGTAGAGTTAGGTGGAAAGTATTGGATGGGGGAAAATTTACGCTATGATGTCGAATCGACTCAATTGAATCCCAACAACCCCAGTAAAGAATATGGGCGTTTGTATGATTGGAACACTGCAAAAACAGCTTGTCCCAAAGGATGGCATTTGTCTAGTGATTCTGACTGGAAAGCCTTGGAAGAGGCAATGGGAATGGATCCTTCTGATCTTTCTGTTTTAGGCGCAAGAACTTTGTTAAAATTATCGGGATTAAAATCGCAAATGGGCTGGAAAAATGGAGATAATGGGTCTAATACGGCCTCATTTTCTATCTTTCCTTCTGGTCGTTACGAATCCAATGCTTTTCAAAATTTAGGAGATCATGCGTTTTTCTGGACATCGACCCTAAATTCGACTACAGAAGCAATTAGTCGGTATCTTTTTCATCGTTCCGATCAAATTAATCGAGCACACATTAATAAAACCATTCACCAATCCTGTCGTTGTGTTTTAAATTAAGGTTTTGTATGGGGAATGAATGACTAGAAGCACATGTTACAAGTTTTTTTGCAATGTATCAAATTCTTGTTTTGTCAAGTCGCGCCATAATCCAGGCTTTAAATTGCCCAAATGAATATTCATGATGCGAACTCGTTTTAGAGTAACAACCTTGTATCCTAAATATTCGCACATTCTCCTAATTTGACGATTTAAACCTTGCGTAAGCACAATAGAGAATGTTTTTTTTCCTTTTTTGGTAACCGTACATTTTTTCGTGGTGGTATTCAAAATAGGAATACCATTGCTCATTTTTTCTATAAAATCACTTGTAATCAAACGATTGGTGGTAACGATGTATTCTTTTTCATGGTTATTCTCTTCACGTAGAATTTTATTAACAATATCGCCATCATTTGTCAATAAAATTAAACCAGAAGAGGGTTTGTCTAAGCGCCCAATAGGGAAGATGCGGAGCGGATGGTTAACAAAATCAATGATATTATCTTTGTCCTTTAAATCAGTAGTACACGTAATGCCAGGCGGTTTATTCAACGCAATATAAACCAACTTGGGTTTGCTCTTTAGTGCTTTGTTGTCAATACTCACAGAGTCACCTTCGTATACTCGATTTCCTTTTTGGGCTACTTGACCATTTATTTTTACACGTCCTGCCTCAATCCATTTGTCGGCTTCACGTCGAGAGCAAATTCCCGTACTACTAATATATTTGTTTAAACTTATAGATTGATCAGACATTGTTATAAAGATTAAATCAGTTATTCTCGGTTTGTAAAAAAGTTTAATATGAGAGCTGAAAATGCTATTTTTTTGTTCTTTTACTGCGTGAGCCTTCGGGTTCATTGATAAAAGAACCAAAATCTAGGGTTTATATTCCAATTTGCATGACATTTACTGACTAATTTTCTATTTTTTATAATGCCAGAGGTCCTTCGGATTGCTTCCCTTCGGTCGCAACTATAAAAAATCACGAAAACTTAGCCAGATGTCATAACAAATTTCCATAATACCCAACAAGTAAAGCAAATATAAATCAATGATAGTTAACTTGTTATCAATTCTATTGCAGAAAACATATTAAAAAATAAACAAACCAAGAATTGTTGAGATTAAATAGAAGATAAGTAAGCGGCAAAGATACCAAAATTTGAATAAAATTATTGAGAACAACGACCAATGATTGGTAGGTAATGTAGTTCTAAAGTAATATCCGAGAGAGGAGTGGTGGTGGCTTTAAGAATAAAAAAGCCTATCAAGTACTTGATAGGCTTTTTTGACAATTTTATGTTAGGCAGTAACAACCTAAGCTACTCGTACATTTACAGCATTAGGACCTTTGCGACCATCCTCGATATCATAGCTAACTTTGTCACCTTGTGCTATCTCGTCAATTAATCCATTTGCATGGACAAATACATCTCTACCTCCATCATCAGGAGTAATGAATCCATATCCTTTAGAATCATTGAAGAATTTTACTGTTCCGTTGTTCATTAGTAATAAAAATTTTAAATAAAAAGAGATTAGATTGGTTTAAAATTGTATTCTGATGCACTAACAATTAGTTTTCTACGCAAATGAGTAACATCGGTAATACAAGCCAACTATTGATGCGGATAGAATCCATTTTTAAAATGTTCCATTACAAATATAATAGTATATTCAGTAAAATATAATTTTGCTTAACTTTTTTACGCTTAGCTAAGGCAAAAGGGTACTGAGTATAAAATAATAAGGACAGTTTACACAGATAACAAACCGTAGTTTAACCTTTTTTTCTGCTAGGAGATGAACGATGTTTTTTGTAGTTATTTCTTTTTTTGTGTTTAAAGTTCTTATTAGATCCAGAACGTTTGTTTCGATTGGATCGGGCACCTTGAGGTTTGTGTGTTTTTTTAGGACTAGCATCCGTGACCACTTCTACATAAGGGTGCTCTTCAATAACGTTAATATCTTGCTTAATTAATTTTTCAATATCTCTTAAATACGTGCGTTCGTCCTTATCACAAAAAGAGAGCGCAATACCACTAGCACTAGCGCGTCCTGTCCGACCAATTCTATGCACATAAGTTTCCGACACATTAGGCAAATCGTAATTAATGACCAAAGACAACTCATCTACATCAATACCACGGGCAGCGATATCGGTTGCCACCAAAACATCGATTTTACCATTTTTGAACTCTTTGAGTGTCCGTTGTCTTGCCCCTTGCGACTTATTGCCGTGAATGGCTGCTGATTTAATATCCGATTTTTTGAGCCAGCGAACAATTTTGTCTGCTCCAAACTTAGTTCTAGAAAACACCAAAACCGATTGAGCGGGTTCTGATTGAAGTAGATGAAGTAGCAATTTTCGTTTGTCAGATTTACTAACAAAATAAACCGCCTGTTCTACTCGTTCTGCTGTGGCTTGCTCAGGTTTGATGGTAACACTGTCGTAATCTCCGAGTATTTTTTGAGAGAGATTGACAATGGCAGGAGGCATGGTTGCTGAGAAGAAAAGAGATTGACGTTTTTCAGGGATTTTGGCAATAATTTTTCGAATATCGTGTATAAACCCCATATCTAGCATATGATCTGCTTCATCAAGAACAAAATACTCAATGTGCTTTAGGCTAATAAACCCCTGTTGCATCAAATCCAAAAGACGTCCAGGTGTTGCGACTAAAACATCAACCCCTTTTTTTAAAGCCTGTGTTTGATTGCCTTGCTTTACACCACCAAAAATAACCGTATTCTTAATATGGGTGTAACGAGCATAAGCTGTAAAGTTCTCGCCAATTTGAATCGCCAATTCTCTGGTAGGAGTGACGATTAGTGCTTTTATTTTTCTAAATCCTTTTTTTCGAGGGGGATTTTGTTGATCAAGGTAGATGTTTTGCAAAACGGGAATTGAAAAAGCTGCTGTTTTTCCTGTCCCTGTTTGAGCACAGCCTAGCAAGTCCTTGCCTCGTAATAAAATAGGGATAGATTGAGCTTGAATTGGGGTTGGAGAAGTATAACCTTGGGCTTTTAGTGCTTTTAGTATGGGAGGAACTATTCTTAAATCTTCAAATGTCATTCGTTGTATAAAGTTAGTGTATAGGTTTTCATAAAATACGCAAAAATTACTTGGCAATTGGTCGCCTTTGACCTAAACACACTTTGTCAAATCTTAGTATAATGAACGTTGATTATCAGTAAACGTTCACTAAAAATCTTGTATAAAAAACAACGTCACTTAATCGTTGGTGTATCAGTGAGATTTAAGATTTAGTGGTTTTACGAAAAACCTAATAAAGTTACAAAGGTAGTGTAATTGTTGGTATAATTTGCTTTTTGTTGTAATTATCGTTCAATTAATCCTTTGTGTAGATGAATAGAGGTGTTTAAAAAATGATAATGCCTACTGTTATACTAGATATTTAAAGAGCGTTTTTGAGTAGGGCAAGCAACGTATTGAGAGGTGTTATCGTTTTGTTAATAGATCATTGTATATGTTCTATTTTTATAACAAAAAGAAACAAACGACCCACTGAGGAAAGTGTAATGCTTTCCGAGCAAGTTTCAGCAAACTATTTTTTTACGCACTAAAATAACTACCCTATGATTCATTCTTTGAAAAGATGTCTACTCCTGTGGACAAGCATTCTTCTATGCACTATATCAACTTCTTTAGAATTAAATGCGACACATATTAGAGGCTGGAATATAACGTACACTTGCCTAGGACCAAGTGTTGGAGGGATGCATTATGCAGTTAGCATAAATGTATTTCGAGACTGTAATGGAATTAGTCTGCCAGCAAGTCAAGTTGTAAGTTGGGTATCTAGTTCTTGTAATTTGACAGGGGCTGCATCTCTGTCGAGAATAGCTATACAAGATATTACGCCGTCTTGTTCTGGACAATCTGCTTGTAGAGGAAGAGGTCCCTACGGAGTAGAGCAACATTTGTACTCAGGAACTGTTATAATACCGAATATTTGTACAGATGTCGTTTTCTCTTTGAGTTATTGTTGTAGAAGTACATTAGGTTCAGGTAATGGAGCTTATGTAGAAGCTTATGCGAACATTAATCCAATACTGTGTAACACTAGCCCTACGTTTGAGAATCCTCCATTGCTTACAGCCTGTTTGAATGAGACAATGGTTTACAACGTTGGAGGGATTGACTATGAGGGGGATTCTTTGAGCTATGCTTTGGTTGACTGTGAAGACGCTCCAAATCACTCGAAGGTATATAGGTCGGGCTATTCGGGTACAGCACCATTAGGTGCTTCTGTACCAGTTACTATTGATGCTCAGACAGGAGAAATTCGATTTACGCCAACAAGTTTGGATCATGGATGGCTTTGTGTAGAAGTACAAGAATATAGGAATGGGGTACTTATTGGCTCTGTCCTTCAAGATGTTGTTTTTTTAGTATCGAACTGCAATAACGCACTCCCTTCATTGTCGGGAGTATCGGGAAGTTCTAGTTATGATATTACTGCTTGTGCTGGAAGGCAATTCTGTTTTGATGTTGTAGCATCTGATACCAATCTCAATAACACATTGTCTTTTCGACGTGCAATGGGAGTCGTTAATAGCAGCTTTACATCCTCAGCGACAGGAGGTTCTTCTAGCAACCAAATTACGGGAACCTTTTGTTGGACACCAACGATACACGATATTGGGACACATCATTTTTGGGTAACGGTTGAAGATGATGCTTGTCCTTACAAAGGGAGTAATTCTTATGTTTATACCATCCATATTAATAATAACCAAAATCCTGTTAACGCAGGACCCAATGTTGCTATTTGTCAAGGAGATAGTACCAATTTGTCGGCAACAACAACCTCTGCGAATATAGTGGGATATCGATGGACGCCAAGTACTGGATTGTCCGATCCCAATATTCCGAATCCGATAGCAAGTCCCAATACGAACACTACTTATACGGTTCATGCAACAGATAATAATGGTTGTATCTCAACCGATCAGGTCGTTGTGACTGTTCTACCATTGCCAGAGATTTATCTATCTAGGGATACTTTTCATGTATGTGGTGGAAGCAGTTTGACCCTTTCGGTAGGAACCAATAGTACAGGCATGAATTTTACCTTTACAGAACTATTTGGTAGTATGGCTTCCTTACCTACAACTGTCAATGGCACAACAGGCAGCACTCTTGTTACGGTTCCAATGCAAGCAGGAACTTACCCCGTTCTCTGTGAGGTAACCAATCCTAGTACAGGTTGTTCGGATACAAAAATTATATCTATCATTGTTGGACTTTCCTTATCTAATTCTTGTAATATCATCTATGCTTCTACAACTGGTAGCTCGACGGGACAGGGAACGGCAATAGACCCCGTCACCTTAGAGGAAGCACTTTATCGAGGAAAATGCAATACTAGTATTATTAAAATGGCAACAGGAATATATTATATTGATAACCCTTTGACAATTACTACAAACCTAACCCTAGAAGGAGGATTTATGGAGCAACAAGGTTGGATTAAAACCTCAGAAGTTGGTGCAACGACCATTCATCGAACCCATAATAATGCTCAAGGAATACTTAATTATGATCGAAACTTGACGGCTTTGGAGGTGATAGGAAGTAGCAATTTTAGGTTGCAAGACTTTACGATTACAACCGATGATGCTGTTGTTGAAGGAACATCTACCTATGGTATTTATATGAATAACGCGTCTGATTATCATATTACTAGGATAAATATAGAACTTGGCGATGCTTCTAAAGGGGGAGATGGGGTAGTAGGCTGCTCAGGAATGGACGGTTTTGCAGGTGTCAATGGACAAGATGGTTTGCCGAATGGTCAAAATGATAATGTTCTTGGAGGAAATGGCGGTTTTGGGGGAACCAGTTGTGGATCGTTTGCCTTGCTCTTTGGTGGTGGTGGTGGTCGTAATGCTGATCTTGGAAATGGAATTGGTGTTGGAGCAAGTGGAGCAAGCGCTTTTGCTGGTGTTGTCGATGGTGGCGCTGGTGGTGGTGGTGGACGAGGTGGTAATGCAGATGATGGCGCTGCTGGTGGTTCATCTGGACGTGGAGGAACTCCATTCAGCCCACCGTCAGGATGTTCTGCAACATTGGCAGGTTTAGGGGCTTCTGTTTCTGGGGGACTAGGAGGGGGAAGAAATACCTTAGGAGATAGTCTGGCTTTTAATAACGGTATACCAAATGTTGGTCAATCTGGTACTTCTGGTATTGCTGGAATTTCGGGGTGTGCAGGGAATGATGGTGCTGTTGGTTTGCACCTTGCTTGTCGTTACACTATAGGAACGCAAGGTACTACTGGTATGTCTGGATCTGGTGGATCTGGTGGCGGTGGTGGCGGAGGAGGCGGTGGTCAAGG
>NZ_JHBV01000141.1 GCF_000724545.1 Aureispira sp. CCB-QB1 | reverse complement strand
GAGGGCGATTTGCAAGAAAAATATCTACAGAATATTCATTACAAATCAGCTTAAACTGGTCCTAAGGATAGGGTACTCCGCAAACAACCGTGTCAAAAGATTCAGTGGCATAAGTAATTTCTTTTAATCTTTTCTTATAATTTTTTCTTGCTAGTAAATCTTCATCAAAAGCATCTATAAGTAATATTGATCTACTTTTATTTTTTATACGTTTTATAGCTTCGAAAAAATCAAGCCGCTGATTAGACAGATAAAATAGGTATATTTCTTTATTCCTTATTCTAAAATCTTTTAAGCACTTTTCTATTAGGTTAACAAAAAACGTTGTTTTCCCCATACCTGAGTCTCCTAAGAGAGCATAGAATTTGTTCCTTTTTCGTTTTTTATAAAAAATTTCATTCATTGCCTCTGTTAGGTCCATAAGTTTCTTATCTGATGATTTATCCTTATAGCCGTGAGGAGATACATAATATTTAAAATCATCCAATTCATCTAAGGAATTTATAGACTTAAAAACACCTTGATTGAGGTATTCATTAAAATAAACCCTTCTTTTAACAAATCCCAATATACCTATTGGTTGCTCCAAAGGGCTATTATCAAGTTGATCACTAGAGTAAATAAGAGCATCATTATTTGCATTCTCACAAGTAGGTGTTTCTTCATTTTGATAAAATCTCTTCTCCAAATCTTGCAGTTCAGCCTTGTCTAGTTCTTTAACAGAAATAAAGTTTTCATGACTTTGAGAGTATGCAACAGAAAAACACTCATAAAGAAGTTGCTCTATTAATGTTCTTATATAACGACCTCTTATATGATTAAGATTCTTCTTTTTTAAATTAGAGAGTTCACTTTGATGAATTTTTTCATTGTATTTATTTTCAATTAAAGTTAAAAGCTTTTTCTGATTATAATTTGCACCTTGATTATCAAGATATTTTAGAGCTAAATCTACAATTATAGCATTTTTAGAAATGATATTTTTCATAAGCTTCACAAGTAAATTAATTTTATAAGGTATCAATACTAAAAATAATTATTTTAATATTAAAAAATATGATCCTATGTTGAAAGTAATATTTACTCCTAAATTTTGATTTTGTGTTCCTTGCTCTTTTCTTTGTTTTTTTCTGTTCCCACTGCTGTTCTAATGCTCGCAAACGAGCTGCTTCTTTTTGTTCCTAAGGTAAAGAGCAAAATAAAAAAACGGCTCATATTATCATCCATGCTGCCTGTCCAACTCAAGAAAGCAATATCTTTTCAGTCAACTCTGTCAAAGTGTTCTTAGGCTTCTTAATTGAGTACCTTCCTCAGCAAAAAAAGCACTCCTCCCCTACTAAAGCTTTATCACCTTACAACAGATGTACTTCAATCAAAACAATCACGCAAGAGATTCAGCCAAATACTCAACTAGGAACAACTTGAACATTATAAAGCCTTCCATGCTTAAAATGGAAAAACGATAGCTGGTATTCTCTCTAGCTATAAAACAGTACTTCATCCTCTTTCTGATCTATTTATCAGAAATATTACAGCAAGAGAAACTCTTTATTTTGAAATGTTATGGACACAGCACTCCGTTCTTTTTATTATCATTTCAGAGCAAGAATTGGCCTATTTTAACTTTCTACAAATCTTGATATACAGTAAATTGTTTCGATTTTATTTGGCAATGCCAATAAAACAAAATCCATATTTGTCCATTCGTTTTTTCTTAGACGAGTTTGGAAATATGAACATTCCCAATTTTCCAACTTCGTTCTCTGTCCTTTATAGTTTTCCTGTGTTAGATCAATACGTAGTACGTTTAGAAAAGAGAAAAAAGACAATCCTTGACTTTTCCAAGTTCTCGGCAACAAGCACAAATAAGCAAAAAATACATTCATCAATCGTATAAAACAATTTAGATTCATGAGTTAGAATCATGTATAGAATATAAATTATTAAAACACTTAACCTTAAATACAGTTTTACAGTAATACTTTTTAACATTTTCACCTAATCTCCATCCAAAGAATTAAACTTCATGTAAAACTGTAAATACAGTTTTACAGTACAACCTTTCTCCTCTGCCCTATTCACATCTAAAAGGATATAAACCAAATTTTAAACCTATCGAATTCGATAGGTTTAAAAAACCATAAAACTGTAAATAAATTTTTACAGTTTTATGGTTTCACAAAAAATACAGTTTACTGTAAAAGCATTTTTACACTTTTACAGTAATACTCTTTAAGTTATTAATTTTAAAAGAGGATTTTATTAGGAATTAAGGTAGTATCTCGCCTCACTATAAAAATCAATAGCTCCACCTTTCTTTATTACAAAAAATGCTTATTTACCAAACTTGCTATTTCTCATGAGTAAATTCATCTTTTAGGCTTCAGCTCATCCTATCCAATTTACTTCTTTTCTTATCAAAAATTTTAAACCTATCGAATTCGATAGGTTTAAAATAAAAGCTCTCAATGAATGCTAATACTGCTAAGTAAGCCCAAAAAACAACAAACTGCAAAACTGTAAATACAGTTTAAAATAAAACATTTAATTTGTAAAAATACTTTTACATTTTTACAGTAAATAATTTTAAATACTTTATCTTCGGTTATCTGTACAATACATCTTACAAACCTCAATCAATGGCAAAACAAAAAATGAAAACCTTTTTGGTCCAAGATTCAAAAATTCATTTTTTCACACATCAAGAAGAAGACTATATTTCTCTAACGGATATTGTGAAAAAATTTGGAGATGATACAATCATTTACAATTGGATGCGTAATCGAAACACCATTGAATACATAGGAACTTGGGAACAATTATATAATCCAAATTTTAATGTTGAGGCATTTGATAAATTTCGAATGGACACAGGTTTAAATACCTTTACGATGTCCCCTAAAAAATGGACAACAGCTACAAATGCAATTGGAATTATATCCAAAGCAGGGCGTTATGGTGGCGGCACCTATGCACATAAGGATATCGCTTTGGAATTTTGTTCTTGGGCTAGTCCTGTTTTCAAATTATATTTGGTTAAGGAGTTCCAACGTTTAAAATCCGAAGAAAATGAACGACAATCGTTAGATTGGAATATAAAAAGAGTATTGTCCAAAGTAAATTATAAAATCCATACTGAAGCTATCAAAGACTACTTAATTCCTCCTAAATTAGGAACCTCCAAAGAAAGTGGAAGAGTCTATGCTACTGAGGCTGATCTACTCAACTTAGCTTTATTTGGAATGACTGCCAAACAATGGAAATTAGAGAATCCTGATTTGAAAGGCAACATTCGTGACCATGCAAGCTCAGAACAATTACTCGTTTTGGCCAATATAGAAAGCCTAAACGCTGAATTTATTCGGTTAGATATAGATCGCGAGGAACGTCTAAAAATGCTAAATGATACTGCTATTCATCAAATAGGATTACTGATCAAAACCCAGTTAGCAGGAAAACTAGAAAACAATAAAAAAATAAAACCATAAATGAATAAAACTGTATTTACAGTTTTACAGAAAAACTTAATACCATATTAAAATAAAACCATAAAATGATTATATCTGTAACAAGTTTGAAAGGAGGCGTTGGAAAATCTACGATTGCTCAAAATCTCGCTGTTTGCTTTGCTCATAACAACTACAAAGTATGTTTAGTTGATACTGATGAAAACCAAAGTTCTCTACAATGGTCTGGCTTAAGATCAGAAGACTACCCAGAAGTTCCTGTCTTTGGTTTACCTGACGGTAAAACTCTAACAAAAAATATTCAACCATTGCATCGGGATTATGAAGTAGTCATTATTGATGGAACACCATCTCTATCCCAATTAACTAGTAAAATTATTTTGTTGGGCGATATTGTTTTAACTCCAATTTTACCAGGAGGTTTAGATGTTTGGGCTACAGAGAAATTTATTAATCGTTATGATGATGCCCAAACCTTGAAAGGAGAAGAGATTCCGGCTTTCTTTGTGCTCAATCAATACGATAAAAATCAAATTCTCGATAGAGAAGTGAATGACATTTTACAAGACTGGTCGATTAAACCTCTAAAAAGTACTCTCAAAAGTCGAGTAGCTTATCGAGAGGCAGTGATACAGGGGTTAGGCGTTTATGAATATAAAGATCGAAAAGCAAAATCTGAAATCTTGAATGTTTTCAATGAATTAAAAGAAATTATAAAAAGCTTAAACTAATATCCTATGGCAAAGAAAAGAACAGGATTAGCGAATACCTTAAATACAAATCTGGGAAAAAAAGTCGAGCTAAAAAAGAAAGATTTAAACTTAGATAAAGTTGAGAAAGTGTCTGAAAAAATTCACACTGATACTCCTATCGAAAAAAAAGAAGTTGAAAAAGAAAAAGTAATACTTCAAAAAATGACTATTGAAGTTCCCAAAACACTACACAAACAAATAAAAGTTAAGGTAGCACAAGATGGGTTAAAAATAAAAGATTACATCATTCAACTCGTACAGAAAGACTTAGGGATCTAGCTTGCTAAGTATAACAAATTGAGGGTTGAGAACTTTTAATTCTTTTTATAAGAAGTTTCTAGTGGGTTTTTAAGTATAACAAATTGAGGGTTCAAAAAAAAGATAAAAAGAACAACATCTTGCTATGTTGTTTTCTTTTTTATCTTTTTCTTTCTTTTTTATCTTTTTCTGTACTTGCAATACCTTGACTATCAGTTCATTACGAGGTTAAGTATAACAAATTGAGGGTTAAGTATAACAATTAGAGGGTTAAGTATAACAAATTGAGGGTTAAGTATAACAATTAGAGGGTTAAGTATAACAAATTGAGGGTTAGTATAACAAATTGAGGGTATATTTATTTATCTAAAATTTTTGGTAATAAAAGTATAACATTACTAACTATAACAGTATATTTGAGTTTGTTATAGATGAAAATGAATATATGGCTTCTAAAGATTCCAACAAACTAATAAAAAAGGCAAATGAGTTAGTTGAGAGTAGATACAAATTTGACATTTGGGAAACTCGTGTATTTGCCAAGATGATTACTTTAATCAACAAAGATGATGAGGATTTTAAAACCTATCGGATTTATATCAAAGAAATTCAAGACGATTTTCAACTAAGTAAAAATAAAGATGCTTATAAACGTCTCAAAGATGGAGCACGTCGTTTGATGCGTCGTATTGTGAAAATCACTTACAATACAGATGAAGGAGAGAAAGTGCTAGAAACGCCTGTTATTATTGGTTTAGAGACGTTAGTCGCTGGCAAGAGCTTTATTGATGTTTCTTTTCATCCTAATATGAAGCCTTTTTTGTTACAACTTAAGTCCCAGTTTTTGATGTATGATATTCGAAATATTCTCAAGATTTCGAGTGTACATTCTGTTCGTATTTATGAGTTATTGAAGCAGTATGAGAAAATTGGGTTCAGAACCTTTTTAGTAGAAGAACTAAAAGATATTTTACAGGTATCAGAAAAATATCCGTTATATGCTAATTTTAAACAACGGATTATTAAGAAAGCTCAAAAAGATTTAGAGAAATATACTGACATTAGCTTTACTTATGAAGAAATAAAAAAAGTCCGTTCAGTAGAGAAGATCAAATTTTTTATTCACAAAAATATAGATAAAGAAAGTAGCTCAACGAAACAGGAAACAAGTTTAGCTGAGGTGTCATCTGTTATAGATGAGGAAGACGATTGGAAGAATAAATTAAGAGAGGAAGGCATAAAGGATGACAAAGTCTTAGACGCTTTATTTAAGGCACATGCTTTGAAACATATTCAAGCAACATTCGAGAAGTGTCAAAAGCATTTTAATAAGAACAAAGGAAGTGTGAATAATAAAGCAGGTTATCTTTTAAATGCAATCAATAAAGGATATTACAACAGTGAAATTGTAGAAGACGATAGAAAAATTGAACAAGAAAAAAAGAGGAAAGAGAGAGAGCGTTTAAGATTAGAAAGGGAAAACCAATACAATACAATTAAAACTGGTTTTTATAAAGCCTATACTGTTAAATTAGGAGAACTAAAAGTAAAGTATTTAGACGAATCTTTATTAGAGAAAATTTTAGATGAAAAGAAAAGCACTCCTTTTTATCAAATGGTACAAACAAGCATCCAAAACAACGAGAATAGTAAAATGCTAGATGCTTGGGTTAATGATTTTTTAGCAGAAAAGTATTTAACCGAGGAAGAGGCAAACTTTGATTTATACCTAAAAAAATATCATCCTGATTTAATGAGGTAATGATTTTTAGTAAAAACTACCAGACTATACCGTGGCTATTATAAATAAAGGACTCTAAACCTAAGACTCTTCTTCTGAAGAAGTATCAATTTGCTTTTTGGTCTTAGCTTCTTCGATTTGTTTTTTAAAATTAGAAGAAGAAATAACTTTTTGACCAGTATTTTTTTCTACCACTTTTCGAGCATCTCCAGCAGCTTTACCACCTTTTTGAGCGGCTTCTTTATTCTCTTCAAATCCTTGTGCATCATCATCTTGGGCTGTTTGCCGTGTAACTTCTTCCCCAAGCATAGTAAAGATGAGTTCAAGGTTGGTCATGTGGTCGCGAAGATTTTCTTTCTTTAAATTTTTCAAGCTTTTATGTTGAGAGGGGAGGAGCCCAAATGTTGCTTTAGATATTTCTGCGGTTAAGATAGAGTATTCAACTCCCTCCTTTACACCTCGATCTTTCCATTCATCAGTAAGCTGCCCTCGAACCTTTATAGACTCTAGGCGAGTAGCGATCCACTCATCACTATATCCAAGGGCTTGATAATATTGTCGTGCCCTCTCAGCTGCTAATGCAGGATTATTAATCTCATCAATACGCTCACTTCCAACTTTTGCTAACCAGAGCTTAAATGGCTCTAATTTTTTAGAAGTAACAGACTGAAGAACTCTAAAAATACCCTCTCGATTAGAGCAAGTTAATTTTTGTGTTCCTCCTTTGGTTTTTATAGGAAGAGGAAGGGTGATATTATCCCAAACTTCTGCTAAACCTTCGTCTCTTCTTCTCATATCTCTAAGATAACCTTTAGGGTTTTTACTTTCAGTAACAACGTTAATAACATCAACGACTACATACCAAAGCTCTCCGTCATGTTCTATAGAGCGAATTTCCTTATCTTCAAATGAGATGATTTGTTGATTTTTGGGAGTAAGTTTATCCATAATTACAGTTTATTGTATAGACCAAAGATACAACTATTTCTTTCATTTCACAAGGGGGGGGGCAATTTGCCCCCCCCCTTGTGAAATGTGAGATGCGAGCTCTTTGAGTCTAAAAAAGAGACCATTGCGAACAATGATCTCGAACCTATTTCCATTCCACCAAGATTAGGATAAATAGGGTTGCATTTGGGGGCCAAGAATATATTTGACAGCATGTTTAGCTTGTGGAGTCCCTCAAAAAATAAATCGTTTATCCCTTTTCATACAAGTTAACCAAGATTATAAAGTAAGCTGCGGAGTTGTGCAAAAGGTTATCTTTTTGCTTCATCTGGATAATTCCTTTTCGTGCCAACCGAGAACGATGCCCCGTCCAATAAATTAGTTCATGAAAAAGAACTCTGTAATAAGCCTCTGTACCATACGCTACAAATTGTTGGAGCTTAGGCATATTGATATAATTTAGAAGTGGTGCCTAATAAGCTCTATTTTAGCCTGAGAATTGAGTTTTAGGAGCTTCTTCCATTGCGATTCATAGTGCTCAATTGGCCAACCTATTGTTTTTCAAGGGGTGTCGTCTCCATTTAATGCCTTTTATACATCTGATATTAAAAGCAGTATATCGTTTTAAATAAAGACGTTTTTGCAATTGGAGTTTCGTTTTCTTCAGCCGTTCGTATCTCTGTAACAGAAAGCTTTTCCTTCTTCATTTGTGCAATAAAATAAGTTTATCCGTTATTTCTTGATACATATCTGTATCCAAAGTATACTTTTTATTTTTTTGCATATCATCGTTGTTTTGATTAAAAATATGGTGGGAATGTGAAATAGCAAAATAGCCCTCGAAAAAAGAGTTGTAATCGGATAATAGCGTAGGTAAGAGGGAGGGCGAAAAGAAAATGATTGAAGTCTATCTCTACTCTAATAATTGCTTTTGAATGCTACAAAGGCAATATAGACAGACTCTTTTATCTTTTCTAGAGAGGAGTGTGTCTAGTCGTTGACTAAGCCCAAACTAGTATATCAGTATAATTGTAAATGTAGTTATGGCACAAGCTCTCAAATTTTAAAAACGCCTTAATCAATCCTTACATTGCTAAGTTTATTTAGCGGTTTGAATTAGGTGTACTTGGTTTAGGTGATAGATCTAAGTTCTTGATTTAAAAGAGTTAAAGTTTATATAATATTTTTTTAAAGTCGAGCCATTTTTATACCTATTTCGACCATATTAGCATCCGTGAAAGAATAGCATTATATATAATATATTTGCTCTAATACTTTTTAAGTATTTTTATTTTATGTGTTAATATTTGATTATGTGACAGTTGGGGGTGTTGGTGTTTTGTAGGTGAATTTTTTGTATAATACTAAATGTGTATTGAGCTATGTTTACAGTGATTTATAAATTAGAATTAGACTTATTACAAATAATTGTTTTGTATTGTTTTTTATAAAAAAAATATTCATATTTGTTTTGCAAACACCTACAAAAAAATATTCCCAAACAAAAAAATTACCCAATTTACATGAAACAAACTTCTACAGCAACATCGAATATCTAATTTTATTCGAAAAACCTTTCTAAGTAAGTAATCCTCATAAAATTATTATTGGTTGATTGACAATTCTTGTCACTTTGACAAGAAAATTTTGAGTTTACTAATTCTATATAAATTTTTAATCACCAGCTATGGGGTATTGTTAATTTATAAATTAACAATTTGCTATTCAAACAGCAATTCTGCAAAAAAGTTCAAATAGTATGCCTTTACAGAATTGTTAGAGAGCCTTATTCTCTTCTTAATTACATAGCGTATAGCCTAACATTTTTTAACAGGTCTCTCTACACAAATCGAAAAGGGTTTATTTATCTACTAAATCGGATCAGAAAGAACAGTTTTTTAAACTGTATAAGAATAACTATGTGTAAAAATATGCATGCATTTAATTTTTATTTTTTTTTAACAAATTTATTATCATGAAAAACTCTAATTTGAAAAAAGCATTGGCATCTTTGTCAATCAACGAAGAAATCGAGGTTATTAACCCAGAAACAGTAAAAGGCGGAGTAGGCTGTAATAGCTTCAGATGTCGTACTTACTCTAAGCCACCTACTCTAAAAGCTGGATTGAGTCCTAAAGTATAGTTTTTGATAAAACTATCTGATGAATAAGTGCAATACTTGCTGCTAAAAGGATTGCGCTTATTCTCAAATCGTTGATATTAAGTGTATAGTTCTTACTGTTGAAGGACTTTATTTTTTGTTACAAAACAAGTTTTCGTTTATGGTAATAAGAAATATAAATAGCCTGTATTAAACAAGGTAATTATACATTATGCTAATAATTATTTAAAAATAAAATTTTTGAAATCATGAAAAACTCTAATTTAAAAAAAGCATTGGCAACATTGTCAATAAGCAATGATTTAGAAATTATCAATCCAGAAACTGTAAAAGGTGGTGTTAAAGGATATTGCAATAGCTTTAAATGTGGTACTTATTCAGAACCACCTAAATTCACTCCTATAAAGTAATTTAGATCTATAGTTTTTGGTAAAAAACTAACTAAGGGGCAAGTGTGTATGCTTATTACTATAAGCATTACACTTGCTTTTAAATACTTTATAGTTAATACATGAAAATTATAAACTATGTAAAATATAATAAATTATAATATGATATACAGGTTTTGAGATTTTATGTTGCATTTTTTTTCATGTTTTGAAATAATTATACCAAAATATTCTAAAACTAAACAAGGCTTTGTGAATAAAGATGCTTCAATTGGATAGTAATGTTTCTTTATAAGTATCTGAAAAATAATAACATAATAGGGGCGGTAAACCTTAAGGCTATTCAGTCAAACCAGATTTTTGAATTGATGATAGTGTTCTACAAATTTGAATTGCTTAAGCCCCAATAAAACAAACGCTAAAAACATTTAATTTCAAAATCGAAGTTCAACAGCAAACTTATTCCCTTTTAGAATCAGAGGTATAACTTTTTATACAAAATCAAAATAAATTAATAGCAATAGATCAGTTACTAATTCACCAACCCAATTTATTTGATCACACAAAATAATAATTAAGCAATGCTCAGGTTTTTTACTTCTACTATAGTCCTTTTTTTGTCTTATTGTTGTTTGGGGCAAACTATCAAGGGAAGACTGGTGACAGAAGAGGTCGAACCGATAAATTTTGCCTTAGTCTCTTTATACAATCTTTCTAATGAAAATTTGAAAGCACAAGTTTTTCCTTCCGATGAAGGCATTTTTACGTTTGAGGCTATTGAAGCAGGTAGTTATCAGATTCGAGTAGAAGGAGGGTTAGGTTTTGATATGTACCAATCGGATAGCCTAGTTATCAAAAATGGTGATACACAAATATATAATCTAGGAGATATTGTATTAACGTATACGGTATATGAAACAGATATTGCTATTGTAACTGCAGATAGTATAAAACCCTTGTTGGAATATGATATAGACAAAACGATAATGAATATAGAAGGAACATCCTTAGGAACCCTTCCTTCTTTATCTACTCTTCTAGAATTAGCACCTAATGTATCACAAGTAGGAGACGCTCTCTCAATAGCGGGAAAAAGTAACGTGTTAATTTTAATTAATGGAAAAAGGACAAATTTAAAACTAGAAAATATTCCCCCTAACATTATAGAATCCATAGAAATCATATCTAACCCTTCTGCCGAGTATGATGCTAATGTAGGTGCAGTACTAAACATTATTTTGAAAAAAGGAAGTATGGAAGGTATTCAAGGAAATGTTTATACAAAATATACTCAGGGTATTTACCCACGTTTTGATGTGGGTAGTTTAATTAACTTTAATAAAAAGAAGTTTACAGCACAGTTAAGTGTAGACTATAGTTATAATAAAATCCGCTCTGTATCTATTGCAGATAGGAGGTTTGAAGCAACTCAACCTTTTTATTACTCAATATCAGAACTTAAACAAGAATCAGAAGAACATAATATAAGTACAAACTTAAATCTAGGATGGAGTTTTAATCCCAAACACAACATCACACTTTCTGGAGAGTATTCGCATTTCAACGCTCCTAAGAATAGTACCAATCAAGAAGATGTATTCTCTTCTACCGTAGAAGCTGTAGACATTGATTCTACATTGAATAACACAACAACATTTAAATCAATAGGTAATAATTTCCAAGCACAATTATCTTACAACGGTCAATTTGGAAAATATTGGACCATAGCTAGTGCGGTAAGTTATCTTTATATAACGCCAAGCAATAATTCAGATTTTAGCTTTCAATTATCCAATACCAATAATCCTGCTCAAAATTCAGTTTTCAATTACCAAATGAATGACTCTACACAAGCTGGATTACTGATTGGTCAATTAGATTGGACTTGGAATAATAAATCGAACACGGTTGATTTTGGTACTAAATACACGAATATTAATACTTATTACAGCATTGCATTTGAGAACAATAATATTCAATTTACAGGAAATAGCAATTGGTTTAGATATAACGAGGGAATTTATGCTGCTTATTTGCAATGGAAAAGTAGTGTTGGTAAGTTTCAATGGAGATTGGGATTCAGAGGAGAATATGCTACTACTAAAGGTGTTGATAGACAAGACTTACAAACCAATATAGAACAATTCGACTATTTTCCTTCGGCAGCACTCTTATTTACACTTTCTCAAGATCACATTTTTAAACTAGCTTATAATAAGTCCATAGAACGAGTTTCGTTTTTCGATAGAAGCCCTTATGTATACTACACAGGTCTATATACCAAATTTGAAGGAAACCCTAGCTTAAGACCCCAAATTAGGCACAGTGTAGCATTAGAGTATTTTTTGATGCAACGTTTTAGCTTCCAGCTTTATTATAATGAAGTAATCGATTATATCAATCAAGTATCAGAACTTAATGGAAGTTTAGAAACGTTCAGAAGGATTAATTTTCAAAATTCTAATTATGGTTTAAATATTAGCGGTCAATTTAGACCACTTAATTGGTGGAACATATCGTTTAGTTTGGCAGGGGCAGGAGCTTATACGCGTGGTGAAGCTCAAAATCAACCGTTCAATACGAAGACAGTTTATGTTTATCTAGGACTCTATCAAAGTTTTAACCTATGGAATTGGATGAAGATAGATGCGATAGCTAGTTATACTTCTCCTTATGCTGTTGGAATTTATAGTGCAGGTCATTTGTTTTTCTTGGATTTAAATTTGAGTAAAACCTTTCTGAAAGACCAACTAACAGTGTCTGTTTACCTCAGTGATCTTTTTGGAACAAGACTTCAGCAAAATTGTGTTGACTTCAATGCTCAACAAAGAACCGTAGTACACAATAGAGATGTACGTACTGTTACATTGTCACTGATATACAATTTTAGTAAGGGAAGAAAAAAAGAGGTAGAACCCATTAATACCGTTGACGATAATACAATAGATCGCTTACTTAAAAATTAAATCTACTCACATTTAAAACATTTTTCATGAAAGCTTATAAATTATCTTATTATCTGGTAGTGACAGATTTGCTAGATGAGACTTCTGATACACCTAATCGGATGGTGTATGCAACCCGTAGCGGAAAGGCATTAATTATAAAAGACAATATTTATCAATTATTGGTAGCTGGAGATTTTGATAAAGTTCCTATGGAAATGATGGCTTCTCTATTAGCTAATCATGTGATTGTTCGTAGCAGTGAAGACGAGCTAACTTCTATCTTGGAAGAAAATGAAATTGAAATTGACAATGATGATAGTTTGGGGTACACTATTCAACCTGGAGCAAATTGTCAATTGGGTTGTGATTATTGTGGACAAGAACATACTGAGAAAACGATGTCCGAAGAACATCAGGAAAAAATGCTACGTCGCATTGAATCTATGATAGAACCAAGGCACAAACGCCTTTCTATTACTTGGTATGGAGGAGAACCAATCTTAGCGCTTAAACAAATACGTACGTTAACACCTCGTTTGAAAGCAATAGCTCAAAAACATGGTTTGACTTATTTTTCTGATATGATTACTAATGGATTGGGTTTAAAAACTCGTGTGTTTGAAGAATTGGCAGGAGAATTAGATGTAAGTCATTTCCAAATTACATTAGATGGTACGGCTACGCAACATGATCAGAGACGTATCACTAAAAAAGGTGGTAATACTTTTGATACAATCGTAAAGAACATAGTAAGAGTTACAGATCATCCTATTTATCAAGAAAAAGGCTGTTCTATTGTTATTCGATGTAATATCAACAATGGGAATAAAGAAGATATCAGAAATTTAGTTTGGTATTTGGCCTCTCTTGGTTTGAAGGATAAAATAACATTTGACTTTCAGCCAGTTACTGACTGGGGAGATAATGCGGCAGCTGAGAATTCAATGTCTAAAGAAGAGTTTGGAGCTTATGAAATTGAGCGGATGATTGAGGTAATTCAATTAGGTTTTACATACAATAACTTTATCCCATCACGGAATCACAGCGTTTGTATGGTTGTTGATGAAAAATCCGAAGTATTTGATGCCTATGGAAATATTTATTCTTGCTGGGAAGTTCCTTATACCCCTGTTTACGAGGGCAGTGATTTCCAATATGGTCATTTAGATAAAGATGCTTCTGAATTTAGAAAGGATCCTATGCGAGATTGGAATAGCAGTATACCAACCAATGATTCATGGTGCAAAAGTTGTAAGTTCCTACCTGTTTGTGGAGGTGGTTGTCCAAAAAAATGGTTGGAGAAAACACCGGCATGTCCTTCTTTTAAATTTAACATAGAAGATCGTTTAGTACTAGAGTACTTAACTAATCGTACCAACAATGTTGCTCAATTATTGACAGAGACTGCTTAGGTGAGTATAAATTATATATTTCTATGTTTAAATCATTCCCTTTTTATCCTCAATTTGACAATATGGACTGCGGTCCAACTTGCCTTAAGATGATTGCTAGTTTTTGGGGCAAAGAGTACTCTTTGGGATTTTTAAGAGAAGAATGTTATATAACAAAAGATGGAGTAAGCTTGTTGGGAATCTCTCAAGCTGCTGAAACGATCGGAATAGAGACTCTTTCTGTTAAGTTAAGTACTAGTACATTGATAAAACAAAACTTTGTACCTACTATATTACATTGGAATGATAATCACTTTGTGGTATTATATCAAATAAAAAAAACATGGAAAGGTCAATATATTTTCAAAATTGCTGATCCAAGATATGGACTTATTACATTAAAGCAGTCCATTTTTGAGGAAAATTGGATGGGAGAAAAAGAAAAAGCTATTGCTTTGATTTTAAGTCCTACAGATAGTTTTTATGATAAGGAAGATGAAAAGTTGAGACCTAGAAAACAATCAATCCAGACATTGTATACCTATTTTAAACGTTATAAGGTAGATATTATACAACTGTTTATAGGTTTACTAGGAGGAAGTCTATTGACACTTGTTTTTCCTTTTTTGACACAGTTGCTTATTGATAAAGGTGTTGCTTTTAAAAGCCTGAATATTATATTCTTAATATTGTTGGGGCAACTCTTTTTGTTTCTAGGTGCTTCTTTAATTGAAGTGATTCGTAATTGGATTTTATTGCATATTGGCACAAGAACTAACATCACGATCTTAGCCAATTTTTTAAACAAGTTAACTAGATTGCCTTTAAGCTTTTTTGACAGTAAGCAAATCGGTGATTTTATGCAACGAATAGAAGATCATAATAGAATTGAGGAGTTTCTAACTTCCCAAAGCTTATTTACATTCTTTTCTTTGATCAATTTTATTGTCTTTTTAGCTGTTTTAGCTTATTACAATGTATGGATTATTCTAATCTACTTATCATTGACTTTAGTAGCCATATTTTGGATATTCCTTTTTCATAAACAACGACGGTTGTTAGATTTTTCTAGTTTTGCTTACCGATCTGAAAATCAAAGCTCTATTTTTGAGTTTCTCAATGGAATGCAAGAAATAAAGCTCAATAACTTTGCAGATTATAAGCAGAATCAGTGGGAAGATATACAGGTGAAATTATTTATTAATAATATGGCTATTCTGCGAATTGACCAATATCAATTAGTAGGGTATAATTTTATTAATCAATTCAAAAATATCGTAGTTACTTTCATTGCTGCACAGCAAGTTATATTAGGGAATATTTCTCTAGGAGCTATGTTAAGTATCACTTATATCATTGGTCAGATGAATAGCCCAATTGAACAACTGATTACCTTTTTTAGATCATTACAAGATACACAACTAAGCCTTGAGCGATTGGATGAAATTCATCAAAAACAGAACGAAGAGCAACCCCATCAGGTAGCGAATTTACCTAAAAACCCTAGTCAACAAGGCATTAAAATTACTGATTTGTCTTTTCGTTATGAAGGACCTCAATCACCACCAGTATTGCAAAACTTAAACTTATTTATACCTGAAGGAAATGTTACAGCAATTGTTGGTGCCAGTGGCAGTGGTAAAACAACTTTGTTAAAGCTACTGCTAAAATTTTACACAACAAATGAAGGGACAATTGAAATTAATGATTGTTCATTAAAAGAGTTATCTCCCAAGTGGTGGCGTCAGAATTGTGGTGCTGTTTTGCAGGATGGATTTATATTTTCTGATACCATTGCTAGAAATATTGCGACAAACGAATTAGAAATTGATGATTTGAAGTTAGAGAATGCTATTAAAATGGCAAACCTAGGCAGCTATATAGAAAAACTTCCTTTAGGTGTTTTGACCAAAATTGGTGCTAACGCTAGTGGGCTAAGTGGTGGAGAAAAGCAGCGTATTCTAATTGCAAGAGCTATTTATAAAAACCCTAAGTATCTCTTTTTTGATGAAGCAACTAGTGCATTAGATGCAGATAATGAAAATGTTATAATGAATAACTTAAATAAATTTTTTCAAAATAAGACGGTTTTTGTTATTGCGCATAGGTTAAGTACTGTCAAAAATGCTCAGCAGATTATTGTATTGAACAAAGGAAAAATTGTGGAACAAGGAACACATCAGGATTTGGTGAAACTGGGGGGGCATTATTTACATTTAGTTAAAAATCAATTAGAACTAGGAAACTAAGTTATGTCAGAACAAAATGAACGATTGTCAAGTAATATGGATTACAAATTACCTAAACCACATTGGGTTTTGCGTTATAGTAGTCTGTTTATTATTGCACTTATATTATTCTTGCTAACTAGTTTATATACCATTCAAATCCCTTCTTTTGTATATGTAGAATTACATCCAATGGCATCTAACAACCATTTCAAAGCAACAATACTTGCTTCGGATATTGTATTGGAAAAACATCAAGAAGTAACCCTCGTTTTGGAAAATGGTCATGCTGCTAAATTTAATATAAAAGAAATACACTCGTTAGCTGATCAGTTACAATTAGAGTTGGAAGGGGTATTTATTGCAGCTTCTGATCGTTCATTTTTAAATACACAATACATCTCAATTGGAAAAATTCAACAAGAAAGTAAGTCCCTAATTTGGAGTTTGTTTTCTATTTAAACTTATAATATAGATATCATAATTATGGAAAAAGTTTCGTTTTTAGAACAGCTAGATAATTATTTTGAGCAGCAAAATAGACCTAAAAATAAGCTTGTAGAAGGTGGTAATAAGCATGTCTTTGAAGCTTGTATGGAACATCTAGCTCCCATTTTAACATTTGATGAGAAAATGATATTGACGGATTATCACATTTGTTACAATAAAGCATTTACAAGTGCACTAACTGGAAATCTTGATGCTTCACAAATGTGGTTAAACAAGGCTGGGCAACTTCCTTTTTTTGAAAAAGATACACTTCAGAAAGTAGTCGAAGTCAATAAATTTCCTGCTGTTGCTTATCATGTATATCGTGAAGGTAACTATAAAAAAGCTATTGACCTTCTAGTTCGTTCCATTAAGGCTGCTGGTAGTTTAGTAGAAGAAGATGAAATAGAATATATGATTTGGGGGCAAATGGAGCAATACATCAATATATTTAGAGTTCATTGTGCTAACAAAGACGAAGCAGCCGCGGTTTCATACGCGAAAAGTATTTTATTGGCACTAGTACATGCACAACCGACAAAAGGTGTTGTAGAAAATGTATCTCCAAGGTTGCTAAAAAAAGGTGAAATAGATTACATTAGTTATGCTACAGGGGACATTTTATATCGTTTAATAAAGCTAGAGGGGGTAACAATAAAAAAGATTGTACAAGAGGTATTCCAGCCACTTTGTGCAACAATCAATTGGTCTAATTGCCCCTTAGGAGGGTATAAAAATGCCATTTTTGTGTTAAAATATTGGGTTGAAAATAATACCGATGCTTTGCAAAAAGAATTCGAGGACTTACTTCCTAACATGAGTCGTCAGAATAATTTGCTACAGTTTTATCTATTGGAAGCGATTGTCCCATTGATTAAGAATCAAGTTAATAACTCAGAGATGAAGCAGGAAATATTAACTTATATACCCAATTACTATATTAATCAACTGAATTTAGATGACACTTTATTAACTCATTATTCACAATTTGAGTTTGAGGTAGCTTCAAATAACTAAGTCTAACTTTTAAAATTATAATTATAACAAAGAAAGGAAAGTTTATATTTTTTATTTGCCCGTTAATTAGGGAGTTCTAAAGTAAAAAAGCAGATTAATAGTTAATCTGTTAGCTGCTTTTTTATTGAAATATTTACTCCAAAAAACTCAAAGAAAGTCTAAAGTGGCAGACATTTTTATCTAACGGCTTAGGACGTTTCTAGTTACTGCTATGAAAATCGCTAGAATAAGAGCGAATTTAATCAAGTCGTGTATTTAATGCACTCTATGGGAGTAGTATACCCTTATTTGAGTGAATTGCTATTTTTTAGTTAAAATGATAATAGGCGAAAAAGCTTCTTAGACCTTTAATATAGAGATTGGTTAATTATTGGTATTCTGAACATTACTCTGTTTAGAATCATGTTAGCTTGAGATAAAGACCATTTAATATTTACTTTTTACGTTTGGTAAATCCTTTAATATCTACACCTTGATGCCTAAGGTATTTATAGAGTGTTGCTTTGCTAATAGAAAGGTTTTTACAAATATCTACTATACTCAATTTTTCATCCTTATAGAGCGCTTCGGCTGAAATAGCTGTTTTTTGTGCATCCTCCGATAAGCCTTTCGGTCTGCCTCCTGTTCGTCCTCTTGCTCTGGCAGCTTTGAGTCCAGCTTGTGTTCGCTCTCGAATAATGTCTCTTTCAAATTCTGCGAGGGAAGCGAAGATATTAAAAACTAATCGACCTTGAGAAGTTGTCGTATCAATTGGATCATTGATACTTTGGAGTCCGATTCCTTTTTCATTTAATTCATGTACCAATTGAACCAAATGTTTCAGTGATCGACCCAATCGGTCCAATTTCCATATCACTAAAATATCTCCTTTTCGTAAATGAGAAAGGAGCCGGTCTAATTCTACCCGTTCAGTTTTTGCCCCACTGACCACTTCATGGAAAATCTGTTTACAGCCTTCCTTTTTCAAGGCATCAATCTGCAAATCTAAAGATTGATCTTTCGTACTTACTCTTGCATATCCTATTTTCATGCTATAAGTTTACAAAACTTATCAGAATAATAAAAATTAAACTTAGATTAAATAGACTAGTTTCTTATACATGTATGTAGAACAATTTGTAGATTTTCTAATTTTAAGACTGAGTTCACATAAACGGTCATTTTTTTGAACTTGGGTAAAGTAAAAGAGGGTGTTTTATTTTATCACTCTTTTCCTAAAAAACTTATTTAAGAGTTAATACGAATGAAGGAACATTAATTTAAATGTCTTACTTTTGTCAAAGTCATATATTTAAGCATTCTCGAAAATAAAGACTGTCTTTCCAAAAGCAATCTCTCCCACCTGCTTCTCAAAGTAAATGTTAAATCAAGATAAAGTGACGAATTGTCAGAAACAAAAACTGTCAAAAAAACAGATAGTTTGCTTTTTTAAAACAAAAAATGTCATCGTGTCATAATAAAGAGGTATAAAGCGTCATGGAATGTAAATTGATTTACAGTATTTTATACCTTGAAACAAATTCTATGAAAAAAAAAACAAAGAAAGAAAAAAGTAGTAGACCCACAATTCCCAACAAGATTTACAACTTACTCTGGGCAAAAGCAGCAGGGCGTTGTTATATTTGTAATAAAATCTTGTATCAAGATCTTTTAACAAACAAACACGTCAACTCTGCTTATGTAGCACATATTTATGATGTAAATCACAAAACGCATCGATATGATGAGGATCTCTCACCCAAGTTGTCAAAAGATATAAGCAATCTTATGTTACTTTGTGATACTCATCACAGAATGATTGATAATGAAGCCCAAAAGGAATATCCAGCAAGTAGGCTTTTAAAGATAAAAAAGGAACATGAAGAAAGGATAAAGAGATTGACAAGTATCACAACAGATCAACAATCTTTTATGATTTTTTATAGTGCACCTATTGGTAAGCGCCTGTTTCAAATAAATATGCAAGAGGCAGAAAATGCGATGATACGAGATGAGGTGTATCCAGCAGAAGATATGCCTATTATTTTGTCTGTATCTGATGATGAAGCAAGAGATTCTGAAACAAGTTATTGGCACTATCATTCACAGAATCTGATACGGAAGTATAAACGATTAATAGCAGAGAAGGTTACCCAAAAAGAAATTACTCAGGTAAGTGTATTCGCTATAGCTCCTCAGCCTCTTCTCATACTTCTTGGGGTACTTTTAGGGGATATTAAAAAGACTTCTATTTATCCGAAAAACCGAGAAGGGGTTTCTTGGGGATGGCGAACAAAAACAAAAGAGAATCAGTATCAAATTATTCCTCCGAAAGATACAACAAGAAAACACATTGTCTTAAAAATATCTATCAGTGCAGATATTCATAGTGACAGAATAACCAATGTTTTAGGAGGTGATAGTAGTATTTGGGAATTGCGTATATCCAACTGTAATAATGACTTTCTAAAATCTTCTCATCAAGCTAGGCACTTTCGAGAAGCAGTCAAACAATTACTCAATCAGGTAAAGCATATACATGGAGAAGAGGTAATTTTGCATCTGTTCACAGCAATGCCAGCAGCTCTAGCAATAGAATTTGGAAAAGTTTATATGCCTAAAGCAGATCTACCAATTATCATCTATGACCAAAACCGAGATAGAAGTGGTTTCTTTGAAACTCTTCGGATTCCTGACTGCTATACATCTTTGTAAAATATTTTTCACACATAAAACTTTAATATGATTGTATCTCAACATCAAAAAACAAAAGAATACTCACAACTTTTAGAAAAAATTTCAGATGAAATTGATATTCCATTGTCTCTTTATAAAACAGCAGAGGACAGGTATAAAAGCGTTGGAGAGTGGCTAGGGCGAAAGGATTCAGCTCTTTCTAAATACTCTCCACATATTTACCCACAAGGCTCTTTTTTGATTGGAACCGTAACAAAACCCATTTTTGAAGAAGATGGATGTGATATAGATTTAGTTTGTTGTTTAGAATGCTCAAAGGATGACACAACCTGGGCTCGGCTAAAAGAAATGGTCGGAGATGAGTTAGAGACTAATGGAAAGTATAAAAATATGCTTGACGAAGAGAAGCGAAGGTGTTGGACTCTTTTATATTCTGGAAAAGAGCCTATTCCATTTCATCTTGACATTCTTCCTGCTATTCCAAATGAAGTATTTATACAGGAAGACAATCCATTTCGAAAAAACGCTATCTTGATTACTGATAATGTTCATAAACGATTTATGACAAGTAACCCGAAAGGGTATGCTGAATGGTTCAAAATACAGATGCAACTCCAAAAGTCCTTTGACTATAATAATCATGTCAAATTGATGGCTAAGAGTATGGGATGTCAAATAGAAGAAGTCCCCACTTATGCATTAAAAACACCTCTTCAAAGAGTTATACAAATTCTTAAACGGCATCGGGATATAGAGTATAAAGATAAATCAGAAGAAGAAAGAGAAGCAAAACCAATTTCTATAATCATTACAACATTAGCAGCAAAAGCATATGCTAGTATCCAGAGTTTTGTAAATGATGATTTATACACAATAGCCAAGGCAATTATAGATGAAATGCCAAATCATATTGAGAATAAAAAAAATTCTCAAGGGGAATACATCCGGTGGATAGAAAACCCTACCGATCGAACTGAAAATTTTGCTGATAAATGGGAATCAGATATAAGGAGAGAATACGCATTTAGAGAGTGGCTAGATAGTGTTAAAAATACACTTGAAAAAGCTTTTAACAAGCAAGGCGTTCACCTGATAGGGGAAACTCTTAAGTTATCTTTTGGCGAAAGAACAATCAATAAAGCTTTAGAAGAATTTCATAATGAAAGAGTTGGTAATCATAGAAAAGATGGTCTTTTAGGAGTATCTGGAAAAAATGCATCTCTCACAAAAATTGACGGGATAAAAAAAGTCTCAAAAGTACCAAAAAATACATTTTATGGGGAGGAGTAAAATAACTAAAGATAAAGGAACTATAAGCCTTACAAAACAACTAGTTGCATTAAAAGTGAGGTATGAAACTGTAAAATCCAATCTTAAGCCTGACAAATTTATCTGGGAAGGTTTAATCCAACCAGATCCTTTATCAGGTAAGTATAGGGTTCAAATTCAGTATAAAAAAAACAGTGTCCCAAAAGTTTTTATAAAACATCCTAAACTTTTGTTTCCAAATGGAAAGAATCCGCCACATATTTACAAGGGAAAAAATCTTTGTCTTTATTATCCACCTTCTGAAGAATGGACTGCACAAAAAATTATTGCTAAAACAATAGTTCCTTGGACATCTCTTTGGTTACATTATTATGAAATGTGGCTTGCAACAGGAAAATGGTATGGAGGTGGTATTCATCGAAATACAAAATAACAATATATAAATGAAAAGTATTGCACTATTCAAAAAATTCATGCATGCAAATGTGAATTTGAATAAAACAAGGATTAACCGATTGAATCGTCATGTAGGAGCTGTTCAAAATTTTTTAGATAAAAGTTCATTTCAAATAAAGGGTATGTACCCTCAAGGTTCCTATGCTCATCATACTATAATTAAACCAGCTAAGAAGAATAAAGAGTTTGATGTTGATGTTGTTATTCGGGTGAATGAAGAACGAGGGTGGGAAGCAAGAGATTACATAGAAAATCTTTATACACTGTTTAAAGCAAATCCAGTATATAGAAGAAAAGTAGGTAGAAAATCAAGGTGTATAACATTAGACTACACGGGAGAATTCCATTTAGATATTGTTCCTTTGTTGAGAACAGATATATTTAATGGACTTTTTGGAAAAAAATATCAAATCTTAAATCGAAATACAAATGAATACGAGCGAACAGATTCTTTTGGATATACAAATTGGCTAATGGAAAAGAATTCAATAATTCCTAAAAATTACTTTGTTATGTCTATTCGGCTTTTGAAGTACTTGAGAGATTCTAAACAAAATTTCTCTGTAAAGTCAATTCTTTTGAATACAATGCTTGGAAATCTTATTTCAGAAAATGAAGATATTTCTATAGAATTTTGCGATTTTCCAACATCTTTTAAAACTATTGTAAACCGACTTAACGAATGGTTGCAAGCTCACTCGGTGATGCCAATTGTTATGAATCCTTGTTTAGAAATGGAGAATTTTAATAGGCACTGGGATGAAATTAAATATCAAAACTTTAAGAGGAAGGTAGAATTTTATGCAGAATGGGTTAATGATGCTTATTCTGAGAGAAATCGAAAATTAAGTATTTTAAAATGGCAACGCATTTTTGGGGGCAACTTTGGAATATGAATTATTGTTACCAAGTTACAAATTAGTAACGTCCATGCAAGGATTGTCACCTAATAAACCTAGGTGACGGGAATACTATCACTCTGATTTGGAGTTTCTTAAACTAGGATTTAGTCTTGAAAGGAGCATAACATATGCTTTAAGGGGATAGGAGAATAGCAATTTACAGGTTGATAATAAGTTAACTACATCATATATTTCAAAAATAAATAACATCAACACACTTGCTTTGTCTGTATATTTGATTTACCTTTGCCGCATCTTTATTATACATCCATTTAAAGAATGGATGTTTTAGTTTAATGACAAAATAGTTCATGAAAAATTGATGAATTATTTTTGTGTTTGGATACTAAACAATAACTCATATATGAAAACAACTACCCATTTTTCAAAAGCAACTCACTTTTATATATAACCCATAAAAAATCTTCACAAACAAACTCTTCTTATTAAGGTATTATTAAAAGAAATATTAGATTATTTTTTCATAATCTAATACATTGTCTCCTTTCATAATTGGAAGGTGACATTGATATTTTTTTTATAAACAGCCTAATAGCCAATAACCTTTTATCAAAAACACATGAAATTCCAGTCTATAATTTTTAATAAGATATTTTATGTATGCTTATATAATGTAATTACTATTAGCATATACGCCCAAAGTCCAACTTTTGTATCTATAAATACAACAGATACAGAATGTGGAACGAGTACAGGTTCCATTACTCTGACACCAATTCTAACAGGTACTTATTCTTATTTATGGAATAATGGTAATACAACTAATGCTCTAAGTAATTTGGCTATGGGGGACTATGTTTGTACTGTAACTAAAGATGGAAGCACAGAGATTATAGACGTTTCGATTTATAGAAAGTGGGATTTAGCAAAATTGATACCAGGAGATCCCACTTTATCCATTGTAGGTAATAGTGTGACCGTGAATCCCAATTTGCCTTATGGTGATACCATAGCAAATCAACAGACACATTGTTATGATAAAACGCCAATAGATATTCAAAACCAAACAGGAAGTATTTTCGCCAAGTTTGCGAAAACACATCCTAATTTCCCAAATCAAATAGCTAACTCAAGTTCAACAGCTCCACCTGTTTTTTATATAGCACTATTTGAAACCAAAGAATTATCCAATCCTGTGTTAAATCCTCTTTTTATCTATGATGCTAACTTAAGAGTCGTTACAGGAGGGAGGTTGCCAGAGAAAATATTTACTGATAAAGGGGTAAATGATATTGGCGTTAGTACTTATTCTGGATTTGAGTATACAGAAGGTAGTGAATTTGAGGTTCGTTTTTTGGGGAATCGCCAAATAGAGGTATACTTAGAATCTTCCTTGATTTATTCGACAACATTACCTCAAAAAACAACCAATGAATATGTTGTTGCTGTTGGATTTAATGAACGTCCTAATTTAGATCGTCGTATAGCTTATGATTTAAAATCATCTTTTTGTTCTACCATGCCAGTTGTTAAGACGGTTATCAATCATAATAACAAATATGGCGCAACTGGCAATATAACTTTATCTCCCCTAGATTTGAGCTATGTAAATAATAGTTATACGTACCAATGGTCAACAGGAGCTACCTCTAATAATATTAGCAATTTGTCTAAAGGAGATTATGTGGTGACAATAACCAATGGGAGTGGAGCAAGTAAAGTTGAAACGTATGAGATACTAGACAAGTTGACGTTAGAAAAAGCAGATCCAGTAAATTCTATCTTAAAAATAGTTGATAATCATGTTACTTGTACACCTGATACCCCTATGCAGTCGATATCAGATTATAGGACACATTCGTATGATCCTACTGTGATTATAGATGTCGTTCAAGGTGGAGGTAGTGTAAAGCTTAGAGTAGCTGCCGAACATCCTGCTTTTCCAAATCAACATAGTAATACAGATAATTATAATGCAGGATTTGCGATAAGACTTCAAGCAGCAACAAATCCATTGCCAGTACCTAGTTTTTTCTTAGACTATCCTTTTCAAATCGTCTTTGGTCCAGACGGAAGGGTACACACAGTTGGAAGAGAATCTACATGGAATTGGCAAAACTATCGATATATACCAAATTTTCATTATCCCAAAGGAGGCTTTGACATAGAGTTGCGCTTTACAGGAAATAAGGTTGTTGAAATTTATATGAATGATATATGGGTAGCAACAAGAACTTTAGCAGAGCCTATTGATAAATACAATTTGATGGTAGGTTTTAGTGATGATGCTACTCGTCAACGTCGTATAGCTTATAATATGAGGACTAATATAAATAGCAAAACACCAGTTGTATATGCTGAATTGAAAGATATTCTAAATTCAAGTTATTATCCAATTACAGATGTAGAGAATGTTGTTTATTTTAATTATAAGGAAGAGTATAGAGCTGGAACATTGAATTTTGTTGTGTATGACGATAAGCGAGATCCTGTTAGTGGGGTTAGTTTAGAGAATGTAGATTTGCCGAGCTTGGCTGAAAAAAGAATTGGAACCAATCGGTATAAACTAACACTACCCAATAACTTAGATTTGACGAAGTTTTATTTGTTAGAGATTGCTAATGATAAAGGAGAGAAACAATTTTTGAGATTTAAGAGAATATAAACTAGATGAAACAGTCAATACCATGGATACTCTTATCCTTGTTACTAGGTTTTGGATTAATTTTCCAAATGATGAATACTAAAACTGATCTAAAAACAGCTTATGTAACCAATGCAAAACTATATTCTGAATTTGAGATGTCTAAAGAGTTAGATCGGAGAATGAAAGAAGTGCAATTGGCGAGAAAAGCTATTATGGATAGTTTAAGTTTAGAGCTCAATCGATTAGAACAAATGGTTAATAATCAAAAAGCTACAGATAATGATATAAGACTTTTTGAAAGAGTTAAAAATGAATACATTGTCAAACAACAACAATTTGTAGAAGATAACAACATTTTAACTCAACAATACCAACAGCAAATATCTAGTCAACTAAATCAGTATTTAAAAGATTTTACGGAAGAGAGTGGTTATGATTATATTTTTGGAGCAACAGGAAATGGTTCTCTAATGGGAGCAAAAGAAGAGTATGATGTTACAAATAAAGCTTTAGAGTATATTAATAAACGTTATAGAGGGGAGGCTAAATAATGGAGTATAGATATAAGATACTAATATTTGTGATGTGTTGTCTATTGTGTATTATGAGTTGCGCAAATGAACAAACACTGCCACCTATAGAGTATGTTCAATGGATAAAAAATCCCAAGAATGGTTTTATACAGTCTAAAACTGTAAACAAATTTGAATTTACAGCTCAATATAAACCATTAGATTTTATAGTAGCCCAAGAGGAACGGAGTCTTAGTTTATCAAAAAAAATACTTGAGACTAGAAAGAAAGAACTAGGAGAGAGCTATTTGCATTATAATTTTAGGATAAAAAATAAAGAAGGAAGCTTATCGCCAGTTGGGGCTGATGCTCCTTCTAATCAAGAATACCAGAAGAGATTAGGCTATTTTACATTTGATATGCAAGATGATTTATACCTATTATCAGGGCAAGATACTTTTCCTTGTGTCATGTTCCAATTTGTACGAAATTATGACGTCACACCCTATGTAGAATTTGCTATAGGATTTAAGAAAAAAGAAAACAGTACGATTAATCAAGATATAACCTTTGTTTTTGAAGATAGAGTACTCGGAATGGGAACTATTAAATTACTCTTTAAAAAACATGTTTTCCAAAATACGTTGAAAATAAAAACCTTATAATAACCATGATGCTAATCATTAGAAGAAAAAGTCGAACTATAGTTGCTTTTTTATTATTTCTATTTTTGCAGACATATTCTGCTGAAGTATATGCACTAACGTCTGGTCCTGCTCAGGAAGAATATGCAAGTTTTGAACCAGTGGGTACTACAGATATGGTCAATCTATATACGGGCGATTTTACCTACAATATTCCATTATTGTCGGTACCTGGACCAAATGGAGGATACCCCATTAACTTGGCTTATCATTCAGGTATAGGAACAGATCAAGAAGCGAGTTGGGTTGGACTAGGGTGGAATGTTAATGTAGGAGCAGTTAATCGAAACCTTAGGGGACTACCGGACGATTTTAATGGAGATAAAGTTAAGTATGAGCGACATATGCGCGATAACGTAACAGATGGAGTTTCTTTGTTTTTACAAACAAAAGAAAGAATAGGGATGGAAGAGCCTAAGCCTGATTTTCAAGCTAGTTCAAGCTATACGTTCCAAATTTACTTCAATAATTATAAGGGGTTAGGATATAGAGTAAATTATAATCCACAGTTGACTTCACGTGCTGTTCAACTCGGTCTTAATTTATCTTATGACCCACATGAAGGAATTGGAATTGGAGCTTCTCTTAATGTTGGAACAAGTTTTAAAAAGGGGCTCAATGCCTCTTTGGGAGTATCTGGTCAATATAATTCTAGACAGGGGTTACAAAATATTTCATTAACAGGTTCTGTTAGTAGTATTTATAACAGAGTTTTTGAACTGAAAGATCCTAAAACAGGTGAGAAATACGAAGTAGAGAAGAGCTATACGCCAACAAGAAATACAGGAGGAATAACTTTTAATTTTAATCAAGGAGTTCCTGCTACTACCATGGAAATGAATAATTTCATGACTAGTTCAAACTATAAGATGGGATTTATTCCAGGAAGTGGCGATGAGAGCTCTTTTCCTGAATTGGGCAGTTTTCAATCAAAATTTCCTTTTAATTATACATTTAATAGCTCTGTATCAAGTGTAGAAAAAAACGGAATCGAGCGAGAGATCAATAGTTATGGGTATCTATATAATAACGAAGGTGTTGCTCATGAAGCGGCTTTAACAGATTTTAGTCATACCCCATTTAATTATAGTCGGGAGATACCATTTATTCCTCCCTCTAATATAACAAACGACGTTTTTGCCGTTACAGGACAAGGAGTAAGTAGTGTATTTAAAGCCTATCATTCAAAATTAGGAGCTTTTTCTCCAGCCAAAGTAGTCAGTAGAACCATACAAGATAGAACAAGTGTGGATCTAGGAATCACAGGACCACCTCCCTTAAATAGCGCATCTTGTAACATTAATTATCAATTGGGATTGGGAGGGATTCCCTCTAATATAGGAACAGCAACGTCTACTACTGGAGAATGGGCAGATGGAGATGGATTATTAAGCAATTTTGATTTTCAATCAAATCAAAGCAATAATGTAAAATTCCAATCGACCTTTTTTAAAGATATGGGAGATCGCCCCGCTATACTAGAAACAAATTCTATGTATGATGCTTGGAAGGATGATAAAGCGGTACGAATAGATCTTGATAAAATAGCAGGAGGGGGGGTAAAAATGCAAGCTTTTAGTACTTCAGATAAGTTGCCTGTTGATCAAAATGCTGCCAATTTTACAGAAAAATTGTCTAATACACCAAGAACAAGGGTTATTCAAGCTTTAACTCAGAAACAAACGCTTGAGTATGGAACAACAAATACGTACAAGTATTATAGCCCTACAGGGGAAGAAGTATCTAAGAATGCAGATTATACGCCTGAAAAAGAAGATCATCTATCCGAAATATCCATTTTAGAACCTGATGGGATGCGATATACATATGGGTTGCCAGCGTACAATATAGAGCAGGAAGATGCCAACTTTTCGGTTCCTAAAACGGGAGATGAAATTCCAGCAAGCACAACAGATGTACCAACAGGAGGTTATGATAAGGCAGATGGCGTTTGGAGTAAAAAACCTGAGTTTTTAGATAAGAAAAAATTACCTTCTTATGCCCATTCT
Organism: Aureispira sp. CCB-QB1; assembly: GCF_000724545.1. Classification (GTDB taxonomy): domain Bacteria; phylum Bacteroidota; class Bacteroidia; order Chitinophagales; family Saprospiraceae; genus Aureispira. The sequence goes on along the minus strand of NZ_JHBV01000141.1, from coordinate 18,204 downwards.
TGGATGCTCACTTCTGTTGTATCTGCTGATTATGTTGATGTAAAAGGAGATGGTTTAAGTCCCGATGATTTAGGTTATTGGGTTGACTTTAAATATCAGAAAAAATCTAATAACTATCACTGGAGAGCTCCATATGAGGGAGCAATTTATATGCCTGGAACAGGACAAGATTATGATGATAAAGGAAGTTATTCTAAAGGAACAAAAGAACTTTATTATTTAAAAGAAATTAGAACAAAAACACACGTAGCTGTTTTTGAATTAGAAGAGAGAAAAGACGCACTAGGGGCATCGTTGACTGAAAATGGAGGGAAGCCATCTAATGTAATGTCTTCAGATAGAATGCACAAGTTAAGTAAAATCAAACTGTATACGATAGAAGAGTATGAGAAAACTACGCCAGTTCCTCTAAAAGTAACACATTTTGGATATGAAACAGATTCTAACAAAGAGTTGTGTCGAGGAATCCCTAATAGAGAAGGAAACGGAGGAAAATTAACTTTACGAAAACTTTGGTTTACGTATCAAAATTCTACCAAAGGTAGTTCGAGTCCTTATGTTTTTCATTATGGTGTCAATGAAAACTATTCTTTAAAGGATAATGATTGTTGGGGGAACTATAAGAAGAATGGAGCAAACTATCCCTATCATCAATTTCCTTATACGGCTCAACCTATTACGAATAAATATGCTATTCCTAATATAGCTTATGATGTCAATTATAATGCACCATGGAATTTGAACCGAATAGATTTACCGACAGGGAGTAGTATGTATATAGAGTATGAACAAAAAGATTATGCTTATGTAGAGGATAAAAAGAGCATGCAGTTGTATGAAATTATGCACTTAGGAACTGGATTTCCTGGAGGTGATATTAGAAGTAGAACGTCTCCTACTAATCCTAATAAAGGAAGCTTGAAAAATACCGATCAGTATTACGGTGGAGACTTAATTAGTCCTGATTTTAGTTATCGAATTTATTTTCCACTAAAAAATGCTATTCCAGATGCTACAGATCCTCTATATAGTGCTTACACAAATGATATGGAGGGGGTTGCAGAATGGTTTAAAGATCATTATATAGGAGAAACAAAGCAGTTGTATTTTAAGGCAGCTACTAATCTCTTAAATAATAGTGAAACCAATAGAAATAACGAAGAAGTTGACTTTGTATCGGGATATGGTAACTTGAGAGCTAATACACCTGTAGCTGATTATGGGGTAGCTCGTAGTAGCGATGGAAGTACAAATGCAGGGAGTGGTGCTTTTGATGTAGGCTATGTTACATTATATGCGGTTCCTTTTCAGGCTTTTGGAGTTGCCAAAGATCATCTACATCCTATACGTGATGCTGCTTTTCAACACCTAAGATTTAATCGTTCAGATTTAGTTCATGGAACTAAATCTGCAAGTGGAACAGGGGCGTTATTTTCTGCTTTGCCAGAGATAATATCTATGATGTCTGGGTATAAGTATTATTATAAGCTTCAAGATTGGTGTAATCAAATATACTTAGATGGTTTTTCTCAAATTCGTTTACAAGTACCCGATGGCAAGAAAAAGGGAGGAGGAGTACGTGTAAAAGAAATTAGGATTCAAGATAACTGGAAAGCTATGACAGGTGGTTCTAATTCTGATTATAAAGATGCAGAATATGGTCAAACATATGATTATACTATAGAAGAAGATGGAGAGCTAATTAGTAGTGGGGTTGCTTATGAACCTTTTGTTGGAAAAGAACAGAACCCTATGGTTACTGCAAACCCTTACCAACAAGCAAACTCCTTACAACAGCCGAATAATCTCTTTATGGAGTTGCCTGTTATGATGGCACATTATCCAGCTGCATCTGTGGGATATAGAAAGGTAACTGTTAAGAGTTTAACAGCTAAAGATCCACAGCAAAAACGCATGACGACGCCTATTACAGAGTATGAGTTTTATAGCCCTAAAGAGTTTCCTATTGTATTTGATAAGACAGAGTTAGACAAAGTAGGACCTGAATATAAAATGATACCAATTCCTGGTATTTATACAGAATTTAGGAGATATGAAGGTGTTAGTCAAGGGTATAGTTTGACATTTAATGATATGCCAGGGAAACCTAAATCAATCGTACAAAAAACTTACCCGAACACTGAAAAAGGCTATAAAGGAACAATAATATCCAAGCAAGAGTATGAATACTTTACGGATGAGGATGGTAATATTAGTAGTGAAGTAGACGTATTTACAGAGGATGGAACTTATAAAAAAGCAAGATTGGGGGTAGAAGTAGATATTCAAGTAGAGACTAATGAGAATAAAGAGTCTTCAGATAACTTTACATTAGATGTTAACTTGGTGAGCGGTCTTATTACAGTTAATGCGCCTTATTGTCTCCCTTTCCCTATGTTGGCTTCAGGAGGAGTATCAAGTACTAGTTCTAGTTTAAAAACAGCAGTAGTTCAGAAGTTTATTCATAAAAAAGGGATTTTAAAATCAACGACGATAACGACTCAAAACTCTACTATAAAAACAGAAAACTTAGTTTTTGATGCTTTGACCAGTGAACCTTTGTTGACTCAAACAATGAATGAGTTTAACGATCCTATTTATTCTTATACACAAAAGGCACATTGGAAATATGATGGAATGGCTGCTGCATTTAAAAATGTGGGGACGATTGTAGAAGCCAATATGCCCAAGGTTACAACTGGAGCTCAAGATGGGTTATATGCGATTAATGAAACTAGTTTTCCTTTTATAGAAGGGGATGAAGTGTATATAGAATCTAAGGACACGTGGGGAAATTGGACAAGGTTAAAAGCTACTGTATACACAGTCTCTAAAGCTACTCCTAATGCTACGACTGGTTATATTGGATTAGCTATGATGGATGGAAGTATTGTTGCTTTACCATCTATAGATAAAATAACCATTATACGTTCAGGAAGAAAGAACATGCTTGGTGCTCCAGCAGGAGCTATTGCTGCTAAAAAATTGAATTATTCTCCTAATATCAATATTGGAGATGAGTCAACATTAGCTTTTACAGAGGAAAGCGATATTTTAAATGCTACTGCCATTAAATATAGAGACTTTTGGCCCAATGCTAAAAATTGTCAAGAAGCAGATATATGCTCTTCAACATATTGTGTGGATCCTAGTCTATATGAAAGCTTAAATGGAGAAGAAAATCATGAAACGGCATTTACCAAACATTTGAAGTTTGGAAATATAGAAATACAAGTAGATGGTGAGCCTGTACCCGCTAGTGCTGTAACTACCAGTGGTTTGTGTCCTAGTACTATAGATATGTGCGTACCAACGCCAAGAGATTATGAAGTGAAAATAATTCTCCCTAGCACAGGAAATCCTCTTCCTGTAGATTATACCAATTATACCGTAAGTGGTGTCTGTAGCTATAAAGGGGATGATATATTGATTCCTTGTAGTCTAACTCGTAACTTAAAAGTGGACGGGTGTGATTGGCCTACTAATTTAACTACTCAAGGAGCATCTTGTGAATTCATAAAAGGTTACTTTGAGGCGAATTTCTCAAATTATGCTCCTGAACGCCCACATAAACAATACGAATGCATGCCAAAGGGCGGATTACAAAGTTTTCCTATTATTGATATATTTGGTAATGAAAATTGGTCACCCCTCTTACCGTCGTTGATAACGTATAATTTCTTATGGAGCAATGCTCCCGCAGGACTTACATCAAATTCAGGGTGGCAGCCACCTAATTATCCATTTAATAATTTTTCTGATATAGCTAGTAGGTTAACCAACCATACAGGAACATTTTGGCAGATAAATGCAATAACGGGCGAATTGTGCTCTTATATGACCCTACAAGAAGCGCAAGCTATGGATGGTACAGCAAAATTAGGATTAAGGCACAATGTGTTTGCTCCGCCTCCTTTAGGGATAGTATCATCCACTAATTTGGGCGGTTGTCATCCTTTTTATCCTAACTATATAAATAATGATCACAGCCAAATTTGGTATGACTTTAAATATGATGTCATTTCTCAAAATGAGGTAACGTTGCAAAATATTCCTCATGGGGTACATATCATCAATAACCAACAAGTAAATGTAGGTAAAGTTAAAGATTTTGATGTAGATCAATTATCCATAACCCTGCCAACGAATGAAATAGGATTCATTCAGTTATATGAATCTTGCACAGGGAAATTACTTGCAACAGAGGCATTTAATACAACAGGAAATGCGATTGCGGTAAATATACCGTTAAGAGGTGTGGGAAGTCATGTTGTCGAAATTTTTGAAACAGGAAACTCCACTCCAAAACAGACCGTAACTCTAGATTGTACGGCTTCAGATGTAATTGCTACAGAAGTTCCTATTTGTGATGGTGATAACATGTCGTATATCCCTAGTGCTAGTACGAATTATTACCGAAATGGAACAAAAGGAAACTGGAGACCTTGGACTTCCTTTACATATGTGACAGAAAGAGATCAAAGTAGTGCTAGTATAAGAGACAAAGGAACATTCAAAGATTTTGCATTGTTTAATTGGACGGGCACTAATGGAAGAGCTTGGCAAAGAAGCGGTTTGGCTACAAAGTACAGTGCTGATGGGTATGAATTGGAGACTGTGGATGCATTAGGAAATTATAGTGCTGCCTTATATGGATACAATAACAATTTGCCTATTGCTGTCGCCCAAAATGCACGATACAATGAATTATTATATGATGGTTTTGAAAATTATCCAAAAGGGTGTAATGCTCATTGGAATGGTGGAAATGATATTGTTGTAGATTATAATGAAAGCCATACAGGAGAAGCTAGCTGTAAGATAGAGACCAATTCGGCTCTGTTTTTTGAACCAGTTCCTTTGGCAGAAATTAATGAAGTCGCTTGTGCTGATGCGTTATCAAAACAAGGCTATAATAGACAACATGTGTTGCAGTATCTACAGGAAGGTATAGAAACAGCAAGTATGAATATACCGAAGATGATGAGAACAACAACGACTGCATTAGATGATAGTGTTTTAGAACCTTTACCAACTGCATGTAATTGTTTGGGGAAATTTACTCCAAAAGCTGGTAAAAAATATACACTTAGTGCATGGGTTAAACGAAAGTATGATACTTATAATATAGTTAGTTATCCAGGAGTACATGTTGGTGTAAGATTCAAGGATATTACAGGGAATCAAATAGGTGCCGATGTAGCAATAAAACCAGAGGGATCTATGATAGAACATTGGCAAAGAGTAAGTGGTGATGTCGTTATTCCTAACAATGCAGCAAGTCTCGAAATCTTTGTCTTTAACTTTGGGAACGAAGTATATTTAGATGACTTGAGAATGCAACCTTTTAGTTCAGCTATGCAAGCATACGTATATGACAAAACAACCTTGCGAAATACGGCTGTATTAGATGATAATAACTATGCTACCTTCTATATTTATGATGAACGAGGTCAATTAGAAAAAACTAAAAAGGAAACGACCGAAGGAATTAAAACTATTAACGAAGGGCGTCAGTACATAAGTGGAACAAATTAAATCAAGAACAATGAAAATAATAGGCATTTTACTCTGTTGTCTTGGCGTGAGTTGTGCTAGTGCGCAAAACTTTAGAAAGGACTTTATAGAGGTTTATAATAATTATAAAAATAGATCTTATTATACACAGGAGGTTACGGTAGCTTCTTATGAAAATAAGGGAGAGAAGAAGCCAATACACCTAGAAAAAGGTAAAATAGTTAAAGGTAAAGAAAAATACTACTCTAAATTTGCTGGTCAAGAAACGATACTAGATGGAAAGCAATTTTTGTTTATTAACCATACAGAGAAGAGAATGACTTATTATGATGAGGTTAATTTAGATTTGAATGAATTAACTCAAGTTTATCAGCAAGGTTTGGATTCTGTAGGACAGGATAGGATTACTTATTTAGGAAGTACTGGTATTTATAAAACATATCAGATAGAGAGCCCTAAAGAAATGATTAAAATAACGGAGATAAAACTTAATATGAAAAACCAAATGGTTGAACAAGTAGTTTACTATTACCAACCAATAGGTCAGTATAAAAGTACTATTTATAAAACAGTTATAGATTATCATTTACTAAGTGAAAAAGAACCACCTATTGACAGCTTTAATTGGCAAAAATACATTACTGTAAAGAATAATGTAGCCGTTTTAAATAAACAATACAAGCAATTTAATTTGACACAACGAGAAGAAAGAGAGTTTAAGTGGGGACAGTTGTCCAAGCAGTAATAAGATATTATTTTGTTGTTTTATCTCAATATACGTGTTGATTAATAGAATACTAAAACCTAATAAATTACACTCATAATATGAAATATATTAATTGCTTTTTGATATTTTTTCTTTTATTACTTCAAAGCCAAGCTGTCTTTGCAGAAGAAGAAGAATACCTTGCTAGTTTAAAAGGAAGCAATATTACTCCCAATGCTAACTTAGTTGGAGAAGATGCATGGTATAATTATATGCAATCATTTACAGATTGGGAGGATCGTTTGATTTCATCTTCGAAGGAAGCGCCTTATGACTTATCTAAGAAATTTACTAATATATCTATGGATAGTTATCTTAGTTTTAGATGGGAAGGCTCTGAAAATATTGTTTTTACAGATAATTGGAGTTATCGAGTAGAGGTAATGATTCAACCATGGAATACTAAGGGAGAACCTATGCCTGTAGTAACAAGGTGGTTGTCGATTGATTACAAAGTAGACCGGCAAGAAAATTTCAAAGATTGGGATGTATTTCATATCCCTAATGCTGCACGTTTGGTGGTAAAGGTATTAAATATTGAATATACAGATTTAAACGGAACTGTAGCTACTCCTAGCCATGTTCCACTAATGAAAGAGGATTTGTATCTTGAGGCGAAGGTTAAAGTAAAGCGTGTTTTTTCTTTGGATTTAGAAGAAAGTCTAAATATTATACAGGAGAACCTAAATTTAACAGAGAGAACAGTAACTTATACATGGAACCATGCAGAAGGGGCAGAAGAATATGATTTTGAATGGTTGTATCTTTCAGAAGATGTTAATGCTCCAGTTAATCTTTCGGATCCTCAGATAGCTAACTCAATTTGGAAAAGAGCTACTCGCGTAAGTTTAAATCATAATTACTACAAAATAGAGTTGCCATATGACGAAGGTAAAGTTTATTTTAGAGTCCGTGCCGTTGGTTATGGAAATGAATTGAATCATCGCTTAATTGGTGTTTGGGATTACAGTGCTTCTCCTGTTTCTATTTTGGATAGTGGAGGTGATCTACTTCCCTTAGAGAAAAATAAAAACTGGACTTACCAAGCTTCTTATGCAGAGCAAGGAAAGCGAGTGGAAGTATTAAATTTTGCAGATGGTACGGGGCGTGCTAGACAGAGTGTGACAAAAGATAATTCTTACCAGCGTTCTATCGTTTCTGAAACAGTGTTCGACCGAGAAGGTCGGCAGGCAATACAGATTATTCCTAGTGTGGCAAAAGCTATAGATAACCAACTTAAATTTTTTGAGAGGTATAATATAGTAGAAGGGATAGACCAAAATGGATTGCCAACTGTGGGGAATCCAATACATTGGACAGATTTTGATACAGATGAACATTATACGTTTGATGCCCTTCAGGAAACAATGGAACTGAGTACCTTTGCTGGTAGTAGTAGATATTTTTCAGGTGCAAATAATGATAAAAATAATGAAGGAGCAGCTTTTATAGCTGATGCAAAAAAATACCCTTATACTCAAACAGTTTTTGATAATCAAGGAAGAGTAAAACTTCAATCTGGAGTAGGGGAGACACATAGGTTTGGTACAAAACATGCAACAGAGTATCATTATGCAACGGCTTTTCAAGAGGATTTAGACGAACTGTTTGGTTCTGAGATTGGCTATTCACAGCATTATAGCATGCAAATGACCAAGGATCCCAATGGTCAATTATCTATTTCTTATACCAACTTATCAGGACAAACAATCGCTACGGCACTACTAGGAAATGTTCCTAAGGATGCTAATCAAAATGGGTTAGTAGATCCTTTAGATGGTAGTTTGTATCGTTATCCTACAGAACGAATTAAAACAAGAGACTTGATTCCTTCTAGTGAGTTGAAAAAGAATAGGCTTAGTAATGCACGAGTTATTAGAAAAGAATTTATGGTTACTTCTCCTGGTGATTATGACTTCCATTATCAGGTGAATGTTAGTTCTTTTACAGGATGTGATGGGGTTGCTGTTCCTTGTGATTTTGAGTTAATGTTTAATATGTATGACTCTGAAGGGAATGTTTTGAATGGTCAATTAATTCCTAATTCTACAATGGTTTTTGGGGAATTCTTTGATGTTGAAAACGGGGATGTTTTTGATTTTAAGTTTGTGGCAGGGATCAATAATTTAAAATCTTATACCATAGAAAAAATACTACGTCTTAAGAATATTGCAGATAAAGTAGAAGCTCACAAAGCTATTCTTACAGCAGCTAATCAGACGTATATGCAAGGTTTGGCAGCTTATTATGAAGATCCTGAGAACCTAAGTCCACCTACTTATACGGAATCCAATTGTATAGACGTTGCTCCATGGTTAAGTGATTATCCTAACAATTGCGAAAATTACGATAGTGACCCTACTAGTCTAGGATGTGAAGGAATCAAGAGTCTACTTAAAGCAGATATGCTTCCAGGTGGACAGTATTATGATGCCTCTAATTGGCTAGAAGATCATATTACTTCTCCATTTCCAATTAATTATCAAAATGTTAGTTATCCTGATTGGGCAAGTATTCGCAATTTGACGTATATAGAAGTAGAGGAGATTATGACACAGAACAACCTTTTTGAGTATCATCCAGAGTGGTGCTTATATGCTTATCAATGTGTTGATAATCCTATCAATGGCCAGACTTGGTATCAAGCACTTCGTCAACAAGATGCAGATTGGTTGGCAATGGATGCTGCAACAGCAAACAACTTGGGATATTTGACCATCCCTACCAATGGAATGTGTGTGCAAGGTACAAATGGAAATACTGGATATTGGGGGAATATAAATTACCCTATGCTTGCTGCCGTGCGAGGTATTACTAGTACCTATTTTGCGAATCCAGCAGTTTTAGAAGATCATATTAAGTATGACATGTGTCAGTTTGTCTCTGATGGGACAAATAATTTTGATATTGGTCAATTGGCAAGATTGGCAGATGCAAATGTTCCTATAGAAGAAAAATGGGATGCGATTAGAAGCATGATGATTGAATCTAAACGTAGGGGAATGAACGAGCATATTATTAAAGAAGCTATCTGTGGTAGTTTTTTAGGGGATGCTGATCCTAATGATGGAATGTATGTCGACGATAAAGGCTTTTCGATTAGAATACCTGATTATTATGATGTAATTACGCAAACGGAGACTCAAACGGGATTGAATATTACTACAGCAGGGAGTAATAGTCATGGGGATATACAAAATATAGCTAATCAAATCTTAAATCAGAATGTAGTTTTTACTGGTGGACCTTGTACGGTTTATGAGGCAGTTATAAATTATAATTGCTATTTGTTAGGAGATCATCCTGCTAGTAATGAAGAACTTACTATTGATATTAATTTTTCAGATCCTAGTTTGATAGCTTTGTACGGTTCTTCAATTAATGTCTTGCCCACAGTTTATTTTGCTAATGCTATATGTAATGTAGGATCTCTTCAAGGTCAAATAAATAATAAGATAGCATCATTCCCTTCACCACTTAGCAATGATTTATCGGCAATTGTTACAAAAAAAAATGACCAAATATATATAAAATTTTATTTACCTACTTCGAATCCTAATTATTATAATGTTTCATTTAATTGGACATTGCTTCAACGTTATGAAAATACTAATAATACAAGTATTTCTAATAATACTGAAGCGATTGGCTATGCCAATTGTAAAACTAAAGACTTAAATCTTCTATGTGATTATTATAAATTAGTCGATATAATAGATTGCCCTAATGATGGGACATCAATCGATTTGACACTATATTCTAGTAGTAGTACTTCTGCCTTTTCTACTACCTACGGTACTACACCACTAAGCTTAGGCACTATTACTGCGGGAATGTTGGGAAGTAACTGTAATAATGATTTGAGTATGCTTCAAGCAACTTTGAATGCAGCAGTCAACTCGTTACCATCACCTTTAAAAGATGACCTTATTTTGTTTGCTCGTCAAGGAAATAATGGTACAATCGAATTGGTTGTTAAACTACCAAGTTTGGAAGTAGATGTTAATGGGCAAATTTATAGCACAAGTACTTATGATAATGTAGTCTTGGGGACAACAATTCATACTCCTAGTTTACCAGATGTAGTTAATTCATACAATATTGAATACTTCTCTTGCAACGATCAAAATTATACTACTTGTATCTGTGAAGAAATCAGCGCTTTAAAAGAGCAATACAACCAAGCATTACCTAGTGGGTATACAACAGTTTATCAAGCGATTGCTGCTAGGTATTCTAGTGATTTAGGATTTCCTGTCAGTGTAACCGATGTACAATTTATTGAAAATAACTATTGTTCTTCTAGTTCTGTTCTCAGTTATCCTTTGGGGAGTTTTCAAGATTTACAAGATTGGAAAGCTGCCTTTAAAATAGAGACAGGCATCAATTCAAACTTCAGAAATGAATTGGCTAAATGTTTGGAAATTTCAAGTCCTCTATCATGTGAAGAAGAAGCCATCGCATTGGCACTGTTTCATGCAGAAGAATATTTGAACAAAAAAACAACAGAAGCAGTAGCAAGGTACAGAGAAAGCCTTAAAACAGACTGTGTTGATAATTTAGTAGAAGAGTTTACACTTACTTATACAGATAGAGCACTCCATTATACGTTGTATTATTACGATGCTAGTGGCAACTTAGTGCAAACAGTACCTCCTACAGGAGTAGATATGTTGGAGAGTAGTGCTGAGTTACTCGCAGCCAATGGAAGGAGAAAGGGGCATAAATTAAACCCATCTGCACCAGCTGAGGAACCTGCTCATGAGATGAAAACAACTTATAAATACAATACGTTAAATGAAGTTCTAGAATCTACAGCACCAGATAGAGGTACGGTTCGTACTTATTATGATAAACTAGGGCGACCTGTTTTAAGTCAAAATGCTCAGCAAGTTGTTGATAAAACAGCCAATTATATTACGTATGATGGATTAGGTCGCGTAACGGAAACGGGTGTAATTGCAGAAAATGCAAATCCACCAGCAGGAAAGTTCCTTTTAACATTTAGTGGCTTGCTAGACCCTAATAATCTAATCTCATTCCAAAGTATGTTGGATGATAATATTGCTCGAAGCTTACACGGTTGGGCTGGTTGGACAAAATCAGAAGTCAGATCAACTTTTTATAACGAAGGAATACCTAGCTTAGATAGTAAGTTTGAAAATGAAGTAGGTTTAAGAAGAAATAGAGTAGGAGGTCAGTCTTATTCTATGGATGGGCAGACGATAGATTATCAAATTGCTTATAATTATGATGTCTTTGGAAATGCGAAAGAAGTATGGCAGTTTTATCCTCAATTGTTGGGTAATTCTTACAAAAAGCTACTGTATGATTATGATTTAATTTCAGGCGTAGTTCATCAAGTAGATTATCAGAAAGGAGAAAAAGACCAGTTGAGTTTTAAATATTCGTATGATGCTAATAATCGTTTGATTAAGGCTAAGTCAAGCTTAAATGGCTTCATTTGGAACACAGAAGCTAAGTATGAATATTATTATCATGGTCCTTTAAAAAGAGTCGAATTAGGAGAGGATAAAGTACAAGGCTTGGATTATTTATATACGATGCACGGTTGGATAAAAGGGGTGAATTCAAATAAATTGAATGAAAATTATGATCCAGGACGAGATGGCAATAAAAATAGTACTCTACATGCCAATATAGGAGCGGATGTACATGGAAGAATAGCAAAGGATGTTTTTGGATATACTGTTCATTATTATGATAATGATTTTGTTGCCATTAATACAAATGTGCAGGATTTTTCAGAGGTTCCTACATTGAATCAAACAGGGAATTTATACAATGGGAATATTAGTTCTGTTACACAAGCACAGACGAAACCTCAAATTGATGGGGTGAATGTCCAAGAAGCATTGCCTTCTATTTGGAAAAAATACCGCTACGACCAACTACATCGTTTAGTAAAAGCACAAACTTTAGAAAGATCATTAGGCGCAGCATGGGGACCGTTTCCTCCTAGTGGTAAATTTGATCCACCTACAGGTTTGCAAACGGAATATCAATATGGACCTAATGGCAATATTCTTAATCTGAAACGTTATGTAAACAGTGCACCTAATACATTTCCAATTCTTTTGGATGATTTGACGTACCATTACAATGCAGGACAAGCAACGCTTGCAACAGATCCAAAGAATTTTGTCAACAATAAACTAAGTACAGTACGAGAAGCTTCTACTCAATCTACTCGTACAGATGATTTAAAAGATATGGTTAATAATGATAACTATGTCTATGATAAAAATGGTTCGCTCATTGAAGATAAGGGAGAATATATAGAATCCATAGAATGGACTTCTGAACAAAAAGTTCGTTATGTTAAACGACCCAATACGAATCCAGAAAACAGACCTGATTTGGAGTATGTATACGATTTTCAAGGAAATAGGATTTCAAAAACACAAATTCCAAATGTTAGTGGAGCTCCCGAAAAGCATACTATTTATGTTAGGGATCCCCAAGGAAACGTTTTAGGTGTTTATGAGTATGAAAAAGAGGTAGGGCAAGTAGCATCAACTATCTATAACACACCTACAGTCTATTTAAAAGAGCAGATGCTGTATGGATCAGATCGACTAGGTATTATTAAACGCAATGTGCAAACAGGTGGACCTGCTAAAATATTAGGCGATGGTACTCAGATTCTTAGTACTGTAACTCCTAAAAACATGATTAGCAGTTATTGGGAAAATATAGAAAGCGACAATACCTTTAGTTATTCAGATTTTAATCAAGTTAGAGACGAAGGCTTTGATATTAGTAAGGTACTTGATTTGAAAAACTTAAGTATTACCGCAAAAGATCAATTATATTTTAAAAGTTTTCCTATATTTACGAAAGATGAGGCTGTATTGCAACGTATGGAACGAATCCGTGGAAATCATCGTTATGAATTAAAGAATTTCCGAGGAGATGTTCGTCAAATAATTACAGATGTTAAGCTAGGAGAAGATACGAATGCAGATGCTATAGCAGATGTTTATACTGCGAATGTTGTTCAAGTAACAGATGGCTATTCGTTTGGTTGGGATATTGTAGAACGTACGTTTACAGTGGATGATCACCGTTTCGGGTTTAATGGCAAAGAAAATGACAAGGATTGGGGGAATCAATTGATACAGGATTATGGGTTCCGTTTGTATAATCCTGCTATCGCTAAGTTCCTTTCTGTTGACCCACTTGCGCCTGAGTATCCAGAATTAACTACCTATCAATTTGCTAGTAATCGACCAATTGATGGTATTGATTTAGATGGTCTAGAATGGAAAGAAATAAAAAGAGCATTCTATGTAGCTGGAAAAAAAGGAACTGAATTAGTAATTAACACCGCTGGTGGAGTTGTATATGCTGTAGTTCACCCTATAAATACAGGAAAGGCGATTATAGAAGAAACAAAAGAAACAGCTAAAGATATAGGTACTATTTATGGCACAGGAGCTCAAATATTTAGCAATCACTTTTTTGAAACTGAATTTGAAATTGATAGAGAGACATTTTATGATGCAGCCCAAAACACAGGTAAAAGAATTGTAGAAAATGGTGGATCGACAATCATATTTGGAGGCATGTTATCAAGTGCTAAACATATGGCTAAAGGATCTAGGGCTAAGCTTTTCTCAGGCGTACCCTTAGATTTTAGATCCACAGGGTATGGAACGACACGTATTTACCATAGCGGTATTCAAATAGGGGAACATACATGGAACCCTAAAACAAGTAGTGTTAATATTGAAATTAATTTACCAGAACATTTACAAGGTAAGGGAATAGGAAAAGAAATATTTAAAGATGCTGTAGAAGATGTGAATCAGTTTAATGCTCAGTGGGTTAAAAGTGATAGATTGTATCCCGAAAAAGGTATGTCTGATAATTTGATTCAATATAATAAAAATATTGAGAATAAAATGACTCCAGAAGCTGCTGCTTGGAATACTTGGTCAGGACGCCAAGCTAAAGAAAATGGATTTACAACTGTAAAGGTGACTGCTACAGAAAATGGTGTAAATGCTGTGTTTACTAGATAAAAATATATTAACTATGGGAATGTGTATTAGTTCAAAAGAAGCTAGTTCTGGCTTATTTCGCTCATATAATCATTATAGTTATCATTTCTTTGTAAAATATTGGGGAGAATATTTTCCTAGGCTTTCTAATAATCACTATCTAACTTATAATTTAATAGAACAAAAGTCTTTATTAAAAAAAATGAATGAAGATTTAAAAGGTCTGTTAAAGAATTTTAGAGATAAGGAAAATATAACTACTATATTCTTTGATAAGAAAGAATATACTCTAAACGTACGACAAGAATATGATTTTAGTATAGCAACTCTAGTTGATATATATAACATATTCTTAAAAACAGAACAGAAAAATGGAATTGTATATTATATTGATACAACTATTTTTGAAGAAAATTGGCTTGCAAAAAATATAGTTTACTTATTACGAGATGAAAATCGAGGAATAAATACAAAGCAATTGCATGATACTTTAAAATATTTAAATAAAAATGTTCCTCTTCCTGACTTTACTATAGGAGACTGTGAAGACGCTATTTCAGTTTTAATTAAATATGATTATATGACAGGAGGGAACTCCAATAAGTTAACGAACTTAGGAAATCTATTATATTAACAAGGTATTCCACCGAGAGAGTAGCGTTCTAGTATTGCGCCAGTAGCTTGAAAAAGCTACCAGCCACTAGCCGTTCCATCTGTCACAGTACTAGGCTTTACTATTCGGTGTCATGGCAGTTCTCGTGCTTATAGCCTCGGCGTAGCATCCTTGTCAGGTTCACTCCACCAAATAGCCACTGGCTATATGCCCTTCGGGTACGTTCGTTCATGTTATAAGCATTCCACCGCCCTAGTATGTGTACCTTGTAGGAGCTGTCAGGCTGCGTATTTTTGTTTTCTATTGAAAAAGAAATATTGGTAAATACTTGCATAAAAAATCCCCTTCGGCTGATAGCTGAAGGGGCATCTTTTCAAGTTCACTCCACCAAATAGCCAGTGGCTATTTGCCCCTTTGGGGTACGTTCGTTCATTATGTAGTGCTCTATCGCTGTGACCACAGCTTTCCTATAGCACACCTGTCACTCCGTCCACAAGTGGTTCTCTACACTAAACAGCCACAGGCTGTTTGCCCTAGACGGGTTCGTTTCGTTCATACTTACGGTACATACAGCCCTGTCGGGGCTTTCGTTCACGTTTTTTATTACAGCCTAGTCGGCTGCAAACTTTAATTATTTGCCAGTCGCTGCACTCGCTAAGTGGCAGCAAAAATTAAAGGGAGGGATTAATCGTTAAAACCGTGATCACTACGAGTAGAAAGAAAATCAATGATAATAATATCATTTTCAACGGTTGTATAAATTAACAAATTGTATTCTTTGATTACACAACGATAGGCATTTTTAAGTTTAGAATATTGACCAATTTGTAATCCTAACTTTAAATATTCTTCGCACTTTTCAACTTCTTTTTGAAGAGCAATAGCCGTTTTGATTGAAAAATTAGTTGCTAAATAACTAATCGTATTGGCGTATTTATCTTGGGCATCTTTTAGCCAAATTACATTCACTTTTGATCTTTTTTATTGGCTAATAATTGGTTGATATTATCTCTTACTTGTTCACTAGAAACCGTTTGAGCTGTGCCATCATTGACTGCATCTAACTTCGCTTGCAACTCTTTTTGTTGCTTTGGTGTTAAATCATTCCACCAATCTGATTCCTTTGAATTAGGAGCATTGAGTATACCATGTGCAAAGTCAGAGATCCTTTGAACAGAAGCCATGTCCATATTTTGCAATAAGAATATGAGATTTTCTCTTATTAAATTATTTCCTTGTTCCATTGTTAAAATTTGTTGTTTTAGGAATAAGCTTGTTTAGCTTGTGCATCCCGAATAGCCATTTCTAAAAAAGATAATATCATTTTTTTAGAATCACCTTCTATTGCTTGAATAGCTGTAAACTTATTATATAAATCCAAGTCTTGAATCTCAGAATTTTCACCCATGATCAAGTAATCTGTAGAAACACCCAATACTTTTGCTATATCTGCTAATAAATTAGCTGGAGGAATAGTTGTTCCTACTTCATAACGAGATAAGCTTTTAAGATTGATATTTGCTCGTTCAGCTAATTCTTTTTGAGAAATTTTTTGTTGTTGTCGAGTATGTTTAATTCTTTCTGATAAAGTCATAAATGAGTTTTTTATCATTATTAATACGCCACTTTGTCTATTTAGATACAAAAATAAGAAAAAAAAAGTAAAAAATCTTATCAAAGTCTTTTGATACTATCTCAAAATTGTTACATTTGAGACAGATATGAGAATTTTATTTTTTTTCAAAAGAATTTTTTTAGTCGACTAAGGGAGTTTGCAACCCCTAATAAATGACAATCGAAGAAATCAAAGAAAGGCTAAACATAAAAGATGTCTTAGCGCATTACGGAATTGTAATGAACAAAAACAAACACATCAACTGCCCCTTCCACGAAGACAAAACGCCAAGCATGAAAGTGTACGAAGAAACCAACACGGTGTATTGTTTTAGTGGCAACTGTGCAACACATGGGAGCAGCTTAGATGTGATTGAGTTTGTAATGAAAATGGAAGGGGGCACCAAACGCCAGGCAATTTTAAAATGTAAAGCATTGCTAGGGCACATCGAGCCGATCAAAGCAGAGCTTCGTTCAATAGATGAAGTATGGAAAAGCTTGCAACAGAGTTTAAGCAGAAGCGAAAAGGCAAAAAGTTATTTGAAAAATAGAGGATTATCCACAAAGGGTGTGGGTTATCATAGTGGACAATTACACAAAGGAAAGTTAGCCAAAGAAGCAAAAGCAGTGGGCTTGATTAATGAGCAGAACAAGCCATGGGCAGCGAATTGTGTGCTTTATCCACTTAAAGATGCGCTGGACAAGGTGGTCAGTTTATACGGACGAAGTCTGACGACTGGCCACTTTTATTTGTCTGGGCGTAGTGGTTTATATCCTAGTTATCCAAGTAAAAAAGTGAAGCGGATTATACTAACAGAAAGCATAATAGATGCAGCAACATTGTTAGAAATCAAGGCTTTAAAAGACTTTGAAGTTTTAGCCTTATATGGAACAAATGGATTTACTGGAGCACATAAAAAGGCATTGGAAAGCTGCGGAGATTTAGAAGAAATCATCTTGTTATTGGATGGCGACGAGGCAGGAGAAAAGGCAAGCAAAAAGTATCAAACAGAACTTGAACAATTATTACCAAAGGTAAGGACAAGAATCGTAGAGCTGCCACAGAATACAGATGTCAACGAGCTTTGGGCAAATCATTTAAGTGAAGCAATGTTTATAGAATTATTACAAATAGAAGCACCAAAGAGCCTTAAAAACCAACTAAATACAGCGAATCCCAACAACTTAATCTATCAAGGGATGCACGCTGTTTATTATGTAAAAGGCTTTAGTTCGTTGAAAAACTTGGATAGCTTGAAAGTGACCTTGGTAACGGAGTTAGAGCATAAGAAATCCCGTGGTAAAGTAGAGTTGTACGAAGATAGTGCGGTACAAAAGTATTGCCGAGCAGCGAGCCAAAAGCTAGGGATCAATGAAGATTTATTGGACTTAGATATTAGTTTGTTGACGGATGAATTAGAAGCTTATCGAGCAAGTTTTGAAAGTGCTGAAAATAAGAGTTCTACTGTTGTAAAGCACTTTCAAATCACGGCGGAAGCTCGAAAGCAAGCCAAGGCATTTTTGAGTCAGAAAAACTTGTTCCAAAGGCTGAATACGTTGATTGGAAAAACGGGCATTGTTGGCGAAGAAAATACAAGATTGTTATTGTTAATCGTGGCGAGTTCTTATAAATGCAAAGACCCCTTGCACGCTTTGATACAAGGTAG
>NZ_JHBV01000140.1 GCF_000724545.1 Aureispira sp. CCB-QB1 | reverse complement strand
TTGGAGAATTATCAAAAGATGGCTCGGGTCTTTCGGGTGGATTTTGTCAATCAGCCTGATCTAGCACTGCAGCCAACTTATGCAGCTCGTATTTTGGTTTATGGCATGATGCAGGGTTCTTTTACGGGGCTTGCTTTGAAGGATTTTATTAATACAAAACGCCAGGACTTTTATAAGGCGAGGCAGGTGGTCAATCGTTTGGATCGGGCTGGGAGGATTGCTGAGTATGGGAAGTTGTTGACTTGAATTGAAAAAAACGAACTATATATACATTGAGACATAGTTCTACCACCCATTTATTGGAAAGAGGCGTCAATTTAAGATATATTCAAACCTTACTAGGACATAATTCCATTAAAACTACTGAAATTTTATACTCATATCTCTAAACAAAATTTAAAAAAAATTGCTAGTCCTTTAGATTTTTTAATAATTTAGGATATCTCTTTTTTAGAAATAAACACAATAGACTATTGCGTTTAGCAAGTAGTTATGCGGAATTATCATAAACTCAGTTTAGCAAAATTCAAATATTATTATTACCTTTCTTAATCTTGATTTTAGATAAAAATGGTAAATAAGACCTCTTGCTAAATGAAAAATCATATCCCACTAAGAAGATCTCAAAGAAACGAAATATTCGCAATTATTAAAGAGACAAAGTTTTCTCCTACTGACTTTGAATTCATTGAAAACTCAAATCAAAGTGCTGTTATAGAATATAAAAAAGAAAAGTCTAGGTATTTCTATTTTAAACTTATAAACCAAGCCGATGGAAAAGTTGACTGTACGTGTAGTCCAGGCCAGAAAGAATGGAAAGATAACTATTCTGCAAAAGACATCAATCATGCTATAAAAATCATAAAACTCTGGATAGATTGGCTTGCTAGTGAAACAATCGTTCCCGATGAATGGGAAAACTTAAAAGAACAGGTTGGGAAAGTAAATATGAACATCCCTGATTCCGATGAACCGTTTACTCCTGATGAAATTTTAAAATTATCAGAGGCTGTTAAAGAAATCAAGAAAATGATAAATGAAACCTCACTTTCTGAATTTCAAAAAACTGAATTATCTAAAGATTTAGACGAAAGTGTTGAAAAAGCCAATAGTGAAAAGTTTACAAAAAAAGACTGGAAAATGTTATTCATTGGGTTATTCTTATCTAATGCCACAAGATTGGCTATTGATGAAAGTACATTTCATGCTATTTGGTCTTTTACAGTAGAAATATTCAGCAGTCTACCTCCCTTACTAAATTAAACCTTTGCCTAATAAAATAAAACTCCGCATAACAATGCGCCGATACGACCATGCTAGATATGGGGCTAAAGCTAAAACCTCGGCTTTTGTGAGACACCGCAAAATCGTAGATTTTGCTCAAGGGAATGCTTATATTCATTGCGCATAACATTCGCACAGGCGTATGCGCTGCCGTTATCGATAATTTCCCTCTCCCAAAACTTAGATAGTGAACTACAAGGTAAAAAGCTAAAAATCCACTATATTCATCAAAAGTTAAAAAAATTGATTTGCAACAATACATTGATTCGTTTAATCAATATGAAAAACATGAATTCAAAAGCATACACAGAACTTTTAGATTTTTCCGATGAAATATTCAACTTCCTAAAGTTGAAAACGAAAAACAAGTCCTTTGATTACAATATCTTAGAATCCTTAAAAGTTAATGAAAATGCTCACAGCATAATTCTGTCCAACATCCTCCAATACCAAGACTTTGGCTTCTACACCTTTCTAAAATCTTTCTTTGAGTATCTATCTCTAGATCTAAAAGTAGAAACGCCGATTATTACATCAGAAGAGAGCAGAATAGATATTCTAATAAAAGATTCAGACTATGCTGTAATAATAGAAAATAAAATTCATTTTGCAACTGACCAAGAAGAGCAAATTGATAGATACATACAAAAGGTTCAACAGCTCAATTATCCAAAAGAAAAAATCTATGTTCTTTATCTTACCAGAAATGGAGGCTCTCCTCCTATTTCGAGTTTTTCAACGAAAAACAGAAAAATATTTGAATCTCGTTATTTCGAAATAAACTACATGAAAGACATTTTCCCATGGATAAAAGATGAAGTATTACAGAAATGTAGGATAAAAGATAAAATTTTTGTTAACTCATTAACTCTTTATTTAGACTATCTTGAGAGGCTTCTAAACATTAGAAAAAAAGACAAAAAAATGAATAGTGAAATAAAAAATAAAATCAAAGAAAAGTTAAGCTTGAAAGGTAATTTAAAAGAAGATGAGATTATTCTTTCAGAAAAACTTGAACAATTATCTCTGTTAACAAACCATATCAATGATTTGCTATATTCAATTACTGCAAAATTACGTAAAAATTTTATTGAGGACTTATATCAAAAATTAAACTCTCAAGGCAATGATTGGGTCCCTGTCAAACTTGTAAACAAAAAAGCAACTATTGAAGATGCAAATCATAAAAACTTTGGTTTCAGGTATCAAAAACACCTACTTCTACATAACCAAACAGAAGTAAAACTTTCAATTGAAATTCAAGATTTTAGAAAATTCATATGTGGTGTTTTTACTCATAACGATAGTGATTTAAAAGACTTTTTATATGCAAAATTTGAAGAAACGAAGCTTCAAAATAGAATAGACTCTTCCAGTAATTGGATCTTTTTAAAGTTAGATGAGTATGATTACAACTCAACAAAAATTGGTTGGAATGTATATGAAAATAGTTGGAATCAATTCTATATAGATGATATGTCTGGAGTTGTAAATACTTTTTATGATAATATATTAGAAGTTAAGAAGGTATGGGATGAACTCTGTAAATAAATGATTTGGAATCAAAATAATGACTATCGATAACAAAGCGCATATGGCTATCCTAGCAGGTTGGGCTAAAGAAAAAGGCAGAGCGTATGTCTAACACCGCAAAATCACAGATTTTGCTAGTACCACGAAGAAAAAATTACTAGCAAAATCTGTGATTTTGCTTCGGGAAAAGCTATATTGTTCAGCGCATAGCTTCTAGCACATCATATGCGCAGCCGTTATGCTCAATTGAACCCCACAAAACTCTAAAATGAATCGTTTAATTTACATCTTCTTCCTAATAGTTATTCAATTCAATATATCTCTAGCCCAATCAAAAGATATTGTCCTCATAATTGACACTATCGTTTTCCAAAATTCTAATCCAGGATTATCTTTTATCATAAATATTAAAAACCAAGGTTTTGGAGGATTCGGAGAAAGGATTGAAGAGTATGTATTAGCGGAAAGAAGACCTATGTATTACTCCAGGCTTAAAATCGAAAGTGATTCTGCAGAAATTGAAATACCATTAAACAAAGATGGAAGCTTCATCTCCTTAAAAAATAGCTTTTACTTTGAAGAAGATACAATCCATATTAAAAAATTTATCCAAAGAAATAGCTGTGTAAATGATACGACCTATATGAAAAAGAAATACTATAAATCAATAAATGGAGTATCAGATGAAAAATATTATCGATTAGAAAGAAAAGTACTAATTGATAAAAAGAAGAGATGTAAGCCTCCTAAAAAAGACTCACTATTCCTCACCATCAATCAAATAAAATATGAAGTAAAACTTAATCTGATAAAAGACTCGCTTCCCCAAATTATTTCTGGACATGGTTATAAACCTAAAAAATACAGGAAAACTAAAAAAGGAAAAGGTATCTATTTTCATTATCACAAAAGCACTCTCAGCTATTATGAACATGGCAAAATAGTATTAAAAAACTGAGCATAACAATGTGCACAGAGCAATAGCGAGTTTCGTGCTTAGCCATGAAGCTTATCTTTTACTTCTGGGGTCGCAAAATCTGTGATTTTGCGGAAGTCATCTGAAGCAAGATATCCGCAAAATCACAGATTTTGCTATATTGTGGGAGCTTGACGAAAGAGCGCTGCCCTTTCGCTACTGTCTATGCACTGCCGTTATCGACAAGCAAAACAAAAATTCTAAGCTATGAAAAAACATATAATAGAAAATCAATAAATTGTTTATCTCTAAAGCTAGCAAAAAATTGTATCAAGAATGAAAGTGTTTTGCTACAATCCTCTGAAAAAAAACTTAAAGCACATAAAACATGAAAGAAACTTCTAAAAAGAAACGCCTTATAAACTTTATAATCGATGTTTTTACTATTCTTCTCCTCTTAGAAACTACTCTTTATTTAGAAGTTTTTTGGGGGGCTGAAAGATTTTGGGGAATATTAAGATTGGCTCTTGTTTTTGGTGGTTATTACATACCGCTTGAGTATCTTTTTGGAAAAACTGTTGGCAAATATTTTACTAATTCGGAAGTAGTTAATTATGACGGAAGCAAAATTAGTATAAAAACTGCAACAATTAGATTCCTATGTAGGTGGATTCCATTAGAATTTACATCCTTAGCCTTAGGCTATGATTCTAAAGCTTGGCATGATACAATTTCAAAAACTTATGTTATTGATTCTGAAACATGCGATACTTCCCAAATATTGGACAAATTTTAGTGTAGATTAAGATGTTGTATCTTTATTTTTTTGGCAAGGGGAAAATTCTAGTAATATTGCTCGTTCTTGAAAAACTTCTATTCCCTCCCCCGTTTTTAAATTTGTGTGAAATTGTTACAAAATTTCTTCGTTTTTCTATCTTATTTTTTGCTTTTTTGTGCCCTAAAACTTTGGAAAAAACACTAAGGCAAATTACAAAAAAACTACCCCATAATTCTAAAACGTAGCTTTAAAAAAGCTTAAGCACAGTGAAATAAGATTAAAAGTGGAGTCATTATTTATTGAGAATTGCCTAAACTAATCCAATGGAACAATTATTATAAGAAGCCAGTCGATAACAAGGCGCATATATTCATGCCACGTTCCAGGAACAGCTTTATAAGAATGAACGCATGTAAAGCACCGCAAAATCTATGATTTTGCCACTAGACGAAAATAAAATTTACTGGCAAAATCATAGATTTTGCTCGGGGAACGACTATATTTAGTGGTGCATGACTTGTGTCACGCTATATGCGCAAGCCGTTGTCTTCAATAAAATCTAAAATTACCATGATCAAAAATATTATCTTAGTATTATTCTGTTCAATTTCCACAAACTCTTATTCCCAAAATTTATTGGATAGTCTTAATAATATTGCTTGTAATTGTCTATCAAAAATAACCTATGATAACAAAAATTTAGATAGAGATTCTCTCACCAATCAAGTGAATAAGTGTTTTAAACTAAAAGAAGTCCAGTATTTATATAAGAAAGTGATGGATAAGAAAAAAACAAGTCTTATATATGATACAAATCAAGAGCAAAAAATTATAGATTATGGTCTTAATATAACCACTGAACTAAAAAAAGATTGTGAAGCATTTAACATCATTTCGGGATTCATGAATTATCCATTAAATCTTCCGCCTGTCATGGAAGAAAATGATAATTGCCAAAAATATTTTACTGGATTATATAAATTAGAATCTTCTATTGCATTCTTAAATGACTCTATTTTAGTAGAAGTAAATGAAATAGACCAATCTATAGTCTATTTCAAACTAAACTCTCAAGAGGTTTGTATTAAAGTTGCAGATTATATAAAATCTGTCGGTACAATACCTCAATTTAAAGAGGGAGATAGAATGCAACTGTTTATCACAAAAATAGATTCTACCACACTAAATCTTGAATGTGCCTATAAAGGGGTTATTATACCTTTAGATTATAAAAAAATTAATAACATTGATGATTTTCATACTTTCTTCCTTTATCTCATAAAAGCAGAGCAATATGATTTAGCTAAAAAGATTATAAAAGTCCTACTATTAAGTGATTCTAATAATCCTGAATATTTATTTATTATGGCTAAAATTGATTACGAGATAGATAAATATAAGGCTTACAAAACAATAGAAGAAATACTATCTATTGAATCTAACCTTACTTCGTTAGGTGAAAAAATAAGCACCTATTATGTCGTAAAAAAAGAGAAAGAAAAAGCCCTTGAAATACTTGATAGACTTATTGAGCTTGACAATTCAAAAAGCAGCCCTAAATTATTAAAAGGCAAACTATATTTTCACTTACAAGAATATAGAACCTCAGAAAAAATACTTCATCAAATATTAAAACAATTCCCAAATCTTATTGATGCATATATTTTTCAAGCCCTAAACTATAAGTTTCTAAAAGAAGGAGATAAATTAGTTGAAACGTGTACAAAAGCTATTTCTGTAGATTCCAGTAATTCAATTCCTCTAGATATTATTTCGTTTCATTATTTGGAAAATAACAAGCCAGACTCAGCAATATTCTTCTTTAATAAAATAATAAACTTGCAACCTGACGATGCTACAATCGGTAGAGCATATAATAATCGGGCCTATGCAAAATATCAATTAGGTGAGTATGATAAAGCCATAGATGATATAAAAGAATCATTAGCTTATTTCCCAAATAATTGTTATACATACAAGAATTTAGCATTAATTCAGATTGCTCAAAATAAAAAAGAAACAGCATGCATTAATCTGAATAAAGCTTTAGAACTTGGATTTACAGAATTATATGGAGATGAAGTCCAGATATTGTTAAAAAATAATTGCAAATAAATACTGAAGACAACACGGCGTTATATGTCAATAATACAGTTCAGGGCTAAAGCTAAAGTTCAAGTGGCGTGTCTAACACCGCAAAATCGCAGATTTTGCTCTTGGGAATACTTATATTTCTGTTCGCATAACTTGTGGCACGTTATATAGCCAGACATTATGCTCAATTCAACAAAATTGCGACCTCAGGAATAAAAGCCATAGGAATTCAACACCCATTGCAATAAATATACATATATTGGTGTTTTGTATATTTTATTGAATCATAAACCAATTTTTTCATGAAAAAAAAGTTCAAAGATGTTAATAGTATAAAAGGCTTTAAACATCCTCAATATAGAAAGTTATTGAGGGAGTTTTTAGGCAAAAATACAGGGGGAATTTGTGAGTTTATTTTAAAATTGGATGCAGAGTTTAAGGAGACAGATCCCATGCCTTTTGTATACTTGGGAGAAACGCCTCAAAGTTGGAAAAACTTTAAAAAAGAACAAAAAGCAGAAAAAACGTTTGTAGCTGGGCGTTGTTTTGTTGAGCCTTTAGGCGAGGGATTTACGATCAAAATGTTGCCAGAAGTGGGCAAAGGTGCCAAAGATAGTACCATCAAAGCAGTAAATAAAGAACTCAAAAAATCAAACATCTATATTGAGTTTGTTAGTGAATTGCCTGATTTAAAGACGGTCTCTGCTGAAGCTGCTACGGCTAGCCAAGTACCAGAAGAAGCTCCATTAGAAATGATTGAAAATGGCATAGAGAAATATGCCAAACTCTATGTTCAGCCCCAAAAAAATAAGGAAAAAGTAGAAGAAAAAGATCAAGCACTAAAGCGTTTAAAACGTCTATGTCGTCAATGGAGAGCTGCCCATGCCAACGGAGCTGCTCAGAGTGAGAAACATGCTAAAATTGAAAAGACGGTTCAACAGTTTGAAGCCTTTTTCGAGAAGCGGAAAAAAGCAAAAGAAGGGGATGAAAGTGAGGTGGATGGTCTAAAAGCAAGGGAAGAAAAGCTCTATGCTAGAACATTAAAACACAGAAATGGCTTTTATCAATCGCTCTCTAGCGGGGATATTCGGGATGTTTCTATTATTGAAAACCATCTGGAGGATATGAAAGAGCGAATTAGTGAATGGACCAAATTTGTCAAAGAACACAATAAGTCGGAGTTTGGGGAGATACTCAAACAAATGGTAGCGGATTATAAAGAAGCTAGCAAGACCTTTAATCAGATTAAGGGAGTATTGGAACAATTCTTTAATCAAGTAGAGGGAAGCAACCTAGAAAATGCTACCCAATTGGCTGCTCAAATAGAGGAGAAACTATAATCCAACTTATTTTATTCAAAGGCAAATTAAAACCAAGATATAAATGCAAAATAATGATATAAATTTTTCGGAGGCAATTAGAGATATGATAAGGCATCAATTAGAGTCTATCACAGGAGCTAATGCGACTAATTTATTAAAGGTAGATCCTAAAACAAAAAAAAATAAAATAAAGGGCGTTTATCAAGAATTAATGATTCTTAAAGCGAAGATAGAGTCAATAATAGAGGTAGAGACAAGAACAGGGCTTTTAGACCGTTGGACGTTATTAGAAAATAGATATTTGGCATTGTGTGAAGCATTTATTCAAATAGGAAACTTAAGAAGTTTAAGAGAGGTTTTTGACCCATCAAAGGAGCAAATGCAAGCAATTCAAGGTAATGAAAGAGCTTCTGATTTGATGAATAGTTTGCGAGGGGTCTATAACGATTTGAATAAGTTAATTGAAGCTTATAATGACTATTATCGTGACCATATTATTGGTCGTTTTGATGATATAAAATGTGAAATGTGTATTGACGAAGCTAATGCCACTTATGTTGGTCTTTTAGATGGAGAATGGGTAGAATACAGGAGGGAGGCAGATGACACGATTACCTTCATAGCTCAGATATATGATTACAATAGAACCCAATCTTATAAAGAAGACGCTAAGCAACGTTTTGGAGAGGAGATCGACAGTAGCACCGCAGAAGATGCTGAATTAGTCGAAAACCGAATGGATGAGGTTGAGCGGGATATGATTGAAAAAATGGGTGATTTAAAAACATTCCCTCATGATGGTAAACACTTAAGAAAAAAGGATGGCTCAACAGGTATTTTAAAATCTGCCAAAGTAGATTCTTCCAATGGTGGAGCTGCAAAGTATGACTCGACAGATCCTATTGAGGTCAGAAAATTGGAACATTATGCTCGTACTTATGGTTGGGTGACAGCAGGCAATGAAAATATACATAAATTTCCGTTTGTTGTTGGCGCAGATAGGGGAGAAGAGACACAATGTGTGCGTATAGATGGAGATCATGGGCATCCTATTGTTGAGGATGATTCAACGATTAATACAGCTTTTTTATCTTATCTAAAGAAGGATTGGGAACATCAAGATACCCAAAAAAGTGAAGAAAGGCAAGAGGAGTTTAAGCGCTATATGAAGCGTATTGGATATGGAGGGTTATTTTTTAAATGGAAAAATTTTACTTGGGATTCGGCCATTGATGTTAATGGGGAATCGTTTATCGTTGGATCGGCTAGTGGGGAAGGATTGAATTGCCTTATTGATTCTATTCGTATTGCACTTGGTTTAAATACCTCCGCAGAGCGAATTGCTGAAATTCGACAGGCTTTGATTGATGCTGGCTTGGCGCAAGCAAATCAGTTTTTGTATAATGATCAGCGAGTTCTAGAAGAAATTTTAGTAGCGTTAAATCAAGATCCTAATGATGTGAATATCTTTTTTACACAGGGAAATTTAATGGATAATTGGACGTATAATTTTGGTGGGGGAACAACCATTTATATCCACAATGCCAATAATGTTCATTTTAGTCCAATGAGTAAAAATGATGCTTAGGAAAAATGCTTTATGAGGTTTATTTAAAAAAACTACAAGTGCAAACAGATGCTGAGCATCTATATCACCTTATTGCCACTTCTCAAACTGTACTAGAGGAGTGGCTTCCTTCTTGGGGCAAGATAGCTTCTATTGCTGCTTCAAAAGAGCATATTGCCCAGCATGAACAAAGTGATTTTTATTGGGGAGAAGAGCAGTATGGCATTTGGTTAAACCAACAACTCATTGGGCAAGTTAGTTTGCATAGTGGACAAATGGAAAATCAAACGGTCAAATTATCTTATTTTTTGGGGATAGGAGCACAGGGGAAAGGCTATATGACAAGGGCTTGTTCTTTGCTTATTTCCAAGGTCTTTGAAGAAGAAAAAATCCAGTCTGTTATCATTGAATGTGAGCCAAGTAATATTTCTAGCCAAAAACTAGCTAAGCGACTAGGATTTGAATGTTTGTCTTCTCATTCAGAGATCGTCTTATTTATAGTCCATCAGTCAGATTGGATCGTCCAGAAACATATTTCTTTGTACTTTCTTTGGTTTTTAGATGTAGAGGAGTCTTGTTGATAAATATCCATGTATGAAAAGCTTTATTTTTAAGATGAAGCCAGCAGCTGTACTTTACTTAAACCAGCTAGAGAAAGGGCTTTTTTATTTTGAATTTGATGTTGCTCTTAAACCTTTATATTTAAATTTCAAAGGCTATTTTTAAATGCAAAAATATACCAGAGGATTTGCCTACTGGCAATTAGCTATTTTAACATTAGCTGATGGACATCCTCTGAGATTCACTACTAAATATAAAAATGTAATGAAGTTGTTTTCTGATTTTAACATAAATCATTTCTCCAACTCATATGAAAAACTCCGTATTGATGGAAAATAGAGTAATAAAGCAGCAAAATATGCGCTATTACACATTTGTTATCATAAAAGCCAAAGCTTTATCAATTAAAATACGGGTAAAAATTATAAAAAAACAGGCTACAACAATTAGCGATCAAAATTAAGTGGGTCCATGAGACCCCACTAATTTTATCGTGTTGTTGCACTGAACACCCCGAGTACAGTTCGTAAAATAGCTCTTGTGTAATTTCAATAAATTAGCGCTTAGTCGCCCATTGTTCTAGAAGGCTCTTTTTTTGAAAAATAGATCCAATTCCATCCTTATTGATATCTTTTTTGCCATATTCATCGCTCTTTGGTTCTTGGTAAAATCATGTTTCCCCCCTTTTTCTTCCCATAAGGATATAGATAGCCCTCCTTGTTTATAGACAAGGTTTTTTAGAGTAGTCTACCAACTAACTTTTAAGAATTACTATCAAAAAGATGATTTTTTAGGAGCTTTCTTGCAATATTAATAAAAGATCTAACTACGAACTTATATTTTATTAAACCACGAATAATAACCGAACTTATAATGCCCCCAAATTTGAGAATAGTTACTAAAAAGGAGTCATACCTTCAAGACAAGACTCCTTCTGTATTGTAACTATTACTAATTAAAATTTTAGCACTTTTAAAATGATTTCTTCGTTATTATCCAAAACTACTTTTATAAAATAAAAACCTTGTCTACCCTCAATATTTAATTGAGTTGATTTTAATGATGAGAGTTTTTTTATCATTACCTGTTTTCCTGTAACATCCAAGATTTCAATAATTAGGTCATCATACTTTTTATCAAAAACTATATTAAATCCACCTTCAGTAGGATTAGGAAAAAGTACAACTTTATCGGTAGTTTTTTGCATGAATGATTGT
This sequence comes from Aureispira sp. CCB-QB1, assembly GCF_000724545.1. GTDB lineage: Bacteria > Bacteroidota > Bacteroidia > Chitinophagales > Saprospiraceae > Aureispira. Next base: position 36,373 of record NZ_JHBV01000140.1, on the reverse strand, counting down.
GAACTTGTAATGACAACATTTATACATTCTGATGTATCAGAACAACCATTTACTTCTATAATAACTGCATAATAACCATTTGATAATGGCGTAAATAGTTGATTTGTTTCTCCAGGAATAGGAAGATTACCATTCTGACAATCTATCCATTGGTAATTATAGTTTCCTGTAGCTGCTAATAGTGAAATACCTGATTGAGTAACTAGAGTATCAATAACAGGTGGCAAAAGCAAATCAATTGATACAATACTATCACATCCCAAACTATTTGTTATTGTATCACTATATGCCCCTGGTATTGTATAGATATTTCCACTTGGTCCTGTAAAATAGGTTCCTTCACATAATGTACTTGATATATTTGCTGTTGTTACCGCAGATTGAACATTAAATAAAATAATACTATCACACCCTAAGCTATTTGTTATTGTATCATTATATATACCTGGAGTTCTGTATATGTTACCACTTGGTGCTATAAAACTATCACACATATCTACAAATATATTATTACTTGTAGTCTCTAATTTTGTAAAATCAATTGATATAATACTATCACACCCTAAACTGTTTGTTATTGTATCATTATATATACCTGTTGTTCCAAGTAAACTACCACTAGGAGTCATAAAACTATCACATTGACTAAGTGTAATACGACTATTAGTTGGAGGCAAAATAGACAAATTTAGATAAACAGTACTATCGCACCCTTCTAATGTTTGATAGATATGTAAATATGTACCTGTAGTATCATAACTGTTATTATTATATATATAGCTAGAACAAGACGAAATATTAATTATAGAGGAATAGACAGGCAAAGTATCCAATATGATATTATGTACAGTATTAGTAATTATTGGGTCATTAAAATCAAAATAAATCGCAGCACTATTACTTAATAGAGTACTATTAGGTATTGTTTGTAGTGGATAAACTTCAAAAATAATAAATCCATGACTATTGTTTTCATTAGTTGTAGAGTCTGGCAAATTAATCTTTTGAAATTCAAATCTTAAAACATTTCCTGGTAATACATGAGTAACTAATTTGGGATGACTTTTTCCTACTATCCGAACAGAATTTACATCCAATGCCCCTGAAAGAGTATCTAAGATGTTTATATCTATGGCAGGTGCATTCCCCGTATTTTGAAATTGAATAGTATATGTTAATTTTTTGTTTTTTTGCACATAACCAGAATTACAAAGACCTTTAGGGTAAACTCCTTTCGTGTTGGGATCGTAACTGTTCACCACATCGAAAGAATATTTTTTGTTATTATTGGTAACATCATTATCACCTAATTCAGGGCTCATTTTCAACAAAAGGCATATGTTATCACTTATTTGAGCATTTGTAGATGTCGTTACAAAAATCTCTGGTTGGAGGTGGGATGAATCATACATCAATGCATTAAAATTCCAAATTAATGTGTCACCATGAATAAAATCAGGGTTTATTGACGCACTATCGTAATTAACTAAAGGACTTAAAACTAACGATAACTGCCCATTTACAGGTTGACAACCATCATTAAATGCATCTAGCCAAATAGTTGTTGCCTGTCCTGGACGAAATCCTGTAGCTACCAAATTAGCATTTAAATCAAACAATGTAGACGTTGTTAATGAAGGACCATTCAATAGAACAGAACTAGTTCGGATGCACCCTAATCCATCCTCAACGGTCACAGTATAAACACCAGGAGTACTTATGGATAGTACTGAATCTACAGTTATAGCAGTAGTATTCCAAGTATAAATATGAGGCGCTACAGAACCTAATGCCTTAAATTGGATTAAGCCTAAATTTCCACAGGTAGCATCAATAATTGTATCTATAACTAGTCCCATACTTGAACAACTATCCTGAAGTATTTTCCCTATCGCAATATCATCACCTCCAGAACTAGAGATAGAAATATTTGTACCATCATTTTTAGGCCAATAAGTTCTACGCCTATAAAATCCGTTAGTATACAAAGTAGCATCACTGCCAATTGTCATATCCGTAGAGTAATAATAATCGACAGAACGAATATGTTGTACCCAAACAAAGTTTCCATTAGGATCTAATTTTTGAATAAAACCATCTGAGCCATAACTATTAAACCCATTATACCAAACTAAATTATATACTCCATAACTTGGGTCAAAATCGACTGTTTGGCGAAAAGAGCCTGCGGTGTAAATATATTCTGCAGAATCGACGACTATAGAGCTTGCAATATCATCTCCTACTCCTCCAAACGATCTTCCCCAGACAAAATTTCCGTTAACGTCTAGTTTTAGTATAAATATATCTTTCCCACCTTTAGCTGTCTGAACACTTGGTATTATTCCTGTGGGATTTAGATTCGTACTAGTATGAAAAGTCCCAACTGTGTAAATTTCTCCTGACTCATTAGCAACTATTGAAGGATTATCATTATTTACATTATAAGTTCCTGTTCCTTGGCTAAAATGATGCACCCAATTGTAGCCACCTATTGAATCTAGTTTTAATATAAAATAATCTACATTAATTGCTGTTATATTTTGAACTCCTACTCCTGGATCAAAATCTTTTGTACCTGAAAATTTCCCTAAAAGGAATATATTATCAGATCTATCTGTTGTAGTAGATATAATATCTAAACTCCCCACCTCATGAACATCATTAACATCACCATTCGGGGTAAGTTTTAATATAAATGAAGTAGCCCCAACATTATTTACACTAGGTCCAAAATCGAAATCAACTGTATCCGTTATTTCTCCCGAAACAATAATATTACCTTCAGTATCTAAAGTTACAGTTGGATTATATTGGTTGCCTAAGCTCGCTAATGCTTCCGCCCATAGAAAATTCCCATTAGAGTCTAATTTTTGAATAAAAATATTATTTACATTACTTCCCGAAGTAAGGTTATGCACCCCTGCTCCTGGATCAAAATCTTTTGTACCTTTAAAAAGACCAACACTTACGACATTTCCTTCAGAAGACACAGCCATATCAACAACTTCTAAGTCTGCTAATGAAATAGCTATACTTTTTGTCCAAATAATATTTTTATCATTATCTGATTTTGTAAGGACAAAACCATTTAAATTAGTTGCTCCTGCTCCTCCTGTATTATAATAAGTTGAATTGTGATAAATATTATTTGCTGTATAAATATTATCATGAGAATCTGTCCCTATAGCAACAGAATATTCACCATGAGCTCCTGAGCCTCCTAATCTAGCTACCCATTCAAAATGTTGGGCTATAACTATATTCTGAATTAATAAAAAAAATAATATAATATAGATTTGTTTCATGAGTTAAATATTAATGAAGATGTTTAAAATATTATTAGCTTTTAACAAGTTTATTTATGCCAATTTTACTCACAAAAATATTATTTTAAATAATGAACAACGAATACGGATAAAAAATAATACACAATATGCATCTTTATGTATTAAGAAATCCACCTACAAATACCTAATATTAAAGCCTATTAACAGCATGTTACTTTAGTACAAAAAGGAGATTTATTTTTTGCCCTACTTTAGTACCCGAAATAAAACAATTTTCTTATCTTATTCGTTCACAGAGTGATATAAAATGCATTACTCATACTGTTGTGGGCGCTACTCAGACTGTCAAAAGTCTACATTTAGCAGTATAAAACATAGGCTATATCGCTGTTTCAGCCGTTTAATGCTGCTTTTGTTTTTTGTTCGCTTTTCTCTCTTTTACATCTGTTAACATCTGTTTACAGGGCTTTTTGTTCTTCGTTTGTTCACCAAATAGAAGGCTTTTTCCGTAGCTTTCTATAAAAAAGAACAAACTATGATTCAATTTTCTGTTGTCCACAACTACAAAAACAAACTCCGAAAGAACGGAACTGGACTGATTCAAATCAGAGCTTACACAAAAGGCCAATGTAAATTCTTCTCTACTGGAATTTACGTTACCCCCTTTCAATGGAGCAAACGACTCAAGCAAGTTATTGATCATCCCAACACTTTTCAATACAATGCTGAAATTAGAAGACAAATTAATGCACTAGAAGCCTTTGCTTTGGATTGCATCAAAAAGAACGGCGTCATTACTATTAACCAGGTAGAAGATTTCTTTCGTTATGAAGATGTAGAGTCTTTTACTGACTTTTGGCGTTGCGAACTTGCTGCAGATACCAAACTATCTAAAGAAACGAAGGGGAAACACAAAGCTGCGCTCAATCATTGGACTGACTTTCGAAAAGATGTTCAATTCTCAGAATTGAATTTTAACTTGATTCACGATTTTGATACCTTCTTATATAAAAAGAATTTGCACACCAATACCGTATTCACACATCACAAACAAGTACGCAAATACATTAATTTGGCTATTAGTAAAGGAAGTTTTGAAGCGCATAAAAATCCATACTTAAAATTTAAGCCTAAAACGGTCGCTACTGAGCGCCTAGTATTGGTCTGGGAGGAAGTCGAGCGCCTAGAAGCCTTGAGTTTTTCTCCCAAAGAGTCTTATCTGGAGTTAATTCGAGATATGTTTTTGTTTTCTTGTTATACAGGTTTGCGTTTTTCAGATGCTTGTAATATTCAACACCAAAACATTGAACAGGAAAAAGAAGGTCTGCTCCTAAACATCATTGCCCAAAAGACAGGCAAGCAACTTTTACTTCCTTTGTACAAATTGCACTTGAAGAAACCTGAGCAGCTCATCCAAAAACATTTGATTTCTGGCGCAGCTCCTCATGTCCTAGTTTTTCATCAATATACCAATCAATATTTTAATCAAACGTTGAAATTGTTGGCGGCTCGTGCTGGGATTAATAAGGCAATTAGCAGCCATGTGGCTCGGCATACCTTTGCGACTCATTTAGCTTCTAAAATTCCATTACATGTTCTGAAGTCGATTTTACAGCATTCTAAGATTGAAACAACTATGATTTATTTGCACCTTTCCAATAAGGTGGTGAATGATGCTTTGGATGGGGTGGATTGGTAAAACTCATCTTTTAGGGTAGGTTAAATTTATCCTAAGTAGGGTAGCTTTATTCTTTTTCACAGCTACCCTAACTATTTTTGTCCACCTAAATAATAAATCTATGTTAATTATTATACTTCTTATGTCTTTGATGTTGTCTATCAATACTGTAACGGTAGGACAATCCACTAAAGTAGGAATTATTGATACTGCTTACGTCAATAAAAATATAGTATTGCAAACATGGATAAAAGAAGATTTACAAAGCCTTGTCGATTACCTAGAGGATTCTGTTCTTCTCCCTCAACGTAAAGAAATAGAAGATTTTTATCAAGATGTTTTAGAACAGAGTGATAGATGTGATTTGGGGGATCCTTTTCTCTTAGTTGATTTAGAACGTCAACTCCAGGAGTGGCAAATAACCTTTAACTCTTTGCTTCGGGCGTGTGATACTACCTTGATAAACTATGAGAAAAAATTGCTCAAGATAAAAGAGGATAAACTAAAACAAGCTGTTAATGCTTTGGTTGATGAAAATGAATTAGAATATATCGTTTATTCTGAAGGTCTGTTATTTTCTAATATTGAAGTAGATAAATATCATTTCTCAGCTCAGATTTCCATAAGACTGAATAATAACTTGGACTACGATGAATGGGAGCAAATGTCAACTGTTTTAAAGGATGAACTTATACAGAATTTGCATTCAAAAGGACACTTTTTATCTGTTAAAACCAGGCTATCCGACATTTATACTTATGCCTTACTTACAAAAATGTTCTTTGTTTTATGCCATTTCTACAATTCACCTAGATAAGCAAAAAGTAGGCAGTCCTCAATATTACGATAACCTAAAATCAAAACAACCATGATTGACCTACACCATCTGAATAATATAATACTAATATTTAACACTTACATTTATAGTATTTGACTCCAAAACATCCCTAAAATAATGAAGTGTAAACTCATACTCTCCTTTCTTTTTTCCTATCCAATTTAATTCTACTCTTCTTTTAAAGGTACTTCCTGGCATTATATCTATTTGCTCAGTATACTTTTTATACATCTTATACACTCCTGGATCCATATAATAAGACATAGTGAATTTATGCCATAGATAATCACCATTTTTCTCTTTTACAGAGATATTGAGGCTTAACGGAATTTTATTTTTAGCATAATTAAAGTTATACCAATAAGCTGTCCGATGTGAATCTGTTGGATTGTGAAATGTTATATCCAAAAAAGTAAGAGAATCATTTTCAGGAATGTATTCTTCGATTTTCAATACTAATCCTTTTGCTTCTTTTACATTAATCTTTATAGCTCTTTGGCGCTCTGTGCTATGCTCCCCAATATAGCAGGAATTCAATATTCCTGTGATGAGAATCAGTGGTGAAAAACGAATGATTTGGGAAAGGTTGATTGCTATGATATATATAATGGCTTTTTTCATGGTAGATAAGGTTTATAACTCAATATCAAAAATATCAAATTATTGCCAATTTTAACATACTTTTTCAGTCTAAAAAAATAAAGGATAAGCTTCAATGAAACTTACCCTCTATTATCTAAAATTAAGCTTAACGACTACTTTCGAGTTAATTTCAAATAATTTACTTTTGCAACAACTTCCTCTCCTTTCTCATTCGTGTATTTCATTTCTGCTAGGTGGCGACTGTCATCCAGACCAACAACAATGCCTTCTATTGAAATTCCTACAAAAAAGCAGCTTAATCCATAAGTTTCGATTATTATAAAATCCCGATAGAACAACTAAAAGCTCTAAATAAGGATTCCTCCTAATAAATGAAAATCTGTACATAACAATATGTTTATGTTCATGGGGGGCAGGGAATACCCTAAAATTCAGTCTTTGCTCTTGGGGGCGAAAAATCACAGATTTTTCGAAAAGCGTCAAAAAATTTATCCGCAAAATCTGTGATTTTGCTATATTGAGTACAGAATACGGGCGGGTTTTGCCCTTCTCTATGCCATAGACACTCACGTTCTGCTCAATAAATGAAAAAAGAAAACCAATATATCGAAAAGGCTATTGAGGAAATTCTCAATCCAAAATTTGAGACTACAAAGCAGTATCTCAAAGTCTGCGAAATAAAAATGGAGAGTGGAAAGCCGAAAGTCGCCAGAGTAAATGAAAATTTTTTCGAGAATAAAGTAGTAGTTTATATCGAAGTAAAAGACGAAAGATATTTCATAGAAATCCATTTAACGAAAGAACCCGAAATAGAAGTGGAATTCGTTTGGACAGAATCGGGACATAGAGTTTACCTGACGGCAACATCAGAAAAACTGTCATTTAAAGAACTTTCAAAATTCATTAGAGAGTTTAAGCCATTACAGGGTTGGTCAAAAGGAGATTTTAGAAAGAATGGAAAATTAAAATACGATTTCAGCCGAGTAAATTTCGAGCCGATAAAGAATGAAGCCTATGGGTTAGACGAAAAATTGGAATTGCTTCTTGATGAATTGGAAAAGGATATTGAAGGAGTTCTAAAACTTAGTGAAAATTCAAATGCATATATTTCAGTTTGCCGACATCAATACATAAGTGGAAATGCAGGAGTTGGATTTGAAATTGAGACAATAAATAGGTTGAATAAATTGAATTTAGGAATTGATATTGATACCTATATAATTGGAAATGAAATTAAATAAAAAGAAAAAATACTAAGCAGAACAACTGTATGTGTTCATGTCGGGTAAAAGCCCGCCACGAACATACACAAGACCGCTGTGCATCATTAAAAGCTAAAATTTCATGAAACCCTTTTTTAAACTTATGATTTTGCAATATCTAAATTATTATACAAAGCAAAAGAATATCCAAATGCTATATACCACCTACAACAAACAGTTGAAAAACTTTCTAAATCTTTTGGTTTATTAAATGGATTTATTGATGTAGAAAATTTTGAAAAGAAGATTTCTCACAATTCCGAAAAAATCTTCAAAAACCCTGTCTGAGAGCATCAGGGAGAACTAAAGAAATCAATAAAATGAAACCTTAAATATGAGAAATATAACAATTTTTTTAAATGTATTGATCCTACTAATATCATGCTCTAAAAAGAAAACTATTTCTAAGATTGGATACAAGGTTATTCAATATAAAAAAACTCTTTCATTTGATTTTACAGATGAAAGAGCGCACGTTTCAGGCTTCGTGGATTTTGTTATTGGAGAAACACTTCATGAATTAAAAATTAAAGACTCCCTTCGTTTGGAAGTAAAGCTTCCTGGACAAAATATTGTTATAAACTATCCTTATACAAAAAAACAAATACATAAAAATAGAGAGTTACATGAAAGCAAAGACAGTGCTTATATTAAAACTACAAGGTTTATCTTGGATAGTTTATCTGCTACTGAACTTGAAACTATAAGCCTTTTTGTTAAAAGTAATTACGAATAATTTGAACAAAAATATAGACTCCCTAATCTACCAAAGAAAATTCTTCCTATTACTCTTAGCTGCTTTCAAGAAAGGTTTGGACTCTCAACTGATGCATATTATCGGCTTCTAATGCTCATGATTTCAGAGAATATTCGTATAATTTATAGACCTAAAAATCCAATGCCTGAAGATGACAAAAAAAATCAATTAGGTATTTATTGGAACATAAAAAAACTCCTGTTGCTCTCATTTCCAAAACCTGACATAAAAGAAATAGAAGATAGTTATCTAAAGTATTTTGATAATTGGAAAATAAAGCAAGAACAGTAAAAAGAAATGAGAGTAGCCAACAATGTGTATATTTTTATGGTACGAATCGAGAATAAGCCTACAAGAATGAACGCATGTACAACACCGCAGAATCGCAGATTTTGCCACTAGATGAAAATAAAATTTACTGGCAAAATCTATGATTTTGCTTCAGGGATTAGCTACATTTAACAGCGCATAGCTTTCCGCACATCACATATACCAATGTTGCCTGTAAGCAAAATAGCCTGATTTATAAGAAATGTCACCTTCCTCAAGAAAGTGTGTTACTTTTAATAAAAAACCTATGAGCCTGAAAATTCCACTTCTATTCTTACTTACTTCGTGTATTTTTATACACATATCTTGCACGACTAGTGAAAAACATAATAATTCAGATGTGTTTAGAATTCCAGTTATCATAAACTCTGCACAACATCCTAAACCTGTTAAAAAGATATTCAAAGAAGATCAAATCACTTATGCGCGTCCTTTTCTATTTGGAATATATTCATTTAAAGATACTGTTGATATAAATAAAAAGTACTTTGATGAAAATATTAAAATTACTGATAAAAATAGAGATAGCTTAATCTATTCCTGGGGCTATTTCTCGCATGGAGATGACATAAAATATAAAGTATATGATACTGTAGATGTAAATGGGATTGATATCATCCCAAATTATTCTCAAGATGTATTTTTTAAAAAAGATTATGGCAGTCCAGATTCAATTTTATTTCCATATTACCCTGTCTATCTTGTTAATTACTCTCAAAGCCCAAAGTTGATTCGGGGAAAAGAGGGATATACCTATGGGATTCAGGAAGCATTTGATACAACTCAAGGAAATGATTGCTGGTATCCTATTGAAAGAGATGCAAACTTTGGTTGTGGAAATGGAGCTTTTGCAATTTTATTAAAACCAAAAGAATTTGCTATTGCCCTTTTCCAAAAATATGAAGGTTCACAAAAAACTAAAATGAGGGTTCGATTTAAGGCAAAGGAAAATCTTTATGTCAGTAAATCTTTTGAGGGAATCATAAATCCAAAGCAGTTCAATCTAAAAGACTCATTCTTGTTACGTGATTTAACAAATGCAAATAATCAGTTAAACATATTTACATCACAATTCTACCTTAGTCTTCCTAAAACATTCATTGAGTTGCAAAACGAATACTATGAAAAAAACAAGACAAAAATTATTGACTCTATGCGAAATGTAACAGGTCCTCTTGAATAAAAATGCTAGCAGGCAACAAAGTGTACAGAGCCATGCGAGAAAAAAGTACAATTTATACGGTTAACACATGTATAACACCGAAAAATCGCAGGTTTTGCTTTGAGATTAGTTATATCCATAGCGTACAGGGATAGACAGTCGTATTGTGGCTAATTAAAACTTGCCGAAAATGCAACATAAAAAAGATCTTCCTTGATATTTATGAAAACTTTACTAAACGATACCCTACTTTTTACAGTACTATCAGTCTTTTTAGGTTGCACAAATACTAGAATAACATCAAACTCTATTTTAGGTGATTACAGATATACTGTTTTTACACATCACAAGCAGGGTAGAAAATACATCAATTGGGGCATTAAAAACGACTTGTTTGATTTGGACTTATCGAATAAGTTGGTCAATGATGCTTGGGATGAGGGATTGGTAGGTTGTAACAAAATAAGTTGCTCTGTTGTTGGGTGACTTGTTTTGTTTTTAAGAACCCGTGTATACTCCGTGACAGAAGTCATGGAAATATAAATATAGTTGTTCTCTGAGCAAAACCTAAGGTTTTGCATTGTAATACATGCGTTTATTCTTCTAAGGTTATTCCCACAACGTGGCATAAAAACATGCACATTTATACGCTTTTATATTTCTATTATTCTACATTTTTCAAAGTTTATATCTGGATAACTTAATTCTGTCCAAGCGCTCAACATCTTTAGAGCAGGTAATAAGCCTTTTGCTTTTTTAGATAATGAATATTCAACACGAGGAGGTATCTCTGCAAATGATTTTCGATTAATTAATCCATCAGCCTCTAACTCTTTTAGTTGACTTGTAAGAACTTTTTTAGAAATAGTAGGAACTAATGCATACAATTTCCCAAATCGTAGAGGACCATTAGATAGTAAATATATAATAATGGGCTTCCATTTATTTCCAATGATATTCATTGTATGTACAAGAGTACACAAATTGGGGTTGTCAATATATTTTCGTGCCATAAGTTACTTTTAGGTTACCACTTCTTAGGTAGAGTTTTTAAACAATAGTTTCTAAAGTAAACTATTATTAGTTCCTTTATGAAATAAATGTAATGATTTTATAATAGAACTAGAAAAATCTTTAAAATGAAAAATGTATTTATTATCAATGGACATCAAAAATATCCTTTTTCAGAAGGTAAATTGAATGCAAGTTTGACAGAGAGGGCGGAGCTTTTTTTTAAGGAAATGGATTGTGAGGTACAAATAACGAGAATGGAAGATAGTTATAATGTTACTGAGGAGATTGATAAATTTAAGTGGGCTGATTTAGTATTTTTCCAGACTCCATTAAACTGGATGGGAGTAAGTTGGTCTTTTAAAAAGTATATCGATGAAGTTTTTTCAATGGGGATGATGGGCGAAATGTCAGAGGGAGATGGGAGAAGTAAAGCTGCTCCAAAAAAGAATTATGGAATGGGGGGGAAGTTGGAAGGAAAATATATGATTTCTGTTACTGCTAATGCTCCGAAAGAGGCATTTAACAACCCAGAAGAGTCTTTTTTTGGAGGAATGAGTGAGGACGATTTACTTCAACCAATGCATCTAAATTTTAAATGGTTTGGTTTAGAACCACTTCCAACATTTATGGCTTATGATGTAATGAAAAACCCAGCAATTGAAAACGATTTTAAACGTTTTGATTCTCATTTAGAAAATTCTTTTAAAAAATAGGATGATGCGACCAACACCGAAACAAAAAGCCCCAAGATTAAATTTTCCTTTAATTGATGGAGAGAAATGGAGTTTAGAAGAGCAGAAGAGTGAGAATTTTACATTGATAGTTTTTTACAGGGGGCTACATTGCCCATTGTGCAAGAAATATTTAGAAACATTAGAGAGTCTTTTACCTGAGTTTGAAAGTAGAGGAGTTGAGGTAGTAGCAGTAAGTATGGACACTAAAAAAAGAGCCTCCTTTTCAAGGCAAAACTGGGAAATATTTAATCTTCATTTGGGATATAATTTGAGCGAAGAGATGGCAAAGAACTGGGGGCTTTATCTAAGTCAAGGGGTAAAACAGGGCGAACCAGAAGTATTTAGTGAACCAGGTTTATTTTTAATTGATAATAAAAAGCACGTGTATTATGTAGGAATTAATAGCAATCCATGGGGACGACCATATCTTCCAACATTTATAAAAGCAGTAGATTATATTATATCTTCTGAATATCCAGCTCGTGGTGAAATCTTATAAAGGGGGGATATGCCTTGGAAAAGGAGGGTAAAGAAGCTAAGGTTGTGCAAAATCAAGCTCAGAAACATGCATTGGAGCAATGCTATTGAAGCTTGTTGAGAATGGGAATGCAAATATAAAGATGGCTTTTATTTGAATGGCCAATGTCAAAGTGATCCTATTGTTACTTCTTATGGTCAAATATTGAGGTCTAACTACCACGACGTGAATGGTTAGTCTATGCTCTCTTACTGATATAGAGGTTGCCTTTGGTAATAGAGGGCAACCTTTTGTTTTGCAATATGCTAAGGTTCAAACACAAATTTGTTGAAATTACACAGAGGCTATTTTACCAACTGTATTTCTAGTGTTTAGTGCAACAACACTAGAAAATTAGTGGTATCCTATGGTTAGTATAAAAACAGTAGCGGATATAAACGCTCTTATTTTTAGGTTAGTAAGATACTTAATTCAACATAAAAACGGTTCGGAAATAATCCCAAACCGCTATTCTTTTTATACAATGTTCTATGTTGTTTTTTCTTGACGACATAAAAACCTTTCAACTTGCCCGCCAAATTCATCTGGTAGTTGATGATGAAAAGCATGAGCAGCATTTGAATACAGAATTAATTGGCTATTAGGTATTTGTTTATACAGTAGAAAAGAATTTTTACTTGAAAAAGCTATATCTTCCTTTGCTCCAGCAACTAGAACTGGTTGGGAAATCGATTTTATTTTTTCAAAGTAATTTTTTTCACTAGAAAAGTAATTTTTAGTGGCTGTTCCCTGAGCAATCCAAGTTTCTGGTTGTGTTGGCTTAACTTTAGTCAAGTAGTTATCAATACGGGATAGTGATTCTTTAGTAGCATGTAAACCTTTTTGATCATCTGTAAAAAACACAGTTTGATGATGTTCAGGTTTCATATTGTAAACTTTAGTGGCCACATTCAAAAAGCGTTCTGTAGGATATTCAGTGTGTTCACTAGCGCCTAATCCAGTACCTACTAAAACCACCTTTTGAACAATTTTGGGATAATTCAAAACAAAAGCTTGGACTACGAGACCTCCCATGCTCCAACCGAGTAAGTTCACTTTATCATATCCTAAGAAGATAATAAATTCATACGCTATTTCAGCCATGCCTTCTATTGAATTTGGACTTGTACCAGAAGAGTTTCCAACACCAAGATTATCAAAGACGATAACTTTATTTTTTTTTGCAAGCCTTGTTATAAAGGCAGGATCCCAATCGTTAATTGTCCCTCGAAATCGATTGAAAAGTATTAGCGGTTGTCCATTTCCAAAGGTACGATATGCTATCGTTTCATTTTTAATAATTGCGAATTTAATTTCGCTTTTTAGGATTTCATTCATTTTTTCGAATTTTAATTTAATTATTTATCTAATATTAGTGCAAGACCATTTCCTCTTGCCGCACAAATTGAGACTAGCCCAGAACCTTTACCTTCCTGATTCAAAAGTTTTGAGAGGGTTGCAATTATTCTTGCGCCTGTTGCTGCAAATGGGTGACCGGTAGCTAAACTGCTGCCAACCATATTTAATTTAGAAAAATCAATTTCCCCTTTTATGGAGTCTAAATTTTGCTTGCTCCAAAATGGATCACCTAAACCTTTATTGTTCAATATTTTAATAGTTGTTAATGCCTGAGCAGCAAATGCTTCATGAATTTCAATAAAGGAAAATGAATCCAAATTTCTATTACTCTGTTTTAATGCTTTTTGAATCGCAAGTATTGGTGCTAGTAGTAGGTTTTGTTTATTGTTGATATATTCAATTCCAGCTGTAGCGGCAAAACTTAAAAAAGCTAGAATTGGATAATTATGTTTTTTTGCCCATTCTTCTGAGGCTAGAAAGATACCCGCAGCTCCATCCGAGAAAGGAGTTGAATTAGCTGCAGTAAGGCTTCCAGAGTTCAAATCAAAAGCCGGGCTTAAGGATCTCATTTTATTTAAAGAAGGGTTCTTTCTTAGTATTGAGTCTTCCTTAATTTGCCCGATGGGTTCAATCATATCTTCAATAAATCCACTTTGATATGCCCTTGTTAGCTTTTTGTGACTGTTAAATGCAAAATGGTCTTGTTCTTCACGCGTTATTTTATAATATTTAGCCATTATCTCAGCATGTTCACCCATTGAAAGACCAGTTTCTGGCTCATTATTGTTCGGGATTTCAGGGAGCATCAATTCTAAATTTCTCAGATTTTCTTTTGTAAAATCAGAAAGACTCAAATGTTGATTTAGAAATTCTTTTCTGAATAATTCATTTAATACTATTGGAGAATCACTTGCACTATCTGTACCGCATGCTATGCCATTTTCTATTTGACCTAATGCTATTTTATTTGCAATAATTATAGCTGCTTCCGCAGAAGTTGCACATGCTTTTTGAATATCAAATGCTGGTGTTAAAGGATGAATGTCAGTTTTTAGTAAAGATTCTCGTACTAAATTTCCTTGCGAGCTGTGTTTTATAACAGCCCCTCCAACAACTTCACCTAATATTTTATCTTTTAAAGCATACTTGTTGCTTATGGATTGAAGGGTAGTGGTCAAGAGTTCGTTTGCTGAATAGCTTTTCAAATATGTGTTAGCCTTACTAAACGGAGTTCTACTATGCCCTATAATAGCCACTCTTTTTATTAAATTATTTGTATTCATTCTATTATTTTCGTAACCAATTAATAAATAGTTTTATTTTAGAACTCAAATATATGTACATAAGTTCTAAAAAAGAACCCAGATAGTAAAAAAATGAAAAAATTTCAAAAAACTGAGACGAATAGATTGAATTGTCCAATTCAATTAACTGCTAACTTATTAGGTGAAAGATGGGTGTTGTTAATAGTTAGAGAGCTTTTTCTAGGCAACTCCAAATTCAGCGAATTTCAAGACAATCTGAAAATTTCTAAATCAGTTTTGACTAGCAAATTAAAAATGTTGGAAAATGCAGGTTTAATCGCGAAAAAAGAATACCAAGAAAACAACAAACGAGCTCGAAATGAATATTTCTTGACAGAAAAGGGAGGAGATTTAATCAAAATAATGAGTGCTATTTTAATTTGGGGCAACTCAAACTTGGTAGACAAAAATGAACCATTCCTCAAAATAGTAGACAAAAGTGGTGCTCCTGTTAAAATGACAATTGTTAATGAGGAAGGAAATTCCCTTAATTTAAATGACCTACAATTTATTTTATCATAGACCTTCTCCTATTTTGGAATGCCCTATAACTCTCTTATAAACACAATTGCGCGCAACCAATTATCTATGAATTGTTATCTAAGACCAAACTGGACAACAATCATCCTTTTATTTGAATGGTCAATGTCAAGGTAAGCCTATTGTTAGTGCTTAAGGTCAAGTAATTGGGACGAGCTACTACGGCTTGAATGGTTGGTCTAAGCTCTCTTACTGATATAGAAGGTTGTCTGGTGTTAGGCGACCTTTTGTATTGTTGTAGCATTCTAACATTGAAGTAATGATGATTTATTTCGATCTGCCTAGTAAGTTGGTGGATGATGTTTGGGATAAGGTGGTAGGAACATAGAAAACAAGTTGCTCTGTTGTTGGGAGACTTTTATCTTGTCCTAGTTGATGCAAAAGTATGAGTTGGCTCCAACCCAAATTCGGATTTGGAAGAAACAGTTGCAGGATGGTGCAGAAGATGTTTTTTAGAAACCAACATCTAAAAGGTCAGAAGAAGAAAAATATCTAATAAATTATTAATGAGCGGAAAATGCTCCTAAATATGAGATAGACTTCAGCTCAGTGTAAAAACGCCAAACCTATGATTTTTCTTATTCGGCTTAAAAATTTGCGAGCAAAAATCGTAGGTTTAGCTTAAGAACGGGGCTCTTACTGTTAAATGCTAGGTTCTCAGAACAGCATATGCATATGAAAGAGCCGTTACCTGCAATGAAAAAGTGCATATTATGATAATTAATAACACCCGCCCAAAGCTGTCCATCTTATTTATTCAAAACTAATTTCTCTTGAGAAATTAAACCCTTATTAGAATTTATCTTTAAAAAATAAATCCCTGAACTTAGACTTGATAAATTAAATATAGAGAGTCTTTTATTAACAGTATAATTAGAAACAAGCTGACCTATTGAATTATAAATTTCAAGCGTATAATTCATTGAAGGATTAAAATCTTTCATTTGCACGTTTAATACTTCATAAGTAGGATTAGGATAAAAATCTACTCGTTTACTCTTAATGTTATCTATTATAGAAACGGAAGTCAGTGCCAAATCTAAAGAATCAAAAACTACCACATATTGACTAGGAACATTATAAATTGTATAAGGAGGTTTTGCCTGAGCCAAAGTAACAATTCGACCATCACTTGCTTCTATACTTTTTGTTGCTGCTGCTGGTTTTGTTAAAGTATGTGTTCGACTCCACAAAGAATCTCCATTAGGACTCACAACAATCACCTTCAAATCATCACTAAAAGTTCCTGTTATAACATAGTTTCCTGAAGAGTGATGCAAAACATCGATTCCTTTCATAGGAAAAGTTCTTGTCCAGTCTGGTGTTCCAAAACTATCTGTCTTCATTACTGTAGTAGTACCAACTCCAGGAGCATAAGGATTGGAGGCAACTATTATAAAACTATCTTCATTCACCTTGCAAAAATCGTTAATATACACTGGATAAGTATTTGCTGTTTGCCATACAATATTTCCTCCTAAATCCAATCGATGCAAAGAATCATGTTGAAGTAACCAATAACCATTAATATTTTTTTCAATTCTACCTGGAGTTGAAAGCCCAGGAGGGAATGGAATTGTTAATAGCTGTCCATTAGGCAATAACTCTTTTATGGTATAATCATACATTGATCCTATTGTTATTGGATTTCTAGAACCTTGTACTGTTGTGATACCTCCTTCATCATTTTTTAGATAATTATCAATGGAGTTTTCACAATTATCAGTCATCACGT
This sequence comes from Aureispira sp. CCB-QB1, assembly GCF_000724545.1. Classification (GTDB taxonomy): domain Bacteria; phylum Bacteroidota; class Bacteroidia; order Chitinophagales; family Saprospiraceae; genus Aureispira. The sequence continues at coordinate 19,250 of NZ_JHBV01000140.1, read as the reverse complement.
TAGTATTAAGTATTGAGCCACTTGAGGAATATCTATAGGTACAATAATCGTGAAATGGGATAGATTGACCTATAAACCCACACGTGTAATTTTGTCCAATGTTCCCTAATGTCAAAAAATCATTATTAGCACTCTCAATTACATTACACCTTCCATAATGACTATGGTCATGATAGCTAGTCCATACTGTATCTCCATTGAAATCAATACGAACTAAATATTTTTTTAATGTATAATTCTCAACGATTGGAGCTGTTAAATTAACATTCCCGACAATAAAAAAATCTCCGTTTTGAGTTTCAATAATATCGCTAGGATAATGATGATACAACGAATCCCACCCGTAATAATGGATAGTTTGCGCAAAAAGTAAATTTGCACAGAAAAAAAATGCTATTAAAAATTGTAATTTAAGCAAAACCATAACATATCATGTTTTAAGATGTAAAAAGTGTTTTCTTTAAGTATTCAAATTTATTCATTAAACGAAACATTTGAGTATGTTGTGATTTTGAATTTAAAATAAATAAAAGACAGTAGGTAACACAGCAATATATCGCCATAGGGGGAGTTTATGAACTGTCTAAAACTCATTCTCTGCCGATAGAGCTAATGCATAATTATTTAGCATCTTTAAATGAAGTTAATAGCAATAAAATTGGAGCGTTGGGTGCATGTGCTGGTGCTATGTATAGTATTACCAAGCTACACCAAGAAGTTTTTTAATGACATTGCCAAAGCTGACAAAAAATTATATTGGATGAATACTGAATTGGAATCGCCTTTTCACCAATTTAATTATTACGACCAAGATGTTGAAGTAAATGAGTCTATAGCACAAGCAAGTAATTGGTTCAGAGAAAAAATGTAAAAAGTACGACATATACTATGTAGCTCGGCATACTTTTGCTACAGATTTAGCTGCTAAGGTGTTGATTCATTAAACTTGAAAACTTCTTAATTAAACAGGGAATAACCCGCATTCGACAAAAGTCGGTTTACTAAAAAGTAAATCACTTCTACCTTTGTCTAAAACAAAATTAGGTAAATGGAGGCGTTAAGTAGGTGAGATGTTTTTTTCTTTTGTAAAAATATTCTTGAGGGATAGTAATCCTAAGTTTGTCTTATTTTATATACATTCAAAATATAAATTATACAACATGATTAAAACACAAAGTTTATTTTGGGGAATTTTCGTTATTTTATTGGTACTATCTAGTTGCAGAGATGAGTTTGATTTAGAAATTCCAAATGGTGCATCAGAACAAGAAAAGATTGAATTGGTTGATTCATGGCTTAGTAAACTACAAAAAGACCAAAAATTCAATGGTTCCGTATTACTTATAAGAGATGGGCAATCGATGCTTGCCAAAGGGTATGGTTTTACCAGTCACGAAAAAAATGAACAACTAACAGCCAATTCTTCATTTCGGCTTGCTTCGGTATCCAAACAATTTACTGCGGCTGGTATTATGCTATTAAAAGAGAAAGGAAGCATATCTTATGACGACTTAGTGTCCGAATATATTGAAAATTTCCCTTATGAAAAGGTCACCATTCGTAGCTTATTAAATCAATGTTCAGGTATTCCTGACATCTATATTGAGCTTGCGCTTGAGAATAAAGATAATATTAATGTGCTTACCAATCAGAAAGCCACCGAGCTGATCATAAATGAAAACCGTTCAGCGAAAAAAGAACCTTTTGAAAAGTTTGAATACTCGAATACAAATTATATCCTTCTGGCAAGATTGGTTGAAATTGTCTCTGGTAAAAGTTTTGAGGATTATATGAAGGAGGAGTTATTTGAGCCATTGGGAATGGAAAATACGAGAGTTTGGAATTTGCTCTCTGCAGAGACAGATTTTACAAACAAATGTGGCGGATTTAAGATTGAAGGTGGTGTTTATAAAGAAGTACTGCCTGATTTTGTGGATGGTGTTGCAGGTGATGGAGCCGTATTTAGTAGTATAAACGATTTTTTAATTTGGGATAAATTCTGGTATGAAAATGATTTATTAAGCAGCTCTAATTTGGCAGAAGCATTTAAAAAGCCACAATTGAATAATGGAAAATCATCGGACTATGGGTTCGGATGGGTTGTAACAGACGATGGTGCTTGGCACAATGGAGGTTGGCTGGGAGCACGTACTTATTACAGTCGAAACACTAAAAATGGAACAAGTATTGTCGTTTTAGATAACTCCTCTAATTCTGATTTGTATGAGATAGCAGAAGAGATAGGAAATATTTGGTTATAACCGATCATCAATCACATAGTAGCAGCGCAGCTAATCAACGAACTACTACTATCATAAGAGACAACATTTAATTAATAACACCTGCTTTGAATTGACCGGCAACACTTATAGTGTTGCCGTATTGATTTTCTAACCCAACCAGAATAAATTATGGCAGAGGAAAATTTACGATTGTACAAATTACAAAAAGGAGATAAGTTAATATTCATTTTGTTTTTCTGGATTTTTTCGCTTTTGCTAATTTTATCTAGCGAAGACATGGGAGAAAAATGGATATATGGTTTGTATACGGTTATGGTGTTTGTAGGGAATGCTGTTTTAGTTGTATATTTTATAGTGTTTAGGTGGTTAAAGCAACTTAATACTCGCAAGCATTATTTACTTCTTATCTTAAAAACGATTTTATTTACCGTTTTTCTATTGGCTTTTCAGGGGCTTGTATATTATTACTTTATTGAAGTGACGCCAGACGAAGAAGGTGTTACCTTAGGAGATTTTATAAATGTATCTATTATTATTTTACTACTGAGTAGTATACTGTTGGGAATTATTATGTTAAAAAAAGGAGTTGGATCTCAGATTCAGATGCTTAAAATCGAAAATTTGCAAAAGACTTATGAGTTAAAAGCCCTCAAAAAACAAATCGACCCTCATTTCTTGTTCAACAACCTCAACACCTTAGATGCTTTTATTGAAACAGATGTCGGAAAAGCCAAACCTTATATACAAAGGCTTGCTAAGCTTTATCAATATTTGATTAGAACGCAAGATGAAGATACCGTCAACTTAGAGGAGGAAATGAATTTTGCCAATGATTATATTTATCTTATAAAAGAGCGGTTTGGAGAAAATTATCAATTTAATATTATAAATAAAAGAACAAAAAAGGAAGAAAGGCTCATTCCGCCTTGTGCTATTCAAACAGTTTTTGAAAACATAGTAAAACATAATAATGCTTCGAGAGGCAAGCCTATTATCACGAAAATTATTGTGGAAGATGAGCAGATGGTCATCAGTAATAACATAAGATCTAAAGAAGAACTTGTTGTATCTTTTGGTGTTGGTTTAAGTAATTTACAATCTCGTTACCAAATACTTTGTAATCTTCCTCTAATCGTAGAAGTTGATGAAAATTATACCATAACATTACCTCTTATTCTAAAAATAAACGACCATAAGTATGAACGTTATAATAATTGAAGATGAAAAACCTGCTTTTAATAAACTTTCAAAATATCTTTTGGAGCATAGGGCAGATGCTCAGGTTTTGGAATGGTTTGACTCTGTGGAAGATGCCCTAAAAGGCAAAGAATTATTCGCTCAATGCGATTTATTACTTTCTGATATACAATTATTAGACGGAAACTGTTTTCAGTTATTTCAACAATTAAAAATAAATTGTCCAATCATCTTTTGTACTGCCTACAACAAATATATGGAGAATGCTTTTGAAACAAATGGTATCGCATACCTTATCAAGCCCTATTCTCAAGAAGCATTTAATAATGCAATGCAGAAATATGAACATTTTTTTGAACAAAAGAATACTGTCCAAACCAATAAAGACACCATCCATTTAATTGAAAAAATGTTTCAGCATAATAACAAAAGCTACAAACAAAGATTTAGCATAAAAAAGAAAAACGGGATTATCATTAAGAAGGTATCAGAGGCCTATTACTTTCAAGCTTCAGGAGATTTTTGCATTCTTGTAGATGTTAATGGAGAAAAACATATTGTAAACTATAAAATATCCGTATTAGAAAACTTGCTAGACCCTCAGTTATTTTTCCGAATCAATAGAAGCGAAATCGTTAACATTGAATATATTTTAAAGATTGAACCTCACTTCAAAAACAAGATGCAAATCCTTTTACCCAAGGGCATCGAGCTTTATACAAGTGGTGCTAGAACCCCTGAATTTAGACGGTGGTTGGAGGGGGAATGAATTTTGTGTAGGGAATAGCTATATTTAGATGTGCATGGTTTGCGCCACAGAATATACCTGAGTCGTTTTTTGTTATGCGGACAAAGGTACCTCAAAAAATATGGACTCAAGATTAGTTAAAGATTTTATTATCTTTGTAGTTTATTGTATCATTTCAAGGTGGAAGAATGCATAATAAATTAATTGACAGGGATTTAGATAGAGTGGCGCAAAGTATTGTTGGGGAGATGAAACAAAAAGGGTTAATTGTTCCCGAACAAATAGATTCTGATGAAACATTAAAAATTATTAACCAATCATCGTATATGGTTGCGATAGTTGAAGACGATTTTCTTAGTGCAACTTTAGTGAGTGATAATATGCTCACCAATTTTATGGGAACATCGTGCAACCGATTAACAGATTTTGACTTACTTTCATTTGTAACAACAATGGATTCTTCGTTATTTAATCATATCCCAAAAACTCGTGCTTTTTTTAAGAAAAATAAAAATACGCCCTATTTTTTTCAACTAAAAAATAAAGATTTTAACCAAAATACCGTTTGTTTTAATGGTGTCTATGTTCTTTTAATAGAAGAACCTACGCGTTATTTAGCTGTTGTTAAAAAAACAGACCATATTCCCCAAGAAACTCTCACGAAACAGGAACGAGAAGTTGCTTTACTTCTACAAAAAGGCTACACACGAAACGAAATTGCTAAACGATTATATATTAGTAATAATACCGTACACTACCACACTAAGAACATTTTTAAAAAACTTGGAATCAATAGAAAAACACTACTGCCTACTATAATTTTGTGATTTGCCTTAAAAAAAGTGTAAAAACTACCCAAATGGGTAGTTGATTGAGAAGCTTATTTCATAGACCTTTGCGAAAACTTTTTTTTAATTAAAAAATTATGCAATATGGCAAAAATTACATTTTTTTTATTAGCAATGATTCTTTCATTTTTAGGAATGAATGTGCAAGCACAACAAATACCTACGCAAGATTTAGTCGTAGAGTACCTGTTTGATAACAACCTTTTAGAAACGAGCGGAAGTTCCTATAATGCTGGAGCTTTAACATCAACAAATAGTGTTAATTATGTTCAAGGAATAGACGGAAATGACGCTGTGTCTCCAAATGGAGAAGTATTGAGCAATGTAGGAAATATTGCTTTTTCTAGTAATGTAAAGGAATATGTAGTAAGTTTTTGGTTCAAAGCAAATGCTAGTGCTAATACCACACCATTTAAGCTGTTAGAGTTAAAAGACCAAAATAACAGTAATATAGGCTTAACCGTTGAGGTAGCAAATAATGGCCAACAATTAAATGTTACACAAAATGCTAGTGGTTTAACTAGTCTGGGATCATTTAACAGTTTTTTAGGTTATTTAGACAATAATTGGCATCATATAGCAGTAAAACTTGTTTATTGGCCTGGAGGACAAAAATATTATTTACGTACTTATCTTGATAACGCAGAAATTATTGATGATCAAGCACAGGTTTCTTTAAGTAACGTTTGGGTTTTTGGAGGGTTAAATATTTATATTCCTTCACAAGTTATGGGAACAGGCATTGCTCAAGATTTGAAAATAGATAATTTCCGTTTTTACAAAGCTCCGATTACCCTAACACAAATAGCAGCATTATATAACGAAAAAAACAGCGGAGGTACTTGTGCAATTGTAAACATACCAGATGCTAACTTTAAAAATGCCTTATTGGAGCACGGAACAAATATTGTTGGAACAAACATTGGCATAATAGATACAGATGGTGATGGTGAAATTTGTCAAAATGAAGCACAAGCTTACACAGGATGGATTTATGCGCAAAATAAAGGTATCAGCGACCTTACAGGAATTGAAGCTTTTACTGCTTTAACAGGATTAAATTGTTCTGTAAATCAGTTGACTAATTTAGATGTTTCAGCAAATACTGCTTTAACAAGATTAATATGTGATGATAACCAGTTAACTAGTATAGATGTTACAGTGCATACCGTTTTAGATTACCTACAATGTGGACATAATCAGTTAACGAGTTTAAACATTTCGACTAATACAGCTTTAACACAGATATGGTGTCAAAATAATGGGTTAACTCATTTAGATATTTCAACAAACACAGCTCTAGAAGTATTAAATTGTAATAATAATCAGTTAACCAGTTTAAATGTTTCTAACGGAAACAATACCAACTTAATGAGTATGTCTGCGTTTAATAATCCAAGTTTAACTTGTATTCAACATGATGCTGGTTATACACCTGTACCGTGGTATCAAGGTAATGGTTGGCTTAAAGATGCTACTGCAAATTGGAGCTCAAATTGTAATGTTGTAGGTATTGAGGATATTGAGTCTTCTGAGAATATTTCTCTTTACCCCAATCCTGCAAGTAATATTGTAATGATTGAGATGGATAACCTACAATCGGTAAAAGTGGTCGATGTGCAAGGAAAAGAAGTGCTAAAAAGCACCAATAGCAAAATTGATATTTCTGCATTGAAAATAGGAATGTACTTTGTACAAATAACAAGCAACAATGGAACTATTGCCACTAAAAAGCTATTAAAAAATAAACTCTAGATTTTATTGGAAAATATTATTCAACATATAAAATAATTCGTTCGGTTGTTCCTTTTTAATAGTAAGGAAGAAATGACTGTAAAAAATAGTGTATATGCAAAAGGCGAAAAAGCATTAGTGATAGTTGCCTTTGCATATACACTTAATCGTTATCTGTAACAAAATAGCCGATTAGCTATAAAACTAAATTGACTACCAATTATCAAAATCCACCCATTTAATGACAAAAATTAGCTATCTCATAATTTTATTCTTTTTTCTAAATTTAGTAACCTTAACTGTGGGATGTACGAATAAAGAAAACATAAAAAAAGAAGCTAAAACGTTGTCCGAGGCTACAACTAAGTCTAAAGCTCCTGCCGTTCAAAATGTATATGATTTTAAAGCAGATTCAATAGGGTTTGACTCTCCTGAAGAAGTTGCAAAACAAGTTGTTGAGTTTTTACAAAATAGGGATACAGCCAAATATCTGAATGCAATCATTCCTCTCGAAGCTCAAAAATATCTTTTTTCTCAAAACTTTGAATATAGACCTGACATTAAAGATCAAGCTAAGTTTATGAAACTCCTCGAATCAAGATTTGAAAGGAGAATGAATAACTTTTTAATCAGATCGGAATATATTACAGAAATAATGGAAAGAGATAAAGGCTTCCAAATAAAAAATGCCACAATTGATACTATCACGATAGAGGAAGTACGAATAAAAAATTATGGTGGCTTTAATAGATTTATTGTTGGAAAATGGGCGGATGTCACTGTCAAAATGAAGTTTAATAGACAAGATTATTTCTTTGAAATTCCTCAAATAATAGAACTTAAAAACAAGTGGTTTTTATATTATCCTGAATATTATATCAGGACTAAAAGGGACTTAGAGTTTATTAAAAAGAGAGTTAAAGAAATCAATGCAAAAACTGATGAGTTTTGGTTATAGATAGAAAGGAAAATTTCTTATGTATATGACCATGTTAACTATGAGGTGAAAGCTCAATTCTTAGATTGGGTAAGACTCCGAAAAGCCTATAATTTTGCTGGCAGTTTAAAACAAAATATGAGCAAAATTGTAAATTTTGCTCTTGAGATTACTTATCTTCATTATACATAGCCCCTAAGATAGGCAAAGTGACCAATGACTGTAGTTTAAAATGAATTTGAACCTTAAAAGATAAAGTAGTATAAACCATGAACTTATGAAAAATAAAATGCTTATTTTTTCCATTATACTATTCTTTAATTTAAATACCTTTTCTCAAAGGTTATATTTTGAAGGTCTATATATGGCAGTTGTTGATTCAACAAGCTTGTCGAAGGAGAAAAAATACTTAAAATTTTATAAAAATAGAGATGTTGTAAGTGCAACATCTATAGGAACACCTCAGAAAGTAAAAAACTGGTTATTAATAGAAAGTGAGCATGTTTCTAAGGGTAAGTATAAAATCAAAAATGAATATATTTCCTTTTACTCAAAAAATAAATATGGCAAAGTAAAATATTCAGGGAAAATTAAGGCAAATGGCTCTTTAGAACTAAATAGCAAGAGTATGATAAATGGGCATGAAGCTCTTTACCTTTATAAATATATCGCTCCAAGTGAACTTCAAAAAGAGGAAAAAGTTGTAAACAAATCTCCTGTAAAAATATTTTCATATGAAGAGGTTGGTATAAAACCTAATTTTATTGGAGGAGAAGAAAAAATGTTACAGTTTATCCGTGAAAACTTATTATATCCGCAGGAAAGTATAAACAATAAAGTAGAAGGGGTTGTTTATGTCCGATTTGTTGTGGAAAAAGATGGAAAATGTTCAAATCCTGAAATCATAAAAGGATTAGATGAAAATTGCAACCTAGCTGTTTTAAAGATAATTGATAAAATGCCCCTTTGGAGCCCTGGAAAAGATAAAGGAGTGAGAATAAGGTGCTATTATGTTTTACCAATAAAATTCACTTTACCTCAATAAAAATAAAAGACTACAGCGATTAAGATTTATATCTTCATCTTATACTCAGATTTTATTTACTTTAAACAGACTCTCTACTATTATCCAATTTTTTAAGTGTTTTAATTCCTCTGATCAATCAGAATACTTAATTTGTATTTTGGCTTGCCTGATTTGATTTTGAGCCTTTCATATTCTGTGGATTTAAAGGTATAGCTTGAAGTGGGATTAAAACAACAGCTCATACTCGCAATAAAAAAAACAAAAATTCCCATGCTAGATTGGTTTAAAAAAGATAAAAAAACAACTAAAAAGGATACACTCATCTTTTTAAAAGAGTTAAGACTTCCTAAAATGATTTTAGAATTATTTATAGAATCAGACATTGCTAAAGAAAGTCCGTTGTCAAAATACTTTAGATTTCCATTTGAGCTATATGATATGGATAAAAAAAATCAAGAGGCTTGTCACATGAATATCTTTATACCGATTTTATGTGACATGAACTTTTACCAAATTTATGCTTATGATAAAATTAGAAAAGGATTCTTTACCTATGATATAGAAGCTCCTAATAAAGATTGGAGAAACGATGCACCAAGATATGCGTGGGAAGGAATTTTTATTCTTGATATTTTGTTTTGGTGGGAATGTGAAATACCAAATGAAGAAATTATTGCTTGGGGAGAAATGCTTAATTTAAAACATACCAAAGAAATACTCTGGAGTATTGAAAATGAATTAGAAAATTCTAAACCTGATACTACGAGAGGTTGGGAGAAAAGAATAATTAGAAAATTTAAATTTGATCAATAAATTCATGTAATTAAAACAAAAAAAATGGCTAGAGAACTTATCTTTAAAAAATCTGGAATGGATATTAAAAAAGCGATATCGTCTAGACTAACTTCTCTTCAAGAAAGACTTGACGCAAGAAATATAGAACTTGAAAAATTCTTGCAGCAACCTGAAAAAATTAGATCATATATTTTACGAAATACTCAATACAACTATGGTGGGCATAGACATGGATCTCCTAGTAGGCTATTTGGTAAAGAACATATTTCAGTTGAAGAAGTAGAAGAAATAAACCAAATGTGCAAAAGGATAATGGAGCTTGAAAATGAAATTAACAGTCTAAAGCTTGTTGCTAAACATCTTAATCATGATCAAAGTTTCGATTTAGGTTTTGAAGATCTAATAAAATATGGCTTTTCTATTGATGCTAAATTATAAACAAGAAAAGCATAGAAATACGAAAAAGAGACCAAGCAAACTAATTATTTTGCTACGGAAAAATATAAAAATTTTGTGCAAATGTTATCTGAAGATGAATAAAGATTTAAACTTTGAATAATGCCTAAATATCTACTATTTATCCTTGTGTTTTTTGTTAGTAAAGTATCTAATTGTCAAGTAGATACGGTTTTTGTTCTAAAGAAAGTATTAGAAGATAGTCAAACTATGATTGATGCTTTTCAAGCAAAAGATATTGATACTTTTATGGATTTTATACATCCTAAAATCATAGAGTTATACGGTTCTAGGGAAAACTTTAAATACGAGATGACTAAAGATTTACCATTGGAGATTATAGAAACAAAACTTTCATTTCCTAAAACTTTATTGGTTAATGAGTATAATTACCAATGTGTCCTTGAACAGAAACAAACGATTAAAGTTGATCTTCAAAAGATGTATACAATTAGTTCATTAGTTGGGATTTCTTATGATAAAGGCAAAACTTGGTACTTTATAGGAGTTTCAAAGAACTCATTTGAGCAACTTAAAAACACATTTCCAGAACTTGATAATAGATTAAATATTATGAGACAAACAGCCCCCATATTGATCGATTAACTATTTAGATTAAATGAAATTAAGCTCAGGTATTATACTTTATCGAAAAAAGAACCATAAAGTTGAATTCTTTCTGGTTCGCCCAGGTGGACCATTCTATAAGGAGCATCAAAATAACATTTGGACCTTCCCTAAAGGAGAAAAAAATGAAAATGAGTCTGAAGAAGAAGCTGCGAAACGAGAATTTAAGGAGGAAACGGGAATTGTTATAAATCAAGATATTTACCCATTGGGAAAAATAAAACTCAGAAAAGGAAAGTTAGTTTGTGCATTTTATTGTGAAAGAGATGTGAATCCACAATTAATCTCTAGTTCATTATTTGAAATGGAATACCCCAAAGGCTCAGGAGTAAGAAAGCGCTTTCCTGAAATTGCAGAAGCTAGATGGTTTATATTTGATGAAGTAAAAGAGAAAATTCATCCTAAATTACTCCCATTTATTGAACAGCTTGCCAAAAACTATATAGAATAGAGAAACGTGTGTGCTCACTCTCAAGTTTAACCATTTGTTGTATGGAATTTAAAAATAAGGCATTTTGTAACTGATTGTTAGGGTTTTAGTAATAATATTTATTTGTAAATATAAAATTTAATCAGTTTCTTAAGAAGAGAGAAACTACTAATTATCAATATAGCTGAATATGGGGAAGTGGCAATTTTTTTTTATCGCAATTTTATTACTTTTTGAGGGAAGTTCCTCAATTCATGCTTAGCATTAAGTATGAATATAGCCCGAATGGGGAGTAAACTTGTAGCTCCAGTGGACGGAGTCTGCTCAATTGAGTCGGTTTTAGGGCAAAATGAGGCTAAAAAGGGAGATAATAGAGTAAAAACGGCTTCATAAAGAAGAAATAAGCTTTTTTCAGCTAAAATCCAACTACATATCTAAATTACAATAATGCATCTTGCTTTTTGTGCAAAAATAAATGAGGCTGCCTGATTTTTACTTTTCAGACATCTCAACGGAAAAGTTGAACGATCTAATCTTACTGATAAGACGGAATTCTATCAACTAATTGATTATGTAGGTGATATTGGCATTAGGAAAATGTTTAAAGAGTGGGAGATTTTTTACAACTGCCACAGACCCCATGGATCTTTGAATGGTCAAACACTATTAGATGTACTAAGAAAAAAAATGGTTACTTTATATTTGTCATGCTAGGTTCTGATTGGCACAATTAAGTATCATCTTTCAATTACCTCCAACAATCCAGCAAAAACACGCTCCAATAAAGTATATTCCTTCGTTTGTACAGCAACTGTCACACTCATTTTTTGCTGCTTAGGAATTTTAATTCCATAATTGGTAACCCAATCTTGCGGAAGATCTAAAAGAATCTCATACTGGTTTTCAGTAGGAATTGGAGCAATTTTAGAAACCGTTGCAGACAATGTTCCATATTCTGCCGAAGGATAGTTACTAAAATAAACTGTTGCCTTTTGCCCAATGGCTATCTTCCCAATACCATTGGCATTCATTTTGGCTTTGAGGAATGACTTTTTTTGCGAGATAAGGGGCATTATGGTTACAACTGATTCAGTCGTTTTGATTGAACTTCCTGCTTGAAAGTTGCTACTAAGAACAACGGTTCCTGATGATGGAGCATGAAGGATATATTGCGTTTTCCATTGTTCGATTGTTGTTTTTAGAGCTTCTTTCTTTTTTGCAAATTCCGTTTCTAAGCGAAAGAAAAGATCGTGTCTTTGCTTGTTCGATTCTGGAATTTGAAGTTCAAGCTGCTGCACCTTTATCCTGTTAGAAATAATAGATGATTCCATTCGATGAAGTTCTCGTTCACTCTGCAAATACGTATTCTCTTTTTTCTCAAATTCCTGTTGGCTCATAACTCCATCTTGGAGTAATTGTTTAGAGCGTTCCAAGTCTTTCTTGACATTGCTTAATTCTTTTTCAAAAACTTCTTTTTGTTTTAATAAGGAAGCATTAAGAACCTTATTTTGCTTGATCTCATTGCGAACCCCTACAACTTGTTTCGTTGTTATGTCACTTCTCTTGGCATCCTTTATTTGTGTGTCTAAAAGAGCCAATTCTTGGTACAACGTATTAAGTTCACCTAATTCCTTAGAACGTAAATCTTCATTGACAATAGAGCGTGTTTTTTGCTGTAAGAGACTGTCTAATGCCAAGACAGCTTTCCAATCAGTCGTAGATTCTAAAACAAGAAGAGGACTGTCATACTCAACTGTGTCATTATTACCTACGAATAAGGTCTGTATGATTCCATTTTTTTGTGGAAATACATCAATAGGTGGGCGGTCTATATAGGTTATTGCTTCTGCTTGGAGTACATCTGGATAACGGATTATCGCTGTAATCCCTAAAGTAACGCTTAGAAAAATAAAAATTACAGTAATGCCCCAATAGGTAAGCCATCCTGGGGGATTTCCCATGGCTTGTTCTACTAATGTAAATTCAGATGATGGAGTGTTTTCTGGCATATTTATTCTTTGTTTGTTCCAACTTGTTCTACATCGAGTTGATTTTGAACTAACCTATAATATTTCCCTTGTTCTTGGAGCAATGATTTATGAGTACCTTGTTCTACGATCTGTCCGTTATCTAAAACCACAATTTGGTCCGCATTCATAACCGTACTCAGTCGATGAGCAACTACAATAACTGTTTTTGATTCAAGAAACCTATCAAGATTCTCTACAATTTTGCGTTCATTGGTAGCATCGAGCGAATTGGTTGCTTCGTCTAAAAAAAGCACATCAGGATTTTTGTACACCGCTCTAGCGATAAGAATTCGTTGTTTTTGCCCTTGTGATATACCGCTTCCTTTCGAGCCAATCATCGTGTTATACCCTAAAGGGAGCGAGTCTATCAGATCACTAATGTTCGCTACTTCTATAGCGTGATCGAGCTTTTGATAATCAATAGTGGTGTCGCTCTCTGCAATATTATGAGCAATCGTATCAGAAAAAATATACCCATCTTGCATAACGGTTCCACACAAGCTTCTCCAGTAGCGTTTATCAACGGATGATAACGGTGTTTTTCCAACCAGTATTTTTCCTTTTTGTGGCTCGTAAAATCCAAGGAGTAATTTTAATAAGGTTGTTTTTCCACTTCCACTTGCGCCAACAATGGCAGTTGTTTTTCCTGCGGGAATTCTTAAATTAACATGCTGTAAGACAGCAGATGAAATGGGATTGTAGGAAAAAGATACATCTTGAAGTTCCAACTCAATGCTATTGGGGAGTTGTTGTGTTTGAATGACGTCTTGCGTATTCTCGTCTTTCTCAGACGTAATTTCGCTCATTCGCTCCAAGCTGATTTTGGCATCTTGTGCAGCGTAGACAAAGCCTATGAATTGCTGAAAGGGGGCACTTAGTTGCCCCACAATATACTGTACCGCAACCATCATTCCCAAGGTCATTTCCCCATTAATAACCGCTGTAGCTGCTATAAAGGATATGAGAATATCTTTGAGTCTTGAAAAAAGTAAAACTCCAAATTCTTGGTACTGGCGTAATGCTAAGGATTTAGTTTGGACACTAAAGAGCTTGGCTTGAATTTCGACCCATTTCCAACGTCGTTTGCGTTCACTTCCTTGCAGCTTTATTTCTTGAACCCCGTTGATGATTTCATACAAAGCCTGTTGGTTTTCGGATGCTTGCTGAAAGGTCATATAATCCAACTCTTTTCGCCATTTCAAAAATCCCCACACCCATAATAAATAGAGGATAGAGAAGAAGAAAAAAACGGCAAAAATAAGCGTGTTGTACATCAATAAGATAGCCGAAAAAACGACAACGGTAACAATAGAAAATAACATATTGAGAATAGAGCCTGTTAAGAAAGATTCTACTCGATGGTTATCGCTGATTCTTTGGTACAAATCCCCGACATTTTTTGCATCAAAAAAGCCCAATGGCAGCCGCATCATTTTGGCCAAAAAATCAGCAATCAAATTGACGTTTACTCTACGACCAATGTTAAGCACAATCCAAGACTGAATAAATCGCACAAAAACTTGGCTCACAGACAAAACAAGTTGCGCAATGAGTACCAACCAGACAAAGCTTATATTTTGATTGTTGACACCAACATCTATCAAAGATTGGGTGAGAAAAGGAAAAATGAGTTGAAAGACTAATCCTGCCATCATACCCAATATAAATTGCAAAATGAGTCGCTTATAGGGCTTTATATATCCTATTAGATACCTCCATTTGGAGCTGTCTTGCTCTACCACATTTTCTTCATAGAAAGCAGGAGTTGTTTCGAGTCCTAGTACAATGCCTTTTTTTCCTCTATTACACCATCCTTTTTCAAAAAAAGATCGTTTTAATTTGAGTCTCCCTTCTGCGGGATCAGAAACCCATACGTATTTTTTGGAAATTTTGTAGACAACAACAAAGTGTTTTTGTTGCCAGTAGGCAATGCAAGGGAGAGGAAATTGCATCAGTCCAGGTACATCACCCTCTTTTGCATAGTTGAGCTGAACGGCAATAGTTCTGAAACCTATATTCTCTGCTGCTTCTGTAATACCCAACATAGAAACCCCTTCTCGTGTAATATAACTTTGCTCTCGAAGATACTGCAATGGAACAGATTTACCATGCCATTGTGCAATCATTTTGAGACAGGTTGGACCACAATCCATGGCATCTAACTGTTTGTAGAATGGGAATTTTAAGGGCATAGAGGAAGAAGAAATAAGATTGGATTAAAAAGTAGATTGAAGTTGATAGTATTCGATGGCTTTTTCTTTCAGGGGATTGGTACTCCAGTCTTCCCACTCACAGGTTTCAGGATTGTACCCACATTTTAATGGTGCAGCGTATACATCCTCTGGGTTTTCTAAATAGGCTCGACAATCGGTGCATATATGCCGAAACTCGCAGCCCTTGCATTTTTCAATTTCATCTTTTTTGATGTTCCATACTTTCGTGAAAGCTGGGTTTTGTATGACTTCTTCTAAAGTTGTGTCATTGATATGCCCAAAGGATTGTTGCATAGAAGGACAGTTCTTGATACGCCCTTGTGTGTCGATAGATATTTTTCGATTAAGACAGGTGTTATGGTGTTGGGATTCTGTGAAATGTTTCATATTAGGATTAAAATACCTAAATCCTACTAATCCACAGCAATTTGAAGACTTTACGGCTTTTGTTATCCAAAATATATCTAAAAATTCACTTTGTACCTCTTTATCTTCTGGGGCAGAAGCAAGAATAATACGTTGTACTCTTCGTTGATTTATAAATATTTGGTGGATTTTTTCAACAGTCCAAAAAGTACTGTACTGAATAAGTAATTCTATACTTCTAATACCTGTAAGCTCAAAGGAGGTTAATATGCTATTTATCTTCTCTAGGGAAATTGGATCAAAAAACCTAATCTCAACAGCCTTGACACCAAGGATATTCAAATCAACTCCAATGTTTTTAACATGATAAGTTGAAAGTTTATTTAAATCTACAATAGCATTTGAAATTTTGGCAGGATAATCATAATCCAAGGGCAATTTTGGAAAGAAGGAAATATCGTCTGTTTTGATGCCATACCCTTCTTCAATCAAATTCTCTAAAAAAAGATCAATACCTTTGTTATATTCATTATTAAACTGTTGTTTTACTTCATCTATACTAAGTTCTTCTTTAGACATAACTTCAAGTATATCAGCTAATAAAAGAGGTATCAACTTATATCTCAAATGTTGTAAGTCTGTAATAATTCCCCTTGAGATGCCTTTCACTATAATGCAATTAGCATATAGCATAAAATAGTTTTTCATAGTTTTAGATGAGTTAAGAGCATGAATGCTTTAATTTAAGAAACAACTAAAATAGCTAGCCAAGTATTAAGTTTGTTAATAATCGTTCTTCACTAAAATATCTTTAAGAAGTAACTTTATATAAAACGAGATATTTTTTTATAAAATGGCTTCAAAGGTACTCTAGTAGACTGATGTGCTTGAGTTTCAAAAATAATCCTAATTTTATTTTTATCTTTTGGTTTAAGTGTTGCTAAAGTTAAAGTTAAAGGTATTTTGGATGCTTTACCTTTGTTTATTCCCAATTCTTTAAAATGTTTTTTCATACTTTAGAGCTTAAAAAGTTAGCTATTTTGTGTTCGATATGGTAGTTGCAAGGATAAGAGGTCATACCAAATTGCCCGACTGGATTAACTTCTAGAAACACCCATCGACCGTCTCTTGTTTTTACAAAATCTAATGAACCACTGTTTAAATTCAGTGTTTGCATCAAAACCTCACATTTTTTTTCGATATCTATTGGCAGATTGTATGGAACTCTTCGGTTTGGTTTTGCATAGTTATACACCCTAAAGTCAATTTTAGTCTGCTCATCTTGCTGAGAAAAGATAGCCATACTATAAAATTGACCATTCATGTAAAATACTCTAAGCTCGTATTCCTTATCTAAGTACTCTTGACACAAAGAAGGGAATATAGCATGCTCTAAAGCATCTAAATCCTCCTTTGTAAGAATAGCTGTATATGGTACATAAACTTCATCTTCATTTACTGGAAGATGCGTTACATTATAAATAGCTTTTATTATTATTTGATAAGAATGTTTCTCGTGAAAGGTTTCAATAGCTTTTTTGGAGGTAGTTAAAATAGTATCAGGAACACTTAAACCAATATTACGAGCATGAATTAGAGTATTTATTTTATCATTTGTAGCTGTTTCATAGTAATTTAACCAGTCTTTTTCCAACCCTAATACCTCATAAACAGCACGCATAAAATAATGCATTTCTGTGAACATTGCTTTTCTGATTTCTTGCTCTAATTCATTATTCACAAGCTCTAATTTTTCTGGAACAAATCGAGCACTTCTTCTGAACCAAACTTTAGTGACCTCATTAGAAGCGATTAGCTTTTCTTGGGTTTTTGCATCAAAAATAGTTACAACTTGTTCTGAGTTTTCTAATTGAACCACGAAATGATACTTTTCACGTTCATCTATATTCAATCTAAAAAATTGTTGTTCTTTATATCCAAGCCAGTCAATAATGTCATTAGTAGACCAATCATCTACTACTGTTATTATTAAAATCATGCGATTATTTTATTTCTATCGTTTCTATAATTTTTTTTCCTGATCCTTCTAATATAGCTACATCATATTTTCCCTTTTCAGGAAAGAACAAGAGTGCTTTTCTATTTTTTTTGTGTAATTCAATAGCATCGGAAGGAACAGTTAATATATCTTTATCTTTAGTTGGAAAAACCAATATTAGTATTGGAAAAACTAAACTATCTTCTAACTTGATTCGTTTTCTATGGTATCGTTTATTATTATATAACCAAGATGGGCGTTCTTTTTTATATCTTGTTCTGGGATGAAAGAGAATCAGATCTGAAGCACTGTCTGAATACAAATTCTTCGTTTTTCTATGTTGCATAAAACTAGGACTAGGTAAATTTTTTATGCTTGCGTAGAATGGATGTTCACATGCCGTAGAGCTTTGTTCATTCATCCGAGTCTGATTTATAGTCAAGGGGTCTATCCCTGTTAATTTTTTAAATTGGTAAGCCATTAGACCACCATAGTAAGTAGTATCTTCTCGAATATGCCCTCCTCCTGCATGAATAATAATTTTAGCATCAGGATTTTTTGACAATACTTTTGCAATGCGCTTTGCTTGTGTTAATTCTCTTATTTTTACTGATACACGAGAGGTATCATAATCAAAAATAGTAAAACCTAATTTTAATGCCTCTCGGATCATATTAGCATATTGAGGATCTGCCACATAATACCCCATTCTTTTTGTAGGATAGCCTTTTTCCTTTAGTAAATTAGCATCTCTTAACCCTTCCAACCCCAGATGTGTGAACCCTCGTTTTTTAAGCCCTTTTAACAAGTTGGCTGTAAACAAACGATGTTGGGGGCTAGAATGATTCTCATTAATCATTACTACTTGTCTATCCTCTGATAGATGTAACAGGTGTTTTTCGGCATCAATAGGTTTGTAATCCTCTATGCTTCGTCCTGTTTCTTCTGGCATACTGTATGTAGTGGGATGGCAAATATTGTAAGTAGCTAAAGATTCTCTATTCAGACCAATAAAAGATAAATGTTCTGCAGCTTTTTCACATTTCCGCACTTTAGTAGAATCAAAGCAAGTCGAATATTTATCCTTTACTTGTAAATAAGTTGCATAGGCAAAGCCTCGTTTTTGCGAATAGGATGCTGTTGATAACAATAAACTTATTACTAAGAAAAAGCTTTCTTTCATAAAAAATTAAATTTTAATTGGGACAAATTGAGACAAGCAAATGTCATTTGACATTTGCTTGCAAATTAAAGCAAAACTTCTAAACACAGAAATCTGCTATTTCACCATCAGGGTCACAATCAGATAAAGGTAAATCCCCAGTATCTTGATAAGTACAACAATCCTCTTGTGCTGTCTCTGTGCAGCAAGGATCTCCATTACAAGTATCCGCAGCAGCAGGCCCTTGAACGGCTGTCGCACCTGTAACACTATTTGTACCTCCTTGCAGTTTTTCCAAATCTGCCTCATTTATTTCCATTGCTTTAAATTCATGGAACAATGATTCTAATTTATCATTAGAGTTAATTAGAAAAAGTTGACTATTCGCGCCCACACATGCGAGGACTTATAATCCCGAAAGGGGCTTTGTACCCTAAA
>NZ_JHBV01000139.1 GCF_000724545.1 Aureispira sp. CCB-QB1 | reverse complement strand
TGGAAGTTTTGGCTGAGAGAGCAATTTCGATATTACAACAGTACGGTAAAGAATATACGATTACTTATTTCTGAGTACTTAATAGCTGAACTTGGGGCTTGTGTTCTTGCTGCTTTGACAGGAATTCAGAAGGAAAATCTTTTGCACAACTCCGCAGCTTATTTACAATCTTGGTTAGCTTGTATGAAGGAGGATAAACGATTTATTTTTCGAGTCGCTCCACAAGCTGAAAGCGCTGTCAAATATATTCTTGGCAACTAAAATATAAACTTATTTATTCTAATCTTGGTGGAATGGAAGTAGCTTAGAGGCTGTTCTTTTGGACAGTCTCTTTTTTATAAGAAAAGAGATTATAACATCTTTTTTGATAACTTATTTTAATAAAAAATATCAACGGAGTAAAATTGTAATACGAATAAGTGTTATGCAGTAATAGTCATTTTTCAGATAAAAAACCTTATCTTTGATAGAAGTTAATACTCTAGTAACTTACTAGGTAAACTTAGTTTACTTGGTTTTTCAGATTTATTTTATTTACCCAACAAACTTGTTTTATCTCTCAAAACGAACTCATTATGTCGAAAGAAAAGGAAACTAAAAAGCATATTGTTCCTGTAAAAAAGGAACCACTGACTCCTGAACGACAATCAAACATGAGTATTGATGGGTTCAATCTTGCAGAATTTTCTTTGTCGCCCCTCACCTATCAAACACGAGAATTTGCTCATAAAGAACTTTTTTACGAATGGGAACAAGTCTTAGATGGCGAACTGCGCCAGTGTTATTTTAAAATCTCTTATGGAGAGACACCTCCCAATGCAGACACAGAAGATTACTTATTATTACTGTTTTTTCTTGGTCAAATAAAAAATACTCCTCTCGCTTTAGAAACAAGTTTTTATGAAATTCTAAAAACAAAAGGAATAGATTATACACCAAACAAACAACAAATTCATAGTATTATCCGTCATTTAGATGCTCTTATGGATTTGAAGATTGAGACCAACTTTATTTATGATCGGAAGACAAAGAAATGGAATAAAGGAATTAAGACAGGTGTTATTAGTGGATATGAGTATAAAAGCAAAAAACAACGCTTAAAGAGACTCTCTGCTTCAGATACTATTGAGGATATCCAAGAGCTTGATACCATATATTTTGACCCTGCTTTCTATAAATACTTTGTGGCAGATAATATTTCTTTTGACCTTGCAACGTATTTTCTCTTAGAAAACCCAACTCCTAAACGGATGTATCGGTTTGGGAATAAATATGCAAAAAATTTTGGATCATTTGGTCTTGACCTTGTTCATTTTTGTATCACTCGCCTTGGAATGAAAAAATCATATGTTGATGGTTTTAAGTATATATCCAAACTAGCCTCAAAACTTCGTCCTCATGCTTCACGAGTAAATGAAACTGTAGACGAATTAGAAATTACCATTCAGAAAGATAAAAAACAGCCTTCTGGGTATAAAATATACTTTTGTGACAATACAGAAGGCGAGCAGAAAAAGGCTTCTCTTGAAGGTTTTACAAAAGCAGAGAAGAAACTCTATGAAGAACTTTGTAAAGAAGGTATTTATCCAAGTCCTGCGAGAAACTTAGTAGTAAAACTACGAACATACCTTGGAAGACTTGGTGCTGCTTATGCGGAGTATACAATCAAAGCATTTAGAAAATACGAAAAGAAGGGGCTTAAAATAGATAAGAAAAATCGTGGGGGTGTTTTGCTCCAGGCATTCAATGACCATTGGTATTATCCTGCCTTTATGGAATGGCATAATAGTAAAGAAAAACGAGAAGAAGCAAAAGCACTCAAATATCCTGAGAAAAATGCAGTTCAGCAAGTTATAAATCAAAAACCCCAACAAACTTTGAATTTCCCTAAAAAAGAAACGCCAATAAAGAAACCTAAAGCACAAGATGCCCTCAAAACACCTTCAGTAGAAATTAAAAAGACAAAGTTTAGGCTAGAAAAATTTAAAGAACTATACCCTGATGTTTTTGCAAAAATATACCAATACCAATTAGAATCTGCCAAACGAGCTTTAGCAACTTTTGGTGAAGCTATTGTAACCAATAATGGAAAAAACACCTTTGACGAAGGTGTTTTACAGAGAGTTGAGTTCTATTGCCATCAGTGTCATAGAGAGTTTGAGAAAGGGCGTTCTGACTACTTCCCTCCTATGTAAAATGAATTACATTGTTCTTATCGGATACTTAGGGGTAAAAATGATAAAACAGCTCTCGGATACTTAAGGATAAAATACTGTCGGATACTTAGGGGTAAAAACACAAAGTATCGGATAGTTAAAGGTAAAAAAGTATCGGATAGTTAAGGGTAAAAAAATAAAATAGGTGCTCAATCTTCGATAAACAAAGGCTTTCAAGCTATTCTTTTTTTCTCTAAGTCTTTTATATTTAAGTATAAAGATTTATATAACATAAGTGCTTTTTATTTTTTCTTTTAAAATTCAAAAATTGAAATGAAAAAAGAATATACTTGAGTTTACTTGGTTTACTTTGAAATTTTAGTATACTCTATAATCTCAATAACTTAAGTTTACTTAGTAAACTTAAGTTATCTTCTTTTCGATTTTCGTTTCTTTTTTGCTCTAAATTCTTCGTTTTCTTTTTCCCAAGCTTCTACGTATTCTTCAAGTGCTTCTTGGATAATCTCTTTTAGCATAGCTCTTTCCCAGTATGCGATGTCTTTAAGTTTATTTACAGTACTTTGTTTGATTATATAAGTCGCACGGACTTCTGGATCTACTTCTTCTTGGTGTTCAATAATAGACTCTTTTGTCTTGGATTTTTTAGGTGCTTCTTTCTCGTTGATATTTTTTTCTTCTTTGTTTTTTTGTTCTGGAGTATTTCCTAGAAGTTTATCGAATCCAGAGCTAAAATTTTTTTTTGCCATAATATACTCTATTTATTAAGTAAACTTAGTTTACTAAAGTTTTTTATTTTACTTGGTTTGCTTTATTTATTGAGATTACTTGCAATAGGCTATAACTTCTTTTACAAGTGCTCCATAATCTTTTGCACCATTACTTTTAGGGCTATATCTATAAATATCGATTCCATTTGAAGGAGCTTCAGCAAGTGTTACATTGCTTCTTATAACAGTTTTAAATGCTTTTTCTTTTAGTGCATCTTTTACGCTATCGTGTACGTTTCGATTCAAAATTTTCCGACTGTCGTAACGAGTAATAAAAACCTTGTCTATTTCAAGACCTACTTGAGATATTGCCTCTCCGAGAATTGTATAGCCTTTTAAAGCCAAAAATTCAGACTCAATAGGAACAAAAATTTTGTCTGATGCTACAAACGCATTTATTGTTAAAAGACCTAAAGAAGGAGGGCAATCAAGAAGAATGAAATCATATCGTTCTTTTATCGGCTCTAAGAGTTTGGTAAGAATGCTTTCTCGTTTAAATTCATGACTTAGTTCTATTTGAGCTTTGATTAAGTCCAAAGAAGAAGGGACAACGTCTAAGTTTTTAGTAACATTAATAGGCTCTAGTGGATATTGCCCTCTAAGAGCCCCATAAATTGGCTTTTCTGCTTCATTTATGCCAAGGCTCTGTGAAAGATTAAACTGTGGGTCTAGATCTATCAACAGAACCTTCTTTTTCTTTTTGGCGAGCCCTGCGCCAATATTGATAGTTGATGTAGTTTTCCCTACACCACCTTTAAAATTGGCAATAGAAATAATAGTAGTCATTTTAGATTATTGCATTTACTTGGTTTACTAAGATTCTTAAGTCATCTAAAGATACTAGGTTTTTTGAGTTTTCTGATATTATTGAATCAATATTTTTTATCTTGTGAGAAGAATAATGATACAATTTTTAATAGAAGAGGTGACCTCTTTGATGAATCAGTAAAAAAAATTCGTACAATTTGTTTGGTAATATAATTTATGACTATGGCATCTATTAAAATATTTGATGGGAATAAAGTTCGGTCTTATTGGGATGAAGAAAAAGAAGAATGGTTTTTATCCGTTGTTGATGTAATAGCTGCTTTGACAGACTCAAAGAACCCTCGAAGATATTGGAGCGATCTGAAAAAGAAGCTTAAAAAAGAAGGGTATGTTGAAGTGTACGATAGAATCGTACAGTTGAAAATGGAAGCGTCCGATGGAAAGATGCGGAAAACAGATGCTATTGATTTACAAACATTTTTCCGAGTAGTGCAATCCATCCCTTCTCCCAAAGCAGAACCTTTTAAACGTTGGTTGGCACAATTAGCTACAGAGCGTTTACAGGAAATAGAAGACCCATCTCTTGCCGTTGAACGTGCAAGAGCCTTATACAAGCAGAAGGGGTATGATGACGAATGGATAGAAAAGCGTCTTAAAAGTATTGCGATTCGTGAATCACTTACTAATGAATGGAAAGATAGAGGTGTAAAAGAAAGTATAGAGTATGCAATTTTAACCGCAGAGATAAGTAAAGCAACCTTTGGGCTTTTACCGAGCGAATATAAATCACTTAAAAAATTGGATAAAACTCGCGAGAACCTTCGAGATCATATGACGGATCTTGAATTGATTTTTACGATGCTTGGAGAGGCTTCTACAACTGAAATTGTAAAAAGAGCCGATGCTCAAGGGTTTGAGGAAAATAAAACTTCTGCTCAAGAAGGAGGGAAAATAGCAGGTGAAGCTCGAAAGTCTTTAGAAGAAAAAACAGGGAAGAGCATTATTTCTGGGGACAATTATTTGGAGCAAATTGAGGCTTCTAAGAAGAAGCAGAAGAAGTTGGATTTTGGAAAAGAGGAAAGTGAATTGGATTAACATTATAAATGATTCTGCCAAAACTTAAAAAAAAAGAAAAACTGTGTTTATGTGTGACACAGTTTTCTTTTTATATGCTCTTGACTTCTTTTGCTTAAAAGCAGATTGAAAAAGAAGAACTAGCTTTTAATGCTAGTTAAGAAAATAAATATAACTCAAAGTGAGAAATCCTGCAATAGAAATTTCCGTGGCAATCACTATAATTTCATAAATACTGATTGTGATAATCACATCATTCTGTAAAATATATCGTATTTCGTGTAATACCTTATCAAAATATACAAACATCTTGTCTATGTATGTAGTCAATACTGTAAAGCCTTTTTTTGTTTGTTGAAACACGAAGGCTCGTAATTCAGAGAAGAGAGCAGCTTTAATCATTTCTAAAATAGAGAACAATAATAGTTTTATCATAAAATAAAGAATATTTAATAGCTGCTAGTTCTTTCTATTCCCTTTTACGCTGTGAAAGGAAATCCATTCTATATTTAAAAGCAGAAATGTGTGCAAACGGCACACTCGTCTCGAGCATTGGATTTGGAATCAGACGATTCCCAATTTGATTTTTCATAATTGAATTTTTTTGATATGAAAAAATAATGCTCTTATTCCCAAAAGTAGAATGGAAGACAGGATCTTGACAAGGTATTTTATTTTACTATTCTGTCGTCGTGTGCTTCTTAGAGTTTCTTAGGTTCATAAAGAAGCATCGTGGCTCTTTTGAGTAATCCCATCTACTTTGTGTAGGTGGGATTTTTTTTGAGCTTTTTGATTTTTTTTTATACGGTTAGTGTTGAGGGAATGTTTTGTTAATTTTGTTTTTTTATTCAATTTTAGGATATTATTCCAATTAATTCTTTCTAACTTGCTCCACGAAAATAAAAATTACCAACACAAAGGATGCTTATGAATTTGCTTTTGTAGATGAGTAACTGAGGCACTTAAATAAAGCGTTGTTGTCGTAATATCTGAGTGTCCTAGCATTTTTGACAAACTGTAAATATCACAACCGCCTTCAAGCATAAGGGTAGCAAAAGTATGCCGCAGTAGGTGAGGATAAAATTGAATGCCACTAGCTTCTTTTAATTTTGTAACAAGTTTACGAACAGTTGTTTGCCCCATTTTATCATTCTTTTTAAGGGAAACAAAGAAATAAGGACAAGTTCTATTTTTCTTGGCTCGTTCTCTAATGTATTCTTTTAGAATGGTGATTAGTCGAATATTCAGAGGTATAACTCGGTCTTTATTTCCTTTTCCAGATCGAACGGTTAAGGTTTTAGAGATAAAGTCTACATCAACGATTTTTAAGTTATACAGCTCTTGTAATCTTATGCCTGTGAAAATGAAAGTTGCAATAATTGCTGTTGCTCGATAACGTTCAAAAGAGAAGTGATAGGGATAGTTTTCAGTCCAATCAATCAAACTTAAAGCCTGTTCTTTATTCAGAGAGGAGGGCAGTTTTCTGGATACTTTTGGTTTAGGAATTAATTTTGAAAAATTCTCTTTAATGTGTCCTTCTTTGACACACCAGTCTAAGAATATACTTATGTATTGCAAGTGATTTCTCGTTGTTTTTGCTGTCCACTTTCGGTCTAATCTTCCTTGTATAAGAAATTCTTCAATGGTGGCTTTGTCAAGCTGTTCAAGAAAGTCGATTTCCATCGTTCTTATAAAATCTAAAAAACCGAACCGCATGGATCGGATAGTTCTTGGAGAGTTATTTTTGAAGACTAAAGCATACTGACAAAACTGTTGGTGGAGGGGTATAATATTGACCATTTTAAACTAATCGGGTTATTCCCGACAGAGCTACTTTGTCAAGTTCCGTTTTAATTAGATGCTATTATCTCAGTTATAGACTCAAAAATGGAGGTGGGAGAGTAGTAGAAAATTTCGTCTGTCATATTATGAGCCCGACGAGCTACCGCTGCTCTACTCCGCGATGTGTACTTAAGTCAATGGTAGTCTGTAATAATAGCCAATTGAAAGGGAGAGAAAAGTATATCGCTCTGCGCCTGTCGGGTTAAATTAAGTAGTATTGCCATTATGCTTTTTTCTCTATTCTTGTAAAGGAAAATTTATGGAAAATGAATTTGATAGAAACTTTCTTGTAATCCCTTCATGGAAATGGAAGCATATCGCTCGGTTGTTGTAATACTACTATGTCCCATAAGCTGTTTCAGCTTAAAGAAAGGAAGGTTTTGATCGGTACAGTTCCGTCCAAAGGTATGGCGTAACATGTGTGGAGTAAATTTTATCCCTGATTGAATAGAAATTGTTTTACACAATTGATGAATGTATTTTGCGCTTATTTGTGCTTGTTGCCTGGTGCTTGCAAAAAGCCAATTATTGGCTTGTTTTCTCTTTTCTAAAAGTGATATATATCGTTCCATTAAAGGAAGTAAATGCGGATGAATAGGAATGAGTCGCATTTTATTTCCTTTTCCTTTTTGAATGCAAAGTGTTTTTTCCTGAAGACTTACATCGTGACATTGTAGATGTCGTAGCTCATTTAACCGAATACCTGTTTGCAAAAATGTTGCAATAATCAAATGATTTCGAATTGCAATGAAAGACGATTTACATACAATCTGTTTCGATTGTTGCATAATTATGGCAACTTGTTGTGCTGTTAAGTAACGAGGTAAAGAAGTAGGCAATTTGGGTTTTTCTATCTGCCGAGCAGGGTTAAAAGAAAGATAGTGCTTTTTTATAGCCCAATCATAAAAGCTGATAATACTTTGTAGGTGATTTCGAAAGGTTTTGGGAGACCATCCCTTTTGTCTAGATTGGGTATAAAGGTATTCCCGAAGTTGCGCTGTCTTTATTGTCTTTAGATTGTCGTTTTCTAGATAAAAAAGACAAGTATGTATATTTTGAAGAATTGTTTTATAGGATTTTACTTGTAGCCCCTTTTCACGAAGACAAAATTGTTTGAACTCTGGAACTAATGAATGAAACTGCATGGATAGAAAGCTAGAAAATTAAAAGAGAAGGGAAATATCCCACCCCCAAGTATGCGATTGAACCAGTTTTTTATTTTTTGAACACAATATTTATTCAAAAACAGATGATTTTATTACACTCTTTTTTGGAGCATAAATTGTTGAAACCAAGCTTTGGTTTTAAGTAAAATAGGGCGTTGATTTCCAGTAATAAATAAAGCACGATGGATAGGCATGGTTCGAATAGCATCGTTGCTCATGAGTGGTTGTTGAGTCGTTCTTATTTTTCCGTTTTGTTGTTTAGAAACTATTTTCGTGCCCAATATTTTTTCGAGTTGTTGGCAGGTGTTGAGTCCTAGTGCTGGATAATAAATATGATTGTTGCATCCACCATTGATAATGGTTTGTGCTTGGTTTTTATATTGAAATTCAAGTTGTTCGAGTTCTTGAATAATAATGCTAATAGAAACCTTTCTTTTGCGAAGGACAGTGAGATAAGTAGGAAAATTGGGAATGTTCATATTTCCAAACTCGTCTAAGAAAAAACGAATGGGTAAATAGGTGTTTTTTCCTGTTGGCATGGAGAGACAGAATCGAAATAGTTGACTGTATATCAAAGAGAGCAAAAAGCTAAAATAGGCCAATTCTTGCTCTGGGACGATAATAAAAAGAACAGAGGGCTGTGTCCGTAATGTTTCAAACTGAAGTGTTTCTTTTGCTGTAATATTTCTAATAAATACATCAGAAAGAGGGTGAAGTGCTGTCTTACAGGTAGAGAGAATACCAGCTATTGTTTTTCCATCTTGAGCATGAAAGGCTTTATAGCGTTCAAATTGTTCTTGGTTGAGTACTTGGCTAAATTTCTTGTATAATTGTTTTTGATTGAAGCTCATCTGTTGTAAGAGTTGATAGAGTTTTAGTAGGGTAGGAGGATCTTCTTTTTGTTGTGCAAGATATTCGATCAATAAGCCTAAGAAAGCTTTGGCAGAATCTACCCAAAAGGTATCGCCTCCTTGAGTAGGATAGGCAGCATGGATGATAATATGAGCCATTTTTGCTGCATGAGAAGAAGATTTAATCCGAGTGAAAGGATTGTATTGTAGACTTGGATACTCTTCTCGTAAATCAAAGCATTTGACCTGATACCCTTTCTTTTTTAGATAGCGATGGGTTGTGGCATAGATTTCCCCAGAAGGGTCGGTAAATACGGCAGAACAGGTACCATCCAATCGTAATGCGTTGGTCAAAACATAGCGACTGGTTTTTCCATATCCTGTGGGAGCCACTAATAAAAGGTTCTCATAAGACTTGTTTAGTGGTATTTTATTTTTTCCATCAATAACCAATCCTTTGTTCCAAGGATTGAGTAAGAGCCAACGTTTCCAAAAGGGTAAAAAATGAGCAGATTTAAAATGTTGTGGCATAGAAAGGGATAAAGAAATAATTAGCGTTCTCGTGATGTACCTCTTGTAAAAGCACGGTCAATTTGATGAAGTTCTTGTAGGCGTCTAAAAATCTTAAGATCAATCCCAAAATCTGAGAACGTATATTGTTGATTTTGATAGGAGAGGAGTTGCTGTTTTTTATCAATGGAAAGCATATTGGGGAGTGCTCTGTGTAGGAATTGGAAAAATTGCGTTTCATTTTCTGCTTTGTCGTAGGCATGAAAAAGTGTTTGTTGGAGTTTTCTTTTTGGAAAGGTTCTCATTCTCTCATACACTAAGCTATGCTGTAATTGTGGGTAGTGTTTTTGTTGATACTGCTCTAAAGTCACTCGAAGTTGATAAAATTCTTTTCTACTCTGCCTGGTTGTCTGGACGCTTTTGTATTGATTCCCTGCAATGAGTGCATGGATATGAACATGCTCTTTATCGTGATGACTTTGTGCAAAGCAAGGCGTATGTGGAGCCCTCAATTGGATGTATTTTTTTATTAAATCATAGAGTATATTTGGTGTGATAAAGGAATTATCTAGGGTATGAAAGGAAAGAATGGAGTGGTAACAAGCATTGCCATTTTTGCGGGGTATTCGATAGGAATCATTTTCTTGAAATGCTTGGATAATAGCCTCTGTTTTTTGAGAGGGGAGGCACTGAAAAAAACGTAAAGGGTGTTGATTATGTGGTCTATCTTGGGTAATGTAGTGAATTAATTGAGCAAAATTGGGAGATTTACGAGCAAAGGTTTTGATAATCATGTCATCAAAAAGGGAATAAAAAGACGCTTATGGAGACATTCTTTTTTCGATGATTTCTAGACGCTCTTTTACCCAAGTATGAAGATGAGGATGGTTTTGAACCATTTCTTCTAAGAGTGTTTCTAATTTTTGTGGTTGGTGGAAAATACGATGCAATGAAGTTTCAAGAATGGTGATTAAATCTTGAATTTCTTGAAACTGGTCTGCGGTAAAGTCCTGTCCTTTTTGAGCAATATGATGAATGGCATCGCTGACTTGTCGAAGGCTTCTTTCAAAGTGTTTGATTTGTGAATCATCTGGTAGAATATAAACGCCTTGAATGTATGCTAAAGCAGCTTGTTTGATGAAAACAGTAATTCGTTTTTTGTGAAGTTTGGCTGCTTTTTGAAAGGCTGAAAGTTCATCAGCCTGAAGTCGTATTTCTTTTTTGATTAATTTCCTTTTGGAAGCTTTTAGTTTACTCCGTTGTACTTTTTGCACTACAGCTATTTTTTCTAATGGCTCTGTCATAGAATAAAAATGAGAAGATAAAAAAAGCAGCCTCTGAATTAAAGAAGGGGCTGTTTGGTAGAATGGACTATATACAGAGTTACTGGTTTGACCAAAAGTTTTTGAGAAATTTTGAGTAGCGTAAACTTTAAAAGATCATAAGCGTAAACTTTAGAGAGAGTAGGAGGTCGATTGCAAGTATGCAAGTTGTAACCAAACTCAAAGAGTTTGAAGCTTTCACTTGCCCAATCATACTTATGATTGGTTTGCAAGGGGATCCCCCTTAGACCCCTTCAATGCAAAAGAGTTTGACTCCAAACATAGTTTTGGAGTCAAACTCTCTTTTTAATTTAGGTTGTAAAACAGGCTTAGAAAAAGAACCCTAATCCATCGATATAAAGTTGTGACTCTATATCTTGCTGAATGGTGTTTTGTTGTTTATTCTGTTCTTTTTTCTTTTGGTAAGCATCGAATATTTTTTGTTTTTCACGAATGTTTTCTTGGAGTTGAAGGTCTTGAAATGTATATAGATTTCCTTGGTGTTTTATGCCAGTAAGTTTCCTGTTTTTGATAATAGGTTGCAACTCTACTTTTGAAAAAAAGTAAAGGAGTTGTGGCATACTCCGTGATGTCTCAATGAGTTTTTTGAGCACCTTTTTTAGTTCCTGTTGTTGGTGTTTTTTTGTTTTTGCATTGATGGAGCGAATATGGTTTTTATATTGTTCAAGAGATTTATTTTGAATTTCTTGGCGATTGGATTTGAGATACTCTTGGAGTTTTTCATTGCTTATTACCATACTGAGTAAACTCGGTTTTTCTTGTTGATGTGTTTTGGGGGGAACAATTGTTTTCTGCTCAAGACTACGAAGCATCTCTTTACTTATACCAAGCGTTGTAAAGCGATATTTTCGATTATGATAGCGCACTCCTGCTAACTTTGATCTGTAGTAATAATGGCTTAATTGTGGCTGTTGGTTGATAATGTCAATGAATGTTTGTACGCTAGAGCTTTGCTCATACATCTGTATTATAGCTTGAGCCAAACGCTCTTTATCTAGTTTTTGTGGGCGGTTTGTTCTTTTTTGTGCTTGTCTATATTTGTCTTGGCGTTTTGCTTTCCCTCTTGGTCGTGCTTTATCAGAGTTTTGGTATACGAGAGAGTGATTCAGTAGAGGATACTGCTTCTTTTGGTAGGTTTCTATAGATTTTCGAAGTTCTTTAAACTGATTTTTACTCATCCGCATGGACTTCTTGCTTCGTACCTTGTTGCCACTGATAAGTAGGTGCACATGTGGATGTGGTTCGTGTATATGGGGAACAGCCAAAACAAGACCATTCCCCTTTGTACGAAGCTGTATATACTGCTCTGTAAGATCTTTCATCGTTTCTGTATTTAGTCCCTCCCATTGCTTCCAGGAAAGAATTTCATGATGCAAGACGGTTCCATTTTTGCGAACTTTACGAAAAGCATCATTGGCAAGAAAAGCTTGTTTGTATGCTTTTTGGGTATAGCCAATGATGTTTTGTGTGATGACAAAAGAATTATCTTTTTCTGTTCTCCTTCCTTTATCGTGGAGTACATATTCTATCAATCGTGTAATGTCAGACCTGTTTTTGCACGAAAGTGTTTTGATAACCATATTCTCTATCTATTTGCGGTGCGGATGATCTCTAGCATACGTCGCTGATCGTTTGGAAATGCTTTGATGTGATTTTGTAGAAGGGTATCTAAACGAGGTGGTGTACAGAGTGCGTTGATAATAGTTTCCTCAATCGTGTAAAGGAGCTTGTAGATGATGTCCAATTGTTCTTGGGTAGTTGTATGATATGTGTTGGCATGGTGTGCTATTTGGTTTATATTTGTACCAATCTTTCGTATCTGAATAATAAGTTGCTCGATGATTTCTGGCTTAGGAACAACGTATGTTTGGTTGAGGTAGGCAAAGACAAATTGTTTGATGCCATCATTAAGCTTTAGATCATATTCTTTGAGTATTTTTTTTAGCTGACGATCTTCTGATACACTAAGCGTAATTGTTTTTCGGATGCGTTTTTTACTGTAGGTTTTGTGATAATACTTCTGGTAGTCTTTCCTCCATTGTTTTTGAAGGCTTTTGCGTTGTGCATCGTTGAGCGAATCGGTTAAATCGTGTGCCAAGAGGTATTCTTGAAAACTTTTGTATTTCATAATGAGAATTTTTAGTCGTTGTGTTAAAGGTCAAAAGAGATATTAGGAGGACTGTCTTTAGGAGGTACTTGAGGTTTTGATAAGTCGGGTAATGGGATTAAGGGAACAGAGGGGAGTTGATTGGAATAAAGTGGTGGCGGTTTTATCGCTGCTCGTCTACTAAGCTCTTTATCTTCATAGTAACCCCTAAAGTTTTTTAGCTTCACAGGAAGATAAGCACCATGAACAAAGATAGCTTCATCGGATTTGAGTCGTTGGACTTCTTGGGTAAGCATCAAGTCTCTTGGGTATGGATTACTCTTATTTTGTGTCCAAGGATCAATATCTTCGTATGTATGGGTGCCAAGTTGTTTTGAGATTTCTTCGGCTGTGTCATAATCAAGCCCTCCAAGATAGAGTCTTGAAGCAATAGCACCTTTTATAAGTGTATTGGCTCTATCCCTTCCATAGAGAGCATGAAGTTGGGATGTTGATTGGCATACCAAAATACAGGCTATGCGGTATTTTCTGGTGATAGAAAGGATAGAATCCATGTTTTTGATGCCCATGGCAGGAAATTCGTCCATGTAGCAGAAAACATCTCTAGAAGAGGAGGTAAAGTTTTTTGTGAAGAAATCGAAGAGCTGTTGATAGAGACAATTAATAAAAAATTTCAAGTGCGGAATATCGGTTTCTTTTGCGGTGATATAGAGGATGCTTTTCTTTGTGCGAAGACTCTCTATATCCAGCTCGTTTTTACTCGTAAGTGCACAGAGCTTTTGGTCTGTAAACACTCGTAAAGCTGTCCGCGCATTTGATAAAATGGTTTGGAGTACTTTGGGGTGTGTTTGAAGAATACCTAAAAATTCACTATACAGTGTTTGTAGTACTTTGGGGTTTTGGAATAACGGAAGAAGTATCGAGCCATCACCAAAGTTATTTATGAGCCACCGTACATTGGCGAGGTTCGTATATTGGGGCTCGTCAATGGATTTAAGCAGTTTGATAAGAATCTCAATAAGAGAAGCTGATGATTGATTCCAAAATGCATTATCTCCTGTATCAGGAAGGGCGGAGCTAATGAGGATATTGGCGAGATTTCCAATTTCTCTGTCTGTTGTCGCAAAATGAAGCGGATTATAAAAGATAGACGTCTCTGGCGAAGAAAAGTCAATCCTTTGAATAGAGTAACCACGAAGTTTTCCATACCCAGCCGTTGCCTTGTAAAGCTCGGATGACACGTCTGTAACAATAATGCTTGCATAACGATCCATCTGATTTAGAATTGATGGAATGATAACGCGACTTGATTTGCCTCCTCCGCTAAAACTTGAAATCAATAAATTAGAATATGATTTCTTTAGGTTTAATGTGTACTTAGGCGAATTGAGACAAATACCAGAAAAGTTAGAATCGAGTAATTTTGAGTCAATCATCTCTTGATCGGTCATGAAATGCGTCTGCCCATATCGGTTACTAGGGGATTCTAACTTGTTTTTGATGTATTTGCCTGCATACTTTCCTGTATGTTTTCCTAGAGACACGGTAGTATCTAGAGCTGTCTTGGCAGTTTTTTGCGTAGCACCAAGCAGTATTTTAGTCGTAAACTTAAAGAGTTTTTTCATTGTTGTTTGAATTACCCCATGCAAGAAAAGTCTTTGCATGGGGTTGTGAATGGAATAAATTAAAGTTGCGTTGTAAATCTTATGTTAGTACCTTTCAGTGCTTTTTTCCAAAGAGGTTGTATAACTTCTTTATGAAGTTTATCTTGTTGTACTGTTTTTGGGGTAAAAACAACAATAATTTCTAGATTAGTAGGGATCTCGTAGGAGGTTTTACTTACCATATCCAGAAAGGCAGTAGTGTCTTTATACAAAGAACCTCCTGTATGGGAGTGATGCATTAAATCTGAAAAAATAATAAGAGATTTTTTACTCCCTTGCTTTCCATCTAGTTCTTTTATTGCATCTACAATAGGTTGGTACAGGTTAGATGATTTTTTTTGTTGATTTTCTACCGTTTTTACTAGCTCTAATGCTGATTGAATTTGCTTATAAGCTTGTTTCTGATTCTCAAGACGTTCTTTGGTAATTTGCGTAAACATGGAGTTTCCTAATGGTAGTTCTACTGATGCTAACATTGGATTCTCATAACGATCCGATAATGCTGAAAATCCTATGCTAAATCCATTATTAGAAACTTCATCTATACTTAATTCTAATAGTTCTCGAAATAAAAAATTGGCAGAACTTTCTATATCAATTTGTTGTGTGATAGTTGTGTCGGTAATATCAGTTAAAACAAGTACATGATTATAAGAAGAGTGGGGTGGTTGGCAACCTGTAATGAATAGGAAAATTAGCCCTTGCACTAAATATTTCATATTGATAATTGTTTGGTGTACCAACTGAATAGAGTTCAGTTGGTACGTTATGATAAAATTTATTATTTCAAAGGTGCTTCGTGTTGTTTTTCTAGAAGACCTTCTTGGTGGTGTACATCATATGTTTTTAGAATGGCTTCTTTTGAGGTCTGAATTCTTTTCTGAAAGCCTTCTGCATAGGTTCGTATTAATTTGCACCAATAATCTGCATCTTCGATAGAATAATTTAGGGGTATACTTTTTTGTTTTGTTGTTGTTTGTTGGGTCGATTTTTTTGTCTCTTCAATGAGAGCAGTAATTTCCTTATCTCGCTTTTTTCCTATCTTTTCAATTTGAACAAGAATACGTTTCTTTTGAGAATAAGCGTCTTTCATTATTTTCTCATTAGAGCTGCGTATTTTTAGGGTCTCTATTTCTTCATTGGAAAAGGCATATTCATGAGCAGCGATAGATGCAACACCATAAAAAGTGATATTGAATAAGGTAAGTAAGATATTATCTTCGAAAAATAATCGAAGTAGGAGTAGTATAGTAAAAGTTCCAATTGCAATTAAAATTGAGAAAAAAGCAGCTCTCATTTTATCCTCTTTAAGGGCTTTTCCTGTTCTATGTGCAAGATATCCGAAACCTAGAGCAATAGCCGTAGAAAATAAGAGTGACATTATCTTTGGCATTTCCCCAACCAATTCAACAATTTTAAAATTGACGAAAATATCTGCGGCGAGCAAAAAGATTAAAAGTGCATAATATAACGCTGTAGATATTAGTGTTCGATATGGAAAGCCATTGATAGCGTTTCGTAACTCTGCTAATTTTAGTTTTGCATTTTCAATAGCAGCATTTAGAATATTGGCTCGTTGATTTAGATCATTAATATGACGTTGGGCGTTGTCATTACAATTGACGATTCTTTTATCAAGTATTTCTTGATCTAATTCCGTGATTTGTTTTACTTCTTGTATTTGGTTCTCTGTGATGTGAATTTCAGCAAAGTGTTTTTGTGCCTTACTGTTAGGAACCATTGCTTCATCAAAAAAGGTTTGGGCTTGTATAGCAACGTCAGAGTATACGGCATCAATTTCATTTTTAGTTGCGTTTTTACCTTGTTCCAACGGAATGCCATTATAACCATCTTTGAATCCTTTTTTGTGCACGTACAAGGTCATTTTTTTATTTGTGTCTATTAGAACTTGTTCCATTTCAAGACTCTGCATGTTGGTAGTCCGTTTAAAATGTATTCGTTTCATGATTTTATATTTTTTGTTTTAAAAAAATGCTAGAGCTGACGCTAGGCTCTTTGTGCGTTGATGTATTAAACTTGGGTTTTATGTTTAGTTGTTAGATTTGTTATTCCCGATTAGGTACTAGCTTCTTGGTAATTAAATCTGATTTCTTGGATGCTTTTCTTCTTCGAGGTTAAGTTGAATAGTTCTCTCTGCCTTATCTATCACAGCAATTTCTTGGAGTGAAGTAGTTGCTTTGTTTGTACTTGTTCCCTTTATATTGTATGTTCTATTGGTTGCAAGTCTGACGTACTCACGAATAGATTCAGGAGTACGAGCCTGCTTAAATGTGTTATGAGCGACAATTTTCAATTCTTGAGTTTTGTACTTGATCTTGTTTCCCATAGAAGTGGGGATACCCTTAGTATTATTGTAGTGAGGAATATTTTTGCCTCCATCTTCAACACCCCAAATTTTGGCTTCTAAGGTGAGTTCGTTTTCGAGTTCTTTGTAGAGTCGCTCTAATTTCGGAAATCGAATGACGGATGAAATAGATGCTTCAAAATTGTTTGTTGACATAATTAAAATGTTTATTTTTATAAATATTACACAATGAGTTATGTTGTGTGATTTTGATTATGTCTGCAAGATAGTTGAGAAGGTAGTGGCATCGGTGGCATGCCACTTTGCCACTAAAAAAAGTATAAAAACTATGGATTTTCGTTTTCCAAAGTCCTATTTAGAGGATTTTTTCAAAAAAAAAGTAAAACCTGATTTAAACGAACGCCCTAGCTTTTTTCGTAAAAAATATAAAAAAGGCAAAAAACTTAATCCTTACGATAAGGATGTATACAAAGCCATTGAAGAATTTTTATCAACTCATAGAGGTGAAAATTTTCCTCCATATATAGACTATGTATATTGGGAATCGTCAGATGAAAAGTACAGTACGTTCAGAAGGTTTTTTTCTAAATCTGCATCAAATTCAGGATTCTCAATAGAACTAATGGATGCTGTAACTCGATATCTCGCTGATAATACTGATACATCTTTATTTATTCAGTTCAATATTGACTCAACTACTAAGTTGAGAGAATTTGTCCATCCCAAATCGCTAGAAGAATTTGAGCAGATACGAACAGATGAAGACATATTGAAACTATACAAGGATTGGGAAAAAGGCTTGCCAAAGTATCTTGAGGATCATATAAAAAGTATGGAGATTGACCATTTTGAAAAGATGGAACCGGATTCTCAAGATGCCCCAAACGAAGAAAATGATGAAGAGTTCCAAGATCAACCAAATGAACAGCAACAAAACGGAAGTTGGTGGGTTTATATTCAGAATCTGTTCCAAATCAATAAATATTTGGAAGATAAAAGCCAACATGTTCATTATCATTACAGCAATGAGCATGATTCAAAAAATCTTATAGAAGATCGATCTAATAAGAGGTTGCAAAAAAATAATTGGTGGAAAAAAATAATACCAGTTGTACTTCTAGCTCTTTTGGGTATTTATTATTGTACCTCTAGTAAAGAGAGAATTGATATGCCAGAAAATGAAGAGCCTGTATTAATTAAAAATGATGATGAAATACTGGTTGTAATTCCTTCTTTTTCTAATTCAAAAGATAAAGATTTTCTGAAAGTAGAGCAGATTTTAGCGCAAGAAATGGGAAACTATCATCAAAAATTATTCGAAAATAAAAATCTGAAATTTCGAGTTGAAGTTTTGGATACTACAAAGTACAGAGAGCTTGTAAATAGGTATTTGAATAAAGAAGAAGCAAGAAAATTAGGAGAAAAATTTAAAGCAGATATTGTAGTTTGGGGGAGTTATGAATATGATGGGGATACAGCTTTTTCTTGTGGAATAGAAAGTTTGTGGTTACATGATATTGGGGATATTATTCCTTCAACTAATAGCTTTTTGAATAGTCTTTTTGATGGAGTGTTTGATCATAAAAATAGAAATCATTTTAGTGTTCATATATCAAGACATAGAAGAGGGGAGAAGTATCTTGAGGATTTGATTCCTTTAATTGAGCAATTTTTTGCTTTGGAATATATAAAAAGAAGACAGTTGGAGAAAGCTTTTGATGTTTTAAAAGGAACTACAGATAAAAGGAGCTTATATCTATTAATGCAAATTTCTCTTTATTCTGAACCAATTCTTGAGAAATTTGAGTCTTTTTATGTTGATAGTATTGAAACAAAAGATCTAAATGTAATAGGCATATTGGCAAATGCTTTTCATGTGAATTCGTTATATAATAAAGCAAATAAACCACTGTATAAAGCAAATTATGCTAAAGCTTTTTCTCATGCTAAGGAATTTTTAGAAAAAACAAAAAATGTTCCGGCTCAATTAAAAGCAGGTAATTTGATGCAATTTGATTTGTTATCAAAACAAGCTTTAAGAGTAAGTTGCTTATTCTTATTAACACAATATATTTATACTGAATTAGGTGATAGAGAAAGAGCTTTATTTTGGGGAGTAAAGACAGAAGAAGAATACCAATTTTTTTGTGAGCAAGCAGATTTTAAGAATGAAGAATTATTAATGCATATATACCGATTAATGATGGATATTTTTATGAGAAAAGGTGATTTTGAGAAAGCTATTAATGTAGCTTTACTCTGTCTAAAAATAAGACAAAGATCATGTATAGATTTCTCTCAAATTTTACGTGAAATAGATTTTGATAAAGGATTTCCTGTAGGTGATATATACGCAAAAATTTTATACAATTTCTACCGAATGAAAGAAATCCAACGTTGTGAATTAATACACTATAAAATTTCATTGTGCTACACTACAAGTGATAGAAATGAAATGGAGCAAAAATTTTATGCTATTGAGTGCAACTCATTTGCTAGTGAATATAATAAAAGAATAATAAAAGCTTTGAATGAGCAAAGAATACGTATTTTAGATTCTTTAGACTTTGATATGTATGAAGCTAATATTACCAAAGGCAAATCAAATATATCTACCATAGACATGGTGAAATCAAACTGTGAATAAATTGTACATATTTTTATTTTTATTATAAGATATTGATGAGTAAAATATTTCATCAATACAAACTCACTTGTTCTTTACAGGATATATATGAGTTTAATATAAAAATTATGTTCTTCTTTCAAAAAAATGCAAAAAAAC
Organism: Aureispira sp. CCB-QB1; assembly: GCF_000724545.1. GTDB lineage: Bacteria > Bacteroidota > Bacteroidia > Chitinophagales > Saprospiraceae > Aureispira. Next base: position 33,037 of record NZ_JHBV01000139.1, on the reverse strand, counting down.
AAATAGGAAAGATACCTCAATTATTCAATTCAAAATCAGATGTTTTATTGAATCAACCAGATTTGGAAAAAACACATATTATAGACTCGTCGAAACTTGCTTGGCAATTTTTTCATCAATACTGGAATCACAGTATGATAAACTTACGTGAAGATTATATGGTTTTGTTTTTAACAAAAGATTTGTGTGCACTAGGTTATAGTATCGAAGATGAAGGAGATCACTGCTCATGCACCGTGAATTTAAAAAGGGTCATATGTAGGGCTAAAGCAATAGGTTCATCGGCTATTATAACCGCTCATAATCACCCCAAAAGTTTAGGGTTGCCCTCAATAGCAGATATAAAAGCAGAAAGAGCTTTAAAAAAATTTGCAAGTTTGAGAGGTATACGACATCTAGAGCATATTATTTTGTCAAAATCGAAATGGCATTATTCTTTCGCATCAATGTTTATTCTCTAAAGACATTTTACTACTAAGGCTTGCTCTAGAAGCAAGCCTTATTTTCTTTAGTCATTGACTAAAGGCGAACAGGATATTTCACGAATACCCGCATTTTTTTAGGCAAAAAAGATAGAGATCGTTTAAAAGGTTTGTATTGAAGCCATTGCCTACCAACTTTTTTAGAAACACTAAACTCAAAATGATCGCTCATTGTATTACAGGATAACTTATAAATAACATCTTTTCTTGTGATAGAGAATTGATCAAATGTGTGCATTTTTCCTTGAAAAACGTTTGTACCCCTCGACCAAGAGATAGAGGGGTCTTTTTTTGAAATATAATAGATCATGTTTTGTTGGTTGGATGTTTCTATCCGTTTCATATTTTTGATAGCAGGGTATAGGTTTAGGAAATCGTCAAAATCCCTTTGGCTAGTAATTTGACCTAAAATATTCGTTACTACAATGCAATTGATAAAAAAGAGATAAAAAATTGTTTTCATAATTCTTCTAAGTTGATGGAGTGATTAAAGAGTTGGGAAATTGAGGGTATAGCGGTAATGTGCTTGACGAGAAGATGTACTGAACCGAGCAAATGTTCGAGTTACCAGTTTTTTTGTTTCTTTATGTATTATTTCATAAAAACCAAAAGCAGAAGGGTCTTTATCGGGTGACCAAGGGTGGCTCATATTTTCTTCAAATACGTATCCTATGATTTGATATTGAGTAGGATTAGCGCGTAATAGGCGTGCTTGGTTTATAGGAGTACCCAAATATTGAAGGTGCCATCCATCCTTACATACAACATCATCAAAGCGTCCTTTGTCAGCGTTGTATTTTCCAAGCTGTTCAATATCAAATATCATTGTATGGAGCTTTCTAGGATTCCGTTTTTTTTCGATTTCTTTTTGATAAGGTTGCACAATATCTTTTCTAATTGTGTAAATGTAACTGGTTATGTGCTTTTCAATCAGCTTATCTAACACAGAATTGATGGCTTTTGACATATCTTCAAATCGTTGACGTTGAGCCTCTGTCGTTTCGAACTCGTCTCCTCCAGTAGAGGACGAAACAACTACCTTGAGTGTAGACTGAGCTTGATGTGAAGACATATAAAAAATGAGTCCAAGTTTGTACGAAGGAAACTGTTGTTGGAGTTCTTTTTCAATGGATTTTTTGATCTGCTCTTTTGTTTCGGACCAATTTTTTTCTTTTAGAAATATTTTGAAATTGGTGGTTTGTAGATGCCTTGGATTCTTTTGCTCATAGACATGTATGGAGAAGCGTTCTAACAAATCATTTTTCTTTGTAGAAACTTGGGCAATCTCTCCATCTAATATGGAAAAATAGTCATGTGTATTGAGGCTAAAATAACTTCCAGAAGCATCTGTTCTTTTCTCTACAATTCTCGCTTCATTAAATTGTGTGCAAGACATATTTTCTATTTCATAGAATGGTATGCTGATATCAACTTTTTTTTGAGTAACAACAAGTGACTTATTTTGTGCTAGGCTTTGAGTGAAAACTCCAAATAGGAGGAGAAAAATTAGAGTATACATAATAAATGTTTTTAGAGGTTATCTTTTAGGGGGGGCAACTTTGTTTTGTGCTTTTATTCTTGGGCAGGAATCGGTTTTGTAAACTACTTTGTCTCGTGTAAGTACTTTGATCGCCTCTCCCGTCAGTGGTCTAAGGTAATAGGCTTTTTTTCTGTAAAGATTTTCTTTACTTAAATCCCAAATTTCTGTGGCGACTAGTTCGCCTGTATAGGAGTATTTTTCTACAGTAATTTTTGTTGTTTGAATCCATGTATCAGAAGTATCTGAGCAGGTATATAGAAAATACTGGGCTTTTAAATCCGCATGTCCATATCGTGTATCCTGTGTTGTTACATATCCTGCGATATATAAAGGAACTTTGAATTTATAAATGCCTCGAGGTATAGGACCATCTAGTTTTGAAAATTGTTGTTCATCCATTTTAAAAAAAGCAGTGTTTCCTGTCTTTATTTTTTGTGCATAAGAGAAATAGGGAAGCATAAAAATGGAGGTTGCTAGTAGGTTGAATAGTATTGATTTCATCAGAAGAAGTTTAGAAATAAATGAGTTGATACATTCAAAAGTAAGAAAAAAAAACAAAAAGCCTGTTTAAATAGGCTATTAAAAATAAGGGTCTATTTTTTATGTTTAGTAATGAGCACTATTTATCGGATTTTTGCTAAATGACACGAAAAATAGAACAACATATAAAAGATAAGCTCTTAAAGGTAGGAGCACGTTTGCGATCTGTCCGAAAGCAAAAAGGCTATACTAATTATGACCATTTCGCATATGAACACAATATGTCTCGATCTCAATATGGAAAATATGAGACGGGGTCTGATATGCATTTAAGTACACTTTTCAAATTGTTAGAAGCCCATAATATGACAATCCAAGAGTTTTTCTCGGAGGGTTTTGAAATACCACCTAAAGAGGAGGATAGTTGACACCTTTTTGAATCATAAATATCCTTTTCCTGCTAATCTAATTTTAACCAAAAAAGCAATGAAATGGATATTACAGATGTTGGTTGGGAGCATAAACCTCCTGAATATACAACAGGAGATTACTGGTTTGATGGAAAGTTCTTTGTGACGAGGAATGTTCAAAACACCTTGTCAGAAGAAGAAATTACTTTAATTTATGCGCATATTATAAATTTAGTACAGCAAAAAGGTGGGCAAGACTATTTGCAAGTATTTGAGCAAAAAGAAGCAGAATACAAACTCTTCTTTATTGACCAAGTCACAAGAGAGTCGCTCCAAAATGGAGAACAGCCCAACGAACACAATTATTGTACACTCTTGTTTGATTGGGAGTACTAAGGATAATTGCCAAGGTGCCAGAAATATCTGGCGCCTCTTTTTTATTTAAAAAAGGAGGTTGTTATTAGACAACCTCCCTGCTATTTCCCCACCAAAATAATATTATAGTAATTCGTAAAAAAAGTGAATTCGAGACCATTCTACGCAAAGCAATTGTTTTTCTTTATAGAAAAACTGCTTGACTGTTACATGGTAGTCTCGAAATAAGGTTTCATTGTCAAAATCACCTGTGTCTATAATCGCTTGTTTCTGTACTCTGGTAGCATTTTTCAAACTAAACCAAAGTGACTCATAGGCTTCAATTATTTGAAGTTGTTGAGAGGTGCAATAAATACAATTGAATATAAATCGAACCTCCATATCAACCTCGTCTTCCTTCCAAAATGTAATCGACTGCTTGTTGAGCTCTAGATGCTACACGAAAGATGAAGCGCTTATCTTCCTCCAAGGCTTGTAGCCATGAAGAAATATAGTCCGAGCCTTCTTCTAACTGTGTAAGTTGCTCTATGCCAACGATTGCTGTTAGCATACAAGCTCCTAGTTCTGCAATCAAACTTTCTTCTACATAAATACTTGTTTCACCTAAGGTATTATCCATAATTCCTGGGCGTGCCAGTCGTTTGATATTACCAGTCCAATGAATCAAGTGATGAAACAACAACACATAATAAGTCTCGGGGTCATTGAATGCTTTAAATTTGGGCAATACGATATGATCTAAGACAGGATTGTAATAGGCATCAAAATCTTCTTGATGTTTGAGAATGGGAGCTTCTTTGAGCGCATCAAGAATCAAATCACAATGACTAATGACATCCTTTTTGTGTCTTTCTTCTGGTGCTTCCCATACAATACCACGAGTATACGCAATGTTAAAAACATGGTGTTTTTTTAAGTACGAAATTCGTTGTACTTCTTCGTGGCGTGCCTCTAGTTGCTTTGCTTGAACAACCGAAATCAAATGTCCTGCTCGGTTTCTATAGTAAGAATTGAAGTAGAAAACCTCATTGGCTTTTGTTCCCTTCAATACGTTACCACCGAGTTTTTGGACTTGATTCCAAGTTAAATAGAAGGGCACTTCATGAGAGGTCATAAGGTTGAGTAGTAGCCAATTTATTCCACGGTATTTTCTAGAAGAAAAAAAATTCTTAGCAAATCCAGTATAAGGATGACTTAATGTTCTTCGCCATGGTATTTTACCTTGTTGAAGCTCCTCAATAATTCTTCTCGTCACCACTCGGTAGAAATCTACTCGTTGAGAAGAAGAAGAGTTCTCTTGATTTGTCTTTTCCATAAAATTTTCATTTTTGTTTGTCAATGGTAGGTCTGTGAAATAGCAAAAACAGCCCTTTCAAAAGGACTGCTTGTGGTACTCTAACACAGGTGTTATATCTGCCGAAATGAAAATTTGGAATTCCTCAAAAACAGGATAACAGCTAATCGCAAATCCAATTACAGCCTAGCAGACCTAGTCCAATAACAGGTATTAGTGTTATCCTGTTATTAGGGACTATTGTGATGGGATGGTAGGGTTGCTCTGTATAGAACTGTTTTTGGATTTGCAATTAAATTTTAGAAAGAAAAAAAGCAAAGTCAATTCTTTTGTCTAGAAGATGTGTTGCCATACATTCTCGTATAGAAAGCAAGTGAAATTTTGGATGCTAAACCGCTTTAATACTTGTTGTAGAAGATTTGAGGCTTGAGGGAAGAAAAAAGCATTTTGTGTGAGCAGGTATTTGAGTAGAATTATTCCTGCTCTTACTTTTTGTCAGAAAATTTTCTCGCACATGTTTGTGCGTTTTTTTATTCTTCATTTTCTGACCTATGAAATCTCTTATAGTTTGCCAAACACTTTATGCCGAAAGTACAGAAATTGGTTCTGGTGCTTTTGTTGCTTTAGACAAAGCAACACCACCCATTATTAATTTGCTTAAAAGATCTTACTTAAATGATCCACAAACTCTGATAGGTGACATTCCCTACTTATTCTCTCTTTAGAACTGCTATTTCTTGAGACAAGAAGTAAGAGCATCAAAAAGAAGCGTTTTTCTATTTTTCAAACTCTTTTACACAACATAACCAACTTTGTACTTTCTGCTTTTTCTTTCTAACAAAAATCGTAATAGTTTGTCAATGAATCAGTGTATTACTTTAGATCAATAAATCTAGAAGAACGTAGTCAATTGTTGTTAGAAGTTTGTTCTTTTATTTAATACTTCGTTGATTTTTTAGTTTTCCTACGAAAAACATAAAAAAGCATCTTGCATTAGTTTGATTATCAGTCTTTTACCACAAAGGTTAACAGAAGCACATCTTACTGATAATCAAACTAATACGATTTTTCAACGGAGTAATGTTTATTTGGACAGAGATTTAGTTCATCTTAGTTAGGGATGACAATGATTGTTAAAATTACAACACAACGTAGGATAAAAGAACAGACCAGTCAAGAAATGAGATTTTATATTTAGTAGAAAAAAGAATATACAAAATTTCATCTATGAGATGGAGGTTACTTAGGCACAAGCATAGAATAGATTTAAAAGTAAGTACTCTCTCTAAGATTCATAATTACTTTCGTACCTTAATAAATATTCAAAGAATATTCTATCAGAGTAGGATAAATAAGGTGTAGTTTATATATTTAGAATAATTTCATTGTTCTTATTATATTTTGTTTTGGACACACGAGTCATGTGTTCTTACATGAATACTAAATTAAACGACATAATGTTTGCTAAACATGTATCTGACTTAAAATACTCTGATATAGAATATCTTGTAAATGATAGAAAAGAACAGGAAGGGTATCACTTAGATTATAAAAAAAGTTTAGGGAACCCTGATAGGGCAAAAAATGAACTTGCAAAGGATATTTCATCTTTTGCAAATAGTAATGGAGGTTACTTAATTATTGGGGTTAATGATAATTTAGAGATACTTGGAGTTGATAAAGAGATAAACAATAAACCTATTGATGAATGGTTAAATCAAGTTGTTGGGTCTAATATAGAACCAAATGTTCTTTACTATGATCCTAAAATTATTGATATACCAAGTTCAAATAAGGTATTAGTTGTCATACACATTCCCGAAAGTACAAAAAAGCCACATATGGTAAGCAGCCTATATACTTATTATGTAAGGATTAACGACAGCTCAAAAAAAGCAAATCACTATCAAATCAGAGATATGTTTGAATTTTCAAGAAATAGAACAAGTGACTTTAATAAATTTCTTGAGAAAAAAAATTTATTAGATGAGGATGATCCTAATTTTGGAATAAATAGAAATTCTAAAAAATTATGGAGTATGGTACCTGAGAAAACAGGAAAACCTAAACCTGTAATTTTATTTTCATTGATTCCTCAGTACCCTAACGAAGAAAAAATCAAGCTTCCTATAACCGATTTAAAAATGTGGTTAGAGCAAAATAAATCGGGTTTAGATCCTTTACCATCTAAATCGCTTTATTATACATATCAATATGATTTAAAACTTGATAGTATAGTGCTTAAAGTTATTAACAATAATTCTTTTTCATCCTATTTTGAAATTGCAAATAATGGGTATGTAGAAGCTGGTTTTTCAGATACTTTTACTTCTCTTTTTAAAGACTATACCCAAGAATGGAAAATATCCACCTACCTAAGCCATATTATTAGTTATGAAATGCTTCTTTTAGAGTGGGCAAGAAAACTCTATGAAATGATGGATTCATTTGATGATGTTTTATTGCAAATAAGCTTTAATAGTATATTGGATTTTAAACTCTATGGATTCAATTCACTATGCCGAGAAGATACTATTGGTATTGGTAAAAATATCAATAAGCAACATACTAATTTGAAACTCAATTTTGCTTTTAATCCTAGGAAATTGACAAAAGAAGATATACTTGATGTTGCGAAAAGGCATAGTGAGCAAATTTGTAGAGTTTTTGGAATAGAAAAGGAATGTTGCTTTGTTGAAAACAAAATATCGCCAAAAACACTTTTTCAACTTTAAGCGTAATAATAATCAAATTCTGAGGGAATTTTTTAAAACAAAAACTACATTTTGTAGTGCATTTCTCTCTTACAGCTTTAATAGGACAACATTGAAGAAACAACAACCTATCATCGAAGAGGATTTTCTAAAGAATCATTTAAACCTTTTTCATCTTAGTACAATTGATGGACTCGAATCAAAAAAGGTCATTCTGAATGATTGGTTTTTGAAGTATCGATCTGGGAAACTTGAAGGACAAAATGAGACCTCAATAGCAGCTGATTTTATTAATGATATATTTGGGGACGTGTTAGGGTTTAATTATAGAAATCCTAATAACTGGAACCTTCAAAAAGAATTAAAGACTCTTATTGATAGTAGGAAGCCAGATGGTGCAATTGGTTATTTTAATGTAGAAGAAGATCTAAGCACAAATGTATATGGAGTTATTGAAATGAAATCTGCCAATACAAATTTAGATAAAAAGCAGAATAGAGCTGACAATAAACAGACCCCTGTTGAACAGGCTTTTTCGTATGCCCCTAAATATGGAAAAAAGTGCAAGTGGGTTATAGTTTCTAATTTTGTTGAAATTCGATTATATAAAAGTGATGATGCCAGTAAATATGAAGCTTTTTATTTGGATCAACTGAAAGATGAGTATCAATTAAAAAGATTCTTTTTTCTTCTTAAAATAGAAAATTTATTAAGTAAAGATGGCACCCCTAGACTTGAACGACTGATAGAGAAAAGTCGAGAATTTAAAAGCCAAATGGCAAATAAGGATTCATCTCATATACTTGATAGAATATACAATCTCATCAAGAAATTCGATGGACTCATGTATGTAAATCCTAATATTTTAGCAAATGCAATGCCTTTCAATAAAGGGAATAGATATGTGCACCATTATTCAAGTTTCACTTTAGAGTCGACTGAAAAAGACATATTTAGTCTGTTTAGTGGTATTACAATAGAATCTCAAAAAATCCTACTAAGCGAACCTCTTAGAAAAGAATTAACAGAATGGGGAGTTGTTGAATTTCAAGATAAAATATCCTTTTTAATCAAACGATTTAATGAATGTTTGATATTTAAGATCAGATGTTATGAAAATGTAGACCTAGTTCACGAGCACCTTAGTCAAAGTAATTCATCTATCGAAGGTATTTTAAGCCATGAAATGAGAGATTATTGTGGTCAGATGCGAGAGTTCTCAATAGACTTAAGTAATCACGAAACAAGATGTGAGTGTTTAAGGTGTTGCTATAAAAGGCTTGATTTTAGTACTGTACTAAAAACTTTAAAGGCAAGAGAAGGAAAAGAAGAGCATAACACGCTTGAATCTGGATATTTTCATCATATCGTTGGCACCAATAGATTTAAAACGAGCTTTCTTATCTATAAAAATATTGCACGCCAAGAAAAAGGGGGAAATCAATTTCTTTACTTTATTGCAAAATACAATCTCTTAAGACTTCATAATTTAGTAGATAGAGCATATTCTTTAGAGGATAAAGAAGAAATCATGAACGAAATAAAGTCTATTGATTTAGATGCTATTTTACATGAATTAGATGTTATTGATTTGGATCAAAGAAAGGCTTTAATTGAAATAAAAGATGAGACGATAAAAAAAAATACAGAAAAAAATATTGAAGAAAAAATAATTAATTTAAAGAAAGCTAAAGCTTCTTTTGAAAGAGGTCCAGATGGAAGCTTTCCAGACTATACTTTTCAATTAAATAAATCACTGGCTGCATTTTTATCTCATTATTCAACCAATTATATTTTGGGAGATACTTTTACAGGATATAAGAATCTTTGTAAAAAAGTATTAGAGGGGTATTTAATTAGTTACTCAAGTCATGGTTATCCTGCTCAGTTGAAACAATTAGAAATTTTTCATGTAAACCTTATAGTCTTTGATCTATATTCAGAAACCGTTAAAGAACTTTGCAAGACATATAAAATAAATGATATTGCTCTTTCAGAGAATGCAAAGAATGATTTACTTGAGAAAGTAAAGAATTTTTTACAATCTAATCATGGTCGAATAATATGGTTTGAGCCAATAGAAAATGTATATTTAATACAAGCATTAACAAGCCTTCATTTTAAGCAAATATATGAGCATATATTCTTTAATTTATTCTTTCTTTTGAGTAGAACAGAACTCACAGAAGATCAATGTAGAACATTTATTCCTGTTATAATTCCTTTTTTGAAAGCAGATAATACACTTTATGCTCCTCGATTGAAAACTTTGTCAAAGTTCATTACTAAATATGGAAATTACTTTAAATCAAATGAACTTACAAGCATTTTAAGTATAACTCTTGATAAAAGAAGGCTATCAGATAATTCTTTGATCAAGGCAATTTTTTTCGCATTAAATACCTTTCATTCTGATTTTAAATTGGAAGATGAAGTTATTATACAGAAAGGAATTTTACGTTCGATTGAAGATCATAAATATCATGACAATTTAGTTCTATTTTGGGCTGTTTCAACAGATACTAATAAGAAAATTTTAGAAACAGAATTTTTCAAAAAACTAGATCGAAAATTTGCACCCTATTTCTACCGAACTCTTCTTTTTTATAATGTTATAAATATTGATTACAAGGATTATTTTTGTCAATATGTTAAATCGGTTAATGCGTCTAAAGGGAACGGTAATTATAAATTATGGAATGGTGAGCCAAATATTCGGAATTTTGACTTTATTAACTTTGCATTGCTTCTTTATAGTTTAAATATAGATACCAATGATACTAGGATTAAACAGCTCTCTAACCTATGTGAGTGGCATAATTGGCTCATTAATTTAGACTCTTTTGATTATTCAAAATTTAAAGTTGAATGGGTACTTATTTTTCATCACGAGGTTATTCTGAAACGACTTGGAGATGTTCCAATTATCAGAAATAAAGTAAAAAAAGAACTGACAGAAAATTATCACCCAAGATTAGCGGATATATATATTAAATATCTTAACAAATAAACATATGTATTAAATTATGTATTTTTGAGAATGTTATTCAGTTTATCAAAAACACGCTCTAAAATTCTTCTATCCTCTGTTATTATATTAGCTGTTCCTTCCATTTTTTGCCGAAAAGGGATTGTTTTACTGTAGGTAGTTACAAGGTTGTCTGGGAGGATAACTTCAACTAAATAATTGGTAGTTTTTTGCTCTATTGAGGTAATAGGAACAAGGGAAATTCCACCAACTTTTGCCTTTATAACACCATATTCTTGAAAGGGAAATCCATCTAATTGGATATTTATATTTTGACCTATTTTCACCTTACCCGAATTGGCAATAGGCAGTTCAGCTCTACCGATAACTTTTCCTTGTTTTTCATTAGGAACAACTGTAAAAATAGCTTGATTGGCATTCACAAATTGTTGCTCACTCCATATTTGAGAAAAAGATATTGTTCCATTTATTGGAGCCACTATCAAATAAGATTCCTTCCAAGTTTCTATTTTACTTCTCAAATCTTCTATATTAGTGATAATATTTAGTTCATGCTCTGATTGTAGATTATTTCTGTTTTGGTTAATTTCTGTGATTTGAGTTTGTAACTGCTCTATATTGATGTTGTTGGATATAATTTGATTTTCAACACCCTCCAATTGTCTTTTGTATTGTAAAAAAGCAGTTTCTACTCTTTCCAATTCAACATTTGAGATAACCTTCTCTAAATGTAGTTTTTTATTACGATTTAGGTCTTTTTTAGAAAGATTTACTTCTTCTAATAAGGTAAGCTGTTGTTTCCTTAAATTTGTGTTTAATTCACTTATATATTGAATTTGAGCCTTTAAAGATTTACTCTTTTGAATACCATCTTCTTGTTCTAAAAAATATTGATAAGCATTTATTTTTTGTACTAAAGAAGCATAACTTCCTTGTAAATTACCTAGTGCTAAATTGGGGATAACTGGTATTTTTGTATGTTCATTTTTTTCAATAACAATATTTTCTAAGAAATGAGATAATCTAATAACATCGTCTGCGGAGGTTGGGTTGTCTAATCTGGCTAAAATATCCCCTTTATTTACTTCTTGATTGTTATGAATGAAAAGACTATCAATTTTCCCACTTGCTCTAGCTATAACTTGAATAACTGGTTTTTCTGTAATAATCGTAATTTTTGTTGGAATAACGTCTGGGTATTTTATCAACCATGCAAGCCAAGCAAAAATAAGTACTGTTAAGAATATAATCGTAATCCCCCATCTTAGCAGCCAATTTGGGGGATTACCTAAAATTTGGTCAATTTCATCACTATTATTGAGTTTAATATTTTCCGCTTTTTCTATCAAAGGTTTTGTTGCCATAATCTAATTTCCTAATTCTAATTGATCCTTGATTAATTTAAAATATAACCCTTGATTTTGGACTAGTTCCTGGTGCGTTCCAATTTCTTTTAGTTCGCCTTTTTCAAGAACAACTATTTGGTCAGCATTTTTAACTGTACTAAGCCTATGAGCGATAATAACAACTGTTTTTCCTGCAAAAAATTGGTCCAAATTTTCTACAATAATTTTTTCATTTTTACTGTCTAAAGCATTAGTAGCTTCATCGAAAAAGAGAAAATCAGGATTTTTATAAACTGCACGAGCAATTAACAATCGTTGTCGTTGTCCTTGACTAATTCCATTTCCTTTTGCTCCAATATTGGTATTGTAACTCAATGGTAAGTCTTCTATAAATTCTTGAATATTGGCTATTTTTACCGCTTTTAGTAGCTTATTTTTATCTACTGATTCATCACTTTCTGCAATATTATTAGCGATGGTATTTGAAAAGATATAGCCATCTTGCATCACAGCTCCACATTTCTCACGCCATAGGCTTTTTTTAATACTGCTAATTGGTGTATTCCCGAGTTTAATACTACCTTTTCGTGGTTTGTAAAAACCAAGTAATAATTTAACTAGAGTTGTTTTTCCACTTCCACTCGTGCCCACTATGGCTGTTACTTTACCCGCTGGAATTGTTAAGTCAATCTCCTTTAATACATCATCATCGAGTTCATTATATCTAAAGTTTACGTTATCTAGCCTTATAGCGACATTTTTAGGCACAATATCTAATTCAAGTCCATCTTTTTCTTCCTCTTCTTTGCCATGGATTTCATTCAATCGCTCTAAACTAATTTTAGCATCTTGAGCCGTCCGAATGAAACCAATCATTTGATACAAAGGAGTATTTAATTGTCCTACAATATATTGAACTGCTAGCATCATCCCAAGTGTCATACTACCTTCAATGACTGCTTTTGCTGCGATAAATGATATTAAAATATCTTTTACCCTATTGATAGAATTAGCTCCTGTATCTTGATACTGGCTAATGGAGAGAGAACGAATATTAGCATTGAAAAGTCTTGCTTGAATATTTGTCCAATATCGTTTATGCTTATGTTCACTATTTTGAAGTTTTATTTCTTGCATACCGTTGATTAACTCAATAAGTGTACTTTGATTTTGAGATAGTTCACTAAAGAGTTGGTAATCGACCTCCTTTCGTTTTTTTAGGAAAATAAAAATCCATAGAAAATAAATAACACTAAAGCCTAAGAAGAGTAGAAAAATAGTACTATTATAAAGTAATAGAACGACTCCAAAAATCAACAAATTAATTAAAGAGAAAAGAATATTTAGTGTTGATCCTGTTAAGAAGGATTCAATACGTTTATGATCTCCTATTCTCTGTAATAAATCACCAATCATCTTAGTATCAAAAAAACCAATAGGTAATTTCATTAGCTTTACTAAAAAGTCTGACACTAGAGAAATATTAATTCGAGTGCTGATATGCAATAATATCCAACTTTGTAATAGACTTACTCCTGTTTGTCCTACAAAGACCATTAATTGAGCAATCAAAATTAACCATATAAAGCCAATATTTTGATTCTGTATTCCTACATCAACAATAGATTGGGTTAGAAATGGAAAAACAAGCTGAAAAAGACTTCCCAACAACAACCCTATCGATAATTGAAAAATTAATTTTTTGTAAGGGGATAAGTATTTGATTAAAAAACCAAATCCTCTTTTTTCAATTGCTTCTTTTTCTTGCTCAAAAAACTGGGGTGTTGTTTCTAGTAGTAAAGCAATACCTTTTTTATCATCACTAATCCAGTTTTTTTGAAATGTTTTATGCTCTAGTTTGTGTTTACCACTTGCTGGGTCGGCAATCCAAATATATTTTTTGCTGTATTTGTATACTACTACGAAATGCTTTTGGTTCCAATGTACGATACAAGGCAAAGGCGCTTCTGACAATCCTACAATATCATTTCCTTCACTATAAAGTGGAACTTTAATTGACATAGTACGAAAACCAATCGTTTCTGCGGCTTCCATTATACCCTTCAAAGAAACCCCATTTCGAGAGAAATAACTTTTAGAACGTAGGTGTTCTAATGTATAGTTTTGACCATAATAAGCAGCAATCATCTTTAGACAAGTTGGACCACAATCCATTGTGTCATGTTGTTGATAATACGGAAACTGTAAGGGCATAAAATATTATGATTTGAGTTCAGATTCTGTTATTATAGTATTTAGTTTGTAATGTTGTATGGCTTGCTTTTTTAATGGGTTTTGACTCCATTCCTCCCATTCTCCTGTTATTGGATCATAACCACATTTCAAAGGAGCCGAGTAAATATCATCAGGGTTCTCTAAATAAGCTCTACAATCTGTACAGATATATCTAAATTCACAAGTTTTGCATTTTTTTATATCATCCTTTTTTATATTCCAAACTTCTTTAAATATAGAACTTCTAATAACTTCATCTAAGTCTGTTGTTTCTACATGACCATAAGAGTTTTTCATAGAAGGGCAGTTTTTAATTTGACCATTCTTATCAACGGATATTTTTCTATTAAGGCAAGTATTATATACTTGAGCTTCTGTAAATGTATTGACATTTACAGCAAAAAAACCTGTATTAATAGCACCACAATGGGACTCACTATGTATTTGGTTAGATATTAAATATACTCCTACATCAGCAAAGTACTCGCTTTTATATAATTGTTCATCTTTAGGAGCAGAATGAATAAACAAAGACGAAGTCCGTTGGTTAGAAACAAATATTTTCTCAAAATTCCAATTATATACATCTGGATTGTAAGCAAAGAATACTTTAACATCTCTTATTCTTGTTTTCTTGAAATAGGATAAAATTTCATACAGTCGTTCTTCATTAATACTATGAAAACAACGAACTTCTATACCTTTGCACCCCCATTCTGTCAATTTATCTACAAACAACCCTACATCGTGAGTTGACTTTTCATCAAAATCTAATATTGCATTTGTAATATTACTAGGATGTTTCCATTCAATATTTAAAGCTGGAAAATTCTGAGGAGTAGAAGTATAAAATGCTAAATCTTGCATTTCTAAATAATCAAAAAATTCCTGTATCCGATTATGAATATCCTTATCGTATTTTTGAAAAATAGCATCAATCGATAAGTTCTCATATTTTGTGAATATTTCTACAATACCATCAGGTAATGAAAAGATTTCTCCTCGTTGTAAATCACACAAAATGCTTCTAGAAATTCCTTTTACTATGATACAGTTCGCATGTAATTTTATATAATTACTCATGATAATTTTGAAATGGGTTTACTGAATTTATGACAACTAGACTGTGTACTATTATAAGATTCAAATATTTCTATTCGACTACTATTTTTTGATACGTCAGATATATCTTCAGTTGTTAGATAACGAAAATTTAGAGGTAGTTTTTTAATAATGTGTTCAATATTAAAATTAGAGGTTTCTTTCTTCATTTTGTTGGATTAAATATTGGGCTATTTTTTCTTCTAAAAAATAATTACAAGGGCTAGATGTCATACCAAACTGACCGATTGGATTTACTTCCAAAAACACATATTGATTATCTAAAGTCTTAATTAAATCCAATGACCCACTTGTCAAACCAAGTTTATTAACGAGTATATGAAGCGCATTTTCTATATCCTGTTCTAATAGATAAGGTGTTTTTCTATTTGGACGATCTAGGTTATAATTTCTAAAATCTACTTTAGTTTTTTCATCATTTTGCGAAAAAATTGCCATAGGATAAAAAGTATTATCCATATAGAAAATTCTCAATTCAAATGATTTATTGATCTGTTCTTGAAATAATGTTGGGAAAAATGAATTTGGAATATCTTTAAGCGACTCTTTCGTAATTAAACAAGTTTTTAAGCTATGTATTTGTTTTTTATCTCTAAAAAACGAAGTTTCTCCTAATGGTTTTGAAATAACGTCTCCTACTTTGGAAATAAACTCCAATAGTTCTTTTTTTTCTGTTGTTACAAGCGTTTTAGGTATATTAAGACCTACTTCCTTTGCCACTTCTAAAACATTTAATTTATTAACATTTGCCTCTTTAGGATGAGATAACCATTTTTTTGATTGAAGTTTTTTTATAAATAATTGTTGAAGGGTTTTATATTCTCGCCCTAAATATTTTAAAATTTCAGCCTTATTGTCATAATTACTCTCAATACCAACTATCGTTTCATCAAAATAGTTTTCGGATATAGACCGCCTAAACCAACATACATTAATTTGTTCTAGTGAAAAATTTTTAAAACTTAAACTACCATCTTTATAATTAATATTTTCAAGTACATCTTCACCATTTACTCTGATATACGGAGCATCATAATGCTCTAACCAATCCATTATATCTTCTGTAGAGTATTCTGACTCAGCTTTGCTAAGTATTAGTATCATCCTTCTATTTTTTCAAGATTAAGTACCAAATGATATGAATTAGGTAATTGATAATCTAGTTTTACAAATCCATATTCCTCATGATACCAAAAATTCAAACTTGTTTCTACCTCTTCACTTGTACCTTTTGCATCTATTCTATGACAAAGTAGTGTGCCAAGTGGTGTTTCTACCTCTTTTTTCCCTTTATAAGTATATTCAACATCAAGACCAATACTTTCTTTATAATCTAATTTAGCATCCTCAAACCAATAGGAGGGTATATGTAACGTAGAAGTCCAACTTTCCTTACCTTTTCTAATTTCAGGAAATGGACAAAATTCTGTTAGACAAAATCCGAAATTACGTGGAGGATGTAAAAAAACGCTATTGCTGTCCTCAACTACTCCTGTCTTATCTCCAAAAAGAATTCGTCCTTTAGAATTTAGATAATCATACTTAATAATAGTTTGAGTATTAGAAAGCGAAGTATGACCTTTTGATTCAAAGACGGTTAAAGCTATTTTTTCAATAGGGTAAAGACTATCTGTATCAAAATTTGCTATAGGGCTTATTTCCCAATCTATACAATCTATTGAATTGTTTTCGATACATTTACGATTAAACTTAACAATAGAGTGAAGCTTTTTTTCATTTGTTTGTGAAAGAGTATAATTGTAGATGAATTTTCTTTTGGGAATGAATGCAAGATTGTCTTCATTCATAGACCAATTGGAGCTGTCATCATCAACAAATTCAGCAGGAATAGCAACATTATACCAATTAGGAAGGGGCATTTTTTCTGTTTTTTTAGTATTCTTAACAGTACAACCTACTATAAAAAGCAAACTACATAAAATACTTATTTGACTAAGATTCATAAATATTGTTTTATATTTAAACGAAATAGCAATCCTGTTTTAATAAACAGGATTGCCCTAGAACAAAAATATTAAGTAGCTGGGCTTAATGGTTCAGGAGTACATGTATCATACCAATCACCATCCGCTTCTGTATCACCATATCCATTTCCACTCATAACATTATATTTCCAAGTACACTTAGATGTATTAGTAGAATACCCAGGATCTGCACCACCAAATATATTTTGTGTAGTGTCAAGTTTAGCTATGTCATTCTCAAATGCTGAGAAGTTATCTTTTTTTGATTTTTTCATAATTCTTTTTAGGATTTTAAATTTCATTAAATATTAACAATCAGAGTACCAGTCGCCAAATTTCTCTGAATCATAATCTGTAGGACCAAATACAGAAGACATTTCAACTGTTCCTTTACAGTTTTCTGTAGAATAACCACAATCTTGTGCAACAGCGGCATTTTGATTAGTTGCTCCTCCTGTAATTAAGTCTAATTTCTCAATTGAAGAGGTAAACTTTTCAAAGTCTTTTTTCATTTTAAATAATTTAAAAATTTGAGTTTTCTCACTTTCACGTAGGTGAGTTTCACGCCTGTTTGAGGTTACTATTATATGATCAGTACAATAGCAAGGATACAGGGGTCCTCTCATTACTAATAGTAATAATATCCTTTATTCTTTATTAAGAATTAGCCAAACTTAAAAGGTTGATTTATATCAATAGTGAAGTGTTTTGGGGATTCATGGGATAATTTAATATTTGAGATTGTTCGTAATAATATTACATTAAAGTCAAAAATTCAATATTTTAATTATTTTTTTGTTTTTTTTAACGAAACAAGTAAAATATTTCAATAAATATCAAAATGATATTCTTTATGGGTTTAGTCTCAAAAAGACTTATCTATGGAATGTTTTTGATTTTTGTTCGATATTATTCTAAGTTCCCTTTCTTTTATGAATGTTACTAGTTTGTAACTTGAGTATGAGCTCCAAATTAGGTAAAATTGCTTGTATAACCAATAACGTTAATTTAAGTGTGCTCCATCACTTTTAGTAGAGGATATGTTTAAGTAAAAAGTCTTTTAGCGGGTTTAAGTAACTATTGTCTAAATCCCATAAGTCGGAACCAATAAATACTCTTTCTCCTTCTTTTGCTTTTTCACTTCCTTCATCAGGTTAAATTCACGAGAACTAGGTTTCAGCGTTTTTGCGATTTTTTGTATCAAAACTCGTTCTTTTGAATGAGAATGAAACCAAATTTTGTTAAACAGTTTTATTCAACTTAGGAAGTTTAACTTTTAAATCAAACCAATTTTTTGCAAAAAACATCCAATTTTGAACCAAATTATGCAAACGCCCTTCTCGTGAATTTAACCTGCTTCCTTCATACAACATTGGGTAAAGTCGAACAAAAGTCAAAAATGTTTCATAGGGCTATTTACTTGAATTAATACCTCCAGATCTCATTTTTCCTAGAATTAGTTAACAGCTTCAATCCAATAACCAGATGCATCACATATTAACCATAGTAAAAGCAGTACTACTGCTATTATACCCCATACAATAGACTTTTTCCAAGTCCATCCTTCATTAGTCTCTTCTGACTTTTGCATAGTGATAGTTTTTATTGCTATAAATTTGATTTTGAAGAATAAAGAAGATATCAACATAAAAATTTTAGGAAGATACTCCTTTTGACAAGGTATTTAAATTATATTTTGACTCTACGGCTACTATTTATTTGGTTGTGGATTGTTACTAAAGGCTCTCCAGTTGTTTCATCAAACTTAAGTTCAAATTCTATAGCTTGTACAACTCCTGTAATACTTTTTCCTGGGTCATGTGTTCCTCCTATTTTATTCCTTTGCTTTATTCGATAAGGCATTTTCCAAAAAAATATGGACGTCTCATATAAAGAACTACCTTTAGGCGTGTAAGAAATTTTTTCAATGTTAAGTGATCTATAATCTAAATGGTATCCTTTTTTAGAAACAGGAGGTTCTATATTTAATTTTATCTCTTTCTTTTCCACAAGTTCATCTATGAGAGGTATAGAACTCAAGTAATCAATTACTTTTTCCTTAATAATTTCTGTTACTTCTTGCATATGCTCGTTATTCATAGTTTTTTTTATTTTTTTGTATTGTCCAAGGTACAAATAAATCTAGATGGGGTATAATCGATATACATTTAAAAATTGCCACATCTAAGGTTATAGGAAATAAAATTGACTACCTTCTTGTGTTTGTTAGTATGAATATACTGTTAATTTATAAGATGCATCATTATTTTTTTCGCTTTGGGATGATTTTAATTTTATTCTTATTATCTACATCTGCTTATGCAGATTTGTCAAAGACATTTAATATAGATATTCCTGATGCTTACGTTTTTTTAGAAGAATCCTTTAATACAAATAATAATTACACATTAATTACCGTATTAAAAGTAATTCAAACGAATCATTCACAAAAAAGTATTATTAGTTATAATCACTGCCCTAACGATTTTTTGTATGACATGGAAATATCATTTTATGATATGTCTAATTTTCAAAAAATTTCACCAGCAAATTGTTCCATAGAAATCCCACCTCGTAGTAGTAATATCTCCTTCATTCGATATAAAACAAAAGGTCATTTAAATGAAAATAATGTATATATATATTTCTATCTAACGAATCGTTATTTTGACATAAATAATATTTATCTATATTACAATCCAGATAAATATACATATCAAAGTAATGACAATTCTCTTTTCTTTACCATTATATAAATAGATATTTTTTAGTAAAAAAGCTTAAATTTCCATAGTAACTTATTTGGATATTACTATTTTATATGTATTTAAGTCGTTTTTTCTGATTATTTGAATGAAATAGGTTCCACTTTTAAGAAAACTGATATCTAGAAAGTCAGTATCACCATCTGTTAGGCTTATAATCTTTCCAAGTACATCTAAAACTTTGATTTTAGAATCAACAGATATTTTATTTTTAAAATAAACGATCCCATCACTAGGATTAGGATATATAGTATTCAAACTTTTGTTTTCTCCCTGATATTTATCTATTGATATCGTTCCACCACCAGCTCCACCAGATACATTTTCTTCAATATGGATATATTGTGTTGGTAATTTATTAGAATAGCTTCGTGGCTTAGATAGATCAGCAACTATAAGACTGTAATTACAAAGATTAGGATATAAATTATAATTTGATATTCTAATCTGATTGCCATCCACGCATTCTACAAAACCGACATGACCAGCTGAACCTACAGGATTTCCTTCGCCTGGACCTGCACCATCGTCTCCTGGTTCCCAATGTGCAATTGATCCATTTGCTGGGATAGTGTCAACTCTTACTCCATTAGCTCTAAAAATATCATCCCAACGGCAAGCATTACGTAATTTTTCTGTACTAGAACTTGGCGAACAGTCAGTATTAGTCCCTACTGGCGTTCCCGAAATATGATACATACCACTATGTAAATCTCTATTCAAGTAATCATTGACTCTATATGCTACCCAAGAAGTGCAATTATATTTTACCATACCCCAACCATCTTGTCCTACAGTAGCCTCTGTGCATTCTGTCCCATTGTAAGAACCATTGGGATATGTATTTTGTGAACTGGAATTGCAATCTGGAAAAATTGTAATTGAAAAATCTGAGCTATATATAGTTTGGTTATTTATGACAGCTCTATATTTATAAGAATAATCGCCAATCTCATTTAATTGCATAGATTTACCATAAGAATTTCCAGAAACATTGTTCATTGCTTCTGAAAAGAAATTATTCTCAGGAGATATAAAATCTATATACACAATCGGATTTCCTCCCCCTGTAAAACTAGCTCCAAAATTTAAGGGAGTTTGATCAACAATCGCTTTAGCACTTAAAATAGGAGGATATCCAACTAATTGAACTTGCTGTAGTTGAGTAAAATTAATAGTTTCATTATTGTTTCCAAAACCAGAGACAAATATTGTTGCCAACTTGTCTGTATTACTTGTGTTAGGGGGGAAATTTAAAGTAATTGTAGCGTTCCCAGTCCCTGACGTAGGATTTGTTGTCATCCAAGCCTGATTATCTGAAATATTCCAAGAACTATTTGAAATTATATCAAATGTTGTTGTTGTTTCATTCCCATTTACAGTCAAGTTCATAGGAGAGACGGTCAAATTTGCATTTTGTCCCGCTTGAGATATATTGACAGTTCTTGATATTCCAGAGCTAGATATGGTTACATTTCCTGTTCGTGATGAAGTGCTTGTATTTGCCGATAAGGATACATATACATTTCCGTTATTACTACCAGATGTAACATTTGTAGTAATCCAAGAGGCACTAGAAGATACACTCCATGATGTGTTAGAACTAATGGTGATTGGAGAAGTACTACTACTCGCACTTTTATTTAAGCTCATAGGAGAGACGGTCAAATTTGCATTTTGTCCCGCTTGAGATATATTGACAGTTCTTGATATTCCAGAGCTAGATATGGTTACATTTCCTGTTCGTGATGAAGTGCTTGTATTTGCCGATAAGGATACATATACATTTCCGTTATTACTACCAGATGTAACATTTGTAGTAATCCAAGAGGCACTAGAAGATACACTCCATGATGTGTTAGAACTAATGGTGATTGGAGAAGTACTACTACTCGCACTTTTATTTAAACTCATAGGAGAGACGGTCAATGTGTTATTTGCTGACACATTAACCGTAACAGGTTGGGCATAATACCTTCCTCCCGATGAAGATGTAATGGTAATATAGTAGGTTTTTGATTGTCCAGAGGATAGTCCATGATAGATAGTTTTATTACGATAGCTGTATCCTGCTGTATAGTTTATAGATCCACCCAATACAGGTCCACATACACTACCATCTTTTACGTACATTGTACCATTACTAGAAAAAGTGGTTCCATCACACTTTTCCATTCTAAATATAATTTGAGAAGCAGTTAGACTAATAACTTTGACTCGAATTATTCCATGAGCCCAAGATAATCCTGAACAATTTAATGTCGAACCAGAACAATTTGTAAATGTATTCAGATTTGGGATACTGGAATAAGTTTGTGCATTTAGTTGATTTAATCCTAAAGTAATTAGAGTGAGGAAACACAATGATTTAAATAAATTCATATAGAAATATTTTAATAAAATTCATGTATTACTTTGTTTACTTATTTTTTTCTAAAATGTTTCAAATCAGTGATTACTTATTTTTATATCTAAGCTAGTAAAGCTTCAACCAAGCTCCCACTAGCTTATTTACTATTTCCGCTTACGAAAACCACTAATTTCAACCCCTTGGTGACGAAGGTATTTGTAAAGCGTAGCTTTACTGATCGAAAGATTTGTACAAATTTCTGATATACTCAATTTTTCATCCTTATAGAGTGCCTGAGCAGCAATCGCTTTTTGTTGGGCATTTGGAGATAAGCCTTTTGGTCTTCCACCGACTCGTCCTCTTGCTCTGGCTGCTTTGAGTCCAGCTTGTGTGCGTTCCCGAATAATGTCTCTTTCAAATTCTGCGAGGGAAGCAAAGATATTAAAAACTAATCGCCCCTGAGAGGTGGTGGTATCAATTGGGTCATTGATACTTTGGAGTCCAATTCCTTTTTCATTTAGTTCATGTACTAACTCAACCAGATGTTTGAGAGAGCGCCCCAATCGGTCTAATTTCCAAATCACTAAAATATCACCCTCTCGTAATTGAGAAAGTAGGCGATCTAATTCTACTCTTTCAGTTTTTGCTCCACTGACTACTTCATGGTAAATTTGTTTACAACCTTCCTTTTTTAAGGCGTCAATCTGTAAATTTAAAGATTGATCTTTTGTGCTGACTCTTGCATATCCAATTTTCATTTACAAGTTTACAAAACTTATTTGAAAGCATAAAATTAAACTTAGATTAAGTAGACCAGTTTTTTAAACATAATTATGAAGTAATTTGTAGATCTTCTAATTTTGAAGTTGAGTTCACATAAACGGTCCTTTTTTTGAACTTATTATATATACAGAATAATTATTTAAAAACGTTAGAATTATCATTGTTGATTTGAACCTAGCAGAATATTTATCATAACATTTTACTTGAAATATTCCACAAAAAATAAGCGATTATTAATAATACAACAAAGAATATAACAGACAAAGCAACCACAATTTTTACAATTAAACTCCATGTCTCTTTTTCTTTATCCGTGTTGCTCTTTCCTGTTTGTATTAAATTCAACCTTTGACTAACTTCCTTTACATATAATCCTTGATAACCAAATTGCTGAATATAGTTAATACAGAGTTTTTCGCTGTTCTCTGCCATGATCTTTTGAAAGAACTCTTTCTCTTTTTCTAGATTAACTAATTCTCGCCTTCTTTTTTTAGCATATTCTAAATGCTCTTTTGTATGTGGATGTGGAGTACTAAGATAATTCTTAAAAGCCTCTATTGTATCTTCCTGTTTTGCTTTATTAAATGCCTCTTTTTCTTGTTTTTGATTAAGACCTTGCTCAAGTAATGTTTTAATTTCATCTATATATGTCCCATTTGGATACTGCTCACAATAAACTTTATAGCTCTCTATGGCATCTTGTTCTTTTGCTTTTAGAAAAAATATCCTTTCTTCTGCTTTATTTCTATTCATTCCATTGGGGAATTTTTGTAAATAAGATTTCAATTCATTGATATTATTGGTATTTTCTATTTTTAAGAAAAAAATGCAATCCTCCGCTTTATCAATATAAAGTCCATTGGGATAATTAGCCTTATATTCCTCTAGTTTTGATGATTCCCCAGATTTTTTTGCATCAATAAAAGCTTCTTCATCCTTTAAATTTGCCTGGACTTTTAATAAGATTTGCCTTACAGAGTTTATTTTATCTCCTTCTGGATAAAGATCTATATATTCTTTACAGCTATTTTGTTGCTTATCTCCCTCATATTGAAGAATCTCTTGATATAATTGACCTTCTTTTTCTTTACGCTCGATTTCAAGTAAGATAGATTTTACATTTTCTTTAAGCCCATCCTCATCATCATATTCGGACAAGAAATCTTTACATAATTCTTTTGTAGGATTAGCTTTTATTGAGTGGTATAATTCTTCCCGATTTTTCTCAATAATTAGAGATTTTATTCTGTGATCAGCTTCTTCTCGTTTAACTCCTCCTTGGTATAAATCTAAGTACTTCTTTAACTCCTCGATAGTCGTTAATCCTTCATAATAATTCAATTCTTCTAGTCGATCTTGAACCTCTATGATGTATTTGCCATTATTATCTTGGAATTTTAAAAGATATGCTTCATAATCATCTTTTTCTTTGGATTGTTCTGCTTGTCCATAAGATTTTTCATCTATTTCATGGAATTTATCTTGTAGTTCTTGAGCATATTTTGATCCGTTGTACTTTTGAATAAATTCGACTATCAAATCAATTGAATCTTCATTAATTGCTTTGTGATAATCTCTTTCTCTTTGTAAATCTAAATTATTTATTTCTTTACTAATTTGTTGATAACACTCTTTGTATATTGATTGTTCCTCTTTTGAAGTACCCTCCACATAACTTTTTAACTCAGATAGTTTTGCATAATTTGCATTCTTTTTGGCATCTTCAAAATCAACATTTAGTTTTTTAATCTTCTTCTCAATGTTTAAATCTTCTAGCTCATTTGTAGCTTCTTTCCTATATTCGCCATTTGAAAAAGTATCTAGATAAAGTTCAATCTTTTCTTTTTTTCTGTGAGGTGACTTCTCTTTGGTTATTTCAATCCAGTAACTTATGTCTTTTAATTTCAATTCAGCTTCACTGAAATTACTACTATAAGGAAAAGATGTAATATAGTCCAAAAACCTAGCCTTCCTATTTTTAGGTGGTGTTCTTTTATCTGGTATATCTTGCCATGCTTCCTTAGCTTCTGCTCTTTTCTTTAGCTCTTCAATGAAAAGCTTTGCTTTTCCAGCATATTTACTTGTTGGAAACTTTTCTATAAAGATTGTGAAAGCTACAATATCACTACTTGTTTTGATTTTTTCCCACTCTTCTATTGCTCTATCGTCCTTTGTTAAATCAGACTTAATTTTATCTATATGTTTAAGCAACTCTTTTGCCTCTTTCAAATATTTTGGACGGTTCAATTTTCTATTCTCTGTAAATTCTTGAAACTTATTAAAGGCATTAGTTAAGTGACCGAGCCATTCTTTTCTTTCAGTTATTAACTCATTTCTACGATTTTCGGCTTCTCTCTTATATTGTGAACTTGGGAAATTTCTAATAAAATCATCATACTCTTCTACTCTATCTTCTTCATTTACATCCTTCCATCTTTTATGTTCATCCTCTTTTAGATATAGAAAAAAATCTCCCCCATTGTGTCCTTCAAAATAACCATCTGTTGGATTAGATTTGTATTCTTCTTTTCTAAATTTAGCTTTTGTATATGTAATAATAGTACTCATCGCTATTTCGTAAGAACTAGCATTATTCCTTAACACTTCAACGATTGTATCTATAAAAGGGCTATTATCTAAATTTAATAAAGTACCATCATCAACGGGTTCATTTGTATTACCAGATGTAAATATTATTCTTGATTTATTACTGTTAACACTACTATATGTTCTTATAAGAGAAGATTCCTGAAACAGGTTGCCAGCCATACAACCATTAATAAACAGAGTGATTCCCTTTAAATCTTCAACTTCCTTTAGTTGCTTTTGGAAATCATAAAAAGAATACCAGTCGCTCATATTTTTGGCAGAACTACTATTTACAAACGGCATATAAAAGCCACCATTCAAAACATTTCCATGACCATTATAAAAAACTAATAACGAGTCATTTTTTGTTATTTTTTGTTTTAGTTTAAGGAAAGAATCAGCAATTTTTCTTGAAGTAAAATCTGTGTTATGAATCTTTTCATGAAGTTCGACTTTGTATTTATCTAAAAGTATTTCTATAACTTTATTAGAATCATTGACGGCACTTGGCAGGCGACTTATATTTTTATCATCATAGTCAGCAATCGCAATTGATATTAAATATGTCTTCCCAGATTGAATTGACGATATCATAAATTGAAATTTCTTTTTCGGAGATAAATAGGTTCTTTTGTTATGAAAATGCGGAACCGAGGAGCAAATATACGAGGATTTATAACCACTGAATTATTCATAAATTCATTGATAGAAACACTTTTTACAAATCTTTGTGGTGGGCTATCAGCAGGAGGATTCATCTCAACCCATCCTGTCTGTTTTAATATTTCAGCGTCAGTATAGAATTTAACGGGTAATTCCTTTTTGTCATTTCCCCAAAAACTATTCATGTCCTGCTCTTTAACTTCTGTTATTGAATGAAGAGGTTTTGCAGGGGGGTGTAAATGCCCAAAAGTTAAATTTTCTTCAAAGTGTTCATTAAAATATTGTTCGGCAATATATTGAGCACTTATTAATGTACTCCCCAAAAGCTCTTTTTCGTGATAGAGTGAATTTATACTTTCTTCTTCAGAATAGTTATACAACAAGTATAACGGATATGCACACAGAGAATATGCATAGTCTAATAAAGCTTTAATTTGGAATTTCTCATGTACATTATTGGTCTTATGCCAAAATGCCGAGTATTTAGCTTTTGAAATGTTTTTTTGACTTTTATCAACATAAAGCCTCTTTGCCTGACATGGAAAAATCACATTTTTATTTTCTTCAAAAGCATAAATGATTTCAATATCGCTTCCATTTGTTTTCTCATTCTTTGAATGAAAAAGTCTTATTGGTAAATGGATTTTTTCTTCATTTATGATTCGTGCTAACTCTCTTATTAACTTATTGGTTAATTCTCTTTCATCTACTTTCGAGATTTCATTTCGCTGTTTAGCAGAAAATTGTAATTCCTCCCAGACATATACTGAAAAATAAGCTAACCAATCTTTTAACAGACCATTCTGATAAAACTTATTAAGGTAAGCTTCCTGTTTTTTAGTTGAATAATGCATGTTTCTTGTATTAAAAAATGGATTTTTTTTCTAAAAATATCCCATATTGTAAATGAAGGTTTATAAAAAGATTCGATGAGTTTCACATGACCTAACTAACAGTAACTACATTCCATTGGCTTTGATCTATACCTGATAAATATTGATCAAACCGATCTTTATGCACAGCAATACAAAGTAAATGGGTTGCTCTAGAAAAGCCTACATAGGTCATTTTAGCAGTTTGTCTAATTTTTCCTTTACTCGTTACACTAGTTCCCAATGTTTGATTAATGTCGATATTCAATAGCTGATTTCGTATTCTTTCAGATTCATAATTTCCATATCCACGTTCGAAAAAGGTCTCTAAATATAATGTAGATGTATGTGTTTGTCCTTTTACAGAATGAACTGTACCTATTTCAATTTTTATATCATTAAGTTCATAGATATTTGATTGTCCTATGATTTCTAATTGTTCTGGGGTTATACTTGATGGATTGTTAATAAAATCAATAGATTTATCTATTTCTTTGGCAAATAAGGACAAAAAGGATGGAATAAATGATTGTAAATTTTCATATACCTGATCTACATTACCTCTGATTATAGAGAAGGACCACTGATAAAGTTTAAGCTTAAAAGACTCATATTCTGAAGAAGAATGATCTTTTAAATAAGGCATCAATGTTCTTTTAGAATAGATTCGATCATACTGGTCAAAAACGCCTTCTAGCCTTAATATTTTCAAAAGAGCATTTAATATATTTTTTCGAATTGCACTCAATGTTTTAACCTCCTTGTCAAAAAATAAAAGGTAATCTTCTAATACTTGATAATCCACTTTATTTTTATGACCAATTACCGAGTATTCATTCCAGTAATCAGAAAGCCCTAATTTTCCTATTTCTGAGTGTTCTTTACGCCAAGCAACAGCTGCAAATTTATTCTGAGAACTAGTAGGTATTTTCCCGACTTCCTGTAATTTTTGAATTATTCCTGCATAGGTAGGTATAACTTGGTGTATACTATCATCATCAAAGAGTAGGATATAAGGTTTTATATCTATTAAAGAGCCATCATCGTTTTTTCTCAAGCCAGAAATAGTATTAGCTGTTAAGGCTAAGTTTTGCACTATTGGAGCTAAATGATGATTAATTCTGTGACTCCCATTAATGTAGAGAGTTGGAGTCCTTTGATCCCATATATGAGTTTCATGTTTTGAAAAACCATTAAAAATAGCTTGATTACAATCTCCTATTCTTTGGTATATAGAAGTGCTAGTTCCTTCATCGAAAAAAAGTTTTTCAAGTAACTCATATTGATGGGTATCCATGTCTTGCATTTCATCTACAAAAACATATTTAAACCTCTTTTGTAATATACCTTTTGTCTTAGGGTAAGATGCTAATTGATAATTTGCAAGCGTGTATCCATCATCAAAATGTAAATATCCTTTTTTTAATAACCTTAATTTAAAATTAAATAAAGCTTTATAAGTAGGTGAGTCTGGATTCTTTAATTTAAAATTCTCGATGGTTCCATTTACATATTGAACAAGTTTTAATTCCTTTTTTGAGAGCCTAATTGATTTCAAAAAAGCTAAACCATCTCTTTGTCTATTTAAGAAATTTGTTAGTGTCCTATTAGGTGTATTATGATAGAACTGTTCAACTTGTTCGTAGTATGTTTCATTATCAATTCGAAAAGGTCTTGTTCTAAACTCATTTACATAGAATGGAATAGCAAGAAAGGTATCAACAAAACTTTGAATAGTTCCTATAAAGCTAGGGTATTGGAATAATTGTGGGCAGTAAGTACTAATTCGTTCTTTTATTTCATCAATAGCTGCATTTGTATGAGATAGAAGTAGAATCCCTTCATTGTCATCAAAAGGCATATAACGATCCAATATAAGCAGCTTTGCTAATAATGCTGTAGTTTTTCCACTGCCAGGAACAGCTTGCAAATCAAGTGTTCTGAAATCTCGAATGAAATCTTTTCTTTCATCATCAAAAGATTGACTTGGTTCTAATAAAATTCTTTCTGCATATAAAATGTCTTCATCTGTGATACTAAGCATTTGTTCCATATTTTATAGCGTCAATCAAATATTTTATAGATGGGTCATTTTCATCTATTACAATACTACTATCAGAACTTAGTTTTTGAGCTAACTGGTGTGCAATTTCTGTCTTTTTTAATCCTTTATTTATAAGTTTTTTTCCGAGTTCCATTTCCAAAGAACTAGGGTCAACTTGAGGATGCACTATTTTGAAAATGTCATTAAAAGTAGAACCAAGAGATGTTGATTTATATAAAGCATATTCAAGTGTCCAGTTGGGGGCAACGAAAGCCTTTACAACTTGTTTATTCCAATCTTTTTCTATGGTTGATTTTTTTGCTATAGATTCGTTCTGAACATCAGTTGAATTTCTTTTGATATACTCATAAACAACCTTTCCATCAGAACCCTTTATAACTTTCCCCTGTGCATCTAATTTTGCTCTTTTTTCATAGTCTCTAATGTCAACATCTGTAATGAGGGAAACAGGAATATCCATTATGTTTTCTTTATCTGTTCGAAGAAATATCTGAGAGTATCTTAAAAAAGCGGTATTCCCAATATTTACCACAGAAACTCCAGCCTCTGTTAAATTTTTAGGAATAATACCTTGTAACTTTAATTTTTGAGCAAAAGCAGGAAGCAGCAATTCTTCTGCCCAACCTTCAACGAATATTAATCCTTTTGCAAAGAATAAATTTGCTTTTGTTGCATCTAGGAATCGTTCCAAAAATACATAATCCTCTGGGATAAGTTCAGTGTATTGACTTCCCAATGGGAATGCTGAATTTTTACTACATAAAATTAGATTTTCAAGGTTTAATTTAGACCCTAAACTTGGAGAATGTGTGGTAAGAATTAATTGAATATTTTGTTTTTCTTGAAGTGCTTCGATTATTTGCATTTGAGCTTGTGGATGCAAATGTGCTTCTAATTCTTCTATAAGACCTAAACGGAGACCACTCCAATTATTTTTTTCAAGATGCAAGAGCTCAGATGCCATAAAAAGCCTATTCAAAGTACCCAATCCTGGGTTTATTTCATCTTTTAATGATAACTCTAATCGTTCTAATATATTTTTCAGAGATCCTCCTGATATTCCAAAATTGGATTCTTTTTCTTGATCGTAAAAAGATTGTATCAGTTTATCTACTTTAGATTTTAGTTCCTTTCCTTTTAGATTATCTCCGACTAAGGGATTTTGATCTTTATCTTTTCCTTGAAAATAATTTTCTACAGAAACGTTGAATTCTTGGAATAATTGAACAAGAATATGATTTTCTTCTTTGTCTTTAAAAGCTTCATGACCTTGTAATATTTTCGATAATCTAGAATTCCTTTTAGGAATGAGTTCGGTTTGAGCATCTCTTAATGGCTTCAAATATGTTACTTTTAAGTATTCTCTTGCTTCCGCAGTAAGTTGATAACCTCTTTCATCAACTCCAGCTTTTACATCACTAGGATAAATAAAGTAGTCCTCTAAATTTCTATGAACATTATAAATTAGTCGTAGAAAGGGAGCAGCTTCCTCTCCTTCGCCTTTCCAACCAAGCCATTCAATAAAGTGCTTAGCTTCATTATCTGATAAATCAGAAAACTCTAATTCAATTCTTAGATTTGTGGAATCTTTGAAGAAATCTTCATGGCTAATTCTAAGCCAATCATAACTATGTGTCTTTAATACTATTTTAATAGCATCAATAATTCCACTCTTCCCTGAGTCATTTTCCCCAATTAGTACATTAAGCCCATTCTTAAAATTTAAATCCAGATTAGGTTCTTCTAAGTCTAGTTCTGATTCAGAACCATATTTTCTAAAATTCCAAAGTTTTATATTTGATAAATGCATTCTAAGTGTTTTAAAGGCTATTTTGTAGATATTACGTTTTTTAGTAAAAATATATATTTAAATACATTAACTTATAACGATTATACTATTAAACACTTAGTTTTTTTAGTTTTTGACGAATTTTGTTTTCTGTACGAAACAAAAATGTAGGTTTTGTGGGATAGAAGAGTCTGTAGTCTCTTTTTCAATAGGGGCACATGTTTTACCAAAATTATTAGGAGAGAATAATTTTACAAGTAATTTTGAATGTGATGACTGTAACAGTAAATTTAGTAAGTATGAGAGTCATTTAACAACACTATTTCTATCAAGTCTTTCTATTATGCACATTAGGAAAAAAAGGAAAGTACCTATATTTTAATCAAGAGAAGAAAACAGAGATAAG
Organism: Aureispira sp. CCB-QB1; assembly: GCF_000724545.1. Classification (GTDB taxonomy): domain Bacteria; phylum Bacteroidota; class Bacteroidia; order Chitinophagales; family Saprospiraceae; genus Aureispira. The sequence continues at coordinate 1,783 of NZ_JHBV01000139.1, read as the reverse complement.
AATAGAATCACAAAATTAAAATCTACAGATACAAATCAAAAATAATTCATTATTGGAAAACCAGAGGACTATAAAATAGGTCAGAAAGAGAAGAAAGTAACAATTACTTTTAGAAATAGTGCTATTAATCCTAGTTATATATACAGAGCTTTAGTCAAAATTGGATTATCTCTTCTTCCTCAAAAGGACATCATAAATCATGAAAAATCATTTTCTTGGCTTTTAAATGAAGATGCAGATAATGATATTGGATATATACTCAGCGTAAAAATGCTTAATGCCGCAGACTATGGAATTCCACAGGACAGAAAACGAGTATTTTTCGTTGGTTTTCGAAAAGACCTTGGAATAAGATATCAATTTCCCAAACCCTTTCCTTTTAAAGTTACCCTTCACCAAACAATAAAAGATCTTCAAACAAACGTTCTGTCTGAAAAAGCAAACAACTACTCTAACAAGGAACAATGTGCTATTCCCTATCATGAATATATGACAGGGGACTTTTCTTCCCGTTACCTTTCTCGAAACCGTGTCCGAACATGGAACCAACAAAGCTTTACCATTCAAGCAGGTGGAAGGCATGCTCCTATTCATCCACAAGCTCCAAAGATGATACAACAAGCAAAAGATGCATACACCTTCCTACCACAAAAAGAATCGCTCTATCGTCGTTTAAGCATCAGAGAATGTGCTCGAATACAAACCTTTCCAGATAACTTTCTCTTTTTCTATGACCGCTTAACAACGGGATATAAAATGGTTGGGAATGCTGTTCCTGTCCAACTTGCCTTTGTCATCGCAAAAAGCATTCAAAAGCAATTATTAGAGTAGAGATAGACTTCAATCATTTTCTTTTCGCCCTCCCTCCTATCTATGCTATCATCCGATTACAGCTCTCTTTTCGAGGGCTGTTTTTGCTATTTCACATTCCCACCACATTTTTTATCAAAACAACGATGATATGCAAAAAAATAAAAAGAATGCTTTGGATACAGATGTGTATCAAGAAGTAACCGATAAACTTATCCAATTACTTGAAAACGGTACCATTCCTTGGAAACAACTGTTCAAAACTTCTGAATACGGATTTGCCCAGAACTTCTTCACCAAACACCAATACACAGGAATCAATTGGTTCTTGCTCAACTTTATCGCAGAATATGAAGTGCCGTATTACTTGACCTGGAAGCAAATTCAAAAATTAGGAGGAAAAATCATTAGAGGTTCAAAAGCAGAATACATTTATTACGTCAATTTTTATTGTACAGATGAAGAAGGAAAAAAGCTTTCTGCTACAGAGATACGAACGGCGGAAGAAAACGAAACTCCAATTCAAAAACGTCCTTATTTAAAGCGATATACTGTTTTTAATATCAGTTATACAGAAGGTATTGAATGGGAGAAGCTAGCTCTTGAAAAACAAGAGATTCGACCAATTGAGCACTGTGAATCACTGCTTGATGCAATGGAAGAAGCTCCTAAAATTCTATTTTCAGATGAAAATAGAGCTTACTATGCACCTCTTCTAGATTATATCAATATGCCTAATCTCCAACAATTTGTAGCACATGGTGCTGAAGCTTATTACAGAGTTCTTTTTCATGAACTAATTCATTGGACTGGGCATCGTTCTCGGTTGGCACGAAAAGGAATTCTCCAGATGAAGCAAAAAAATAAAATGATTTACGCTGAGGAAGAATTAAGTAAGGTGACAAAAGAAACCGTATAATAAAAATAGTTTATATTAGCAAAATGAAAAAACGGTACATCAAGTTAACAGAAT
>NZ_JHBV01000138.1 GCF_000724545.1 Aureispira sp. CCB-QB1 | reverse complement strand
CTAGAAGCCCGAGGAACACCACACTCCATTATTTTTATATATAGCGCCTTATTGAGCGCATTAAAATCGAAAAAAAGGGCTTCGTTGACCTTTTGTGCTAGAAGCCCGAGGAACACCACACTCCATTATCTTTATATATAGCGTAAAAACGCAATGTCAATTTATGGTTATTTAGATAGTAGTCGATTTAGAAAATGATTCCCCCTAAAAAAGTGCAAACAATTTTTATTTTTTATTTATGTCGTCTCAAAAAATGGGTACCCCTAAAGAGCAAAATTTTTTTTTAATGAAATTTTCTTTTATCGAAGATTAGCCTCCTTTATATACCTAAGTCGAGTGAATTTATTGTACCCCCTAAAAGAGATTGATTTTTTTAAATAAAAATAAAAAGCAAAAAAGAAACAAAAAGTTTTAAAAAGTTTCGTTCGTTTGAAACAAAATGTTTTATATTTGTGTAAATAAATAGCCGACCTAATAAAATGGCTAACACAAAAGGATATTAAAACATCAATTGCGCACTCGTTTTATTTCTTCATTTAATCACATTAAACATGAATCGTTGATCATGACAATTCATTTGAGGTATTATTCCTTGGTGGGTTGTTTTTAAACAAAAAGTATTATGAATAATCAAAGCCTAATCATCCTCAAACAAAAAACGCAGTCTTATTGGTATACGATTAAGCCAAAATTGAGACTAGCCGCCATTCGATTTGCATTTGTTTTCTTATTGTTTTTATTGATAAGCAATCAAGAAATTTCTTTTCACATTCATATTGGGACACCTGTAGCCGCTGCTAACTATTCAACACCAGTAGAAACGGGACAGGTAATGAATGCTAGTATTATAGAAGTACCCAAAAAGTGGTGGCAACAAATCAAGGAAGAAAAAGACGATATAAGAAGTGAATTAAATTTAGCAAATGCAGCAACAGCAGTTGGAGCAGCTCTCTCTCCTGCCGAAAAAGAAGCTGCTGCTAAGTATTCCAACTTAGGGTTTATTTTAAACCCAACGTATGCAACAAGGAAAGGGATTGACCCTAAAATTGTAGCCTTCAAAAATCAAAAATGCTATGACTATATAGAATTATACGTTTCTACGGCACAAGAAGAATCAAAATTATACGGTATCCCCGTTGCTATAACATTAGCACAAGGTTTGTTAGAAAGCAATGCAGGAGATAGTAAATTGGCCAAAAACGACAACAATCACTTCGGGATTAAATGCAAGTCTAAATGTGTGGGCTGCCGTTGTGCCAATTATACAGATGATAGCAAGTATGATATGTTTAGAGTTTTTGATTCTGCTTGGTACAGCTTTAGAGAGCACAGCAATTTATTGATGGGATCTCGATACAAACATTTGACAAACCTACCCAAAACAGAGTATAAAAACTGGGCACATGGCTTAGAAGCAGCGGGTTACGCTACCGATAAACAATATGCTGAGAAATTAATAAAAATAATAGAAACATTGCGTTTGTATCAATATGATCTGTAATTATTTTTGTTATGCTTTTACTCATTTATAAAAAAAATCGTTGAAAATAATTCTTTTTCAAAAGGATTCAATTGGTTTGAACTTCTTTGTAGAAAGGAATTTTATGGATGCTTTAAAATCTTTAAATCTAAAAATACCCGTCTATTATTGTCAAATAGTTTGGATAAAATGCTACATTTGCGAATGGTACTTATTACCATCATAATTGCAAATTTTAGAACTATAAAACTTATATACAATGAGTAATACAGAATATCAAAAAGGCTCCAGTTCATTTTTACTTAAATTCATTACGGCTATTGTTCTTTTTGTTTGTTTAGTAAGCTACGTAGTAAGCAGAAATGGTGATGCGTTGATACAATAATAACTAGATATTGAGTATACAATACTTTCCATAAAGTGCTTTTAGGCAATTGGGAAAGGCTAAAGATATTTGGAGTCACTGAAATAGTTGGCTCCTTTTTCATTTTGAATATGAACTATTTAGATCATTGAATTTATGGCAAAGCAAAAACATATAGTATTTACTGGTGGTGGAACACTGGGACATGTTATGCCCAATTTACCATTGATAGAAGCTTATTTAAAAAAGGGATGGAAAGTTTCTTATATAGGTTCGAAAAAAGGAGAAGAACGTGCCAAAATAGAAGCTTTAAATATTCCTTATTATCCGATTCGGACAGGAAAATTGAGACGTTATTTTGATTGGCAGAATTTTTTGGATGTTTTTAATGTGTTTATTGCTATTCTTCAGTCGTTTTTTTTGATGCTGCGTTTGCGCCCTGATGTATTATTCTCCAAAGGAGGATATGTTGCGCTACCTCCTGTTGTTGGGGCTTGGCTAATGCGTGTGCCAATTGTCATTCACGAATCCGACATGACTCCAGGATTAACGACCAAATTGTCTAAGCGATTTGCAAAAAAAATTTGTGTGTCTTTTCAAAATGCTACTAAATATTTTCCTAAAGAGCTGGTTCATTGGACAGGATTACCTGTTAGGAACCTTGTTTTTAAAGCAGAACGGAGTAGAGGTTTAGAGGTAAGTGGTTTTAGTGGTCAACGACCTATTTTATTAACATTTGGCGGGAGTTTGGGGGCTGAGTTTTTGAACGCTATCGTTCGTGAAAATGTTCGAAATGGTAACTTGGCAGCTTATGATGTTGTTAATATTTGTGGTCAAGGTAAGTTAGACCGTTCTATGAAATTTGATAATTATGTGCAATTTGAGTCGTTATCAGATGATTTTTTGCATATTATGCAATCAGCAGACTTAGTATTGACCAGAGGTGGAGCAACATCTTTGTTTGAATTACTTGCAATGAAAAAGTTGCATATTGTCGTGCCTTTGTCTAAGAACGCAAGTAGAGGAGACCAAATTGATAATGCCATGTATTTTGCCAATTTGGGCGTTTCGTCTTTTATAGAAGAAGAAGATTATACTTGGGAAAAGATGGAAGCGATCATTCAGCAGACGTTAGCTAATAAAAAAGCTATTTTGGAGGAAATAGAACGATTGGAATTTGCTGTTGCAACAGAGAAGGTATTACAGGTAATTCAAACTGTAGCTAGCTAGGTTGTAGTCGTTTGAGAATAAATAATAATAAAAACCAGGCAATGGATCAATAATTGTAACTTTTAAGGTCATTGCCTAGTTTTTATTGGTTGATAGAGGCTATAAACTATTTTATTTTTTCCTCTGAGCTTTTAACGTTTCTAAACCTTCGATTTTTTTTACGAATAATTAATGCCCAAATTAGGGCAACTATTGCTAATACGAAGAGACTAGCAGCAAGTACCCAAAGAAAAAGGCTTGAGAATAAAAGGATATTTAATAAAAATAATCCGATTGCCCCCCCTAAATTGATTCCAAAAAGAGCCCATAAGCCGAAACTGAGTGCTTGACTGCTGTACAGTTTATTGGCGCCTGCCAAGCTTCCCGCTAATAAAGCGCCTACATTTCCTATAATGATAAAAGATAGGCCTAAATAGAGGTACAATAAGATTGGATACCCCACTCCTATTAATATAAGACCAGAAATAATTAGAACGGGCAGCAAAATTAGAATAGCAAATGTGATGTATAAACTGGAGACAATATTGCTTTTTGTTTTGTTGGGTTTTGCAAAAAGCCGCTTACGTTTTTTATGTTTTCGTTTCTTTTTTCCTTTCTTGACAGGAAAATGTTGTGTTTGATCTATAAGACTGCGAGGAACTGCCTCAGCATAGCTGAGAGGACTGCTAAATCCACAACATAAAAAAATTACCAACCAGTAGGATATTAATGTGTGTTTCATATCAAAAGAACTATCTTCGATCCATTTCTTCTTGGATACTTGTTCGCAAATCCATAAGGCGTTTGGCATAAGCCTCTAAATCTTTATCTTCTTGTGTCTTTGGCACCCATGAAGGCGTTGGTTCTGGTTTTCCATCTCCATCTACTGCTACAAAAATAATGACACAATGAGTTGTTTTGACCATCTCATCTTCTTTAGGGTCGTTGGCCCAGACATCAACCGCTATGTGCATGCTTGTTCTTCCTGTGTAGATTACCTTTGCATGAATTTCTACTAAATTGCCAATATGGATTGGCTTCAAAAAGCGAATTCCTCCAACATAAACCGTAACGCAGTATCCCCCTGACCAATGTCGGGCACAAGCATAACCTGCTTGATCAATCCATTTCATGACCATTCCCCCGTGTACTTTTCCCCCAAAGTTAACATCGGTTGGTTCTGCCAAAAAGCGCAGGGTCAATTCTCTTTTACTCTTTTCCATTTCTTATTTGTTTGTTGAAAGGTACTAAAAAAAGCACTGAATCTAGAAATGCTTTGAAATAAAATTTAGCACTTGTAACGTTACACGTGCTAAATGAAAAATTAAACGTTGCACTTGTTTGAAAAAAAGAAATGTACTACCTTCACACCTGACAATGGACACTTTTAACATCAAACGTTACACGTGTAACGTTTAAAATGCTATATTGTATGGGAAAAATAGTTGCTTTTGGAAATCAGAAAGGAGGTGTTGGGAAAAGTACCGTCATTGCGATGGCTGCAAATGCCTTATCACAAGCTCCTTTTAATATCAAATTGTGTGTCGTCGATTGTGATAGACAACAGAGTTTGGTAGAGGCAAGAAGCTTTGAAGAAGAAGACATGGAAAAGGTACCCTATCCAATTTTGGGGATGAGTGTAGAGGAGTTACAAGATAAGATTTATGACTTAGACAAAGAGTACGATTTAATTTTGATAGATACTGCTGGTCGTTTGGATCATACTGTTGCTGTCGAAAATCAAGAAATAACCAAAGCTTTGATGTATGCCGATTATCTATTTATTCCTTTTAGAGCTGGTAGCTTTAACTTAGAAGCGAGCATCGAGTATCTTAAGGTTGCCAATAAATTAAAAGAGCTTCGTGCGGACTCTGCACGGCCATTGACATATTTTGGGTTTGTTAATATGTATAAAGACCGTTCTAAGACAAATGCTTTTTTAATTTCAGAGATAGAACATTTGAGAAGTCAAGGTATTCCATTTATGCTTTGTCGTTTGCGCAATTATACTTTATTCGAAGAAATAGATACCGTGAGCAGTTATTATGATGTTAATGCTAATAATAAGGCCAAATTAAATTTCACAGTATGGCTTAATGAATTTGTAAAAATATTAAAGAATGGCTAAGAAAAAACGTTCAAGAACTTCTGATTTTAGTTTGGGAAAAGATACTCCATCAGGAAATTTACCTAGCAAAGAGCAAATTAACTCTGTCGTAGCTAAAGCGACTAGTCAATCTATCGAACCAGAAAAGAAAAAACGAATTCCTTTTACAACTGCTCTGACACCAGAAAATCGAGCTATGTTAGAAGCTGCTTCTCATGAAGGGAGAGGCGGTGTTGCTGATATTCTGAATTTGGCAATAGAGCATTATTTTGAGCAGGTAGCCCCAGTTAAAAATCTCGAAATGCAAAAAGTATTTTTGAAGATATATGCTTCAAAAGCCAAGTGACACGTTACACGTGCAACGTGCCACTTGAAATGTGACTTCTTATTTTACTTTCCCACTTGTTACGTTACACGTGACAAGTGCTAAGCTTTGGCTGTAATGGCAGGGAATATGTCTGCCAAAATAGGTTTGGCACCACTTAAGAAAAACTCAACAGCAATAACCATTAGAATCAGTCCCATCAAACGCATTAAGACATTATTACCTGTTTCTCCCAAGAAGTTAGAAATTTTGGTAGATGAAAAGAGTATAATATAGGTTAATAAACACACTAAGGAAATCATTCCTATCAGAATTGCTTTTTGCTCTACAGAAGTAGCATCTTCCATCAATACAATAGCATTAGAAATACAACCTGGTCCACAAATCATAGGAATCGCCAAGGGAGTAATGGATATATCAGCTACATATTCTTCTATTTCGTGTTTTGGAACTTTTACCTTTCCCAATCGAGCTTGCAACATATCTGCTCCCATCTGAAAGAAGATGATTCCCCCCACAATTCGAAAGCTATTGACAGAAATACCAAAAAAGTTAAACAGCAACTGTCCCGAAAAAGCAAAGGCTAATAAAGTCAAAAAAGCTGCTACCATTGCTTTGCGAGCAGTTCTACGTTGATCAATATCCTCTAAATTTGATGTCATTGTAATGAATACAGGCATGATACCAAGCGGATTCATTAAAGAAAAGAAAGAGGTGAAACAGAGTAATGCAAATGCAATATTCTCAGTCATGATTCAAATGTTTTAAATGTTGTTTTTTTTTGCAATTAATAATAAATGCAAATTTAGGCTAAAGTAGTTCTTGGTAGAATTTATTTTTACTAAATTTTAATTTTAAAGAAAATAAAACTATTATTACTTAATAAATAGATTATAAATCTAATTGAAGCTAAAAATTCTTTTATTAATAGATTTTTTTTCTGATGATAAAACTGGATAAAGTGGACCATCGCATTCTTGAGATGCTACAAGAAAATGCCAAACTTACTACTAAAGAAATTGCTGGTACTTTAGGAATGAGTATTACTCCTGTCTACGAACGGATAAAACGATTGGAACGGCATCGAATTATTTTAAAACATGTGGCGCTGGTAGATCGAAAAAAAATTGGTCGAAATTTGATTGGTTTTTGTAACGTTTCATTGAATCAGCACAGCAAGGATAATTTGCTGAAATTTGAGCAAAATGTTGTGAAATTTGAAGAGGTATTGGAGTGTTATCATATCACAGGTAAATTTGATTATATGATAAAAATTGCTGTGGAAGATATGGAGGCTTACCACAAGTTTACTTATTACCATTTGGCAACACTGGATAATGTAGGGAATGTACACACTGTTTTTGCGATGAACGATATTAAATACAGCACAGCTTATCCTGTTCAGTAAGGAAGGGTAGGGGAGGTGAAAAATAAAAAAGCAGACATTCATAACTGATGAATGTCTGCTCTATCAAAAAAGTAAGAATGCTTATTTTTTGCGCCCAAGTTGGAAATCAATCGTTGCTCTATCTAATTTCTCTTTTTTAGTCGTTTGGAAAGTATCTTTCCAAATAATTTGCATGGGGACAAATTGCATGTCACCATCTTTAGCAGAAATATGGAATACTGCTTTAACGGTGCATTTATCACCTCTTTCTAAGACTTCTGAAGCAGCATTTTTGTTGTCATTGGCATAACCAGCACCGCCTCTACCAGTAAATACAGCTACTAAATTGCTAGGATGAACTAGACCAATTTCTCGACCTTTATACATCACTTCAAAGGTAGCTATCGTCTCTTTGGTTTCCTTTTTTAGTTTTTTAAGTTTTATAACAAAATCCCCTGCTTCAATTTCATTATCAGAAGCTGGAAGGTTAAACTTAGGAGCTTTTACTTTTTCTCCATCAGAAGGAATTAAATAGAGACCACCAAAGTCAATGCTAAAGTTTTGAACATTGTAATCGTAACCTCCATTTCCATCAAAAACCATTGTATACGATTTCTTTTTTCCTGGAGAAACAATGAATGTTTTCTTTTTGGGGTGATTCTGTTCAACAGTACCATTTTTGTAAACCGTTTCCTTCGTCTCAATCATGATAAAATCAAGCGAATTGTTAGTGACTTTGGTTGCCATTTTGCAATAATCGTTTTTAGAAACAGCATTATCAAAAGAGACCTCATAGTCATCGCCTTCTATAGACTGCGTATTGTCATAATAATATGTTTGAGCAGAGCTAGTTTGAGCAAAAAGTGTTACAAAACAACATAAATAAAAGAATGTAATCGTTTTCATATTTAGTAGTATTTAATTATTTTTTATAATATTCATAAATTTGCTTGCTGTATCGACGAGGAGTATATTTAATGTAATCATCTTTGATATAAAGGACTTTGTACTCCGTTTCTACGCCATCAGATATAAAAGAAAGAATATTACCTGGTTTGTATTTCCATCTCCAGTTTTCATCCATATCATTGTCCTCATAAATATACCTAAGGCTTCCATCTTCTTTAAAGATAAGTACTTCGCCTGTGCTTCTTTCCCAACGCCCAAGCATATTATCCTCTAAAGTCATGGTACCAACTTCTGTTTTTGAGGTACATTTACTATAAAGTCGTTCTTTTACTCGCTTTAGTTCGGGAGTAATCATATCCTCCAATTCTTTTGCCGAATATTGATTGGAGAGTTTATCAACATAACAAAGGCAAAATTCTTCTATTTGGTCCTCTGTATAATTGTTGTCATTACTACGCAAATCATTTTCACAATTGCTATAATATTTGTCTTTCTTTTTTCTATCCCAGTCTCCTGTAAAAACCTCCAAAACTGATGTAGCGATATTGTTTGTACTCAAACTAATTCCTGTTTCACTAGAACAAGTATTAAAATACTGACTTTGAGTTCTTTTCAGTTCGGGAGCAATCATATTATCAATTTCCATAGCAGAATGATTGCCCGTAAGTTTATCTAAGTAGCAAAGGCAAAACTCTTCTTGTTCTTCCAAGGTTACTTTGTAATTTTGGGCAAAAAGATCTCTTTGGCATTTTTTATAATGATAATCTCTTTGTTCTCGGTTCCAGGAGTTTGAACTAGAGTAGGAATTTGAATTATTAGTATAGTCGAATCGTACCCCTGTTTCTCTAGAGCAAGTAGTATAAAATCTTTCTGATACTTTTCTTTGCTCAAGTTCTATTAGGTTGGTCAAATCGTTAGGACTAAATTCATTGGTTAGTTTTTGTAAAAAACAATAACAGAACTCTTCTCTTTGAGAATTAGAAGAAATGCCACTGTTTTCTAACTCTTTGGTGCATTCTGAATAAACTAAGTTTTTTTGTTCTTTATTCCATGCAGAGGCATTCTGAGAATATGTTTTTGGCACGAAAAATAAAGAACAGGAAAGGAGGAATAAATATTTGAGCATGATAATTGATTGTTCTGTGTTTTATAAGTTGAAAATAGAATTAAAAAAGTGTTTCATTCATTAGTACTTCGTGGATTACTTCGTGAGCGCTTCGCTTTTAGTTAGCTCCCTGTGGTCGTGAGAGCGCAAGCTTAGTTTTTTAGCTTTTTTGTAAAAAACTAAAAAAGCATCTTTGCATTAGTTTGATTATCAGTTATTTATAGGGTTGAATAATAAAAATATACTCTTTTGATAATCAACGGCGAAGCCCTCACACGGTACCACGAAGTAGCAGCGAAGCTAAACTAATACGATTTTCCTACGAAGTAATGATTCATGGGATTCATTTGAAATCAACAACTTATTTAGTAAATTTTGAGGATGTTACTGTTTGGAGATGTCAAAAAATGTGCCTATTTAAAATCTCCATTCTTAACAAGTATACAAAATCATTGATTATCATATTATTACTCAATAAATTATAGTACCTATTATGAAAAAACATTATCTACTATTATTATTTTGCTTTAGTATCAATAGCTTATTCTCACAAACAATAGAAGATGTATTTACAACATCTAAGCTGCCAATGGATTTTGTTGGATTAGATTTTTCTAATGTAAAATTAATTGGATCAGAAGGCTTTAGTGACCCAGCTAAGATACAAAGTTATTACTTTAATACATGGAATGGTTTGATGATTTCTGAAGAGGAAAAGTACAACATCAAAAAAGCATTTATGAAAAGCGATGTTGACTATCATTTGGGCGTTGTAGAAGCACTAAACGCAGAGGTAGATTATATAGATTTGGTAACAAACGAGACTCCTGCTAATTTTTCAGATAAAGAATTACAAGCCTTTGTGAAACGCTACAATACAGATGGATTAGAGCATAAATTAGGGATTTCTTTTATTGTACATAGTTTGAACAAATTTCAAGAGCGAGCTTATGTTTATGTGGTAATTTTTAATACCAAGTCCAAGAAGGTACTTTTTTCTAAAAGAATGTCTGGAGAAGCCCGAGGTTTTGGATTTAGAAACTATTGGATGGGAGCTATTTACGATATAATCAAAGACATCTCTAACACTCAATTCCGAAAGTGGAAGAAAGAATTCCAGAAGAAAAAAAAATAAAACTATCAGACTAGATTTTTAATAGAAAAAAACAATATAGAAAACAACTATCCTACCGGTGATATGGTATGTTTTTAGTACATTAAGAAGACGAAAGAAAAAAAGTATGTTTTTGGTATTTTGATTTTTTTTGTTGGATTTTTAAGTCTGAGTAAAAAAACATTTAGGTATAATAAGCGTGTAACGCTTCAAGTGTCAATTGCAATATATGATTCATCTATTTTTACACCAACCTATATTACCTACAAGTTCTTTCGATCAACTGCTAAAATTATTACCTGTTAACATTCAAAATAGGATTCTTAGAAAAAAGCAACAAAAAAAGCGCGTAATCTCTTTATTAGGTTACGTCATGTTACATAAAGTACTGACACAACGTTTCGCCCTTAATTTGGATAAATTGGAATATCAGAGTTCGGGCAAACCCATTTTAAATTTACCCAATCAAAAACTATCATTCAACATAAGCCATCATCAGCACCTAGTGGGACTTGTGTTAGGGGAAGCAGATGCTTTAGGATTAGATATTGAAGCATTTCGAAAATTTGAAAAAGTAGAGTCTTCTTTTTCTTTTTTTAGTCCAGTAGAACAAAATGCTATCATAGAAGCCCATGATTCTGATTGGAAATTAATTGAATTGTGGTCTAAAAAAGAAGCTTTGGTAAAAGCAGTAGGAGGTCGAATGTTTGATATGGCAGCTTATACAGATGTTCGTTTTGCAACAACAACTTGGGAAGGCAAAACTTATTATTTTACTCGCATAGAGTATCCATTTGAGGGCTTTATATGGGTAGCTTCTTCATTAATAGACTGTAACATATCTGTAAAAAATATAGGAAATTTAAGCGAGTTCTAAGAAAAGCTTAAAAGACTTTTTAAAATTTAAAAGTGAAAATTTGATAAAATCTAAAAGTGTTTTATCTTGCGCAACCAAAATACCAGCATAGTATCAAAAACTGTGCACAAAGATACATAAAACAAACATAAATATAGTGCCTTATTATAGGTATTCAAATTAGAAATCATGGCGGAGCCTGAAAAAACAACGAAGAAAAAATTAGGTCGCCCAAAACTCAAGGAAACAAGAGTGCCTTTCACGACATCATTAATCACTAAAAACAAAGGTAAATTAGAAATTTTGTCTAGTGTTCGTGGTCAACGAAAAGCGGATGTTCTAAATGAGATTTTGGACTATTATTTTGAAAACGTAACCAATCAGAAAGAAAAAGAATTATTGGATTCTTTGTAGAAATACAAATGAACTTTAATTCATTGTAGAATACTAGAAATGTAGTTTATATAATTATAATCAGCGATGGTAAGAATAGGAGACAGACGGCTCGTATTACGAGATTTTGAAAAAGTTTTGTTCAATAAAGAAGAAGTTACTTTAGATGCGAATGCTCTAAAAAAAGTAGAGGAATGTTATCAATTCTTAAAAGAATTTGCTTCTGACAAAGTTATTTATGGCATCAACACTGGTTTTGGTCCTATGGCTCAATACAAAATCGAGGATGATAAATGCATTCAATTGCAATACAACTTGATTAGAAGCCATTGCTCTGGCATGGGAAATGCCTTTGATGATACGTATATTCAAGCTGCTATGCTTTGCCAATTAAACACGATGATGTTGGCACATTCTGGTATTGATAAACAAGTTCCTGAATTAATTTGTACGTTGATCAATGAAAAAATTTGTCCTGTTGTTTTTGAACATGGTGGTGTTGGTGCCAGTGGCGATCTTGTTCAGTTAGCACACTTGGCATTGGGTTATATTGGCGAAGGTGATGTCTTTTATGAAGGCAAAAAACAAAGCTGTGCAGACGTATTAAAAAATAAGGCTATTCAACCTTTGGAAATACAAATGCGAGAAGGCTTATCATTGATGAATGGGACTTCTGTCATGACAGGAGTAGGCTTTGTTAATGCTAGCCTTGCTAAGAATTTATTGGCTTGGTCGATTACAGCATCTGCAATGCTCAACGAAATTGTATGTGCTTATGACGATCACTTATCCAAAGAATTGAACTATGCCAAAAAGCACACAGGACAGCGTGCTATTGCCGATATTTTGAGAAGTATTTTGAAAGATAGTGCTTTGACAGAAAACCGTCAAGAACATCTTTATAATACAGAAGTAAAAGAAACGGTAATCAAAAAGAAAGTACAAGAGTATTATTCATTACGTTGCTTACCTCAAATTTTAGGTCCTATCTATGATGCCTTGCACCAAACGATACAAACCCTAGAGAATGAGGCAAACTCGGTGAACGATAATCCAATTATTGATGTGGCGACACAAAATGTTTATCATGGAGGAAACTTCCACGGTGACTACGTTTCTTTATCAATGGATCATCTTCGTTTAGCGGTTACCAAGCTATCCATGTTGGCAGAGCGCCAATTGAACTTCTTATTGAATCACAAGATAAATGACATCTTGCCTCCATTTGTTAACTTAGGAGAGTTAGGATTCAATTTTGGAGTACAAGGGGCTCAATTTACCGCTACCTCAACAACAGCAGAGAACCAAATGCTTTCTAATTCTATGTATGTTCATAGTATCCCTAACAACAACGATAATCAAGATATCGTCAGTATGGGAACCAATTCTTCTTCTGCTACCCGTCGAGTAATTGAAAATGCATACCAAGTATTGGCTATTGAATTTGTTGCTATTGTGCAGGCAGTAGAATATTTAGAAGTTGAAAACAAATTGAGTTCTTATACTCAATCCTTATACAAAGAACTAAAAGAAATTACGCCACCTTTTGTAGAAGATACGACGATGTATGCTCGCAATACGGCAGTAAAAGAATATTTACAAAACAAACGTCTGGATATATTTGACCAACCAGAAGTGCAAAAAACGAGTCTAAACGGTACGCATTAATTGAAATGAAGTACCTGTACACTAAAAGAAGACAAACATAAAATGACACCAGACACTCACGAGAATAAATATGCTCTAGTAACAGGAGGTTCAAGAGGAATCGGTCGTGCTATTTGCGAAAAGTTAGCGGAAATGGGTTACAACATTCTTGTTAATTACAACAGCAACAAAACAGCCGCTCAAGAAACTGCCAAACTAGTAGAACAGTACCATGTAAAAGCAGAATTATTACAATTTGATGTTGCCAACAAAGCGCAAGTAGATGCAACATTGGTAAAATGGATGGAAGAGCACCCTGATTCGCCCATTGAGGTTTTGATTAACAATGCAGGATTTCGCAAAGATGCTTTGTTTATGTGGATGGAAGAAGAAAACTGGGATGCTGTATTGAATGTCAATATTGCGGGTTTTTATAATGTCACCAAACCTGTATTTGGTAAAATGTTGACAAATCGCTATGGTCGTATTGTCAATGTTGTGTCTCTTTCTGGAATTAAAGGGATGCCAGGACAGACGAATTATTCAGCTGCTAAAGCGGCTATAATTGGTGCAACAAAAGCCCTCGCACAGGAAGTTGGTCGCGCCAAAATTACGGTTAATGCTGTTGCACCAGGATTTATAAAAACAGATATGACAGAAGGTATTGAAGAAAAACAATATCGCTCCATTATTCCTCTTCGCCGCTTTGGAACTTCTGAAGAAGTTGCAGATGTTGTGGCTTTCTTAGCTTCTCCCAAGGCTTCTTATGTTACTGGTGAAGTCATCTCGATTAATGGTGGCTTACACACTTAATTATATGAACAAATGAATAGAGTTGTAATAACAGGAATGGGAATTTACTCTTGTTTAGGTGCTAACTTAGAAGAGGTAAAGAATTCACTGTATGCAGGCAAATCTGGCATCGGTATTGATCCCATTCGTACAGAAATGGGCTATCGCTCTGCTTTGACAGGAATCTTACCTGAGCCTAATCTAAAGAAAATGCTGAAGCGTAGAATGCGTGTGGGAATGGGACAGGAAAGTCGTTACGCTTATATGGCAACAATAGAGGCTTTACAAATGGCAGGTATTGATGATGCTTTTTTAGATAGTCATATTATTGGTCTTTTGTATGGTAACGATAGTACCGCTCAATCAGTAATAGAGGGAATTGATAAGTTGCGAGAAGTCAAAGATACTACCTTGATGGGATCTGGCAATATTTTCAAATCCATGAACTCAACTATCAATATGAACCTGTCTACGATATTCAGGCTCAAAGGCATCAATTTTACCATTAGTGCTGCTTGTGCCAGTGGTTCCCATGCTATTGGATTGGGATATATGTTCATCAAACAAGGTTTGCAAAGTATGGTTGTCTGTGGTGGTGCACAAGAAGTCAATGCCAATGCAATGGGTAGTTTTGATGGCTTAGGGGCTTTTTCTGTGCAAATGGATGATCCTACCAAGGCTTCTAGACCTTTTGATGCTGGTAGAGACGGATTAGTTCCTAGTGGGGGTGGTGCCACTGTCATTTTAGAAAGTTATGAGTCTGCTATTGCACGAGGTGCAACTATTTTGGCGGAAGTAATCGGATATGGCTTCTCTTCTAATGGACTGCATATCTCTCAACCTAGTGTAGAGGGACCCGCTCGTTCTCTTAGAATGGCATTGGATCAAGCTAATGTTGCCCCTTCTGATATTGACTATATTAATGCCCATGCAACATCTACACCTCTAGGAGATAAGCACGAAGCAATGGCAATTAGTTCTGTGTTTGGAGGCGATAACTGCCCTTATGTAAGTTCTACCAAATCTATGACAGGACACGAATGCTGGATGGCTGGAGCAAGTGAAATTGTTTATAGCTTGCTTATGATGCAAAACTCTTTTATTGCACCTAATATCAACTTAGAAAATGTAGCCGAAGAAGCTAAACCTCTTAATTTGGCAACAACAACAATAAACCATGATATAGATACATTCTTATCCAATTCTTTTGGGTTTGGAGGTACTAATTCATCATTAATCATCAGAAAATTCAAACAATAAAATGGAAAGAGCAAAGATAATTGAGACCACAAATCGTTTTTTGATTGACGAATTTGAGGTTGATCCTGATGACATCATTTTGGATGAAAACTTACACGAAACATTAGATTTAGACAGTTTAGATTACGTAGATTTGGTTGTAGTGATACAAAATCACTTTGGTTTCAAATTAACAGCAGAAGATTTCAAAGGTGTTGATACCTTTGAGGACTTTTACACTATGATTGAAACTCATTTGCACAAATTTACACAAGAAAACGCATCGTAAAGAAATATGGCTTCTTGGAAAGGAAAAACTAGGGGTGGGCTATTAGGATATAAAATTTTCGTTTTTATCTTAAAAAATCTGGGGCTTCGAGCGGCTTATCTGCTCTTAGTCTTTGTCTCATTCTATTTCGTTCTATTTGCTCCAACCTCTACCAAGGCAATTTATTCTTTCTTTAGAAAACGTCTAAAAAAAGGAAGATTACCTAGTGCATGGGCTGTTTATAGAACCTATTTTTCTTTTGGACAAGCCTTAATTGATCGTACAGCAGTATTGGCTGGGCAGAATCATAAGTTTACATACTACTTTGATGGGATTGAGCATTTGCAAACCATTGCCGAAGAAGGCAACGGAGGCGTACTAATCAGTTGCCATGGAGGAAATTGGTCAATGGCTGGTAGTATGTTGGAAGATAGTGTGGGAAATCATGCACGTGTTAACATCGTCATGTTGGAAGCAGAGCATCAAAAAATCAAAGCATTCCTAGATCGCATTCAAGTCAAACAAGCAGCAAATATTATTGGTATTGGAGATGATTTTTCTCATATTATCAAAATGGGTACTGCTTTAAGGAATGGTGAAATTCTTTGTATGCACGGAGATCGTTTTTTGCCTGGTGCAGAAACAGTAGTCGTCGATTTCTTTGGCGAAAAGGCTCATTTGCCAGCTGGACCATTTCAGCTGATTACGCGAATGAAGGTACCTTATACCATTGTTTTTGCCTTTAAGGAAACGGTTAGTCATTATCACTTTTACTCCACACCACCATTTAGGGATTCCACATCCGTACAAGATGCCGCTCAATACTTTGCAACTAGTGTAGAAGAAAAAATTCGATTATACCCATATCAATGGTACAATTTTTATGATTTTTGGGCTGTCCCTGACACACCTACCCAAACTTCTTCTAGACGAAAACGCAATAACACAAAAAAAAAGCAAGCAAGTAATGGATAATACAAATTCCCCCACAGTGCCTTTAGTTACTGGCGATTCGGTTCTTCAGATGATTCCTCAAAAACCGCCAATGGCAATGATTGACACCATCCTAGCAGTTGATGCGCAAAAAGCGGTTACTGCCTTAACAATTAAGGAGGATAATGTCTTTTGCGAAGAAGGTCTTTTTCAAGCATCAGGCTTATCAGAAAATATTGCCCAAACTGCTGCTGCACAAGTTGGTTATTTGTCTAGTCTAGCAGGGGAGAAGCCTCCTGTTGGGTTTATTGGGGCAATTAAAAATCTAACTATTGAGCAGCTTCCTAAAATTGGAGACCAGTTAGTTACTGAAATAGAAATCGAACATGAGATCATGAATTTCACTTTAATTAATGGCGTTTCTAAAGTAGGGGATCAAGTAATGGCTAAATGCCAAATGAAAATTTTCATTGCAGACACGGAACAAGCATAACTATGAAAACCATTCGGAGAGGCAAACGAAGACGTATTACAGGAAAAACACTTCAACATACTTTTGAGCAACCTATTAAATTTAGCGAAGTAGATTCTATGGCTGTTGTATGGCATGGACACTATGTTCGTTTTTTTGAAGATGGTCGAGAAGCTTGGGGCAAAAAATACGGTATCACGTATTTAGATGTTAAAAATAATAACTTCCTAATTCCTATTGTAAGCATGCGCTGTGAACACATGAATCCATTGGAATATGGCGATACGGCTATTATCGAAACAACATTTATTGACACTCCTGCTGCAAAGCTTTTCTTTGATTATAAAATTTATCGCAAAAGTGATGGTGCGCTCTCTGCTACAGGGGAAACAACACAGGTATTTTTAGACGAAAATCGGGAATTGTATTTGGCTGTTCCTACATTTTATGAAGAGTGGAAACAAAAGTGGGGATTGCTTTAAAAACAACCCTCTACTCTTGGAATCAAACTGTCACTAAGTATACTAAATGAAAAAAACACCTATCTATATTATTGCTGACAATATTATTTCTTCCTTGGGGTTTACAACAAAAGCCAACTGGGAGAAAATTGTTGCTGAACAAACGGGCGTAACCTGCCACCATGACCCTTCTATTTATCCTACTCCTGTTTGGATTTCTAAAATACAAGAGGATATTTTAGCAACAAAGGCAGCTCAACAGCTTCAATCCGCAACACAGTATTCTAAATTAGAGCAATTGTTTTTGCTATCTATCTTAGATGCGACGTCCAATGTTTCTGTAGATTTGACGGCAGAAGATACATTAATTATTGTGGCTTCTACTAAAGGCAATATTGATTTGCTAGAGCATAAAAACAGAGGAAAATTTCCTAAAGAAAGGGTGCAGCTGGGAAGCTTAGCAAAACAAGTTCAGCTTTATTTTAAGAATCCTAATACGCCGTTGGTTGTTTGTAATGCTTGCATTTCAGGTGTTTTAGCCATGGATGTTGCCAAACGATTATTAAGAAAAAAGAAATACAAGAACATCGTTGTTACAGGTGGTGATTTAATTTCAGAATTTACTTTATCTGGGTTTCAATCTTTCAAGGCAATGAGCAATGCGCCCTGCAAACCTTATGACAAAAATCGGATAGGTATCAATCTAGGAGAAGGGATTGGAACGGTAGTGCTAAGTACCAATAAACCAGCCCATCAGAACGAAGTTATTACCATAGACGGTGGTGCTTCGTCCAACGATGCCAACCATATTTCAGGACCATCAAGAACAGGAGATGGTTTGTTTATTGCCATTAATAAGGCACTAAAGGATGCCCATTGTCCTAAAGAAGAAATTGACTATATGTCTATGCACGGAACGGCTACTCCTTATAACGATGAAATGGAATCAAAAGCAATTGCATTAGCCAATTTGCAAGAAGTTCCTCTAAACAGCCTAAAAGGCTATATTGGACATACCTTGGGTGCTGCGGGGCTTATTGAAAGCATTGTAGCCATTCAATCTTTGAAAGATAATTTACTCTATCGTTCTCTAGGATTTGAAGAACTAGGTGTTCCAAAGAAAATAAATGTCATTGAGAAAACAAGCTCCAAGCCTTTACAAAAATGCCTTAAAACAGCGTCTGGTTTTGGTGGTTGTAATGCTGCTATGATTTTTTCAAAATCATCAACTTAACACGCCATGAAACAAACAACAACCTATCCTTGCTGTGAAATAAAAGCAGGAACAATTAACATAAATGGGCGGGTTATTTATGAAAATACAGCCCTCCCATTTCCTAAATTTATAAAAGGAGCTTATAAGGAATTTGAATTAAACTATCCTAAGTTTCATAAAATGGATCGTTTGTGCAAACTAGCCTTTGTAGCAGCACATTTTTTACTAAAGGATGGACAATTGGATGGATACGCTCCCGAAGAAATCGGAGTAGTCATGGCCAATTCTAATTCTACCTTACACACAGATTCTAAATACACCGACTCTATAAAAGATAGAGATAACTATTTTCCTAGTCCTGCTGTTTTTGTATACACCTTACCCAATATCATGGTGGGTGAAATTTGCATCAAATACAATATAAAAGGAGAATCTGTTTTTTTTGTTAGCAACCAGTTTGATAAGGAAATGCTACTAGAATACAGCCAAGATATGTTACAAACCGAAACGGCTAAAATATGTTTAACAGGCTGGGTAGATTATACAGATGAAGATTATCACGCTATCTTGTACCTTGTAAATGAATAGCCCTTTAATAAGCTTTTGCACTTTTTTAAAAAGCTGTTTGGAGTCAATAAATAACAGAATAGAAATAACAAAAAACCAAATGTAAGATATTGGTTCTTACAATAATAAAATTTTAGAAAATGGAAGAGTTAATCGAAAAACTAAAAGTTCAAATTATTAAACAATTGAATCTAGAGGATGTAGAACCAGATGAAATTGACCCTAATGAGATGCTTTTTGATGCCAATGGAGAATTGGGCTTAGATTCTATTGATGCTTTAGAACTAATTGTACTTTTAGATAAGGAATATGGCATCAAAATCAAAAACCAAGACGAAGGAAAAAAAATCTTTCACTCATTAAATACAATGGCTGAGTATATTTTACAACACCAAAATTAAAAGGATTTAATTAATGGCTAAGCGCATTTTTATAACTGGAATCGGGATTATTTCTGCCATTGGCAAAAATACCTCTGAAACATTATCGAACATCAAATCTGCCAGTTCAGGTGTTGGAGAAATTCAATATTTGCAAACAGTACACAAAGGCAAACTTCCTCTGTGTGAAGTCAAGTATGATAATCAACAGCTTTGCGCATTGGCCAATATAGATCCTCAAACACGTATTACGAGAACAAGTTTGTTAGGAATTATTGCCGCACAGGAGGCTTGGCGTTCGGCTGGAAGTCCCGTTTTGGGCGATGGTAGAACGGGCGTTTTTTCTGGTAATACAGTCGGTGGAATGGATAAAACAGAGCACTTCTATGCGGATTTCATGGAAGATGAACAAGCTGGAGATGTCCAAACGATGCTAACGCACGAATGTGCCGAAAGTACGGAGCGAATTGCAGACAGTTTGGGTGCAACAGGAATGGTGTCTACGATTAGTACCGCCTGTTCTTCTGCTGCCAATACCATCATGCTTGGAGCTCGAATGATTAAACATGGTTTATTGGATCGTGCTATTGTTGGGGGAGTAGATGCCTTGACAAAATTTACTGTCAATGGTTTTAATGTTTTACAGATATTGGATGAAGCCTATAGTCAACCTTTTGATGAAAATCGACGTGGATTAAATTTAGGGGAAGGAGCTGGTTTTATTGTTTTGGAAGCTGAAGGCATTGCCAAAGAAGCCCATATTTTAGGCGAACTAGTTGGTTATGCCAATAGCAATGACGCTTACCATCAAACAGCCTCTTCTCCTGATGGAACAGGCGCCTTTTTAGCCATGAAAGGAGCCTTAGATGTTGCACAGATAGAGCCTAGTCAAATTGACTATGTTAATGTTCATGGAACAGGGACGCCTAATAATGACTTGTCTGAAGGCATTGCTATGCAGCGGCTTTTTGGTAAGAATATGCCTAAGTTTAGTTCTACAAAAGCCTTTACAGGGCATACTTTAGGGGCTTCTGGGGGCGTAGAAGCAGTATTGTCTGTTTTAGCCTTACAACATAAAATCATTTACCCTAACTTGAGGTTCGAAACCCCCATCGAGGCTTTAGGAGGAACAATGATCCCTGAAACAGAACTGCTCGAAAATCAAGAATTAAACTACATTTTATCCAATTCTTTTGGTTTTGGAGGCAACACCTCTTCATTGGTTTTCAAAGCCTACCAATAATCCCATTACTTTTGGCAAAATTGCACTATGAAAAAGAATATTTACATCAATGGTCTTAGCAATATTTCTCCGCAAGAGACATTTTATCAACCAATGGGAGCAACTATTGCACCTCCACAGGGCGCTTTTTTTACTTGTCAAGAACCCAACTACAAAGAGTTTATACAAAAAAAATTGCTTCGTAGAATGAGTCGTATTGTTCGGATGGGATTAGCCACTGCACACAAAGCTTTAGACGATGCCAACAATCCTTCTTTGGACGCCATTATTTCTGGAACAGCTTGGGGCTGTGTTAAAGACACCGAAAAATTTTTAGAGACCATCATAGAAAATAAAGAGGCTTATTTGACACCAACCGCTTTTGTCCAATCTACTCACAACACCGTTGCTGGACAAATTGCCTTGTTGCACCACAACAATTGTTACAATATGTCTTATGTCCAAGGCAATGTTTCTTTTGAATCTGCTTTGATAGACGCCATGCTCTTATTTTATGATAATAAAGCCAATAATATTTTGGTCAACGGCATTGATGAACAAACCGAAAAACTTGGTATCTTACTAGAACGCTTAGAATGTGCCAAAGCCGGTGTTCGGGTAATGGGGGAAGGTGCTGCTTGCTTTATTCTGTCTGACCAACCTACTCCAAATACTTATGCCAAAGTAGCAGGAGTAAACATGCTATATCGCCCCAAAGACAAAACTGCCGTACAACAAAGTATTCAGCACACACTTCAAGAAGCTAATATTCCTTTAGAAGCCATTGATGTTGTCCTTACAGGAAATAAGACACTTGCTATAGAAAAAGAATTATTTCCAACAGCAGACTATAGTCAGTATAAAACATTGTGTGGAGAATATCCTACCAGTACTGCATTTGCAATGGCGGTTGGTGCCCAAGTCCTCAAAGGAGACTTACCAACAAAAACAGCATTAGGTATTCACAAAAAAGCCCCAAAACATATTTTGATTTACAACAATCACCAAGATATTAATCATTCTATTATCCTATTATCAAAAGTAAGTGCATAAAATGGGACCTTTTCCTAAATACTTACGATTCAACACGGTACTTCTTGGCGTATTGAGCTTGTTTGGAATAGCTGCATTTTTGAATTCTGCTTGGTGGGTTTATTTGATAATCTTTTTAACAGGATTTACCATTGCCTATTTTGGAACAACCCAAATTGCTAGTAACTTTCACCTTCCAGCTTATTGCCAAGCGGTAGATTTGAGCAAAAAAGAAATTGCCATTACCTTTGACGATGGTGTTTTAAACCCCGTTCAGAGTAATTTGGTCTTAGATATACTTCAACAGTATCAAGTTTCTGCCACATTTTTCTGTATCGGCAAAAACTTATCATCAGAAGAACAAATTGATGTATTAAAAAGAATGGATGCAGAAGGACACCTTGTTGGTAATCACAGCTTTTCGCATTCTAATTTTTTTGATTTTTTCTCTAGCAAAAAAGTCGTGCAAGAAATTTTGGATACCGACACCATTATTGAGCAACACATTGGAAAAAAGCCTTTATTTTTTAGACCACCTTATGGCATTACGACTCCTAATATTGCTAAAGCATTAGGCCAAGTCAAACACAAAACAATCGGATGGACGTTACGTTCTTTAGATACTGTGATTAAAGACGAGCAACGACTACTAATTCGAGTACAAAAAAAGCTTAAAAAAGGCGATGTCATTCTTTTTCACGATCACTTAGAATTTCTACCAAGGTTCTTGCCTTTGTTTTTGGAATATCTTTTGAAAGAAGGATATACCGTTGTTGGTTTAGACCAACTTTTACAATTACAAGCATATCAAAACAAACCATCTATATGATTCGATATACACTTTTTCTAATTGCTTTTTTAGCGTATACCAGTAGCTTTGCTCAAACATTCAAACCCATGAAAGACAGCAAAGCATTTCAACAAAAATTGCACTCCATTGCTGCTTCTACCAATAGTTTGCAAAGTGATTTTGTACAGACCAAACACATAGATGTCCTTTCAGAAGATATTGAATCTCATGGTAAATTATTTTATAAAGCCAACAATAAGCTACGTTGGGAATACACCGAACCATTGGAATATTTGATCATTCTCAAGGATGGCAAGGTTTCTATAAAGGACGAGGGGAAAGTGAGTTCTTATGATCTTTCTGGTAATAAAACATTTCAAAAAATTAATGAAATGATGATCGGAAGTATACAAGGGGATTTGCTTGTTAATGAGGAAGATTATCAATATGAATTTAAAGAAAGTAACACGGCTTATTTGGTCATCATGACTCCCAAACAAAAGAAAGTACAGGAGTTTATGAAAAACATCAATATCTATTTTTCTAAGAAGGATTACTCTGTAGAACAAGTAAAAATGGTCGAACAATCAGGTGATTATACTTTAATGAAATTCAAGAACAAAAAAAACAATGCAAATATCCCTGAGCAAACTTTTAGCATTCATTAGTTGGTGCCTATTTTTTACAAGTTGTACTACTCCCAAGCATTTACTCCCGCTTTCTAAGGGCAGCCAAACGGTGCTTTCTAGTGATAATTTCAAACCTATTTTTAAAGATAATTTTAAATCGTTCCTATTTAAAACAACGTTGAGTTATGGCGACAAATTTCAACAAGGTGGTTTATTAGCACTCAAGCAACTTTCTGAGGGAAATTATAGAACAATTTTCATGACTAAGTTTGGTATGACGTTATTCGACTTTGAATTTGGTGAAAATGGTTTTATCGTACACAAGACCATGGAGCAGATGAAACTAAAAATATTCCTGAAAATTATTGAACAAGACATGGAAATGCTTTTAACTAGAGGTATTTTGGGAAGTCAAGCGACTCAATTTGAAAAAGGGAAGTTTCCTAAAAAACAAACCATATTCAAAACAACATTCAATCAAAAAAAACATTTCTTCGTTCAAGAAAGAAAACATAAAATCACTGAAATACATCAGAATAGAGCCGTTAGTATTTTCTTATCCAAGTATATTGCCAACATTCCACGCTCTATTCACATCCAACACCATAAGATGCCTTTAAATATGAAATTGACTTTGTTAAAACATTAAGCTTTAATTCTGCAATTATTTGTACTTTTGTAGAATATTATCTACCCCAAACATGTAATAGCAAAAAGAAGGCTGTTTTAGCTGCGCTGCTACTGCGTGGTACTTGTTATTTTTTTGAACGATTACTTAGTCTGCCAACAAACACAGTCAATTAGAAGACGAATAAACTAAAAATTAACGTCAATGCTACAAGGAGATTTTTTTACAACTAACCATCAAGAAGTTATAGAAAACACCATTCACAGTCAAATTAACTTGAATGTAGAACACGCTATTTATAAGGGGCATTTTCCTCACCAACCAGTTGTCCCTGGAGTATGTATGATGCAAATTTTGGCTGAATTGACAACGACCGCCTTAGGGCAAAAAGTGCGTTTAAAAAAGGCGAGTCAAGCTAAATTTTTAATCCCGATTATCCCTAATAAAAACCCTTTGTTGGAAGTAAAAATCAAGTTTAATACAAATGAAGACGGTTCCTTAAAGGTTAATGCTTCTATCCAAGAAGGAGAAACACTTTTTTTCAAATTTAAAGGAATATTAGCTTAAATGGAAGCCTCCAAAACAACAAAAAATAACTGTGCAGATCGCTTACAACAGCTAAAATGCTGTGTTATTATTCCTACTTATAATAATGCTCAAAAGCTAGAGGAGGTCATTAATGCCGTTAAAGAATATACGACTTTGGAATTAGACCAACAACATCATATTTCTCATTTATTAGTAGTGAACGATGGGTCTACAGATGGTACAGCAGCAATTTTGGAGCGCTACCCTACTATCATGCAACTTTCGTATCAACCCAATGCAGGAAAGGGAATTGCGATGCGTAGAGCCTTCAAATATGCCATTGAAAAAGGCTATGACTATGCCATCACATTAGATTCAGACGGTCAGCATTACGCCAAAGATATACCAACTTTTGTTGATGCGTTAACCAACAATCCCAATGCATTAGTTGTTGGTTCCCGAAATATGGGACAAGAAAATGTTCCTACCAAGAGTAGTTTTGGTAATAAATTTTCAAGCTTTTGGCTGTGGGTAGAAACAGGTATTCGTCTAAAAGATACACAATCTGGGTATCGTCTGTATCCAATCAAAGCACTTGAAAACTTGTGGTTTGTTACGGGACGCTATGAATTTGAAGTTGAAGTCTTGGTTCGGGCGGCATGGGAAGGCATGGATTTATTTTGTGTGCCTATTGACGTTTATTACCCACCTGCCGAAGAACGCATTACCCACTTTAGACCATTTAGAGATTTCTTTAGAATTTCAGTTTTAAATACATTTCTGTGTTTGGCAGCATTCTTTTGGTTTAGACCAAGAATGATTGTTAGAAATCTAAAAAAAAAAGCTTAAGACAAGTCCTTCACGAACAGATTTTTAAAGTAGACGAAACACCTCAAAAAAAAGCAGTCTCTGTTGCCTATGGTATTTTTTGGGGAATATTCCCCCTATGGGGCTTTCAACTAGCAATAGCCTTGCCTACTGCTGCTTTATTTCGGCTCAATGTTCCTATTGTCTTTTTTGCAGCTAATATTAGTATCCCTCCAATGATTCCGTTTATCTTATATGCTAGTTTTTGGACAGGTGCCTTGGTTTGGGGCGGTAATCATGGCGATCTTAGCTTAGATAAAATGGGGGATTTGGACGTCATTCAAACCAATATCTACCAGTATACTGTTGGGGCTATTGTTTTATCATTTGTAGCGGCTTTTATAATTGGTCTTGCCACTTACTTGGTTCTATATAAACGAAACGCATCCCGTTAAACGTTGCACGTGCTGCGTGACACGTGATTGATTTTAGACAAAAAAATTTACTGCGTATTGGTTTCAGAAAGAAGATTCATGCAAACAACACCTGCAACAATTAATAACATTCCTACAATAGCAATCCAATCTAACTTTTCCTTATAAAATGCAAAACCAACCAGTGCAACCAGTATGATTCCTATACCCGACCAAGTTGCATAAACTGTTCCCAAAGTCAAATTTCGCAGTGCAAGCGTCATAAAATAAAATGCCCCGATATAGCCAGCAACTACTAGGAAAGAAGGAAATAATTCCTTGAATTCATCACTCGCTTTTAAAGCAAATGTAGCCCCTACATCACATAAAATAGCTGCTGTCAAAAATAAATAAGCCATGATAATAATTTTTTGAGGTGAATCAATAATGAATTTAGAAAGATGAAAAATTGAAGTTTCACCAAAGTCCATTTTCATAGTTGTCGGACAAGCAATTTCTTCCCCCTAAAAATCAATCCTCAAACTACATCCATCATTTTATCTAGACTAGAGAAAAAAATAACTTCTTATTCTCTTGACAAGCAACATAAAAGCTACTCTAGCATCAATTAAAACAGCACTCTCTGTTTCTCCCAAAAACTTCAAAACAAAATATTGTTTCATATTATTAAAATAAAACAAATTCATAAATAACTTTAAAGAAAAAACTTACATACAAAACTCAGAGACAACAACTAAAATGAAACAAAAACTTCAAAATATCAAAAGACAAATCTCATTTCATTCAACTCTCCTCATTCTTTCTATTCCTATCAATGTTTGGTTTAAGCTGCAATAAATTGTATTTTTGCACATTAAATAATCTAATACAGAAATACTTTCTAATGCCCCACTAATGGATGCAATTTTCCTTTTTCTATATCATTATTTTCAAAAACATAAATTTCTTTTAGTTGCCTTAGTTTTTGTTTTATTGACTATTGCCTTAGGACTAATAGGAACACGTCTTCACTTAAACGAAGACATCTCTAAGGTAATCCCTTTAGATGCCAATATTCAAAAGGTTAATGAAGCCTATCAAAATACTAAGTTTTCTGATAATCTAATCTTCCATCTTTCTCTTTCCGACACTACTCAAGAAGCGGATGCCGAAGCTTTAACTAGTTTCGCTGACAGTCTTGTTGCTTCGATAGAGACATTAGACTCTAATAAAATTCAGGAGATTAGATATACACTTTCTGACGGTGCTATTACAGAATTATATGACCTATTCTATCAGCATCTTCCTTTGTTTTTGGATCAAGGGGATTATAAAGATTTAGAAAGTCGATTAGATTCTACTGGAATACAAAAAGCACTAAAATCGGTTTACAAAACCTTAATTTCTCCAACTGGTTTTGTCATGAAAAAAAATGTTCTAAAAGATCCTTTAGGACTCGCTAGTATTCCTCTCCGCAACTTGCAGGATTTCCAAATTGATGGCAACTATACCTTGTACAATAGCCGCATTATGACACAGGACAAAAAACACTTATTGTTTTTTGTAACACCTAAAACGAATGCGGGAGCCACAGGCGCTAATGAGTTATTACTAAAAGAAATTGATCAAAAAATTAGTTCAACACAGGCAGCCTTTGAAAATAGATATGAGGCAGAGTACTTTGGTAGTATCGCCGTTTCGGTTGCCAATGCCCAACAAATTAAAACAGATATTAGCTATACTGTAGGGGCAGCATTGATTGCTTTAATTTTATTTATTACCCTATTTTTCAAACGCTTATCCATACCTATTTTAATTTTTATTCCTGTCGTTTTAGGGGCAGCTTTGGGCATGGCAGCGTTGGTGCTCTACAAAGAAAGTATTTCTGCCATTTCTTTGGGCGTAGGGGCGGTTTTATTGGGTGTTACCGTTGATTTTTCCTTGCACGTATTTGCTCACTTTCGAGCCGATGGCTCCGTAGAAAAAACCATTCGGGATATTTCTACGCCAACTATCATGAGCAGTTTGACAACGAGTAGTGCGTTTTTATGCCTCTTGTATATGTCCTCTGAAGCCATGCGAGATTTGGGAATTTTTGCAGCGGTGGCCGTTTTCTCTTCTGCTATTTTTGCTTTACTAGTTTTGCCACATTTCTTGCCCCAAAAGACAACGCAAACGGTTCCCCAAAAAACATTTTTAGATCAATTAGCTGCCTATCCAATTCACAACAATAAAGGAATAAGATGGCTGGTATTAATTGCCACAATTGCCCTTCTATTCTTTTATAATAAGGTTCAATTTGAGGAAGATATGAATAATATCAACTTCATGACTCCAGCATTAAAAACAGCCGACCTAAATTTACAAAAAATGGGTGGCGAGGCACTAAAAAGCAGCTATGTTGTTTCTTCTGCCGAAAGTCTAGAAACGGCACTTCAACGCAACGAGGCAGCAACGGCAACGTTGGAAAAGTTAAAACAAACAGGCATCATTCAAAACTATACCTCGGTTAGTAAATTTATCCTTTCTCAAGAAGCACAAGCTCAAAAAATTGCACAATGGAACCGTTTTTGGACTTCAGAGCGAATCAATGGGTTAAAAGATGCTTTACAAAAACAAGGAGAATCTCTTAAATTTAAACCCAATACATTCGATGCTTTTGTTTCTTTGTTAGAAAAAGATTTCCAACCTGTTCACTGGGAAGAGCTTCGTGCAATTCAAGACTTAGTATTAAGTGAATATAGTACCATCAAGAATGGTCAATATTCTTTTATTTCCATTGTCAAATTGGACGATGCTCAAAAAGCGACTGTTTATCCTTTGTTTGAAAAAACGACTGGCATTACCATATTTGACAAACAATTTATTGCCGACCAATTTGCTCAATCACTTCAGACAGACTTTGGTTTGTTGGTCAATTGGTCTTTTATTATCGTTTTTGTTATCTTATTAATTGCTTTTGGACGCATAGAATTAGCCCTATTAACTATTTTCCCCATTTTACTAAGTTGGGAATGGACTTTAGGTTTGATGGCATTATTAGGCTTAAAATTTAATGTTGTCAACATCATCATTTGTACCTTTATTTTCGGCTTAGGCGTTGACTACAGTATTTTTGTTACCAAAGGTTTGCTGCATGAATACAAGTATGGAGAGCGCATTCTTCCCGCTTATAAAACTTCTATCATCTTGTCAGCCCTAACCACTATGTGTGGTATGGGGGTTATGATTTTTGCCCAACATCCTGCTTTGTTTTCTATCGCTAGTTTGTCTATTATTGGCATTCTTTCTATTCTAATTATCACCTTTACTATTCAGCCTTTAATTTTTGGTTTCTTAATTATTAATCGAAAAAAGAAAGGTTTACCTCCTTACACCTTACTAAGTCTTGTTTCCACCATAGTAGCTTATACACACTTTCTTTCTGGTTGTTTAGTACTGACTATTTTGACCTTTGTATTCACAATAACTCCCTTTCAGAAAGAGCATAAAAAGTACATTTTACACCGCCTCATTAGACTCTTATCAGCATCTCTAATTCATCTGATGTTTAATGTAAAAAAAGTCTATATTGATCGTAAGAAATTACAACTCAATCGCCCAGCATTAATTATTGCCAACCATCAATCGTTCTTAGATATTATGATGGTTTTGATGTTGCATCCCAAGATTATTATAATGACTAATAATTGGGTTTGGAATTCCCCTATTTTTGGGCGTGTCATTCGTTTTGCTGATTTTTATCCTTCCGATGCAGGCGCAGAAAATAGCATTCAGCACCTACAAGGCTTGGTTAATAATGGCTATTCTATCATGGTTTTCCCAGAAGGTACCCGCTCCAAAACAGGCAAAATTAGTCGCTTCAAAAAAGGAGCCTTTTATATTGCGGAACAACTCAACTTGGATATCCTTCCTATTATTTTCCATGGAACAGGAGATTGTATTCGGAAAAATGACTTTTTGGTTCACGGTACTACTGTCACTATGAAATTCTTAGATAGAATTTCTCCTGTTGACTTGAGTTGGGGAACTAATTATTCTCAACGTACCAAATCCATCAGTAAATATTTTAAAACCGAATATTCTAAGATCAAAACTGCCACCGAAACCGTTGATTTTTTTGAAGACAGATTGATAAAAAATTACATTTACAAAGGACCTGTTTTAGAGTGGTATACTAGAATTAAAGTTCGCTTGGAAGACAAATACCAACCATTTCATCAATTACTGCCTTTAAAAGCTAAAATTACAGACATTGGTTGTGGCTATGGCATGATGAGTTATATGCTTCATCTCCTCTCTTCGGATAGGATTATACATGGCATTGACTATGACGCTGAAAAGATTCTTGTCGCTAATCAATCCTTTTTAAAGAATAAAAACATACAGTTTACCGCAGCAGATGCCACCCGCTATGTTTTAGAGCCTAGCGATGTTTTTATAATTAGTGATATGTTGCACTACATTCCCAAAGAAGCTCAAAACAGACTCATTAGAAATTGTTTAGACAACCTTAATGAAAATGGTTTGTTGATTATAAGAGATGGTGATTCTGACTTAGCCGATCGACACGAGGGGACTGTTTGGACTGAGAAGTTTTCCACACAAATTTTTGGTTTTAACAAGACGCAAAGTGAAACGTTGTCATTCTTATCAGGTAAAGACATTGAAGTGATTGCGCAGGATTATGGATTGGATGTCGAGCGATTGGACTTAACGCAAAAAACATCCAATATCATCTTTGTTATTAGAAACATTCCCAACCAAACCAGTCAAAACGCATAAAAATCCCAACTTTGGAAAAACAATACGACATCATTATTATTGGAAGCGGTTTGAGTGGTCTCATCTGCGCTTATATCCTCAGCAAAGCAGGCTACAAAGTCGCTGTATTAGAGAAAAACAAACAGGTAGGGGGTTGTTTGCAAACCTTTGTTCGAGATCGGTGCATTTTTGATGTAGGGGTGCATTATATTGGTGGATTGGGCGAAGGACAAGCACTCAACCAATACTTTAAGTATTTGGGTATTAGAGATACGTTGAAACTCCAACGCATGGATATGGAGGCATTTGATACCATTGGTTTTGGAGAAGATGATACGGTGTATAAAATGGCACAAGGACACGAACGGTTTGTCGATAGTCTTGCTCAACAATTTCCTAAAGAACATTTGGCGATTAAAAATTATTGTAAAGCCATTCAAGATATTTGCCAAAAATTTCCATTATATTTTTTAGACATTCACAGTTCTTATCCTAGTGATTTGAGTCATTTAGCAATTAATGCAAAAGATAAAATTGCCTCTTTTAGTTCTAATCCTACCCTTCAAGCTGTCTTGGGTGGTAATAATATTCTTTATGCAGGACGTGGCTCTGCGACTCCTTTTCACTTGCATGCTATGGTTTTGAACAGTTATATAGAGAGTGCCTGGCGATGTATTGATGGGGGCTCTCAAATTGCAAGACTTTTGGTGAAGCAAATTCGCAAAGAAGGGGGTGTTATTTTCAAACAAAAGGAAGTCGATCAATTTATTTTTGATGGAAATGCTATAAAATCGGTTCTATTAGATACAGGTGAAACATTGAATTGCAAACAGGTAATTTCTAGTGCTCATCCCAGCCAATTGAGTCGTTTTGTTCGCCAAGATCGAGGACATCTGAGAAAAGCATATCTCAACCGTATCAACAACACACAAGCTACTCCTGCCGTTTTTTCGGCGCACTATACCTTGAAACCTAATACCGTCCCATACATCAATCGCAATTATTATCACCACAAAACAAAAGAGGTCTGGAATGCTATAGAAAATAATTCTAAGGATTGGCCTTCTACTTACTTGGCATTGACTCCCATAACTAGCAAATCGCCTACTCATGCCGATAGCTTTGCTGCCATGTGTTATATGGATTACAAAGAAGTTCAGAGGTGGGAAAATACATTTAATACCGTATCTCAAGAAACCTCTAGAGGTGCTTCTTATGAGGCTTTTAAAGAAGAAAAAGCTTCAATCTTATTAGAAGAGGTTTATAAACAATTCCCACAATTAAAAGGAAATGTTACCAATACACATGCCTCTACTCCACTATCTTTTAGGGACTATATTGGTTGTCCTACAGGATCTTTTTATGGATTTGAAAGAAATTATCAAGATCCCATGCGCACGGCATTGGCAGTTCAAACAAGAATACCCAATTTGCGCTTAACAGGACAAAACATTAATATGCATGGTATTCTAGGCGTTACGGTTAGTGCTGTATTGGCTTGTATTGGTTTGGTTGAAAGAAAAAAATTATTGACAGACATTGTATCTGCCACTTAATATAAATTAGATGATGACACGATTAAAAAAATGGGGCAAACGATTGCGCAATCTTTTGATTTTTATAGTGCTTTTAGTTCTTTTCTTGGAATGGTGGCTCAATATTAGCCCTCCAAAAATCAAAGATACGAGTGCTTGGGAGCTGCAACGAACAGAGCAAGCACCTGATTTTTATACGATTCATAACAATTGGTTGCGTAAAAATGAATATGGTTTGTGGGAAGCTTATGTCGAAGGCAAGCCTTTTGAGCGGGGTGCTATTTTGGGAAACTTAGCACAAGAATTAATTGTTCAGCAAGAACTTTACTTTGTCCGCCAAATCAAAGTTTTAATTCCTTCGGATGCGTTTCTTTATTTATTGAGATACATGGTTGGTTTTTTTAATCGTAACTTAGACGAGTTTATTCCATTAGAATATCAGCAAGAAATTTATGGAGAGACGCATTTTTGTAGCGATGAATTCAACAGCATCGGTTCTAATTATGAACGAATTTTAAATTACCACGCCGCTCATGATATTGGTCATGCGCTCAAAGACTATGCAGTTGTTGGTTGTACTTCTTTTTCTACATGGGAAGAAAATAGCACGGATAGTAATTTGATTATTGGACGTAATTTTGACTTTTATGTTGGAGACGATTTTGCCAAAGATAAAATCATCTTATTTATTAACCCCGAAGAGGGGTATAAACTAGCTACTATAACTTGGGGTGGCTTTTTGGGTGTAGTCTCTGGAATGAATGAAAAAGGGCTAACAGTCACTTTAAATGCGGCTAAATCAGGCTTGCCTACTTCTGCCAAAACTCCTATTTCGATTGTTGCTCGACAAATATTACAATATGCTAAAAATATAGACGAGGCTTTTGAGATTGCGCAACAATACGAAACTTTTGTTTCAGAATCGTTGATGATTGGTTCTGCGGAAGATGGTTATACTGCTATTATCGAAAAATCTATTGATAAAATAGCATTGTATCGATCTGATAGCATGAGTATTATTTGCTCGAATCACTATCAAAGTGATAGCTTCCAAACGGATATAGACAACCAAACTAATATCCAATCATCTGCCTCTAATTATCGCCAAATTCGCACCCGAAACCTCCTAAACGAAATCAACGAAGTTGACTATCTCGATGCGGCTAAAATTCTTCGAGACAAACAAGGGCATCAAGGAAAAGACATTGGATTCGGAAATGAAAAAGCATTGAACCAATTATTGGGACATCATTCGGTAATCTTCATGCCCGAAAAACGATTGATGTGGGTTTCTACAGCTCCCTACAATTTAGGAGAATTTGTTGCTTATGATTTGAACCAAGTATTTGGCTTAAAAGAAGTGCCTAGTCGATCCCTAGGGATCGACTCCTTGTTAATTCCCGAAGATCCTTTTGCAGCCTCTCCAGAATTTCAAGATTACGTAGCTTTTAGGCTATTAAAAAAAGAATTAACTTTACTAACTGCCAATGGCACAGCTTATTCAGAGCATGATTTAACCAAAGCAGAACGTATTATTGAACTAAATCCAGATTATTATCATGCCTACGAATTGGCAGGTAACTTTTATCACTCAAAAGAACTCTATTCCAAAGCTATTGCCGTTTACAAAGAGGCATTGACTAAAGAAATTGCGACCAAAACGGAACGAACGGCTATTGAAGAAAAGTTATCCATTGCCAAAAAAGCCAATCAAAAACATTAGAACAGTAAGTATTTAATATGAAAATCCCAGCTATAGAAACGGCAAATCCTTCAAAAATTAAAGCTTTTCAAGATCAAGAATTGCAAAAGCTCCTACATTATCTTGCATTAAATTCGCCTTATTATCAACGTACTTTTAAGGAGCATAACATTGATATTTCAAGCATCAAAACCTTAGAGGACTTGCCAAAGTTGCCGTTGACAACCAAGCAAGATTTGCAAGAAAACAACGATGCCTTTATCTGTGTTGATCGTCGCAAAATTATCGACTATGTCACTACTTCGGGCACCATGGGAAAACCAGTCACATTTGCCTTGACAGATAAAGATTTAGATCGTTTGGCTTATAATGAAGCGACTTCTTTTGCTAGTGCGGGTATTGATGATACAGATATTTTACTCCTAACCACAACTATTGATCGTCGCTTTATGGCAGGATTGGCGTACTTCTTAGGTGCTAGAAAATTAGGTGCTGGAATAGTACGAGTTGGGTCAGGATTGCCTGCTTTACAATGGGATACCATCAAGCGAGTTTCACCAACTGCACTTATTGCTGTTCCTTCTTTTATCTTTAAATTGATTGAATATGCCAAAAAGAATGGCATTGATTATAAAAACAGCAGCATCAAGAAAGCCATCTGTATTGGCGAGTCTTTAAGAAACCCAGATTTTTCCTTAAATACATTGGGTCAAAAAATTACAGACTTATGGGATATTGAACTATACTCAACCTACGCATCTACCGAAATGAGTACTGCTTTCACAGAATGTAGCCACAGCCGAGGAGGGCATCATCATCCTGAATTAATACTGGTCGAAATATTAGATGAGCATGGTCAGGCGGTTGCTGAAGGAGAAGCTGGAGAAGTTGTCATTAGTACCTTACAAATGGAGGCAATGCCTTTATTGCGGTTCAAAACAGGCGATATTTGTCAATGGTACCAAGATGCTTGCCCCTGTGGGCGCACAACATTGCGTCTTGGTCCCGTAATTGGACGCAAAGGTCAAATGATCAAATATAAGGGAACTACTTTGTATCCTCCTGCATTGTATAATTTGTTGAATCAATTTGAAGCAATCAAAGCATTTGTTATTGAGGTCTTTACCAATGATATTGGAACCGACGAAATTGTTATCAAGGTGGCTTCTAAAGATACTTCTACTCGTTTTCAAAAACGGGTCAAGGATCACTTTAGGGCAAAACTACGCGTAGCGCCTAAAGTTGAATTTACAAGTTTTGAGACAATCAATGCGTTGCGTTTTCCTGCTATGAGCCGAAAACCTGTTTTATTTTTTGATCATCGTTAAAATAAAAAGTATTATATTTAACTAAAACCAATTACATATTGCATATTTTATTAAACTTTAATTAAAAATTCATTGTAATGAAAAAATTCATGTTCTTATTTATGGTTGGTGCCCTATTGTTCGCAACAAACTCATTAGAAGCTCAAGTTCGAGTACAAAAAGGAGATATCAAGGTTCTAAAAGGTCAAAAAACAGTTGGTGTTAAATTTACTTACGATAATATGGCTGTAGGGAAATTTAAGAAAGAAGAAGACTACATAAAGAAAAAAGTTAAAGACTATAATGAAAAAGAAGCTGGTAGAGGTGATTCATGGAAAGAAGCGTGGATTAATGATAGAGCAACTAGGTTTGAACCAAAATTTTTGGACTTAGTCTCTAAATACACTGAAAAATCAGGTCTACAGTTTTCTACTGACCCTGCTGGCACTAAATATACAATCATTGTAAATACAGATTTTTCAGAACCTGGATTTAACGTATATGTAGCGAGAAAGAATGCTGAAATTAAAACAACAATTACAATTGTAGAAACAGGGTCAGATAAGGTGGTTGCAAAACTGTCTGCTTCTGGTCAAGGTAGAACTTTTGGTGGAAATGACTGGGACACAGGAGTTCGTCTTGCTGAAGCATATGCCAAAACAGGAAAAGAGTTTGGGAAATACCTTTCTAAGAAAGCATTGAAATAAAATAACACACCCTTCCATAATTAAAAGACTGTAAAATTAATTTTACAGTCTTTTGTTTTATCTGGATAAAAGCAAACATTTTTTGTATTTTTGCCCCCTCATTTTTCAACTAAATTCTATAAACTTTCAAACTATGAAAAATATATGTTTTTTATTGTTCTTGTTTATTCCATTTTTAGGAACTAGCCAAGACAAATTTGACTACACAGTTAGTGAACCATATCGCGTCATTGATGGTGCTGCAAAGTATTATTTCTCTATTACCAATCATCAAAAAACGCTTAGTGTTAAGCAAGATGGTAAAGACATCTATATGCAAAGCTTTGATGCAAAATCAATGAAAGAACTAAAAAGGAACAAGTTTAGCGACTTGCCTAAAGGTTTTGTCATTGAACACATGATGTGGTTTAACAATAAAGCTTACTGTTTCTTCTCTCTTTGGGACAAAAAAAATGAAACCGAACAACTATTTTACCGAGAAATTGATTTTCACGGTTGTTCTTTCAAGGGGAAAGAAAAAAGAGTTATTGCTGTTAAAGGAAAATTAACTGGCGCTCCTGTTGCTGTTATTGGTTTTTGGAGTGTAGGAACGGTCGATAAATTTTCTTTTTTACTTTCTCATGATCACTCTAAACTATTAATACAATGCCGTAAAAAACCAGCAAAGCGAAACGATGCTATCAGTAAAGATATTATTGGAATGTATGTGTTTGATGAAGATATGTCTAAAATTGCTGGCAATCAAATAGAAATGCCTTATACAGAGCAAATGATGGATAATATTGATTACCATATAGATTCAGAAGGCAACCCTTATATTTTGGCTAAGGTTCGTGCTGATGGAAGTGATAAAAATGAAAAAGGTGTTGGCAAAAAAAACAAAAGAGCTAATTATCATATTGAGCTATTAAAAGTTGATATTACTAACAAAAAAATAAAAAGTTCTAAAATAGCTATTGAGAATTACTTTATCAAAGAGATTTGGTTGTATGAAGGTTCTGAAGAACATATGATTTGTGCGGGTTTTTATAATAAAAAAACAGGAAGTAACTGGTCTAATGGTGAGTGGATTGGAAATAAAAAGATTAGTGAGGGGAATGCTGATGGTATGTTTTTATTCCATGTCAATAAAGAAGGAGGAATTGATAAAAAGAATTTCTACCCTATTCCTCTTGAAATTATCAATCAATACCAAAAACTAGGTACTCAAAAAAGAAACGAGAAAAAAGACAGTAAGGGTAAAGCGGAACTATCTTACCTTGAATTAAGAGAAGTTAGTGTACAAGACGATGGAAGTATCATCATATTAGGTGAGCAATTTTATAGAGTTTACCACCAATCTAGAAGTGGAGGATATTATACTTACCATTATGAAGATATTCTAATGACTAAAATTGATAAAGAAGGTGAATTGGTATGGATGAGAAAGATGCCAAAGAAAACTTCTAGTCGTAGATATAGAGGAGGTCTTGGTTTTAAGCACGTAGAGTTAGATGGTAACCATTATTTATTTTATATGGATAATGTAAAAAATATGGAATTAAGTTTGGATAAACGTCCTCATATGCATATTGACGGAGCAGGAGGATTCTTAACAGCTTATCGTGTCAATGATGAGACAGGAAAAGTTAGTAAAGTATCTATTTTTGATACCAAAAAACTAGATAATGGGTATTCTGTTAAACATTTCCGAACTGGAAAAATACTACAAATATCTGAGAGTGAATTCATTTTAGAGATGTATAAAGGCAAAAAAGAGGATGTAATGATTAAAATCAAAGTTAAATAATCATAAGTGATCGCATTCAGTAAAAATAAGCTTAGGTTCTATCCCCTAAGCTTATTTTTTTATTATCGATAATCAATATCCCAATCCTTGTTTCTTCCTCTATGTACAGCTCCTGAAATTACCATAGAAACTCCTGTTATAAAAAATAGTATAGGAATTAAAAACAGTACCCAAGAGGTAGGGTTTAATAAAATAAATATCATCAATCCTACTAATAAGGCAACACTTGCTATTGATATCCCTATAATCATATAGACCAACCCCACTTTTGAGGATTTCATTCTATTAGGTTTTGCCTTTCGTATTCGTTTTCTTTTTCGTAACTTTTTATACTTTCTTTCAATGGGGAGTTTTCTCTCTATTATAGTTTCAGAGGAACAAGAATAGCTAACAGCCGCATCAACTATTCTAGCGTTCCACAGCAAACTAAATAAGATTAAAAATAGAATTCTCATAGTGATTAGTTTTATGATGTTGTAAAAAGCACAATAATAACTTTTTTTGAGCACGCCCCCAATAAATAGCCTTCAACAATCTCAAATCGTTGTTATCATACAAGAAATCAATGAACAAAACCAAACACTACAAAAGCTTTTTCGTATCTTGTGTAAGTTAAACAAATGAATAATACATAAATGAGAATAGAAAAAGTCGATGTTTTAGTTATTGGCGCAGGACCAGCTGGTAGTGTCGCAGCAGCGATATTGCACCAAAACGGACATCAAGTAAAAGTTGTTGAAAAGCAACAATTTCCTAGATTTGTCATTGGAGAAAGCTTGCTACCTCGCTGCTTAGATAATCTGCAAAAAGCAGGATTATTAGAAGCGGTACAAGCTCAACAATTTCCTTACAAACGAGGGGCATCCTTTGTTCGTGCTGCCAATGAGTCTTGCACCTTTGATTTTTCTGAACAGTTTACAAATGGTTGGGAATATGCCTATCAAATGCCTCGCGCTAATTTTGACAAAACACTAGCCGATGAAATTGTTCGTCAAGGGGTAGCACTCTCTTACCAAGAAAGTGTCGAGAAAGTCGTTTTTGATGATGAAAAAGCATTCATTAACATCCAAAATAACGTAGGAGAGCAATATCAAATAGAAGCAAAATTTGTTGTTGATGCAAGTGGTTATGGACGAGTTCTTCCCCGACTACTAGACTTGGGGCGTCCTTCTAATTTTCCTGCTCGTACGGCATTTTTCGCTCACATCAAGGATAAGCCACATACAGAAAACACCGAACTTCTTACTGAAATTATTGACCTAGGTACTGCTTGGGCTTGGATTATCCCCATTCAAGAAGGTGTTACTTCTATTGGTTTTGTAGGAGATGCTGAATTTTTGGAGCAATATGGAGATCATTATGATGAAAATCTATTCACAAAATTGCTTGATACGCATCCTACTCTAAAAGACAATTATGCTCAAAATGTAGAGTTTGTTTTTTCTCCTAAGGTCATAAAAGGATATTCTGTAGGTGTCAAGCAAATGTATGGAGATCGTTATGTATTGGTTGGCAATTCCACAGAGTTTTTAGATCCTATTTTTTCTTCTGGAGTAACCTTTGCCACAGAAACGGGAGCTGTTGCAGGAGAACTACTCCATCGTCAATTAAATGGGATGCCCGTTGATTGGGAAAAAGATTATGTCAACTACATTCAACATGGTATTGAAGTTTTTAGAACTTACATCAAAGAATGGTATACAGGCAACCTTCAAACTATTTTCTTTGCAACAGAAAAAGATCCTAGTTTCAAAAAGCAAATTTGCTCTGTATTGGCTGGTTATGTTTGGGATAAAACCAACCCTTATGTAAAAAAACACCGCCGGGCAATTCCATTATTAGCCGATGTTATTCGTCGTCAAAAACAAGCTGCCGCCGCTAGCCAATAAATGAGTTTAAATCATTGTAATAAAAAGATGTATCAATCCTTTAGTCAAACGTTGGCTAGAGGATTTTCTTTTTTCTGTTGGAGAATTGTTTCTATGGCAACTTTTTTGATTATGAATTTATTGTCTTATGATAATTACAGCAAATTCGACACTAGTTAATTCAAAATATTGTATTTTAAATATACAACACATACCTATTATTTGTTAACCCCACAATTTAAACTATGAAAACACACATCCTCTTTTATTTTCTATTTTTGGCTACCTATTCTTATGCTCAATCTTTAGAACAATTTGTCATTAGTTCAGCAGGAAATTTTAGCAACACCTCTACAGGAACAACATTAAGTTGGACCGTAGGAGAACCGATGATTTCGACAGAAAGCAGCAACACAGCAATTCTTACACAAGGATTTCAACAACCAATTGATGTAAATCCTTTATCTGTTGATATCAAACTAAACCAGGACATTCGCCTACAAGTTTATCCTAATCCTACCTCCGAACAAATTACATTTCAAAAAGAAACGGACAAAACTCTAAAAGCAGAACTATTCAATATGCTAGGAAAATCTATTGGTCATTACTCAATTACCCAACGTCAGACGAATATCTCCTTGCAACATCTTCCCTCTGCGACTTACTTACTTCGCATTCAAGATTTGGACCAGCAGATTATCAAAACATTTAAAATTCAAAAAACACGATAGACATGAAACATATTATACTATTCTTTTTACTACTAAGTTGTACAGTTAGTTTGACAGCACAAGCTCCTCAAGCATTTCAATACCAAGCCATTGCCCGAGCCAACAATGGTTCCCCCGTCATCAACCAAAATATTAGTATTCGAGCATCAATCATTTCAGGAAGTACTACAGGTGCTATTTTGTACGTCGAAACCCACACACCTACTACCAATCAGTTTGGTTTGTTTACCTTAAAAATTGGTCAAGGAGTTGTTGCTAATGGCACTTTTAATACTATTAATTGGGGCTCAAATAGTCACTACTTGAAAGTAGAAATGGATGAAACAGGAGGAACAGCCTATCAAGATATGGGAACTGTGCAATTACTTTCTGTGCCTTATGCCTTGCACGCTGCTAGCGTCGACAATGCCGATGATGCCGATGCCGATCCTAATAATGAGTTGCAAAGTTTATCCATAACTGGAAACTCATTGAGCATAAGCAATGGAAATACGATTACCCTACCCAGTGGCGGCAGTGGAAGTGCTCAAACTATTTCTAAAATAGGCAATACGATTACCCTGTCCAATGGAGGTGGAAGTATTATTCTAAACGACGATATTGCCAATAATGAATTACAGAGCCTATCTTTAACGGGTTCAACTCTAAGTATTAGTAATGGCAATTCCGTAACACTTCCTAGTGGTGGCTCTTTGGACAATGCATATGATTTTGGAGGTCCAGGAGCTGGTCGAATGATTACTGCTGATGCAGGTGAAGTTACTATTACTGCCAATATAGCCAACAGTACTGCACTTCGTGTTGAAAATACCAATACAGGTGTTGGGCTTATTAGTAACACAACCAACGCTGCCAATACTTTCTCTCCCATCCAAGCAAACACCAATAGTAGTTCTAATATTGTCGCAGGAATTATTGGCAATACAACGGGCGCAGCTTGGGGAGTTGCAGGACAAGCCGATGCTAACTCCAATGCTGAGGCAGCCGTCTATGGTAGCAACTTAAGAACCGTTGGTGGACATGGTGTTTTGGGTGTTGGTTTTAATGGTAGTGTTGGACAAACAGGGCAATCAACTGGTTTCGGTGTTTATGGTGAAAACTTTGACAATGTCGCTCCTCTTGGTAATGGAATTGGTGTTGGTGGAAAAGGTTTCTATGGTGTTTTGGGGGAAGATCGATATTTAGGAGCACAAAATGGTGCTTATGGCGTTTATTCAAATGGCAACTTAGGAGCTACAGGAACCAAAACATTCCGTATTGATCACCCACAAGACCCTGACAATAAATTCCTTCGCCATTTTAGTATTGAATCGAATGAAGTCTTAAATGTTTATAGAGGGACAGCTACATTTGATGTAGATGGAAATGCTATTGTTCAGCTGCCTGATTATTTTAGTGCTATCAATAGAAATGTTAGTTATCAATTAACTCCAATTGGCGCTTATATGCCATTGTATATCAAAGAAAAGGCAAGTAGCAACAACCAATTTGTTATCAGTGGAGGAACGGCAGGAAAAGAAGTATCGTGGTCTATTTACGCAGAACGAAACGACTTGTACCTACAACAAAATCCTCAACAGCGTACTGTGGAAATTGAAAAAAGAGCACACGAAAAAGGTCGTTATTTGATCCCATCTTTATACAATGCAGACCAAGATAAAGCTTTATTTAATGCCAATCCTCAGCCTGTCAAGCAACAAACACTCAAAATAATGAAGTAAAAATATTGGTGAATAGAGCGAATTCTTTAATGAGTTCGCTCTACATTTGTCAAATATAACAGGGGTGTAGGATTAAGATTCGATACCTCTTATTTGAGTTTGCGAACGCTTCCAAAGGCGAGAAACTGTTGTTTTTTGGAACAATTTTCCTTGAGCAGTACGAAAACCTGCTTGGTTCAGTTTCTGAGCAATCGCTTGCAAGGTCAAACCTTTATCTTTATATAACAGAATTAATTCTGTTGCACGTCGATTATTAGGATTTAAACGTGCTTTCTCTCGAATTCGTCGTTGTCCTTTTTGACGTGCTTTTTCTGTAAAAGTAGAATTTCGCCACTCCCCTATCTCCAACTTTTTAGCATCAAGAGCTTGTTTGGTTCGAATGGATATTAACTCTCGCTCTCGATCAGCAATTGCCATGAACAATGTCAATGTAAACTTATCAAGATTGGGAATATCACAACTAAACAAACGACCTTCTAATAAATTGTAAATAGATAGAGCATCTTCTGTTTTTCGACTCAAACGATCAATCTTAGCTACAGCCAAAGTATAACCTTCCATTTGACAAAGCCTTAATGCTTCTTGCAAAACCAAACGAGTTTCCACACTCCC
This sequence comes from Aureispira sp. CCB-QB1, assembly GCF_000724545.1. Classification (GTDB taxonomy): domain Bacteria; phylum Bacteroidota; class Bacteroidia; order Chitinophagales; family Saprospiraceae; genus Aureispira. Next base: position 23,518 of record NZ_JHBV01000138.1, on the reverse strand, counting down.
GCCACTCTGAATTTCTGTAAATTCTTTTACCACAACCTCTTCTGACAAAAAATGATATAAGTATGCTTTTTGGGCTTTTAGCCCCAAACCACTTTCTCCTTGTTTTTTGGTAGAAACTCGATAATAAATAACATACTTTCTTGACATTTTGAATCTTTTTGTTTCTAAGTTACAAAATTGTTAGGAGGGTTACTAATTTGTAACTTTTGATTTTTAACATAAAATGACAAAGCAATCACGCCTTGTTTTATTGTAGATTCGTAGGTAAAAAATTCCTAAAAGGTATTATAAACTAATTGCTGCTTTATACAAAGAAGCTAAGTGCTTGATTAGAAATCAAGCAAAATTGTTCTTTTATACCTCATTATAAAGAAATTGAATTTCTATTTTTTATTGAAAAAACTGTTTTTAATTCTATCTTAATGGGAGCATTTGTAGCGATCACCCCATTATGATATAATATGAATACTACTTAAAGCTGCCTTTCAGGCATTAGTATACATTTATACCCCCTCTTCCACAGATATTAATACATATACTTTTTTAAAAACATTATAGAAAGGTAAAAAAATCCTCACTAATTATTTATCAATTATGAAATACTCTGTATTTATAATACTACTTTTTTTTATAAGTACTTCCTTGGATGCCCAGATTACAAAAGGGAAAAAATTAGTCTCAAAAGGTGATTATGAAACGGCTATAGAAGCCTTTGAAAACGACTTAGAAAAGGCAACTAGCAAACCAATTTCATTGTATGAATTGTCAAAAATATATTTTGCTCCAGCCTATGAGGAGTATGATATAGAGAAATCTTACCAATATATCTCGAGGGCTATCAAAGAGTACGAAAACTTAAGTAAAGCAGACAAAAACAGAGTACAAGCCAAAGGTTTGAGCAAACTAAGTTTAAGCAAATTGCAAAGTGATATTGTATCAACTGCTCACAAGGACGCCTCTCAAGCCAATAATTTGAGTCTTGCGGAACGTTTTTTGGCACTTTATACGACTGCTAGTAGCCAACAAGTAGAAAGTATGACTCAAATTCGTGATGCCCTCGCCTTTCAATATGCTTCAGAAATAAATACATTTGCTGCATATGCTGATTTTTTCAAAAAGCACGAAATCACAACAGAACGCTTTAATAAAGAATTGTTGGTGCGAGCTCAAAAGAAACTGCTCGAAAGTTATATAGAGGAAAAGGGCTGGCAATTTTATCCTAATTTTGAAGAAAAGTACCGAGACAACATATACGTTCGAGACCCTAAAGCTGCTTATGCTTTGATGAAAATTGTCCGTAAAAAAAGTCTAAAGGAGTATCAAAATTTTACCGAAGCCTATCCACATAGTCCCTTTAATAAGTTTGCCAAAGACTATATGTATGATATTATAATGGCAGGTACTAATATTGTCGATTACGATTACTTTGTTCGTGCCTATCCCAATTACGAAAAAAAGGAAGCAATATGGCTTCGTTTTTACCGCTTGTATTTGCAAGAAAATGGAACGAATGCGGTCAAAGAATTTGCAAAAGCCTATCCTAACTATCCATTTCAAGATGCTATTAATTCTGATGTTCGAGCAGCGCAAAAAAAAGCAGACAAACCCTTGTTTGAGCAAGCAAAGCAAACAGAAGATATCTTACTAATTCTGGATTTCATTAAAAAAAGTCCTAGTTCTCCATATGTTTTAGAATTGGAGGCTCCTATGTATGCAGCTCTAAAGAAAAAGGGGTTATTTAGAGGAGCTAAGACATTCTTAACGCTATTTCCCAATAGTACTTATTATGATGCTGTCTTAGATATTTATTATGACTCCTATGTTAGCGATGGGGAATTGGGAACCATCAATCAGTTTATGATGGAACATCCTGAATATAAAAACATTGAAAAACAAGAACGAGATTTAAAACTTGCAGAGCAAGGTGCAAAACTTAATTTATTAGAAATTCCTACATCACAAAATAGAGCACAATACGAAGCGTACATTCGTGCTGCCGCTCCCAAAGAAAGAGCTTTTGTTGCTCTACAACGATTGATAGAACCTGCCATCAATGCTCAAAACTGGGATTCAGCTTTAGACCAAGTCAACGAATTTGCTCCCACTTTTGGACAAAATAACACTAAAATTACCAACTTAAAAGCGCTACTTAGTGCACAAGAACCCGCTATTTCCAAATTAGCTTTGGGAGGTGGTATCAATTCTTCTAATCCAGAATATAGTCCCTTGGTTTCTATTGATAACAAAAAAATCTACTTCTGTCGATTGAATAAACCCAAACAAGGAAGTGTTAATGAGGATATTTATGTTTCTTCTTTTGAAAACCAAGAGTGGCAAATGGCTAAAGCTTTGGAAAGCATCAACACAAATAAGCACGAAGGACTTTTAGCTGTTTCTGCGGATGAACAACAACTAATCATTTTTGATGGGCATACTCGAAAGGGGGATATGTTGTTATCAACCTATCAAAAAGATACTTGGTCTAAGCCTGTGCCTTTCTCTAATACAATCAATACTCCCTACTGGGATGCTGATGCCATGATCTCTAGTGATGGAAATGCCCTGTTGTATGTTTCTGAAAGAAAAGAAGTCTTGGACTTTTGGCAAGAAAGCAATCTCAATGGGTTTCATGGCTCCAATACAGGAAACAGAGATATTTTTGTTGCTCTAAAAAATACTGAAGGAGAATGGCAAGAACCAATCAATTTAGGAGATATGGTAAACACTCCTTTTGCTGAAAGAACACCATTTTTGCACCCTGATATGAAAACCCTTTATTTCAGCTCTGATGGACATGGTGGCTTGGGGCATTTAGATGTTTATATGACAACTCGTTTGGATGACTCTTGGACAAAATGGTCTACTCCTATTAATTTAGGAAAAACAATCAATACTAGTCAAAACGATTGGGGCTATCGTGTTAGTACTGATGGCAAAACAGCCTATTTCTCTGCAATGAGTTCAGATAGTGAAGATGATATTTATTATATTTCGTTGCCTCAAAAATATCAACCCAAACCTGTTGCGATCTATTCAGGCACCGTTGTTGATCATAATAATAAACCAATACAAGTAGATATTAGTTGGGAAGATTTGGAAACGGGTAAAATATTAGGGCAATTAAAAAATGATCCTTCAACAGGCCAATTTGTACTTCCATTGCCTATTGGAAAACAGTATGGTTATTTTATATCCAAAAAAAATTATTTTTCGGTAGGACAACAAGTAACTCTCTCAGAAGCTTCTACTAAAAAAAACATCCAAATAGCAACACTTGAGGAATTGAAGGGAAAGACAAAATGGCTTTTACTGCACAATATCTCTTTTGAAGGGGAAAGTACTCAATTCAAAAAAACCTCTCTATCTACCTTAAATCGCTTAGCTGATCAAATCATACAACTAAAAATGACGGTCTCGATTATGGTAGAATCCGAACAAGTTGATCTTGCTGAACAAAAAGTTAAAGCAATCAAAGACTTTTTAGTAGCCAAAGGTTGCAAAGATAGACAAATTACAACCGCTACTGCTAGTAGTTTGCAGCCTTTTGAGCAAGCTAATAACGAAAAAAAGGATTTAATAAAACTAAAAGTACAGCACTTTACTGCTATTGAATAATCCCTAGCTATATTTCTATAGCACAAAAATTACCACACTATAAATCATAAAAATACCGATTTAGGATAGTCCTAAATCGGTATTCAATTATTATTTTGCACTAAATCGTAATTTCTGTTCTAAGACTTTAGGTAGTTTAGGTAACTTTGCGCGAGGTATTAAATAAGTTGTAATTCGTGTAAAATCGCCAAATATATGGTGTTTTTCCATTGCTCCCTTCAAATAGTTGGCTCCTGTAGATCCACCCGTTCCTACTCGCATCCCAATCATTCGACGAACCATGCTCATATGTCTATACCTCCAATTTGCCATCAACTCATCAATTTCTAACCACTTGCTTAAAAATTGATAAGGCATTTGCATAAGAGGATAGTCTCTGTACAATGTAATGAACAAGGCAGCTTGTAGAGATCTTGGACTTAATCTAGTTGTTTGTTCCCCTTTTCCGAAGAATAGACTATCAAAATCGTTCATGTTGATAGCTGCTAATTCTTCACTCACCAACCCTGATTCATAAGTATGGCGGTACGTTGCCCAAAATGGATGAATGTCTTTTGGTGCTCCTTCTGGTAACTCAAAATTATCCCAGTATTCTAATGACCAAATAGGTATTCGCTCCAACCATTGCTCTAATAATTCTAAGAAGCTTTCTTTGTGTTCTAAGGCTTTGATTTGTTCAACATGAACAGGACATAACTGATGCTCATAATAACGCTTCTCGTGACGATTTTCCATCTTAAGACCTAACTTCGTTTCTAATTCTCGAAACTGAACACTTTGAAAACCAGAAGCAGGTGTTAATAGATCTCTAAAATCTAAGAAATCCATAGGAGTCATTGTCTCCAAAACATCTACCTGAGAAACTAATAATTTCCAGATTTCTACAATCCTATTGGTTCGATGAACCGCAATTTGCAAAGAAGGTGCATTATCATTAATACTAGTCGCTTGAAAGATATCAAGAATAGAGTTCAGTTCATGCATAATTTGCTTAAACCACAATTCATAGGTTTGATGAATAATAATAAACAACATCTCATCATGTGCATCAATCCCTCTAGCTTCACTTTCTGGAAGTTGTGCGCTTAATATTTTATCTAATCCCAAATACTCCCCATAATATTGTTCTTTTTGGGTATAACTATTTTTCATGATAGTATCCTTTTTTTGTAGATTTTTTGAATGCCTAAAATTACATCAAAAATATAAAGCCTCCTTATTATTCTTCTGAATAGTTCATTTTTTTTCTGAATAAAGAAATCTCTTAAAAACAGAAAGACAAAACAATACTGAAAATCAATGCATTAAATATATTGATAACTTTTTTTTAAAAAATCATTAACTATTAATGCTCTAACATTTGTTTATATTGACATATTTTCATAAGTTTGAGTATCGTAATACTTATAAACAGTACAAATTATGTCTACTATCAACAAAATAACATTTACTTATGATGGTCGTAACATCTAAGTATTAAGATACATTTTTTAGGGATTCTTACATCGGTCCTTTCTACTGTGGGGGTAGAAAGGGCCATTTTTTTTCTTTTCTTTTGTGCTTTTTGTGATAATTAAACCTTTCCTTTTGTTCTTCCAACTATCACAAAAAGCGGACGGGAGTGTTATTTGTTTTGAATTTTTTTTAGAAAAAAACAAAGGGACAACTTCCTTTTTAGTTGTTTTCTTTATTTTAATTTGTTTTAAATGTTTTCGGAGCTTGTAATTAATTGGTAATTAGCTCATTATAGAGATTAATATCACAAAAAGCGGATTAACTATCACAAAAAACGGGTTAACTATCACGAAAAACGGAAACTAATATCACAAAAAGCGGATTAACTATCACAAAAAACGGGTGACTATCACAAAAAGCGGATAATTCCTTTTAGAGACCCCAAAAAACATTTTTATCGTAACATATACAGAATTTAGAGGCAATGTTTTTCTTTTGTAAACTTAAAGTTAATAAAAGTATCTGTAATCCTTATATATAGGAGTATACAGCTATTAGACAAGTCTTCGAAGTATTTTAACTATCACAAAAAGCGGGTTAACTATCACGAAAAACGGAAGTTCTATCAGAGGAAAAAATTCCTGTACTCTATCCAATAAGCTCAATAAAAATAAACATAAAAAAAAACAAGATATAAAAAGCTGAAGAGCTTTTTAATATCACAAAAAGCGGAAATAAGAAGATTAACTATCACAAAAAGCGGAAACTATCACAAAAAAAAACACTTGTGATAGTTAAAAAAAAGTATTATGTTTGTATTTCGCAACAAGCACTAAATTTTGTAGTAAGTCTATAAAAGTATGAAGAATAATCCCGCTAAAGCTTTGGTAACCAAGTCAAATGACCTCGTTGAGGCTCGATATCATTTTTCGATATGGGAGACTCGAGTGTTTACCAAATTGGTGAGTTTAATACAACCAGGAGATGAAGATTTTAAAAAATACAAACTTCAGATTCGAGATTTAGTGAGCTTTTTTGGTGTGAATGATAACGATGCTTATGTAAAAATAAAAGCAGTGCCAGATAATCTACTCAAAAAAGTAGTAACGATTCCATATACTGAAAATGGTGAAGAGCGCTTTTTGAAAACAGGACTAATCGCACAAGCATCGATCCCAAAGAAAAAAGAAGGGTATATTGAACTGTCTTTTCATCCTGATTTGAAGCCTTATTTGTTGCAATTAAAGCGAACATTCTTGTCTTATGACATTCGGAATGTACTGAAAATTTCAAGTGTATACTCTATTCGAATTTATGAATTGCTCAAGCAGTATGAAAAAATTGGCTATCGAGAATTTGACATTGATACCTTAAAAGTAATACTTGGTGTTAGCGACAAATATAAATTGTATGGACACTTCAAAAGTAGGATTATCCTTAAAGCACAAGAAGATTTAAAACTACACACAGATATTTGCTTTAGTTTTACAGAAATCAAGTCTGGGCGTAAAGTTATTGCCATCTTGTTTGAAATTAGTTCTAATCCAAATATTCAAATCACAGAGACAGCAACAGAGACCGAAGCAGACAATTTACTTAAATCAGAAATTGAAGAAATTTTATTAGCTTGGAATGTTACTAAAACTAGTGTGAAAAAATACTTAGAAAGCTACAGTTTGGTTTATTTGCAGGAACGGGTGCAATATGTTATTAATCAACAAGAACTAAAAGCGAAGAAAAAAGAGAAAATTGAGAATTTAGCGGCTTATTTTAACTTTGTTGTACACAAACAAGATTTGGTAGATTATGTAGAGGAAGAAAAGAAAATGCAGCAAGAACGTTCTAAAAACGCTAAAGAGTTGGCTGCTCAAAAAAAGGAATTAAAAGCAGAAATCGTACAACTAAAGCGAGCTTTAGAAAAAGAAGAACAACTATATATCAAAACACTGTTTGAGGAAAACCCTAACTTAAAAGTAGATGCTTTGCAACAAGCAAGAACAAATTCTCCTTTATTTTATGCCGACAACTCTAAGTCTAATGAGGATTATTTTGACAAAAATCCATTATTTAGAGCAGCTGTGTTTGCCATTATCAAAAAACAATACAAAAAAGAGTTTACAAAAATTAGAAAAGACTTCCTATCCCAAATAAAACTACTGGAACAACAGTTGAGACTATTGTAGGATTACCAATTAACTATATGTTTTTTGAACGATTCTTAATAATTAGGATATTTCTTCTAATATAACAGCTGCTTTTTCTTGGTAAATGCCAGTTCCTTGGTTTTTTAGTTTTGTAAAAATAGACGTCGCTTGATCTATCTGTTCAGTTTTTAAGTAAGCAAGAGCCAAATACCATTCTACTAGTTCTGTATCAAGCGTCTCTTTATTCGTCAAATTTTGAAGTATCTTAATGGCTTCGTTATTTTTATTGGAAGCAATATAACTAAGACCAAGGTAGAATTCAATTTGAGGTTGATAAGTGCTAGTTGGATATTCTTGTAAGAAACTTTGAAGCAAGACAATGGTTTGTTGATAATTTTGATGATCATAATTTTGCATAGCAACTAGAATTTCTTGCAATGCCTTTTCATCAGGGTTCCCTCCAAAACCTTGTTCAGACAACTCCATTTGAACAGATTTTGAGAGTGTATTTTGATAAGGATGGAAAGCATTGGCGTAAATTTGTTGATAATTGATCGTTGTAGAAGCCATATAATACCAAGCCAAACTAAGGATAAACAACAAACTAGCTGCCGCAGTGAATAAACGAATGAATTGGATAGATTTGTTTGTAGGGGAAGTAGCAAAGAATCCTTCCTGTTCTAGATTTCTATCCACCATTTTAATAGTATTTAAGAGGTCTTTTTCTCCTTCTATTTTTAGCCCTTCTATCAACTCTTTGTCAATACCTTTATCAAAGAAACCTTCTTGTTCTAAAGCTTCATCTACTTGTTGAATTTTCGCTCTTAATGCAGCGGTTTCTTGTTCTTGTTGTGCTTTTTGAATTAAACCGTTGACCATACGAGTATGCAAATCTAGCTCTTGTTGAAAATCAGGATTTTCCGCCAACATATTTTTTATCCACTGTTCTTCTTCAGAAGAAAGCTGGTTAAAAGCATATTTATCAAGTATATCTTCTTTCATGTAGTATTAAAATTAGTTTGGTTAATGTTTGGTTGCATAAGCCTCCAAGACCCTTTTTTTCAAGCTATCCATACAACGTTTTTTCTTGACTTTGACAAATCCATCTGAATAGTCCATAATTTGAGCGATCTCTTTTAAAGGCATTTTCTTGAAATAAAAAGAGAGTAGTAGTTGTTTACAATCTCCTTTTAGTTGTTGTAAGATTTCGCTGATTAGTTCATGTTTTTCCTCCACAATTTTTTTCTCCTCAATCTCATCAACATCAATCAATGGAATTAAATTATTAGGATCATCAATTTGGATGGTGCCTTTTTTCTTTTTGCGTTTTTCAAGTTGTTTTAACCATAAATTTCTACAGACGGCATACAGGTATGTTTTTGGTTGGGCTGTAAGCTTAAAATCAGGCGACTGTAGTTTTTTTATAAAAATTAATAGTGCTTCTTGAAATATGTCTCTTGCATCTTCTTCTGATCCGTTGTTGGTCATAATCATATTGGCACAGCTTCCATAAGCAATGGTATATAATTTTTTTATTGCCTGACTTTCACCAGCCTTAATTTGTTTTAAAAAAATAGGATCTACATTCGCCATTGTTATTCTTTTTTGTTCGTTCCAAAACATTTGTTTTGGCATACTATTCCCTACTAATTTAGGAATAACAAAGCTAATCTCTGATTTTCAGTCCAATTTTTATTACCTTATACAGAATAAGGTTATCAGTTTGAATGTGAAAAATAGTGTGGAACTAATAGAAATCAAGCCAATAGGTTTTTAGGTTTTTCTAAAAAAATAATAGCAACTTATGAGCTATAAAATGAATTAGATATGTTTTGAGATAGGATATGGTGATTACATAGTATACTCAATCAGAATTAATTTGTACGGGTTACTTTTGTATCAGTTTATCGTATGTAATTTTAGAAAAAAAATAGGCTTTAAAATGAAATATATAGTGCTATTATTTAGTGTGTTTGGAATGTCTACAATGTATGGACAAGGAGAAGTTTTACCACTACAGCATGTTGCTTATAAGCATTGTAATAAAATTTATGAAACCTTAAAATTGGCCATAGGAGATCGACGAACAAGCCTACCTAAATTGTTGATCTTAGAGAGAGAAAAACGAGTAGCGGCTTATCGAGAAATGGATAATAGCATTATTATAGAAAAAAAAGCTTATGATATTTGTCAACAAATGGGAGCGCAGTCAGAGAGCGCCTTGGCTTTTTTGATTGGTCATGAATTGACACATTTTTATCAACAAAATGATTGGAAACGAAATTCAGGAGTGACGCACTTTTTATTGAAGCATGAGCAGCAAAAAAAATACGCATTAGAAGATGAAGAAGCAGATTCTTATAGTGCATTCATAGCTTATTTGGCAAACTATGAAACTCTAGAGATTATTCCTGAGTTATTGGAGCAAATATATAAAGGTTATGGTTTGAGTGATCATTTGGACGGCTATCCAAGCCTAGAGGAGAGAAAGAAAGTAGTCAGCATTATCCAACGAAAAGTACGCAAATTCATTCAATTATATGAAACCGCTAACTACTATATTGCAATCGGTTGGAATTTACAGGCTTATAATTGTTATACTTATTTGCTTAAATATATTCGAACAAAGGAGATTTATCACAATATAGGGGTCGTTTCTTTAGCCGCAGCAATAGAGCAACCAGAGCAAGAAGAATATGCTTTTTTGTATCCTATTGATGTGGATTTAACCAACGTTTTTCAACGACCTTTTTCTGTACAAGGTAGCCGAAACAAACTATTGAGAGATGCTGCTGTCCATCTTAAAAAAGCTTTAAAACTAGACAAAGAGTATTGTTCTGCTTATTTAAACCTTGCCTGTGTCTATGATTTACAGGGAGATGCAACAAATGCATTAACTACTCTAAACACAGCATCCAATTTATCTCCAACAAGTCTTCAACGGGCGAAAATTTCTATTGTGAAAGGAATTGTATACGCTCATAGAAATCAAATAAAAACAGCAAGTCAATATTTTGATGATGCCAACAAGCATTACCAAAATCTACCAGTTTGGTATATTTCGAATACCAACAAACGCATCTTGTCTAGTGAAAAAAGATCTCGTGAAAAGTATGACATTGTAATTGAAGATCGAATGGATGAAATTAATTTTAGAAAAGAACGCCAGAGGACAGCTAGTGCCATACAGCTAACTAAAAGTGGTTTCTTGACTTTAGAAGTAGATTTTTTTACCAAAAGACGTTCTTATTTGTCTAAGTTTTTTCTTAGAAATGAAACGACTTCAAGCGATTCTTATTTCTTTTTGCAACGAACACGAAATAGAAGTGTCGAAACGAGTAAGGGCATAAAAGTAGGAGCTGCATTGACGTTTGTCCAAAAAGCATACGAAGGCATTTATTTTCAAGTTGTTCATCATCACAAAGGCTTCTTTTTGGTTTATCCAAGCAAAGGTCTAATCTTTCAAATCGATACCAATAATAGAGTTAGAGAGTGGGCTGTTTTTGCAGAATATTAAAAGCTTATTTTAAGGATTCTTTTACATTAGGGTAAACCCGATCAATATGCCCCATAAACTTCTGAGAAAGGGGAATAATATTAGTATCAGAAGGCGTTTGTTTGGCCAATTGCTCTATTTTTAGCGCCAATTCTTTTAATTCAAACAAGCCTAATGTTTGCAAAGTGGACTTGGTTTTATGTGCCATTCTCCCGATCATGACAATATCTTTATCCATTATTGCCTGATTCATTTGCGCCATATCCTTGGGCATTTCATCCAGAAAAGTATGGAGTACGTCATTGATGAAATCTTGATCGCCATCACTAATCTCCTTAAGAAAGGTCAAGTCTAATGTCAAGTTCATAAGTATTGTTTTTGTATTATGTTTCTTTTTGAGGATATTCTTCGTCCTCTTTTAACATTCTATAAATAGTTGTTTTTCCAATTCCTAAAATTTTTGCAACAATAGGAATATGATTATCATGCTTTTCGAGATAATGTCGCACAATCTTTATATTGTATTCTCTTAATGTCATTTCTTCTAAGAAGAAATTGGTAGCTTTTTTGGGGCTGTTAAACTGCAAGTCTTCTCGTTGTATGGTTTTGCCTGCACACATAATTGCTCCCAGTTCTATAATTGCTTTTAATTCTCGAATGTTACCTGGAAAATTATAAGATAGTAATTTATCTTTGGCCGTTTGCCCCAACTTCATAGGACCAAGCTTATTTTCTTTGGCGGTCATATTTAAAAAATGCTTTGCTAAGATCAAAACATCATTGCCTCGTTGTCGCAGAGGTGGCAAGTGAATCGGTAGCCCTAAAAGACGATAATACAAGTCTTCTCTAAAAGCACCTTTGCTAACCAACTCAGAAAGGTTTCTATGTGTCGCAACAATAATTCTAGCATCAAATTTGACCGTTTCGTTGCCTCCAATTCTTGTGATTTCTCGTTCTTGTAATGCTCGTAATAATTTAGCTTGTAGATGCAATTCCATCTCCCCTATTTCGTCCAAAAATAAGGTTCCATGATTGGCCAATTCAAATTTTCCTTGCTTACGAGTTGCTGCTCCTGTAAACGCACCTTTCTCATGCCCAAATAACTCACTTTCTAACAAATCTTTTGGAATGGCACTTACATTAATAGCGACAAAATTTCCTTTTTTTCTAGATGAGTTGTAATGAATACTTTTGGCAACCAACTCCTTTCCTGTGCCTGTTTCTCCTGTTACAGAAACAGTAATATTACTTTTTGCTGCTTTCTCTAAGAGTTTGAATACCTTTTGCATGGCAGGGCTATTGCCTTTCATACTTTCGCTAAACTGGTATTTTTCGGTCAATTCTTCTTTTAAAGTTTCTACCTCTTTTTGAAGAAAAATACTTTTCTTTAGTTTTTCAACAATATTAAAAAGTCGTTCTTTATTAGCTTCATCTTTGGTTAGATAATCATCTGCTCCTTTTTGCAACAACTCTACTGCTGTAGCGACATCTTGTTGTCCTGACAAGATAATGACACCAATATCAGGATTATGTGCTTTGATTCGTTTTAAGACTTCGTCTCCAGTCATGTCTGGTAAGCTATAATCTAGAGAAACGATATGGGGGTTGAGGTGCAAATTACTTAAACATTCCTTACCCGTTTTGAATACACGAACCTCGTGATCTGGATTAAGTGTTAGTATGTATCGAATAGTTTTCGCAAACAATAAATCGTCTTCAACAATAAAGATGCGAATACCATCAGTCGGTAATTTCATTTGGCGAGTGGTTAAGATTCTTAGACTTTAATGGATATTAAAATGGTTTTTAATATTGCTTTTTCTTTCATTTTTAGGGACTGCTTAAAAATAAAAGAACTTACGGGGGTTATAATTATACGATTTTTATTTGAATAATATATACAACTTCAGCATCAATCATCTAAGAGTTATTTTTTGAATAAAAGAATTTGATTCCTGTTTTTTGTTGAATGTACTGCTTTATTCAAGCGAAATAATCTTAAAAGATGTAAAGTTACGGAATGAATTTGGGAGATTTATTAGCAAATAAAGGCATGTTTCATGTTGCACGCTACACGTGCAACGTTTCACATGAAACATGACAATTAATATTGAGTCGAATAAAAGTGACGATGTATTGCTGGCAAATTGTGGTGTGCAAAAAAGACTTATTTTATACTCGTTTCTAAATCAATGGTTGTTGAAATCAATAGTAGCGCAGTTAACTACTACTAATAATGAGTATAAAATAAGCCTAATAGAAGGATGAGTTAAAAACTTGGTTTAAATGTCCATCTCATATACTTTATATTCTTTATAAACTTCAGCACTTACAGCACGCATACCTCGATTCATCATCTCATTTTCTTTAAGAATATAGCTACCTTCACAATATTTGAATCCATGTGATAGACCTGCATCAATCAAGTGTTTGTAAACAACAGCATCAATTCCCTTTCCTTGAAATTCAGGGAAAAGTCCCAACAAAATAACACGCATCCATTTCACTTTGTTTTTATCTGTAAAAATGCGATACCCATTGGGAAATAATCGTCCTTTTAGATCTTTTAGGATAAAGTTAAAATCTAAAACAGCAACAGCCATACCTGCTAATTTGCCATCGACATAAATAAATGGGATCAATTCAGGAATTGCAATCATTTTAAATTTTTCAGCATAGGCGTCAATTTCAGCATCTGTTAGAGGAACAATTCCCCAAAGCGGTTCCCATGCTCTGTTGTAAACCTCTTTAATTTTTTTTACCTCATTATTGAGGTCATTCATATCAATTGGACGAATCTCTACGTTGTATCGTTTTTTGACAAGCGCAGCTCCACGCTTTAATTTTTCATTGCTATAAATTGTTTCAGCATCCATTTTATAAGCCAATAATTCTTGACGACAAGGCAAGCCATAGTTGGTAAATAAATGCTGATAGTATTCATGTTGATAAGGCATATCAACACGAGGGTAGTCATCAAAACCATTTGTCAAAAGACCAAAGTCATAGCTAGAAGAAGGACTAGCAGGACCTTGCATCTTTGTTAAGTTATGCTTTTTTAACCAAGCTTTTGCCTTGTCAAACAACGCATTGGCTACTTCTTGGTCATTGATACACTCAAAAAAACCAAAAAATCCTACTCCTCCTTCATTGGGGTGAAACTCGTTATATCGTTCATTATTAATGGCAGCAATACGCCCCACAGCTTTTCCATTTTTATAAGCAATGTACAGCTGCATTTGACCGTATTCATAAAAAGGATGCTGCCCTTTTGCTCCTAATAAGCCATCTACAAAGCCATTTAATCCAAACATATGGCGCATATCCATTAATAGAGGAGATACCCAATATGGATTATTTTTATAAATCTCAAAAGGAAGCATCATGAATGCTTTTTTTTCTGCTTTACTTTCTGCTGTAACAATTGTTAGTTTAGCCATAATAGTAATATTGAGTTATTTTGAAGAGTATATAATTGATAAATAAACAAATTCTTTTTAGTGTAAAGTGTTGTTAATTAAAAAAATAGAATTTGTTGGGGGTGTTGTAACAATTTACTCTCTGTTGTCAAAGTGAATGATACATATAAAATAAGGGTAAACTTACAAAAATACTTGTAAAGCTTACCCTTATACGTTTTGTTTTTGTTGATCCAGCAACTTTAGAATTGTTATCTATACAGCCTTTGACGTAAACATATCAAATTGATAATATATTTATACGATAAGTTTTAGCTGGACCAAGTATTTTAGTATTATCCTAAATGATGCCTAATTTCTTACCAATTTTAGTATAACATTCTACTACTTTTTCCAAATGCTCAGGCTCATGCGTTGCCATGAAGCTATTCCGCATCATAGATTTGTTTGGTGGCGTTGCTGGTGGAATAAATACATTGACAAAGATGCCTTCATCAAACAATCCCTTCCACAAACCAAAAGCTTTTTTATTGTCACCAATCAAAACAGGAACAATAGCTGTACGCCCATCTATAACTTGGAAACCAGCATCTTTCAAACCATTACGAACAAACTCGGCATTATCAACCAAACGCTGAACACGCTCTGGCTCTGCAACAACAATATCCAAAGCAGCGATTGCAGCAGCAACAGAAGAAGGAGTTGGAGAAGCACTAAAGATAAGCGCTGGAGAATGATGTTTCAAATAATTGATAACACGCTCGTCTCCTGCAACAAAGCCTCCCAAAGAAGCTAAGGTTTTGCTAAAGGTACACATGATCAAATCTGTATCATCTTCTACCCCAAATTCACTGGCAGTTCCACGACCTCCTTTGCCAATTACGCCAAATGCATGGGCATCATCCACCAAAGTTTTAGCATTGTATTTTTTTGCCAATTTAGTGATTCCTTCCAGTTCAGCAATATTTCCAAATGTACTAAATACACCATCTGTAACGATAAATTTACCAGCTTCTAAAGGTAAACTGGCTAACTTGCGCTCCAAGTCTTCCAAGCTACAATGTTTGTAACGAATAACATTAGTACCTGTAGAACCTTTTGCAATAAAGTTGCCTGCTTGAATACTAGCATGGTTGTCTTTGTCTGAAAAAATTGTATCACTTCTTTTTACCAGAGGTTGAATAACTCCTTGGCTGGTTTGGTAACCAGTACTAAACAATAATGCATTGTCTTTTCCAACAAATGCAGCCAATTTGCGTTCTAATTCTTCGTGTAAAGGAATAGTACCTGTTAAGTAACGAGAACCAGAGCAAGAAGTTCCATATGTTTTTAGGGCATTGACTGTTGCCTCTTTTACTTTTGGGTGTGCTGTTAATCCTAAATAATTATTAGAACCAGCCATGATGACGGGCTTTCCCTCCATTTTCACAACAGGGCCTTCACTTTCCTCAATAGGACGGAAATAAGGATAAATTCCAGCAGCTTTTACATCATCAGCATAAGTATAATCATAGCACTTATCAAATAATGAAGGTAATTTATTGTCAGTTTCATGTGAACTCATAAAATGATTATTTTTGGTCTCTAAAACTAAGAAAAATACTTTTCTTATCTTTAAAAATTAATCGAATGTTCAAGTAATAAGGATTACTTATTTTCATATGTGTTCGCAAAAGTAGTACTATTTATTGCAAAAAGCATACATTCGTAACAAAAATTACTCCATCAAGCCTCTTTATAAAGGCATTTTTATATAAGACATTTTTTTATAATTATCTGAAAATAAGCATAAAATGGAAAAGAAGATTGTTTCATTTGTAACAGGAGCCAATGGCTTTGTTGGTAGTCACTTGGTCGACTATTTATTGGAACAAGGACATGAAGTTCATGCCATTGTGCGTCCCTCTAGTAACTTGAAATGGTTAGAAGGAAAAGAGGTAACATTGCATACTTGTGGATTAAATAGTGCCGAGGATCTAAAACTTGCTTTTCAAGGGGCAAATTATATTTATCACATTGCAGGGGTTGTAAAAGCTTTGACCAAAGAAGGCTTTATGAAGGGAAATGTGGAAATGACACGTAATGTGATGGAGGCTGCGGCACATACTCCAACTATCAAGCGTGTTTTAGTGACAAGTAGTATGGCTGCTACTGGATATGCAGAAATGGGAAGCGAAGTAGATGAAAGCTCGCCCTTAAAGCCAATAGAGCCTTATGGTGATAGTAAAGTTGCACAAGAAGAAGTGACTAAAGAATATGCAGATCGAGTACCTTTTACAATTGTGCGCCCTCCTGGCGTCTATGGTCCACGAGACACAGAGATTTTTGCTTTTTTCAAAGCTATTAATAATGGAGTTAGTGCCATGATGGGATTTACTCCTAAGGAAATGAGTTTGATTCATGTTCGAGATTTGGTGCAAGGTATGTATCAAGCAGCAACGCACCCTAATTCGGTTGGAGAGGTTTACTTTTTAGGATCTTTGGAGTGTTATAATTGGAAACAATTGGGCGATATTGCTTCTAAAGCAATGAATAAAAAAACGTGGACGATTAAAATTCCTCATTTTGTAATCTTTATATTGGGGTTCTTTGGGCAAATCTTAGAATCTTGGTTTGGGATGGATGTTGCTTTGAACAAAGATAGGGCTTATCGAATTACTAGACCTTCTTGGTATTGTAGTTCTAATAAAGCAGTCAAAGAATTAGGGTTTCAACAAACGGTATCTATTGAAGAAGGATTTAAGTCAACGATAGATTGGTATAAAGAGAAGGGGTGGTTGTAAAACTGCTTGAGAGAAATTAAAAACATGAAGAAAATAATAATCCAAGATAAAGAAATTGGACTAATTTCTAATTCAGCAGGTGATTTTATCTGCTTAACGGATATGGTTCGTGGATTAGAGGGAGACCCAAGAGATTATATAAGAAACTGGTTGAGAACAGGTTCTACATTAGAATTCTTAGGGGTATGGGAAAAAGTACACAACCCTAGTTTTAATGTGGTGGAATTCCACCACATTAAAACGGAGTTCATCAAGAATACCTTTTTGATGTCTACCAAAAAATGGATTGCTCGAACCAATGCTACTGGTTTACAAGCAAAAGCGGGACGTTACGGAGGAACTTATGCACATAGTGATATTGCCATTCAGTTTGCAACATGGTTGAGTCCTGAGTTTTATGTGTACATGATCAAAGAGTTTCAACGACTCAAAGCACAAGAAGCAGAGGAAGCTAAAGAAACATTGGAATGGAATGTTAAACGTATTCTGAGTAAAGTGAATTATGAAATATTAACAGACTCTATTCGAGAAAATTTAATTCCTTTCAAGCTAGAGGGAACCGAGCAAGGGGGGATTGTGTATGCAAGTGAAGCAGATTTAATAAATGTTGCATTGTTTGGTATTACTGCTAAACAATGGCGTGTGGCAAACCCTAATAAAAAGGGAAATATGCGAGATTTTGCAACCGCAGAACAACTATTGGTATTGGCCAATTTAGAAAATATTAATGCAGAATATATTAAGGATGGTCTGGCGCAAGATGAACGATTAATTCGACTCAACGATGCTGCCATTCATCAAATGAAAGTCTTGTCTCAATCTTCGGCAATTACCAAGTTGCTAAAATAAATTTAAAAAATAGCGTTGGTAAAAATCAACATTGGAGAAGAAACAAAATTGCTCATTAGTGGTATCGTTTAATTGATTAAATCTTTGTCCCTAAATTCTACCAGCGATTTTGCAATGTCAAGATTATGAATCTTGCTGTGTAACCATACACGAATGTCAAAAAACATTAATGTTCCGTTGTAATAAGAGTTGTGATGTAAAGTCAGCTCTTTTTTTAAGGCTGAAAAAATTTGAACTTTCTTTGCTTCATCAATTGTTTTGGACGCTTTGTTTAAGGCTTGAGTGATGGTATAACCAAAACTTTTTCGAGGACCATCTTTTTTAAAAAAACGATAATTAGAACGAATGATAGAAGGCAAGAGCAGGTATTCTTTTTTTTCGTAATAGGCCAACATTAGCATAATTTTAATGGTGTTTTGCATATTGATATCTTCGTATTTTAAAGCTTCTAAAGCTGTTAGATAGTCAATACATTCGTCATAATCTTGATGGTAAAAAGCATTGACAGCAATGGCAATACTTTGATCTCGTTGTACGGTGAAATTGAGTTGAGGTTTGTTTTCAGCTAATAGTTTTTTAGATAATTTGCTCGTTGCTTGAGTTCTATTGAGGTCGCCAGACCTAAAGCCATAATGAAATAATAATTCGTAATAAATAGCATAGGTAGCAATCGTCCAAAAATCACTAGGCAATGTCTCTAGTTTCTTTAAATATTGTTGGCTCATCTCCCAGTTTTTTCGAGCTATGGAATTACCGATAATTCGATACAAACAACTAAGGTATTCCGCAAAATACTCTTTGATTACTCTGGATGACTCTTCTAAAGCTTGTAATGACTTGATTGTAAAAGTGACGCTGGTGTCATAATCGTTGCTAATATACGCTTGAAGAGATTTTGTTTTATTATCCAATAAGAGCGCATGTAAGTTATTGGGAGGTGGAAGGTGTTGGATGAAATCGGGGTTAGTGCTTGAGTGTTTGGTTGTGTTATTACCAAAGTAGTGCCGAACATAAATATAGAACTTTGTCCAACTTTTGGTATATGTATAAAAATTTTGAATTTGCTCTAAAATCAGTTCAAATTCTTCGAACTTGTCCTCTAACTGTTCTTTAGAGGTATTGTTAAAAGAAAATGCCTGCCCCCGTACTTTGAAATCCCAAAATAATATTTGAGGTAATAAGGTAATGCATTTGTGCTCTAAAGCTAATTTTTTAGCTTTTTCTATTTCTGGTAAAACAAGCGTGAACAAATTTTTGGTATATAATAGCTTTATTGTTTTGAGCAACTCTAGGACTTTGGTCTCGGCATATGTATTGGTGTAAAATAAATTGAGACATCTAAGAATATTTTGATAGGTATTGATTTGAAGTGCACTTTTGTTTTGGCTGGGGAAGGTAGTTTGGAGTTTTTTCTTGATGGCAGTTTCCTCAAATTCTTCTTGCTTACTTATTAAGTCAAATAATTTACTTTGATGTCCTTCTTTCTTTCCTAATCCCTTTAAATAAAGTTTAAAATAACGCTTCTCTTCTCGCGTCATGGATTGTATAATTAAGAATAAATTATGTAATGTATTCTTCTTTTGCATGAATAGGGGAATGCTTAATTTACAAATGAATCAATCAACTCTAAGATAAAGACTTTTTGTAGTTGTATGTTATGTTAGGGGCGATATTAGGTATTATTATTAAAATAATTTGAGGTAAATTATATGTATTTGGTAGGAGTTATTTTAAAGTGGTTTCCTTAATTTGCAAACTTAAAAAGTCTACTTTGGAGACACTGATTTATGACAAAACGCAACAGATTTGAATGCTTGTAACAGAATGTTCTTATTAACAACAACAAAACAATGCAAAGAATTACAGTATTTAAGTTACATGAACTAATCAAAAGTTTAAAAAAAGGGGAAAAAAGATCGTTTAAATTATTTACCAAAAAATATAGCAAAAATAAGGAGGCATTTTATATTCAAGTGTTTGATTACCTAGATAAAGTAGAGCTTGTTGATAGAGAAAAGTTTAAAAAGAAGTTTCAAGCTGTAAAAGGATTGAGTGGTATTCAGCAGCACTTGTACAATCAAATTTTGAAAAGTTTAAAACTACAGAAAACGCAGAACAATATTGATTCAATCTTGATAGAAGGACTAGGGGATATTGGAGTATTAAGAGAAAAAGGATTGATTCATGCCGCCAAAGAAAAATTGGAAGACTTATTGAATTTGGCTCAACTACACGACCAAATCTTTTATGTTCCTATATTGTATCACTGGTGGTTTAGTTTAGAAACGTCTAAATTTCACTATCGAGATGTTGAATTATCGACTTTAGACGAAAATATCAAAAAATTTAGAGCGTCTGTAGCTATCTTGGACAAATATCAGATGTATCAAACGAATACTGGTCGTATGATGTTTTACCTTATGGAGCAGAATTCTAGACAAGTTTGGGACATTGCTGTGGATATGGATAAAACGCTACCTGCCTATGCCATGACTGCAGAAGCAACAAGCCTTTCGGTTATTGTGGTAGAGTTGCAATTGAGAAGATTATTGATGGCTGTGCTTCGCCAACCTCAAAGAATTTATCAATATGCAAGACAACTTACTTCCGTCTTAAAACAGTATCCTGAAGCAGTTTTAGAAACATACCAACCTTATTACCATGCTGCTCTGATGAGCCAAATGACTTATGCTCCAACAGTAGAAGCTGTTATTCCAATACTAGAAGAAATGAAAAATAGCTCTATGTGTGTGACAAACAACCTTAGCTTGGTGATTATTTTAACTGAAATGGATGTCTATCTTACTACAGGTCAATTAGAGGCGAGTTATCAGTATATGGTCGAACAAACTCCTGTTATCGAATCACTAAAAAAGACAATCCCTCCATCAAATTTTGGTATTTGGTATTACAAAATAGCCATTTATTATTATGCGACTCAAAATTATGCTGTGGCATTAAAAACTATAGACGAATATCTAGACAATAAGAATATTGATCAGATTATCAAGTATTTTGCTTTGTTACTCAAAATAATCATTTATTATGAAGAAGAGGAATATATCTTACTAGCTTCTTTCTTAAATAATTTTAGACGACATCTTAGAAAAAATGAGAATTTGCTTTTTTTTGAAAAAACACTCATTTCGCTCATGGTAAAATTGATAAAAACTCCCAAAATAGAGCACAAGCCATTGCTTATTAATTTTAAAAAAGAATTGATTGAATATTTAAAAAAAGCAGCCAACCATGAAAAGGAAATGTTAACCTATTTTAATTACATAGAGTGGTTAGATAATCAAATCAGCCAAACCCCTTTCCGACAACTTTATTTTCGACATGTAGGAAATATATCCTTTTAGTTAAACTTTTTTTTTTAAAAGAAAAGTAGATAGAAAATTATAATGAACTTTGTTTAAGTTGTTGATTATTAGTTGGTTTTTGGCTTTTATTAAAGCTTGGGAATTTATTTTTAGGTTCAAAAAGGTTTTTCGTAGGAGTAAAAATCGCCTATGTTTGTAAGGAGGTGATTAAATATAATCTCAAACGATTACAGTTTTTATCATTGGGGGATGATAAAGATATAGAGGCTGTTTTCTTCTAATGAGAACAGCCTTTTTTTGAGCTTAATTATCTCAAATAAATGATCAAAATTTTAGTGGTTACTTTTCGTCAAAAAAATTAAAAAATTATGTTGAGTGTAATGGTATCATTAACCTATGATGGTAGAAATATCAAATTTTAGAAACGTTGAAGTGATAAAAGAAATAAGATTATGTAAGCTTTCCCCACAAAGTGTATATTATGAACATAAATGCTAAGTTTCTTATATCAAACCCTAAAACATAGCACTTAGTTTGTCCGCATAATTTTATCCCTATTGTGCGGATTTTTTTATTGATTAATCGCTGTAATCATTCCTTTAAAAATATAACCATGAAAAGGATAAACAGCATACCAATACAATCTTCCTAATAGACCTCTAGGTCTAAAAGTAGCAGTTTGGATTAATTGATTATCCTTGATCCTAAATTCCAACCAAGCCTCACCTGGCAGTTTCATTTCTGCAAATAACAGTAGCCTACCCTCTTCCCGATTGGCATATAGAACTCGCCAAAAGTCTAACGCATCTCCCGCAGTCAAAGACGTTTTATTGGTTCTCCCTCTTCTTAACCCTACCCCACCAAAAAGTTTATCTATATACCCCCTAAGTTGCCATAAAAAATCCCCTTTATACCAACCGTTTTCTCCTCCAATTTTCCATATATTTTCCTTTGCTCGTTCTTTGGATTTGACCAAGCGTGTTCTAACATCTTTAAAGCAGCCATAAGAAGGTACGTCAATAAAATCAGAGATATTAAAATGGAGCCGACCACTTACTTGTGAATCTTTCCAACTAGATACGATTTGATTACTGTCTATTTTGGCAAAAGCTTTTGATAAGGCTTCTTGATAACCAATAGGACGAATATTTAGGATGCTGTTAATTTCAGAATTTTTGCAAATAACTTCAACCTTCATACTATCGACTAAAGCTACAGCTAACTTGTAAGAAGTAGAAGTCACAAAAAAGAGCCAATAAGAGGATAATCTAGGCGTCATAATCGGAAGGGTATAAATCCAACGTTTTAAATTTCTAGATTTGGCAAAACCTAATAACATTTCTTTATAAGATAGAATATCTGCTCCTCCTATATCAAAACTTTTATCATAAACTGCTTTACAAAAAAGTGCTTTTGATAAAAAACTTAGAACATCAGTTACACCAATAGGTTGGCATTTTGTATTTAGCCATTTAGGAGCAATCATGATGGGAAGTTTTTCGACCAAGTCTCTAATAATTTCAAAAGAAGCACTACCAGAGCCAATGATAATTCCTGCTCTCAATGTCGTCAAGTGATAATTGCCTTTTTTTAATTCATTTTCTACATTTTTTCTTGAATTCAAATGTTTGGAAAGTACGTCTTCATTGGTGATGCCACTTAAATATAGTACTTGTGTTACGCGTGTTTTATTCAAGGCAAGTCTAAAATTTAGAGCAGATTGTTTTTCAAGAGCAAGGTAATCTTTAGAAGCAGACATAGAGTGTACCAAATAGTAAGCTGCATCTATATCAGTAGGGATTTGCTCTAGACTGATAGCATCTAATAAATCTACCTTTAAAACCTCAATGTTGGGCAGCAATGACTTAGGAGGATTAAAGCGCTTAGGGTCTCTAACACAACAAATAACACGATGACCTTGGGCAACCAATATTGGTAAGAGGCGTTTCCCTATATACCCCGTAGCTCCAGTTAGTAGTATGTTCATAAATAGATTTCTTTTTTAGTTTGTTTGATTCTATCAAGTCAAGTATACAAGATTGGGTTACTGTTACAAGAAAAACCTAACCATATCATCATAAAATAATGGATCGTTTTTAATATTAAATACTAAGTCTGTAGTACTAGACCTTTCTTAATAACAGAAGAAAGATAACTTCTGTTTAAATAAGAAAGCCTCCTCTAGCTATGCTAGAAGAGGCAAGGAACACCACACTCCATTATCTTTATATATAGCGCCCTATTAAGCGCATTAAAATCGAAAAAAAAGGGCTTCGTTGACCTTTTGTGCTAGAAGCCCGAGGAACACCACACTCCATTATCTTTATATATAGCGCCTTATTAAGCGCATCAAAATCGAAAAAAAGGGCTTCATTGACCTTTTGTGCTAGAAGCCCGAGGAACACCACACTCCATTATTTTTATATATAGCGCC
>NZ_JHBV01000137.1 GCF_000724545.1 Aureispira sp. CCB-QB1 | reverse complement strand
GATTGTACGTATTCCCATTCGTACAAGTCCTAAATCACCCCAATTAAAACCCAAATTTATTATGTCGTATTTTTAAGTTTTTTTTCACTGTGGTGGAAAAGTGGACTTGTACGTATTCCCATTCATACAAGTCCTAAATCACCCCAATTAAAACCCAAATTTATTATGTCGTATTTTTAAGTTTTTTTACCGTGGTGGAAAAGTGGACTTGTACGTATTCCCATTCATACAAG
>NZ_JHBV01000136.1 GCF_000724545.1 Aureispira sp. CCB-QB1 | reverse complement strand
ATCAAAAGTGATCATAACTAACTAAGAATAAATTTGGGTTTTAATTACTGCGTGAGTGCGCAAGCGCAGTTGGGGTGATTTAGGACTTGTACGAATGGGAACCTGCAAAGCTCATGGAGCGAAGCGGAATAATACATGCAAGTCCAATCTTCAACCGCTAAAACTTCTAAAAGATAAATTTGGGTTTTAATTGGGGTGATTTAGGACTTGTACGAATGGGAATACGTACAAGTCCAATCT
>NZ_JHBV01000135.1 GCF_000724545.1 Aureispira sp. CCB-QB1 | reverse complement strand
AAGCGCAACAGCGCCGGTAAGGGTGAAAAGGTGCGGTAAGAGCGCACCGCACGGCTGGCAACAGTGCGTGGCTAGGTAAACCCCACTCGGAGCAAGACCAAATAGGAATCCATTGGCGCGGCCCGCGTTGGATTCGGGTAGGTCGCTTGAGGCGTACAGTGATGTGCGTCCCAGAGGAATGGCTGTCCTCGACAGAACCCGGCATAGATAGGAAGAGCACACGTCTGAACTCCAGTCACGT
>NZ_JHBV01000134.1 GCF_000724545.1 Aureispira sp. CCB-QB1 | reverse complement strand
CGTTAGCTCAGTTGGTAGAGCAGTTGACTTTTAATCAATTGGTCGCAGGTTCGAATCCTGCACGACCCACCAATGTAAAAAAGCGCCCTAAAGGCGCTTTTTTGCTATCTGCGATTTGTAAGATTGATTTTTCTTCTCAAGTTCCTTGTTCTTCTACCGATATTACCTCGTACAGTGACGAGGACTGAACAATGGCCACTATCTCTTCAACTTCAATTCCTTCCATACAAACACAGAGTAGTAACAG
>NZ_JHBV01000133.1 GCF_000724545.1 Aureispira sp. CCB-QB1 | reverse complement strand
TCGTGCTAATTTTCATTAACACGGAGATAATCTTTATCTATTTTGCTTTTGTTTATTCTCCAGTATGTCAATTAACTTTTTCTTAGTATCTAGTCCAAGACTTGAACTTGGTGGATGCCTCTATACATCTTAGATAATTTTGTGTATTGTCCTTTCAATACTTTATATAGAATTGAAACAAAACAGGATAATTAGATTCAAGCTTAAAATCTTTCTAACAAAGATTCTTTATGTGCTCTTTAAAGGAGGTATT
>NZ_JHBV01000132.1 GCF_000724545.1 Aureispira sp. CCB-QB1 | reverse complement strand
CCTGTCTTCTGCCCAATATACCCTATAAGGAATATGCCGAACACTGGCATTAAGACAAGTAAAAACTCCATGTAGCACCTACTTTTCTCTAGATGAATTCCTTTTTTTTTACCCTCTTATCATACCACTGATCATCAATAAAAAAGAAGCACCCTTATGAAAGGTCGCTTCTCTCCTCATCCATATAAAACACTTCCCATAAATGACCATCACGATCCTGAAAGCTCCAGCCATACATGAAATCATGGTCTTGTTTTTCCTT
>NZ_JHBV01000131.1 GCF_000724545.1 Aureispira sp. CCB-QB1 | reverse complement strand
TCTACGATAAAAACGGCTCCTTTGTCTTTTAAAAAGCACCTCAAAGATAGCTTTGAAGACGAGCTGGCAGATGCCACCATTCGACTACTCGATATGGCAGCAGGGTTAAAGATTGATCTAGACAAACACATTCAAGCGAAATTGGACTACAACCGCACTAGAGCCCGCTTTCATGGAAAGCAATATTAAGAAAATGGTCTAAGGACTAAAAGAAAAGCCATAATGGTCAACTGGAAAGGTTTAGAATGTGTGTGTGTTCGCATTCAGAAGGGTTCAATTCTCTTCCCAGTTA
>NZ_JHBV01000130.1 GCF_000724545.1 Aureispira sp. CCB-QB1 | reverse complement strand
CGCGGTAATGGCAAGCAGCACAGACACAGTAGTATGTTCAGGCGAGTCAATCACCTTAACAGGAATAGGAGCGGCAAGTTATGTATGGGATAATGGAGCAGTAGATGGAATTGCTTTTGTACCAAGTGCAACAACAACGTACAATGTAACAGGAACAGATGGTAATGGTTGTAGTGCAACAGGGAACTTAACGATAACAGTAGATACCTTGCCAACGGTAATGGCAAGCAGCACAGACACAGTAGTATGTTCAGGCGAGTCAATCACCTTAACAGGAATAGGAGCGGCAAGTTATG
>NZ_JHBV01000129.1 GCF_000724545.1 Aureispira sp. CCB-QB1 | reverse complement strand
TGTTTGTATCTCCCTGTTGTTTTGTGAATGCTGAATAATTTGCGCCCATCCTGGTATTCTTTTAAATGGGAAAAATCAGAGCTGGCTTGTCCTTGCTCCTGCTCTTGTTCCTCTTCCAAGGGATCTTCTGTGTTAGGTGTGGCTTTGGATTCCATTTGTTGAATTTGATAACGATGCCAAAAAGCAGCTCCAAAACCAGCCGCTGCCCAAGTACCCACTGCCAAGAGCAGCGTCATTAAAGGCGTGGGGGCTTTAATTTCTTGAGTGCTCAAGTATTCTTGAACGGCAGCAATTAAGACTTTTTTTGCTTTTTCATCTGCCGTATA
>NZ_JHBV01000128.1 GCF_000724545.1 Aureispira sp. CCB-QB1 | reverse complement strand
TATACGGCAGATGAAAAAGCAAAAAAAGTCTTAATTGCTGCCGTTCAAGAATACTTGAGCACTCAAGAAATTAAAGCCCCCACACCTTTGATGACGCTGCTCTTGGCAGTGGGTACTTGGGCAGCGGCTGGTTTTGGAGCTGCTTTTTGGCATCGTTATCAAATCAAACAAATGGAACCAAAAAAAGAAACGGCTTCTTCAGAAATTACTCAAGAAGAAATGGAGGAAGACAACCAGGAGCAGGGACAGCCAAGCTCTGATTTTTCCCATTTAAAAGAATACCAGGATGGGCGCAAATTATTCAGCATTCACAAAACAACAGGGAGATACAAACA
>NZ_JHBV01000127.1 GCF_000724545.1 Aureispira sp. CCB-QB1 | reverse complement strand
GGCATTCATCGCTTGGAACGTGTTTTTCTCAAAGGAAAAGTATTTGAATGGGCGGTTTTGTATGATAATAAAACGGGTAAAATTTTGGCTTATTACCACCCTCAAAAGCAGGATCAAGCCTTGAGTAAAGAAGCTTTTCAACAGCTCTTAGGCAGCGTTAAACTAAAGCTTTATATCATTTACAAAGCGGCTTACAAATTAAAAACAGGTCGCACCAAAGGCTTGAGTATGCCAATTGAACGACTGGATGAAACGCCTCAATATTGGAATCAAGACGTAGAGCGGATTATGGTCTACCAAAATGGACAACACACGCATAATTTTATCAAAGGACAATTT
>NZ_JHBV01000126.1 GCF_000724545.1 Aureispira sp. CCB-QB1 | reverse complement strand
TGCGCTTCCATCGCTTCTCCTAGCTCTGAGGTCACCAGCATCAACATTTCGCCGACATTGCGCTCTTTATCCCAAAAACCTTTCTCTCGATTGACTTGGTGAATTTGCTGGGCTAAATCATTGATTGTTCGATACGGTGGATTTGGGGTAGAAGGCGCTTGAGCTTGTCGGTAGGCTTTTCTAAGGTCCATCAATAAACTCAAGGCTTTTAAGCCGATCCCCAAATAGCTAACGGACGATTCTTCGGGCGCTGCCTCTGTTTCTGTTGCCTCTTTTTCCTCCATTCTTACCAACGTAAGGTCCTCATCATACTCCAAGCCCAAAGCTGCCCGATTTTCAGC
>NZ_JHBV01000125.1 GCF_000724545.1 Aureispira sp. CCB-QB1 | reverse complement strand
TTTAACCGAATGACATAAATGCCTTTTTTGTGTCGATAGCGACCTAGGAGCTTGGAGGAAATGGGTGGATGAATGGTCAAGTTGTTGCCCTGACGATTCATAAAATGTATGTGTGTTTAAAAATGATAAAAAACTACAGCTCTAAGTTAGCAAAAAAAGCCGTTAGATCAATTGGATCGGTGCCTGTCGTGGTAATTTTAAATAATTGCAATTGACAAGCGTCGTTGTATCGAATCAAAAGATTCATTGTTTTGAGCTGTTCGATAATAAAGTCTTGGATATTGATGGTGCCAACCTGTTTTTGAACCAATTTTTGGACAACAGCAGGCAATTGCTCCAGCTGGAGATAAAATAAGTC
>NZ_JHBV01000124.1 GCF_000724545.1 Aureispira sp. CCB-QB1 | reverse complement strand
GAGTTGTACGAAGATAGTGCGGTACAAAAGTATTGCCGAGCAGCGAGCCAAAAGCTAGGGATCAATGAAGATTTATTGGACTTGGATATAAGTTTGTTAACGGATGAATTGGAAGCCTATCGAGCAGCTTTTGAAAGTACTGAAAATGGTAGTTCTAATGTGATTAAGAACTTTCAAATAACTGCGGAGGCGAGGAAGAAAGCCAAGGCATTTTTGAGTACTAAAAACTTGTTTAAAAGGCTCAATACCTTGATTGGTAAAACAGGCATTGTGGGAGAAGAAAATACAAGATTGTTATTGTTAATCGTGGCGAGTTCTTATAAATGCAAAGACCCCTTGCACGCTTTGATACAAGGTAG
>NZ_JHBV01000123.1 GCF_000724545.1 Aureispira sp. CCB-QB1 | reverse complement strand
TTCATGGCAAGCAGCACAGACACAGTAGTATGTTCAGGCGAGTCAATCACCTTAACAGGAATAGGAGCGGCAAGTTATGTATGGGATAATGGAGCAGTAGATGGAATTGCTTTTGTACCAAGTGCAACAACAACGTACAATGTAACAGGAACAGATGGTAATGGTTGTAGTGCAACAGGCAACTTAACGATAACAGTAGATACCTTACCAATAGTAATGGCAAGCAGCACAGACACAGTAGTATGTTCAGGCGAGTCAATCACCTTAACAGGAATAGGAGCGGCAAGTTATGTATGGGATAATGGAGCAGTAGATGGAATTGCTTTTGTACCAAGTGCAACAACAACGTACAATGTAACAGGAACAGATGGTAATG
>NZ_JHBV01000122.1 GCF_000724545.1 Aureispira sp. CCB-QB1 | reverse complement strand
GTTGATTCTTGGTATTCCTGTGTATATTTTAAAGTTTCTACGACCTTGTAAGTAAGGTGTTGCCTGTCCTGTATTGGTAACAGGATTGAATTTTTGATACTCGTTATAAGCATAAGCAACCACACAGAAATAATACTGCTTGTGATTGATCAAATCTTTTTCTCCCTCTGCAAATTGATCTTCTACTACTTTAAATGTATGTTTGATACCTTTGTTCGTACCTTCTACTTGAATCGTTGGAACAGAAACATCAATTCCTAAATCCTCATCTGCAAATTTTTCCCAATTCGCAATCTTAGAAACATTATCATTTACATCCGTTTGGAAAATTAAACGTGCTTTTGTCTCATCGTCCAACTCTGTTACAGAAAGGTTCGG
>NZ_JHBV01000121.1 GCF_000724545.1 Aureispira sp. CCB-QB1 | reverse complement strand
TAGAACCTTGATTTGCTCAATGGCTTGATAATAGGTCATACTCTAAAAAATTGTCCTTTGATAAAATTATGCGTGTGTTGTCCGTTTTGATAGACCATAATCCGCTCTACGTCTTGATTCCAATATTGAGGCGTTTCATCCAGTCGTTCAATTGGCATACTTAAGCCTTTGGTGCGACCTGTTTTTAATTTGTAAGCCGCTTTGTAAATGATATAAAGCTTTAGTTTGACGCTGCCTAAGAGCTGTTGAAAAGCTTCTTTACTCAAGGCTTGATCCTGCTTTTGAGGATGGTAATAAGCGTTGATTTTACCCGTTTTATTATCATACAAAACCGCCCATTCAAATACTTTTCCTTTGAGAAAAACACGTTCCAAGCGATGAATGCC
>NZ_JHBV01000120.1 GCF_000724545.1 Aureispira sp. CCB-QB1 | reverse complement strand
GCCGGTTGTCAAATGGATACTTGTATTACCATTGCTGACCCAGTACAATTAGCAGCCACCTACACCGCTGTTGATGTCTTGTGCCATGGAGATGCCAACGGACAAATCTTAGTCAATGCCACTCCTAGAACAGGAACCTTAGGAGTGAATGGTTATGAATATAAAATAACAGGACCTGGTCAAACAGGCAATGTCTTTAACAATATCAATACTTACAACAATTTAGGAGCAGGTTCTTACACCGTTTTTGTACGAGATGGAAACAACTGTGAGATTGCACTACCCATCTCTATTGGAGAACCCGACTCTGTTTTAATTGATTCCGTTATCGTGACAGATGTTTCTTGTCACGGGACGGCAACAGGAAGTGCGACAGCTTATCCAAGTGG
>NZ_JHBV01000119.1 GCF_000724545.1 Aureispira sp. CCB-QB1 | reverse complement strand
GCCGGTTGTCAAATGGATACTTGTATTACCATTGCTGACCCAGTACAATTAGCAGCCACCTACACCGCTGTTGATGTCTTGTGTCATGGAGATGCCAACGGACAAATCTTAGTCAATGCCACTCCTGGAACAGGAACCTTAGGAGTCAATGGTTATGAATATAAAATTACAGGACCTGGTCAAACAGGCAATGTCTTTAGCAATATCAATACTTACAACAATTTAGGAGCAGGTTCTTACACCGTTTTTGTACGAGATGGAAACAACTGTGAGATTGCACTGCCCATCTCTATTGGAGAACCTGATTCTGTTTTAATTGATTCCGTTATCGTGACAGATGTTTCTTGTCACGGGACGGCAACAGGAAGTGCGACAGCTTATCCAAGTGG
>NZ_JHBV01000118.1 GCF_000724545.1 Aureispira sp. CCB-QB1 | reverse complement strand
AAGGCTCTCAACAACGCTTTGTTCAGTTTTTTGTCACTGGCGTATCGAGCAGGAGATTCGCCACTAATGGCACTACACAACATGGCTTTGGAATCATCAATCTTTTCCATCGCAATTTCTCCTAATTCTTCTAGCAGCTCCAAATTTTTTACGCTGTCCCCTGTTAAATCTCCAATCACTTCGTCGATTGGTTTTTCTTCTGGCTCACCATTGATCGCTTCATCCAAAGGGTCTTGTTCTTCTAACTCATCATCAGGAAAATCAAAGGCATCGGCTGCTTCATTTTCTTCCCAATCTTCCTCTTCTTCTAAAGGAAATTCCTCGTCCAATTCCTCGTCCATTGTGGGCGCATTTTCTACGTCCATTGTGGCGGCATTTTCTGAAAATGTCTGTTCCTTTTCTAAGGC
>NZ_JHBV01000117.1 GCF_000724545.1 Aureispira sp. CCB-QB1 | reverse complement strand
GTTTGGTGCTCGCCTTGGACCTCGATTCGAGTTTGTGCTCGATAGGCTGCCCAAATGCGTTTGGATTGTTTTTTACGATAGGCTTTGTAATCCCTCAGCTCGGGGTGGTAATTGTAGGCTGGAGTGAGTTTTATCTTTAAGGCTTGTTCTACCGTGCCTCTTTTAAGATTGGATAAAATCACTTCAAAGGTGCATTGCTCAAAACACAGTTCTTGCAAAGCACCGCCTTTTTGAAAGAGTCTGGCAATGGCTTTCTGAATGTTTTTCGAGCCGCCAACATAGACAATTTTACCCTGATGGTGAATCAGGTAAGCGCCTCGAATGTTTCGGTAACGACCAAGCTGTTTTTTAGGGAAAGGAGGATGAACGGTCAACAAGTTTGTTGGACGGTTCATAACAAGAGATTTTTAT
>NZ_JHBV01000116.1 GCF_000724545.1 Aureispira sp. CCB-QB1 | reverse complement strand
TCCACGCCATATTTGACTTTGTAGGCTTTGACCGTTGCCATAAAACGAGCAGGATCCAAATCATAGAGCTCTTTGATGGGATTACAACGCTCTGAAAAATCAAAGTAATATCGAGTGATCAACCCTTTGTTGAGTCGAACAAGCAAAGGATTTGGATCATAAACCACTGTTTGTCCATGCTCATCTTGGAGATTGACCGTCACATCAATTTCTCGTTGCTCCACCGCTTTCTTTTGGCGTTTACCAATCAGATAAGCAAGAGCAATTGCCAGGAGTGCCCCAGCGCCTAAAAATAGGTGTTTGTTTTCCATAACAATGGGCATTAATTAAGTTAAAATAAGATCAAGGGCATCGTTGGTACGACTATCTTGCGGATCATAGCTCTTGCTGTAGTCCGTTCCTGTCTCAGGATC
>NZ_JHBV01000115.1 GCF_000724545.1 Aureispira sp. CCB-QB1 | reverse complement strand
TAGGTAGAAAAGGAACAGACATTTTCAGAAAATGCCGCCACAATGGACGTAGAAAATGCGCCCACAATGGACGAGGAATTGGAGGAAAAATTGGACGAGGAGTTTCCCTTAGAAGAGGAGGAAGATTGGGAAGAAAATGAAGCAGCCGATGCCTTTGATTTTCCTGATGATGAGCTAGAAGAACAAGACCCTTTGGATGAAGCGATCAATGGCGAGCCAGAAGAAAAACCAATCGACGAAGTGATTGGAGATTTAACAGGGGACAGCGTGAAAAACTTGGAGCTGCTAGAAGAATTAGGAGAAATTGCGATGGAAAAGATTGACGACTCCAAAGCTATGTTGTGTAGTGCCATTAGTGGCGAATCTCCTGCTCGATACGCCAGTGACAAAAAACTGAACAAAGCGTTGTTGAGAGCCTT
>NZ_JHBV01000114.1 GCF_000724545.1 Aureispira sp. CCB-QB1 | reverse complement strand
GATCCTGAGACAGGAACGGACTACAGCAAGAGCTATGATCCCCAAGATAGTCGTACCAACGATGCCCTTGATCTTATTTTAACCTAATTCAAACTTCCCCTAAAAAGCCCATTGTTATGGAAAACAAACACCTATTTTTAGGCGCTGGGGTACTCCTGGCAATTGCTCTTGCTTATCTGATTGGTAAACGCCAAAAGAAAGCGGTGGAGCAGCGAGAAATTGATGTGACGGTCAACCTCCAAGACGAGAATGGACAGACAGTGGTTTATGATCCGAATCCTTTGCTTGTTCGACTCAACAAAGGGTTGATCACTCGATATTACTTTGATTTTTCAGAGCGTTGCAATCCCATCAAAGAGCTCTATGATTTGGATCCTGCTCGTTTTATGGCAACGGTCAAAGCCTACAAAGTCAAGTATGGCGTGGA
>NZ_JHBV01000113.1 GCF_000724545.1 Aureispira sp. CCB-QB1 | reverse complement strand
CAAGAAGGCCATTTTGAATTCCGTTTGTTGCTTCCTGACAGCAAAAAAGAAGATGGCACCTACGATTATGCAGCCAAAGGAGTAGTAAAAATTGGTGTGACCGATGCCAGTTTGGTACTCGATGGCAGTAAAGGAAATTCTGTTGAAGGTTTGGTTGTTAGTGGTGGCGTCTTTGGAGAAGACACTTTAACGATTCTTGCGGGCTTGGCAAAAGAAGGGGTTTATCTAAAAATCACAGGCATGCACCTGGATGCAGACGACGATCAACATTATACCTCTAAAATGGTAGAACGTTCTTGGTTGCACGATGGGACCTCTGATGGTGATCGAAACATCTTTTATCCCAAAGCCTCAGCAAACGACAATCAGACGAATATTCGTTCCATCACCGACCTTGGTGTAGCCTTAGATGGCAGCAACTATTTAGAAATGCCTGTCTATCGAGGTGT
>NZ_JHBV01000112.1 GCF_000724545.1 Aureispira sp. CCB-QB1 | reverse complement strand
ACACCTCGATAGACAGGCATTTCTAAATAGTTGCTGCCATCTAAGGCTACACCAAGGTCGGTGATGGAACGAATATTCGTCTGGTTGTCGTTTGCTGAGGCTTTGGGATAAAAGATGTTTCGATCACCATCAGAAGTCCCATCGTGCAACCAAGAACGTTCTACCATTTTAGAAGTATAGTGTTGATCATCGTCCGCATCCAAGTGCATCCCTGTGATTTTTAGATAAACCCCTTCTTTTGCCAAGCCCGCAAGGATTGCTAAAGTGTCTTCTCCAAAGACGCCACCACTAACAACCAAACCTTCAACAGAATTTCCTTTACTGCCATCGAGCACTAAACTGGCATCGGTCACGCCAATTTTTACCACTCCTTTGGCTGCATAATCGTAGGTGCCATCTTCTTTTTTGCTGTCAGGAAGCAACAAACGGAATTCAAAATGGCCTTCTTG
>NZ_JHBV01000111.1 GCF_000724545.1 Aureispira sp. CCB-QB1 | reverse complement strand
AAGCATGAATTTAGAGCTGATACAACGATTGTTCTAGATACGATTTTGCCAGCTCCTGTTATCGTGCAATTGCCTCGACAAGTAGTTCCTGAACCTAGAATTATTTATGTGGATAGTTTCCAAAATAGAATAAAATCAGAGTTTGTTGATACCGCTCAACACATGGCTACAAAGCTTTATCAAGACAGTTTAGAAGATGATAATTTGACAGTCTATTATGAATCATTGGTGGATGGTCAGCTCTTGCAAAATCATTTACATTATAAACTAAAAATCCCAAAGCAGATCACTAAAACGGTTCGCATCAATACCCCTGTTCCAACACCTAGCAATGGGCTGTTTTTGAATGCGGGGGTGGGTGGGAATCTCAATGCTTTTTCTAGTTTGACGGTTGGTTTGCAATTTGTCTCCCAAAAAGGTTGGGCACTCGGTTATGATTATGATGTGTTG
>NZ_JHBV01000110.1 GCF_000724545.1 Aureispira sp. CCB-QB1 | reverse complement strand
AATTCTGCGATTTGTTTTGGAGATACTTTAGAATTGAGTACAACAGCGTTGGCAACGAGTTATGAATGGATTGCGCCAGATGGATCAAGGATAACAACAGGGACAAATATCTTGTCAATAAGTTCTAATAATAGCTTGTATCAATCGGGTGATTGGATGTTGGTAACAACCAATGCATCAGGATGTACGTCTATGCCATCGTCAGTAGCGACAGTAGTTATCAATGCGAACCCAGCACAACCCGCGGTATTTAACGATGGACCAGTTTGTGAGGGAGGGAATTCAAATTTGAGTACAGCCACGGTATCGGGTGCGAGTTATGCTTGGTACAGCGATTCTAGTTTGACGAGCTTAGTGTCTACGGCTCAAAATCCGATGATTGTTAACATCAGCACGGATACGACTTGGTATTTAGTAGTGACGGTAAATGGCTGTTCTTCTGTAGCTGGTTCGACAACTGTCATCGTA
>NZ_JHBV01000109.1 GCF_000724545.1 Aureispira sp. CCB-QB1 | reverse complement strand
ACAAACAGGCAAAATGAAACGCATTGACATGGATGCTTTTTTTGCGAACCTTACTTTTTAAGTTTATCTTTAATTGCTTTATTTTGATACAATAATTCAAATCATTTTGGTGAAAGAATTAAAAAACGTACAAATTTTATTAAAATAAAAGTAAGTCAACATAAAGAAAATATCCCCTGCTTTGAATGGGCATATTGGAGCTTGGAAAATGGTTTCTATGAAGAATACGTCCGCATTTGTCAGTTGTGACGAAGGAACAATCATTTGACAAATGCAGTATTCGAATAGATGAAACCATCCAAGCGTAAATCAAGCCCTTGATTTTGCTTCTTTTATCAAGAAAAGAAGGTATAAAATTCATATACGGGCTTGTAAAATTTTAATTATTTCCATAAAAATCTCTTGTTATGAACCGTCCAACAAACTTGTTGACCGTTCATCCTCCTTTCCCTAAAAAACAGCTTGGTCGTTACC
>NZ_JHBV01000108.1 GCF_000724545.1 Aureispira sp. CCB-QB1 | reverse complement strand
GAAAACAGTAAAAGCGTAATTTCAGGCGTATATTTTTTTCAGCCCTCTTTTTAATCCGTTTAACTGCCGTTTGTTCAAGGTTGTTTTTAATCCAAAAAGCTGCTTTAAAGTTGCTAGAATTACGCCCATTCTGAGGACTAAAGCCCCGCTCATATTCGTTTTTTTAGCATTTTTTACCGCATCTTTGTCTTGTCAAAAAAGCAGCCTAATTATTTCCTAAATAGTTAGCTGCGCTGCTACTACGTGGTCGTTGAAAACTTTATTAGTTTATTGCATGAATTCTTCGTAATTGATAATTAACAAGTTACAAACCGCTCATGCAATAAACTAATAGGAATGTGCTTTTTTATCTTTTTGGTAAAAAATTAAAAATCAACGAACTACTACTTCTTAAACCCTTGTTTTTATTATGCTCATCCCTGATGAATCCAAACACACCCTCATTATCAAACCCGATTACCTTGGCGTTGGTGTC
>NZ_JHBV01000107.1 GCF_000724545.1 Aureispira sp. CCB-QB1 | reverse complement strand
ATTGGATTGAATTGGTTCGAAGCTATCTAAGAAGAGGTTATTACGGCTATTTGCATTCCTTTCATTCCAATGCAATTTCTAGTAAGAACAGCATTCAAAAGCTAAAGAAGACCATCGGTTATATGGTCTTTAGTACGCTAGGAAATACC
This sequence comes from Aureispira sp. CCB-QB1, assembly GCF_000724545.1. Classification (GTDB taxonomy): domain Bacteria; phylum Bacteroidota; class Bacteroidia; order Chitinophagales; family Saprospiraceae; genus Aureispira. Next base: position 333 of record NZ_JHBV01000107.1, on the reverse strand, counting down.
TTTTCGGATCAAATTGCTCAGCAGCATTTTACGCACGTTCAGCAAGCTGTAGGCACCAACAATTGGCACTACCGAGAGCAGCTGAAGGATGGCGATTCGGATTATGAAGTGAACTTTCAAGTTTTGAGGGAAACGGATTTATTTGAGTTTACGGATTTCTTTGGGGCGATTCTGGACGAGTGGGGTTTTCACAGCTCTAGTAAAGATGCTCTATTTATTACCAATGCTGATACGAGACTCCAACGGGTTCAAGCTTGTGTAAAAACAGCGCTCTGGGTAAAACATCAATTTAACACGCCTAAATCCTAAAACTATGAAAGAGAACATTCAATT
>NZ_JHBV01000106.1 GCF_000724545.1 Aureispira sp. CCB-QB1 | reverse complement strand
TGGTCAACTGGAAAGGTTTAGAATGTGTGTGTGTTCGCATTCAGAAGGGTTCAATTCTCTTCCCAGTTACGAGAAATCAAGCGCAAGCGGATTCGTTACGGCGACGTATATGCCGATAGAATTTTACTGTTTTTAACAAGAGGGCAATCGAAGGAAAGACTTGCCCTCTTTCAACCCAATCAATGAGTCAACAGATAGACATACAGCCAACGGTTTTTAAAGGTTCCCTTGAAAGGAGTTTTTTTGATATGATCGACAAAAAAGCGACCTATCACGCAGGAAAAGATAAGATGGAAACCTATCAAAAAGAGCGCAAAAAAGGCGACAAGCGAGTAACGCCGTACACCCATGATTTATTTCACGCCATCATTCGAGCCGTAGCGCCCACGATGGAAGACATCAAAAAGCATCAACGAGAGCTGTACGAGGAATGTCGAGCAACAGGACAGTATTTTTGTTTTACCACCATTCCAAGTTTGCAAACGATGTTAAACGACAC
>NZ_JHBV01000105.1 GCF_000724545.1 Aureispira sp. CCB-QB1 | reverse complement strand
ATTTTTGTCTACAATTCTGGACACGAGAAAGATTGGATTGGCTTTATAGAAATTGAGCTTTGGTCGGATGCTAAAAGCAAGGAGCTGTATTTTACCTACAAAGGTCGAGACTATGTGTTTCACAAACACTTTATGAAAAAATTCAAAGGCAAACGAGTGAAAGCTATGATGGCTGATGAGAAGTTGACCGAACAGCTGCTTTATAAGCGCTTGTCCAGAAAAGGCTACAAAGGCTTGTTTTTTATCATTGACGATGCTACCAATGTCTTTAGTTCTCAATTAACCCAAGCACAAAAAGCCTGTTTTTATCGTGCCAAACACGTCGGGATTTGGTTTGCCTTGGTGTTTCACGATCCCAATATGTTTCCCAATGGCGCTTGGGGAGCCTTGACCTTAGCTCGTTTTTTTAAGAACAATGTGTCTCCACCAAGAGGCAAAAAGAATGTCATTCCTCATTTTGACCAGGTGATGAAATCGTTTGAAATCTTGCAAGATGCGCCTTT
>NZ_JHBV01000104.1 GCF_000724545.1 Aureispira sp. CCB-QB1 | reverse complement strand
ATTTTTGTCTACAATTCTGGACACGAGAAAGATTGGATTGGCTTTATAGAAATTGAGCTTTGGTCGGATGCTAAAAGCAAGGAACTGTATTTTACCTACAAAGGTCGAGACTATGTGTTTCACAAACACTTTATGAAAAAATTCAAAGGCAAACGAGTGAAAGCCATGATGGCTGATGAGAAGTTGACCGAACAGCTGCTTTATAAACGCTTGTCCCGAAAAGGCTACAAAGGCTTGTTTTTTATCATTGACGATGCTACCAATGTCTTTAGTTCCCAATTAACCCAAGCACAAAAAGCCTGTTTTTACCGAGCCAAACACGTTGGGATTTGGTTTGCCTTGGTATTTCACGATCCCAATATGTTTCCCAATGGCGCTTGGGGGGCCTTGACCTTAGCTCGTTTTTTTAAGAACAATGTATCTCCACCAAGAGGCAAAAAGAATGTCATTCCTCATTTTGACCAGGTGATGAAATCGTTTGAAATCTTGCAAGATGCGCCTTT
>NZ_JHBV01000103.1 GCF_000724545.1 Aureispira sp. CCB-QB1 | reverse complement strand
ATTAACTGCCGCCATCATCAATCAACTAAATCCATCTTGTCATGGAAGTTGTGATGGTAGCATAGAAGTAGATGCACAAGGAGCAACACCAAATTATACCTATCAATGGAGCAACGGACAAAATACAAGCATCGCCACCAACGTTTGTGCTGGAGCACATACCGTAACGGTAACCGATGCCAATGGTTGTAGTGTGAGCACAGGTTCTGTCTTAACCGAACCAACAGCTATCACATTAAATCCACAAGTTCTAAGCAACTACAATGGTGCTGCCATTAGTTGTACTGGAGCTGCCGACGGATCGGTTGGTGTGGTTGTGGCTGGTGGAAGTGGTGGTTACAGCTATGTTTGGAGTCCACAAGGACAAAATACCGCCAACATCAATGGTTTAGTAGCGGGGACTTATTGTGTCACCGTCACCGATGTAGCCGGTTGTCAAATGGATACTTGTATTACCATTGCTGACCCAGTACAATTAGCAGCCACCTACACCGCTGTTGATGTCTTGTG
>NZ_JHBV01000102.1 GCF_000724545.1 Aureispira sp. CCB-QB1 | reverse complement strand
TCAACAGGCGTGCTGCCGCTAGAGCAAGGAGGAGCAATTTCTTTGTTGTTGTATCCCAATCCTACCACAGATTATTTGAATGTGCATTATTATAATAAAACAACAAAGGAGGAATTGACCTTTTGTGTGGTGAATTTGCAAGGGCGTGTGTTGCATCGTTATACAACCTACGATCAGTCGGATAAGACCTATATTGTTCCCGTGTCGGGTTTGGTGGCGGGGGTGTATGTATTGGAAGTTCGACAAGAGGGGGAATTGATTGGTCGTGAGCAGTTTGTGAAGCGATAGTGATGATGGATTTGTCTTATGAATTGCCAGAAGGGCTTGAAAAGGGGCAATTGGTGGTTACGTCTACCACGGGGGCAAGGATGACTCAAGTAGCCTTGCGCAACAATGTAGGTCAGCTTACGTTAAATACGAAAGAATGGGTGTCGGGAATTTATTTTGCGACACTATTCTGTGAGGGGCAAGAAGCTAAAGTCTTTAAAATTGTTATTCAAAAATAATGTATCATTGAT
>NZ_JHBV01000101.1 GCF_000724545.1 Aureispira sp. CCB-QB1 | reverse complement strand
AATCCCATCAAAGAGCTCTATGATTTGGATCCTGCTCGTTTTATGGCAACGGTCAAAGCCTACAAAGTCAAATATGGCGTGGACATCACCATTCCTATGAAAGCTTGTCATGTGGATTGTAATCTAAAAACAGGCATCAACAGCTTGAGTTATTTTGACTTGATTTATCAACGCATCCAGCAATTGCAAGCCGTGACCAGCTAGTTAATCCTTTATTTTATCACCTTCTTTTTTTAATTGTCAATCATCATGTTATCAAAACCTTCGTATAAAATAGCGGGCATTTTCTTTGTTGTGGCTCTTTTGGGAGTGGGCACTTTCTTCTATCTCAAGAAAAAGAAAGCCGAAAAACAAGCAGCTGAAAAAGCAGCTCCAAAGAAAACGACCAACAAAGATTTGACTAAAAATGCCCCAGCGCCTCAAACCACCAGTGCTCAAGCCAAAAACTTGGAAGTAGCAGGAGGAGAAAACCAAGATCAACCCATTTAACATGAAAGAAAAACTGATCCAATATCAAAA
>NZ_JHBV01000100.1 GCF_000724545.1 Aureispira sp. CCB-QB1 | reverse complement strand
TGTTGTAGAACGGTGGCACTAACTGTCAATTCTGTGGGTTCTCCAATCGTACTGGTTAGTTCTAAAGAACAACCATTGGCATCGGTCACGCTTAGGTTGTAGGTGCCTGCGGGTAAACTATCGGCAACAACAGTTGTTTGAACCGGTGTGCTATTCCATGTATATTGATAAGGTCTTGTTCCTCCTGTGATAACCGCTCCCAATTCTCCAGTAGAAGAACCAAAACAAAGCGCATTGGCAGCTGTAATATAACCACTCAAAGCATTGTTTGGCTCATTGATGGTAAAGGTATCAATATCAAAACAACCATTGGCATCACTGACCGTGACAGTTTGTACACCTGCCGATAAGCCTGTGGCATTTGGGCTATTTTGTCCAGGAGCACCACTCCATTGGAAGGTGTACCCACTTGTTGGTGTTCCTCCTTGTACTGCCAAAGAGGCTGTTCCATCATTACCACCATGACAAGAAACATCGGTTGTATTAATAATGGTTGCTTGCACAGCGGTTGGTTGTGTTAC
>NZ_JHBV01000099.1 GCF_000724545.1 Aureispira sp. CCB-QB1 | reverse complement strand
GTAACACAACCAACCGCTGTGCAAGCAACCATTATTAATACAACCGATGTTTCTTGTCATGGTGGTAATGATGGAACAGCCTCCTTGGCAGTACAAGGAGGAACACCAACGAGTGGGTACACCTTCCAATGGAGTGGTGCTCCTGGACAAAATAGCCCGAATGCCACAGGCTTATCGGCAGGTGTACAAACTGTCACGGTCAGTGATGCCAATGGTTGTTTTGATATTGACACCTTTACGATCAATGAGCCAAACGATGCTTTGAGTGGTTATATTACAGCTGCCAATGCGCTTTGTTTTGGTTCTTCTACTGGAGAATTAGGAGCGGTTATCACAGGAGGAACAAGACCTTATCAATACGCATGGAATAGCACACCGGTTCAAACAACTGTTGTTGCCGATAGTTTACCCGCAGGCACCTACAACCTAAGCGTGACGGATGCCAATGGTTGTTCTTTAGAACTAACCAGTACAATTGGAGAACCCACAGAATTGACAGTTAGTGCCACCGTTCTACAACA
>NZ_JHBV01000098.1 GCF_000724545.1 Aureispira sp. CCB-QB1 | reverse complement strand
CCGCAAGCTTGTACAGAAGCCAAAGTAACTATTGATGTAGAACCTGCTCCAACGACAGACAATGGAGAATTGGCTTTAGCACCAGATGTCAATACAACGTATGATAACATAGCAGTAAATGGTCAAGTGTTATCAAATGACAATGACCCAGATGGTGATAATATTTTGGTAACAGGAAACATTCAAACAGATACAGACGGTGATGGCGTTGTTGATGCTACTGTAGGTTTAAGTACGTTAACCACGATCGGAGGAATTGACAAAAATGGAAATCCAGTTACAAATGCAGGAACTTTGGTTCAGAATGCGAATGGAACGTATACATTTAATCCTGTTGCTGGATTCATAGGTGTGGTAGAATACATTTACACGGCTTGTGATGACGGAGCACCCATCACCTGCGAACAAACAACGGTAACCATTGACGTTTTGCCAAGATTGTACAACAGTACCAATGCGATAGATGATGAAGAGTTTGTAGACAAAGGAACAACATTAAATGATAATGTTTTGACAAACGAT
>NZ_JHBV01000097.1 GCF_000724545.1 Aureispira sp. CCB-QB1 | reverse complement strand
ATCGTTTGTCAAAACATTATCATTTAATGTTGTTCCTTTGTCTACAAACTCTTCATCATCTATCGCATTGGTACTGTTGTACACCCTTGGCAAAACGTCAATGGTTACCGTTGTTTGTTCGCAGGTAATGGGTGCTCCGTCATCACAAGCCGTGTAAATATATTCTACCACACCTATGAATCCAGCAACAGGATTAAATGTATACGTTCCATCTCCATTTTGAATTAAAGAACCTGCTGTTGATACTGGATTTCCATTTCTATCTACTCCTCCAATTGTAGTTAATGCGCCTATCCCTACAGTAGCATCAACAACGCCATCACCGTCTGTATCTGTTTGAATGTTTCCTGTTACCAAAATATTATCACCATCTGGATCATTGTCATTCGAGATCACTTGACCGCTTACCGACACACCATCATACGTTGTATTGACATCGGGTGCTAAAGCCAATTCTCCATTGTCTGTCGTTGGAGCAGGTTCTACATCAATAGTTACTTTGGCTTCTGTACAAGCTTGCGG
>NZ_JHBV01000096.1 GCF_000724545.1 Aureispira sp. CCB-QB1 | reverse complement strand
GCAACGATTACCACCACTGCAATGCCTTCTGTTCCTGATCCCAAACCCACTAAAAACACTCCTCAGGTATTAGAAAATACGGTAAGCCCAAATACGACCAACTCCAACAATGAGAATTTGGTCAACCCATCCAATCCAACTCTTAATACTACCACAGTACCAACAACAACGCCAACGCCAACTCCTACACCAACAGCAACGCCCAACAAACCTTGTGGTTATTGCACGGCTAAAAGCATCACAGGGCTTGCGCTGCAAATCAGCATCGTTCTTTTTATGTTGGCACTTTCTTTTCACTTCGTTAAAAAAGTATAACCATGGCTTGTGAAGATCCTAATGCCCCTCTCTTTATGGCTTGCCATTTAGAAGGGGAAGGCACGGTGAGTGAAGACCGAAACAAAAACCAAAACAACAACGCTAACAGCGATTCCAATCAAGCGTCCAACAAAAAACCACAAAATGCCGCTGATATTATCAATGCCAGTGCCAATGGTTTGGACAGCATTACAGGCTTCTTAGGATCC
>NZ_JHBV01000095.1 GCF_000724545.1 Aureispira sp. CCB-QB1 | reverse complement strand
ACATCTGTTGTTTCTGCCAACACTAAGTTAACAAATACACGCCCTTCTGTTGGGTTTGGATACAATTTGAATAAATCCAATGCTGGAATTGTATTGACAAAATCAGGCAATTGATAAGGAACTACTATTCCTGTTACAACTTGCTGACACCCCGTGCTAGCATCTGTTATCGTCACATCGTATGTTCCTGCTACCAATCCACTAATGTCCTCTGTTGTTGCTCCTGTATTCCATACATATTGGAAAGTACCACTACCTCCATTTGCTGTAATATCTACTCCTCCTGCTATCGCCATAATTTCCGCATAAATCGTATCTATGGTAACATTAATTGGTGTTGTTGCTGCGATGGTTGCGGTTTCTGTTATTTGACAACCGTTCGCATCAGTGATAGACACCGTGTGCGTCCCTGCTGGGGCATTGCTCAAATCTTCCGTAGTCGCAGAAGTAGACCAATTGTAACTATAGTTTGGTGTTCCTCCTTGTACAGTAATATCTACAGTACCGTCATTTCCATTACAAGCCACACCCG
>NZ_JHBV01000094.1 GCF_000724545.1 Aureispira sp. CCB-QB1 | reverse complement strand
GGATCCTAAGAAGCCTGTAATGCTGTCCAAACCATTGGCACTGGCATTGATAATATCAGCGGCATTTTGTGTTTTTTTGTTGGGCGCTTGATTGGAATCGCTGTTAGCGTTGTTGTTTTGATTTTTGTTTCGGTCTTCACTCACCGTGCCTTCCCCTTCTAAATGGCAAGCCATAAAGAGGGGGGCATTTGGATCTTCACAAGCCATGGTTATACTTTTTTAACGAAGTGAAAAGAAAGTGCCAACATAAAAAGAACGATGCTGATTTGCAGTGCAAGCCCTGTGATGCTTTTAGCCGTGCAATAGCCACAAGGTTTGTTGGGCGTTGCTGTTGGTGTGGGCGTTGGCGTTGTTGTTGGTACTGTGGTGGTAGTCGTACTAAGAGTTGGATTAGATGGGTTGACCAAATTCTCATTGTTGGAGTTGGTCGTATTGGAGGTGTTGGTTGGGCTGACCGTATTTTCTAATACCTGAGGAGTGTTTTTAGTGGGTTTGGGATCAGGAACAGAAGGCATTGCAGTGGTGGTAATCGTTGC
>NZ_JHBV01000093.1 GCF_000724545.1 Aureispira sp. CCB-QB1 | reverse complement strand
GCATAAGTTGGCTGCAGTGCTAGATCAGGCTGATTGACAAAATCCACCCGAAAGACCCGAGCCATCTTTTGATAATTCTCCTTCCAAGTCAATTGAACAAAACCCCGTCCAAAATAACCCGAGGACCAATATTGATTTTGACGGTTATACAACTCCGTTTGGCTAGGAGCAGCACGGCGTTCCTGAACAGGACGAAAGTGACTTTCATGCCAAGCCGTTGCCAAGATATAAGCCAGCTTATTTTTATCCCCATCGCCATAACGATGGAAAGCCGCCACAATCTTACGAATAGAATCCTGTTGGGTTGCATCCATATAACCAAAAGCATTTTCACAAGCTTGGATGGCTTTCTCTTGAGCCAATTTTAAGCGAATCTTAAGAACCAGAAGAAGGAGTAAAAAGAGCAGTATAGCACCGCCCATCCATTTTAAAGTAGTGTTGTTTTTCATGTTTGAATTTGTTGATACTGATAAATACCATAGACAACTAAAGCGCCAGCTGCAGCAACCACTCCAACCGTCACCGCCACTCGAGTCCAATCGGTTTTCATA
>NZ_JHBV01000092.1 GCF_000724545.1 Aureispira sp. CCB-QB1 | reverse complement strand
ACAGGATAATGGAGCAGTAGATGGAATTGCTTTTGTACCAAGCGCCACAACAACATACAATGTAACAGGAACAGATGGTAATGGTTGTAGTGCAACAGGCAACTTAACGATAACAGTAGATACCTTACCAATAGTAATGGCAAGCAGTACAGACACAGTAGTGTGTTCAGGCGAGTCAATCACCTTAACAGGAATAGGAGCGGCAAGTTATGTATGGGATAATGGAGTAGTAGATGGAATCGCTTTTGTACCAAGTGCAACAACAACGTACAATGTAACAGGAACGGATGGTAATGGTTGTAGTGCAACAGGTAACTTAACGATAACAGTAGATACCTTACCAATAGTAATGGCAAGCAGCACAGACACAGTAGTATGTTCAGGCGAATCAATCACCTTAACAGGAATTGGAGCGACAGGTTATGTATGGGATAATGGAGCAGTAGATGGAATTGCTTTTGTACCAAGTACAACAACAACGTACAATGTAACAGGAACAGATGGTAATGGTTGTAGTGCAACAGGGAACTTAACGATAACAGTAGATACCTTG
>NZ_JHBV01000091.1 GCF_000724545.1 Aureispira sp. CCB-QB1 | reverse complement strand
CATGCATAACTTGCCGCTCCTATTCCTGTTAAGGTGATTGACTCGCCTGAACATACTACTGTGTCTGTGCTGCTTGCCATTACTATTGGTAAGGTATCTACTGTTATCGTTAAGTTCCCTGTTGCACTACAACCATTACCATCTGTTCCTGTTACATTGTACGTTGTTGTTGCACTTGGTACAAAAGCGATTCCATCTACTGCTCCATTATCCCATGCATAACTTGCCGCTCCTATTCCTGTTAAGGTGATTGACTCGCCTGAACATACTACTGTGTCTGTGCTGCTTGCCATTACTATTGGTAAGGTATCTACTGTTATCGTTAAGTTCCCTGTTGCACTACAACCATTACCATCTGTTCCTGTTACATTGTACGTTGTTGTTGCACTTGGTACAAAAGCGATTCCATCTACTGCTCCATTATCCCATGCATAACTTGCCGCTCCTATTCCTGTTAAGGTGATTGACTCGCCTGAACATACTACTGTGTCTGTGCTGCTTGCCATTACCGTTGGCAAGGTATCTACTGTTATCGTTAAGTTCCCTGTTGCACTACAACCATT
>NZ_JHBV01000090.1 GCF_000724545.1 Aureispira sp. CCB-QB1 | reverse complement strand
CTAGAAATTGCATTGGAATGAAAGGAATGCAAATAGCCGTAATAACCTCTTCTTAGATAGCTTCGAACCAATTCCGTGCGCTCCGACAACGACCAGTCCTTGTGTGGATGATAGGTGCGAATACATTGAATACCTTTCTTTGTACACTCCTCAATAAAAGCTTCCGCAGCTAGGCGATTCTCAAAACCTTCATAATAATGTCCTCGCTCGTGTAAGATCAAGTCTTTGTGATAGGCTCTTTTTCCTGGTGTTACGTATCGACCATTATCATCTATACCGCCATGACCTGCATCCACAAAAATGACAAAACGCCTGTTTCCAAAATGGAGCAAATTAGAATTGGATTGAACGGTTCTTATATAAACCAAATGCAATCTTGCCAATGTTTGGGGACCAGCAATGCCATCTAACTGTAAACCATGAATCTGCTGAAATTTTAAGACCGCCTGTGTGGTTGATGGTCCATAGTCGCCATCTACTGACAGACTAATATTCAATACCTTTCTCAAGCGGTATTGTAAGGTTTTAACGGCTTGTTTATCCATGTTTAGAATCAGTTTGGTGCTCGCCTTGGACCTCGATTCGAGTTTGTGCTCGATAGGCTGCCCAAATGCGTTTGGATTGTTTTTTACGATAGGC
>NZ_JHBV01000089.1 GCF_000724545.1 Aureispira sp. CCB-QB1 | reverse complement strand
TAGAAATTAAGCAGAAATTAGCTAGAAACTGCTCAGAAATTAAACAGAAACTGCCATAGAAACTACTAAAAATTATTACAAAAATAACCTCAAAAAAAATGGAAAACAAGCAACCAAATACCACCTATGATTTGGAAGAGGAGCTGCGCCAACAGCTGCTGGAGCAAGCCAATAACAAGGATTTGACCACCGATCTAGACGAAGAGGAAGAACTAGATTTTGAAACCGCAAAAGACCTAGAGCAAAAATCAACAAAAACCGCCTCTACTGACTCTACTGGCACAAAAACTGATTTTTCAGAAGTAGAAACTGCTGCAGAAACGGCAGAAAATAATTCTGATATCCAAGAACAGTTGGAAGAAAATTGGGAGGAAGAGCCTATCATTGAAATAGAAGAGGATCCACTGGATGGATATGTTCAAGAACCACCCAAAACCAACCCTGTTGAAGAAATCAAAAAAGCAACAGGCTCGAGTAGCAAAAATCTCAAAAACTTGGCAGAGCTGGGAGAAATTGCCTTCACCTATATTGACCTAGCCAAAGCTCAATTGTGTAGCTCAATTAGTGGGCAGCATGTGGCAGAATATACGGCAGATGAAAAAGCAAAAAAAGTCTTAATTGCTGCCGTTCAAGAATACTTGAGCACTCAAGAAATTAAAGCCCCCAC
>NZ_JHBV01000088.1 GCF_000724545.1 Aureispira sp. CCB-QB1 | reverse complement strand
AATAAAGCAATTAAAGATAAACTTAAAAAGTAAGGTTCGCAAAAAAAGCATCCATGTCAATGCGTTTCATTTTGCCTGTTTGTTGTTGATAATACTGAAATTGATAATTGGCATCATAACGAACGAAGATCGCTCCATTGTCCCTCAAACTATCCCGTACCTCCTCTCGGATTTTTGCATTTCCTACCCGTTCCCAAAACAGCTTTTGAACCAGTGCGGGAAGCAGCGCCAATTGTTTTTCTAACAAGTCTTCTATCATATCTCCAGCATCAAAATCATGCAAAGAAACTTTCTTTTTGGTCAAAACAGTGGCAATCGCTTGATCGCCTTGAGCCGACAAACTCAACACCAAATCAAATGGATTTAATTCGTGGGCATCCGCTACTTGACCTATAATTTGTTCCAGGATAGTTTCCAGATCTTTTTTTAAGCGTTCTTTCTGTCCTGCTAATAACATGTCTAACATTGATTCTATTATTTTTGTGTGGTTGAACGAGACCTTTTTGAAGGTCCTTTTTTAGTTTTTCGTGGTGCGGTTGGTTGTTTCACCTTCAAATCCCCTGTATCCATGACAATCGTGCAATGGCTGTACAAAGGCGCATCTTGCAAGATTTCAAACGATTTCATCACCTGGTCAAAATGAGGAATGACATTCTTTTTGCCTCTTGGTGGAGA
>NZ_JHBV01000087.1 GCF_000724545.1 Aureispira sp. CCB-QB1 | reverse complement strand
TCCTTGCTTTTAGCATCCGACCAAAGCTCAATTTCTATAAAGCCAATCCAATCTTTCTCGTGTCCAGAATTGTAGACAAAAATAGTCTCTCGTCCACAACGCTTCACAAATTGGATTAAATCATAGGTCTTGCCTGAATGGGGTTTTCCAAAATAGGCTAAAAAAAAAGGATGGTTTGTCATACTTACTCGTTGTATAAAGCGGCTCGAATCTCTACATTGCTCCATCCTTGATCCAACATGCGTTGAATTTCTGGACTGGGTTTTTCGGTCGCTAAACTGGTTTTGCAAAACTGTCCTTTGGGGGTTCGATTGTAACAGCCCGTTTCTTTGTGGATATCAAAAAGGCGTCTATTTTCTTGATACTCCTTCAAGTGTGTGTAATCCAATTTATCTGGCGTATCGCTCTGAGCTTCGCCTTCTATTTCCAGATCTTCAATTCCCTCCGCTGTTTTCTTTGCTTTTTGAGCAGCCTGTTTTTTGATCGCTTTTTTGGCTTTGTTTCGATCATAAAAAGCCGCTCCTAAGGTGGGCAGTCCCCACATGGCTAACACCAACAACAAAGAACCCAAAGGACTAGGGGTTTTGACCTGGTTACTCCGCATGTAATTGGCAAAGGCTCTCAACAACGCTTTGTTCAGTTTTTTGTCACTGGCGTATCGAGCAGGAGATTCGCCACTAATGGCACTACACAACAT
>NZ_JHBV01000086.1 GCF_000724545.1 Aureispira sp. CCB-QB1 | reverse complement strand
GTTTCTGTTGCCTCTTTTTCCTCCATTCTTACCAACGTAAGGTCCTCATCATACTCCAAGCCCAAAGCTGCCCGATTTTCAGCCGTGTTGTTGACACCAATTCCTGACTGGGCTCCTAAATCCACGCTAAGCGCCTCCATTCTTTCTTTTTTTAGAAACAGGTACTTAAAATCCTCAGCGTATACGGTGGTCAATTTTGCCTGGCGTAGGTTCTTGGTAATGCATTCATCTTCTTCTTGAGTTTTGTGCAAAAAGTAAAAGGTGCTGTCTTCCTCTTTGTTATAGTCGGTTGGAAGTACGTAATATTGCTGCATTGGAACCAAGACGCCTTCTTCCTCCTGCAAGCCCAATTGCTCCAAGTTCTCTGGCGTATTAAAAACAACTTCATCGCCTTGTTCAAAAACGGTTATTTCTCGTTCCAAGTCCTCTATTAAGTAGGTGGGAACCGCTAAAAAGCCTTCTTTTTCTTCTTTGTCAAAAAGAACACAAGCTTTGTTGACATTAACAGAAACGCCATTCTCGGCTTCATCATTGACTAAAAAGTATAAATACCTTGCTCCTTGGCTGTGTTGGAGGGATAAGTGATAATATTTTGTTTTGGACATTGTTCTTATTTTTAGTTCATTTGTCGTTTATACTCCACGAATTTGCTCATCACTTCTCCTGCTTTTTCTTTGTCTAAGGAAGGGTATGATGTTATACTGA
>NZ_JHBV01000085.1 GCF_000724545.1 Aureispira sp. CCB-QB1 | reverse complement strand
AAGCCAAAAACTTGGAAGTAGCAGGAGGAGAAAACCAAGATCAACCCATTTAACATGAAAGAAAAACTGATCCAATATCAAAAGCCACTTCTTGCCGTTGGTTTGTTGGTGCTCTTGCTTGTCTTGTATTTTTATCGACATCGCCTTTTTAAAGGAACGCTCTTAGCAGGGGCTAAACCGACTGTTGTTAATAGTACTAGCAATAGTTTCACCGCACCTCAAGCAGTTATCCTAAAAAAAGGCAGTCAAGGAGAGCAAGTCCGACAGCTGCAACAGCTCTTAAATCAAGAACATCAAAAACACGCTCCAACCTTCATTCCTCTACTAGAAGAGGATGGCATTTTTGGAGATAGAACCGAGCAAATGCTCCTTCGATACACCCAACAAAAGAGCATTACTTTAGCTCAACTGCAGACCAATCTTGCAGCTGCTTAAAACAATCTAAACCCATGTTTTTATTACTTCCTTTTTTATTAGGTGCTGGTAGTACGGGCTATTGGTGGTGGTCGAGTCAAGAGCAAAAAGAACCTTCTTTTACACAAGAACTCTTTGACCTACTCAAACCTATTTTGCTTGTGCTCCTTGTCCTTTTATTCTTTCGTTGGCTCTATGCCCAATCTACTCCAGCAACTCCAGCACCAAGCGCTTGAGTTGCTGTTGCTTTTTCAAAACCACTTCAAAAACCTCTTCCTATGGCTAGTTTCAACAGTTGGATG
>NZ_JHBV01000084.1 GCF_000724545.1 Aureispira sp. CCB-QB1 | reverse complement strand
GGTTGTGTTGTTAAATGTATGATGGAAGTTCATTGAAATAAAAGACAAAAATTTTAAACAAATGCCATTGATACTTAAGTTTCTTAGAAAACTTGGTAGTTCTTCGGTGAAATCGTGCAATTTTAGAGCGAATAAGAGTATTAATACCTTCAATATCTTTAGTAAAAGATTTACCAATAATATGTTGATAATAAGGTAAGACCTCTTTAAAACTCTTAAAAGCATCTGTACAGTAAAATTCAATTTCTATATCTAGACACTTTAATTGTGTCATTAAATATCGAAGTTGCTTTTTTGTACGTTTGCCCATTGTTACAGCTAATATTTCTTTGGTCTCAGGAGCGTAAACGTAGAAAATCCACACTTTTTTACCTTTCTGATTCACAAAGGAATATAACTCATCAATTTGCACTTTTTTATACTTCTTTTGTCTAGGAGTAATTTTAATTTTTTCTCCTTGCTCTAATATAAATCGAAGAGTAGTTTTAGGACTAATTCCAAATATTTTGTAACAATCTCTAATACCACTACCATGTAATAAAGAACTTTGTAGCTGGGCTTTCATACTTGGATCTGCTCCTTGGTATAAATATTCAGCTTGAAATTGTTTGCCACAATTCTTACACAGAAAGTTTTGTCTTCCTGTGGTTTTTTTCCCGTTTTTAACGACCTTTGAATTGTGGCAATGAGGACATTTTATTTGTATAGATATTGAACACATCTTACAAATATAGTCTTCATTGTCTTTTTTTCTAACTTATCATACAATCTACATCACTACC
>NZ_JHBV01000083.1 GCF_000724545.1 Aureispira sp. CCB-QB1 | reverse complement strand
GGACAACACACGCATAATTTTATCAAAGGACAATTTTTTAGAGTATGACCTATTATCAAGCCATTGAGCAAATCAAGGTTCTACATATTCCAATCAAACTGACTTTGAAAGATTGGATCTACTTGGCAAAAATGCTGCTCCCCTTCTCTGCTCCAGAGCCTTCGGATGATTTTATACAAAAAGGTTGGAGAGCTGCCTTAATTCAGATTATTATCAAAATCAGCAAACGACAGGAGAAACACTGGCAAAACGAAGCTAAAATCTATCGAATCCAACTCACGCCAACAGAAAAATATGCTTTGGAAGAGCTGCTTTACAACGACGACCCAAGTGATCTTTATTTAAGGACGATCTTCTACGAAATCAAAGTACAATTGGAACATTTTGACCAGCATAAAAAAAGGATCCCTAGCGGCAACTAGGAATCCTCTTAGACAAATTCTTAAAAAAACAAATTTATGACATCTTTTGCAGAAAATCCACACAACAAGCAGCGTAAAGTTCAAAATTACGCCATTTTCAATTGGTCTTTAAACAAGACATTAGAACAGAAATTTGAACACAAAAACTTTGCCCATCGTTTTGCTTGGGCAAATCGAGCCTTTTTAGGCATGGGCGTGATTGCACAGCTGGCAAGTTTAACAACAGCATTCACCATGCTTTCTTATCTATTTCTCAACATTCATTGGGTAATTCGAATCGCTTGCTCCATTGCTTTGGTGATTATGATTGAGGTCATCAAACGAGAATCAACCGATGATGTGATGAAGGGCTTATTTCAGTACAAAGA
>NZ_JHBV01000082.1 GCF_000724545.1 Aureispira sp. CCB-QB1 | reverse complement strand
ATCAATGGCATTTGTTTAAAATTTTTGTCTTTTATTTCAATGAACTTCCATCATACATTTAACAACACAACCGTTATTAAATATGCTAATCTAATTTACTAAAATTGTCAGATTAAGTCGTGACTACTTCACTATAATACCTTATTGCCAAGACTTTTCTTTCTAGCTTTTATATTGACTATTTCCATTCATACAACAAAAAGCCGTTTAGTAGAGTATTTTCAAACTAGGCAAAACCTGTTTAAGATGATCTAAAGATATCTGTTCTATTGGGTTGTTACTTATATCTAGTTTCTTTAACTTTTTTAATGAGTATAAAAAATCGGGAATTTGAGATATATTATTTTGAGCCAAATCAAGGTTAGCTAGTTTACAATAATTCTTTATTGTTTCTGGAATTTCCTTTAATTGATTTCCTCTCAAACCCAAAAGCCAAAGCCTTTTTAATTTTCCAAGAGAAGATGGATACAATTGAATTTTGTTATAATCCAAGTAAAGATTTCTGATTTTGGTGCATTTACTTAGAGATTCAGGAATTTCAGTTAGCATATTGTCAATCAAGCTTAATATCTCTAACTTTTTTAAAACACCTATATTAGAAGGAAGCTGCTCTATTTTATTATTTATAATAGATAGTACTTCTAATTTTTTTAAAGAAAGAATAGCCTTTGGAAATTTTAGTATTTTGTTGTAATCTAAATAAAGATCTTTTAAATTGGTTGTGTTGTTAAATGTATGATGGAAGTTCATTGAAATAAAAGACAAAAATTTTAAACAAATGCCATTGATACTTAAGTT
>NZ_JHBV01000081.1 GCF_000724545.1 Aureispira sp. CCB-QB1 | reverse complement strand
AACTACTCGTTGGGATATGGTAAAATTTCTTACTATGCCGAAAATCAATCCAATTTGGATGCTCATGGTAATTATGACGGTATTGTAGTTGGTGGGTCAAACCCTAATCCTCCTGTTGACAATCAAGGACCTGAAGTTTTGGTCTATATGAATACAGAAGAATTTGCCAGAGGAGGCATCACCGATAACAACCCAAAGCTATTGGTTAAATTGTACGACGAAAATGGTATTAATACTGTAGGAAATAGTATTGGACATGATTTAACAGGAAAAATTACAACACCAAAACAGGATGAAGAATTGGAATATATCTTAAACGATTTTTATGAATCGACCAAAGATGACTACACGAGAGGAACAATCGTTTATCCCTTAAAAGACTTAGAACCGGGCTTGCATACTGTAAAAGTAAAAGCTTGGGATGTGTTTAATAATCCTGGTGAAGGTTCAACGGAATTTGTTGTCGCAGAATCTGCGGATATGGCTTTGGCGCACGTCTTAAATTATCCCAATCCGTTTACAACTAGCACCAACTTCCAATTTGAACACAACTTGCCTTATCAAGCCTTAGAAGTTCAGGTGCAAATTTATACTGTTTCTGGAAAGTTGATAAAAACCATTGATCGTGACATTAGCGCCGAAGGCAATAACGGTTATCGTGTAGATGACATCCATTGGGATGGTTTGGACGACTACGGAGATCGCATTGGTAAAGGGGTCTATATCTACAAAATATTGGTTCAAGCTGATGGAGCAACAGATCAGGTCAAACAAAGTAGTGAATTTCAAAAGCTAGTTATT
>NZ_JHBV01000080.1 GCF_000724545.1 Aureispira sp. CCB-QB1 | reverse complement strand
GAAAAGACAAAGCGGACTTTTTTCTCGGTAGGTTCATCAAAACGGTTCTCTTCGTAGTAACGAGTGAGATTGATAATATTGGTAGAGGGTTCGTAATGGGCTAAAGCGCCCTTTACCCCTCGAGCTCCAAAGGCAATGCCCAAAGTTTTGTCCAAACCAAGGTTGTTTCCTTTGAATCGCAACACTCGATTTAAGTCATACAAACAAATGCCTAGAGCAGCCAAATAATTAAAACGGTCTTCATGCGTCACCCAGTTACCAAACTGATAGCCTCTCAATTGAAAGACTTCGTGCACCGTTCGGACATCTTTGAGCTTATCATAAAAGCGTTTTTCCATCGCTCCTTTTCGAAAGAATTGATACAATTCTACAAAACCTTGATCTTCCCACCATCGTTCGGCTCTAGAGCCTCCCTCTGGACTTAAAGTATCTACAATTTTCATGGCTTAGCGTCTTTTTTTAAGTTTTCCTAATCGTTTTAGTTTCTTTTGGTTGAGCATGGATAAGGGAACCCCTCGTCCAACAATCTGCTCGTCAGGGTGTAATTTAGCTCTAGTTTTTTTTAGTTTTTTCATGTGTTTTTAGATTTGATGAAAGAATGAAAGCCCCTAAAATACGGACTTTGAATGCAAAAAACAAGGCAATAAAAAACGCCACTAGGAACTAATGGCGTAAATTTTAAAGGTTGATTTTTTCTATATTTTTGCTGAGGAGGCTTTGAGGCTCAACTGCTGCAAATAAGTTTGAGTGCTTTTAATTTTTGTTTTTAACAAGCAAATTTGTTGTTCTTGACAAAGCAACTGTAAAG
>NZ_JHBV01000079.1 GCF_000724545.1 Aureispira sp. CCB-QB1 | reverse complement strand
AACTTGACCATTCATCCACCCATTTCCTCCAAGCTCCTAGGTCGCTATCGACACAAAAAAGGCATTTATGTCATTCGGTTAAAAGACCAGGTTATTTATATTGGCAACTCGGTTAATATCTACAAATCAGGCTTGCGCCTCTTTCAAAAAGGGGGCGTTTTACAAGCCATTCCAGTCCAAAAGGTCAGCTTTGAAATTCTATTGACCAGCATGCGCTTATCATCGGTAGAGATGGTACTCAAACGGCATTTTCAACCCCAATACAACTACATTGGCAAATTGCCCAACCATCAATCTACCTACGAAAAAAAGCAGATCCAACGCATTCAAAACATTTATTTTAGTCAGAGCCGCTTTAGCGTTGAAGGAGCTCGACCATCTAATACTTAACCCCAACATATCATGTCTTGCATTCCAATTATCAGCAATGGGCATGGTGGTTTGATTGGCAACGTCTACCAAACAAAGGGCAAACGCTCTCCTGTTTGGTCTGACGGTGCGGTTCTTTATGAAGGAGAATTTAATCGAGCCATCAAAAACCGTTTGTTAGAACTGCTCCATTTTAAAGGCATTCCTTATTATGATTTGGTGCCAGAGCAGCACGACATTCATCGGAGTGTTCGAGTTGCTCGAGCGAATCGTTTTCATGCCCAATACAAAAATACCTTTCTGCTCGACTTGCATTCCAATGCAGGAGGAGGCAAAGGATCGGAAGTTTTTATCTCCAGTGCTGCCAGCAGCTCCAGTTTGACTTTAGCGCATTGGTCTCAAGCCTTGTTTGTCCAACATTTTCCAGAAAGTACGTTTCGAGGCATCAAACGCAGGAATTTTGATTTGGT
>NZ_JHBV01000078.1 GCF_000724545.1 Aureispira sp. CCB-QB1 | reverse complement strand
AAAAAAAGCCGCCAACAGAACCGCATTTGTTAACTCTTTAATCCCATACCATGAAACGACAAAAGACCGTTTTTATCTACCGACACAAAAGGCTTTTACGCCGTATTTCTGTTTGTCATTATGCTAGAATAGATCAGCGCTACCGACTCGATTTAGAGCCCAATTCTACCCATTTGCGCATCAAATGGTAAGCATTACTTTTCTCATTAAATCTTAAACCAAAAATGAAAACCATCAAATTAAAAAGAGGGGATGTGATTTCCCATGCGGGGAAAACCTACCGCATGAACAAAACAATTCATGCCAATGTCACGGCAGAACATCAAACGGATACGACTGTAACACCACGACAAGAAATCCCACCACCACCGATTCCAGAGCCCATCGGAAGGGCAAAAAGCGATCCTGCTCAAGGCGTTTCCAAAGCAAGGGTACTCGAATTGATTCAAGAAAAAATTAAAGTCTTGGAGCAGCACGAAAATAAGTTGTTGATGGAGGGGATTTTTGATGTGGACGATGATTTAGAATTAATCGACCAGCAACGAGGGGAAAACTATAAAACGGCTTCTTATGCTGCTACGACGGTCCATATTATGGACTTAAAATCATTGTATAAAAAAGTTGAAAATCTAGCTTAAAAATGACCGATAAAAACGACCTAGAAAATGCCTCAGAAAATGAAGTTGTCAATAACTTTGTCAATGGATTAGAAAATGAGGTTGAAAATGCCAAAAACTGCATTTCTGACGTAGAAAACGCCTTAGAAAAGGAACAGACATTTTCAGAAAATGCCGCCACAATGGACGTAGAAAATGCGCCCACAATGGACGAGGAATTGGA
>NZ_JHBV01000077.1 GCF_000724545.1 Aureispira sp. CCB-QB1 | reverse complement strand
ACTCCTTTGGCTGCATAATCGTAGGTGCCATCTTCTTTTTTGCTGTCAGGAAGCAACAAACGGAATTCAAAATGGCCTTCTTGTACTTGTCCTTTGGCTCCTGATGCCATCAAGGAGCGGCTCCAATCAATTGGAAAGCCTGCTTTTTCTAAATCTTCAATCGACTCTACTTGGTATTCTCCTGGTCCCAGAGGAAGGTTGGATGGTTTGCCATTCACTAAGGCTTGATCCGATGCGACTGCTAAATCCTTCGTAATTGGGATGTAGACTCTTAATACTTTGTTTGTTGCCATCTTAAGCTACGGGTTTTGTTTGAATTAATTTTTGATACAATGCTTTGATTTTGGTGCAGCCTTTTGAGAAAAAACTGCTGATTCGTGGTTGGTTCACGATGAATAAAAACAAGATGCTAATCACCATCAAAAGACATTTAAACACGTCTAAAATCACTAAGATTTCTTGTTGATATTCTACCAACTGGTACAGGCGGATTAACTCATTGGCTTGCTCTTCGACTCCATTCCGAACCAAGGACAACACTAGGCTATCCATGCCGTCGGTCATCTTGTATAGTCCGACATTAAATAAACCAACAAACCAGGTTAAGATGGCTTTTGCTACTGCTTTCATCTAAAGGACTTTTTTGTTGATGACTAGAATGAATAAAATCGTTAAACCAATTAAGCCGATTCCTAAATAGTCGGGTTTGATGACTATTTCCATCTTCTCAGGTATGAGCATGGGTAAAAGGGTTTAGTGGCACATAAGTAAATTTGTTTGGGTTTGCTTCTATTGCTTGTTATGAACAGTACAAAGATGCCGCTATTTTGTGCTAAAAAACGAATTTT
>NZ_JHBV01000076.1 GCF_000724545.1 Aureispira sp. CCB-QB1 | reverse complement strand
ATTCTAAAACTAGATCAACAAGGACAAAAAGAATGGCATGTAACAAGAGGCGTACCCCATTATGTAGAGCACACTCCCTGCGTTTACGCCACGAACGACAATCACTATATAATTGGCTACCAACAAGACAACCTAAGTGGCGTACAAATGAACTACACGGTACGAAGCAAATTAGAAAAAATAGACAGCCTAGGCAATACGATTTGGACTTACCAAAGCCCCAATAACCAACAAATACATGGTGTGAACGACTTGATTCTGTCCAAAGATGGCGGCTTGGTGGTTGCTAGTGCATGGGGCTATGAAAGACTGAATAGCACAGGAACGTTTGCTAATTTTTTACACCATGGTTATATCTATAAATTAGATAGTGCTCAGAATTTTTTATGGGGTACAATATTACGTTCACCTATTGATGATTTAGCCAGTTTTCAGAAAATAATAGAGTTAGAGGATAGTACATTAGTTGCATTTGGGACAATATCACGAACATACCCTGCACAGAATCCAACACATTATATTATACACGGACGAATTGTGAAACTATCGCCTCAAGGAGACAGCATTTGGAGCAGAGATTACGAGTATTTAAGCACAGCGAATGCACGGCACACGGTTTATGATGCCGAGCGAACCCCCGACGGAGGTTTTTTAGTATGTGGAGAAGCAAATGGAGTAGATACGATTCCTAGCAATCCGATTATTTTTCAGCAAGGTTGGTTGATAAAATTGGACGAACAGGGCTGCTTGGTGCCCGGTTGCCATACCACAACAGGCGTGCTGCCGCTAGAGCAAGGAGGAGCAATTTCTTTGTTGTTGTATCCCAATCCTACCACAGATTATTTGAATGT
>NZ_JHBV01000075.1 GCF_000724545.1 Aureispira sp. CCB-QB1 | reverse complement strand
CCTCCATTTGATGCCGTTACTCGTATCGGCGCTACCAAAGAAAAATTACTGGCACTCGTGTCTGCCAAACTCAAATTATTTGTTCCGGCTATCCGTACTAAATACGTTGTTCCCAAAGGTCCCGACGGTGTCAACCAATCGTGGCGTCCATCATTGCTCGTGCTTGTTGTTATCACATTCCATGTCAAACCATTGTCTGAAGAATACTCCAAACGTACATTAGAATAAAAGGTCGTTGTGTTCCACTCAATTCGATAATTACAATCTGGATACAATATCTCTCCTCCATTTGGTGCCGTTAACTCTGGATTTAAAGGCGTTATGGTAAAGTTCCCATCAGAATCATCATATTTACAGGTATTCGTATAATCTACGATTCTTATCTTACAGCTTGTTGAAGGAGTATTTGGTATCGTCCAGTTATACGCATTGCCTGTTATGTTGCTCACGATCGTTGTCCAACTACCACCTCCATTCGTAGAATATTGTAAATTGTATTGTCCTGAAGCACTTGGCAAGCTCGTCCAAGTAATCAAATGACTGCCTTGTGCGGCTAAAACCTCACCGCCATTCGGACTCGTTATCGTCATATCATTGCTCGGCAATATCACAAAATTTGCATCCGATATATCATAGACACTATTATCATAATAATCTTCTACTTTAAACAAAGCTTGATTACTCGTCACGCCATTCGGTACTGTCCAATTGAATCCTTGACTTGTCCCACTGCCCGAATTAGATACAATGCTGTTTATCGCTAACCAAGTCGTTCCATTATTCGTAGAATAATAAAGCCTAAATCTGCTGATACAAGAGTTCGGTTTTGTCCAACGAATTGTATAACGACTGCAACCATATAAGGTATC
>NZ_JHBV01000074.1 GCF_000724545.1 Aureispira sp. CCB-QB1 | reverse complement strand
AAAGGGGCTTTGTACCCTAAAGTTGTGAAGCGCTGTACAAATAAGCATAACTTGATCTCTGAATTCAGAGTCATAATGACGACAACGTTCCTTGACAATCCGACAACGTTTTATGCCTGAGATAGCATGCTCAATTGAAATTCTCATACTCCCAACATAAGCATTAAACCATTTTGCAACAGCACTTAATTGTTTACCTCTTGGCTTTTTAATTGGTTGTTGTATGTGGACTCCTGGAGGAGCATAACCTTGAAAACCTTTATCTTGACGAAGGTAGATTCCTTCAGGAAAAGTACAGTTTTCTTCATCAGCAATTCGCTTATCAAATACAGTTCCATCGCGTGTCTGGCTTAAGAACAAAATTTGCTGGCTATTAGCACCAATTAAGTTGTTCTTTATGGAATGTCTTTTTTTTTGTTACTATATTGGCTTTCTTGAACATCTTGGTCAGAGTTTCGATGTATACTGCGTTCTGTTACGTCTTGGTTATAAGAATCGTCACCAAATTCTTCTAGTAATTGTGCCAATTTATGCCCTTCTCGTAATGGTACAACTCCTAGTTGTTTGAGACTTTCTAATAGCAATGGTTGAAGTAGTTTCATCCAAATACTAACCTTTGCTTGGGACAGCCCAAAATTGGCTGCTTGAAATTGCTGCAAAGGGTAATTTTTTAAATAAACCAATGCAAATAGTAATTTGTCTTCGACAGTAGCTAATGTTTTGGTGTCTTGCTCTGGTCTAGCATTTGGAAACTTACGTTTTTTACCTTCCAATGTATGCCATCGAAAATATCGAACCCATACACCATAAAATACGGATAGAAGTTTTTCAAACTCTTCTACCTTTAGGCTCGTTAGAGACAAGAAATTTGTCGGATTCTTTTTTAAGTTATCATAGTTCATGC
>NZ_JHBV01000073.1 GCF_000724545.1 Aureispira sp. CCB-QB1 | reverse complement strand
AAACTCCTCTTTAGAAAAGGTCAAGGCTTCTATTTGTTGGACTTCGTCAACAGTGAGTACCGTTCGCTCTGTTGGCACCAATTTGGGCGTAAATTTTAGATAAGGATTTTGATTCATTTCCAACAAGTCACTCCTGATGGCCAAATTGATGTACTTTCTTACTTGTTTGTGGTGGGTGTAAACCGTGTTGGTGTGGAGTTGGTGTTGGTACAAAAAGGTGTCAAAGTCTCGAATGAGGTTGTAAGTCAACTCAGAAAACTGGACATCTTTTTTAAATTTGGTCCAATAATTCAATGCCGTTTTGTGTTTTTTCTTGGTTTCCTTTTCTAATTTGGTATCGTTGGTCAATTCGTATTTCCAAAACTCGGTAAAAGAACCGTTGTCCTCGTATTTAAAATAAGCATCCAATTGATTGAGGGTAATGGCATCGTGTTTTCTTACCCAATCGTAGGCATAGTTCTCCAGCTCGTTGATTTGCCGTTGAATTTCGGCATTGTAGGTTGCAGCATTGGGGTGGTCAATGACTTTGGATAGTCGTTTGCTCCACTGTTGGGGCTTGACGTGGATTTTGGTAGAAATGTATTTTCGTTTTCCATCTAGATAGGCTCTGATGTGAATGGTAGCGGTACCATCTTTACGAAGTTTTTTCTTGAAGTTGTAAATTAAGCTAAATTGAATCATTTGAATTTCTTTTTTAGAAACGTGAAGCAAAAAGCGTTCTAAAAAAGGTAACAAATGGGTAACAAAAAGAAATGTTAACCTGTGTAGAGAGTATCTGAGAGCAGTAGGAGTAACAAATGAGTAACAAAAAAAAGAGTAGTAATAAATTAGCTGAAACAGCGATATTTGCTAGGTTTATTACTACTCTGTGTCGGCTAAATGTAGCCTAGAATTGTGCCCAGGACAAGATT
>NZ_JHBV01000072.1 GCF_000724545.1 Aureispira sp. CCB-QB1 | reverse complement strand
GGTGCTAAAGCCAATTCTCCATTGTCTGTCGTTGGAGCAGGTTCTACATCAATAGTTACTTTGGCTTCTGTACAAGCTTGCGGTTGTCCATTGTCACAAATATCATATAAATAGGTCACCTCTCCAACAAAACCTGTCGTTGGTACAAAGGTATATGTTCCATTCGCATTTTGAGTCAAGGTTCCTGCATTTGCATTGGGAGTACCATCTTCATTAATTCCACCAACTGTTGTTCCTACTCCCAACCCAATTACTGTTTCTGGAGTACCATCACCATTCGCATCAATCTCAACTCCTGTCAATGTTTGATTATCTTCTTCTTGATCGTAATCATTGGTTAAGACATTACCAACAATGGTTACATTGGTTGGTGTTGTGTTAATATCATTGGTCGCATACGTTGTATTGCCCTCTCTCCAATCACGCTCAACTGTAATCTCATTTTTAGCATCTGGATGAGAGTTTGGATTCAAACCAATATTAGTTGCATTGGTATTCGCTGTATTATTATCATAACCATCCAACAAGCCGTCACCATCTACATCAGCCGTACCACCTGATAAGCCTGTATTCGCATTTGGACTATCAGCACCATTTACAACACCATCGCCATTGGTGTCGTGTCCTTCAATAACATCTGGAATACCATCATTATCAGTATCCAAATCTAGATAATCTGGATTATCTGCTGCACCATCTTGATTGTTGGGTATAATACCAGAACCCGCTCCTCCAAATATCGCATCGTTGCTATCATAAATATCATCTATCCCATCTCCATCGGCATCGTTATTAACAGGAGCGACATAAGTCCTTGTTCCTTGCCCTTCCGTGTTATCAACAATACCATCATTGTCCGCATCTATGTCCAAGAAATTATAATTGTTATCACCATCTTGGTTGTCATTTGGATAGCTATTCGGTGCACC
>NZ_JHBV01000071.1 GCF_000724545.1 Aureispira sp. CCB-QB1 | reverse complement strand
TGTACAACAGTACCAATGCGATAGATGATGAAGAGTTTGTAGACAAAGGAACAACATTAAATGATAATGTTTTGACAAACGATACGGATGTAGAGGGCGATAATCAAGTTGGTGGGGTGTCATTAGTGACAGGTCCGACCAACGGTAGTTTGACCTTAAATCCAGATGGAACATATAGTTATACGCCAACCAATCCTAACTTTAGTGGCAACGATGAATTTGTATACAGTGTATGTGACAATGGAAGCCCTCAAGTATGTGATACTGCAACAGTTTACATTACAATACTAGATGTCAATAAAGATTATGGAGATGCTCCAGCAATATATGGAGAAGTGTATCATCGAGCAATTAGAGATGCGAATAGTGATAATGTACTGGATGGAACAACAGATGTTTGGTTGGGAACCAATACCGACTTTGAAAACAACGCTTTAGGCGTAAATGGTGATAGTTTTGATGATGGAATGGAATTGGGAACGAATACACCTGGTGCTTTTCCAAGGACGGTGATGCCTTCAACGGTGTATAATGTAGATTTAGATTTAAATTCAGTTGTGGCAGATAATGTTTCGTATGGAATGTGGATTGATTGGAATGCAGATGGTGTTTATGACGATTTTTATTCAGGAACAGTAGCGGTGCCAGGAGGACCATTTACAACAACAGTCGTTGTGACTTCTCCAGCCAGTGTTGCAACAAACTTGGTGAATATCCGAATTCGTTTAGATGACAATCCATTAGGAGCTGTAGACTTTCAAGGGGCACGTACGAATGGAGAGGTGGAGGATTATCAATTCTTGATGAATGATCCATTGCCTGTAGAGTTGTTGTATTTTACGGCAAAACTAGAAGGTAAAAATACAGGTGTGTTAAATTGGGCAACATCAAGTGAGTTGAATAATGCAGGTTACGAAGTGGAACATGCACTGCCTAGTACTGGTGCACCAGAATTTAATCAAATTGGATATGTTAA
>NZ_JHBV01000070.1 GCF_000724545.1 Aureispira sp. CCB-QB1 | reverse complement strand
GTATTAGTCAAAGGTGAGTATTGTTCATTGACCAATCTTGCGGTCAAATCACCATAACTATTCAAACGAATTTGTTTAGAGAAAATAGGAAATTGAGGTTTGGATTCATCATAACTAGCATTCTCAAAATACATATAGTGCAATGTATGTTCGTCAGAGAATCTATATTGGCGAGGTTGTTCCTCCCATTTCAAGTCAATAGACTCTGTAACGGTTTGAGCATATATACTACTACTAACAATAATTGTTAGAAAAAATGCCTTGAAAAGTGACTGAAGCATTGTGTTCTGTTTTTTAGAATAATTCATATAGCAATAATTATATACTACTATATTCAAAGATATAAGATCAAGGATACAGAATCTGTACTGTATAAAGTTGATATGGTAAGATATCAAACTCTATTTAGAATAAGGTTAAGTAATGTTAAAAAATAATTCATTGATTGAACAATATTCTGCCCCATTGCAATTTATAATTTAAGGTGTACCTACTGTAACATCTTATGTTAAATTGTAATGACGTATCGAAAATTTATTTTTTATCAATACATAAGAGGAACTATAACTTAGGACAAACAAACTTGTGAAAAAGTTGGGATGTTTAAAAAAATTACAAATTCCTGATTCTTTTCCCAATTAATAAACCATGCAAATATGCAAACTAAAAATAAAGGTTGATTAATGTAAAATTATACCATAGATGATATTGTTGAGTGTATCATTTAAAATTCTAAAAAAATAGTTTTTAGGACGTGCATTTCTAAAACGTATACAAAGGTAAAAGTGTTGATGTATAAATTAAAATAAATTTGTTTTTTTGACAAAAAATAGAACAAATACAGGGCAAAATCTGTGAAATAGGTTTACCCTGTATTAGAACGAAATTTTATTTTAGAATAACTAGCTTTTGAAATTCACTACTTTGTTTGACCTGATCTGTTGCTCCATCAGCTTGAACCAATATTTTGTAGATATAGA
>NZ_JHBV01000069.1 GCF_000724545.1 Aureispira sp. CCB-QB1 | reverse complement strand
TCTGTTTTAATTGATTCCGTTATCGTGACAGATGTTTCTTGTCACGGGACGGCAACAGGAAGTGCGACAGCTTATCCAAGTGGTGGTGTTGGCAACTATACTTATACTTGGTCAACGACTCCTGTTCAAACAACTGCTACAGCGACTGGTTTAGCAGCAGGCGTCTACTCCGTGACGGTCGCCGATGCCAATGGTTGTGATCGAGTGGATGTGTTTAATGTCAACGAACCAACCGTTCTAACAGGAAGCATTAGTGCTGATCCTATCGACTGTTTTGGTGGCACCACCAGTGCTACAGCACAAGGTAGTGGTGGAACACCAATTGGCTTGACCGCTTATGTGTATCGTTGGTCGAATGGTAGCAGTGCCGCCACGACCATAGGATTAAGTGCAGGCGTACATTGTGTGACGATCACCGATGCCAATGCTTGTACGCATGTAGAATGTGTGACGATTACTCAACCCTCAACGGCAGTAAGTGCTAGTATTAGTGCCCAAACCGATGCTAGTTGTAATGGCACGGCAACAGGAACAGCCACGGCTCAAGGAACTGGAGGAACTAGTCCTTACACTTATCAATGGGATGCCGCAGCAGGCAACCAAACCACAGCAACAGCAACAGGTTTGAGTGCGGGCATTTACACAGTCGTGGTGAGCGATACAAACAACTGTACGGCACAAACAACCGTCACGATTAGTGAACCTTCGGTTGTTTTGGCAACCATCAGCAGTACAACTCCTGCCACTTGTAATGGACAAGGAACAGGAAGTGCGACAGCCACCGTTAGTGGTGGTGTTGGACCATACACCTATCAATGGGATGCTGCGGCAGGCAGTCAAACGACGGCAACAGCGAGTAATTTAGCTGGCGGTACTTATGTCGTTACGGTAAGCGATGCGAATGGCTGTACTGGAATGGCTACAGCAATAGTAACACAACCAACCGCTGTGCAAGCAACCATTATTAATACAACCGATGTTTCTTGTCATGGTGGTAATGATGGAACAGCCTC
>NZ_JHBV01000068.1 GCF_000724545.1 Aureispira sp. CCB-QB1 | reverse complement strand
TTAAGTACTCAGAAATAAGTAATCGTATATTCTTTACCGTACTGTTGTAATATCGAAATTGCTCTCTCAGCCAAAACTTCCATAGAAATATAATCTTTGGGTTTCAGCCAAAAATGTTTTAGATGCTTCCATAAAATTTCTATCAAATTAAGTTCTGGACAATATGCTGGAATAAACTGAAGATAAAGCCCTCTCTTTCTCCAAGAATCAACATAAGTCTTTACTATTTTGGATTTATGAATAGCTGCATTATCAAGAACAAGAATCGTTTTCTTTTTCAATGATTTGGAGTATTCTTCTAATGTTTGAATGACACATTCAGAATTAGCAGCTCCTTGGTACATATTTCCAGAGAATTTCTCCTGTAAAGGATCTAAAATACCAAGTATGGTTATTCCTTTTATTCGTTCTGCTGGTAAAATAGCTGTAGTTCCTTTGAGCTGCCATGCATAAGGCACATTAGGATTCAAACTCAACCCTGTTTCATCGAAATAGCAAAGGTTGATTTTTCCTTCTTTTGCTTCCTTCTTTAACCTTTTAAGCTCTTCGATAAAAAAGCGAAACAATTCTTCGTTCCTGTTTCTTTTTAATGAATTACGCATTCGCTTCCATACAAAACCAGCTCCTTTTAATATCCGTTGCACTGTTCTTATACAAGCACTTTTCCCAAGCTTTTGTACATGAGTTGCTACAAACTTTTGAATGCTTTGAATAGGGGTTTTAAGAGCTTCAGCAATTATTTTTTTTGTTCTGTCTCAGTAAACTTGGTTGGGCGACCACTCTTTTCTGCATCGGAGAGTCCAGCCATTCCTAATTCATCCCATCTATTAAACCATTCTGAAACTGTAGCTCTACGAACCTCAAATATCGCTGAGAGTTGATCTATAGTATAACCTTTATTACTTAAAAGAAGAGCATGTGAACGATCTCTTTCTCGTTCTGAACCACTAGTCTTTTTACTGGTTTTTAAGGCTGATTCTTCCAATTCTGTTAACTTGATGTACCGTTTTTTCATTTTGCTAATATAAACTATTTTTATTATACGGTTTCTTTTGTCACCTTACTTA
>NZ_JHBV01000067.1 GCF_000724545.1 Aureispira sp. CCB-QB1 | reverse complement strand
ATACCGTCATAATTACCATGAGCATCCAAATTGGATTGATTTTCGGCATAGTAAGAAATTTTACCATATCCCAACGAGTAGTTGATGTCTTTAGGTACCATAAAAGAAAAGCTAAAATTGCCATTAACAACGCTTGCTTGTCCTTTGAAGATAATTTTTTTTCGTAAAAAGAAATTAGCAGGATGGCTATCATTGTCATTACCTAATGTCCTCAATTGATCTTGTTTGTCAAAAACAGTTGGATAAATAGTTCCATTGAAGTTAGAGACCTTATTGCCATTGTTATCGACAATTTCTCCAGAGATGGTTACCAGCTCTAATGCATGAATGGTATCTTGATTGGTAATGGCTTGGTTGTTAATTTGTATTGTTCTTACATCGTGATGAGGATAGGCTAGTTTCATGGTCGGATCGCCCAACAAAGCATATTTCCTTGAATTTACAGGAGACGGAATAGCCGCATTGTTTTTAGAAAATTGCAATACTTCTCCTGTTGTTGGCATTTCTCCATTTGGCTTTTTATCAAAAATAACATCAAAGGTATGCTGAACCAGTGTCGCATTATCATCCGCAACAACAACTCGAACAGTTGTAAACAGGGAGATAGCACCGCCATTAGGGTTGAGTAACAATAATTCACCTGCGGAAACGGTGGTTGGATTATCATGAGGACTAAAAGAGCAAGTTGCTGTAATAAATAATGGCAATTTATCAACATTGGTTAGAGCATTGATATTACTACTTGTAAAGACACGCTCTTGTGACCAACCGTCATCCCCTCCATGTCCAAAATAGTTGACAATAAAAGCACCTTTGAACAAAATATCTAACAATGCATTTTGGGCATCGGGATATCGTTCGCCACCAGCAGTGCTCACTTGTTGAAAAGCATCTAAATATACTTTTTCAATGTTGTAATTATTGTTTTGTGCTTCACTAATTTGAGCCGTATATTGTGCATCTCTAAAATAGGCATTGCCATCTTCATCATCTGCTACAAAACAAAGTCTATTTTTCCAGTCTTTAAAAGCATCAGGATTGGTTTCATAATTGATAATTTTGTTGACCAATGTTCTCGCTTCAGCAATATTAGCAGCTGGCAATCGACCCACA
>NZ_JHBV01000066.1 GCF_000724545.1 Aureispira sp. CCB-QB1 | reverse complement strand
ATACCGTCATAATTACCATGAGCATCCAAATTGGATTGATTTTCGGCATAGTAAGAAATTTTACCATATCCCAACGAGTAGTTAATATCTTTGGGGACAACAAATGAAAAGCTAAAGTTGCCATTAACAACGCTTGCTTGTCCTTTAAAAATAATTTTCTTGCGCAAGAAAAAGTCATCTGAAAAACTTCCTGCGTCATTTCCTAACGTATACAATCGATCTTGTTTGTCAAAAACAGTTGGATAAATAGTTCCATTGAAATTAGAGACCTTATTGCCATTGTTATCGACAATTTCTCCAGATATGGTTACCAACTCTAATGCACGAATAGTATCTTGATTGGTAATGGCTTGGTTGTTAATTTGTGTTGTCCTTACATCATGATTTGGATAAGCTAGTTTCATGGTAGGATCGCCCAACAAAGCATATTTTCTTGAATTTACAGGAGGAGAGATAGCCGCATTGTTTTTAGAAAACTGCAATACTTCTCCTGTTGTTGGCATCTCGCCATTAGGTTTTCTATCAAAAATAACATTAAAGGTATTCCTAACCAAACGCTCATTATGAGATGCAATAACAACTCGAACAGTTGTTAAAACAGAGATCGCACCGCCATTAGGATTAAGTAACAATAACTCACCAGCGGAAACGGTGGTTGGATCATCATGAGGTCCAAAAGAGCAAGTTGCTGTAATAAATAATGGCAATTTATCAACATTGGTTAGAGCATTGATATCACTACTTGTAAAGACACGCTCTTGTGTCCAACCATCATCCCCTCCATGTCCCAAATAGTTGACAATAAAAGAACCCTTGAACAAAATATCTAACAGAGCATTTTTAGCATCAGGATAACGTTCGCCACCAGAAGTGCTCACTTGTTGAAAAGCATCTAGGTATACTTTTTCAATGTTATAACTACTATCTTGTTGCCCTGCGGTGATAGCGACACCTTCGGCATCGTAAAAGTGTAAATTATTATCCCCATCATCTGCTACAAAACAAAGTCTATTTTTCCAATCTTTAAGAACATCAGGATTGGTTTCATAATTGATAATTTTGTTGACCAATGTTCTCGCTTCAGCAATATTAGCAGCTGGCAATCGACCCACA
>NZ_JHBV01000065.1 GCF_000724545.1 Aureispira sp. CCB-QB1 | reverse complement strand
GCGCATTGGTCTCAAGCCTTGTTTGTCCAACATTTTCCAGAAAGTACGTTTCGAGGCATCAAACGCAGGAATTTTGATTTGGTACATTTGACCAATATGCCCGCCATTCTCCTGGAGCATTTTTTTATGGACAATGAGCAAGAATGCAGAACCTATTTAATGACAACCAAAGGACGAGATCGGATTGCGGCTTATACCTTGGCAATTATTGAAGCCTACCTTAAATACCATCCTTCATGAAAGAGAATTTACAATTTGCTTTGATTCTATGTTTGTTTGGATACGTAATTTTCTTGCAGCAATGCAAGCAAGAATCTAGCTCGAG
The DNA here is from genome assembly GCF_000724545.1 of Aureispira sp. CCB-QB1. GTDB lineage: Bacteria > Bacteroidota > Bacteroidia > Chitinophagales > Saprospiraceae > Aureispira. Next base: position 808 of record NZ_JHBV01000065.1, on the reverse strand, counting down.
TAAGAAGCATGAATTTAGAGCTGATACAACGATTGTTCTAGATACGATTTTGCCAGCTCCTGTTATCGTGCAATTGCCTCGACAAGTCGTTCCTGAACCTAGAATTATTTATGTGGATAGTTTTCATCAACGGATTCCAAGTCCTTTAGTGGACACCACTCAACACATGGCTGCAAAGCTTTATCAAGACAGTTTAGAAGATGATAATTTGACGGTCTATTATGAATCGTTGGTGGAGGGGCAGCTGTTGCAAAACCATTTAGATTATAAACTAAAAATACCAAAGCAGATCACTAAAACCATTCGCATCAATACCCCTGTTCCAATACCTAGCAATGGGCTGTTTTTGAATGCGGGGGTGGGTGGGAATGTCAATGCTTTTTCTAGTTTGACGGTTGGTTTGCAATTTGTCTCCCAAAAAGGTTGGGCACTCGGTTATGATTATGATGTGTTGCAAAAGGTGCATCAAGTTAGATTAGGGGTTCGTTTGCTGCCTTTTAAGAAACGAAAACAGTAAAAGCGTAATTTCAGGCGTATATTTTTTTTAGCCCTCTTTTTAATCCGTTTAACTGTCGTTTGTTCAAGGTTGTTTTTAATCCAAAAAGCGGCTTTAAAGTTGCTAGAATTACGCCTCTTTCAACCTTGAATGCTTCGTTCATATTCGTTTTTTTAGCATTTTTTACCGCATCTTTGTCTTGTCAAAAAAGCAGCCTAATTACTTCCTAAAACCCTTGTTTTTATTATGCTCATCCCTGATGAATCCAAACACACCCTCATTATCAAACCCGATTACCTTGGCGTTGGTGTC
>NZ_JHBV01000064.1 GCF_000724545.1 Aureispira sp. CCB-QB1 | reverse complement strand
GCGCATTGGTCTCAAGCCTTGTTTGTCCAACATTTTCCAGAAAGTACGTTTCGAGGCATCAAACGCAGGAATTTTGATTTGGTGCATTTGACCAACATGCCTGCCATTCTCCTGGAACATTTTTTCATGGACAATGAGCAAGAATGCAGAACCTATTTAATGACAACCAAAGGACGAGATCGGATTGCCGCTTATACCTTGGCAATTATTGAAGCCTACCTTAAATACCATCATTCATGAAAGATAAGTTACAATTTGCTTTGATTTTGGGACTCTTTGCTTATGTGATTTTCCTACAGCAATGCAAGCAAGAATCTAGCTTGAGTAATGAACATAAATTTAGAGCTGATACGACTATTGTTCTAGATACGATTTTGCCAGCTCCTGTTATTGTGCAGTTACCTCGACAAGTAGTTCCTGAACCTAGAATTATTTATGTCGATAGCTCTAGAAATATTGTTCCCCAAAATGCTATTGACACCGCTCAACACATGGCTACAAAGCTTTATAAAGATAGTTTAGAGGATGATAATTTGACGGTCTATTATGAATCTTTGGTAGATGGGCAGCTCCTGCAGAATGAGCTGGATTATAAACTAAAAATACCAAAGCAGATTACCAAAACCATTCGTATTAATACACCTGTTCCTATGCCTACCAATGGACTCTTTTTGAATGCTGGGGTGGGTGGTAATATCAATAGCTTTTCTAGTGTAACTCTTGGGTTGCAATTTGTCTCTAAGAAAGGTTGGGCACTCGGTTATGATTATGATGTCTTGCAAAATGTACATCAAGTTAGATTGGGGGTTCGTTTGCTGCCTTTTAAGAAACGAAAACAGTAAAAGCGTAATTTCAGGCGTATATTTTTTTCAGCCCTCTTTTTAATCCGTTTAACTGCCGTTTGTTCAAGGTTATTTTTAATCCAAAAAGCCGCTTTAAAGTTGCTAGAATTACGCCTCTTTCAACCTTGAATGCTTCGTTCATATTCGTTTTTTTAGCATTTTTTACCGCATCTTTGTCTTGTCAAAAAAGCAGCCTAATTACTTCCTAAAACCCTTGTTTTTATTATGCTCATCCCTGATGAATCCAAACACACCCTCATTATCAAACCCGATTACCTTGGCGTTGGTGTC
>NZ_JHBV01000063.1 GCF_000724545.1 Aureispira sp. CCB-QB1 | reverse complement strand
GTGTCGTTTAACATCGTTTGCAAACTTGGAATGGTGGTAAAACAAAAATACTGTCCTGTTGCTCGACATTCCTCGTACAGCTCCCGTTGATGCTTTTTGATGTCTTCCATCGTGGGCGCTACAGCTCGAATAATGGCGTGAAATAAATCGTGGGTGTACGGCGTTACTCGCTTGTCGCCTTTTTTGCGCTCTTTCTGATAGGTTTCCATCTTGTCTTTTCCTGCGTGATAGGTCGCTTTTTTGTCGATCATATCAAAAAAACTCCTTTCAAGAGAACCTTTAAAAACCGTTGGCTGTATGTCTATCTGTTGACTCATTGATTGGGTTGAAAGAGGGCAATACTTTCCTTCGATTGCCCTCTTGTTAAAAACTGTAAAATTCTATCGGCATATACGTCGCCGTAACGAATCCGCTTACGCTTGATTTCTCGTAACTGGGAAGAGAATTGAACCCTTCTGAATGCGAACACACACACATTCTAAACCTTTCCAGTTGACCATTATGGCTTTTCTTGAAATTAAATTTGCTCTGTAACCTTGATACCTGCCTTTGAACAAAATTTAATATTGCTTTCCATGAAAGCGGGCTCTAGTGCGGTTGTAGTCCAATTTCGCTTGAATGTGTTTGTCTAAATCAATCTTTAACCCTGCTGCCATATCGAGCAGCCGAATGGTGGCATCTGCCAGCTCGTCTTCAAAGCTATCTTTGAGGTGCTTTTTAAAAGACAAAGGAGCCGTTTTTATCGTAGAAATTTCATTGGAATACGCCTCCCAATCCGCAAACTTACCCTTTCGATGCGCTTCCATCGCTTCTCCTAGCTCTGAGGTCACCAGCATCAACATTTCGCCGACATTGCGCTCTTTATCCCAAAAACCTTTGTCTCGATTGACTTGGTGAATTTGCTGGGCTAAATCATTGATTGTTCGATACGGTGGATTTGGGGCAGAAGGCACTTGAGCTTGTCGGTAGGCTTTTCTAAGGTCCATCAATAAACTCAAGGCTTTTAAACCGATCCCCAAATAGCTAACAGATGACTCTTCAGGCGCTGCCTCCGTTTCTGTTGCCTCTTTTTCCTCCATTCTTACCAACGTAAGGTCCTCATCATACTCCAAGCCCAAAGCTGCCCGATTTTCAGC
>NZ_JHBV01000062.1 GCF_000724545.1 Aureispira sp. CCB-QB1 | reverse complement strand
AACTGAAGTTACGCAAAAGATGGATTACCCATCTTTAATAAATTGAGTTCATTGAAAGCTGCTTTATTAGCAGCAAGGTAAATTTTAGACTTTATTGCAAAATGATTTAACGCTTGAATAAATTTGAGTTTTTCCAATTTTACATAAGCAAAAATAGAGGCAAACAAATGATTACTTTGCGTTTTGATTGTTCTAGTTGGCGACTTAGCGATTGCTGCATTTTGTTTTAAGCTTTTATGATATTCTTCTACACTCCATCGTTTTTTATAGGTTGTAGTGAAATCCTCATCTGACAAGTTAAAGTCATTCGAAACCAAAAATCGTACCCCTGTAGATTGATCCTTGTTTGTAAAAATCTGCTTGATTAATAAGACTGGTATTTCCAGATCTTTTAACCAAACTTTTACAGGAGTATTATTGGGTATATCTAGTGCCTCAATCCTTGTCCAATGACCAGCATTTCTATCTTTTTCACTTACAGCAGCTTTTCGGTTGCTCTTCATGTCAAAGATGAAGAACTTCTTTTTTTTGTGTATAAAAAGCATATTCGCTGAAGAACCAAACCAACTATCCGCTAATACATACTTAAATTTTAGTTGATTATGTATATTTTGCTGAACCATTGTCTGTAATAATTCATTTTTCGTTACTAAGCTTTTCCGCCTTTCTTTCTTTGTTTTTATATCACAAAAATGTTGTGTCTTTAAAATAAGCTCAAAACTTACTGGTGCTCGTAATGCGAGTGCTTGATCGGGGGAATGACTATAATAAAAAGCCGTTAATAAATTAATGCCTTTTATATTTTTTCCTGTGCTGTGGTCATAATGCCAGCAGATTAATGAACTCTCTGATGTATATCTTTTTTCAATAATACTATCATCAAATATCAAACAAGCATCTTCTGTTTCATGCGACCGAATTAGCTTTTTCGTAGACTTCCATAAGTCTCGTGAACCGAATTCATTTTCACTTAATAGTCTGGTTATTTCGTCATGGGATATTGCTCCATCTACTAAGTTGGACAAACCTGTTGCCGTTGCTTGATGAACGGTCGTTAATAAATAATCTGTGTATAAGTCTAATTTATCTTCCATTCTATAAAGTTAAACTTTATAACTTAATTTCTTTAATCTTTGCGTAACTTGAGTTA
>NZ_JHBV01000061.1 GCF_000724545.1 Aureispira sp. CCB-QB1 | reverse complement strand
AAAGTGATGCAAATAAGTTTGAGTGCTTTTAATTTTTGTTTTTAACAAGCAAATTTGTTGTTCTTGACAAAGCAATTGTAAAGAATTCTTACTTCCTTTCATTTGAGTTAATTTTTGCTGTTCTTTTTCTAATTTCTGCTGTAGCTTCTGCAGCAATTGATCAAGAATAACACAAGCATTTTTTGTTGTCATGAGTCGCTGTTTTATGGGGCAGTACTGCAGCGGTACTACTGCAGTACTGCTTGATTATGAATTGGATAAAAGATTTGTTTTTTTCTCTCTAGCAGCAATCAAACAAGAGCGTTTGCAATAGGTATGATTATGCGATTTGTGAATAAAACCACTGCCACATTCAGGGCAAATACGAGTATATTCCTTCTTAATTTTTTCCTCTTTTGGAGGATCTTTTTTTTGCTTTTCATAATCAATAAAACCAATCTTTTGGATACTTGGTGCCGCATGTGGTTGAGGAGCTTTTTCTTGTGGTTTTTCGCCGTAGTACTGCTGCAGTACTGCAGTAGTACTTCCTGTGTTTATCGGGGTTTCCGTATTTTGAGTAGTTTCCTTTTTCTCCTTCTCACATTCGGTATAATACCACCAAGAAAAGCCCATCGAAAGTAGAAATAACAACTCAAAACCAATGGCTGCTCGAACCAATTGCGTACTCAATTTTTCTCGCTCCAAAGTCATGGTAGATTTCCTAGATTCAAAATCCTCCAATGCCTTTTGTTCGATGACTTGGTTCTCGAGTAAAAGAGCCGCCAGAGCAGCGTCTTTTTGTGCTTGAGTCGCTTCAATCTTTTCATTGTATTCTTGCACCACTTTAGAATCCTTTCGAGCCAAACGCCCTTTGTACAACCTGGTATTCCGAAAATTATCCCGTTGTATCTCGAGCGCTGCCATTCGATTATCATAGTCAGAAACAATCCCTTCAGAAGATTTTAAAATAGGTGCTTGAGGAGTCGCTTCTTCAACCAGTAGGGAAGGGAGAATTTTAGCCCCTTCTATCGAAATGTAAATACTTGCCCCAACTGCTACGATTGCCAAGAGAGCAGAGAACTTTTCAACTTCTTTGTACTGAAATAAGCCCTTCATCACATCATCGGTTGATTCTCGTTTGATGACCTCAATCATAATCACCAAAGCAATGGA
>NZ_JHBV01000060.1 GCF_000724545.1 Aureispira sp. CCB-QB1 | reverse complement strand
AGTTCTGATTTTTCTCATTTAAAAGAATACCAGGATGGGCGCAAATTATTCAGCATTCACAAAACAACAGGGAGATACAAACACCTTCCCAACAATACTTATTGTGCTATTGATGTTGCCGATGAAGTTCCCAGTCCTGAAATTCAAGCCTTGATTGACCAAGGAAAAACCAATCCTGAAATTAGAGCAATTATTTACGATGAGTAAGCCTACAACCACGACAATAGACCAACACCATCCGTTCTTTTTAGCTTATTTTGGAAAACCCCATTCAGGAAAAACCTACGATCTACAGCAATTTGCATTAAGGTGTAATCGACCCACTATTTTTGTGTACAATTCAGGTTGGGACAAAGATTGGGTGGGCTATGAATTGATTGAATTGTGGTCGGATAAAAAAGAACAGGAGCTTTATTTTTCTTACAAAGGCAAAGATTATGTCTTTGAAAAGCACTTTATGAAAAAGTTTCGAGGCAAAAAAGTCAAAGCCATGATGGCAGACGAAAAACTTACCGAGATGCTTTTGTACAAACGCCTTTCTCGCAAAGGCTATGAAGGGCTGTTTTTTATTATTGATGATGCCACCAATATTTTGACCTCTACCTTGACCCAAGCACAAAAAGCTTGTTTCTATCGAGCCAAACATGTGGGCATCTGGTTTGCCTTGGTTTTTCACGATCCCAATATGTTTCCCAATGGTGCTTGGGGAGCTTTGACCAAAGCCAAGTTTTTTAAAAACAATGTGGCACCACCGACTCAAAAAAGTAAAATCATTCCACACTTTAGAGCGTTGATGAAAGCCTACAACGTTCTTAAAGATGCTCCAAAATACAGCTATTGTACCTTGATTATGGACACAGGCGATTTATCTTATACACCTTTTAAAAACAAAACATAACGATGCTAAAAACCTTGCTTAAACTGAATCTGCCAACGCTGCAGAAAAACCTAGAAGCCATTGTTGAAGATTTGCTCACAGAAGTAGCGGATCAACACCAATGCAATCCCTTTGATTTGCAACTGATCTTAACCAAAGTCGAGCAGCAAGCACTTGGAAAAATCTATGATTCTGACAACAACTGCTTGCATCAATTAAATGCAGCTCAATTGTTAGAAGACTTATTTTATCTCCAGCTGGAGCAATTGCCTGCTGTTGTCCAAAAATTGGTTCAAAAACAGGTTGGCACCATCAATATCCA
>NZ_JHBV01000059.1 GCF_000724545.1 Aureispira sp. CCB-QB1 | reverse complement strand
GGACTGCTGCAAATAAGTTTGAGTGCTTTTAATTTTTGTTTTTAACAAGCAAATTTGTTGTTCTTGACAAAGCAATTGTAAAGGATTCTTACTTCCTTTCATTTGAGTTAATTTTTGCTGTTCTTTTTCTAATTTCTGCTGTAGTTTTTTAAGCAACTGCTGCAGTATAGAAACATCGTTTTGTTTGACCATAAAAGATAGTTTTTTACTGCAGCAGTATTTTTTTTACTGCTGCAGTACACTAGTGTTTATCGGTGTTTGAATAAAATAATATCATTTATTTTACTGCAGCAGTTTGGTGTTTTACTACTGCAGTAATTCTTCGTAAAATAGGGCTTCTCATTCTGCTCGTTGTTCTCGAGCCTCAAGCATACAGCTACGAGTACAATAAGTATGGTTGTGGGATTTGTGAATAAAACCCGTACCACATTGAGGGCAAATACGAGTATATTCCTTCTTTACTTTTTCTATTTCTTGAAGTTGTTTTTGTTCCACTTCTTCATAATTAATGAAGCCTATTTTATTGATGCTAGGAGCTTGATGAGCATCTTCTGGAACTTGGATTTTTTCTTCCTCTTGAACTGAAGAAGGAGTATAAGCAGCTGCTACTTGAGCAATATTCCCTTCCTTTTTCTCCTTCTCACATTCGGTATAATACCACCAAGAAAAGCCCATCGAAAGCAGAAATAACAACTCAAAACCAATGGCTGCTCGAACCAATTGTGTACTCAATTTTTCTCGCTCCAAAGTCATAGTAGATTTCCTAGATTCAAAATCCTCCAATGCCTTTTGTTCGATGACTTGGTTCTCGAGTAAAAGAGCCGCTAGAGCAGCGTCTTTTTGTGCTTGAGTCGCTTCAATCTTTTCATTGTATTCTTGCACCACTTTAGAATCCTTTCGAGCCAAACGCCCTTTGTACAACCTGGTATTCCGAAAATTATCCCGTTGCATCTCGAGCGCTGCCATTCGATTATCATAATCAGAAACAATCCTTTCAGAAGATTTTAAAATAGGTGCTTGAGGAGTCGCTTCTTCGACCAGTAGGGAAGGGAGAATTTTAGCGCCTTCTATCGAAATGTAAATACTCGCTCCAACCGCTACGATTGCCAAGAGAGCAGAAAAACGTTCTACCTCTTTGTACTGAAATAAGCCCTTCATCACATCATCGGTTGATTCTCGTTTGATGACCTCAATCATAACCACCAAAGCAATGGA
>NZ_JHBV01000058.1 GCF_000724545.1 Aureispira sp. CCB-QB1 | reverse complement strand
AATTCGTGATGAACTGTGTATATATGCAAACAAAAAAGTGATTAATTTACATTAAATTTTAAATAATACTGGTTATCAAAAGGATTACCAGATTTGACAACGCCAAAAACCTGTTTGACAAGTTTATGCATAACAGCAACAGCAGCAACCTTGTGGCATTTTCCGATGCTTCGCAAACGATCGTATAAATCTTTACAACTTTTATTATATTTCCTAGCACTTCGGGTAGCCATATATAAGCATGCTCGAACTTCTGCGTTTCCTTTTTTTGTTATTCCTCCTTTTTTATAAACAGAAGATCCAGAAATATGAGAAGAAGGAGCAAGACCTAGAAACTTAGCTAGTTGCTGTGGTTGCTTGAAATTTTGTATACCTCCTGTTGCACAGATTAATGCCTGTGCTGTTTTAGATCCAATCCCAACAACTGATTGCATCAATTCCAGTTGATGTTCTATCTCCTCATCATCAAGCGTATTTAATTGCTCTTCTAGTTCTTGAATTTCAATCTCTACGGTTTGTAAAATTGTTTTTAATGATTCTACAGCTTTAGTCGCAAATACAATTTGGTGATTAAAAGCATGCAGTTGATTTTTTAGCATTTGACGTTGCTTTTTTAAGCCACTTATCGTTGTCAAAAGTTGTTTTCGGTTTTCCATATCATCTGTTCGATGGTTGTATAAAGGCAAGTCTAAACGTTGTCCCATCAAAGCTAATGCTTTGGCTGCTTGTACATCATTTTTATTAGTGATACCTAGTACTTGCATGAAATTATGGCTTTGACTAGGATTAACAAGGGATACGTCGAAACTTAAATTTCTTAAAAAGTATAAGACTCGTTGACTGTAACAGCCAGTCGGTTCTAAGACAAATAAAGTATTTTTTGTTTTTATCTTAGATAACCATATCCTTATTTCTAGATTTGTATTTTTAATTGAATAACTTTTGTTATTTGAATTTGTTAATTCGTTAATATCTAAAACATTTTTACTGACATCAATTCCAATAATAGTTGTATAAGTACTCATTGGGATCTATTTTTTAAAATGAAAAAAAAGAATCATCATCGTTACACAGAGTCTTTTTCTGTTTTAAACAAATTGCTCCAAAGAACTGTCCGATTTTTATAGTGTAGTGTGGGGTTAAATATCACGATCGGTATTTTATACCATAATGTTTTCTACCTTTTTCACACTACTTTCTTGTATTTATACTTTTTTTTCACTTTTTTGTTTACAGTTTTAATGTACGATAATGTCTA
>NZ_JHBV01000057.1 GCF_000724545.1 Aureispira sp. CCB-QB1 | reverse complement strand
GTTAAAATAAGATCAAGGGCATCGTTGGTACGACTATCTTGCGGATCATAGTTCTTGCTGTAGTCCGTTCCTGTCTCAGGATCCAGGTAGGTAAACAGCCACCCATCGCCCCCTTTGGAGCTTGGAGCGGTTAAGGTTCGGATGGCTTCCCATTCGGTTACTTTGTTGAGCTGATCAATGGCTTCCACCCAGCGCTGCACAAAAGTATAGAGATTCCCTGCAGGATAAGCGGCTTTGCCGTTGTCGTTCACTTTGACCAACCAACGATCATCCACTTGATGCCCATTAAAATCTTTAAAAAAGTCCAACTCGCTGCGTTGTCCCCAATACCACCAAATATTATCGGCACTAATGGTGGTTGAAACGGTTGTTCCTAGCAGCAAATTCAATTGCACCGAGGGCAACCACCAAGGCATGGTGGGATCTCGTTTGTTGCTGAGGTTTAAGCCCTCCCAGCCCCTATCCAAGAGCTTTTGTAAATCCGATCTTAGGGCAGGTCCTTGTGATTCGTGTTTGCCATAAATCGGGAAGGTCAAATAACGCTTGGCAGGATCCGAATGGACGTCCACGCCAGATACTTTATCAAAGAGCTGGTCAATGGCTTTTTGTGTATCGGAGTTGAATTTAATCAACTCCCTGCCAATATCGTATTTAGCACGAATGATGTCCATGACCGCTACTTTGGATTGTAAATGCTCTGCTTTGGCAGTAATCAAAGCTTGTGCTCGAGTGCCTTTGATGTAAAGCGGCTCTTTTTGTTTGGGTTGGTTTTCATTGCCTGTGTTGCCACTGTTAAAACTAGAATTGTTATGACCAAATAAAAAGGCAATCTGTTCTTTGGTCAAACCTGTGTTTTGACTGGAGACATTGTTGCGTCCTGTAACTGCTGGTGTTGAAGCAGCGGTTTCTTTTTTGGTGGTAACAGTGGGCTCTTCTTCTTTTTTAGGACGGAGTACCGCCCAAACCGCCCAACCGCCAAGGGCTAGAATGAGCAGCAAACCAATGACCAATAAGGGTGTTTTATTCGTTGGATTTTCCATGCTTAAAAAAGATTAATAGGGCGATTAATAAGACAACTCCACCAATGACGCCTCCAATCAACCAGAGCGAAGGTTTGGGGGGAGGATCGGGAGCAGGCACATAAGTTGGAGTGGAAGGACTGGGTTTGCCCATCAAGGATCCTAAGAAGCCTGTAATGCTGTCCAAACCATTGGCACTGGCATTGATAATATCAGCGGCATTTTGTGGTTTTTTGTTGG
>NZ_JHBV01000056.1 GCF_000724545.1 Aureispira sp. CCB-QB1 | reverse complement strand
TGCAGTATACCCCAAAATTAGGACCACTAGTTAAGTTCGCAAAAAAAGCTTAAATTAGTGCTTATGAAGAAAAGAAAATTCACAGCAAAGTTCAAGACAAAAGTAGTTTTAGAAGCCTTAAAAGAGACTTCTACCTTGTCAGAGTTAGCTCAAAAGTATGAGCTGGCTCCAACTCAAATTCGTACATGGAAGAAACAGTTTTTAGAAGGCGCAGAAGATATTTTTGAGAAGCCTTCTTCTAAAAAGACGGAAGAGGAGAAAGAAAAGGATAAACTTTTACGAACAATCGGTACATTGAAAGTGGAAAATGACTTTTTAAAAAAAATATTAAAATAAGACCATTAGCAGAAAAGCGTCAACAGATTGATCCAACGCATCCGAATTTGAGTGTTCGCCAGCAATGTAAATTGATTGGGATTCATCGTTCAGGTTTGTACTACCAACCTAAGCAGGAAAGTCCGCTAAATATGGAGCTGATGCACTTAATGGATGAGCATTATTTGAAGCATCCTTATAAAGGAGCTCGTGCCATGCATCTGTGGCTAACAGCTGATAAAGGTTTTGAGGTAAATCGCAAACGTATCAATCGATTGTACTATTCTGTGATGGGCTTACGGTCTATTTTACCTGGTCCACAGACCTCAAAACCAGGAAAAGGAGAAGATCATCAGGTTTTTCCTTATCTACTGCGAGGCTTAAAAATAGAACGACCTAATAAAGTTTGGGCAATGGATATTACTTATATCCCGATGCCTAAAGGTTTTCTTTATTTAACTGCGGTTATTGACCTTTACAGTCGATTTGTAGTGTCTTGGTCAATATCTAATACAATGGATGCTCTTTGGTGCAAAAATACCTTGGAAGAAGGGATAGAAAAATACGGTAAACCAGAAATTTTGAATACAGATCAAGGTAGTCAATTTACTTCAAAAGAATTTGTTAAATGCGTTACCAAAGATCATAAGATGAAATTTAGTATGGATGGAAAAGGGCGCTGCATTGACAATGTGTTTATCGAGCGTTTATGGTGGTCTGTGAAGTATGAGGATGTCTATATTCGAGAATACAGAAATGGCAGGGATTTACATATTGGAATGGACAAATACTTTAAAAAATACAACTGGGAAAGAAGGCATATGGGAATTGAAAATGAAAGGCCCGCTTGTCGATATTCCCCTTCAAAAACCTCCCAAATTCTTGGTGAGGAGCTTTTGGAAGAAAAATATCTAATAAATTTTAAATCGGCTTAAACTGGTCCTATAAATGGGGTACACCTCA
>NZ_JHBV01000055.1 GCF_000724545.1 Aureispira sp. CCB-QB1 | reverse complement strand
TTGCGGAGTACCCTATCCTTAGGACCAGTTTAAGCTGATTTGTAATGAATATTCTGTAGATATTTTTCTTGCAAATCGCCCTCATAAAAAAGAGGGGTGTTTTTGGAAGAAAAATATCGGTTGCTTGGCAAATGATGGTCTATGCCAGCATGTCTACGTTCAAAATTATAGTATTGGAAGTACTTCTCCAAACCTAGATAAAGTGCTTTTCCATCTTTGTACTCATAAATATAAGCATTTTCATATTTAACCGACCACCAGAGCCGCTCAATAAATACATTATCTATACAACGACCTTTCCCATCCATGCTCAAACGTATGTTATGCGATTGAACAGCCTTGATAAACAGATGGGAAGTGTATTGACTGCCCTGATCTGTGTTTAAAATTTCAGGTTTACCATACTGTTCCACTGCTTGATCTAGCAGAGTTTTACACCAAGAAGCATCCATACTATTGGATAAAGACCAGCCAACAACAAAGCGAGAATATAAGTCAATGATTGCTGTCAAATACATGAAGCCTCCTGACATGGGAAGATAAGTAATGTCTGTTGCCCATACTTGATTAGGGCGTTCTACTTTCAAATCTCTAAGTAAGTAGGGATATACTTGCCTATCCTTGTCTTTGCTTGGTTTGGAAGTATTGGGACTAGGCAATATAGATCGCAAGCCCATCACTGCTGTATACAAACGTCGAACTCGTTTAAGATTGACTTTGTACCCTAAATCTTTTGTTAACCAAATATGCATTCGCTTGGCTCCTTTATATGGATGTTGTAGATAATGTTCATCCATCAAGCGCATTAATTCTAGATTCAACTCATTTTCCGTCTTCGCTTGGTAATAATAACTAGAGCGATTGATGTTTAGTACCTTACATTGCTTACGAATGCTCAATTTTGGATGTTTGTTATCAATATGGGCACGTTTTTCATCCAAGGGCTTCATTTCAACACTTTTTTTAAAAAGTCATTTTCTACTTTTAGCTCACCAATTGTCCTCAAGAGCTTGTCTTTTTCTCGTTCTTCTTCTGTTTTCCCTCCCTTATTAGATGTAAAAACATCCTCGGCTCCTTCCAGAAATTGACGCTTCCAGCCACTAATTTGTGTCGGAGCTAAGTTATATTTCTTTGCCAAGTCGGATAAACTGGATACTTCTTTCAAGGCTTCTATAACTACCTTGGTTTTAAATTTTGCAGTAAATTTTCTTTTTTTCATACCTCTAATTTAAGCTTTTTTATTTACTTAACTAATGGTTCTGTTTTTGGGGTACACGGCA
>NZ_JHBV01000054.1 GCF_000724545.1 Aureispira sp. CCB-QB1 | reverse complement strand
TTCTGTTAACTTGATGTACCGTTTTTTCATTTTGCTAATATAAACTATTTTTATTATACGGTTTCTTTTGTCACCTTACTTAAAATAGGGGAGCAGTTCTAATGAAATTACCCAATGTTTTCCTAACCTATAATTCATCCCTAAAATTATATTCATATTGGGAATTGTCTTCAACGTAAGTTGGCTTGGGTCTCCTATAATTGTACGAGTCGCTACTTGATAGTTTAAACCTAGATTAAAACCATAGACAAAAGCAATATTGTTAGCTAAACTATGCCTAGATTCTGTTCCTAAACTAAAACCAATGCCAAAGTCACTTTCTTGACCACGCCCTTTTTTGATATTATTTCCATTCAAAAATAAAGTTTGTAATCTAAAAAAATTCTTTGTTTTTCCAGTTTTGTAAGACAACCTATAATTTAAGTCAGCATCGAGCGAAATGCCTATTTCGTGTATTCGCTGTGCCCAAAGCTCTGCCTTAATTCCTACACAACAAACTAATGTTATGATTTTAATTATTAACATAAAATTGTTTTTGAATAATCCTTTTGAGTTTTTTTATCTCAAAATCCAATACAAAATAGAATTCAAACTAATTCTACTTTCTTACTTATACCTCATTGTATTTCATAATATTAACTCAACTAGATTTATTCTTTCTTCGACCAAATCGATACGCAACTACTAAGTATGTATTAGTCAAATTCATACCATAAAAAATTTGACTTTCTTCCTGATTTGCTCCTGAAATACTAGCTCTATACCGTACATAAGGGCAGTTTTCTATAGAGAATTGCCATTGATCATTCAATGTATAACTGAAGCCTAGAAGTAAATATAACTCTGGTGATATGGTATGCTCCTCTCCAGTTGCTTTCCCATTACTAAAATGATAATTAGTTTGGTAACTACATTGAGCTCCCAATCCGTAGATAAAAGACAAATTATCAATAATGTTTCTTCTAAATTCCCAACCAACACCAATACCAGCTCCAGACATATTGATATATTGACTACTAGTTGTCTGAATGGCATTACGACCGTTCAAATAAGCCAGGTCTAAACGAAATAAACTATTTGTTTTTCCCACCTTATACAAAAAGCCGAGATCCAAAGCAGAATTGACCTTTAATCCAATTTCGTGTAGTGCGGGTGTTTTTTGTGCAGCAGCTTTCCAGATAATAAAAAATGTACACAAACCAAGGGTAGTGATGTAGATTGTATGATAAGTTAGAAAAAAAGACAATGAAGACTATATTTGTAAGATGTGTTCAATATCTATACAA
>NZ_JHBV01000053.1 GCF_000724545.1 Aureispira sp. CCB-QB1 | reverse complement strand
GACTTATTTTATCTCCAGCTGGAGCAATTGCCTGCTGTTGTCCAAAAATTGGTTCAAAAACAGGTTGGCACCATCAATATCCAGGACTTTATTATAGAACAGCTCGAAACAATGAATCTTTTGATTCGATACAACGACGCTTGTCAATTGCAATTATTTAAAATTACCACGGCAGGCACCGATCCAATTGATCTAACGGCTTTTTTTGCTAACTTAGAGCTGTAGTTTTTTATTTTTATAATCGTCCTTTTTATCATTTTTAAACACAGATACATTTTATGAATCGTCAGGGCAATAACTTGACCATTCATCCACCCATTTCCTCCAAGCTCCTAGGTCGCTATCGACACAAAAAAGGCATTTATGTCATTCGGTTAAA
>NZ_JHBV01000052.1 GCF_000724545.1 Aureispira sp. CCB-QB1 | reverse complement strand
CCATCATTGTCCGCATCTATGTCCAAGAAATTATAATTGTTATCACCATCTTGGTTGTCATTTGGATAGCTATTCGGTGCACCATCACCATCCGTATCAGCTCCTGTTCGAGTAGTCGCATTGGCACTATTCGCTCCATTCGTATCGGTTCCTACTGCCAATGCATTGGTTGGATCACCATCTACCACATCATTAAAGCCATCTCCATCGGCATCGGCATAAGCATCTTCTTGACCATCTCTATTCGCATCTGTTCCGCCTGCTTCTTCGATATCCAAAATACCATCGTTGTCCGCATCTAAATCTAAATGATTGTATACATTATCCCCATCCAAATCACCGTTAGGCATACTGTTTGGATTTCCATCACCATCAGTATCTGCACCCGTTAATAACAAGGCATCTGATGTATTCGCTCCATTCGTATCGGTTCCTAATGCCAATGCATTGGTTGGGTCGCCATCTACCACATCATTATAACCATCGTTATCGCTATCGGTATAGTTATCGGCACGTCCATCGCCATTTGCATCGGTACCCCCTACTTCTACTACATCTGGAATGCCATCGTTATCCGCATCTAAATCTAAGTAATCTAAAATACCATCACCGTCAGTATCTCCTGTTGGGTAATCTTCTGGTGTACCATCCCCATTGGTATCTTCACCCGTCAACTGCAATGCATTTGATGTGTTCGCTCCATTCGTATCGGTTCCTACCGCTAAAGCATTGGTTGGGTCACCGTCTACCACATCGTTATAACCATCTCTATCATTATCTATATAACCATCCGCACGTCCATCACCATTCACGTCGGTTCCGCCTGCTTCTACTACATCTGGAATGCCATCGTTATCCGCATCTAAATCTAGTTGATCTAAAATGCCATCTCTATCGGTATCTCCTTCAGGATAACTATCCGCACGCCCGTCCCCATTACCATCTGCTTCTGTCAGTTGTAGAGCGTCAGCACTATTTTCTGGTATGCCATCATTTCCTACATCGCCATCTACCACATCGTTATAACCGTCATTATCCACATCTACATAATTATCCACACGTCCATCACCATTTTCATCAGTACCTTCTGCTTCCACCACATCTGGAATGCCATCGTTATCCGCATCTAAATCTAAATGATCTAAAATACCATCTCTATCGGTATCATTATTGGGATAGCTATCAGGAATACCATCTGAATTGCCATCTGAATTGGTAATAATCAATACATCCACAAGGTTTTCTGAAGTACCATCATTGCCAACATCCCCATCTACCACATCATTCCATCCATCTCCGTCAGTATCAGTATAATTATCAATACGTCCATCACCATTGACATCGGTACCTCCTGCTTCTACAATATCTGGAATTCCATCATTATCCGCATCTAAGTCTAAATAATCAGGTAATAAATCTCCATCTGTATTTGTAACTGCTATGTCGTTTCCTGCTGATCCAACGCCTGGAATTTGATAATTTGCTTCTACATTTGATATACAAGAAGAAGCCGTTGCACAGAAATTAGGATCTACATCTGCGTCTGCCTGAAAATCAATCACAACAGTTCCATCGTTATTCCACAAATTCCAGTTTGCTTGAGAGATTACAACGCTAAAATTCATTGGAGGGTTAGAACAATCTGCATAAGCACTATTATCTGAATTGGTTCTATTAAATGTACCCAAATTGACACCACCTTCTCCAGTTAATGTAAATTCAGCACCATTAAAACCATAAGCTCCAAATACAGAGAATGACAATGTAACATTACCTACCGCATCGGTTGTACCAGATGCAAATGAAATAGTATGTGCTGGTGAAACTACTGTCTGGCAATCATCTGCGGATGTATTGGTTACATTTGTAGTTCCAGCCACGCTTGAATCATACAAATCAATTAAACCATCATTATCCGCATCGGTTGTGCCATCGACCAATCCATTTCCGTCCGTATCAACGCCTCCTGCCTCTACAATGTCAGAAATACCATCATTGTCAGAATCCAAATCATACGAATTGATAACAGCATCCCCATCCGCATCAAAATTATCATTGACACCATCCATATTGGCATCTACAAATCCAGGAAAATCAGGATCCAAATAGTTTGGAATACCATCCCCATCAGCATCTAACAAAGGATCGGTTGGATGTTCAACTAAATCGGGTATACCATCATTATCATCGTCTATGTCTATATTGTCTGCAATACCATCTCCATCTTGATCACAGTCGGGTGTCGTTCTAGGAAAAGGAGCAGAAGATACATCATAAGACCAAAACCATGTATTAATTGTTCTAGCATTTCCAAAGTCATCACATAAGGCTGCTGTTGTAGAGCCTCTTCCTGCTGTTGGAGCGGGTATTGCAAATGTTGCACTACCATCCCAAGCATGTGCTGGACCAAAAACACCTTCTAGCATATTTGTTGTCGCAACTCCTGCCCCTGTTGTATTATGTGTTGCATTAACACTACAATTCCCCACATTTCCTAAATTTGTATCGTCCCAATATAGCTTTCTTGGTCCCAAAGCTGGGAAAAATGCTGTTACAGAAAAACCGTTTCCATTTAACTCTGCATCATGCATTGGAATGTTTGTTCGACCTCGAAATAATGTAGCAGTTACCAAGAAGTTAACATTCCCTGCAACTGGATTCCCTTGTCCATCTAAACCATCCCAACTTAAGACATGGTTGCCAGCTACCAAGTCATATAACTCTAAGACTCTATCTGAGGTGCCTGCTTGATAGCCGACAACACCATTTAAATCCAATAGGATAGCAACATCTCCTGGATCAGGAATAAACAAAGGAATAAAATAATCTCCTGGGCAGCCATATACGTTACTAGGAATTGCTGGCGCATTGGAAGGCGGTGCCACTTTGAAAATATTGGTGTCTGGAATAGATAAAAAGATAGGATAACCTGTTGGCAAGGTTGGTGCATTGGCTCCTGTATAAGTAGATATTCTATCTGTCAAAAAGTTACCTCCGTTTGTAACTCCTGGTTTGTTCATTGCCAATACATAACGAAATGGTTGAAAACCAGGCTCAAAATTCATACGAACAACCGAACTATCCTCTGTATAAGCATAATAATCGCCTTCAAAAGAAAAATTGATCGCAGGAGTAAAATTAGCCGACAATGGATTGTAAGTAATAAATCCCCACTGTTGACAATTCAAACGACCTCTATAAGTTGTATTGTTTGTTTCACCTACTGTAAAATCAAAAAATGGAAAGAAAATTTCATCATTAGACGCACTTACTCCTGCGTCATTACTTCTATATAGCTCTATTACATAATCCCCGTTTTGGGTCGGGTTGAATAGAATGGGGGTATACCCCGTAGGATTCAAACCTCCAATATTAGGTCCAGCAACTGCCTGAGCATAGTTAGGAATAAACCCAGCACCTGCTGTTGGAATAGGAGTTGCGGGAACTACCTCCGCACCTGTCGGGTCTAAAATACGATAAAAACCATTGGTTGACGGTCCAGCACCACCTACCCGTTGAAAAGGGTTTAATCCAAAGTAAATGTTTTCGATCGTGTGATTTAAAATAGATATTTTCAATCTATTATCGGCAGGAGCAGCTCGATAGGTTCCTATTGTAAGATTGGGACTAACGACTAGAGCCGTTCCGTTTCCTGCGTTGGGCATTACTTGAGCAGTACCTTCTGCATTTAGTTGCGTTGTTCCTAAAAGGAATAGGGATATTACCCATAACAATTCAAGGCATCTACAATGCCTTTGGACAAAGTGTAATTGTGTTTGCATAGTGTTTTTTTTTCAGCGCATTAAACTTTTTGAAACGCAATACAATTAGTGACGTTGTATTAGCTATTTAAGAAGTGAAACACATCCATCTAAATAAAATATTTTAGTGATAATATTCCAATTAGACTATTTGGTAAAATGTATTTGGTTGATTTATTGTATTATTTATTATAATATGATTTTGATATAATCTTTAACGATAGTTTTGCAGCACAAAACTATTTTTTTTAGTAAAGCTGAGAGGATCGATTCTTGCCATTATGAGTTTTTTTTGTGCATTTTTGTGCCAAAATCTCAAAAAAGCGACTTTTTTGAACTATAAATAGCAATTATTGGAGTAGTGTTCTCAAATAGAAGTTCGCTATGCTACTATGTTTATGTTATTGTTTTAACGAACAATTACTCTAAAATTTAGGTCATAAAATTGCAAGAAAGTTTTTTTTATTACAACTGCAACTTATTCTTTTTTACAAAACTTACAAAACACTGACATTCAAAATATTAACTAAAAAGTTAAAAAAAATAAATTGGCATAAAAACATTCAATAAAAACATATATTTATATTGATATTCAATATTTTATCTTTGCCCGAAAAATAGGGCTTATTTCTATTTCTCGTCTTAACAAAAGATAATTGCCTTACTTTTCTGATACTCTTTTCTTTATCCGTGACAAGGAAACTGGTGTTATTCCTAAATATGAAGCGATTTGTTTTTGTGGTACTCTCTCTAATAAATCTGGATGTTCTTTCTTCAGTTTTAGAAATCGCACTTCAGGCTTTTCATTAATATTGTCCCATATTTTGTGCAGTGAGTTAATTAATTTGCCTTTCAAAATATGATTGTAGGCTCTTAGTAAATTGATATTGTCAAAAACCAATGCATCTACTTTTTTAATGTCAACTTGTATCAACGTTGTTTCCTCCAATGCTTGTATACATAACCTAGACGGCTCTCCTAATAATGTCGAGTACCAGTTTCCTGATAGATCATTTTCTTTATAAAAATTAATAATAATCTCCTCCCCACCTTCGTCCAAATAATACGTTTTTAGCAAACCATTCAAGACCAAAAAAACATTTGTATTAACTTCTTCAAATTTCACAAAAAACTCGTTAACATCTAGCACTTTAAAATGTACTAAATTCAGCATCTGTTCAACATCCTTATCTTTTAAGTAGGGGTATTTTTGTCGATAGTGATTAATGACTTCAAAAGATACTTCCATAAAATATTTTTTAGTTTTAAAGAGTGATCGAAGCGAATGGGCAACAAAACTTCTGTTTAAGTGAATCCAAAAATAGGGGAATCCGAAAATAAAAACTACTCTATGTTATAAAAAGCAATATTCTTGTTCTGAAATATTTGTCTAAGTAGTTCAAACGTTAGTATTTCACTTTAAGCAAGATAGGACACGCTCTAGATACCGCTATCTCTATTGAGTTAGACCATGTGTTCATTTAAAAACAGTGTTAAAGTCGACAATTTATATCTCTTACTTAAACAATTAAGGTTATTTTAGGCTAAAATAATACCTCAAAATAGTCTTTTTTATTGAAGTTCCTCCATAAGGGGCTAAAAATCCAAACGACACTATTCTATACCCAACTCACTCTTAATCAAACACATTACTACAACAAATACTCTATTAATCAACAAAATATTCAACATTCATCTGTCTCTTTCGAAGACTGTTTATCAAAAAGTAATCATATATGAAGTCTTTACTTGTATTTCTAGTCATCTGCTGTATTCAACACCTTAGCATTGCACAAAACGACTATATTATAGACATTAATGATAGAAAAATATATGGCAAGGTAATTCTATCTACTCCTGCTATAAATTCTAGCCAAATTAGCTTTAAAGATCAATCTGGTACGGTCAAAAAGTACCGCCCAGATGAAATCAAAGAATGGTCGATTGGAAACGCTACTTACCAAACCAAATTTTATGCAATCAATGAACGCAAAGGATATTCTGTTTTTATGTTGCGCCTAACCCCTCCTACAGGCAAATGCCATTTATACGAGTATTATAATACATCGGGAGATATGGGATATACGCAAACTTTTTTAGAAAAAGATAGAGCATTAACCGAAGTTGATTATCCTAGATTTAGAAAACAATTAGCAGAATATTTCAAAGAAAATAAAGAGTTGGCAGAAGATATTGCTAACAAAAAATACAAAAAGAAAGATTTATTAAAAATTATTGAGGTTTATAACGAGTGGCGGGAATTCTTGTGGAAGTAGTTCTTTTTACACTGCTGCTTTTAATTGTGCTGCCATTTATCCATAAAATGGCAAATCATCTTAGATATTTTCACCAAATGGAACAACACACAAGCCTTTTACTAAGCAACTTATTATCAAATCATTAAAAACAAATCATAGCTACCTGTATCATAAAAAGACTAAAAAATTGTTTTTGTTCAAAAGCGAGTGATTATTTGTGCAGCCAATTAAATCTAACTACCTTTGTGGCAACTTTTGGACTATTATTCTAACAAGCACAGCACAATAATCATGATCGAAACAATTCTTTTTTCTGGAACGGGTACCCGTTATCTCTCTGAAAAAATCGCAGACTATTACGGACAAAGCTTAGGTAAGGTTGTCTTACAACGTTTTAGTGATGGCGAAATGCAAACTAACATTAAGGAATCGGTACGAGGTAAATACGTATTTTTTATCCAATCAACATTTGCTCCATCTGATAATATCATGGAGTTGTTGTTAATGATTGATGCTGCAAAAAGAGCTTCTGCTGGTTATATTACAGCGGTCATTCCTTATTTTGGTTATGCACGCCAAGATCGCAAAGATAGACCCCGAGTAGCAATTGGAGCTAAATTATTGGCCAATCTGTTGATTGCAGCAGGAGCAGACCGAATTATGACCATGGACTTGCATGCCGACCAAATCCAAGGTTTCTTCGACATCCCTGTGGATCATCTAAAAAGTGAAGCAATCTTCTTCAATCACTTAGAAAAAGAAGATACTAGTAATGTTATCTTTGCTTCTCCTGATGTGGGTAGTACCAAGCGAGCTAGAGCTTATGCACAACATTTTGGTACAGGGCTTGTTATTTGTGACAAGTATCGCAAAAAAGCAAACGAAGTAGCAGAAATGACTGTTATTGGAGATGTTACAGGAAAAGATGTCATTTTGGTAGACGACATCGTTGATACAGCAGGGACGCTATGCCGCGCTGCTCAAATTTTAATCAAAGAAGGCGCAAAAAGTGTTCGTGCATTTTGTACGCACCCTGTTCTATCTGGACCAGCTTACAAACGTATCGAAGAGTCTGAGTTGACAGAAATGGTTGTAACAGATACCATTCCTTTGAAGCAGGCTTGCTCTAAAATAAAAGTAGTTCCGGCTGCTAAATTATTCTCTAGAGCTATTAGAAATGTACACGAATATCGTTCTATTTCTGCTTTGTTTGTCGAGAAAGACAAAAGCAGTTTAGTCAAGTAAATCCATAACAAATCCAAACGAGTGGTCTCACTTTATTCTGATGATGCTATCGTAGAGTAGTATTATAATGAACAAAAACTTGAGACAATTGCATTTGATGGTTACATAAAATAGAAACGTCTAGCAGGTAGGGATTGCTAGACGTTTTTCTTTTCTAAAAAAGAACCGAATTAATTTTACTAACTATGGGTTTTCTGCTATGAGTAATTCATTTTTATTACACCAATAATTAGACCAAGATACATTTTCTAAAAATTTTAACATCTATAGAGATGTATCGTAAGAAGAATGCTTTTCCTACCCCACAAAATAAGTATGCAACTCAAACATTTGCACAATTGCAACTATCAACATAACAATAAGCAAATACCGCACAAAGCCATTTGACTTAGGGTAAGTAGTTGCAAATTTGGCGGCTAGATAAGCACCGATTCCTTGCCCTATTGCCAAAACGGTTCCGATCTCCCAATCAATTTTATTTTCTACGGCAAAGATGGCAATACAAGCTATTGTATACAAAGCTATAGCTGCTAGTTTAATCCCGTTGGCATCCACCAAACTATACCGTCCTGCCAAAGCTAAAAAGACAACTAAAAAAACACCTGTCCCTACTTGTATAAAACCTGCATAAAATCCCATTAATATAAAGATAGGAATCATCCATTTGTTCATCTTGTGGCTATGATCTGTTGAACGAATCCATTTTTTGGGATTCGCTAGTACTAAAACCAACATTACCAAGAGCAGGTACTTAAAAATATCTTTAAAAGCATCGTTGTCAATATATTTGGCTGCCAGTACGGCCCCTCCGAGTGCTCCTACAAATATTGCAAGGATAATCCACCAGCTTTTCTTGACATTCAGATGTCCATTTTTATAAAAAGTCGGCAAAGCCATCAAAGCCATTGCCATAATGCCGATTCGATTCGTTCCATTGGCTATATCTGCGTCTAAACCGACTATTTGAATCAAAACATACAGGGTCAATACTGACCCTAAACCTGCTAGAGTAGCGACAAAACCTGCAAAAGCACCACATAAAACAATCCACGCATATAATTCCATACAAAGCATTTTATTCAATGAGAATTACTTAAATTGCCCATTTGAGACCACTCAATAATGAAGTTGATTAACGTATTTCTTGACACAACTCCACCAAAACACCATTGGTTGTTTTAGGGTGCAAAAAGCAAACGAGTTTGTTATCTGCTCCTTTTTTAGGCTCAGGATTAAGAATCGTAAAGCCTTCCGCTGCCAAACGTTTCATTTCGGCATGAATATCGTCAACTTCAAAGGCAATGTGATGAATTCCTTCCCCTCTCTTTTCGATAAATTTTGCAATAGGACTATCTTCTCTTGTTGCTTCTAATAGTTCTATTTTAGTCTCTCCGCACTGAAAGAAAGAAGTAGCAACTCCTTCTGATTCCACCGCTTCTACTTTGTAATGCGCTTCGCCAAATAATTTAGCAAATAAAGCATTGCTAGTACTTAAGTCTTTTATTGCGATACCAATATGTTCTACTTTCATTTTTTTTAGCTTTTTTGATAATAACCTTCTAGAGTTTAAATAAGTTGTCAAAAGTTGTCTCTTTTTTTGTCTGCAAATATAAACAAGTCAAGAACATTTTTAGCCAAACTTCAAATCTCCTCAGCTCCAAAACTTACCTCCAAAAACATTAACTATTGATTTACAAACCCTTAACACATCATTAACTATTTTATTTTGTTATGATATAGGTATTCATCAACTAAAAAAAGTACTATTTGTTACTTAAAAGCAAAATTATAGATTACTTTTGTAGTCTGTGTGCAAATTTGTAATGAATAGAGTATCATCTATATCTAAAAAATCTATAACTTTTGGACGTTCCAACAAGTAGCTAATATTTATACAAAGACCAACAGATAATTAAGCTTATATCGTCAAAAAACGATGCACAACTTGCAGGTTACAATCGTCCAACCAAAATTCAAAACATGGGTGCAATAAAATTTTTCATACAAGGCATCAAACACTTCAAAGAAGTGGGTACCTTTTCCAGATCTTCTCATTTTGTAGGGAAAACGATGACAAAAGACAAGCATGTTGACTTTAGTACTGCAAAATGTATTGTTGAACTAGGGGCTGGAGATGGACCTATTACCAAACAAATCTTGAAAAAGATGGCTCCAGATGCAAAACTGCTCTGCTTCGAAATTAACGATAAATTTTATGAAGAATTGCAAGAAAAATTTGGGCACGATGAGCGTATTACGATCATTAATGATGACGCCAAAAAATTAGGCGATTACATCCGTCAAGCAGGTTACGAAAAAGCAGATGCTGTGATTTCCGCGATTCCTTTTGTGATTATTCCCGAAGATGACATTATAGAAGAAGCACACAAATTCTTAAAAAAAGGAGGCAAATACGTTCAGTTACACTACTCTTTGGTAGCAAAAAAACGTTACGAGCGTATATTTAATAATATGGAGATTGATTTTGTCATGCTCAATGTACCTCCTGCATTTATTCACGTTTGTGAAAAACTCTAGTTTGATTTTACTGTTCATCATCATAATTTATAGGCACTCTTTTGAGTGCCTTTTTCTTTATATATTAGCAACCAAAATAGTACGATTCAAGAAGGCTTCAGAAAAAATTACATAATACGCTTCTTTGCCTGATTACTTTAAATTTATTTTGTTATTAATATCTACCCCACCAACCACTAAATTCAATTGCCTTCCATGGAACATTGGTTAGTGGAAAATACCAACCTCTATCTCATCAATAGCTTGTGCTAAACAGCAACAACAAGGTTCTATAAGTAGAAACAAGCTATTTTAGATTCTGTATACTGACATAAATTTGCCCATACAATAGCAATAGTAGTTCGTTAAAGCCTCTGCATTTTTTATCATATCAAGTGCTTGAGCATCATCAGATCCACCGCACTATATCTCAATTTATATGAAATCTAAATATTTTATTTTAGCGTTACTCTTATTCGGAACAGTAACCAACCAAGCTCAGAACCAATCTCATATTGATAGTCTGATACAGTTAGCCCAAAAAGAAACCATTGTAATCACAAAGGTTAAACTACTCAACCAAATTGCAAAAATGTATCGCTATTCGAACCCTCAAAAAGCTATTGAATACAATCAAAAAGCAATCTACTTAATTCCCAAAGACTCTTGCGATAAACTTGGCAATTTATATAGTACGATGGGAACCATCTATGGGCATATTGGCGAATTATCACAGACATTGTTTTACTTAGATAGTGCCGCAACCTTATTCACTCGTGCAAAGAGTTTTGATGAATTAGCTTCTATTTATAGTAATATGAGTGCCACTCATTTTTTTATGAGTGCGTTTCAAAAAAGCGCTGAATATCTATATAAAAGCATTCGAATTAACGAACAGTTTGGCGATACAGCAGGACTAGCCTATAATTTCGCAGCTTTGGCAGCGATGAAATATGAACTAAAAGAATTTGAAGCTTCTATTCAAATGGGCAGAAAAGTACTGGAACAATATCCTCTCCAAAATGAGTTCTTATTCATGGGAAATACGTCCCTAAATATTGGTTTAGCCTATTCAAGTATCAATAAAGTCGACACGGCTCTATTTTACCTAGATCAGGGCTTGGACTATTTTGAGAAAGAAAATTATCTAGGTGGAAAGGCTAAAATTTACAGCGAAAAAAGTTCGTTATACCTCAAACACCAACAAATAGATTCTGCCAAACAGTACATTCATAAAGCTCTAAGCCTCAAAGAATATATTACAGATCAAAATCAGAAGTTAGACATTCAAATGAGTTTGGCGAATATCTATTTTTATGAAAATAACCATTCTAAAAGTATACAACTGTATGATACAGTAAGAAAAGTAGCACACAAGATTCCTTATAGGGCAATTGAAAAAGCAGCTTTAGAAGGACTGGTTGATAATTATCAAGCATTAAAACAATATGCTAAGGTCGCTGAATATTTGCGAGCGTATATTGTATTAAAAGATACCATTCTGAATGCCGAAAAACAACAGCAGATTAAAGAAATGGAAATAAAATATGAAACCAATAAAAAAGAACAAGAAATCGCATTACTGGCAAAAGACCGTGACATTCATGCTCTAAATGCCTTGCGAAACCAACAATGGGCATATAGTGCTTTTATTATCTTGATTTTAGTCCTTTTAATCTCCTTCTTGTTGCTCCGACAAAATAAACTCCGTGCCCAGCAAAAAACAGCACAATTAAAACATCAGCTGCTTAGAAATCAAATGAATCCTCATTTTATTTTTAACGCCTTAACAGCCATCCAAAGCTATGTCTACGAAAACAATCCCAAAGCCGCAGGAGTATACTTATCTTCCTTTGCCAAACTGGTTCGGGCTATCCTCGAAAATTCAAGAAAAGAGTACATTACCCTAGATAAGGAAATTCAGTGGCTCGAAAATTATCTAAAATTACAATTACTGCGTTTTGATCACCAGTTTGAGTATCAAATTAACCTTGACCCACAATTAGACTCCTACGAATTGTTGATACCACCTATGTTAACGCAGCCTTTCATTGAGAATGCCTTAGAGCATGGTCTTAAAAACATTGACTACAAAGGAAAAATTACAATTCAATTTACAATCGAAACAACGCAGCTGTTAAAAATAAGTGTTGAAGATAATGGCATTGGTTATTCGCCCCCCTCCTCCCACGCTACCTCAACTCATAATTCTTTAGCAACTAAAATTACCCAAGAGCGACTTTTATTTTTAAATAAAAATCAAGCAAACGACATCCACTTTTCTATAAAACCAGCACAACCTTCTGGGACTATTGTTTCTTTTATCATCCCTCTTAAATCTATTTAATATGCGTGTCATAATTGTTGATGATGAAGCAAGGGCAAGAAAAGCCCTTCGCCAGACAATCCTACTCTATACTCCACACCTTGATATTGTTGGTGAGGCACACAGTGTCCCCTCAGCTATCGAGAAAATCCGAAATCACCAACCCGATTTGGTACTGTTGGATGTTCAACTAGGTGATGGCAATGGTTTTGATGTTCTAAACAAGACCAAACCCTATTCTTTTCAAGTTATCTTTATAACGGCTTACAATCAATATGCTGTAAAAGCATTCAAGGTAGCAGCTATTGATTATATACTCAAACCCATTGATCCAGAAGATTTTTTGACTGCTATAAAAAAATCGCAAGAACAAAGTTATCAAGAGAAACTAGAAGAGCGCCTAGATTTATTTTTACAACAGGTAGATTCTACGCCAAAAGTTATTAAGAAAATAAGCCTAAAAACATTAGATAGCATTCACATTATCAATATAAAAGATATTATTTACTGCCAAGGTGAGGGAAATTACACGACCTTTCATCTCCTAAATCAGGAAGAAATTATTGTGTCAAAAAATTTACGAGAGTATGAAACCTTGCTTCCTAGTCAACTCTTTTTGCGTACCCATCAATCTTTTCTGGTCAACTCTGAACACATCCTTCGGTACGATAAACGAGATAATCAGGGACTAGTTTGTTCACAAAATCATCACATTCCTGTTTCCATAAGAAAGAAAGAGGCTGTCTTAGAATTTTTAAAAAAATTATACTAAAACATCGCATTTCATTGTAACTCCAACGCTTTTTAGTCGGCTATCGGCGCTTTTTTATTACTAGAGTTTCTTCATGTAGAATCGCCTATTTTTGTAATAACAACAGATGAAGTAAATCTTTATTGTTATCTGTAAAAATAGGTACCTATCAATTGAATCTAGTCGAATAAAGCTGAACAACGACTCAAAACAATCTAGTAAGCGCTTCATTAACTAAATTTATAACATGAAAAAGAATTTTTTTGTTGCTCTTATCGCCTTATTGCTTGCTGTAACCTCTTGTGAAAAGGAGGAAATTTTGGAAGTAGCTACTGGTGAAGAATCAACTGTAGAAACATTGGCAGCCAATAGTAATTTTAGAGGAACTGCTAGCACGGTTTTAAGACCCTATGTCGTCGCTACAGGACCTTGTTATGGCACGTCTCACTCTGGCAATTCTTATGAAACATTGGTGTATGTAACAGGAACCAAACCTTATCATAGAAAAGTAACCGTGTTTGGGTGGAGAAATGCCAATATGTCCTCTATTCCCAATACTTATACAATTGATGTTCCTGCTAACTCAACCACTTCTAGTCGAATAAACACCTTCTCTAACGCAACGATGCGCTACCATTCTATCAAAGTAGAAGTTGACAAAGTACTCAAACAAGATGCTTCTGGGCAATGGGTAACAGACAACTCATCGAGTACAACTACTGCGACAATTCCTGTTCAAAACTGCTACGATAGTAGCGGTGGTGGCGGTGGTTTTGGTTTTAGTCCTTCTCTCTAACACCTATAAAGCAAATGCAGCTTGAAATCGAATTTTCAAGCTGCATTTTTTTATCAGATGAACGACATTAGTCGTTGTAAATACTAGCAATAACGTCTTTGTAATCGGATAAAATAACACGACGCTTCAATTTCATGGTTGGTGTCAAATGTCCAGAGTCTACATCCCAAGGACCAGCAACTAGCTTAAATTTCTTAATTTGTTCTACTTTGCTAAAGTTAGGATTCAGTTTGGTCACTAATTTTTCAAAATACTCCAACACTTGCTTATCTTCCAACATTGCTTCTTTAGAACTGACATTGATGCCTTTTTTCTTGCACCATTGTTCCAATGTATCCATAGCAGGTAAAATTAAAGCAGAAACAAATTTTCTATTATCACCAATAACCATGACTTGTTCCACTAAGAAATCTTCACGAAAAATTCCTTCAATTGGCGCTGGAGCAACATATTTTCCTCCTGAAGTTTTTAACAATTCTTTTTTTCGATCGGTTATTTTAAGAAAATCAATGCCATTTTTTCGAATTAACTTACCAACATCCCCTGTCAAGAACCACCCATCTGCGGTAAATTCCTCTGCTGTTTTTTCTGGTTTGTTGTAATACCCCATCATTACATTTGGTCCTTTAACCATAATTTCTCCAGCATCGGGACCATAAGCTTCTTCATTCACATCAATACGAACCGTTACTTTTGGAATAATTGGTCCAACAGTTCCCAACAATGCCAAATTTGCCTCATACCCGCTCACAGCAATTGCAGGCGAAGTTTCAGTCATACCATAGCCCTCACGAACGGGCACACCTATGGCTGAAAAGAATTGCGCCATTTTGCGCGGGCAAGCAGCCGCCCCAGTCAAAATTCCTTTGACACGTCCTCCTAGATTTTCACGGACTTTGCTAAATACAATTTTATCAGCTAATGCCCATTTGACTGAATTAAATCCAGAAGGTTCAAAATCATAGGCATATTGATTGGTCAGCCCCTCTGCCCAGAAGAATATCTTTTGCTTTAGAGGACTACCTTCTTTCGCTTTCGTAACAATTTTTTCATATACTTTTTCTAATAAACGAGGTACTGTGGTGAAGAAATGCGGACGAACTTCTTTTAGACTTTCTCCTAAAGTATCAATACTTTGGGCATACATGATACTTGCTCCCATATACATATAAGCATAAACAACCGTACGCTCAAAGACATGGCACAACGGCAAGAAACTCAAAGCAACATCACCTTTTTTGATGGGAACCAAAGGTCCCACAGCTAAAATATTGCTCAAAATATTATTGTGCGACAACATTACCCCTTTTGGATTACCCGTTGTTCCAGACGTATAGATCAAAGTTGCCAAGTCTTCTGATTTGATCCCTGCTTTTATTTTCTCAACTGGTGCCAAATCTCCATCGGTATGAATCGTTTCCCAATGGTGCACGTCATTACCTTTGCCATCTTTTTCACCTTCTACCTTATCAAAAGTAAAAATCCCCTGCAAACTAGGAATATCAGGGTGTGCTTTTCGTACTTTTTCTAACAAATCCCCATGTCCCAAAAAGCAATATTTGATACTTGCATCATTAAAAATATACACATATTCTTTAGGACTTATGGTTGGGTAAATCGGCACATTAATCACCCCAATTTGAGCCATTCCAATGTCCATGATATTCCATTCTGGTCGATTATTATGAGAAATCAAAGCGATTTTATCCCCTGGTTTCACCCCCATTTGCAACAAACCCAAACTAACTTGGTTTGCCAATTTTATAAATTCTTCGGTACTATAGCTGTAATTATGACCTTTGATGTGCTTTCCGCCAATAGATGCGGCTAAGGGTCCTTGTTCTAATTGGTAGTAGGGGATATCAAATAATCTCGTAGGATTCATATAGTTTTGAATTGTTTTTGGTAATTTAAAGTTATTTGCGGTGCAAAAAATAGCTGCATAGGAAAAATAAGTAAAATATCGTACAGAACCAATATTTTTAAAAATAAAAGCATTTCCTAAACGTATCTTTTTTTACATTGTTACATTCTTTTAATTGTTGTCTTTGTAGAGCACATCTTTCATTTTTTTGAAAAATAATTATTTATGTTTGCTGGCTTAATTTTTATCCCTTCTTTTATTCTTGCTGCTGTTATATTCCTATTGGCGTATAACAACTATGTCCTCCCATTTTCTACTATATGGATTGCTGTTGTCCCTTTCTCTATAGGACTTGGAGCTTATATTGTGCGTAATGGACTCAACGAATGGTGGTATGTACGACACCCTCCAGGACTCAGTGAGCTAGAAAAAAATATCTTGGCTCGCTTTTTTCCTTATTATAGAAGATTGAGTGTTCAGCACAAAAAAAAGTTTGAAGATCGCATCTCTGTTTTTCGTTTGCAAAAGCAATTTCAAATGCGCCTCTTAGACAAAATACCAGGCGATATGCAATTGTTAGTTTCGGCAACAGCTGTTCAACTAACAATGGGACTCGAAGATGAAAAAGAGATTCTTGATAATTTAGGTATGGTCGTTCTTTTTCCAAAAGAATTTATTACTCCAGACATCAATACGCAGTTACATTATGTTGAGTTTAATACGGATGTTTTTTCATGCCTACTCCTAGCCATTAATTTCTTCACCAAAGGTATTAGAGATCCCGAACATTACTATCACTCGGGTCTACACGGTATGGCCAAGGCATTTAAAATTAAATACGGCTATTCTGATGATACCATTCCTTATGAAGATAAAAAAGAACTGCTAGTCAAACTACACCATTTAAGAGAATTTGAAATTGGCTACCAGTTTTTATACACGGGTTTGCCGTCCATGGAAATCTTTGAAATGTGTACAGAACATTTCTTTCAAATTCCTACCAAGATGCAGGAACACTTGCCAGAGGTTTACCGATACTTTATGGATATATACCACCAAGACCCTAGCAATGGCAGCAATCCTATTATACAAAATATTTCATCCAACTTAGATGATAATTTAGAAGCGGCTTAAGGTTATTTTAAAAAAGCTTGTCTTGTCTTGAAAATAAGGATATAGTTAAAAATAAAAAAGTCATCACCAGATAACTGGGACGACTTTTTTTTTATTTCCATTTTCTGTCAAAACTTACACAACCAAGTTGATTGGATTAATAAAACAAGTAGTTTATGCAATCAACTGGTTGCTCCATAATAATTGTATTTCTAACTACTCAATACGTATTTTGTATACAGAATGATTATCGGCTCCTGAACTCACTCTGATAATATACATTCCTGAGGTATAGTTACTCATTTCCAAGCCAAGTTCATAGAATGTATTTGCATCAATTTGTGCTTTATGAGTTTCTACTATTTGTCCCAATTCTGTAATCACCTCTATTTGATAATGATCGCTATTTCTAACCTGTATATACACTCTATTATTTCCTTTACTTAGTAGTGTTGGGAATAATTGCTCTACCAATGGCAGGCTTACTTCTAGTGCTCGTATAGGGCTATAAGCATAAGTTCCATCGTAATCCACTTGTTTTAAGCGGAAGTAATGGATACCAGAGGTCAAATTCGGTACTTTGTAGTTATAATATTGAGTCAAATTTGTTGTTCCTGCTCCTGTTACAAAACCAATTTGATTAAACTCTAGCACTCCTCCTGTATTGGAGAAAGCATGTTCTACTTCGTATCCAGCATTATTTAATTCAGTTGCTGTTGACCATGCTAGGTTTCCTATGTTCTTGCCCTCTAAATTCGCTGTAAAATCCAATAACTCTACTGGCAAATCAATTACTAATGCTTGGTAATCTTCTACCTCCCCATTGGTTCTTCCACCTGCAAAATCACCGATAGCAAAAGCATCGTCATCTGCTCTCAAGCGTACGTTGACTGTTTCTGACCCATTGTAACTAGCAGGAACGGTGATTGCTACAGTTGTTGTGGTTGGACTTGCTGTTGCTACACTTCCGTTGTAAAAATCATCATAAACACCATCGTTGTTCCAATCAATCCACAAACCATAAAACACATTATCGGCGACAGATGAATTGACCGTTATATCTAAGTTGAAAGTTTGGTTTGCAATTACTTGGGTAGGGAACTGACCTGCACCAGACCCAAAACTAATTCCATCGTCAAAATTATCTAGTGCCAAAGTACCTGTTTCAAAATCTGTTTGAGACCCAAGCCAAACATCTGTCGTGCCATCCAAAGTATTATCAGCATTGGCATCTCTAATTGCTCTATGCCAAGCGATACCATATACCCCTGTTTCGCTGTAGTCCTTGTTAACATTTAAGATCGTCAGATATACTGTTGCGGTATCACAAACTTGAGGTATACCATTATCACAAACACTATAAACAAACTTATCTGTACCAGAATAGTTAGGATCTGTTGGCGTATAAGAGTAACTTCCATTAGCATTTAAAGTCAAGCTACCTTGGCTTGGTCCATTGACTAAGCTTACTGTTTGTACATCTCCTTCTACGTCACTATCATTATCTAATACATTTGCATTCAATGTACTTCCTTTGTCCATAAACTCCTCGTCATCTATAGCATTGGTACTATTATACAGTTGTGGCAATACATTTATGGTTACAGTTGTCAATTCACAAGTCATTGGAATACCATCATCGCACACTGTATATTCATAATTAACTGTTCCAACAAAATCTGCTGCTGGAATGAAAGTATATGTTCCATTGGCATTTTGCGTCAATGTACCTGCATTTGTAACAGGACTTCCATCCAAAGCCACTCCTGCCACAGCTGTAGAACTCCCTACAGGTGCCGTACCATCTACCACGCCATCTCCGTCTGTATCTATATTAATAGTACCTGTGACTAGCAAATTGTCTCCATCAGGATCATTATCATTTGCCAATACGTTTCCGTTGACTGCTAAAGCACCATAAGTTGTATTTACATCTGGCGCTGGAGCCACCTCCCCATTATCTGTGCTTGGATCAGGCTCTACATCTATGGTTACAGTTGCAGTTCCACATACTTGAGGGCTACCATCATCACAAGCTTCATAAGTATAGGTTACTTCTCCAATGAACCCTGTATTGGGTACAAAGGTATAAGTTCCATCGGTATTTTGTGTTAAAGTTCCTGCATTTGCATTTGGAGTGCCATCTTCATTAACACCTCCTACGGTTACTCCTGTCCCCAAACCTGTTACTGTTTCAGGGATACCATCACCATCGGTATCTATTGTCAGCGTATTTAAAAGCAAGGAATTACCTTCTAAGTCAAAATCATTCGTCAAAACATTTCCAGTAGCAGTCATCCCTAAAGGCGTACTATTGACATCATTGGTAATATAGGTCGTATTGCCTTCTCTCCAATCTCTTTCTATAGTCATTTTATTAATGACATCTGGATGGCTATTGGCCGTTAGGCTACCATTGGTTGCATCTGAACTTGAAGTATTGTTATCATAACCATCCAACAAACCATCGCCATCGGCATCTGTTGTTCCTCCAGGCAAACCCGTATTAGCCAAAGAACCTGCATCAGCAATACCATCGCCATCGCTATCGTGTCCTTCTATGGCATCAATCAGACCATCATTATCCGAATCCAAATCCAAATAATCAGGCGCATCTACCTTATCTTGGTTATTAGGAGTAATCCCTGATCCCGCTCCACCAAATGCAGCATCATCGTTGTCATAAGCATCATCAATACCATCATTATCGGCATCCGTTCCAGCAGGTGCTATATAATTACCTGTGGCTTGTCCTTCAACATTATCTACAATACCATCATTATCCGAGTCAATATCCAAGAAATTAAGGTTGTTATCCCCATCTGCGTTATCATTAGGATAAGAGTTGGGTGTACCATCGTTGTCGGTGTCAGCTCCTGTCAAAGTCAACGCATTGGCACTATTCTCGGCGACACCATCATTGCCTACATCTCCATCCACAGCATCATTAAATCCATCCCCATCCACATCTACATAAGCATCTGCCATACCATCATTATTAGCATCAACACCTCCAACTTCTGTAATATCTAAAATACCATCATTGTCTGCATCTAAGTCTAATTGGTTGAGAATTCCATCACCATCGAAATCGCCATTAGGATAAGAATTTGGAGCACCATCGTTGTCGGTGTCGGCTCCTGTCAATACTAAAACATTTCCACTATTCTCCGCAGTACCATCATTGCCTACATCGCCATCTACCACATCGTTAAAGCCATCGCCATCTACATCTATATAGCTATCAATATAACCATCACCATCCGTGTCTGTTCCCCCTGCTTCCACAACATCTGCAATTCCATCGTTGTCACTATCCAAATCCATTTGATCTAAGATACCATCACCGTCCGTATCTCCATCAGGGTAAGAATTTGGAGCACCATCGTTGTCGGTGTCGGCTCCCGTCAACACTAAAACATTTCCACTATTCTCCGCAGTACCGTCATTGCCTACGTCGCCATCGACCACATCATTAAAGCCATCGCCATCTACATCTATATAGCTATCAATATAACCATCACCATCCGTGTCTGTTCCCCCTGCTTCCACAACATCTGCAATTCCATCGTTGTCACTATCCAAATCCATTTGATCTAAGATACCGTCACCGTCCGTATCTCCATCAAGATAAGAATTTGGAGCACCATCGTTGTCCGTATCGGCTCCTGTCAATACTAAAGCATTGGCACTATTTTCAGCAATTCCGTCGTTGCCTACATCACCATCTACCACGTCATTAAAGCCATCACCATCTGCATCTATATAGCTATCAATATAACCATCACCATCCGTGTCCGTTCCACCTGCTTCCACAACATCTGCAATTCCATCGTTGTCACTATCCAAATCCATTTGGTTAGGAATTCCATCACCATCCGTATCATTATTATTGTCTGTTGTTCCATCGTTATTGGTATCCAACAAAAGACTAGTAGAGCTTGTCAATAAACAACTAGATTGAGGGCTACAAGGGCTAGAACCTTCTGGACCATCGGTATCATCATTATCTAATGCATCAACCAAACCATCGCCATCAAGGTCACTGGTATTATCTACCCTTCCATCTCCATTGGTATCTGTTCCACCTGCTTCCACTAAATCTGGTATACCATCATTATCAGAATCTAAATCTGTATGGTTAGGCACTCCATCTCCATCTACATCATAATTGCTACAAACGCCATTCTCAAGGCTACCACAATTGAAGAAATCTGGATCCATATAATTGGGTGTTCCATCACCATCCAAATCATCCCCAAAATCAGGTAAACCATCTGTATTACAATCCCATCCATTTACCCCTTGGAAATGAGTCGCACAAAAATCTGGATCCTCATAATCAACTATTCCATCTCCGTCACTATCACCACTGTAATTTTCCACCACATCAGGAATCCCATCATTGTCATCGTCTAAATCAGTAACATCTGCAATTCCATCGTTATCAGTATCTAATAAAACATCTATGTACACTATAGCGGTATCGCAAAGACCACTTGTATCACATATAGCATAAACAACCGTATCTTTTCCAACAAAATTAAGTGGAGGCGTATAACTTAGACTATCTCCATTGATGACACTGATAATCCCTCCACTAGTTGGACCACTTATTATGCTTGTTAGTAAAGTATCTCCAGGTGCATTGGCATCTGTATCATTCGCCTGAACATTAATAATCAAAGTAGTATTCTCCGCAGTACTTACATAATCATCTACTGCTATCGGTGCTTGATTAACAAAAACAGGTACCGTATCTTCCATTTCAAAAACACAAGAAGGAGTTGTTAATTGCACGTAAAAAGAGTCACTAACCAAAAGGTTCCCTGTACCAACAACATGAACCAAGCCATCTCCAACAAACGAAGCACCAACATTTGAATTGTCCGAAATACGTTTTACTTGATAGGTAAACAGAGCATTATTTTCTGTGGTAACATTAACATTCGTTGCCCCATTGACATTCACAACAAGATCATCTGTTGTAACAGCCAAAGCTGTATTGGGAGTAGGAATGATGTTCACATGTGCTACATTATCCAACTCTACACTACAATTCGTCACTTTTGTCGTATCAACAGCATTCACAATAATAGTAGTCGTATCGAATATAGCGCCACTATTCAAGGTTATTGTTCCTCCTGTCCCCAACACAGAATCTCCTATTACTGCTCCAGTACTACTATCGGTTAAATAGTAGAGAACATCTAATTGCGAACTCAATACTCTAATTCCAACAGCTTCGTTTCTACAAATGGTGGTGTCAGCTGGTCCAACACTTAAAGTACGAATAGGAAGCGGATTAACCGTTAGCGTAACCGTGTCTTCCATTGTGAAAGAACAAGGAGTAGACGAAAATTTAATAACTTTGACGCTAATTTTTGCTGGATTCGTCGTCAATGGACTTGCATATAAGTTAATATCTCCCCCTGTACCCAAAGCGGCAGGTCCAATAGCAGAATCTCCAATAATATCCCATGGTTCATAAATCACAAGTGACTCTGTAGACAAAACCGAAAAGAAAAGCGTATCAATAGTGTTACATAATTCGTTAGCCCCGTTATTAACAAGCGTTAAGTTCGTTGCTGGTGGCAAGCATTCTACGGTACAAAAATCAGAATGAAAACTCTCCTCATCTGGTGCAAGTTCTGCTGTAGCGGTAAGTTTTCCTCCTGCATACAAAGCATCTGAAGCCACATTGATTGTCCAAGCTCCTGGACCACTTGTTACTACTGTCCCTATACTATCTCCATCTATGTATAGTCTAATTGTAGCTCCTCCTACCGTGTACGATCCTTGAACCGAAAGATCTCCCTCTCGATATGCTAGACTACAATTAATAGAGGGTCTTGCTGTCGTATCGGGTATGGTACAAGCATCCGAAGCAGCTCCAACAGCAGGCGTACAACTAACCAAACCATGTTGTGCGTATATCTGATCTCCTGCTCCCAAAACGATACTAAGAGAGTCGATAAATCCACTCGACTCATTTACCAAAAACGTATCTCTTACCAACGTTCCTCCCGCAGAAGCATCTACGACAAAAACAAAAACAGTATCGCCCGCTGGAGCACCTGGAACCAATCCACTAACAGTTATGTCTCCTGCAACAGAAGTACAATTAAGAATCGGAGTGACAGCAGTATCTATTCTATCACTGACAGGCACATTAACAATAGCAGACCAACACGTTCCCGAAGAAGCAGTGTAAAATTGTAAGTTGGTACAAGCCAAGCTATATAAGTTTAGATTTGAAATGGTCCAATTTCCTGCGCCATCAGCATAGGTAAAAAAGGAATTGGGTGCAACATAGTATTCTACATAGGCATTGGGTGCTGCCGTTCCCGATATTTCTGTATCAGAAGCAGCAATGGGCTGATTGACAACAGGTGGTGTCGATGCTCCTGATATGCCATAACAAGAACTAAATCCTGGAGATTCACATTGTCCTGGCAAAACCTGTGTAATGGTATACAATCCATTAGCCATACAACCTCCTCCTCCTCCTGAACATCCCGATCTTGAACCACAATCCCAGTTGAACGAACCATCTGGAGCTACAATAACAGGCGCATTGGCTGGTGTAAGTAATGTTCCGTTAAGATAGACATTCACAGTAGCACCTGGCACACCAACTCCGACACCCGCACAATATCCATTTTTAGCCAAAGTGGGAGTTGAGGTCCAACCTGGCGTACAATCAGAAGAAGCAGAGAGTACGACTAAATCCGAACAAGGATACTTGGTTGGGCTTTTGCCCGGTGTTAGACCACTTATAAGGATAGAATCTCCTTCTGAAAGAACAGAATCTAAAGCGGCACTAGTCCAATTTCCAGAACCATCTGCCAATACCGTATCGTATTCTATATCTGTATAAGAAGGTCCATAATGTACCTCTATATAAATCGTTTGATTGGCTTCGCCTTTTCCTGTAAACGAAGTTGCCCCTTCTAACAAAAACGCATTGTTAAATTCTGGACAATCTGACAAAACAGGTGGAAACCCTCCACAGGTATCACAAAGTGAATCAATTGGTGTGGGGGGAAATTGGTCGATAATATCTATATACGTACAAGGAACACATGTCGATTCTGGCACCCCTTGAATATCAGATACAGAACCTTCTAAAGCACAAGTATTCGACGTATTTGTTGTGGCAACCATTCTAAGAGGTTGGCTTGTCGTAACTCCCATTGCAGAGAGTGGAACATAAAAATCATAAAAAACATCGGTATCTCCACAAGTCGTTAGGCTCGAAATTGACTTCTGGTGGTGCGTTGATAATGGAAACGACGTGGTTGGTCCAGCACAATTGTTGGCTCCATCTACATCTGTTACATATACACCATGCTTAGACATTAAAAAAACGGCTAGCTCAAATCCAGGATTCTCTGCCGTAGCATTGGGATCTTGCCCTGGTCCAAACAAACCATCGGTATCAATTAAAACAGTATATCCTTTGGCATTAGGTGCAAAACTTCCTAAGCGTACTCGAACAATAAAGTTTGTCCCATCAAAAGCTCCGTAGTAACCATAATTGTTAAAATCTTCCACAATGTCTGTAAATCCACAATTGGGGCCTGAAGCTAAATCAGAATCTATCTCGTCCATTAAGGATGGGATTCCAAACATGGGAATTTCAAACTCATCTACATCATAACCATCATTACTAAATCCATTCCCTTCTATATCAACATATCCATCTCCATTGGGGTCTAATACAGAACCAACAGCTGGATCAAATATCAAACCTGGCGTTTGGCTATTTCCTGCCACCCCAACCAATAGGAAGAATGTAAGTAATACCCCGTTTAAGGATAATCGAGTGTACATGTTTTCCATATTTTATATATTTAAACAAACAAAAAATAAAATTATGTAATTGGTAATCTGAGTTGAGATTGGGGGGAAGATATTCGTGGCTTCTTTAATTTAATTTTGTAGTAGTTTTTCTTTAAATGAAAAAGGGGAATAAAAACTATTTAGAAGCACCTCGATATAAATATAAAAAATATATCTAAATAAAAAATTATTTCTTAATGAAATAAATGATAAATATTTAAATAAATATGATTGGTGTATGATGGGAAAGTTATCAACCATATCTTAGTAAGTCAATCATTTTGCAAACTCCCTAATTAGAATAAGAAGCATTTTTTTAGAATACAATAGTACTTCCACAAAAAAAAACACAACAAACTAAAAATCAGCAACATATCAACTATTTGTAAAAAAAAAGATTATTGTACTAAAATAACCCTATCAAAAATGGAATTCAAACCTGAATCAGCAATTCCTTATATATAATAAGAAAAAAAATCGATATCTCCATGATAGTTTCTTGCCAAAAGAAGTGTTTGGCAAGAATTTCCCTTCTTATTTTTAGCATTTGGGGACTGAACAGGTCTTTTTTTCGTTACTTACTTCATTACTCCGTTGAAACCACGCAGTAGTAGCGAACTCAACTTGTTGCTCACGACCGAAGGGAGTAACAAAGCAAACTACCACGTAGTAGCACCATAGGTAGCTAAGCTTGCCGAGTAAGCTTGTCCTAGTAGCACAAAAGCCCAAGGTCATAAGCGTAGCGAGCTAAAAGCGAACCGAGTTCACGACTATAGGGAGTAACAAAGCGCTCACGAACTAATCAACAACGTATTATTACTTATAACAAATAGGAAAGCCTTCCAAAAAACAGGAAGGCTTTGATCTATAATAACATAAAGGGCAACCAAACGTATATATATTACTAATTTTCAGCGTTACCACAACCACAAGCTTGGCATTCTTGTAATGTTTCAAAAACAGCATCATAACCAATATAAATATAAGGCTCACACTGTTGAGTAATAGGATTGAAATAATACTTATATTCTGCTCCTGTACCACACCATCCCATATCTGGAATCATCTCGCATTTAAGACGACATTCATTTATGTGTTCGGTGCAAGAGCTATCTTTTTCGCAACTAGCAAAGAAAAAAAACGTCATTACGAATAGAATTACTCTAAAATATTTTGTAATCATAATAAAGTCTATTTAGGATAATAAGTAATGTTGTTAGAAAGTTATTCTAATCTCGTTCAAAAAGAATGCTAGGACCATCTACTGCTGGGCTATTAGACAAGATCAATTTGCCATTGTCAAAACTAATGTCATAATCATAATCTATAGACGCCAACTTTACCTTTGTACCATTCATTATATAAGTATCCGTTGTATTGCTCTGTATGGGCATGTGCGAATTATTCAATGCAACGTTTATGACTACATCAACAGTACCATTGCTATTAAATGTCCAAGTAACATCGTCTTTATTATAATTTTCCAGACCAGCTAAGCCTGCCGAATATTGCATTAAATTCCATTCTCCATGCAAACGATTGGAAGGTGAATTTATAGGTTCTTCTTTTTTGCAACTTGAAAACATTAATACAGCCAAAAGACTTAACAAAACTAATTTCCATATTCCTTTTATCATATTTTTTTGATTTTCTAAAGGTGATCAAATTTGATTTTTTTTTGAAGCAATTGTTTATTGAGCAATGAGTTTTCCTGTTCCAATAAGTTCACCGTCTCCTATCAATTGGAAGAAATATACCCCCGTTTCTAAATTCTGACGTTGTAAGATAATTTCTTCTTGATACGCCACTTTATTGTACTGAACTTCTCTCCCGATAGCATCAACCACACGCACTTCTAAAGTAGAGAAAGATTCTCCCTTCACAACAATTTTCACAAACTCTTGAAATGGATTAGGGTAAGCTTCAATCATTGTTTGAGGTCGATCTCCAATCTTAACGATATCTACAATAAAGTTTTCATCAATAGTATGAAAAGTTGTATTGGTCAACACTGGTGCATTCATGTCAAATACAATAGCTGCTGTATTATTAATTAACGTTCCAACAGGTAAATCAGGTTGTTGTTTCACTTTAAATTTAACATACCCATGCGAAGCCGCTTCGTTAGCTGTACTATCAGGTAGTAAAATATTATTAAATGTAAAGACCACAATACCATTTCCTTTTAACTCCCAAGTATAGGGATGACTGCTAGCACCAGGTATAATTGAACTTGGATTAAGAGCACTTGACAAAGTGTCATAAACCGTAACATTAAACGCTGTGTCTGTACCTGTATTTTGAAAACGAATGTGATACTCTAAATCTGTATTGGCTTCAATAGCATGGGACGTACCATAACCAATTGGACGAGCTTGCTTGTCATTGGGATCCCAAGCCCCTACATTTTCTTGACAATCAATAGATACAGCAGGACTACCATCATCTTCTACAAACTGCCCCAATATCCCTAAGGAACTATTGGATGTAAAGGCAGCATCGGTACATTGTAATACTCCTAAAGCACTATAGGTACTGTGAGGATGGTTGACATCTTGTTCTGCCTCTAAACGATATACAGCCCCATTGGAAGTTTGCACGACTTCTGTTACACTTGCTCCAGGTCCTAAATTAAATGGTCGAACCAATAAAATTACGTGATCTTCTGTTACAAAATAATGTCGAGTAGCTGACATTCCT
This sequence comes from Aureispira sp. CCB-QB1, assembly GCF_000724545.1. Lineage (GTDB taxonomy): Bacteria > Bacteroidota > Bacteroidia > Chitinophagales > Saprospiraceae > Aureispira. The sequence goes on along the minus strand of NZ_JHBV01000052.1, from coordinate 12,334 downwards.
CCAGTTCCCACATTGGTAATCGTATAAACAATACTATCTCCATAACAAACACCTGTCACATCTATATCCGACTCGTCCCACAAAGGACTGCTATTCACACACAAACTATCAGGTAATATGTTGGCTTGAACACAATGCGTTTGCCCTAATTGAGAATAACAACTGACCATTACATCTATTGTAAAAGAACCACAACCACCTGGAGGAACAGTGCCTATATTAAATAGGTAAGTATTCATACCCGTTGTTGCTGACCAAGGCATATTGGCTCCTAAAAAATTCAGTGTTGTATCCAAGTTGACTGTTACAGAAGCTCCAATAGCATCCGCCGTTCCTTGATTACAATAAGTAACTGTATATACAGCCGAAGAACAACGTCTTAATAAAGCTGTCGATACATCTACATTTAACAAAGGACAACTAACCAATGCTCTAGCACCAAAATCTAATGTATCGGTATTTTCTAACTGGCTTGAGGTAATGACAACACTATCGACACATCCTGTCCACAATGTATTCGGCAAAAGAGACTTAACAACAAAAGTCCCTGTATCTACTGTAGCTTCATAATAACCATTGCTATCTGCTGTAGCATAGACTACCGACCCATCGCTTTTCTTGATTTCTATCAACCAATGGATAAATCCTGTTTCACCAGTCCCCTTAATACAATCCCCATTGCTATCGTTATAAATATAACCTTGAAATTTGTGCATAGGACGATTTAATGCCGAGTCAGATTTCACCAAATAAGCTTGATGGTTATCATAACTTCCTGTCAATATATACCCATTATCACTAGTAGGACGAACAACATTGCCTTTGTTATGAAAGTATTCTTCAAAAATTTGTTCTACAACAACATTTCCACCTAAATCTACTTTTCCTAAAAAAGCAACGTCTAATTGAACAGTCGCAACAGGATGCGGTCGATTCACATAGCCTGTTACAACATAATATCCATTGTTATCATATTCTACATGATTTGCAAAACCTATAATGCCTCCTAAAGTAGACGCCAAAGAGTAGGTCGACCAAAGTACGTTTGCCCCTGTTTTATCTACTTTTACTAACAAAGGAGTTGGGCCTACAAATCCCATTAATTCTGTTGCGACAACATAACCACTGTCTGGTGCTTGAACAACACTGTGCCAACTAGCCGTTCCTTGCCCCGAATAGGTCTCCAACCACGTACTATCACCATTATTATCCAACTTGTACAACATGGCAGTATTCCCCTGATGTCCAGCTAAAATATACCCTCCATCAAAAGTAGGTTGAATCGCCTCTGCCCAAGCATCTGCATGCACTTTGGTCCACAAAACCGTTCCATTAGGTGCAATCTTAATCAACTGTGTATGGTGTAAATCTATCGGTGCACCAAGCGTAATATGAGAGCTAATTGCTAAAATATAATTTCCATCTAAAGTTGCCTCCAAACTCAATTGATCAAGCATGCAAGGTCCTCCAACCTGATTGCAATAACTTTGGTACGTTTTTGTCCATATGGTATCCCCCAAAGCATCTACTTGAATTAGATGAATGGTTTGTCCATTAATCCCTCCCAACAAAAAGTGACCATTGGGCATTGGTTCTAGTGCTACACTAGAAAAAGCCATAACATCTGCACTATCAGAAAAATAGCTTTTTTCCCAAACGTTAAATCCTTGTGCGTCAACTTTTATTAGAGCAGGATAATCTCGTGGTGCTCCTGTTGCAAAGGATTGTATCCCTGCCATCACATAACCTCCATCGTTCGTTTCTGTTACGTCATGACCACTAAACATGGAGCTTGCCCATTGCAAACTAGGAATATATGGACCATCCAGTTCTCGTGTCCATTCCTGACCATAAGCAGTAAGGATCATTAAATGGAATAATAAAATCAATATGTTATACTTCTTCATAATTTCAAAAGTCATTGGTCTAACAAATAGTATTCTCGCCTGTATTACTAATAAATAAAAAATCAATGGAGTATTAACTATTTATACTAGGCTTTTAAATTTTCTCTTTATATTATTGAGCTTTTTTTATTTCTTTTCTATTCTACAAACTTCGTTAGAAACAAGCATTCAATCAACTACAATTAACATCATTTGTTTAGCATTTTTTATCACATTTCATTATAATTACATTATTAATAGCCTATTAATAGCTCTTAAAGAGTTTCTTTGTTTTTTATATAAAAAATATCCTAATGAAAAATTCTAAATTAATTAACATTTTGCACACTTTTTCTAGCAAAGAAAAACGACGTTGTAGAGATTGGATTGCTTGCTCAATTATCAATCAACGTCAAGATGTCTGCGATTTATACGATTTTTTGTGGGATATGGAGTTAAAAGAGCAGTATTTAACAAAGTCATTGGCATGGGCTACCATTTACCCAAAAGTACCCTACAATGATGGCAAAATGCGCCAAATTATCCATCGATTATTGAATGCAGTAGAAGAATTTTTGGTATATGAACAATTGCAAGATCAAACAAGCAGAAGTACCATTCTATTGTCTGAGAGCCTAAAAGAAAGAGGCTTGTACAAGGAATTGAACCAAGTTCTCAAAAATGCTCAAAAAAGCGCCCAAAAAGAAGCTACTCAAAATTGGGAGAGTTTGCGCTTAAATTACGAGTTGGAAACATTGTATTTCAATGCTTCAGAGCAAGCTCAAAGAACAAGTCCCCTAAACTTACAAGAACTGTCTGATGCATTGGATATTCAATATTTTGCCGACAAGCTACGCAAAGCCTGTCTATTGTATTCTAGATTAGTGGTTTTTAAAATGAACTATCAGCCCAAGATGCTAGCCGTTGTGTTGGAACAAGTAAAAGAGTTAGGCTATTTAAAAATACCTGCGATTGGTCTTTATTACTATTGTTACCTTGCATTTACGGATACTCAAAATCCCGACCAGCATTTTCAAAAAATGATGGATTATCTCCATACTTATACCTCCTCATTTCCTCCACAAGAAATTCGAGAACTATACCTTTTGGCGATCAATTATACCATCAAAAAGTTAAATGATAACTCTAGGTGGCATTTGGAAAAAGCATTTGAACTATACAAAACAGGTATTACCCAAAGCTACTTATTGGAACAAGGTATTATTACTCCTTTTACTTATAACAATATGGTTAGTATAGGTATACAAATGGAACAGTATGAGTGGGTAGAAGAGTTTTTGTACACCTACAAAGATAAAATAACACCAGAACATAGAGAAAGTATTTTTCAAGAATGCCTAGCGAAACTTTACTACGCCCAGAAAAAATACCAAAAAGCACAGCAGCTATTAGTGCAAATTCAAGTCAAGGATATTTTAAGAATTCTATCTTGCAAAGTCATGCTTCTAAGAATTTACTACGAAACGCAAGAGTTTGATGCTTTAGACTCTCTATTGGACAGTCTAAAAATGTACCTTAGACGCAAGGATGTTGTTGGTTATCACAAAGAGAATTATAATAATATTACCAAATATATGCAGAAGCTCATTCGCGTGAACCCATTTGATAAGAAAGCAAAAGAGAATCTAAAAATAGAAATTTTAAATACGGATATTTTAGCCACTAAAAAATGGCTTTTGGAACAACTCGAGCAATTATAACAAACTACTTCATTTTAGCTTCATCAATATACTCGTCAACCAATTCACCGATGATTTGGTGCAACCTTCTCTTTTCTTCTTTGGCAATACGTTTCAATTCTGCTAACTTCTCTGTATCTAGGACTACTGTTACTCGTTTAGTCTGAGTAGATTGTTTGCTCGGTTTGTCTTTGACATTTTCCTCCGTTGTTCGTTTGATCAACAAGTCAATACCAATAGCTTTTCGGTTGCCCTTTTTTGTGTTGACCAAACTTCTTTTGACATCCGTTACAACACCATCCAAAACGCCATCTATACTATCTTTAAAAAAGCGTTCTAGATTGTTAGAAAAAGATTTTCGGTTGGTTTTAGATTTTCCTCTTGATTTTCTTGTTAGTGTTTTTTTAGCAGTAGCTGTTGCAGCACCTTTTGTTTTGCTCTTTTTTTTATCGGGTGCTTCATTTTCAATCATAGAGAGATTGTCTTGTGCATTATCGTCAATCATTCTTTCCTGAAAGAGATTTGCCAAGTTATCTGAAAATGATTTCTTTTTGTTGTTTTTACGACCCATTCGATAAAAATATACGATTTAATAAAACTTCAAATGCTTATAACATCATCCTTACTGAAGCTTCCTCAAACCATTTATAGTTTCCTATATTGATTTTATAGTTCGCTCATTTAAAGCAAACTTAATGTTTTTTTTATTAAGAATTTCCACAATAGACGATTCCATCAATAACCATGATCTCTGAACGAGCTTTTAGGCTATTGTCATAATCTGTTAAGCAGGAACCGTTTCTATTCTTTCAATAATTTCTTTTGCCAAGGCTAAATAATCGGTTGCCCCATTACTTGATTTGCTGTATTCAAAAATATCTTTTCCAACACTTGGTGCTTCTGCCAAGGCTACGTTGCTACGAATTTTAGTTTTAAAAACCTTATCACCAAAGAATTTTTCGATTGTTCCCACAATATCTCGATTCAAGACTTTTCTATGGTCATACATAGTAGCAATAACCCCTCCAATTTCCAATTTTTTATTCAAACGGAATCGAACTTTGTCTGTAACTTGCTTAATTTTAACAATTCCTTGCAATGCCAAAAACTCAGTTTGCATCGGAATCATAACATAGTTACTTGTTGTTAAAGCATTTAGGGTTAACAATCCAAGTGAAGGCGGACAGTCTATAATTATATAATCGTAATCATGCGCCAAAGGTTCAAATAATTCTCTTAAAATAAATTCACGACCAGCTTCATTGATTAATTCCATCTCTGCTCCCGACAAATCTAGATTAGAGGTAACCACATCTAACCCTTCCTTGACAGTAAAAGGACTGATTTCTGCTTCTCCACGTATATTTTCATATATCGTCACTTTTTGACGAGGAATTCCTAACGAAATCGTCAAATTTGCTTGAGGATCTAGATCTATCAACAAAACACGTTTGTTTAATTGTACTAGAGCGGCTCCTATATTAATTGCTGAAGTTGTTTTACCAACTCCCCCTTTATGATTCAACAATGAAATTATAATGCTCATTCTCCTATTTTTTCACTGAACAACAAATCGCTAAAAATTTTAATGATTCAATTATTAACGAATAATAGTTCTAATGTATTTTTTAGACTTTATGATTACAAAAAACACAACATTTATCAGGTACGATCAATATCCTCCTCTCCTTAACGTACGCCGTAGATTATTTGCGCTTTCAATTTTTATTCTTTCATTCAGCTTACAAATTGTGATTTTAAAAGAAAAAAAATTTAGGCTTAAAATAATCCTATTTTTTCATGATAAAGAACATCTCCCACTAAAATACTGTGTCGATTATTTTAATTCTCAAAAATAATAAACTTTCACCTCATTTTAATAAAATAGCTGTATTTTAATCATTAATTGGTATGCAATAACTCAAATTATCACTTATTTGATTGCGTTTATAACGCTTTTAGACAAAATTTTAATTTCTAAGTAAGTGGGTAGAAAAAAATATAGCTAAAAATAAGCTCTTTTTTAGTGCTAATTGCTGAACGTAGTAGCAGCGTAGCTAACTGCGACAGCTTGGTACAGTGTACCAAAAGTATAGCCAAACAGTGCAGCTTTACTTGCGGTGCTACTTCGTGGTGGTGGGCTAAAGCCAGATGTTTCGATGAAGAGTAGCGCAAAAAGAAGGTTGTTTTTTATATAGTTTTTCTGAATGATTACTTATTTCTTTTAAAGTTCATCTAATTTCATATTTCAAATGGAATATTACTTCAAAATAATAGGTTTTTGCCTTTTTTCTACAATTTCTCAAGGACAATCGTTCATCTTCAATCAATTTTTTCAGCCAAGCTTAAGAATCAACAGCCTATACAATCACGATTTTAATTTTTTAAATAAAGATCGCTTACACGTCGGACAAGCAGATATCAATTGCATTATTCCCATTAAAAGTCAATTAAAACTAGCTGTAAAATGGGACAAACTACTAACACTGCAATTAAAAAAAGCCACACAACTAAAAGTCTATCAACTCTTTTGGAATTTCCGTCCTAGAGTACTCTATTTAGATTTGAGTTATCAAGACAATCATCTTCCGCATCCATTTCAACAAAAACCACACATTACCTACGGAATCAATACAGGTTTGTCTGGCATTCATTTAATCGCCAAACCCTTCAAACAACCTAAATTATTTTTTTACTCTGTCAATATTGGTTTAATGGAAGATTATCAATCCATACAACGGACACCTATCTCCAATATTACGACTATGTTTGGCTTTGCCCATCTACGCAATTTTAATTTTTACTGGTATTATGGCTTCTTTTTTAGTTATAACAATGGTCAAATCATTCCTGCCCCCTTTTTTGGTATCCAAGCCAAACTAACCAAAACAATTTGGGTCAATATCACCCTACCCGTTCAAGTGCGATTTGCCTTTAAAGTGTCAAAAAAATTAAAAATAGATTTGAGCGCAGGCTTGTCAAATTTTTCGACCGCATTTGGTTACCTCAATACCAACAACCAATGGGAACGATCTGTTTTTGGAGATTTACGAATTCGGGGAGCATTAACAACCAACATAAAACTTAGCCCTCAAGCTATATTGTATCTAGAAGCAGGTTGCTACGCCTATCAATTTCCAGCTTTTCGATGGGGCAACACTACATTTCAGACTCCAGTACTTAGCCCAAGTGTCTACGGAAGTTTATCGCTTTATTATAGTTTTAAAAAATCCTTGTTAGGCTCCACAATTGATGGAATCATTTTATTTTGAGTTTTCCCCATTTACAATTCTAACAAAACTGGTCAAGCCTTCCGTTTTTTATGCCTTTTTGATAGAAAAACAAAATTTTAAGGACTTACACACTCAAATACTATAGAGTTTTAGTACTTTTACGCAAAACATCTTATTCCCGAACTGATCTAAATTTTCAGCAAAACAATTACATTCATGCGCTATTGGTATCTTTTAATATTCAGCCTTTTAATGGTTGCCTGTCAACCTTCTCAACCTTCCAAGATAGAGCAATATAATACCGCCAAAACAAAAGCCAATCGGAATCTAGAATCAGAATTCAAACGTTCTATTAGTCAACAAATCGATTTACAAAATAATCAAGTTATTGATGCTAGTGACTTTGCTGTTTCCAAACAAGTCGTTCAAGATTTAGAGGAGGCGCTTGCTAGCTTAAATCAAACAACAACACTAGACAGCAATCAACAAAATAATCCAACTCTAGATTCTACTAACTTAACCAGTTCTCAACCTAGTCGTTTGGAGAACAGACCAAGCAATGGAGCTATGTTGTTGAATGTTCGCAATTATCAAGAAACATATGATAAAGTACGTGCTTTGTCCAAACAATATGACTTTAGCATTGCCAACGAGTTAGAGCAAACTGGAGATTTCTACAAAGGGAATACCATGGAAATCTATACTACTCCCGAAAATTTTGATGTAGTTTTAAATGAGTTTAGAGATTTGGCAGTAGTTATCCGTCAAAAACAAGTATGGCAACAAAAAGAAAAGAAAGAATACCTTCCTATCGTTAGCCGTATTACAACCAACAAAGAACACTTAGCAAGCTTAAATGCTCAACTTGAAAAAACCAATAATCTAGATGATCAGCTAAAATTAAAAGATAAAATCAATGCTGTTCATCAAGAATTAAACTTGGCCGTTTTGGATGCTACCAATATTCTCAACAACCAACCTTATAGCACCATTACCTTAGCTTTTTATCAAAACTTGGAAATGGCAAAACCTAAAGTAGAAACTTTTAGGGCTGACTTTTCTTCTAATTTGATAACAGGATGGGGCAACTTTAAACAATTTTTATTAGATGCTGCTTTGGTCTGGCCTTATATTATTATTGGTCTAATATTATTATTAACTGTCTTATTAGCGGTTAATAGTAGTAGAAAAAGAACCCGTCAATTCAAATTGCAAATGTTGCATGGACAAACATTACAACAACAAAAAATGGCTCCACCAATGGCAACAACAGCAGCAACAACAAATAGCAGTAAAGCCTAAATTAGAGAACCTTTTTTAAATAGGTTTCGTTCTCTAATTAACCATAGTTTGTTGTCCCCACACAATAGCAGTGCAGGTAACAAACTACGACAATTAAATAATTTAATAGAAATCAATTATAAAATTTAAATAGCACCCATAGTATGAAATACGATGTTACGGTTATCGGTTCTGGTCCTGGTGGTTATGTTGCCGCTATCCGATGTGCACAACTTGGTCTTAAGACTGCAATTATTGAACGATACCCTACGCTTGGCGGTACTTGTCTAAATGTTGGCTGTATTCCGTCCAAAGCATTATTGGATTCTTCCGAGCATTATCACAATGCGGAAAAATCATTTGCAGCACACGGTATCCAAGTAGAAAAGCTAAGTGTTGATATGAAAACAATGATTGCTCGTAAAGACAGTGTTGTTTCTCAAACTTGTGATGGCGTTCAATTTCTTATGAAAAAAAATAAGATTGACGTTATTGAAGGTCATGGCTCTTTTGTAGACAAAAATACCATCAAAGTTACGGACAAAAAAGATTCGTCTAAAGAAGTAACCACTATTACTACTGATAAGGTTATTATTGCAACAGGTTCTAAACCAGTTACTCCTGCGGCATTTAATTATGATAAAAAACGCATCATTACTTCGACAGAAGCACTCAACTTAACTGAAGTACCAAAGAGTGTTGTAGTTATTGGAGCTGGTGTTATTGGGCTTGAGCTTGGTTCTGTCTGGGCTCGACTAGGCACAAAAGTAGAAGTGGTCGAATTTGCTGATTCTGCTTTGGCAACAATGGATGCTGACTTAGGAAAGGAAATGCGTAAGGTATTGAAAAAACATCTAAAATTTGGTTTCCACTTAAATCATATGGTTACCTCTGTTGAATCTGACAAAAAAGGTGTAAAAGTCGTTGCCAAATCAAGAAAAGATGACAAGGAAGTTACCTTAGAAGCAGACTACTGTTTAATTGCAATTGGTCGTAGACCTTATACCGATCAGTTGGGGCTTGAAAATGTTGGGGTAAAAGTAGATGATAGAGGACGCATCGAAACGAACAATCACTTAGAAACTAATGTTGAAGGCATTTTTGCCATAGGAGATGTTGTCAAAGGAGCTATGTTGGCACACAAAGCCGAAGAAGAAGGTGTCTATGTTGCAGAATATATGGTGGGACAACATCCTCATATCAATTACAATTTAATTCCTGGTGTTGTGTATACTTGGCCAGAGGTTGCCGCTGTTGGACAAACAGAAAAAGAATTGAAAGAAGCTGGAATTCCTATCAAAGTAGGTAAATTCCCATTCCGTGCCTTGGGACGTGCCCGCGCTAGTACTGATACCGATGGTTTTGTGAAAATTATTTCTCACAAAGAAACGGATGAAGTTTTAGGCGTACATATGATTGGTGCCCGTGTAGCAGATATTATTGCAGAAGCTGTCGTAGCCATGGAATACCGTGCATCAGCCGAAGATATTTCTCGCATTAGCCATGCTCATCCAACATTTACAGAAGCTGTCAAAGAAGCGGCTTTGGCTGCAACAGACAATCGTCCATTGCATATGTAATCAAATACATTCAATTAGTTTTCTTATTCTATTAGTATAGAATTTTGAGTCAACTACTTGTTTCTTAATATTTAATGCCTGAACACTGAGATTATTGTTGTTCAGGCATTTTATATCTCCTCTTTCCCTCTCTAATTGATTCTTCATTATTCTTTTTGCCAATAGCGCACGTTTTTTTTAAAAAAACTTATTTTTACATTACCTCGTAAAAACCACGCAGTAGCAGTGCCGTTAAATCATATCAATCTGATAATCAATAGAGTACACTACTGTCGCTCGATTCATTAAAGGATTGATAATCAAATAGATGCAAAAATGTTTGGGTAGGCATACCATTTCATTCGTGATCATGTCTAATAATGGACCAAAACAAATCATATCAATGAACAATAAATTTTCAATTTGCCTATGAGTTTTAATTTTCCAAACAAAAAAGAACGTGAATCAATCTGGATAAAACTCGGTCTGGGTGCCATTTTAATTAGAATAATCTTGGGCTTTCAACCTCAATGGTGCGAAGTTATCTACTCTAGAGGTATCTATCCTTGGATTAGAAGTTTTTTTGATCATACACTTGGTCTGCTGCCTTTTGCTGCCATCTACTTATTTGATCTTATCCTTGTCATTTGGCTAATAAAAATTAGTACCCATTTTATCAAAAGCGTTTTCATAGAAAAAGAGGGCATTAGAGGCAAAGGGTATGGAAAATCGATCGTTGCTTTTTTTATGGGATTAATTTTCTGGTTTCTTTTTCTCTGGGGATATAATTATGCTCGTATTCCTATGTCAGAACAAATTGGCTTAGAGGTTCCTGAATCAATGAATTTTGACGCCATTTGGGAAGAAGCTCAATATATTAAACAAACCTGTATTGAAGCACGTCAAAAAATTCCGAGTATTGATACCAATGTCATTCCCTTGGATGCTTACCCTAGCAACTTGGAAGAAGTTATGCGCACATCCTTAAAAGAAGTTTTAAAAGAATATAGGTACGATTTTTCTGGTCATGTTAGGGGTAGATTTGTACAACCAGATGGAATTTTGCTTCGTTTCAACAGCTCAGGGGTTTATTTTCCGTTTACAGGAGAAGGGCACGTTGACAATGGCTTGCACCATATTTCTAAACCCTTTACAATTGCTCATGAATTGGGACATGGATATGGTTTTGGAAGTGAAGATGTTTGCAATTTTCTAGGTTTTTTGGCCTGTATTCGTTCCCAACACCCTGCTATACAATATTCAGGTTACCTCATGTATTGGCGATATGTATATGGCACTTTAATGGGATTTATGACAGAACAAGATTATCAAATAGAACGAGCAACTATTTCAAGAGGCATGCACAATGACATGGAGGCTATTTATGCTAAAGTAGAAAATTACCCTGCATTCATTCCCTTCTTACAACCCGCTGTTTACGATGTTTTTTTGAAAGTACAAGGTGTTGAAGATGGTATTGAAAGCTATGATAGGATGATTTTATTGGTCTCTAGTTGGCGAAAAAAATACCACTAAACAGCCTAACAATTAACCATCTTTTATCCATTGATTTTAATTTTTACAAAGCATTTTTTATATATTTGAACCAATACAGTAGTCTACTGTTATAGTATTAGTTTATTCAGAATAAACTTACCTGTTTGGTAAATGATACTGATTATTTAATTTTAAAAACAAACAAATCATGGCTTTCGAATTACCCGATTTACCATACGCTCACGATGCGTTAGAACCACATATCGATACAAAAACAATGGAAATTCATCATGGTAAACATCATAATGGATATACCACTAAACTAAATAATGCTGTTGAAGGAACTGATCTTGCCAATAAGAGCATTGAAGATATCTTGAAAAACTTAGATATGAATAATACTGCTGTTCGTAATAACGGTGGTGGATTTTACAACCACTCTTTATTCTGGGAAGTAATGTCTCCTAATGGAGGTGGGCAACCTACTGGAGAATTGGCAGAAGCTATCAATACTGCTTATGGCTCATTTGATGCATTCAAAGAAAAATTCTCTAGTGCTGCTGGTAGCCGTTTTGGTTCTGGATGGGCATGGCTTTGTGTACACAAAGGTGGTAAAGTGGAAGTTTGTTCTTCTGCTAACCAAGACAATCCATTGATGCCAGGTATTGGTTGTGGTGGTTTCCCTATTTTAGGTCTAGACGTTTGGGAACATGCTTACTACTTAAACTATCAAAACCGTCGTCCTGATTACGTTTCTTCATTCTTTAATGTAATCAACTGGGATAAAGTATCTGAGTTGTATGCTGCTAACAAATAGTACAACCTTAAGTAGTATACTAATTATAATATAATGATAAACCTTCTTGATTGATTTCGAGAAGGTTTTTTTATTAAGCAATAAAATGAAAGCCCAGATAATAAGCTCTATTTGATACTTTTTCAGTGTAAAACCTCTAGATAATCACTTAACAATTCCCTACAATAACAAACAGAGCTTCATGCACTTATTGCACAAAGCCCTGTCCTATTGAGTAGTTTATCTTATTTGTTTAACGCAACAAAATAATATTACCTTTAAGCTGCTCTGTATGCCCCTCTTTAAACAAGACATCAGCATACCAAGTATATGTTCCAGAAGGAGCTGGACGACCACGATAGATTCCATTCCATCCTTGTTC
>NZ_JHBV01000051.1 GCF_000724545.1 Aureispira sp. CCB-QB1 | reverse complement strand
AACTTAAGTATCAATGGCATTTGTTTAAAATTTTTGTCTTTTATTTCAATGAACTTCCATCATACATTTAACAACACAACCCTCATTCCAATATTGGGCTCAATGTTTTGCACATATTATATCCTTAATAGTTTAGAAATTTTCAAAACACAAAAATACTATCCTCTTCATACATTTTCCCAACAGACTATTAATGTATATTATAGCAATTTTAAACGTTCATATATATAGTATGATAACGGGTTATTCTAACTAAGAAATTAATGTTGAACCATTCAACATTTTTGCAACTTGATAAAATAGCTTGGTATCTAATAATCCGTTAACAATACAAAATTAATCGAATTACTAACGAACGACTAAAATGAGCCACAATAACGCTATGGAAAATAATCCAGAAGAACAACACACCCCCAATGAAATCGTAAAAGACGCCCATCGAGAACTACCCTACTTTAAAGGAACGTCCAAAGAACTACCCAAAGATTATGACGCTACTATTGAACGACTAAAAATTCAATTGGAGCAAAGCGAACCCTCTAGTACTGAGGGCAAAGCACTATTTGGTATTGCCTTGGCAATTTCGTTTATTCTGTTGTTTGTTCACCTTATGGAACTTCTAGCTTATCCCAAATGGATGGAATTATTGCATGATATTATTATCTTTGCAGAAGCAGCAATTCCTTTTATTGTTAGCTTTTTCTTAAAAAATCCAAAATACGCAACACTTATTCGATTGATTGGTATTATAGTATTAGTAACCTATTTATTAACACTATAAATATTCAGATTGGGCAAAACATATTTATCTTATTTTAAATGCATTGCCTTGTCAAAATCAAACTCAAAAAATTATAAAAATCGTTCAATGAAAGATAAACCATTGGTTAATAGAGTCGCCAAAAGTGGTATCATTACTATTAACTTAGAAAATTACTACCCTCAAGAAGAAATTCTTGTTTTTGATATTAAGGACTATTTATTCAAAGGTCTTATTCTTCGTGAAAAAGACTTTAGAGCAGTAGTCGCAGAGCATGATTGGGCACAATATACGGGCAAAAACTTAGCTATTTATTGTTCTACCGATGCTATTGTACCTATTTGGGCTTACCAATTGGCAACGGTTCATGCGGCTCCTTATGCCAAAGCAATTGTTCATGGCAACGAAGCCGATTTTGTAGTTGCTCATTACAACAAAACCCTTGCGACACTTGATTTAGAAGCGTATCAAGATCAACGAATTGTCATAAAGGGCTGTAGCGAAAAACCCGTGCCGATTTCAGCCTATACTGAGTTAGCAAGATTGTTAACTCCTGTTGCTAAAAAAATCATGTATGGAGAGCCTTGTTCTATGGTTCCTCTATACAAAAAGAAGTAGACTATAAAAATAAACAGTTGGCTGTGCTGCTACTCTCCGTCATTTTAATGATCACAAGTAGCAGCATGAACAATTTCTATATACAATAAGACAAGAACCAGATAAGACGATTATAAAGGACCTTAGATAGACTTACAAGAGCAAGTCCATCTAGCGTTAATTCTTAGCTATTAATTAGAAACAAATATGCAACAACTAAAGAACTTGATTTTTTATGGGCTTGGAGCCGCTACGGTTATTACAATTATAATGTTAACGTCTTATACAAAACCTGATAGTTCTGGAAATGGTTCTATGACCATCCCTAACAATGGTTCTACCACAACAACGACTGAAGCAGCCCCCAAACCTAATCATCCAGCACAGGAAGTACACGCTCCTGAAATGCCAACATCGGTTGATTTTGCTGGAGAAGATCTACCAATGGATAATTTTGATGCCAAAGAACGTTTTGATCGTGAGTTAATTTCTAACTGTTTTCGCCACTCTGCTACTTTTTTATTCTTCAAAAAAGCCAATCGTTACTTCCCTATTATAGAGCCGATACTAAAAGCCAATGGAATTCCTGATGATGTGAAATATTTGGCAGTAGCCGAATCAGCACTTTCTAATGCCGTTTCACCTGCTGGTGCTAGAGGATTCTGGCAGTTTATGTCAGGCAGTGCCAAAGAAAGAGGTTTAGAAGTGAATAGCGAGGTTGATGAGCGTTACCACCTAGAAAAAGCAACTGTTGCCGCTTGTAAATACTTAAAAGAGGCGTACAATGACTTTGGAAGTTGGACGCTTGCCGCTGCTTCTTACAACATGGGAAAAGGTGGTTTGAGAAAGCGCATACGAGAACAAGGAGGTTCTGCTTATTTTGACCTCCATTTAAACTCTGAAACATCAAGATATGTGCTGAGAATCATGGCCATTAAAGAGATTATGCAACATCCAACTAAATATGGTTTTCATTTGGAACCTAAGGACTTATACCCTCCTATGCCTAAATTCAAAACCGTAACCGTCAAAGGTAGTGTCGCTAGTTTTGCAGAATTTGCCAAAGAGCATAAAACAACTTACAGGATGCTTAAAATATACAATCCATGGTTGCGCAACACATCTTTAACCAACAAGTATAAAAAGACTTATCAGATCAAAATTCCTGTTGAAGAATAATATCGTTTGGCAATTTGAAACCTATACAGTATCTTCAAATTGCCTACTTTTCTAACCATAAATATCCCAAATACGATTATGTTGGACATTGATCGGATTCATTCCATTGTGCACGAGCATTTAGAACATGCCCTTCTCAACCTAGATAAAGAAAGCCTCAAATTTGATTTTAAATACGAGTGGTATGACCTCACTAGCCTCAAAGGCATCAATGAGTTTCTTAAAGATACTTCTGCCATGGCGAACACCTATGGTTTAGATGGCTTTATCGTCATTGGCTTTGACGATCGACGCAAACTATTCAAGGAGGTAAAGTTTGAGGATTGTGGTTTAAAAGATACCAATGAACTCAATAAAATTATTATCAAACGCATCAGCCATTTATTTGAACTGAATAGTTATGATATTATGATTGATGGACACCCTTTGAGTGTGCTGCACATTCCTCCTGCTTGGGAAAAGCCTTTTTTTATTCGTAACTATCAAACATTTACCAAAAACAATAAGGTCAAAAAAGAATACCATCAAAAGGTTTTTGTTCGCAAGAATACAGGAACTTTCTCTGCCACTAAGTACGATGTTGATTTGATGTATTACGATAGAAAAAACATTGAACCAGACTATAGGGTTTTTACAGATGTGTTCAAACTATCTATTTTACCTATTGAAAATATTATCACCATCAAATTTACCGTAGAAAATGCAGGAAAACGACCAATTGCTATCGTAGATTATAGCATTATAATTGCCTTATCTCAACACAAAGATTGTGAATGCCCTGCCGTTAAAATTTGGGGAACCAAAGGGAGTTATGCACCACACCACTCTAGTGAAATTGTCCAACCCTCCCACATCAAAAATTTTAATGTTGAATTTGCTATTCCTGAAGGGCAAGTGGAACGCATTATGCAAGTTCTAAACAATCCAAAATCAAAGCAGCAACTAATTCTTAAGTCAAGTAATGACAAGGTATTTATGCAAAACTTTGAATACAGGGGCTAAGAACACGGTCCAGTAAAATGAAAGCATTTATGGAAGAATGTGCTCTATATATTTTCTAAAATCCAATTGCCCAATCTACATACATAGGTTCATCGTAGTCAAGATCTATGCTCCAAATAGTTGCTATAAAGTTATTCGAATAATTTTGAAATGGCTTTTTAAACAATGAGCCTTCTGCTCTTACACTTAATTCGAAATTATTTTTTCTAAGGATATAATCTCTATCAAACCTCTCTTCTGATTGGGTTCGGAGACCATAAACTATTACGACTGCATCTCTATTGGTATAGCTATATTCGGGCTCAGAAAAGCGGATGGTATGATAAAATCGCTTGGTATCTGCTCCTACGTTTTGAAAGAAATGATAAGAACCATACGAATTTACATGCGACTCATCTGTTTTGTTAGGTGCTTTGTAATTGTAATGATAACTATAATACCAATTTCTATAGCTTCCCGAAGCTTTGTAATAAATAGCTCCATAAGCAACATCCAAATCATCATTAATATCTAAACTCGTCACTTCATAATCATAGCTTGATGGAGGCTGTACAAATAATGCATTCGGCAAACTAAGTGCCTCTCCATAAAAATGAACTTGATTGTTAGCGAGAATGTACAGCGTTCTATCTCCATTATGCCAACCTAAATCATTTGTATTGGTATACTGTGTCAACTCCTCTAATACATTTCCCATCGTATCAACAATAACAGGAGTTCGAGTATCAGGGTCAATATAAGCGACTCTATCTTTTTGAATACTCAAGGCAACATGCTTGGCTTCAGGATATAATTTATTGGCAAAAGAAACTACTTTCTTAGCACGCTTCATATTTCCTGTCAACAGAAATACGCCCTCTTCTGTGCAGTAGGCAATTTCGTACGTATTTCCTCCTAAAACCGTTTCTTCTGCGGTTTCTATTCCATATTGTGCTTCGTACTTTTGACAATTGTGTAACAACAATGCCATTACAACTAATAAAATGAATTGCTTTTTCATATGTTTTAGGTTTAAAAGAGCAGTACTCCAATTCCAATCACTACATTTAGATAATAATGTGCTTGTACCCGCTGATAAACTCGGCGTCTATAGTTGATGTTATTTCGATCGGCATACCGTTGCTCCCTTTCTGCTGAATTGATTTGAACGGTATCTATCGACCACATTTGAGGAAATAATGTCATTCTCAACGCGCCACTAAAAACAATTCGATTCGCTATAATAGTTCGATAACCTATTCCTCCGTGCACTCCCAATAAGAAAGCTACCTGCTCAGCATTAATTCCAGTCGGATTGGTATATTCTTTAGAGGGTTTATTTCCATTAAAATTGGCATCATGACCATAAGTAACTTTCTGATCTAATAAGACTCCTTGTGCAAAGACAGCATCTACTCCCCATTCGGCATACCAACCCAATGGTGCTAAATTGGCATTCGGTTTAAAATAATGACTAAACGAAAAATTGATTTTATGGGCATACAAATGATAAAATAAACTGTGCTGATCCATTAAACCATAAATCAACCGACTGGGAGTAATTGCTCCTACATCTTTATTATAATCATAAACTTCTGGATTGTTTCTAATGTGTAGCCCCGTTTTAGAGTATTCGTATTCTAACGAAAATAGAATTTTTCGAGATAGAACGTAACTTGGTTTCAAAAAATAATGCTCTTGTAAGGTAAACTGCCTTGTATCGTCACTTGGAAAGGCATTGGGTCCTACGTTATTGGCTCTAGGATTAAACGAATTAAACCAAAAAGAAGTGCCTACTTCTACAAAAAAGCGCTTTCCTTGATATCCTGGGATTTGGCTGTAAGTGTTATAATAGCTTGCAAAGCATAACAAAAGCAAAAAGAATCGGATCATGTGGTTTTTTGTTTAAGGATTATTTATCCCGCAAAGTTAATGTTTTCTAGCAAACTACTTTGGTTTTACTACTTTTATTTCTCTTAATATCAACACTATTGAAGTCCATAAAGAAAACTATCTTAAAGCATATCTATCTCTTTATTAGCCATTTGTTTATTTTTTGTTACACACAAGAATCCCTACAATTATTAAACAAAATAAAGATATTCTAAGCACTAGTTTCATCACTTGATAATTTCCGTTCTTTGAGTATTCATTGTTGTTAATGCTCCCTTCTATTATCCAACTCACTCTTGAGTAGCCAAAGCTTTTGCTCTTAATCTACGACGTTTTTTGGCTTTTTTAGCAACGCTAGACTTTCCTATTCCAATTAAAAAACGTTTTGTCAAAGGTCCCGCATTTCCCTTTTTGCTTCCCTTTCGGAAACTATCAAAAAACATTTTGGTATGCATGACCGCAAACATAGCACAATCGTTGTGCCCAAGATGCTTGTTAACATGCTTGATACGCACCAATTCACTACCATTAGCCTTCATTTGTTCATAAGCCACCAAAGAATTTTTATAACTTACCTGTTCATCTGCTTGGCAGTAACAAAGTAATACAGGTTGTTCTGGTTTCCAGTCGTGTACGCTATTTTCTCTTAATGCTTTTTTAAATGGGAAATCATCGTTTGCTAAATATTGCTCTACAACTTCAGGGCGAATTACATCCTTAGGGACACTAGGAATCAATCGATTAATATATCCCATGGAATGTTTTCCCTTGTATAAAGGCGGTAAAATTGTATCATATGGCGCTTTAAAAATTTCCGAAATATTCTCATAAAAACCATACACTTCCTGAAAGGAAAAGAACAAATAAGGCAGATAACCAGGATGTGAATACTCTTTGAACATAGTTTCTTCTTGTACACCAGCCAAGTCATATGCCCCCGACATAGGAGCTGAAGCTGTAATTTTAAACTCATCACTATAAGCTTCTTGCACCGTTTTATGAAATCCCATAGTAGCATGACCTCCTTGAGAATATCCTGTTGCAAACAATAAATCATTTTGCACAACACCAATTCTAGGATTTAGCTCTTTTATTGCTCGAAGCAAATCCATAGAAGCACCGCTTTGGGTTGGCACATGATGGTATAAGTGCTTCTTCTCTCCTTTACCTAAACCGATGTAGTCAGGACGAGCAACTAAATAGCCATCCGCTGCAAATCCAACACAGATAGCTTGTTCCCCTCCCAATCGCACCTTTCGGTCTCTTTTAATTTGCGTACCATGATGATAACAAACCATAGGCATACGCTCCTCTTTTGTAGTATCTATTGGCACAAAATACAAACCAGAAGCTTGGATGGTACTGCCATCATGCCACTTTGTTCTATAGATAATTTCATAAACATCTATGCTATAGCGAACAGGGGCAACTGCTTGTGGCACTCCTTGTTCTTTCCATTTTTGCTGCAAAGCCTCCTTTGTGTAAGTTCTTACTAGTTCGTAACTAACAAGAATTGGTGTCGAAGATTGAGCCATCAACAAAAAGCTATTCAAAAGAAAGAATATGAAGTATACAATTCGCATTATACATTATAATTTTAGATAGCAAACACCTTGATATAAAGAGGGTTAACTAGTTGGTTAGAAATTCTTAATAGCCTCAATTTTTATTCCACTTCCTCTTACAATGAAAAATAACCTTTTATTCTTGAAATAACAATGTTTACTATCTACTAGTAGTTCGTTGATTTTTTACTTTTTACCAAAAAGATAAAAAATCACATTTATATTAGTTTACTTCGTGAGTGCTGCGCAGTTGATAATCAAATTTTTAACATAAAACACAACAAAAACACAACTTATTAATTATCAAACTAATAAAGTTTTTCAACGACCACGAAGTAGCAGCGCAGCTAACTATTGATCTACAAAACGCACTCCATAAATTTTAGATGATAGGGTACTGCACTAAAATATCTCTGCTCCAAAAAAGAAATAAAACTCCTATGCTAGAACTACATTTCTTTGTTTTAATCCCTTATTTTTGCAAAAGTGTCTGATCTATGCTATTAAGTAATTGTTCAAACGTGTCCCCTAAAAAAGAACTATTTTTAGGATATATTTTTTTGACCATTTGCTTATTCTTTATTCAAGACATTCACTTACTTGCTTGACCAACCAACTTACTGATGAAAAATCCACAGTTAGCTAACTTACTTTTTAGAGAATTTGAAAAAATACATGCACTAAATACTTCTTATAATGATAAAATTGCCGCATTAGATCGTTTATTAACTTCCTTCTTTGTGGACATCACGAGAAGTAAAAATATTCCTTTCACAACCATGTTATCTCGCATTGCCTTTGCCTCTCATGAGCATCAAATTAGCAATGCCTTACAATGGCGTATTCATCAAGTTCGAAAAAAAAAGAAAGCAGTTCTGGCCAACAAAGCTAACTTTGCAGAAAACGATTATTTAACAAGTTTAAAAACGGCTACTTATGCTATTGCCGCATTTTGCCAAACGTCTGCCACTCCAACACTAAAAGCACTCGTTGATGATTTTGAAGATCGAACCGAACACAACAATCCTATTGAGCAAGTAGAGCGATTGGATGAATGTCGAGTCATGGTGGTTGATGCCGACCGCAAACAAGAATGGCTGATATGCAAGCCTTTTGCCCAACCTGATACGACCATCCATGTACAATATAATGTAACGGGACATAATGAGAATTTTAATTCTACTATTCATAGCATTCAACAAAACTTTCACAACCATGTTACATTGAATTTAATTGATGTTGTTATTAATTCAAAAGGCATTTATATTCCGCATGCTTTTGTCATCGAGCCAGATTATATGGTGGATGTCAGTAGTATATCAGAGTGCTTTCAGAACTTTGGAGCCGCAGCCGATTTGTATTTACTCAAAAAATTTCTCCCGTTTTCCTACTCCATCCCGTTGATGCTAGGAAATGTTGCCAACTTCTTTTTGGATGAGTTAATGACAGATCCGAATGCTACCTTTACAGATACTTTTCCAAAAGCTTTTGCGCTCAATCCGTTAGCCTTTGCCACGTTTACAGATGCTGAAATTTTACAAATTTATAGAAAGAGTCAAAAACATTTTACCAATCTAAAAACTACGATAAAGGTTAAATTAAAAGAAAATAACATTACTCCTGAAGACTGTTATTTAGAGCCTTCTTTTTATTCTGAAAAATATGGCATCCAAGGTCGTTTGGATGTTTGGTACAAAGATTCTACCCCTAAATCTGATAAAACAGCGATTATAGAGTTAAAAAGTGGGAAACCCTTTGCCCCTAATCACTTGGGACTAAGCCACAATCACTATACTCAAACTAATTTATATGATTTGCTCGTTCGCTCTACTTTTGGCAAAAAGCTCAACTCTCCTACCTATATTTTATACTCAGGTATAGACCACGATCACCTAAAGCCTGCACCACCATTCAAATCACAACAATACGAAGCTATAAAAGTTAGAAATGATATTATTTCAATTGAAAAAAAATTAGCCGATTTAGATTTAGAAGACTTGGAAGATGTGCTCACCATCTTAGACCAGTTGGCACCAGAGCGTTTGCCTAGAGCCAAAGGATTTGTAGCAAGAGACTTGCAAAATTTTGCTCAAACAATTCATACCGCCTCTCCCCTTGAACGATTATACTTTTTACATTTTATCAGCTTTACAGCAAGAGAGCACCAATTGGCAAAAACAGGAGAAGCAGGCAAAGAAAACCGCAATGGTTTAGCAGCTTTATGGTTGAGTGATTTAGAAGAAAAAAATGAGGCATTTGAAGTGCTAGGATTTCTCAAAATTCAAGAAGATAAATCTGGTGACGAACAACCGCTCATTCATTTTCAACGCACCAAGCAAACCAACCCGCTCGCCAATTTTAGACAAGGAGATATTATTGTATTTTATCCATATCGTCAAGCGGGGCACAATGTTCTCAACGATCAAATTTTTAAAGGGTCTATCACCCATATCGACGAAGATACGGTCTGTGTTCAGTTGCGTTATCGTCAATTTAACCACAGTTTGTTTGAGGAAGATTTGTTTTGGCATATCGAGCATGATATGATGGACAGCAGTTTCAAAGTTCAATACCGTGCTTTGTACAGTTTTCTAAAAACGAAGTCTTATAATAGAAATTTGCTATTAACCCTTACACCACCTCAAGAAGTAGCTGTCAAGCCATTGCGGCTCGGCAACCCACAGTTGAGTGTAGAGCAAAGAAAGGTTTTACACAAAGCCATTGCAGCTAAAGATTATTTTTTGCTAGTTGGACCTCCTGGCACAGGGAAAACGAAGTTTATGCTGGCGGAAATGGTGCGTTATTTATTGACAAATACCCAAGAACAAATTCTATTATTAGCGTATACCAATCGAGCAGTTGATGAAATTTGTGAGGCTATTCATGACTTTGCAGAGGAGGACTACCTCCGTATTGGCTCCAAATACTCGACACATCCACATTTTCATGGTCGATTATTTTCAGAGCAAACGAAAGATATTAGTAAACGAAAAGATTTAGTGCAAAAAATTGTTTCTCATCGAATTTTTGTCTCTACCGTAGCCTCTATTGCAAGCAAAGCAAGCTTGCTACAGTTAAAGCAATTTGATACTGCAATTATTGATGAGGCCTCTCAAATTCTAGAACCAATGTTGATTGGTATGCTTCCCTATTTCAAACGTTTTGTGCTAATTGGGGATCACAAGCAATTGCCTGCGGTTGTCTTGCAAGAAAAAACGCGTTCGGCAGTAGACAATAAAGCTTTGAACGAAATTGGTCTATACAATAGGCGCAACTCATTATTTGAAAGATTGTATAATCAAGCTGAAAAAAATAAGTGGACTTGGGCATTTGATCAACTGCACCACCAAGGACGTATGCACGAGGATATTTGCCGTTTTCCAAGCAAATATTTTTATAATAATGAACTTAAATTACTACCTGAAGAACTTCCTATTAGTGTTTGGCAAAAGGAGACCTTAAACTATCAGTTGCCCCCTAATTCAAGCGAACTAGAACAACTCTTAACTCGCAACAGAATGTTATTTTTTAACAGCACCATTAACCGCTTTAGAAACCCTAAAACGAATTTGGATGAAGCCCAAATGGTTGGCAAGATTATTAACAGTTTTAATGCTATTTACAAAGCCAATAATCAAACACTCAAGCCTGAAGATGTTGGAGTCATTACACCTTTTAGAGCGCAAATTGCCCAGATAAGAAGTGTTTTAACTCAATATGGGCAAGATTATGAAAATTGTACCATCGATACGGTCGAACGTTATCAAGGCGGTGCTCGAGAAATTATTATCATCTCACTTTGTCTCAATGATGCCTACCAACTAGAAAGCGTCATCTCCTTATCTGATGACGAGGTTGTAGATCGAAAGCTAAATGTTGCCCTCACAAGAGCCCGCAGGCATTTAATTTTAATTGGAAACGAGCACCTAATGCGTTTAGATAAGCGTTATGCTGCCTTAATTGACTGGATACAAGAACGATGCGTCAATCCTTAATATTTATTAATAATAGTACTTAGCTGCACAAGCTCACGACCGTCAGGAGCAACAAAGTTAATTAAAAGCAAAGCACTCACGAAGTGAACTAATATTAAACTAATATATATGCACGATTCCGATTCTGTACCCCAAGCCTCCTATCTCATTTTATATACGTTTATTACTTTCATAATAATCTTAGTTTCTGGAAATATTTTAAATTGTTTACTGATGCTGACTTGGCTGGCAAAACAAGAAGAATGGAGCAATACTCAAATTGCTAATACTACTGTAATAATTGTCTTATTTTCCGTTTTTTCTTATATGATAATTGCCATACAATATAGTGTATCGAGAACCTATAGTTGGCTGTATAATAAATTGCTAAAAAAATGGATTCCCCCACTTGCTGAATTATTAACAGAATTAGTATGGGAGAAAAAAAAGCAGCTTCAATACGAAATTGCAGGTAATTTAAAACAAGCCGCCAAAGAAAGTGATTGCATCGAAGACAAGGCTTTTTATTGGCTCAATGCCCAAATACACACGTTACCAACTCCTCTAGCTAAAATTGTTGCCTTTTTTCTGAAGCTTACTCCTATCAAAGATTGGGTTTTGTTCCTTGATACGAATTGGATGAAAAACACCACTACTCCCAAAGAACTAACCCAACAGTTAACCTTAAAAATAGATCGCTTTATGCAAACAATTCCTACCAAAGCTTTTCCGTTCTGGACGAAGCTTTTACTGCCTATTAATCTTCTACTTATTCTATTTTTTATTTTGTCTTAGGCAATATAGTTTTTCACAAAAAATACACGAAGTACTGAGGCAATTCCTATGCGATGTCCCTACAAAAAAGAACGCCTTTCGAAAATTCGAAAGGCGTTCTTTTTTGTAATAAGTAAGTGGTCAGAAAAAATAAGAACAAAAAATGGGATTATTTTTTTTGAACGATTACTTAAGATTTATATTTCAACTATTAGAAAGTAGGACATCCCAAACGACGACCTCTGCTATTACAAAGTGTGTAAACATAAGAAAATTCAAATGCACCATTTCCATTTGTTGCAGCTGCCAATTTAGATACATTAATATCATAACTCAACCCAATATGAGAGCCTCCAAAACGCAAACGCAACAAAGCAACAATCGCATCTACACCAAAAGTTCCTTGATCTGTGTTTACCTGTGCTTGATTGGCACCACGAACATATGCCCCTATTGTAAATGCTTGGCTAGATTGCGATTTTTTACTGAAATCAAATTTCACTCCTGTACCAATATTCATTTGTGTAGAAGGACCTTGCACCATTACAGCAAAGTTAGGTACAATTGCCAAACGGCGAGCAATACGAGCTTCTGCCCCACCATGAATAGTGAATCTTGTGAAAAGAGGTTCTGAACCTGGATTCATAAATGACAAATTTGCTTTTGTCAAATGTTGGAATCCAATTCCTGCATAAACATTGCTCTTATTATCTTTATCTAAAGCACTAAACCATAAAAGACCTGCACTGACATCTGCCACAGCTAAAGTACTATTAAAAATACTCTCATTGTCTGGCAAAGAACCATTAAAACTAGTTCCATCCCAATTAGTTCCCCAACGCAATTGATCAATACGAATACTGCGTTGTACAAAGCCTACTTGACCTCCAGCTACTAAGAAGTGCTCATTTGAACGTCTTCCGCCAATCTTTTTCAAATAAGAACCAGATAAGCTAGCCTGTACTGCAGTAAATGCAGATGCCCCCGCTCTATCGACCCATACGGACAATCCAGCCCCTACAAAATCTTTGTTTCCTGCTTCAAATTTTCCTTCCACCCCAAGACCAAAAGTATTAAAAGCATTGTCACCCATCACGCTTGCCCACTGATTTCTATAAATAGCAGACACACGCATTTGGCAACTCATCACCCCTGTGGTAGCAGGATTTAAGGTCAGGTTTGACACGTAAAACTGTGAGAAGTGGATGTCTTGCGCTTGCGCAGAGTTAAGATTAGCAACAAGTGCTATAATAATAAATGTAAAAAATTTCCCTAATTTCATAATCTTTAGATTTTGATTCTTCTCCTTTTGGGAAGGCAGGTTTGGTATCAACCTGCAATTTATTTTGATTTACTTACTGCTCAATTCAAGACTGAGCCTTACTTTATATAAACTTGATTTTTTAATAGAATAAGGAGCCGCCAAAACTTCGGCAGCTCCTATTTATTATTATTTGATCAAAGTTACGTCACCTTTACGGATTACTGTCTCACCGTTGGTTAGCTCAACCTCAGCAAAGTAAACAAATACTGCTGGATTCATTGCTTTTCCTCTAAATGTACCATCCCATCCGTGGTTAGGATCAATACTATTTGGTGCGAAGTCCTCTCCGATATGAACTAATTCACCCCATCTATCAAATACCATGAATGATTTAACTCTCTTCACATCGCTTGAACCATACACTGTAAAGATATCGTTTGTACCGTCACCGTTTGGTGAGAAGGCATTTGGAACGAATACTGTTTGTTGTTGATTCACTTCAATGGTTACAATTGAGCTGTCTCCACATCCATTATTCAATGATAAAACAAATTGCATATCTGTAAAGAAGGTATCAGGAGTAAATCCTTCAAGAGAGCTAGCTCCTGTAGAGACAATACTCATAATTCCTGTATTCGGATCTAATTGAGACCATGTTACTAATGAACTATCAATTCCTGAATTGTTAACTGTTCCATAAAGCGTTACAGTTTCTCCCATGTTGATGGTTTGATCCATAAACGCAGTTACAATATAGTCTATTGTATCACGGATAATAATATTCTCCGTAGAATCAATACATCCATTGGCATCCTGTGTATAAACGGTGTACATACCTGCTGGTAAACCTTGTGATAAGATTGCATCAGAACCATAAGGTCCAATTGCTGCAAAAGAGTACAAATATGGTGCTGTTCCACCAACAACTGAATCAATTGTTATTACTCCATTGCTACTATCTGCACAAGTTACTGTGCTACCTGAATAAGCTCCCGTTACTGGTTGTGATGGTTGAGATACAAATACGGTATCTGAACTCATACATCCTGCAGTATCTGTAATAGTTACAATGTATGGCATAGAATCTAAGCCCATTGTGCTCAAATCATTAGCAAAGTTTGTTGTAGCACCATTATTCCATAAGAAGGTTACTACACTAGTATCTCTACCCACAACTGTTGCCGTTGCCGCTCCATCATTGCCACCAAAGCAGCTTACATCTTGTACTAAGCTAGCATTCACTGTCAATGAATCAGGTCCAATGATGTATGCAGGGAATGTATCCACACAAGGACTAGCATCGGTTACAATTACATAGTAAGTGAACAAAGTATCTAAGATTCCGTCTCCGTCTACATCTGACACGTTACCTGCTAAGTTTGTAGCTGTTTGGTTTGTGTTAAAGATGATTCCAGGTACATTACTAGAATACCATTGGTAAGTAAATCCTCCTGCTGAACTTGTAGCAAATGCTGTTGCAGTACCATCTGCATAGCCGTCACAAGTTTCATTGGTAGTTGTAGTGAATCCAGAGATATCGCTATTGCTACCCAAATCAACTGTTTCTACATCAATACAAGCTGTATTATTAGTGTCTCTTACAACAATTTGATAACTACCACTTGCCAAGTTACTGAAAGTAATTGGGTTCGTTCCTCTAGTGAAAGTAGTACCTCCGTCTAAAGAGAACTCGTATGCTCCCAATACACCGTCCAGTACAGAAGGACCTCCAGTAGCTGTCAATGTAATTACTCCTGTAGAATCTCCACATGTTGCTGGCGTTACGCTTGTTGCCGTTACCACAATTGGCGCTGGTGCCAATACTGTAGTACTAGCGGTTTGCGTACATCCTGCCGCATCCAAGACTGTCATAGTGTATGTTCCTGCAGGTACATTGAATAAAGTATCTACTGCGGTAATTGATCCAGAAGGACCAGTCCAAGATACGGTGTATCCAAATCCTGTTGTAAATGGTGTTCCACCTGTTACTGTTGCTACAACCTGTCCATCAACTAAGTCAGAGCAAGAAATGTTAACAGAATCTAAGTCAATTGTAATTGGGTTTGCATCTATAATAGTTACAGATAGTGTATCCCCACATCCATTTTGATCGATTGCATAAACATCATACGTTCCAGCAGGCAAGTTCGTAAAGATACCTGTTGTATTCGTTCCTGCTGCCACAAAGCTTGTACTGTATGTGTAACCAGGAGTTCCTCCTGTTGCTGTTACTTGAACAGCACCCGTTGCTGTTCCATTACATCCAACATTAATTACGGTATCTGTTGCTAGCGTTACAGCTGTTGGCTCTGTTATTACTACTGAGACAACTTCAGTACAGTTAGAAACTGTATCTGTAATCGTTACAAAGTAAGTACCTGCTCCTAATCCTGTAACCGTACTAGTTGTTTGGTTACCTGCTGCAGCATCCCATTGATAAGTAAAGAAGATACCTCCAACAGTACCACCAGTAGCCGTGACAGTTGCCGTTGCATCAGTAGCACCATTACAACTGATTTGTTGCCCATTATATGGTGTTAGTACATTTACATTTGGTACGATTGGCGCACCTTGACCAACAGTTACTGTTTGTTGAACTGGTCCACAACCGTTGGTATCTTGTACGTAAATTGTATAAGTACCAGCTGTCAAGTTAGACCATGTACTGTCTGTTCCAAACACGCTAGGAATTCCAGATCCTGTGCTATCTATTGCATAAGTATATGCTCCTGTTCCTCCAGAAGGAATAGCAGAAACGCTACCTCCATTAGCACCAGTACATCCTGCAGAATCAGTTGTTGCAGTCATTGTTAATGGTGTTGGTTGTGTCAATGTCAAGCAAGTATCAACGGCACAGCCATTGGCATCTGTTACTGTCACACAATAAGTTCCAGCTCTCAATCCTGTTGCAGTTGCTGTTGTTTGAGCACCTGTATTAACATCCCACAAGTAGCTAATTGGAGTTGTTCCTCCCGTATGAACTACTGTTAACTCTCCATCTGCTGCACCAAAGCAAGAGATATCAAATCCATTGTAGTCGCTAGTTACACCACTTGTTGGCAAAATAGTAACGGATGCTGGCTCATAGATTAATGTGTCTAGAACTGCTGTACATCCATTTGCATCTGTAATTGTCACAGAGTAAGAAGTACCTGTCAAAGAACCTGCAAGATTGGTGAAGACACCATTGGTTACTGGTCCTGCACCGATATCATAAGTATATGATCCTGCGCCTGTTCCTGAAGTTGCTGTTACAACGATAACTCCATCGTCATTACCTGCACAAGTTTCAGGTGTTACTTGAGTAAATACTCCTGCCAATTCTGTTGGCTCTGTCAAAACAACAGAATCAACTGCTGTACATCCATTAATATCGGTTACAGTTACTGTGTATACTGTATTAGCACACAGACCTGTAATTGTATCTGTTGTTGCACCACCTAAAGACCACTGGTAAGTATAAGTACCTGCTGTACTTGGTGTACCTCCAGTTGGTGTTGCTACTGCAGAACCATCACACTCACCAAAGCAAGAAACATTAAATTGAATGTTTGATCCTGCTGGGTAGAATGAAGTGACAGCTGCATTGGCAACTACTGGTGTAGGTTGTACTAAAATTACTGTTCGACTAGTAATACATCCTTGAGCATCTCTTACGTATACCGTATAACCTCCCGCACACAAGCCAGAGAAAATACCTGACAATTGATAGTTGACACCATCAATAGAGAACTCGTATCCAGGAGTGCCATCTACTGCACTCAACTCAATCACACCATCACATTGTCCCGTACAAGTTGGATTACGTAGTGTATCTACAGTTAAGATCAACTCTGCTGGTTGTGTGATAATTTGGTTGGTCATCGAGAAGATACATCCATTAGCATCTTGAATATCGATGGTGTAGTTTTGTGCCGCTAATCCTGTAAAGATTCTAGTCGTATCGAAAGAACCACCATTAAAGCTGTATAAGTATGGTGCTGTTCCGCCCACTCCTGTTACAGCAATAATTCCGTCTGCTCCACCAAAGCAACTTACCATAATCAAGCTATCTGCCAAGCCTTGCAATTGAGTAGGCTCATTGATACGGATACAAGTTGTTGTTTCACATCCATTCGCATCTCTAACGATCACACAGTATCCAGCTCCAATCATATTCGCTGGCAAATTCGTGTATTGTACTGTATTGGTAAAGGTAGCCCCTCCATCAAATGAGTACAAGTATGGTCCAACTCCTCCGCTAGCAGCTACTGTAAATGATCCTGTAGGTTGACCGAAACAAGCAACATGTACTGTATCGACAACATTTAGAATCAAGCTATCTGCTGGGGTTACCACAACACTATCTATCGCAACACAACCTAAAGTATCGGTTACGGTAACATAGTAAGTACCTCCCATCAAGCCAGTTGCTACTTGTGTTGTTTGAACTGGTGTTGTTGACCACTGGTAACTGTAAGCTGCTTGACCTCCTGTCACATTTACTCTAGCCGCACCATCTGCACTGCTAAAGCAGCTTGTGTGTGCACCATTGTAGTTTGATGTAACTAAGGTTACTGTTTGCAGCTGTGTATTTTGAGTTATAGTAACACATTCTATGATACTACAACCATTCGTATCTCTAACTGTGATGCAGTATGTTCCCGCTGTCAAGTCTGTAAATAGACCTGTAAAGTTCGTTTCTGCACCTAATGTATAAGTATATACTGGCGTACCTCCGTTTGCTGTCATTTGGATAGATCCTGTAGAATCTCCAAAACAGTTCACATTTACTTGCGTGCTTGTTGCTGTCAATGGTTGTGGTTCTACAAGAACTACTGTATCTACAGCCACACATCCATTTTGATCAGTGATGCTTACAGTATGTGTTCCTGCACACAAACCAGTTGCTGTAAAGGTTGTTTGACCGCCTGCACTTGAACTCCATAAGAAGTTGTAAGTGCTTCCTGGGTTACCACCTACACCTACAGCAGTAGCCGCTCCATCACAAGCACCTGCACAACTAATTACCGATCCATTTTGGTAAGAAGAAGTTACGGTTGCTGTTGCAATCAATTGTGGTGGAGAAGAAATAATAAAGGAAACTGGAACCGTACATCCATTAGCATCTGTGATAGATGCAGTATAAGGTCCTGCTACCAAATTATTAACTGTTGCTGATGTATTTACAGTCGTCACAGAGTTTCCTCCTGCACTATAAGTATAAGGAGCTGTTCCTCCTGTTACTGTAAAGGTTGCTGAACCTGTAGAATCTCCAAAGCATAATGCATCTACAGTATTTGTCAACGATGCTGTCAATTGAGCAGGGTTGTTGATCGTTACTACAGCAGATGCTGTACATCCTAGTGAATCTGTAATCAATACAGAGTAAGTACCTGCACACATTCCTGTTACAGTCTGTGTTGTTTGTGTTGTTCCTGACCAACTGTACGTGTAAGGCGCTGTTCCTCCACTAGGTGTTGCTGTCAAAATACCATCACAAGCTCCAAAGCAACTTACATCTTGTCCATTGTAATTTGATGTTACACTAACTGTTGTTGTTGGTAATGTCGCTGGCTCTGTAATTGTTACGCCAACAGTAGTTGCACAGAAGTTCAAGTCAGTAACTGTTACAGTATAAGTACCCGCAGGTAAGTTACAGAACAATCCGTTGTTTGCTTGAGTGACACCAGGTTGGATAGCGTAAGTATATCCAGGTGTTCCTCCTAATGCTCCAACCTCAACACAAGCATCTGCACCACCAGTACAAGAAACATTGTTTTGAGTAACAATTCCAGCTGTCAATACAGCAGGATCTGTCACTACTACAGAATCTACAACGGTACATCCACCGTTATCTGTCACTGTTACAGCATAAGTTCCTGCACATAAGTTTGTAATAGAATCTACTGTTGCACCTGTAGACCAAGTAATGTTGTATCCTGGGATACCTCCAGTTACTTGAACTTGTGCTGCTCCATCACACGCTGCATTACAAGAAATATCTTGACCATTGTAATTCGATGTAACAACTGGGTTTACTAATAATACATTTGCTGGTTGAGCAATTGTCACAGTAGTCACACCAGTACAGCCATTGTTATCTGTTACAGTAACACTAATTGGAACACCACCAGGCAAGTTTGTAGCTGTCGCTGTTGTTTGGTTGCCTGCATTTGCATCCCACAAGTACGTATATCCAGCGATAGAAGTAGTTCCTCCACTACCAGTTACTGTAGCTTGTCCATCAGAACCACCACCACAACTTACACTTACTGTAGAAGAGATAGTTGCTACGACTGTAGAAGGTTCTGTGATTGTCACTGTAGCTGTGTTAGAACATCCACCGTTATCACTAATCGTTACAGTATAAGTACCAGCACATAAGTTGAATGCTGTATCTGTTGTTTGGTTGCCTGCATTTGCATCCCACAAGTACGTGTATCCAGTTGTTACTGTTCCACCTGCTCCTGTTGCTGTTGCAGTTCCATCACAAGCACCGTTACAACTTACATCTTGACCATTAAAGTTAGATGTTACAGTTGCAGTAGCAGAAACTCCCAATAAAGGCTCTGTGATAGTAACAGAGGTTACATTCGTACATCCATTATTATCGGTAACCGTTACTGTATGAGTTCCAGCACACAAGTTCGTCGCTGTTGCTGTTGTTTGACTACCTGCAGTCGCGCTCCACAAGAAGGTATATCCAGTTGTTACTGTTCCACCTGCTCCCGAAACGGTTGCAGAACCATCGCATTGACCATTACATGTTGCATTGGTAGATGCTGTAATTGATGCTGTAACTGGAGTTGGTTCTGTTAATACGACTGTATCTGTTGCCGTACAACCTAAAGAATCCGTTACAATAACAATTACTTGTCCAGCACTAGCATTTGTGATAGTATCACCAGTTCCTGCTCCTAATGTAGACCAAGCATAAGTATAAGGCATTGTTCCTCCTGATGGTGTTGCAAATACAATCCCATCATTAGCACCATTACAGCTTACATTTTGACCATTGTAGTTAGAAGCAATTGTTGCTGTTGTTGTTAATAAAGTAGGCTCTGTAATGTTGACACAAGTTGTTACTTGACAACCATTAGCATCCGTTACCGTTACACAGTAAGGACCTGCTGCTAAGCCTGTTGCAGTTGCAGTTGTTTGATTAGCAGCATTGGCATCCCATGTATAAGTATAGGTACCAGTACCGCCTGTTGGAACTACAGTTGCAGTACCATTAGAACCACCGTTACAACTTACATTCGTTTGTGTACTAGATGCTGTTAATGGAGTTGGATCAACTAAGTTGAAACATGCTGTATCAACACATCCATTAGCATCTGTTACAATTACACAATGAGGGTTACCAGCAGCAGACAAGCCTGTTGCTACATTTGTAACAGAAGGATTAGAAACCCAAGCAAAAGAATAAGTACCTGCTCCGCTTCCTCCTGTTGCTGTTGCTGTCAACTCACCATCTGATGCACCTGCACAAGATATTTGTTGACCGTTATAATTAGACGTTGCAGTAATTGTTGCAGCCAATCCATTTGATGGCTCTGTAATAATTACAGTTGTTACTGCTGTACATCCATTATCATCTGTTATAGTTACATTGTAAGAACCTGCACACAAGTTAATTGCAGTTGCAGTTGTTTGGTTTCCTGCATTTGCATCCCACAATACATTGTAAGTACCATTTTCAGTTCCTCCTGCTCCACTCACAGTAGCTGTTCCTGTACATTCACCAAAACAAGCTACATTATTGGTAGCAGAAATCGTTGCTGTAATTACAGAAGGCTCTGTTACTGTGATACATGCGATATCTGAACATCCATTGGCATCCGTTACCGTTACACAATGTTGTCCTGCTCCTACTCCTGTCAACGTATCATTAGTACTTCCATTTGACCACAAGTAAGTGTAAGGAGTTGTTCCACCTGATAAAGTTACACCGACAATGGCATCAGAAGAACCGTTACAGCTTACTTGAGCACCATTGTAGTTAGATAGTACAACCAAAGCAGTATTAACTGAGGTCGCTGGTTCTGTAACAATTGCTGAAGCAGTTGTTGTACATCCATTACCATCTGTTACCGTTACAGTATAAGGACTTAATGCCGCAGATAAACCAGTAGCTGTTGCTGTTGTTTGGTTGCCTGCATTCGCATCCCACAAATAAGTGTATCCATTTGTACCAGGAGTACCTCCATTAGCTGTTACAGTAGCTGTTCCTGTTGCGGCACCTCTACAATCAGCAGGTGTTGTTGTTACACTAGCCGTTACTGGTGTAGGTTCTAGTAAAGTGACACAAGCAGTATCCATACATCCTAAAGAATCGGTTACGATTGCACAGTATGTACCATCTGGTAAACCTGTTATAGTTGCAGTCGTTGGGCCATGATTCCATGCGATGCTGTAAGGTGCTGTACCACCAATTATGTTCAATTGAGCAGCTCCAGAAGAATCTCCAAAGCACGCTACGTTATTTGTTATTGTTGCCCCAGCCACTAATGTAGCGGATGGTTGATTAATGATTGCAATTGCTTGAGAAGTACATCCATTAGCATCTGTCACTGTTACAATATAAGATCCAGCAGCCAAATTTGTAGCTGTTGCTGTTGTTTGACTTCCAGCGGCAGCTTCCCACAAATAAGTATAGCCTCCTGTACCACCTGTTGCCGTTACAGTTGCACTTCCTGTACTATCACCTAAACAAGCTACATCATTTGTAGTTGTAATTGTGGCGGTAACTTGACTTGGATTTGTAATTGTCACACAAGCAATATCACTACAACCATTATCATCAGAAACAGTTACACAGTAAACGCCAGCAGGTACACTATCTAATGTACTATTAATAGTACCGTTTGTCCATACATAAGTATAAACGCCAGCAACAGCAGTTGTTCCTCCTGAAGCAGTTGCAGTAGCTTGTCCATCGCTAAATCCAACACAAGACACTTGAGCACCGTTGTAGTTAGATGTTACAATTGCACTAGCTACAACTGAAGTTGCAGGTTCAGAAATAGTTACATTAAATGTAGCAATACATCCATTAGCATCTGTTGCGCTAACTTCGTAAACACCAACACATAAACCTGTTGCAGTTGCTGTTGTTTGACTTCCAGCAGCGGCATCCCATTGATAAGTATATCCAGGAATTCCTCCTGATGCTACTACTGTAGCAGTACCATCGCATCCACCATTACAAGAAGCATCAGTAGTAGATACTAAGCTAACGGTTACTTGAGTAGGTTGTGATAACGTTACGCAGGCTGTATCCATACATCCTAGAGAATCAGTTACTGTGATACAGTAAGTTCCGTCAGATAAGTTATTTACAGCTAATGTTGTTGGACCATGACCCCAGATTTGGGTATATGGTGCTGTTCCTCCTGAAATAGTTGCTAAAGCAGAACCAGAAGAATCACCAAAACATTGTAGAGGTGTTCCACCTCCATAACTAGAAGTAATAACTGCATCTACATCTATTGGACCAGAAGGTTGTCCCACTACTACAACAGCAGCACCTTGACATCCATTGGCATCTGTTACGGTTACCGTATAAGAATTTGCAGCCAAACCTACAGCTGTCGCTGTTGTTTGATTGCCAGCAGCGGCATCCCATAAGTAAGAGTAAGGAGCAACACCACCTGTTGCTGAAACCGTTGCAGCACCAGTAGAATCACCAAAACATGCTACATTAATAGTCGTATCTACAGTTGGTATAATCGCTGTTGGCTCTGTTAATGTGACACAAGCAGAATCAATACATCCATTAGCATCTGTTACAGTTACACAGTATAAGATATTAGCCCCTAAACCTGTTGCAACTGCCGTCGTTTGACCTGAAGCAGCACCATTCCATTGGAAAGTATAGCCAGAACCTGGAGTTCCTCCTACTGCTGACGCAGTTGCTTCTCCATCAAAGGCATTATTACAACTTACGTCCTGACCATTATAGTTTGAACTAACAATCGCCGTTGCTTGAACCGCTGTATTAGGTTCAGAAATAGATACTGTAGCAACTCCTACACATCCATTCACATCAGAAATAGTTACTCCATATAAACCTGTACATAAGTTTGTAGCTGTTGCCGTCGTTTGATTTCCTGCATTAGCATCCCACAAGTAAGTATAAGCACTTCCTGTTCCTCCTGAACCAGCTACGGTTGCAGTACCTGTACATTCTCCTAAACAAGCTACATTTGTTGTTGCAGTTATTGTTGCTACAACTGGTGTAGGCTCTGCGATTGTTACACAAGCAGTATCTGTACAACCAAAGTCATCGGTTACAGTTACACAGAATGTACCATCTGGCAATCCTACTGCTGTATCACTTGTTTGAGAAGTAATTGTCCATGCATATTGATAATCTACAGCTGCCGTACCACCTGTTGCCATAGCCACTGCTACTCCTGAAGAATCACCAAAGCATTCTATTTGTGAACCATTATAGTTTGAAATTACGTTCGCTGTTACATCTACTGCTGTTGCAGGTTGACTTAATGTTACACAAAGTGAATCTCTACATCCACTAGCATCGGTTACGATAACACAATATGTTCCCGCTCCTAAGCCTGCTACAGTAGCTGTTGTTCTGTTACCAGCAGCAGCATCCCACAAGAAAGTATATCCGCCAGCTCCACCTGTTGCTGCTACAGTAATTTCTCCTGTAGAATCTCCTCTACAAACTACGTCTACAACAGCTGTTGCCGTCACAGTTATTGCAGAAGGTTCTGTCAATGTTACACAAGTTGTTGCTGTACAACCCAAAGAATCAGTTACAGTTACACAGTATACACCTGCTGATAAACCTGTTACAGTATCGGTTGTTGCACCGCCTGTATTCGCTCCCCAAGTGTAGTTAAGTGTACCAGATCCTCCTGTTGCTGTTGCTTGTATAGAACCATTGCTCTCACCAGCACAAGCTACTGGAGTAACTTCTGAACCGCTTACTGTTAAAAGATTGGGTTGTGTTAATGTTACACAAGTTGTCGCTGTACAACCGTTATCATCTGTTACAGTTACACAGTACGAAGTATTAGCAGCTAAACCTGTTGCCGTTGCTGTTGTTTGATTTCCAGCATTTGCATCCCATAAGAAAGTATAAGCCCCTAATACCGTTCCACCTCCACCAGTTACAGTTGCTGATCCTGTTGAATCACCAAAACAGCTTACATTATTAATATTAGTAATTGTTGCTGTTACTGGAGTTGGTTGAGTTATAGTTATACAAGTATCGATAGCACAACCCAAAGAATCTGTGATTGTCACACAATAAGTTCCTGCTGATAAACCTGTAATATTTCCTGTTGTTTGAGCTAAACCAGCCCAGTTAAAGTTATATCCTGCTACACCTGGTGTTCCTCCTGATGCCGTTACAGTTGCCTCGCCATCATTACCACCATTACAAGATACATTTGAATTAACGGTAGCATTGGCTACTAATATTGCGCTAGATGGTTGTGTAATTGTAGCACAAGTTGTTGCCAAACATCCGTTTGCATCGGTTACTGTTACACACTGAACTCCTGCAGG
Source organism: Aureispira sp. CCB-QB1 (assembly GCF_000724545.1). Taxonomy (GTDB): domain Bacteria; phylum Bacteroidota; class Bacteroidia; order Chitinophagales; family Saprospiraceae; genus Aureispira. Next base: position 6,619 of record NZ_JHBV01000051.1, on the reverse strand, counting down.
TAAATTTCCATTTAATGCAGTAGTAACACCATTGTCCCATACAAAACTGTAGTTTCCAACTACTGTACCTCCATTAGCATTTACAGTAGCCTGACCTGTTGAGTCTCCAAAACATGCTACATTAGTTTGACCATTTGCTATTGCTGCCGTCAATAAGGCTGGCTCGTTAACAGTTACTGTTGCTACTGCTGTACAGCCTAATGAATCTGTTACAGTTACAGTATAAGTACCTGCTCCTACAGTTAATGTATCATTAGTAGCTGTCGTATTCCAATTATATGTATAAGGATTTGATCCTGTAAATGGAGTACCGCCAGAACCTACAACACTAATTTCACCATCTGTTGCACCATTACAACTTACATCTTGTCCATTATAATTAGTGTTAACAGTTGCTCCTGCCGTTAATGTTGCTGTTGGTTGAGTTAATAGAATACTAGTAACTCCTGTACAGCCATTATCGTCTGTAACGGTTACTTGATATAGTGTGTTGGCTGCTAAACCTGTTGCCGTTGCTGTTGTTTGACCATCAGACCACAAGAAGTCATAAGCACCCAATTCTGTTCCACCTGAACCTGTTACCGTTGCTGTTCCTGTTGAGTCTCCAAAACAAGATACATTCGTAGAGCCACTTATTGTCGCTACTACTGGTGTTGGTTCCGTCATTATTACACAGGTATCTGCTGTACAACCATTCGCATCCGTTACGGTCACACAGTATGTTCCTTCATCAATACCTGTGATAGAAGCTGTTGATGCTCCGTTATCCCAAGCAAAGCTGTAGGCTCCTGTTCCACCCGCTCCAAATGCTGTGATTCCTCCATCACTTCCTCCATTACAACTCACGGTAGAATCAATTACAACAGAAGCAAATGTTAAAGCAGCAGCTGGTTGATTGATTGTTACAGATGCTGTTGCTGTACAACTATTAGCATCTGTTACAGTAACAGTATGCGTACCATTTGGCAAATTGTTGTTCGTTGCCCCAGTACGTCCATCAGACCATAAATAGCTATATGCTCCTGTTCCTCCACCAGCAGTTACAGTTGCACTACCTGTAGAATCTCCAAAACACAATACATTACTTTGAGCAGTAATTGTTGCTGTAAGTACAGGAGGATTAGCTAAAGTAACAGAAGCTGTATCTGTACAACCATTCGCATCCGTGATTGTCACAGTATAAGTTCCTGCTCCAATATTAGATAAGGTATCATTTGTTGTTGATCCCCAATCAAACGTGTAAGCTCCTGTTCCACCTGCTCCTACCGCTGCAGCTGCACCATCCGTTGCACCAGCACAACTTACATCTTGACCATTGTAGTCAGAGATAATACTTGCTCCTACATTGACAGCACTTAATGGTTGAGTTAGTGTTATATTAGTAACTCCTGTACAGCCATTATCGTCTGTAACGGTTACTTGATATAGTGTGTTGGCTGCTAAACCTGTTGCCGTTGCTGTTGTTTGACCATCAGACCACAAGAAGTCGTAAGCACCCAACTCTGTTCCGCCTGAACCTGTTACCGTTGCTGTTCCTGTTGAGTCTCCAAAACAAGATACATTCGTAGAGCCACTTATTGTCGCTACTACTGGTGTTGGTTCCGTCATTATTACACAGGTATCTGCTGTACAACCATTCGCATCCGTTACGGTCACACAGTATGTTCCTTCATCAATACCTGTGATAGAAGCTGTTGATGCTCCGTTATCCCAAGCAAAGCTGTAGGCTCCTGTTCCACCTGCTCCAAATGCTGTGATTCCTCCATCACTTCCTCCATTACAACTCACGGTAGAATCAATTACAATCGTAGCAAATGTTAAAGCTAAAGCAGGTTCATTGATTGTTACTGAAGTAGAAACCGTACAATTATTAGCATCTGTTACAGTAACAGTATGCGTACCATTTGGCAAATTGTTGTTCGTTGCTCCAGTACGTCCATCAGACCATAAGTAGCTATATACTCCTGTTCCACCACCAGCAGTTACGGTTGCACTACCTGTAGAATCTCCTTTACACAACACATCACTTTGAGCAGTAATTGTTGCTGTAAGCGCAGGAGGATTAGCTAAAGTAACAGAAGCTGTATCTGTACAACCTAGTGAATCGGTGATTGTAACCATATATGTTCCTGCTCCTACATTAGATAAGGTGTCGTTAGTTGTCAATCCCCAATCAAAAGTATATGATCCACTTCCGCCAGAACCTGTGGCTACTGCAGATCCATCAGATGCACCAACACAACTAATATCTTGACCATTGTAGTCAGAGATAACAGCTGTTCCTACATCTACTGCATTAGCAGGTTGACTTAAAGTTATATTAGTTACTGCTGGACAACCATTCGCATCAGATACCGTCACAGAATAAGACGTATTTGCTGCTAAGCCTGTTGCTGTTTGAGTTACTTGACCATCAGACCATTCAAAAGTATAGGCTGGTGCTGGAACATTAGGAGTTCCACCAGAACCTACAACTGTTGCGGTTCCTGTTGAGTCACCTGTACAATCAATATCTTGTGTTGCACTGATTGTTGCTGTTACGGCTGTTGGCTCTGTTAATGTTACACAACTTACAAAAGAACAACCTAATGAATCTGTAATCGTAACACAGTGTTGACCAACAGCTAAGTTCATAGCTGAAGTATCAGTAGAACCATTTGTCCAAACGTAAGTATAACCTGTTCCGTTCGGTTGATTTATTGTAAATGGCGTACCACCTGTTGCTACTACATGAATATCGCCATCACTTCCATTATTACAACTAATAGTTGTATCAATTGTGATCGCTCCAGAGACAGCAGCAGAAGGTTGTGTAATTGTTACACAAGTTACTACTGGACAATTATTCACATCTTCTACTGTAACACAATGTACACCTGCAGATAGATTTGAATTTGTTGCACCTGTAGAACCATCCGTCCAAACATAAGTATAAGGACCTCCAGAACCACCTGTTCCATTCGCTGTAGCACTACCTGTTGCAGTACCAAAACAATTTACATTTGTTGTAGAAGTAATTGTAACAACTACTGGCGCTGGCGGAACAACATTCGTTGTATCTAATGCAGTACAACCATTGGCATCGGTTGCCGTTACAATGTACATTCCTGTATCAACACCATTTAATGTTTGACCAGCTCCTGCAGGACTCCAACCAAAGGTATATCCTCCAGTTCCACCTGAAGCATTAGCTGTAACACTACCATCACTAGCAGTTGGACAGCTTACTTGAGAACCATTAAAGTTGCTAATTACTGAAGCAATAACATTTACTTGACTTGGTTGAGATATTGTTACCGAAGCCGTACCGACACATAAACTATCATCTGAAACAGTCACGGTATAAGTTCCTGCAGCTAAATTAGTTGCTGTTGCCGTTGTTTGTGCAGGAGTTGTTGACCAAAGATAAGTATATGCTGTCCCTGCATTACCACCAGAACCAACCACTGTTGCCGTTCCAGTTGAATCGCCAAAACATAAAGCATCTGTAAAGCCAGAAATTGTTGCTGTTACTGCACTTGGTTCTGTAATAGTTACACAATGTGTATTTTCACAGTTATTGGCATCGCTTACGGTTACACAATAAACACCTGCTGCCAATCCTGTAATTGTATCTGTTGTTGCTCCCGTAGCAGTACCACCATCCCAAATATAAGAGATAGCTCCTGTTCCACCTGCTCCTGTTGCAAAAGCAATTCCATCAGAAGCGCCCGCACAATTAGCGTTATCAATAACACCTGCACTTGAAGTCAATGCACTTCCTGGTTGAGGAATTGTTACACAAATTGAATCTGTACAACCATTCGCATCTGTCACAATAACACAGTATGGACCTCCAATAGTACTCAAACCAGTTGCGGTTGGTCCTGTTTGGTTACCTGTATTTAATCCCCATTGGAACGTATAAGGTCCTGTTCCTCCTGTACCTGCTGCTGTAGCTTGTCCAGTTGAATCTCCAAAACAAGTAACACTAATTGTACTTGCTATACTTGCCGTTACGGCAGATGGCTGTGTAAAGCTTATTGTGGTGCTATCCTCACAACCTAGAGAATCTCTCACCACAACAGTATAAGGGCTGCCTGCAACAGATCCACCTGTTAACACAGCTCCCGTTTGACCATTTGACCAAGTATAAGTATATCCTGTAGTCCCAGGTGTGCCATTAGCACCTACTGCTGTTGCTTCTCCATTTGCTCCTCCAAAACATGAAATTGGAGTTGTAACAGAAGCATTTACATCTACTCCTGTTGCTGGTTGTGTAATCGTAGCACAAGAAACTGCGGTACAACCTAAAGAATCTGTAATTGTTACACAATAAGTTCCAGCAGGTAGGTTAGTTGCTGCTGCAGTAGTTTGGTTATTGGCATTTGCATCCCATAAGAAAGTATAAGGAGTTGTTCCTCCTGTACCACTTACAGTAGCAATACCTGTTGAGTCGCCATTACAACTTACATTACTTTGCGAAGAAATGGTAGAAGTTAGTAATGGTGGTTCCGTTACAAATATATCAGCAGTTGTAGTACAACCGAAAGTATTATCTGTAACTAAAACAGTATAAGCACCTGCATCCGCAGGGAAATTACATGCTGTATCTGATCCTGTAGTGAACGGTGTAATACCGCCTCCAGACCAGCTATACGTATATGAACCTGATCCTCCTGTAGCATTCACACCTATACAAGCTGTTCCTCCGTTACAAAGAATTGGAGAAGCAATATCAATTGCTGTTGTTAAAACTTGTTGTGCATCTAAGTTGATACAAAGAGTATTTGTACAGTTATTATCATCAACAACAGTTACACAATAGAACCCTGTATCAATTCCTGACAGAATCCCTGTTGATGTTGTTGTTCCATTAGACCAGATGTAAGTAATTAATCCAGTACCACCTTGACCTTCTATCTCAATTCTTCCTGTATCATTTTGACAAACAGGATGTGTCGTATCAATGATCGCAATCGTCAAAGGATCTGGCGTAGGTATATTAAACGTTATTTGAGATTGACAGCCATTGTTATCTGTTGCAGTAACAGTATAATCTCTTGGCGGCAATCCAGTTACTGTATAGTTGCTTGATGTTGGACTAACGATACCTGGAACTATTGTATCCCATACATAAGTATAAGGAGCGGTACCATTTAATGTTCCAATAGTTACAGTACCATCATTGGCGCCAGCACAAGTAACAGGGGTAATATTTGTTGCAAATACTCCTGGAACAGCCACTGCTGGTGCTACGAACACACAACCTGTATCTACACAACCAGTTACAGTATTTGTTACAGTAACACAATAAGTGCCTGCTGCTAGATTTACAATTGTACTTGTAGCAACACCATTTTCTGTCAATCCATTTGACCAAACAAAGTCATAGGTACCTGCTGCAGGTGTTGCAGTTGCAGTACCATCGTTGTTACAAACAACATCTGTAGAAGACATTGCAGGGTCTGGTAATGGGTTAACATTAACTGTATAACTCAATGATACAGGACAAGACAACCTTGTTTGTCCACCAGTTGTAACCAAAGAATAAACAGATGCCGTATACGTTGTTGTAGTTGTTGGGCTAACAAGTACACTGTCCTCTGATATAAATGCAAGATTAGATGTTGGAGACCATATTACAGTATCCGTTGCTGATAGACCTCCTATTGTTAATAATGCAGAATCTCCCAAACAAACTGTTTGATTTCCATTGCCAGTTACATTTGGTACTGGGTCTACATATAAATAAGCTGTATCTGTCGGTGTATCCCCACAACAATCTGTAATTAGGAATAACTCAATCATAAAGAATCCAGATACATTAAATTGTGTACTAGGTATATTTTGAACATTTCCAGGATTTGGAATTGCTCCATTAAATTCCCATCTGGTTGTATCTCCAAAAACTGAGCTTCCAAAAGTCGCAAAATCTCCCACACATAATTGGAAGGTATCAACACCTATAACATTGGCACTAGTGATAATGTTTGGTTTGAAAGCTTTGTCAAAGGCAATATTGTGGAAACCTCGATATTCTTCTAGGGCGTTTCCAGCAGCACCACCTGAAGCAGGACAACCTACACAAGTATTGTGAATAATGCTATAACGACCTACATTATTATATCGTGTTGTATCTGCATTGAATGTTCCTGTTGGAGGAACAGTATTTGAACCAACAGCATCAAATGTCCAGTTTGTTACCGTTGTATTTGGCAAACCAACAGGAATAATTTGAGGCAATGCAGTTGTATTTGGATGAGAAGCAACTCTCGAAGAATCCCAAAACATAACCTCTGCATTGGTACAGTTTGTATTTTCTACATAAATGATTTGTTGGTTGTATAATTCATAAGTTGAATCTTGTGCTACTGGAACGGTTCCGCCACCATCCCAAAAGATGTTAACAGCAATACCAGGTTGACCATTTCCACCAACACCACCAGAACCACCGGCACCACCAGCGCCACCAGCACCACCATTCTGAACTTCTGCTGCAGTTCCATTTCCACCAGCACCACCAGCACCACCGTTTCCTCCGACACCACCAGCACCTCCGATACCACCAGCACCAGGATTACCTGCAGAAATATGACAATGCTCTATAAATCCATTAGCTCCATTTGAACACATATAG
>NZ_JHBV01000050.1 GCF_000724545.1 Aureispira sp. CCB-QB1 | reverse complement strand
ATTCAGTTCATTAGAAACTAAATTAACAAATTTATTCTAATAAACGTTAAATATTTACTTCTTTTCTGCTATATAATTATCTTCTATAATAAGCATTAATAGAATGCGGCTATGGAGTTCCAATCATTATTATAGTTTTGGAATTGAAAGAATCAACAAGTTTATTACCTACTTATTGTAGCTTAAATTCTACTCGCCTATTGATTGCTCGATTTTTATCTGAAGTGTTTTTTACCAAAGGTCTTGCTTCTCCATAACCAACTGCTTTGAGCTTTTTAGGCTCTATTCCTTTGGCGATTAAATAAGCAACAACAGCAGCAGCTCTTTGCTGAGAAAGTTCTAAATTATAGGCACTACTCCCCTTATCATCCGTATGACCTGCAATTTCAATCGTAGCACCTTGGATGCTTTTTAAAGTTTTTGCCAAACGGTTTAACTCTAAATAAGAGGAAGGCTTTAAGACAGCTTTGTTAAACTCAAAAAAGATATTATTCAGACGAATTTCTTGTCCTTTTTCAATCGGAGTTAAATACAAATCAACTGTTTGTTCTTTATAATTATCCAAATCTACTAAATCAATAAAATTGCTAATGGGATAAAACCCCTCTTTTTCTGCTTGATAACTATATTGATTTCCCGCAGGTAAGACAATTTGATACCTCCCTGTCATGGGGTCTGAGCTAGCTACTCCTAAGTTCGAAGCCTTTAAATTGGCCGTAGAATCATTTAGAATTTGGTATTGAATAGGCACGGCCATTGGTTGCTGGGTTTTGGCATTAAAAACCCTCCCCTTTATCAAAACAATTGGCTCTGGTTTTTCTGGGTTTTCAATGCTCCAAATATCTCCTCCAGAACTAATATAAGCCTGATCTCCCTTCGCCGTTAAATAAAAACTTAAATCTTCTTTAGAACTATTTATTTGAGGTCCCAAATTTTTAGGTATACTCCAGTTTGTCCAAGTATCATCTAAACGCTTGGTTACAAATATATCATGTCTTCCATAGCCTAAATGCCCCTGTGAGGCAAAATACATTGTCTTTCCGTCCGCCGCCACAAAAGGATTTGCTTCATTTGCAAAGGTATTGACCGATTTTCCCATATTCAAGGGCACCGACCATGTATTATCCTCTCTCAAAAAACTTACATATAAATCTTTTTGTCCTTCGGAATCGTCTCGCTGCACGGATAAAATAAGTGTCTTATTGTCTGTACACAAAAAATACCCTACATAACGATTTTTATTGTAATAATTCTTAATTTCTACTGCTTGAGGTATTGACCACCCTTCTGCCGTTTTGTGTGTTATTGATAAGCCGTTTCCACCTTGAGAGCCATCTTCATTATACCTATTGGCAACAACCAAACTATTGTTATCTGGCGAAACAGAAACAACAAAGTTCGCCCCGTCATTATTCAATGGTTTTCCAATGTTTTTTAGTAGAGACCATTGGTCACCTTCCATACGTTGAGTAACCCAAATATCATTGCCCTTTTCAATGTTTTCAGGATGATCGTTACGACATACATACATGGTATTCCCGTCCGCAGACAAAATTGGTGCTAGTTCGGCATAATCAGAATTAATTTCCTCTCCTAATCGAACTCGCTGTCCAATTTTGTTGGCATTTTCAACCACCTGAATTCCAGAAGGTCGCTTGGTCACGGTGATATAATCTATTTCTACAGACATTTTACCTCCTAAAAAAAATGCTATACGATTTCCATAATTACTTCCGCCTACACTTTTTCCCAGAATCTTTCCGTTGATCGCATAAGTCATTATTTGTGCATCTTTCTTTATCTCCAAGACATTATACTCAAAAACTTTATTCAAAGCTTCTTCATCTTTATAATTCGCCAAAATATGGCTGGCATTGTTATAAAAATTATCTACCTTAAATTGCCCTCTTCCATTGATCAGCAACTTCTTAAAATCTCGATTGTCTTTTGTCAATCCTACCACCAAACCATATCCAATTCCTGTGCTTCCTGCAATTTGACGCAATTTAATTTTTACGGTAAAATCTTCTTGATTAGGCATTAGGTTGTCTAAAACTCTATTCAGCCGTTGGCTTACATTATTTTTATTTTTAATATAATAATGACCATCTTGTATTTTTATCTTTAGATTATTATTATCTATTTCATACCATTCCAAACGGTTATCATCAAAGTTATCATTCAATAATAAACTATCTTGTGCAAAGGTGCTTGTAACAATAACACAAAGCAACCCTATTATTCCCATTAATCGTATCATATTAGAGGTTGTTTAGAGAGCGAGGTCTAAAGAAGTAGTGGTCAAATTTTAAATAATAATGTCTTTCTTATCCATTGGTTACAAATTAAGGAAACAATCAGAAAATACGGTACCATAAAAATAGCGATTTTTAGTACTGCTACTTGCTTAACGAACTGTTGTAGTATTCTTTTTTTTCTGCCCACTTATTTATGTATCAAAATTTTAATTTTCTAAACCTTCTCATAAAAAGGTCTTATCTGTTTTTTCAAAAAAATAAGCCGCAAGTATCTCAAATACTTACGACCTATTTATGATTTTGTCACAAGAGTATTAAGCGATTAATACTGTCTCTATCTTCGGATTTCAACCGATCCTTGTAATGGTTCTTCGTCTCCGATTTTAAGAATATAAAAATAAGTAGCATCGGGCAAAGGTTTGCCTTCATGTGTTCCATCCCATTGATTGTTGTACTGATCTGTTTCATACACTAGATCTCCCCAACGATTAAAGACCAATAATTTTGCGCCTGTTAAATTACTCAAACAGGGAATTTCAAACACATCGTTTGTACCATCTTCATTAGGTGTAAAAATATTGGGCGGTTCACAATCACCTATTGTTGACACAGTAATATTAACCCATCCTGTGTCACAACTATTGGGACAATCAGGATTACACAACTCATAAATAAAGTATTGATTAGCAGTATCTCTTAATTGTAAAGTCAAATCAAACAATCCATTATTTAAATTAAGCAACTGACCACTGGTTGTTGGTGTGTTGATATAAATATCCCAATTCGTTGTCAAAACATCATTCGGTAGTACGTTAATGGTTGTTGTGTTCCCTGCTGTAGCCGTAAAATTATCGGCATTGGCAATCGGAGCGATTCCTCCTTGAATGACCAAAACAGTATCACTAGAATAAACACCACAATTTCCACTTGATAGTGTCCATACCAGCACCGTTGTATCCTGTTGAAGGTTAGTTACTGCTGTTGTCGAAACGCTATCATTTAAAATCACGGCAGAAGTATTCGTGCTCCACAAACCATTTCCCAAAGTAGAATTAAACGCTTGCAAAGGAACCGTATCCAATCCACAAGCTATTATATCTGCTCCTGCAAAAGCGTTATCACTAGGAATATCATCAATCGTTACAAGCATCGTATCGGAATCATAAGTTCCACAAACACCGTTATCTAATGACCAAACAAAGGTATACAACTGCCCCGATTGCAAACCCGTTACTTGTGTATTGGGGCTAATAGGGTTATCTATAACAACCCCTATACTAGTTTGAGCACTGCTTTGTGTCCAAGTTCCTGTACTGCTGCTTGGCATGTTGGCTGCTAATACTGTTGTCGTCACGTTACACCAATTTTGGTCAAGTCCTGCAAAAGCCGTATCTGCCCCAATAGGAACAACTGTAATTACAACAGAATCTACGACCGATGCATTACAACTATTGCTTGTCACAGTCCAATAAAAAGTATTTGTTCCTATAGGAATGTTTAACAAAGTAGTATTGGAAGCATTAGGATTAACAATTGTAGCACCACTATTGCTTGTCCACACTCCTACATTGGGCAAAGCAACAGGATTAGCATTTAATACTGTACTATCCAAACCGCATAAATTTTGGTCAAGTCCTGCAAAAGCAGCAGCAATACCACTTCCAAAAACACCAACAGTTGTGCTATCCAAAGAACGAACACTACATCCATTCGTAGTAATCACCACATAATAACGCCCAGTATCTGCATAACTAATATTCCCCAAACTAAGTGGCGTTCCAAATCCTACACTATTCCCTGTATTTACATGAAACCATTCGTAATTAGCAGAAGCAACAGTAGAACTGGTAGACAAGGTCACCGAGTCCCCCATACAAACAGGTCCTGTATTGCTCACACTTGGAGCTAAAGGTATGGGATTAACTAGTACTTCCATCGCACTTATAGGCGATACACACCCATTGGCATCACTTATGCTCAATGTATATGTTCCTGCGGTATTCGCGCTAGCAACAATCGCTGCGGGTGTTTGCAAGCTGCTACTATAAGCATTGGGTCCCGACCAATTGTACCCACTAGCTGCTGTGGTAGTATTCAACACAATCGACTCCCCTTCACACAAAGTAAGTGTATCCGTTAAGTTAGGAGCTAAAGGTGTTGGGTATACTATAACGGTTGTAGAATCTATGCTTTCGCAACCATTCCCTGAAATAGCACGAACGTAAAATGTTATATTCGTTGTTCCCACGGCTGCATTGATAGAGGTTCCTGTTCCTATCTGACTACTAGTTGACAGATTAGAATTAGAGTACCAAGTAATTGTACTTGCCGTAGAACCAACAACAGAAACACTAAGGTTGACACTGTCATTACTACAAACAGAACCACTATTTACAACTGCAACAATATGAGGTTGTGGTTCTATAACAATGGTAATAGTATCCGATATACTTCGGCAACCTGTAAGAGTATCGATACAGACTGTATACCAATCTCCCCCCAAATAGTTGGCATTTCCATAAGGAATAGCTGTACTAGAACCAATTGTCCAAAGTACATTGTTACCGCCTGGACTTCCTAAAGTTGTGGCACTATTTCCATTGGGTCCAATCCATTGAGACTGACCACATAACCCTGAAGAAAATAACTCTAAGGTATCTCCTTCGCAAATAGGACCATTATAACTAATCGTAGGCGCCGTCGCCACTCCATTAACGCTGACATAAACAGAAGTGTCTCTAGACAAACAACCATTATTATCTACTACAATCAAGGTGTATCGCCCAGTGTCATTTAATGTAGCGGAAGGAGTAACAATTGGATTCTGAACACTATCAACAAAACCATTGGGTCCAGACCAATAATAAGCATTAGCAAGGCTACTTGTTGTCATAACAATTGGTTCCCCCTCACAAACTGCAAAGTCAGCTGGTACAACGGGTGCTGTACTTGGCGGTAGAATCGTTACGGGAGTAGCTATTGGAGCGGAATGGCATCCAACGCCATTCGTTATCACCAAATAAAATGTAGAATCTGTTGTTATGTTGGGTATTGTTGGATTTTGCCCCGTTCCTGCTACGGTATCCAATGCCAAGCTCGAATACCAAGTGTAGGTGTGAAATGCATTAACAACATTGGTGCTGAGCACAGCATCTCCTCCGATGCAAATAGGACTATTACTAAATGTAGCTTGTGTATCTGGCAAAGGTGAAATAATAACCAAGCTAGCATTAGAAGTACTAAAACATCCTGTCGTAGTATCAATACATCTTAACACCCATAAACCACCCACATAATTGGTATCATTAGGTAAAATGAAGATACTGGAGCCTGAGATTGCAAAGTTAGGCCCATTAGGCCCTACCCATACCATTGAGTCACAATGATTGCTCGTACTATCAGCATCCAAGAATAAAGTATCGCCTTGGCAGATAACATCAAAAGGCTTGATATTGGGTTCTACTGGCAAGGTATCAACAGTTACTATTATTTGGGCACTATCGGTCGTACAGCCATTAAGATCGTCTACTGTTAAGTAATAAATTCCTGCATCTAAAGTATCGGCATTCGAAACAACAGGGTTAGCTTGACTAGATCCAAAGCCATTAGGGCCACTCCAATGATACGCTGAAGCAGTAGTGGTAGTAGTCAAAATAATGTCCTCTCCTTCACAAACACTCAAATTACTAGGAACTATAGGAGCGGGTCCCGCAGGACGCACTAAAACAGTTGTTGGAGTGGGTGCTGAGCTACAGCCTCCTGACGGAGTTACGACGACATAGAATGTCGTATCAGCTTGCAAATTATTGACAAACACTACGAAACCATTAGCACCTACAATGGTGTCGGTCATCAGAGAATCTCTACACCAAGTATAGGTTCCTACGATAAAGTTGGTACTCAATATTGCTCCCTCTCCAATACAAACTGGACCATTGTTGGTTACAACAGGTGCAAATTTAGAACGAATGGTTATATTGACTGGTGCAGATGCAGCTTCACAGCCTGTTATCGTATCCAAACAGAAGGCTTGCCATGTTCCTGCTTCGTATCCCGTACTATCTGCTGCAATACTCAAATTATTTCCAGAGAAAATATTTCCTAATGGACTAATCCAATATACTGAATCGCAAGCACCAGATACGCTTAATAATAAACTATCTCCCTCACAAATACTTAGCAGTCCTGTAATCGTGGGAGAACTAGGTCTACGGTGAACAATTACATTCAGACTTGTATCTAAAGAAGCACATCCATTGGTATCTATAATCGATAAAGTATACACACCTGAATCCGCAAGGCTTACTCCCAAAACCATTGTATTTTGAGTAGTGTCAACAAAACCATTGGGAGCTGTCCAAGTATACTTGGGTGCTAAGGAAGAAGAAGTCAAGAACAAAGTATCTCCTTCGCAAATAGGCGCATTACTACTAATAGAAGGCTTGGGGGTTGGTGCAAAAACATTGACAGTAGTAGAATCTATTATAAATGAACACCCGCTAAAGGTGGTTACTTCCAAATAAAAAGTCGTTGTCGTGGTTATTAAGACCTTTATAGATTGCCCTGTATCGACCGAAGTATTGTTTGCCAGCTTCCAATCATAAGTCACCCCTGTAATTGGTGTTGTTGATAAAATTGCAGAATCACCAATACACACTGGTCCCGAATTGGCAATAATTCCCGACAAAGGCTTTTCTATAATATCTACATTGACAATATTAGACAAAGATTGGCAACCTGTGATTCTATCGATACATAACATCTCCCAGCTTCCATCTCTATAATCGGGATGATTAGAAGGGATTACTAAGGTAGTAACAGTAGAATCGAATGGAGCCCCCGAAGGTCCTGTCCATCTAAAAATATCACAAGCAGCGGATACATTTAAGATCAAATCATTGCCCTCACAAACAGGTCCATTATGACTAAGAACGGGTACCGTTGGATTACTCTTCACAATAACAACAATGGTATCCTCAAAAGAAAGACAGCCATTATTATCAACAATAGATACTATATAGTTTCCAGCATCAGTCATCGTTGCATTATTAATTGTTGGGTTTTGTAGGGATGATGTATAACCTCCTGGTCCTACCCAACTATAATTGCTGCCATTCGTCAAAACACCCAATTGTATCAAATCTCTTTCACAAACTTCTACCGTATCTTGATACACAATAGGTGTAATACGAGGGTGCAAATTCACAGTCGTGTTAGCGACCGGTGACAAACAACCATTGGTACTTACTTGCTGTACATAAAAGGTTGTATCGCTAACAATACCTCCTACTGTAATCACAAGGCTACTATCAATAACATTGGTCAACAAAGAATCTGCATACCAAAATGTTCTATTTCCAGAAGATCCCACTACAGATAATTCAACCGTATCCCCCATACATACGGGACCATTGTTAATGGCAATAGGTCTAGGAGGGATTGGATCAATATTCACCAATACTGTATTAGAAACCGCAGAACATCCAGTCAAGGTATCGTAACAAATCAAATACCAAGCCCCATTGACATAGTTACTATCATTGGGGTAAACAATCGTTTGGTTCAAGCTCCCTCCTTGTGTTGTTATTGGACCAACCCACAAAGCACTGTCACAGATAGTTCCACTTGTTTCAATAACAACAGAATCTCCAGTACATACACTATTCGGATTTAACAAGGTCAATCCCGTATATGCGTTTGTATGAACCGCAATATGAATACTTGTATCGGGGGAAAGACAACCATTGCTATCTTCTACCAATAATGTATATAAACCACTATCCGCTGTAGTCGCTGTGGCAATAATAGGATACTGCCTATTTGAAGCAAATCCATTCGGACCTGTCCAATAGTAAGTATAAGGGCTCGCATTGGTTCCCAATAATATACTATCTCCTTCACAAAGCAAGGTATCGGCAGCAAAGATATCAGGCGTTGTTAATGGAGCTACTACAACTACTGTTGTAGAATCAATGGTTGAACAGCCAGCCAAAGTTGTTCCTCGAACATAAAATGTACGATCTGAAGTTAACAGTCCTGTATTGGCTACATGTCCTGTTTGGATAATTGTTGTCAATAAACGATCCTCTGCCCATTCGTAAGTTAAGGCTCCTTGTTGAGGAACAGACAACGTAGCCGTGCTGTTACTACAAATCGGACCATTGTTACTCGGTAATAAACTAGCGGGTAAAGTATTAATCGTAATATTAGCAGGCAATGACGTATCCGATACACATCCTGTAATTGTATCGGTGCAAATTACACGCCATGCCCCAGAGACATATTCTGCACTGTCAACAAATATAATTAAAGTTGAACTTCCAAACACATCCAATGTAGTTCCTATTGGAGAGAACCATGTTGACAAGTGACAAGCCCCTCCTTCCAAATGAATGCTATCTCCAAAACAAACGTTATTTGCAGTAGTTATTGTAGGTTGGATTGGCACAGTATTGATATGTATCCGTATGCTATCTGTAGACTGGCAACCTGAAGTATCTGTAATCGTCAAACTGTAAAATCCTGTATCCAATGAGGTCACGGCAACAATTGGGTTACGTTGTATGCTGCTAAAACCATTCGGACCTGTCCAATTATACGCCACTGCATTGGTAGAAGTTTCTAATCTCAACGAATCATTCTCACAAATCGTATCTGATACAGCATCAACATTAGGTGGAGCAGGTAGCGCATTAACGATCACCTGAACAGAATCTAAAGCAGAACAACCATTAACAGCAACAACACCATAAAACACCGTATCTGTAGTAATCCCTGAAAGAGTAATACTAGAAGTATTGGCAATTAATAATATTGGGTTCTTCGCGTACCATTGATAATTGGCACCACTAACCAATGCCATGCTTAGATTTAAATCCTCTCCTGCACACAACGGACCATTTTGTGTAATAACGGGTGGATTAGGAACGGTTCTAATAGTTATGGTAATTGTATTCGAGACACTTTGACAGCCTGTTGCAGTATCCACACAAATTAAATTCCAATCTCCTGCTAAATAATTAGCACTAGTATCTGTCAGCACCAAGGTATCTCCTCCCTCAACCAATTGATTCAAAGGATTTACCCAAACCATACTATCACAAGTAGTTGCCGCAATCAAAATCAATGAATCGCCTCTACAAATATTCGTACTTGGACTAGTTATACTAGTTGCCGCTAGTGGAGGGACGACAATTACTCGTACAGTAGTATCTTCCGATGGGCAGCCTGTAGTATCTATCAATTCTAAAGTGTAAACCCCATTATGAATAGATTGAGCAGGAGTTATAAATGGATCTTTTTGATTGGAGGTAAATCCTGTCGGTCCAGACCAATCGTAACTCCCCCCTACAGGCACAATGGTAGCAGTTGTTAAAAATAGGGTATCGCCTTCACACACAAGTATACTATCAGGCAATTGAGGTGCTGGCAACGCACGGTGTACGAATACTTGTGTTGTATCGGCACTCGTACAACCATTTACTTCAATTTCTAATCTAAAAGAACGATTACTGGTAATATTAGGCACCACAATCTCATTTGCGCCCCCTACAAGTGTCAAACTTGGCAAGGCTATCCAATTGTAACTAGCGCCTGCAACAACTGGTGTCAATAGTCTAACAGAATCCCCTACACAAACAGGACCGCTATTCGATGCCACTGGGGGTGCTGGAGTAGGTCGCACTGAAGGACTATGATAAGTTGGCAATGAGGCACACCCCGTTGCATTATTGATCCCAACAACATCCCAAGTAGCAGTATAATCCAATGAACCAAACAAAAGTACTACCGTATCACCAGTATAAGTCGTTCCATTAGAACTCAACCAAGTATAGTCATCGTTTCCTGTTGCGACAAGAATTAAACTATCTCCATGACAAGGATTATTATCTACAACAGTAGGAGCATTGGGCAAAGTATTGACAATTACTTCAAATGTCGTGTCAGGTGTAACGCAACCGTTCAAATCAATAATTCTTAAACGGTATGTTCCACTATCTTGTAATGTCGCAGAAGCTTTCATAGGCATAGCGGCATGGCTAGTATTCCCTATAGGGTTCCTCCATTGATACCCCAATGCTGGTGTTATCGTTGATGCTCGTAATGTGTCGCCTTCACAGATGCGAATTGTATCTGGTGGTATTGGAGCCATAGGAGCAGGATAAACAGCAACACGAGCACTATCTCTGTCGGAACAACCATTGACAGATATTGTCAAGTAGAATGTTGTATCAGTTGTTATATTCAAAAATGTAGCTGGATTGTTATTACTAACAACTATATTCCCTGCTGTTGTCCAGGTATAATTTGCATTAAACACAGGGAAAACACCCAAGCGTACACTATCTCCTATACAAACAGAGTCTCTTCCTTGTATGGTTGGGAAAATAGGTTTGGGGCGTATTCTTACAGTATCAATAGTAGAAGCAGATGCACAACCTGCTGCATTGACACAAATTATATTCCATGGACCATTAACATAATCAACACTATTGGTATCAATTCCTAACATTGGACTTGTTGTGCGGTATTGATTGCCTAAAGGACTGATCCAATAGATCGTATCACAAATGGAACTAACGCTCAAAAGGATACTATCGCCTTCACATACAGGGCTATTGGTATTGGTAATAGGTGCAATAGGTAGTTCATTGACAGAAATTTGTACGAATGCAGTATCTGAAACACATCCAAAACTATTGGTTATAACCAATGCATAACGACCAGAATCCAATACACCAACAGGATAAATAAAAGGATCTCTTTGGTTGGAATTAAAGCCATTAAATTCGTGTGCCCATTCATAATTAGCTCCCGATGAAGGAGTATTAAATTGTAGGGTATCTCCTTCACATACGGGACTATTGCTTATAATAATCGGCAGACTAGGTTTTGGGTTAACAGTTGTGATTACTCGACTAATTGGAGAAGGACAACCATTGACGGTTTGAACTAAAAATACAGTATCTGTCGCAAACAAATTATATCTCAGCAAGGTATCAAAAACACCCAAACTCACATTTTGATTAGAATCTGCAAACCATTCATTTATTGCTCCTATCACGCTAGGCGCTATCAAAACAGCAGAATCACCAACACAAATAGGGCTATTGCTACTAACAATAGGTTGCGGTGGAGAAGGTTGCATATTGATAAATATAGGAGCCGATTCAGAACGACACCCCGTTAGTGTATCAACACAACTTAGAGTCCACAAGCCCGTTTGATGATTTTGGAAAAAGGGTGGAATCAACAGAATCGTATCTGTTGTTCCAATTGTACTAATTGGTCCATTAAAATATAAGCTATCACAAGTTCCTCCACTTGCTTCCAAAATTATTGTATCGTTAAAACATAGCGTTCCTCCTCCTAATAAAATAGGTGCTGTAGGTGATGGGTTGACATAAATTCTAATAGAAGTATCTCTAGATACACAACCATTGTTATTTTCAGTGTATAAAGAATAAACGCCATCGTGAACCGTTCCTGAAATTGGAATAATTTGGAACTGTCCTTGTCCTGTCCATCCATTAGGTCCTGTCCAATTGTGCTGATTAGCAGAAGTAAAAGATATGAGTTGAATGTCTTCCCCTTCACAGACAATCGTATCCAATGCTCGAATATCTGGAGCAGGAATTGGAGCGGGATCTATCAATGAGATATTTGTCGATGTCATACAACCATTCCCATCTGTAATACTAGCCGTATATGATCCTGCCCTTAAATTTGTAAGGGTACTAGTTGTCGCTCCCGTAGACCAAAGATACGTATAAGTACCTGTTCCCCCGTTAACAGTCAAAGCAATCTCACCGGTCGAATCTCCATGACAAGTAATTCCAACTATCGATGAAGTAACGGTAACTGGTGAAGGAGCAACCAAGGTCTCTGTATCAGTTACCGTACAACCATTTCCATCTGTTGTTGTTACTGTATAAATACCTCCACCAAGATTATTGATGGTCGCCGTATTTTGTCCTGTAGACCAAGCATATGTTCCTGTCCCTGTTCCCCCTGTTGAAAAGGCAGACAAGCTCCCATCTGTTGTATTATGGCAAGAAATATTATTTAAAATAAAGATATCTACGTCTAATTCTGGTGGTTCTGATAATGTTTCACAAATAGTTGCTGTACAACTATTAGCATCCGAGACCGTCACACAATAAGTAATATTAGCTTTCAAATTATTAACCACTGCACTAGTTCGGTTATTCGCCGCAGCATTCCACTGATAAGTGTAGCCTCCTACCCCACCACTAGGAGATACCGAAATAACACCTGTTGTATCTCCATGGCAATTTACAGGAGCGGTAAATGTAGTGAGCGTTATTATAGCCGGTTCATTAACAATAATAGAATCTATCCCTTGACATCCTAATGAGTCCGTTGCTGTTACATAATACTTTCCGACCGCCAATCCTGTTGTTGTTGGACCTGTCTGACCATCTGACCAAGTATAGTTATACGGCGAACCTACAGTATATGGAGTTCCGCCCTGTGCTAGTGCAGAAGCACTTCCATCGTTACCACCATTACAAGATACGTCTGTTGATGAGATTGTATTAATGAATGTTACCAAAGCAGGTTCTTGAATGGTAACACAAACCACATCGGAACAATTTGACATGCTCTCCGTAACAGTAACACAATATGTTCCTGCTGCCAGTCCAGTAGCTGTGGCTGTTGTCTGGTTTCCAGCAGCAGCATCCCATTGATAGAGATAACTAGTACTACCTCCACCGACGCCTCGTGCCGTTGCTTCTCCTGTCAATTCGCCTTTACAAGCTACATCTACTTTAGAAGCAATACTCGCTGTCACAGGAGATGATACCGTAATTTCAGTAATTACATCTACAGGACAAGCATAATACGTTTGTCCTCCACTGCTTAGTCGTCTAGATATAGTAGCTCGATAGGTTGTTGTCGTTGTAGGTACTGCAATAAAAGAATCTGGTGTAACTTGGGTTAAACCACTAGATGGATTCCAAACAACTGTATCTAAGCCAGTTAACCCCAACAATTTAATCTCCGATGTATCTCCTATACAAATGGTATCGTTAGGCAAAGGCAATACATTTGGATTGGGTACTACATGCAACCAAATGGTATCCCTAGGAGATGGTCCACAACAAGCTGAATGAACATACAATTCAATCACATGAAAACCTGCCACATTAAATGGTATACCCGACACAGTGGGTATATTACCTGGATTAGATGGGCTTATGGCTGTTGTAAAATTCCAATAAATAGTATCCGTAGTATTAGAACTCGTAAAGATAGGCATATCTCCTATACATACTTGAAATGTATCTGCTCCACCTAAAGGTACTGCTGTAGTTGAAATAGTTGGTTGTGCAGGACCAGGGAAAGCGATGTTTTGAAAGCCTCTGTAAATCCCATTCGGTCCCGTTCCATTCCTAACCGTATAACGTCCTGTATTTAAATAGGTTGTCACTCCAGGATTATCACTACTATTATTCGGCATTGCCGTTCCTGCAACAAGATCAAAATTCCAATTTGTATTTCCTGTACCTGATGGCAATGTTGTATTTCTAAATCGTACTTGTTTGTTACTGCAATTAATATCTTCTACAACAATAGTTGGTTGCCCTGATAAATTAAATGCCGAATCACGTGCGGCTGGTACAACTCCTTTTCCATCCCAAAAAATATTTACTTCGATACCGTCAGCACCTTCTCCACCACGACCGCCACGACCGCCAGTACCGCCAGCGCCACCATTTCCACCTCTTCCCAACTGTGCCAAATTAGACACACCACCAGCACCACCAAGACCACCTAAGCCACCATTACCACCACTGCCCCCCATAGCACCATCACCTGCACTACCAGCTTCTATATAGCAATCCTCTATAAAACCATTGGAACCATTATTGG
>NZ_JHBV01000049.1 GCF_000724545.1 Aureispira sp. CCB-QB1 | reverse complement strand
CCATCATTGTCCGCATCTATGTCCAAGAAATTATAATTGTTATCACCATCTTGGTTGTCATTTGGATAGCTATTCGGTGCACCGTCACCATCGGTATCAGCTCCTGTTCGAGTAGTCGCATTGGCACTATTCGCTCCATTCGTATCGGTTCCTGCTGCCAATGCATTGGTTGGATCGCCATCTACTACATCATTAAAGCCATCTCCATCCGCATCCACATAAGCATCTTCTTGACCATCTCTATTCGCATCCGTTCCGCCTGCTTCTTCGATATCCAAAATACCATCGTTGTCCGCATCTAAATCAAGCATATTTAAAATGCCATCACCGTCTAAATCATCGTTTGGATAAGTATCAGGAGTTCCATTATTATCACCATCTGCCCCTGTCACTAATAATGCATTGCCAGTATTAGAGCCGTTACTATCATCTGCTAAAGCCAATACATTCGTTGGATCACCATCGACCACATCATTAAAACCATCGTTATCGCTGTCGGCATAACTATCAGCACGACCATCACCATTTACATCAGTACCACCAGCCTCTACTACATCTGGAATGCCATCATTGTCTGCATCTAAGTCCAGATGATTCAATAAGCCATCTCGATCTGTATCTCCAGTAGGGTATGAATCTGGAACTCCGTCACTGTTCCCATCTACGCCTGTTTGTACCAGTGCATTTGCTGTATTCGCTCCATTTATATCTGTTCCTAATGTTAATTCATTGGTTGGATCACCATCGACCACATCATTAAAGCCGTCACCATCCGCATCGGCATAATTATCTGCACGTCCATCTCCATTCACATCGGTTCCACCAGCTTCTACCACATCTGGAACACCATCGTTATCCGCATCTAAGTCTAAGTGATTTAATAAGCCATCTTTATCGGCATCTTTATTTGGATAACTATCGGGAATTCCATCGGCATTACCATCTCCATTGGTAATAACCAATACATTGGCAAGATTTTCAGAATTACCATCATTTCCTACATCACCGTCAACAATATCATTCCAACCATCATCATCCGAATCTGCATAATTATCAACACGACCATCTCCATTAATATCTGTTCCCCCTGTTTCTACCACATCTGGAATGCCATCGTTATCAGAATCTACATCTAAGAAATCTGGCAGCAAGTCATTGTCTGTATTATTATTAGCAATATCTACTCCTAGAGAAGCCGTTGGGATAAAAAAGTTTAAGTTACTAATACAAGAAGTAAAGTCGCAAAAGTTTACATCTGCATTGGCTTGTAAAGTGATTGTGATAATTCCATCATCATTCCAAAGGTTCCAATCAGCTTGTGGGATTGTAACTGTAAAGTTCATCCCTGGACTAGAGCAATCGGTATAAGTAGGATTGTCTGAATTTTGACGATTAAAAGTGCCTCCAATTGGCGTTCCTCCTTCTCCTGCCAATGTAAATTGTTCAAAATCTGCTCCATAATCACCTTGCAATGTGAACGTAAAATTAACAGGACTAGTGACATCAACGGTTCCAGAGTTAACTTCTATAACATGTGAAGGAGAAGGAATTCTATTACAATTCATCATTTGGAAATTGTGCAAGGCTCTCACATTTCTAATACATGAAACATTGGTACACAGGTTGACATCTGCATTGGCTTGAATCGTTAGATTGACAACATTATCATCATTCCATCTATTCCAATTTGCTTGGGTTATTGTAATGATGAATTGCATTCCATTAACATCACAATCTACATAAGCAGGATTATTAGAATTTTGTCTATTAAAAACACCGCCAATACTTACTCCTTCTTCTCCTGTTACAGTAAACGCCTCAAAATCTGCCCCATAATCTCCTTCTAGATCAAATACAAGAAACACATCAGAACTTGCATCTATATTGCCAGAATTAAAAACAATATTATGGGTAGGTGCAGCAACAGTTTGACAATCATCGGCTGCATTGTATTGTATGGTTCCTGTTGTTATCGGAACTCTAGATGGATAGGTAAACTCGTCATCATATACATCCATCAATCCATCTCCGTCAGAGTCTGTAGTGATATCTATTAGTCCATTTCCATCCGTATCAACCCCACCAGCTTCTACTAAATCGGCAATACCATCGTTATCGGCATCTAAATCAAAGGAATTGATAACAGCATCTCCATCGGCATCAAAGTTATCATTGACACCATCCATATTAGCATCCACAAATCCTGGGAAATTAGGATCTAAATAATCAGGAATGCCATCACCATCCAAATCTAGTAAAGGGTCTATGGGATGTTCTATCAGATCCAAAATACCATCATTATCATCATCAATGTCTATATCATCAGCGATACCATCACCATCCAAATCACAGTTAGGCGTCGTTCTAGCAAAAGGGATAGAAGATACATCATAAGACCAAAACCAAGTATTGATTGTTCTCGCATTTCCAAAATCATCGCACAAAGGAGCTGTAGTTGTTCCATTTCCTGAAGTAGGTCCAGGAACGGCAAATGTTGCTCCACCATTCCACGCATGTGTAGGGCCTGCCGCCCCCTCTAGCATATTTGTTGTAGCTACTCCTATTCCTGTGATATTGTCGGTAGCTTCGACACCACAAGTTCCAAAATCAGCCACAGTAGCATCGTCCCAATATAATTTTCTGGTACCCAAGGAAGGAAAAATTGCTGTTACAGAAAAACCATTGATATTTACTTCTGCATCATGCATTGGTATATTGGTTCGTCCTCTAAACAGTGTGACTGTAATATTAAAGCTAATATTGCCATTGACTGGAGCTCCTAAACCATCTAATCCATTCCAATTGATTACATGATTGCCTGACGTTAAGTCATAAATTTCTATAATTCGATCGGCTGTTCCAGCTTGAAAACCAGCTGTTCCGTTTAAATCTAATAGTATCGCAATATCCCCTGGATCAGGAACAAACAAGGGAATAAAATAATTGCCTGGACAACCATAAATTTTGCTAGGAATAACTGGCGCACTAGAAGGAGGAGCGACAGCAAATATATTGGTATCTGGCACTGTCAAAAAAACTTCATATCCATTAGTTAATGGTGGAGCCGCAGCACCTGTATATTCACTAACTCTATCTACAGCAAAGTTACCTGTATTCCTAATTCCATACTTATTCATTGCTAAGATATACCCCAATGGTCTAAAACCTGGCTCAAAATTAACCCTCAAAACTGAACTGTCGGCAGTATATGCATAATAATCTCCTTCGTAAGAAAAAGCGGAATTGGGTGCAAATGCAGGATCGGCTGGATCATAAGTAATGAAAGACCACCGTTGACAATGCAATCGCCCTGAATAAACGGTATTGTTTGCCTCCGCTACGGTAAAATCAAAGTAGGGAAAAAACATTTCGCTAGGGGCTCCCCCCACTACTGTAGTAGCTCCTCCATCAGTACTTCGGTACAACTCTACTCGATAATCTCCATTGACAGTTGGATTAAAAACAATAGGAGGATATCCCGCTGGGTTGAGCCCATTTACATTGGGACCTGCTACCGCTTGTGCATAGGTTGCAATAAATCCTGGTCCAGCTACAGGGATTGGTGTGGGAGGAACTACCTCTACCCCAAGCGGATCTACAATTCTATAAAAACCATCTGTGACAGGTTGGTTGGTAATTCGTTCCCAAGCATTGAGTCCCAAATAAAGGTTTTCTACAGTATGATCGTTGATGCTTATTTTTAGAATATTTTCTGAAATAGCGCCTCTATATGGTCCCATACCAAGATCAAATCGCACAAATAATGCGGTGCCATTAGTATTGTTGGGCATCACAGCTGATGTTCCTTCTGCTCTCAAATTTTGATTCTCAAACAAAAGAAAAAAACAAAGGCACAACATCATTACCTTATAATGTACTACAATAAAGTGTATCTTTTTTTTCATAATTTTCTTTTTTTCTCTGTAAAAATTATTCCCTTAGTTAAAATATAATTCATCATCAATAATAATATAAAATATTATCACATATAATAATAAATAATATTGTTATATAAAAATTATACCTGTTAATTTATGCGGAAAAAATAGTTAATTCCAATTGTCATTGTCAAGCAGAGGTTCTTGTCCAAATTATAATTGACCTAAATATTGGAGCAAAAGATTATAGTAGGCTCCATCTTATGAGAATTAACTTCTAATATTCTAAAAATGATTGTTGCTTCAAGAACATTTATAAAAGATGTTCTAACAAATTTGATCGATCGTTAAGCAGTGTCAACTGTTCTTTCTTAACTAATTCAATACAGGTATTTTAAGAATATTAGTGTTGTGAAGTAAGCTAAATGTGTGATTGATATAGTGTAATAAAGTACTCCCTTTTGCAAGGAATCAATATAGGGTACTGGAAAAGTATCCTAATATCGTATTTTGAGGTTTTATAAAAATAGAAACAACATCCTATAAAATCATTACTCCGTCGAAAATCATATTAACTTAATTATCAGAAAGATACATCCTACCAATCTTTATACTAAAAGACTAATAATCAGCGGCGAAGCCCTCACACAGTACCACGAAGTAGCAGCGAACCGAGCTGTGCGAGCTCACGACCGAAGGAAGTAACAAAGCTAAACTAATGCAAGATACTTTTTTATGTTTTTACTTCGTGCGCCTGCGGGTTCGTAGAAAAACTAAAAACCAACAGAGTATTAATAAAATGATACAGTAGTCATTAATTTTGTCTACTTTTATCAAATCTCTAGCACTTGCAAAATTCAAAAAAGAAACTAGTTGTAAAATCTAGAGTCACTATTTTATTTTGTTATGGTTGATTGATCACTAAAAATAATTATGTTCGGTATTCATTTCTATTTTTGTGCTACTCTTTTTGCATCTACCTTTTGTCATCCTAATAATATACATTAATTTTATATTAATTGCAAGTTTTAGGCAACATTATTTAGCTGCACTGTCCAGACAAAAGCTTCTATTTTATACCAGATCAGAATATATCTCTGATTAAAAACCTGTCATCAATACTAAAAAGCAAGCATACAATATGAAACGTTTTTCTTCTTCTAATCTATCTCCGCAGATTATTCAAATGTTACAAGAAAAAGGTATTGACCAACCTACAGAAATTCAAGCCAAAGCAATTCCTATTCTATTAGAACATCAAGGAGATTTTGTGGGGCGTTCGGCGACTGGAACTGGTAAAACATACGCTTTTGGAGCACCTCTGTTGTCTAGGATTAATACCAATGAAGGAAAAATTCAAGCAGTAGTTTTGGTTCCTACTAGAGAACTTTGTGAACAAATTGGCAACGAACTGATAGCCCTAGGCAAATACATTCCTAATCTAAAAATTAAAGCTATTTATGGGGGCTCCTCCCTAAAAAGTCAAGTACACGAATTGAGCAATGGGGTACAAGTTTTGGTTGCAACTCCTGGTCGACTGATGGATTTAGTCAATCGAAGGGTTATTTATTTATCTACCTTAAAATTCGTTGTTTTTGACGAAGCCGATGAAATGTTATTAAGAGGTTTTCAAAATGATATTGACCGAATATTGGCAACTACCGACCGCCAATACTCTACTTGGCTTTTTTCTGCAACTATGCCTAATGAAATCAATGGTTTGATAAAAAAATACCTCCACAAAACACTAAAAAAAATTAGTATTGATAAACATATAACAACCAATAGCAGCATTCAGCACTGGGCAGTAGAATTAAAAGCAATCGACAAATTAAATACTTTGCTGTATTATTTGACACGCTTTGGCAATCAAAAAGGCACCATTTTTTGCCGCACAAAATCAGGCGTACAAAAACTTTACAAACAACTCTCTGCCAACAAATTTTCTTGTGGTGCTGTGCACGGTGATTTACCACAAGGTTTGCGAAACAAAATCATGGATCAATATAGAAATGGTCATATCAATCTCTTAATTGCAACCGATGTGGCTGCTAGAGGTTTAGATGTAGAAAACGTTTCTTTTGTTATTCAATATCATTTGCCTGACACGGCTATTGCTTATACACATCGAAGTGGGCGTACCTCGAGAACAGGAAACAAAGGGACTAGCCTTACTTTTATTTTTCCTGAAGAGAAAGCTAAATTACAATTAATAGAACAAGAACTTAAGCTATCTATCAACTACCTGCCTCTTCCTTCTGTCAAGGATCAATTGGTCAACAAGGCGATTTTGTGGGGAAGAAAAATTGCCAAAGAAAAACCCTTAGGAGATTTACTAGATCAAGCCAACAAACAAGCTTTTAAGGAGGAACTGCAACATTTATCTAAAGAAGAATTGCTAGAAAAATTATTGGCTACTTATTTGAGGGAACAATAATTATCATTACTCCATTAAAACCACACAGTAGCAGCCCAGTTAGTTAAAAGCAAAGCACACACGCAGTAAATCGTATTAATTATACTAATAAATGCAAAATAGATACTCTCACCATTAATCGTCAAAAATGGACTTTTTTGTGGCATGGCAGCATATGCCTTATTGTCTTCTATTTTTTATTCTACTCGATTAGACATATTTGTAGCTTTAACCCAGTATTTTGAATATAAGTCTGGTATTCTAAATGGGAAATCAGAATCAATATGTTCTTCACAGAGATTAACTACATCTGTTTTCCCATACATATCTGAAACTACAGCTGTACAAAATTCAAAGTCTATTTTGTTTTCATGATTTTTTATTTTCCCAGGAAGAGAAGAAATCCCAATAATGTTATTGACTCCATATTCATTTTCAGAATTTTTTAAAAAAGGGTCTTCAAAAACCATAAGTATACCTTTTGAGAAGTTAGTAGCGAAACCAATATTTATTCTTTTTTCTCTAGTAAATTCACCTTTCATTCCTACATCCACAAGAAAGGATGAATTTGGTTGATGCGTTGAGATTTTAAAAGAAGGATTCCAATACTCTGTTTCAAATGGCTTATATGTAAATTTCCAACCCATTATTTCAAAAAAAATCGCCCATCTTAATTCTAATTTAGATTGGTATTCAATTTCATTATAAGTAAACCATTTTTTACTGTCAAATATTTTATTAGAAGAAAGAACAAGACTAGCTTTTAATTCAGCATCTTCTTTCCAAGATATTAGGAGTCGTTTAGGATATTTTTCTACATCAGTATCTATAAGTTTAGCACAATTCCCACAAAGCCAAATTCCATTTGAAATATCTTTTCGCTCCTTTGGAGTAAGTTTTTCATCGAATCTAGGTCCTCCTTTTGCAGCAGCAGTAATGTGAGCTGCAATCCCAACTTTTGTAGATTTTGTGGCAATGGAATTTGGACCAATTGTGATTTTTAAACAGTTAGGATTGGAACATTTATGAGCTACTCTTTCTGCTAATGCTCGTTTTACTTTTTCTGGAAAATCATCTCTCATTTCAAAGTTTTTGAATTCTCTTTAAATATAAGAAAAAAAGTTAGATATAGTAGATTAGATTTCAAAGTTTTCGATTTACATGAAAGACAACTGAAAATATATACAGAAGCTCTATTGACCAAAGGCATTTTTTTTGGCAAGGTTAAATAATTCTGGAAATTCTGGATCATCGCAAATTAACAATAAATATTCAAAGGTATCTTTGGGAAATTCTCCTTGTGCAACTAGTTTGCCGAGTATTTCCATCTAATCGGAAGGCTCTGGCGCATCAGAAGGGCAACTAAAAATAGATTCAATTTTTTCAATGATTTCACTAGAATTGGGAAAACGAACAAGCCCCTCAACTAAAGTCTCCCAAGCAATTTGAGGCGAATCATACACTTCTGTTAATGTGCCCAACAATGCATATAACCTAGCTTGATACGCTTCTGGAAATTCATCTTG
Source organism: Aureispira sp. CCB-QB1 (assembly GCF_000724545.1). GTDB lineage: Bacteria > Bacteroidota > Bacteroidia > Chitinophagales > Saprospiraceae > Aureispira. The sequence goes on along the minus strand of NZ_JHBV01000049.1, from coordinate 135,255 downwards.
ATGTTCATATATTAAACCAATATAGTCTTTTGCATATTTTTGTATTATATCATAATCCTCCATGTAGGTCATCCAAAAATCCAACAGCTCCAAATTTCGAGCATTCCGTTTTAGTTCTTGAGATAAAATATTTTTTATTGCTTCATTATCTCCTGCCTTATCTAGTTCTTTCAATTTAATCGTTAAATCCATTTTTACTCTATTCATTACTCCGTTGAAAAATCGTATTAGTTTGATTATCAGCAAGATGCACTTTTCTTGGCTTTTATACTAAAAGACTGATAATCAAACTAATGCAAGATGCTTTTTTACGTTTTTCGTAGAAAAACTAAAAAATCAACGGAGTATTATCTATTGAAACCTTTTCTTAAAAAACCTTCATTTTATAAGAATTGATAAATTTTCTACGTTTTTTCACATCCTTTTCTGTTGCTAAATAAGACAAAATAAATAGAAGCTCTTGGGAAGAAAACTTTAAAATACTTCCCCAAATATTTATCTCACCAAAACCTGTTTTAGTATTTATCCACGTACAAATTTTGTAATAGAGGTTTTGTCTTTCCAGCAAACGCTTATTCTTAAGATTTAAACAAATAAATGTATCGTTTGAATATTGTCCTGACGTTGTTTGTTCAAACACTTCTTTAATATCCTCCCATTTTATAAAGCTAGGTTGATGGTATATTGCTTTTAATCCGTTTTCGTTTATTGCTACCAATGGTCTATTATCCAAAGCCATATACAAAAAAAACAAACAAAAGCCGCCAAAAAACATCCCAGCAATTATAATGATTCCTAGAATATTTTTGGTTTCCTGAGTAATCCCTATATAGGCAAGTAGAGCTGTTAGAAATCCAAAAAGTAGGATATAGAGTAAATTGCTATTCTTTTTTCTATAAAAGTTTAGGGCAAAAATTTCCATGAAGTAGACAATTAGCTATTAAATATAATACAACTGAATTCTATGAGATCAGTTGACATTTAAAGCAACGCATTTATCAAGGTAATAGTTCTACCGTTGCCACAATACCATAATGATCTGCTAAATCAATTTGCTTCCCTTTGTGCTCGGCTTTAAGTCTCAACACTTTTTGTTCATAAATATTCGTTTGTGTTGCCCTCGCTTGCAATAAGACATAATCCAACTGAATACCCTGACTATGAGTGTTCCAAGAATTTTTATTGTCAATTGTATACGGTTCTTCCTCATTCAAAGGGTAATCCTTCACTCCGATTGTTTCTATCATTTGAGTGTATTTAGGGGCATTAGATTTTCGGGTATTCATATCTCCCATAACCAACACGGGAACCTTTTCATTAGCATGCTTGTCTAACAAAGTTCGAATATCTTGGTATTGTAATGCTCTAAACTTTTCAGCAGCAGTGGAACCGCCAGATTGAAGGTGCGTTCCTGCAATTTGAAACAAAAAACCTTCTTTTTCGACCTCTACCAACGTACATCCCTTAGCAGCCCAAGCATCTTCATGGGCTCCTTTTGCATAAATAACATGGTCGATATATTTCATTGGAATTTTGCTTACGATAAAAATTCCATTACTGGTTAACCGCCCTTTTTCAATACGGGTATCTACTTGGTAGGGATACATTTCTTTTAGCCCCTTTTTTAACTTGCGTTTGATGTCTCGATCAAATACCTCTTGAAATACAATCACATCATAAGGTGCATTTAAACAATGCTCGATAATCCATGGTGCTCGGATACGTTGTTTTTTTCTCAAAGCACTAGAAAAAATCCCTAAAGCATTGGGCAACATTTGAATATTCCAAGATACTACTTGAACCTCAACTCCCTTGTTAGAAGCATCTGTTTGTCCAAAGCTGGTTTTTATTCCCATTATGCCAATCAGACACAACAAACAAAATTTACATCCACTTTCCAGAATTTTTTTTCTTAGGTGTTGTTCTCTTTCTTTTTTTCTTTTTTTCAAAATAAATATATTTATGCAAACTATAAGTAACAGAAACGCCCATAAATGTATACCAATCTTTTCCAGAACTTCCTCTCGGCGTGTATGCTTTTTCTATCTGATTTCCAGACTCATCATAGCTTCTATTCGATAAATTTGCTGCCAAAAGACCATTGCCATTTCTCAATTCATCTAAGGGCACATAATCGCCACTAACATCATCCAAATAGTCTGTAAAAGTTTTTCTTAACCCAAATTCAAAGGTAAAATTGAACCGTTTGCTTACACAAAATTTAATCCCGCAACCAAACGGAATAGCCACCTCTACCAAACTATACTTGGGACCATAGCCTTCCATTCCTTGCCCCTCTGTCCCCAAGGGTTGCAAATAATGTTTTGTTGATTTGTAAACCGTGGTAGGGTTAAAATGAAAAACGCCAATACCCGCAAATACAAAGGGGGTAATAGGTTTAAAATTTCGTTGAGGATGAAACGGTAAAATATTGACCTGTGCCAAAGCAGAAAATTCTAAAATATGAGAATGGAAATTTAAATTTCGCTGTCTACGACCAGAATCATAACTAGAATTTCTATCATCTCCCCTAATCTGCCCCCAAATAAGGTTTCCCCGAACAGAAATCCGATCGGTAAAGTTATATTGATACGTTGCCCCAAGCGCAAAACTGGTTCCTAAAAAATATTCTTGTGGAGGAACTAAATCTCCTAAATAATTGCTTACTCCCATTAGAACGCCAACTTCGCCATATTGGGCATTCATTCTTAATGTTGTTATCAATAAGAATAAAGATAGTAAAACTACTTTCATGTATTTGTGTTTGTATTTGTGTTTGGTAATTATTGATCCAAGATACTGTTGTATCAAAAGCTTGCAAAGATAGTTCCTTACACTTTAAAGCAATGGTTTTTAGTTTACTTTTTATACTTTCGATGTTTTAATCATCTACTAAAACCATGCTAACAGCACTCAAGCCAAGGATATAAGTTTCCTCTGAACAACATAACATCACCTTCCAGAGGCAGCTATTTCCTTTTCACAAAACTACAACGTTAATTTAAGTGTTTTTATTCCTATAAAAGCCAACAAAGATAAAGTCGATTTCATTTGATTTTATAACTTTACGCACAAAACAGATTACAAAATAATACACAAAACACAACAAACTTCCTATGGAAAAGAAACCAACCATTTTAATCTCTAACGACGATGGTATTACAGCACTTGGCATCAGAAATTTAGTCGAAGTTGCCCAAAAATTTGGCAATGTAGTCGTAGTAGCGCCAGACAGCCCGCAATCTGCACAAGGGCATTCCATTACCATTGAAGACCCTATCCGTATTCACAGTTCTGATATTTTTGGTCCCAATGTTCAGGCCTATGAATGTACTGGTACTCCTGTTGATTGCATCAAGTTGGCTAAAAATGTTGTCCTAAAAGATCAAGACATAGATCTCTGTCTTTCGGGCATCAACCATGGTTCTAATGCCTCTACCAATGTCATTTATTCAGGTACCATGTCAGCAGCAATGGAAGCATCTATGGAAGGAATTCCTGCCATTGGTTTTTCTTTATTAGATTTTGCAGCCAATGCTGATTTTACAGCAGCCAAACACTTTGTAGAACAAATTGTATCCAAAGCATTGTCAGAAGGATTGGGCGAGACCTTGCTATTGAATGTCAACATTCCTAAATTGCCTTTAGAAGCCATCAAAGGCACTCGCATTTGTCGTCAAGCAAAAGGATATTGGTCAGAAGACTTCCAAAAAGGAATGGATCCAATGGGACGTGCTTACTACTGGTTGACAGGCAAGTATGTCTACGAAGATGAAGGGGAAGATTCTGACATTTGGGCCTTAGAAAATGGCTATGTTTCTATTGTTCCTGTTATGCATGATTTGACACATCATCAAGCTTTACCTAGTTTAGAACACTTTGGCAATTTGTAGTTTTTGCTGTTTCTTGTAACGAAGTTAAAATTTCGTATTATAACTTAACAACAATTCATTGTCTGCAAATTACAAACTGGAGTTCTGCAAGTAACAAATTTTGCAGAACATACCTTACAAAAACACATTATCTATGTTAAAAAATAAATTTATTAATGGGCTTATGGTAGGAATCGTAATTCCATTGATTGCTTTTCCTATTATTTATCTCTTTGACCAATCTTTAGTTAGTTCTGAGTCTGTTAATATAACAGGCAATGATCATTTTCTTTGGACAGGATTTAAAACAAGTACTTTGGTACTCATGGCTTTTTGTTGCAACTTAATTCCTACTTATTTTGCCAACAAACGCTACCTAGAAGAATTCATTCGAGGAATTATGGTACCAACAATCATCTATTGCTTTATTTGGTTCTTTTACTTCAAAGATAATTTTCTCTAACGATAGGCTTTTTTTGACTAGATTATGAATCTTACAATTTCCTGCTTTTGTCTAAAAAAAGTAGGTTTGTGTCAAAGTAATTCCATAACATACAAAATCTACATCTTTTAAATATGTACATTCGACCAAGAAGAAATAGAAAAAGCGCAGCAGTACGTTTTCATGCACAAGAAACCCATTTACACGCAGGACAATTAATTTATCCACTTTTTTTGTACGATGGTAAAAACATCAAGCAAGAAGTTCCTTCTTTGCCTGGAAATTACCGATGGTCTTTGGACCAACTTATTCCTGAAGTAGAAGCGTGTCTAAAACTTGGAATTACAACCTTTGTTTTGTTTCCTGCGGTAGAAGAACATCTAAAAGACAACATCGCTAGTTATAGCTATGCTGAAGATAATTTTTACCTCCATGCTATTTATACACTCAAACAAACATTTCCAGAATGCTGTATCATGACAGATGTAGCAATGGATCCTTATAGCTCTGATGGGCACGATGGTTTTGTTTTGAATGGAGAAATTATGAACGATGAAACACTACCTATTTTAGCTAAAATGTCTGTGGCACAAGCACAAGCTGGAGCAGATATTTTAGGTCCTTCCGATATGATGGACGGACGAATAGGTTTTATGCGGGAAGCTTTGGACGATGCAGGCTTTACGAATGTTTCCATCATGTCGTACACCGCCAAATATGCCTCTGCTTTTTATGGTCCATTTAGAGATGCACTGGATTCTGCTCCAAAAGCTGGTGATAAAAAAACCTATCAAATGAATCCTGCTAACAAGCAAGAAGCTCTGCTAGAAGCTCAGTTAGACATGCAAGAAGGAGCCGATTATCTAATGGTTAAGCCAGCCTTGCCCTACTTAGATATTATTCATTTGTTAAAAGAAAATGCAGATGTTCCTATTGCCGCCTACAATGTTAGTGGAGAGTGTGCGATGTTGATTGCTGCTTGTCAAAATGGTTGGTTAGACTTTGACAAAGCCATGCCAGAAATGTTGATGTCTATCAAACGAGCAGGTGCCGATGTTATTTTGACCTATTTTGCCAAAGCTTACGCTGAAATGTTAGTACAAGGAAAAGGTTTTAAAGGTTAATTGTTGCTGCAAACGTTCAAAAGAAAACATTTAAGAGAAAGAATAAGTACTTGGTATGGTATTTATTCTTTTTTTTATTGGCTCAATTTTTTCCCAATCTTGGTAAGTGACCTAGTATACTATAACAATCATGACTCATTTTAAGCCTTTTTTATTCGCTCTATTCATTTTGTTGAACACTAATATTTTATTTGCTCAAACAAAGAAACAACTTTCAAACTTCTACCAAAATTTTGACTCTATTAAATTTGAATTATTACACTTATACACAGATGGCTTACAAGCAACAGCCTCCTATTCTTCTAATAGTAGTTATCCATTCAAAGGAAAGAAAATAAACCCTCCTCCCCTTCTAAAAAAGGTACTTAAAGTCGATCATACCAATGATTACTTTGCCATTTTTCGATATTCCATTGCACCTCAAATTGAAGGGTTAATACTTAGGGTATACGATCAAGAAATGCAATCCAACACAATATACAATCTCATTTACAATACCTCAACACAAACCATCAGGGAAAGCATTTTATTAGCACACGACTATCAAGCCGAAGGTGGCAGTGGCGCAACTCAAAGCTGGATACTTGATTTAGATAACAACCATCAATTAGATATTCTAACACGTAGTTATTACGACAAGTACGAATACAAAAATGCTTCTGAAGAGGTACATTTAATACATCGTGAAAACAGCTATTTAAACATTGTAAAACAGAGTCATTTTCAAAGAACACCCGTCCAAAATGAAGACTTACAACAACTCATAGCAAACGATTTTCCTTACCGCCCTATTTACGCTCCTTTTATGAGTGAAGACACTCATAAAAAATTACTCAATAATATAAAAAAAAGCGGTTTGGTCATTCCTTCTGAAACGGATTAAGTTGCTTTCTCTTGAAAGGAGCTTACGGCAAAGATTAAAATCAAACTTAATCCTCCTGACAGCATAAAGCCATGAATAATTGGCAAAAGAGTTCCATCATAACGCAACCCAATCAAGGTTCCAATAACAACTGCTACGAAGGTAGATACTGATCCAACAATAGCTGAGCCTATTCCCGCAATATGCCCCAAAGGTTCCATTGCCATGCTGTTTAGGTTTCCAAAAAGAATCCCGATGCAAAACAAGGTTGTTATCAAATAAACCATTGTCAACCATAAGGGCATTGCTGTCCCTAAATTAGGCACAAGAATCGCAAAAGTTATTGCAATCAAAACTAAAGTACTAATCGCTGTTTTCACCATCATTTGCGAGCCATAACGCATCACCATTTTGCTATTAAAAAAAGAGGCAAAACCAATAGACATCGCCAATATGCCAAAGTAAATTGGAAACTGATCGCCCAAATGATACTGGTCTTGAAAGATCTGCTGTGCTGAATTGAGAAACCCAATAAAAGCGCTCGAAACCAATCCTGCTGTAATGGTATATCCTAAGGCTACTTTGCTCGAAAAAATCTCTATCAATGAACTTCCTATTCGTTTGAATGAAAAAGGAATTCGATTTTCAACGGCTAATGTTTCGTGCATTCTACTACCAAACCAAAGCAAAATAAGTAAAGCCATTGCCATAATAAATATAAAAATGGCTTTCCAACTTGCCACTAATAGAATCAATTGCCCTACTCCTGGTGCTACGGTTGGAACTAAAATAAAAATCATCATAACAAAAGACATTACTTTTGCCATTTCTCGACCTTTGAATTGATCTCTGATCATTGCTAAGCTCACCGTTCTTGGGCTAGCCAAGCCCAAACCTTGTATGCCTCTTCCGATAATCATTGTTGTCAAATTGGTTGCCCAAATAGAGATCAAACTTCCTATCACAAAAATGATTAATCCTCCATACAAAGGAAGTTTTCGACCAGTACTATCCGAAATAGGTCCATATATCAATTGCCCTATTGCTAGACCAAAAAACAAGGCAGATATGGTTAGTTGATTGCTATTAGGATTGGTGACGCCCAAATCGGCTCCTATAGTAGATAAAGCAGGAAGCATGGCATCTATAGACAACGCTGTCAACGACATCATCATGGCCATTAAAACTATAAACTCTCCAAAATTCATTTTTTGAGTTGTGTTAGGGATAGTTGAGGATTTTGCTGTTTTTTGTTCGGTTGTTATTTGAGATTCCACTAAAATTATTTTGTTTGTTATAAAGATTTAGTAGTTAGTTACGCTGTTACAGCATGTTTTGAACCGACTACTGAAAGATATGGAAGAAACACTATTCAATTGAATAAAGTTTGGAATATGCTCTTTATTTTTATTTTTATTACATTTATTGTATCTAATGATTCCTCAAAAAGCTGTCCCCTGTTTTTTCATCATAAAGTTTCTTTTAATTATTGACTAATGTAATACACCTACACCGTCTGCTTATAAGAAGTAAGTAGTCAAAAAATTTGTTTATCAAACAAGTTAGTCGACTATCATTTCTCAGAACTAAAAAATTAAAGTAAATGCAAAAAACAGTTTACGGTCAAGCTAGACTTTCTATCATCCCTATTCGAGCCAATGCTAGTCATAGTAGCGAAATGGTCAGCCAATTATTATACAATGAAACGTACACCATCTTAAAACAAGAAGAGGATTGGCTGTACATTGAATGTTTGCACGACGGCTATAAAGGTTGGATAGCTGAAAATCAAGTGCACTATATTTCTCAAGAAATCTTTGACACGCCATTCAAACGATATAACCCCGATTTAATTGAGTGGGACCAACAATTGGAACTCAATTTATTTATGGGTAGCCCTTTTTATGATCTTGCTCCTAGTATTGTACCTCCTATAGAACGAGTTTGCAATGCTGCCAAGCAATTTTTGAATAGTCCCTATCTTTGGGGCGGGCGTACAGGTGCAGGGGTTGATTGCTCTGGTTTGGTTCAAGTTGCGTTTAGAATGGGCAATATCTTGCTACCTAGAGATGCTGCTCAACAAGCCAAAGTCGGAAAAAAAGTTGCTTGGGAAGATCGCCAGCGAGGAGATGTAGCCTTTTTTAAAGACAAGACAGGAAAAATCACCCATGTTGGATTGCTTTTGAGTCCAGATACCATACTACACGCTTCGGCTTGGGTACGTATTGACAAAATTGATTCAGTAGGTATTTTTCATCAAAATATCTGCACTCATGAATTATCTTTAATAAAACGTATGCGCTAATTATCTAATAACAAAGCTGTTGGAAAAAACTTTCAAAAAAAATTGTTTTTTTTGTTCAAAAAATTTGCAGATATGAATAATTCCTTCGTATATTTGCATCGCATTAAACAAAGCGGGTGTGGTGAAATTGGTAGACACGCTAGACTTAGGATCTAGTGCCGCAAGGTGTGTGGGTTCGAGTCCCTCCACCCGCACCAACAGAATACGCAGGAAAGTGCAAGTTGCCGAATCGCTGAATTAGCATCATGATTCTCAGCTTGCACTTTTACTTTTTATCAAAAAAAAAATCAAGTTATGCCAACAATAACGCATGAGAATGTTGATGAGCTGAATGCTATTGTAACAATTGAGCTTTCTCAAGACGATTACTTGCCTAAAGTTAATTCTAAGCTAAAAGAATATCGCCAAAAAGCACAAATCAAAGGTTTCCGTCCAGGTAAAGTACCAATGGGCATGATCAAACGTAAATTTGGTACTACTGTTTTGGTAGAAGAAGTAAACGAGGCAATTGGTGAAAACTTAAACCAATATTTTAAGGATAACAATCTTAGAGTTTTGGGGCAACCATTAGCAATTGAAGATAAAAATCTAAAATTGAGTATCCACAAACCTTCTGATTATACATTTAAGTTTGAATTAGGTTTGGCTCCTGAGTTTGAGATCAAAGGTCTTTCTACTGATAATCAGCTTCCATTCTACGACCTTAGCGTTAGCGAAGAAGAATTAGAGGCTGAAATTGACAACGTTCGCAAAAAATACAGCAAAGGATTCCAAGAAGGAATTAATGATGTACAAGAAGATGACATGTTGGCCATCAGCTTAGAAGAATTGAACGAGAACGGTGACATCAAAGAAGGTGGTGTTGTAAAAGAAGAAACATTCTTGGCTTTGAGAGATATTGCCAATGAGGAACTTAAAGATAACTTGTTGAGTGCTACTCTAAGTGATTCTTTTGATATCGATGTTTTCACTATTGAGGACAAAGATGAAACTTACATCCGCAAACATGTATTGGGGATTGAAGAAGATCAAGAAATCAATAAAATGTTCCGTTTGACGATCAAAGAAATCAAACGTGTTGACAAAGCTGAATTGAACGAAGAATTCTTCAAACAGTTATTCCCTAACGAGGAAATTGATTCTGAAGAAGCCTTTAGAGAAAAAGTAAAATCAGAAATCTACAAAGGGTACAAACAAAGCTCTTTAAATCACTTTAGCAACTTAGTTTTTGACTTTTTATTGGAAGAAAACAAGTTAGACTTGCCTGTTGAGTTCTTGAAAAAATGGTTGAAAGAAACCAATGAAGGTATTACAGATGAATTCTTTGAAGGAAAAGAATTTGAGGCATTTATCAAGAATACAAACTGGTCGTTGTTGCGCGATAAACTAGCCGAAAAATATAAGGTTGAGGTGAATTACCAAGATGTAGAAGATGCTACTCGTGGCGAAATCTTGCGCTATTTCAACTATCAAATCCCTCCTTATGGCGAAATGATGGACAGTATGTTACAAAAAATATTGTCGGATAGAAAAGAGGTTAATCGTCGTTTCGAGGCGATTATGGATGAAAGAATCCTAGAAAAAACGTCTGAGGATATGGGTAAAGAGATGAAAGATGTTTCTAGAGAAGAGTTTGAGCAAATCTTGAAAGATTATCAAGCAAGCAAAAATCCCGCTCCTGTAGAAGAAAATACAGAAACAGAAGTTGAAGCATAAAAAATCTTATAAAAGATTTTCTCAATGTTAAAATATTATAAAGGCGTTTCACGTTAATTGTGAAACGCCTTTTTGTTTTTGTATCCTCCAATTTTTCGAGCTTTTTGATATATATAGTTAAATTTATTGCGTTTTGAATCTAACATTCAGCAAAAAAAATGTATAAAAATAAAACATAATTTTTATACTTAGTCAGTTTTTTTTCATATCTTAGAGCTTCAAATATATACCATGTTAATGAAAGTATTCTTGATACTTAACCATAAATTAATTTTGGCATTATATTTTAGGAATTATTAAAATAATTTCCCTTTTTTTAATTCTGAGAAACACCCATCCCAAAATAGATTAACGTCCTATAACAATCCCAAATGGAACAGCGAATCCCCTCATTTAAATTATCCTTGATTGATAATTGAAAATATTTTATTTATATTTGAACAGTTTTATTTACTTTTTATTATTGTGAATGAACGTTTTAGTTGTTAACCTTATTTAAATACTTTACCGTATGGCAAAATCAAAAATGGAGGTTTTTACCCTCAAAAATGGTAAACAAGAAATCAAACTTATTTACCCTGAATTACGCAAAGTGGTATTGATACTTCGCGCAATTGGTCATGACTTGCGCAAGAAAATCGTTGATCTTCTTCGTGAGAACGAAACAATGAATGTTACCGATATTTATGTAAAACTACGTATCGAACAATCTGTTGCTTCTCAACATTTGGCTATTTTACGAAAAGCTGGTATCGTCCTAACCAAGCGCAACGGAAAATTCATTTACTATACGCTAAACAATGAGCGTTTGGCTGAGGTATCTGTCTTAGTAGAACAACTTGCTGCCTAGAAATTTGTTGTCCCACAAATTTATTATAACAGCATTAAACAATTTTTTTTTAATTTTATCAAAACATATCCCCTTACAATGGAGTCACAAACCGTTATCATAGACGAGGATAAGCTGGAATTCGCAGCTGAAGTTATGCGCGCCTTAACGCATGATTTAAGATTACAAATCCTTTCTTTTATTGACAAGAATAAGAATATCAACGTTAATAAAATTTACAATACTCTTGGTTTAGAACAGTCAATTACTTCGCAACACTTGCGTATTTTGCGTCTAGCCAATATCGTAACACACGAAAGAAAAGGAAAACAAATTTTTTACAGTGTTAATTATGATTACATTAATAATATTGTAGGAGACATCAGTGTTTTTCTTTCAAAAATTTAATTGCAATCATTGCAAACGGATACAAAAAGCGGCACCCCTTTGGGCTGTCGCTTTTTACGTTACGATACTTGTTGCTTTCTAAACAATCGAATAAGTATATCCTCTGATTACAATTCTGTATTCTGTTGTATCATCTGTGCAAAGCTTTTTTGCTCTATTTTACTTTGGAGCCAAATTAAAATATTGAAGTTGTCCAACGTGATTTTATTCCGAGCTTCTTCTGGTAGTTGATCAAGTTGTTCGTACGTTTCTTTGTATAGTTTTTCTAGTGCTTGATCCTTGTAAACTAGTGGCAACTTTCGCACGAAATTCGATAGAATTGCTTCAAATTCTGAAAAATTTTTCTCCGTCCGCAACATCCGATGCAATCGTCTTGCGATGCTTTCTTGTAAATCAACATTCCCTAATTCATAATGGGCTAATAAATAAAGTAAGTTGATATGAAACGATTCTTTGTTCCAATCTAAGTTTTGATTCTGAAGAATTTTATAACAACAATCTTGTGATTTGTTGTAGTCTTCCATCAAAAAATATAGATAAGAAAGTTGATAGTATATCTTCATAATGCCAAATGCACCAATATCGTCACGAAATACTTCTAACTGCTCATGAAATCGAGCTAATTTCTCTTTGACTCGACCAAATTGGCAAGTTCGGTTGGCAATTGTCAATTCTAAATAAGCCTCATACCGAAACACTAACATTTTAATGGTTTTCGGTGCTTGCTTGGCGTATTTTTGAAAGATCTGTGGTAACCAATCAATTTTTTCTTCTGCTTCTTGGTATGCTCCTACATCAATTAAGATACTGATGTAATTGTGATAAACAATAATATAGGATTTTAGATTGTCTTTTAGAATAATTGGGTTGGCCTCAAATAAGTCGACAATTTGCTTGGCAAAAACCAAAGAGTCATCTAAGTTTCCTTCTACTTGTGAAAAAAAAATATGCGTATTATAAAAAAGCTGTCTAGCCAAAAAAGAAGTTGCTTGCTCTTTTTGAAGCAAAGGATTCAACTGCATCTGTTCCAGTTTTCTTTTTGATAATTTATCTCCAGACAAACTATATTTCTTATAATACAGAAAACAAAGGCTAGATACTCTCCAATAATTGTTATAACTAGCAGCTTGTTGCAACGCTCCTTCTACTTCTGCCCAACTTTGTTCAATGATTTTTTCATCAAAACTATAATAATGTGTTTGATTCAAGGTTCGTTCCCAAAAAATAAACAACGATTTAAATAAAAACTTGTCGGATTTATGTGCTAAGTTAATTCCTTTTTGAATAACTCCCTGACATTGTTCATACAACCCTTTTTGATACAATATTTCAATATCTTTTAACATATCTGCCAACTGGCTTGTGGTAGAGTTTTGACTATGATATTGACGTAAACTTTTCAGAATCAACTTATATAGATCACTTTTTGCCACTCCAAAATTCTTCATAAAAGCCCTCCCTTTAAATTTTTTTATTAACTGAGCTTCGTTATAAATTGATTGTTTTGAAATAGCATTCATCAATTCCAAGTAATTTTTTTCTCCTTTTTGCAAGCCCGCCATTAGTGTGAAATAGCGTTTTTCGGATTTAGACAAAGATTGAATCAAGTCAACTAGTTTCTTCATATATTTTATACTATGCTTTTTTACGAAAACCTCTTTACTAATATAGTTCGTCCAAATTACGAAGTAGTAACATGTTCAATTATCATGTTAAGAAACTAAAAAATATGCTTTTAACTAAATAATAGTCAATTAATTAATAAAAAATAACCTTTAAAAGAAAACTTATTAAATACAAATAGAGATTTGTTTCTATATTTCTAAATATCGACCTTAGTGCTCTGTGAAATTATTATCTAATAATTTTTAAGTGAGCCTTTTATCCGTGCTGCTCATTTCATCTTTATTATGTTGATAGTGCCACTATCCAAGACAAAGCAAATTCCTCAAAATTTTGTTTTTTAGCAAAATCATTAAAATATATCAACCTCCAAATATTATTGAGTGAGTTCTTCTCTGGTTCAACCTTCCCCACAAGGTTGAACCATTATTCTATGGGTGATATCAACCTTACATACTTTCTTAGCAATAGTATAGAACGTCTTTCGTTTTGAAGTTGTTTAAAATTAAGTAATAATCAAATATGAAATCACTTTTTGTCCTACTTTGCGTTGGATTTTGTCAAATAGCTACCTTTAGGGGTATACTCATATTAAAAAAGACGCAGTTTTAAACAACTTCATTATTAAATACTACAATTGATGGTTATTTTCTAAATTACTATTATAATCCTTTATTTCCTCTTTGAACTGTACATGTAAAAATGTTATACTCTGACAACATTGATTATAAATAGTTTTTTAAGAAGCAAGTGTTTAGAAAAAATATAGCTAAAAATAGACTTATTTTTATTATCATTTTTCTTGCTTACTTACTTTTAATTTTTGCTACAGGGCATTCAAATTTTAAGAACTCTATGAGAAAAGTATTAATCAATACCTTTATACTAACTTTAGTCGCACTTGCTATTTCGGGCATTGCATATACAAGTACTACAAGACGTATTCAAGGAGAAGCCATTATCATTATTCTTACACTCGCCCTAATAGCAGCAGTTCCAATAACGATGGGCTATATCATTGCTTCGGCATCACTTCGATCTCCCAATATTGTTTGGACAATCCTTAAGTTTTTTTTGTTTTTAGTCAATGGAGGCTTAATTATAGGAACAACTATATTAACCACCGCAATTCTCCCAGAAGAAGGAGCTGTTTTTGTTGGATATCCTTATATTTTGGCTGGAATTTACACGTATTATCAAACCATAAAAATCATCCGTTCCCCCTCTTATATTGAAACACAAGCTCTGCCAGACAATGATCTTCTAGATGATTTTTTAATGGACTCAAAATAGCAATCATAAGCAATCCATAATAGATATTATTAATCACTCATTTTATTCTCACAAATCAATTCTAATGAATACTTTTTTTGCACGTTCCCTCCTATTTTTAACACTACTTTTAATCGGTTCTTATTCCTCCAAAGCGCAAGATCTTAGTAAGATTGCTCATTCAATACTTGGCAAATGGGTTGTTGACTACGAAGCAACTCAAGCACTAAGTCTATGTAGTCAAAAGAAAAATGCAAGCTATATTAAAACACTCAAAAAATGGAACACCATATTCAAATTTAGAAAAAATAACATTCTAATTACCTGGGAAACAGACCCTTCTAGCAAAAAAAACTACGAAAAATAAATTTTCTTGGAGTCTGAAGAAAAAAGACCTTCCTCCCGAAAAGCTAGAACAATTCAAACAACACTCAGACTTTGACACGATCCTAAAACAAGGTTATTACATTGAACTAAGTATTTTGGAGCATGGCCGTCCGAGACCCGATAGAATGGTTATCTTAAAATTAGAAAAAGACCGATTAGTTATTCTAGATGTTGGTTGTCCAGTTGCTCTAAAGAAGTAATGCTTGTCTTTTGGCATCTATAACAAATTCATAGTAAGAAAATAGGGAGCAATGCTCCCTATTTTCTTATTCAACTGATTCCATGACCATTTTTCTATCCCCTAAATCTATTTCTTGTTTCAGTATTTTTCTTGAAGTTCTATCGATATAATACGTGCTTACTGTTGAGTTATTAGAAATATCATCTGTTGTTTCTACGACCCAAACTTGTTTTTTCTTTCCTTTAAAAGAAATCGTCATTTTTTTCACACTTCTAATTGTAGCTCTAACAACCCCAATTTTTGCAGTAGGGTTATAATCAAAAATCGATATGGTATTAGAATAACCGTTTTTAAGTGGCAACAATCTTACGAGTTCAGGATAAAAATTACTATCAAAAAAAGAGGCGTTTGTTTTCTCAGAAATAGGAGTTTTAATGGCTGTTTTTTTGTCTAAATAATACCCTGTTACCTTTTCTCCAAAATTCAAAACCATATCTCTTTGAGCATTAAAAGAAGAATGATAAATGGGCTCAAAGTTCAATACCCCAACAACCGTACTATCGATCCATTGTACAGGGGATTGCTTCATGCTTATTGTTTTGATAATCTGTATCTTTTCTTTGTCTCTTTGAATTTTAGTTTGAATGTTTCCTATCGGTATTTTTAGAGAATCATTGAGCATAAACCAATCCATTTCAGATGTCTCAGATTGTATCAAGTTCTTTTTGGCAGGATTATACAAAGGACTTAAAGGAGTTTTTTGACTAAAGGCAGGGCTACAAGCGCCTATCACGATTAGCCAAACGTAGAATGTGTATTTCATTGATTAACTATTTTATTCCAATGTGCAATTAGATGTTGACAATTTATTCTAACAAAGCCAATTTGGCTTCATTTTTTAAGCTATTCTAGCTATGACTAAATGTAGTAACTTTTCTGTTTCAACAGGAACAAAACAACTATCTATATATATATTTACGACGAATTCTATTGTTTTTTCGATTTACTAAAATCTCCTTTTGCCCATTGCTCTTGCAATTGAAGATATTTTTCTTGAGGATGACAAGTTACCCAATCAATGTTATTCGCTTTGCATACTTTAATGTGAAACAACAATCCAATCAAAGGATGTCCTATGATAAATAAAAAACTCCAGTGTCCAATCCAATTTGCCAGAAGAAAAGAAATACTTACATAAAAAATAAACTTTCCAGGTATCTTCCATTTGGGGCGTACAAATCGTCCTGTGTGACAATAGCCAACAGTCCAGATTAGTATGGCAATAAGAACATATAACAGTTCTATATTCATAATTCTCTTAGTTACATTTTAAGACTAATTTAGCTTAAAGCGAACAGGCAAATTATACTTGACACGAACCTCTTTCCCATTCTGTCGCCCAGGAATCCATTGCGGCATCAGACGAACTAACCGAAGACACTCTTTTTCCAATGGTTCACAGATTCCCCTAATCGCACGAACATCGACAATCCTTCCATCCTCCATAACCGTAAAACTAATCACAACCATACCCTCCGCAGCATTTTCACGAGCAAATGAAGGATATTGAATATTGCTATAAATAAACTTCAATAGCTTTTGATCGGCACACTTTTTCTTAGCCTTATGGTCGCCCTCTTCTGCTTCACAACCAGGGAATCGTGGCATTTCATCTACAATAACATCATTCTCACTCAATTCTGCTTCCTCTACTTCCAATGTTTGTTGAATGATAGAGTCTGCTTTATACATACCTTCATTCACTACCATCCCCAACGTATCGTATTCCACAAAAGCACCTTCTCGCAAATCATCCTTCCAATAAAGTTCACTTTCCACCTTTCCATTTTGGTAATAATACTTCCAAAGTCCTTGTTTTTCTCCTTTGGTATATATTCCTTCAGAATAAAGCTTTCCATAACTGTAGAATTTCCAGATACCTTCTTTGTAATTGTTCTTATAATTCCCTTCCGAAGTTTTAAGTCCATCATCTGACCAACTCATATACGAACCATGCAAAACGTCCCTATCCTCATATTTATATGTACTTAAGGAGGTAATTTGCCTTTTTTCAGGGTAAATACTTCTTACAATATACGCTTCTTCTCCCCTGACAGAATTTATCCCCAAATACCACGCATATACTTTTGTCTCCGTTGGTTCTAAAAAGTCGTCGTAAGCATTTTCATAGGGATTTTTTTCAGCAGTTGTTTTAGTTGCTTTCTGAGTCGAATTACAATTGACAACTAAAATAGAAAGAGCAATTAATGCCATTAATTGTTTCATGTTGTTTGATTTAGTTTTGGTTTCAGTAAAATAGAGATCGTTTTGTGCCGACAACAAGTCAGTACAAAGTGACAAAGATAATAATTATGCCCTTTAATTTATCAACAAAATATGTATTTAGCCTGCTTCTTGAAACGATTGGCACTTAGCTCCCTTTTGTTAACAGACGATTGTTATCATAAATCAAAGCCAATAAAACCCATAAAGCCCCAAATCCTTCCCACAAAGCGATTAACAAAAGTGCATCTTGATCCTGAACGACACACCAATAGACCAATACAGGTACTGTGATCAATAACCTAAAAACAATGGTTATCTTAAAAAAAATAATCACTCTATGGTAAGCCATGTATAAATAGTAAGCTCCCATATTTGTTGAAGCAATACCACTCAAAACAATAATTGATCTCAACTCAGTTGTATCAACCGAAAATAGGTTCAAACGCTCTACCATATAACTAGGGTGAAATATCGTTGTTATGCCTAATATAAATGCCATACCACCAAATACAGCCATAGCAATACGAGATTGCTGATAAGAACAAGTTCTGCGTTTCATACAATACTTTTTAGTAGCTTGACTCTTAGTGAACACAAGCTTAGTTTTAAAAAGCTGAAAACCTCCTTAAGAGATGATCAGTTATTCTTTTTTTCTAGGTATTGTTTTAATTGTCTTAACAAGGTGAGATGAGCGTTTCGTGCGGTTTTGGTAACAAAACTTGATAGACCTAAGGGGGCGTTTATCGTTACTTGTTCTAAGATATGAGTATGATTAGTATTACTTGCTGTGAATTGATAAGTGCAAGATAGGGAAATACTAGGAAAGCTTCTTACTGTAAAAATGCATGTATTTTCTTCTTCTAATAAAACGCGATGTGCCAAATAAGTTTTAGGGATAAAAATAGATTTCCATACTTTTACCCGTTCTTGAATTTCAAATATCGTCACATTTTGCCCTTCTTCATCCCGAAACTGTTGTGCAATTCTTACACTTTTGAGCAAAGGGTGCAAATGCACATGATTTTGCAAATCACTAAAAAAACTAAAAACATCTGCTAGCGTTCGTTCTACTACTATATCTATTTCGTAACTAGTTTTTTTTATAATTGCGTTCATAAAATCATGATTCTTTGATCATTCGATATTAATATGTTATCGCCAATAAGAATTTACAATATCTCTCTTAATCCTTTTATAAGGGTTCTATCGGTCGTAATTGATGGTTTCCAGCTGAATTGGAGTAGGATTTAAACGAATCCACTTCACAGCAATTTCACACAACCTTGCTGTGCTCCCCGATTTTCGTTTAATCTCTTTAATCAGTCCTGTAAGTTCTTTCAAAATATCTTGTTCAATTTCTTGCCCAAACTGAACAAACTCGTAGAAAGCATCTGCCATTCTTTTGTAATCACTATCCCAATTTATGCCACCATTTCCATCCAATTCATTGGCAATTCGACCAGAAATTCGAATTACTTCTCCTTGAATTGTTTGAGCTGGTCCACTAGAGGGAACTAAGAAATTCCAAAGCTCTTGATGTTGTTGCTGCCAGGTTGTTGCTTGTACAGAAATAGGTGATTTTCCGTCATGTATTCTTCTTCTTTTTACAGGAGTAACATCAAATAAAATATATAGCTCGTCTAGAGCATTGCTTACCTCATCAACAAGATCTTGATTAAAGTTATTTCTGTGAAACTCAAATTGTTCTCCGATTTCTCTAACCAATTTTTTAGTCAATGGGCTTAATGTTGCTTTTGCATTGATCAGAATTTTAGCAATTTCAAGTACACGAATGATAGTAACATTCTGACAAAACCTTAAGGTCAACTCTAAAGGAGTTAAGTTATCTCTATTCAAAGCATCAATTGAAGCTCCCCTTTCTACTAATATTTGGGTATTTTTTACATGGTGTGAAGAAACTGCTGCGTGCAAAGGAGTCCCTATTGAACTTCCATTATCATGAATATCTGCCCCAAGTTCTAATAAACTTTCAATATTTCCTAAACGACTTTTAGCTCTATTATGAAGTGGCGTATTTCCCCAAGTATCTCTTGCTTTTAAATTCGCACCATGCTCGACCAACCACTTCGCTAACTCATGTGGACATTGGTCAAACGCCAGTGCTGTTTTTTTGCCATAACCTCCATATGCGTCCAATTCACATTTATCAAATACCTTGATTAACTCCTCTATACTTGCTTCTTTTAAGAGTGTCTCAAAATTTTTAGGAAGCGTTTTTCTTTTTCTTGCCATATTGTGATTCGTTAATGGTAAGAGACAATATACCAGTTATTTTCCACTCCATTCACAATCGTAGATTTTTCTTCATCGCGAACCACTCTTACCCCAGTTTTATACAAACGAATAAATGATATAAAAAGCCCTCTAAGACCATCATTGACATAAGGCGTATAGGTTTCTATAATTACTTTTTTCTCTTCTTTGTTGTGTTCTATACATTTGAAATAACCTGCGTATCCATTTCTATGATTCATATCATACATTGGACCTAATACCTCTAAAAACTTATCCAATGTCTCCAAGCCTTCGGGCGTTACAATTTCATCTGCCGCAGATTTGCCTAGCTCAAAAATGGTATTTACACCATACTCTCTTTCAATTCTTTTATAAAATCGAATTAAAATATCTAGCTTATACCACTCCTCTAGTTTAGGGTCCGCAATCCCCTCCTCTTCGAGCATTTTTAGGAGGTTTTTCTTAATAAAATTAGGTTTGGCGAAAATAGGATTAAATGCAGATTGCCCGATAAATTCAGTGTTGGGATCAATAGGCTCTAGCATATCTTTAATTTTATGGTTATGAATATAATAAGTCTCTTCAATAAATGTTGTTGCTATTTCAATAATACAATTAAGTAATCAAGCAGGTTAAAACAAGCTTTTCTGATAAAGAGTACAAAAGGCTGTTTACTTCGTGAGATCGCTTTGTTTAGTTAGCTGTGCTACTACTACATGTACTTGTTATTTTTTTTAAACGATTACTTATCGTGAATAATACAACGCTATCCTTAACAAGGATTAATATATAACCTTTCTCCAAATTATCAAAACAACTAGGTATACTGTTTAATAAATTATAAGTAAGTGGACAGGAAAAAATATAGTTAAAAATGTAATTGTTTTTAGTGCTGTTCAAAGAAAAGAATTGAAGTTTTACCTGCGGTGCTACTTCGTGGTAGCGGGCTAAAACGAGATTTTTTGATGAAGAACAGTGCAAAAAGGATTCTATTTTGCCTATAAATTTTTATAAACGATTATTTATTGTTTGTAAAAAACCTTTAAATCCAATTGATGATTTTTCAAAAGCCAATCCCCATTCTAATCATTTCTTCAAATATTAAAAGGTTACTTTTTTACTCCTAAGGCATTAACAGGAAGAATAATTAAATTTCTATAACAAATAATATTCCGTTGACTACCTACGGTGCTACTTCGTAGTTTCAACGGAGTGATGAACAAATTAACCCACTTTAATTTATGAAATACATCCTATGCCTCCTGATTTTCTTTCTATTTTTAGAAAAACCCCATGCTCAAATAGTACGTATAGACTACCTTATGGAGACAGTCCCCCAACTGGTTGCTCCTATTTCCAATACTCCACTAGCCCAAAACCAGTATCCCATTTCGATGCATTATGGAAGTGCTCAGATTAAAAATCTTGACATCATCACAAAACTTAAGCGAAAAACCATTACAAGAATTGATTTAATTTACACTGCCTACAAACGTTCCAATAAGTTTGAACAACACTCCCTTAATCGGCAAAGAATTCAAACCTTAAAGCGCCACTTTCCTATTGTATTTGATAACAACCTAATTCAGTGGAATTTTATCGAACAACAAACGACCGATTATCAAATGGCAGAAGATTTATTTCATGGATTTATGGTGTATACTACTGAACCTGCTGAAGTTTCAGCACCCAATTCATCAACCATCTCTGAATCTAGCAATGGTCGCTCGAAACTTTCTACAGAAGAAGAAATTGTCATTATTAAGAAGATACTCGAAGAAGCTTTTGGCTCCTCTAGTGGTACTTTTGCAAGTGAGTCGCCGCTATCTGGTGGAGGGGGAACATATGAAGCTCCCAAAACCATTATCAAAATAGATACCCTTATTAGTAAACGTGTTATTAAAAATACAACTCGACGTTTCACAGGGCTTTATCTCCCTAGAAATAAACGTTTGCTAGAAAAAGGCAAACGATTTAAAAGACCTGGTCTATTCAAGCTTCGAAAAAAAGAGTCTTTAGATCCAGATCCTGCTTTGGATAAAACTGTTTATGATACTACCTTTACAGAATCAGAGATTTATGAAGAAGGCTCTACAACACGGTCTATAATTAGTACTCTTTCTAAAAGCGGATATTCTGGTGGCTGGTCCCCCGGCAGAAGTAGTTATCGCCAACATTTGCAAGATACTGTTGTACTAAGGGTTTTAGAAAAGCGAAAAACTCGTTGGGAAAATCATATTATTGTGGAAGATGTTACAGGGAGTATGTATCCTTATATTGCACAAACTTTTATTTGGAGACGCAACAACTTTGAGCGTTTAAACGCTCCCCCATTTGTCTTTTTTAACGATGGGGACACTGGTCCTAATGGTTATGAACACATTGGTAATATTAAAGGCATTTACGATATTCAAGACGATAGTATCGAAGTTGTTGAAGAAGTTTGTTATAGTACCATGCGCAAAGGTTCTGGTCGAGATGCGCCAGAAAACAATTTAGAAGCTGTGATTAAGGCTTTAAAAAAATACCCTGACAATGAAGGCATTGTTATGATTGCAGACAATTTTGCGCCTGTAAAAGATATTAAATTATTATCCAAAATTGATATTCCTATCCAAATTATTCTTTGTGGTGTGGAACGCTCTGGAGGTCGAATTCATGCGGATTATCTAAAAATTGCCATAAAAACCAAAGGTGCCATTTATACGATGAACGATGATTTCGAAGCCTTATCCGAACTAGAAGGAGGCAACACTATAAAAATCGGAGATCAAAAATTTAAGCTAACAGGGGACGAACTTCTTTTAGTACATTAAAAACAAAGAGCCATTCTAGGAATTATTTACTTGGATGGCTTTCTTGTTTAACAAAATCAAAGTATGCATTACTTAAAAACTACCTGATAATCATAGGTCATTCCTGGATCACATATTTCAAGAGTTCCTTTTAGGGCATCAGAAATTACTTGTTGTGCTTTCTCTTTATGATAACGACTTAATTCAACTTTTAACCACTTATCTCTTACTTTTGGGGACTCCCCTCCTCCTATACTTTTTACCCAAATAAATTCTTGTTTTTCACTTCGATCTTTCAGACCAATATATTTTTCGCTACAAGGGGCATTGTATATTCCCTTATAAGATATAGTTTTTTGTCGAAGTAATTTCACTAAGCTTGTTTTTTCAATTTCTTTTTCAAGCTTTTCAATCGTTATAATATCTAAAGGTACTCCCTCATCGACTCCTTGTAGATTATTTTTGATATTGACTTGAGGCAGTTTAGGCAAAGCCCAGTCTCTGACCTCAAAAGAATACATTTTCTCCCATTTTTTATTGAAAGTATAAATTTGAAAAGTATTTATACTAGAATTATCATCATGGTAACAAACAAAACCAATTTCATCAGTTCCATTGCCATCTATATCTCCAATTTTTTCTAGCCAAGCAAGACCAAAATCGCCAATATTTTTTAAGGTATCAACTAAAGAAGCGTTATCTACTAAAAATGAATAGTTTTCGCCAATTTCATGTCTAAAATAAGCATAGCTACCAACAGGGATATTTTCGTAAAATTTATTGGTTTCTTTTCTTGTTTTAAGACTGACGAATTTTTCTGTCAGAGTATCTATCTTACCATCTCCATCAAAATCACCACTAATTTTAAAACGATATCCCCAAATAGCTTTCCCCATAACTTCTTCAATACGCTCCTCTTTAATCACCTCTTTTGGAGTTACTTTTATCGAATAATTGGACTCTTGTTCCGTACTTTTTTCCGAATTCTGATTGCATGAAAAAATAAAGATTGATAAAAATAAAAGTAGTCCCCCTTTACAAGTAATACTCATCATAAATTTTGGATTTTATTGTTTTGCCGCCTCTTCACTTTCTTAAATTTGAACTCATAATTTCTCGAATTTTCAACAACTTAAGTTTTTACTTTTACTAAATGAAAAAAGTTGCTATTTTAAAAGTCTAATAAACTTGTGCTTGAACCTAAGCATATCATTATCAACAATCAAAAAAGAATGAAAAGCATGAAACAATTTAAAATTTTAGGATTACTCTTCCTTAGTTGCTTGGGCTGGGCGTGCAATAAAGACAATAGTACCAATCCTGATTGCATTGGTTCTTTTACAGACCCCAGAGATGGCAAAGTTTATACTACAGCTATAATCGGTCTACAATGTTGGATGACAGAAAATATGCGTTTTGAAATGACGGGCGACTTAATCAACCCTATGAATCCGACAAACCAATATGGCAGATTGTATACGTACAATCAAGCCTTAAATGTTTGTCCTGATGGTTGGCACTTGCCTTCAGATGAAGAGTGGATTGCCTTAGAACGCTTTTTAGGAATGTCTAAGACAGAAGCTGATTTTGTTGGTTCTAATAGAGGCAATAACGAAGCTGCCTTATTAAAATCTACTTCTGGATGGTCTGATTTGAATGGCACGAATGACTTTGGTTTTAATGCTTTTCCAGCAGGTTCTAATAACAATGGTAATTTTCAAAACTTAGGGGACAATGCCCGTTTTTGGTCCCACACAGGTTCTGGCGCCAATACTGCTTACTCTAGAGTTTTCTTTCATAACACACAGCAAATTGCACGTTATAGAGATAATGTGAATTTCGCCTATTCGTGTCGCTGTTTAAAAAATTAAACTACTTTTATCATTACTTCGGAATAACAGCGTAACTAACTAAAAGCAAAGCGCTCACGAAGTAACCTAACAATATCAACACACATGTTTCGATTCACACTGACCTGTTTTATTCTATCTACTTGCTTACATCTAAAAGCGCAACAAATAGATACTATCTCATTTGTATTGACCTCTTTTAACAATATTTATATTCCTGCTCTTTTAAATCAAAAAGATAGTCTAAAAATGATGTTTCACACAGGAGAGAGTGGTGTCTCCATCATTGAAGAAGTATTTAACAAGATCGCTACTAAAAAAAACGCTACCAGTACAGAAGCCAATAGTTGGGGCGGAAAAGGGACTGCTAAATTTTTTAAAAACAACACATTCTCTATTGGGAATCATCGTTTCGATAGTCTAGTCGTATGGGTGGACAAACATTCAGGACAACTAACCGATGGTAAGTTTGGACCACTTCTTTTTAAGGGAAAAATGATTGAAATTAACTACCATGATAAAAATTTTGTTATCTATGAAAGTGCCCCGTCAAAACAACATTTAAAACAGTTTCAAAAGTTTCGATTAACACAAGAAAAAGACTTGTTATTTATTGAAGGAAAATTAAACATTGGGCGACAAAGGTTGCAACAAAAATTTATGATTCACACAGGCTATGGAGGAACAATTTTACTGGACGATGCCTTTGCTCAAAAACATCAATTAGGGCGTCTCTTAAAGATTACCAATGAAAGTACGCTAAAAGATGCTTATGGCAATACCTTAACAACTAAAAAAGCCGTCTTACCCTCATTCAAGATTGGGCGTACTAAGTTTAAAGCACTCCCAATTAGCTTTTTTGAAGGTTCCATTGGACGGCAAAAAATAAGCGTTCTTGGCAATGGGTTATTGAAACACTATAATATGATCTTAGATATAGAAAACAGCTTGGTGTATTTAAAACCTAATCATCTATTTGAACAATAGACCTTCTTAAGCCTTATATGCCTATACATTAGATAGAGTCTTTAAGAAGATTCTATCTAATGTTCGTTTCACAAAAGTTGTTTGCCCAGTAATCAATTGATTTTTATTTTTGGCAATGTTTTACTTGCAGTTGCAAAACTTCATCACCATACATATCAGTATATCCCTGTTTGAGCGCATTGTCTAAATCCTCACAAGCCTTAGCGATCTTTTTCTTCTCAATCCAAATCAATGCTCTAATTTTATATGCATAAGGATTGCCAGGAAAGAGTTTAATTGATTTATCAATATCTTTCATAGCTGCATTTAGTTGCCCTAATTTTAATTTACTAAAACTCCGATTGCTATACCCTAAAGGCTCATTGGGTGAAATTTTGAGAGCTTGATCAAAGTACTCTACAGCCTCTTTGTGTCTGTTCAATCCTTGGTATTTAAAGCCAATATTAATGTATGCAGGAAAATACAAGCTATCAATTTCAACTACCTTAATTAGATACCTTAAGGTTTCCTCCCCTTTCCCAACTTCATCAGCTACCATTCCCAAATTGGTCAAAACGGCTAAGTTAGTAGAATCTAGTGCGTAAGCTTCCATTAAATCTTGGTAAGCCCCTTCATAGTTCATAATTCTAGTTTTTGCCCCTGCTCGGTTCGACAAATAACTAACTCGCATTTCTTCTGTTTTTGCCAGTCGAATGGCTTCTGTATAATCTTTAATCGCATCTTCAAAGCCTCTCAAATGCAACAACAAATTAGCTCGGTCGTTGTATAACAGTGCTTCTTCTGGAAATTTTTCTAATGCCACACCATAAATTGCATAAGCCTCTTGATAGGCTTTTAACTGAGTTTTTAACTCTGCCCAAACCGCATAATAATCGGCTTGATTAGGATCTAATTTAAGAGCTTGTTCAATTTCAGTTAACGCAGCTTTGTAGTTCTCTTTATCATAAAGTTCTAATGCTTTTTCAAAATAATCGGCTGCCGTCTGAGAAAAAGCAATATTGGCAAGCAATACGTAAAAAAGACAAAGTAATGTTTTCATTGTTTTAGTTTTAGTTTGATAATTCCTTATAATAAGACAAAAATCCAAAAACTCAGAATAGTTTTTGGATTTTTTATCCTAATACTCCGTTGATTTTTTATTTTTTCTACGAAAAACGTAAAAAAGCATCTTGTATTAGTTTGATTACCAGTCTTTTAGTGCAAAGGTTAATAAAAATACATCTTGCTGATAATCAAACTAATACGATTTTTCAACGGAGTAATGTTATCCTACTTGTAGTCTTTATTAGTCTACAATCGTAACCAAGTCATCTTTGCTCTTGCGCACTTTTTCTAGGTTTACCAACCAGTCTTTCTCAGTATCTCTATATCCAACTGTCATCATCACACAGCTTCTAAGCCCTTTGGATCTCAAATCTAAGATTTCATCCAGTTTAGCAGGATCAAATCCCTCCATAGGAGTACTATCTACTTCTTCAAAAGCTGCTGCCGTCAATGCTGCCATCAATGCAATATAGGCTTGTCTTGCAGCATGATTAAAGTTTTCTTCAGCATCTCTCTGAGGATAAATATTTAATAATTGCTGGCGATAATTCTCCCATCCTTCGTTCTTAAATCCACGTACTTCATTGACCAAGTCAAACATTTTATTAATTCGATCTTCTGTATACGTATCCCAAGCAGCAAAAACCAATAAGTGAGAACAATCCGATACAACAGATTGATTCCAAGCAATTGCCTTGATTTTTTCTTTTACCTCTTGGTTGGTAACTACAATAATTTCGAAAGGTTGTAATCCACTAGAAGTTGGAGCCAAATTGGCAGCCTCTATAATGGTATCAATTTTCTCTTGAGGTACCTTTTTACCATTCATTGCTTTGGTAGCATAACGCCAATTTAACTTGTCTAATAATTCCATTTTTATTGTTTGTTCTTTAATGATTAAATTATAATACTCCGAAACAAGCAAAACTTAAATTGGTTCTAGAAAAATTATTTTGTACAAAGACTTAACATTTTATTAACTCATATTTCCTGTTGCCATTCCCCATAACACCTCCATTATCTATCTAATTTTTCCATTCTTAGATAAGAGGCTAAACCATGAAAGATCTTACAACAAATAGAACTTTGTTAAATCTTAGCCATTTTTTTATATTAAAATTGTATATTGTAGAACAACTATTCAATCTATTTCAAATACTACGCTACTATGGTTCAATCTTACAAAAAGAAACACAAACTTGCTGCATCGTACGATACTATCATTATAGGTTCGGGGATAGGTGGTTTAACTACTGCTGTTTTATTAGCTCAGAAAGGTCAAAAGGTCTTGGTGTTGGAGCGTCACTATACAGCAGGTGGTTTTACCCATATTTTCAAGCGCAAAGGTTATGAATGGGATGTTGGAATTCATTATGTGGGTAGTATGGAAAAAGAATCTAGCATTCTCAAAAAAATATTTGACTCTATCACTGACCAACAACTAAAATGGGCAGATATGGGAGCGGTATACGATCGCATTGTCATTGGGGATAAAACTTATGATTACGTCAAAGGTGTTGGTAACTGGACAGAAAAAATGATTGGCTATTTCCCTGACGAAGAAAAAGCAATTCGAGCATACGTAGATTTAATTTTTAAGGTTAGTGCTACCAGTCGCAATTTTTTTGTTGAAAAAACAATGTCTCCAATTTGGAGCAAATTATTGGGATGGTTCTTGCGAAAGCCCTATCTCGAATATGCTAGAAAAAGCACCCATGACGTACTCGGTTCTCTAACCCAAAATCAAGAATTAATCAAAGTATTGGCAGGTCAATATGGAGACTATGGTCTACCGCCCAAACAAAGTAGTTTTGCCATGCATGCCTCTTTGGTCAGACACTATTTTTCAGGGGGCTTTTTTCCTATTGGTGGATCTTCTCAAATTGTAGAAACGATTGCTCCCGTATTAGAACGTTTGGGATCTACTATTCTTATTAGTGCTGAAGTTGACCAAGTAGTTATAGAAAAGAATACGGCTGTTGGTGTTCGAATGAAAGATGGAAAAGTATTCAAAGCAAAACACATTATCAGCAATGCGGGGCTATACACTACTTACAAAACTTTGCTTCCTGCTCCTATCGTGCAAAAACATCGTTTGCAACAACAACTTAACAAAGTACAACATTCTGTAGCTCATGCTTGTCTCTATATTGGTTTAGATGGAAGCCCTGAAGAATTGCAGTTGCCCAAAGCCAACTACTGGCTCTACCCTGACAAACTGAGTCATGATGAATGTGTTGAGAATTATTTAAAGGATCATAACGAGCCTTTTCCTGTTGTTTATATTTCTTTTCCTGCCGCAAAAGATCCTGATTGGAACAATCGCTATCCTGGTAAAAGTACAATTGATATTATCACACTCGTTCCTTATGAAACATTTGAAAATTGGGATGGAAAACGATGGAAAAAACGAGGTGAAGACTATGAAGCACGCAAGGAAAAAATTGCACAACGCCTCTTAGAGATACTATACAAGAAAGAACCTCAACTAAAAGGAAAAGTGGATTACTATGAGTTGTCTAGTCCATTAACAACAAAGCATTTTGTCAATTATGAAAAAGGTGAGTTATATGGTTTGGAACATACTCCAGAACGATTTGAACAAAAGTTTCTACGCCCAAGAACGCCTATCAAAAACTTTTACTTGACAGGGCAAGATATCACTACAGCGGGCATTGGTGGAGCAGCCTTTGCTGGTCTGTTAACTGCTTCTACTATTACTGGTGATAATATTGCAAAAGAATTGATGTCTTCAGACTAAAAAATTAAGGCTGGATTTTTCTTTTCAAACAATACAACTCATTCAAAAAAAGCAAACTTCAGAAACTATACGAACTAAAAAATAGTTATATTTATACTTTGCTGCATGACCAAATCACATCATTTTGATTATTAAAAAGATACGCTTTTATTGCCTAAAATATTAAAAATGACTTTAAAAGATAAATATATAAACCCTCTTACAGATTTTGGTTTCAAAAAACTTTTTGGAGTTGAACCTAATAAAGAGCTTTTAATTGATTTTCTCAATCAATTGCTCCCTTCTATCCATCAGATTAAAAACCTTACTTATACTAAAAATGAGCACTTAGGGAGCAGTGAATATGAAAGAAAAGCCATCTTTGATTTGTATTGTGAGAGTGAATCTGGCGAAAAATTTATTGTAGAAGTGCAAAAAGCTAAACAAAATTTCTTTAAAGATAGATCGGTCTATTACTCTACTTTCCCCATACAGGAACAAGCAAAAAAAGGGGATTGGAATTTTAAATTGGCAGCTGTTTATACAATTGGTATCTTAGACTTTATTTTTGATGAACACAAAACTCAAAATGAGTTATTACATACTGTTAAACTAAAAGATCAAAATGACAATGTATTTTATAATAAACTAACCTACATCTATATTGAGCTTCCTAAATTCACTAAGTCCGATAACGAGTTGCAATCTAAGTTTGATAAATGGTTGTATGTTTTTAGACATCTAGCCAACCTGCAAAACCGCCCTGTTGTGCTTCAAGAAAGAATTTTTAAAAAACTCTTTGAAGCAGCTGAAATCGCTAAATTTACTCCCAAAGAAAAAGAACAATACGAGGAAAGTTTAAAATATTATCGCGATTTGAAAAATGTTGTTGATTCTTCTAAAGAAGAGGGAATTAAGGAGGGCAGAGAAAAGGGTATTAAAGAAGGTAAAGTCAAAAAAAGTATAGAGGTAGCCAAAGAAATGAAAACAGATGGTTTTTCCTTAGAAAAAATAGCCCGATATACAGGTCTCTCAATTGAGGAAATCCAAAAACTATAAAAGCCTCCTTGTGGTGTTATATCCCCAAATATTATTTTTAACTAAACTTCATACCAAATGAAACAACCCATCTATTTTATATTTCTATTGTTCCTATTCCTTCATAGCTGCGATCTATCGCCACAAGGTCCTAGTGATGAAGCACTAAGTAAGATGACTCGTAGTGAAAAATGGGCAAGTTTAGAAAAGGGAATGTCACAAGAAAATGTCCTCCGAATTTTAGGAAAACCCAGCTCCCAAAAAGTTTGGTCAGGGCAAACTACTTATAAATTTGAATGTTTTACCTGTTCTGCTACCTTCAGCGAAGACGGGGAATTATGGTCTTGGTTCGGTCCTTCAGAAAGTCTATAATACAGTCATAAATATTTCTTACCCATTTTTAAGAGGCTTGAAAGCATTTCTTATCTTTAGTCAATGAATAAGACCGTCCTGTCATTTAACTTTGTTGTATAAACCTTAAAACAATCAAAAACTACAAACAAAGCTTATTATGACACTTGCACTAAAAATGCCTTTACCCCAACAACGTTCTGCTGCCTTAACAGCTGGTCTTTCCATTATAACCATGGCAATCCTTGCTATTTTTTCTATTGGTTATGCCTTTGGTCAATTAATTATCTTGGAAGATGCGATTATGACCATGAATAACATTCAACAAGACATAAGCCTATTTGTATTAGGGATAATAGGATTAATCCTTATCTTCATTTGCGATTTACTTGCCTCTTGGGGGCTATGGGGATATTTTAAGCGATTCGACGAAACTAGGTCCAAGTGGATGGCTGGATTTAGATTGGTTTATACGATCATTCTAGGAATTGCCATTACAACTTTGGTTTTAATCCTGCCCCACCTCCCAAATTCAACCTTATCGGCTTCTGAAGTCTTGAATCAAATTCAGAACTTCTATACCATATGGTCATTTGGGTTAATCATCTTTGGTCTTCATTTGCTTTTTTTGGGATTTATTGCTCTACGAGAAACTCCTGTACCCAAAACAATCAGTTGGCTTTTGTTAATTGCTGCTGTTGGTTATCTATTTAATAATATTGCCAGTTTGAGTAGCGACCATTATCTACACTACAAGCCAATTGTAGAAATGATTTTTAGTTTACCAATGATTTTTGGGGAGCTTGGGCTCGGTATTTGGCTTATTGTTCAAAACAATAAAAAAAGCTAGATGCGCTATTTCTTAGAAGCAACCCTTTTTCGAATTCGACTCAAAGACTCTGGTGTCACCCCCAAATAACTTGCAATTTGATGCTGTGGGACTCGATGCAACAAGTCTGGTTGATTTTTTAACAAATCGCAGTAACGTTTTTCGGGTGAGGAACTTATAAAGTTTGCAAATTGTTCTTGAGTTTTACCAAATCCTTGCTCCAACAACAGTCGAATAAATGCTTCTAATTTAGGATGTTGCTGATACATTGCCTGTTCTTGTGTTGGATTACCAACTAGTAAGATACAATCTTCTACACAGACTAAATAATGCGTTGAAGGACTTTGTTCTGCGTAACTTGTAAAAGAAACGGCGGCTTGTTTTTCTGTATAAAAAGCAGTCGTCTTTTCTTCCCCATCTACTAGGTAATATTGGCGAATGCAGCCTTCTAACACAAAAAAACATTTGTCTGCAATTTCGCCCTCTTTTAACAACAATGTGCCTTTAGGGAAAGCCTCTATATGAAGTTGTGCAGCGATTTCCTCCATTTCTGTTGTTGTAAAAAACTCAAATTGAGCCATGTATTCTATAATTTTCTCCTTCATTTTTGCCAGAATTTTGTTGAAACAACTAGATACAGTTTACTAAGTTACTCAATCAAAACAAAACCTGCCCAGTAAAAAGGGCTATACTTTTCTTGCATTTCCTTTTGCGCCAATTTCAACGCTTGTTTAGCAGAGCCTGTTTGTAAATAATGCTCATAAAAAACGCCCATCAATTCTGCTGTTTCTTTGTCGGGGATTCGCCATAACGTCACCAACATTTGGCGTACACCTGCCGATTTTAAAGCTCTCTGTAAGCCAAAAATACCTTCGCTATCATATACATCGCCCAGTCCAGTCTCACAAGAAGATAAAACTACTAAGTCTGTTTTATACAAGTCCAAATTTGATATCTCATAGGCGGTCAAAACCCCATCATCTAAGCCTTCTATTGGGCGTTTGCCTTGCCACACTCGGTTGGCTCCTGTCAAAATCAAACCAGAGCGCATCAAAGGATTTTGTGCATAAATGATTTGTTTGTAAAATTCCTTGGAACCGACAGGGCTTGGAGTCAAAGGTCTGAAAAAATAGCCATGTGTGGCGATGTGTAAAATATAAGGTGCTGCTTTTCTAGAATGCAATTTTACTTTATCTTCCAAAGCCTCCTCTCCTACGTACTTATGCGTCTGCCAATTCTTCTGATTAAACAGCACATCAATCGTTTCTACTTCTTCTTTCGTTCCAACCAAGTAGTTAAAAAATAGATTTCCTCTAGAAAAATTATTAGCCAATGCTCGACTCAACGGCAACGCAGTATTCGCATAAGCATATAAATCATAAGTTGTTAAAACCTGTGTAGAATCTTTTATCTTTTTAACCAAATTGACCAACTTAGCAGAATCTACGCTAAATTTAGCCCCCCCAACCAAGACAATATCTTTCCTTATATTTTGGGTATTGGTAGGGTATACAAAGTCTCTAAAAGAACCATATTGTACCACCTCATAAGAATCTAAAAGAAATTTTCCATTTTTGTCTCGAAGCGCAGCAAATGCTATTTGATGTAACAATCCAGTTGGAGATATATAAATTCGCTTAACTCTGGTCAACTCCGGTTCTAATGGTTTCCAAATCAATTCATAAAGTTCCTTATTGGTTAAAGAACTATTGATGTAGCTTTGGCTATTTTTAGTGATGTTAATATTTAATATAGCCTGCAACTCCTTATGATTGCTCAACGAAATCATTTGAGTCGTCTTTTTTCCTTTTTGGATAACCATCGCATAGTAGAGAATGGAATCTTCCCAATCTTTGCCATTATGATAGTTAAAATGAATAAAATCTATGGCTACTTCTCCCGCCTTTAGACGTTCTCGTATGCTATCTACGGTCAGCTGTTGACGACGTAACTTAAACTGATTGGATAAAGCTCCAGAAGCAGCACTCAATTGTTTCTCTAACCCCAAGGCACGTTGATCCAAGTCTTCCAAATTTATACCCAACATATCTCGCTCCAATTTGGGCATTACCGCCGCTTGTGCCAATTGGCGGCGTACTCCCAGCCAATTGTAGTATTGGTTTCTCAATAAACTATCCCCTGCCGTTAACAAGCTAGCCCTTGTCGCAATACTGCCCTCCAAAGCCAAACCTTTTATTGCTAAATTGATGTTCGCAATTTCATTACTCAATTCAGGCATATTGGGCAATAGTTGTATTGCTGAGGAGTAAAATTGATGAACTGTTTGATTTAAATTCTTTAAAAATTTCAACCGCTCCGCTTCATTCAAACTAGGATAATAACTGTATAATTGATGGATTAAATTCTTTGCCAAATCCATTAATACTTCCAGTGCTTTTTTATAATCTCTTTTAACCAAATAAAAATTAGATAAGTGGCCTAATGTAGTTGTATACTCTGGATGGCTGACACTAAATTCATCTTCCAATAATGCCTTAGCTTGTTGATGGTACTCTTCAGAGTTCTCCAATTCATCAACCGACAGATGTAGTGCTCCTAAACTGTTCAATGTGATTGGATATTGGGGATGGTGATTGCCAAATATTTTTTCAATCAAATCCTTAGCATCTAAATAATGCTGTTTTGCTTTCTGCACATCTCCTACCTGTTGATAAAAAGCGCCCAAATCATTTAATAAATCTGGATAATCCGCATAGTCTATTCCCGAAAACTGAACAATACTCTGTTGTGCTTCTAGATAATACTGCTCTGCTTTAACAGGATCGTTTGCGGCTTGATATAATTCTGCCATTTGACTCAACCCTTTCGCATAATTGGGTTGATCAACGCCACTATATCGAATAGGGTTTTTATTCGCATTGATATCTATATTGCTAAACTCCACCGAATTCGTGCTAGTTGCAGATAATTCTACTTGTTCTAATTTTTTGTTATCAACAATTGGTTCTTCTATAAGAGTTGTCATTTGCTGATCAACAGAGTAATAAAAACATTTTGAGAGATTCCAAAATGTTCGTGCCGCAAGGCTAGATAACTTCACCTCTGATAATCGACTACTTTTCATAGCTTGATTCATTGCCCCAAAACTATGAATTTTATGCTGAGCAAGCCACTCTAACCCTTTCCAGTTGACAACAATCGTTGTCACATACTGTTGCTTACCTTCTAAAGAAACAACACGTGTTTTATCTTGACACAAAAAAGCTCGTTTAAGTCCATTATTAGTAATAAAAATCCAATAATCGCCTTTTGATAAGATTGCTCCAGAATATGTACTAGTAATTGTTGCTGTTAAGCCTTTGATCGAACTTACAAAGCGAATTGAATAGTCTTGATTGGTTTTAGCGTCTAAGGTTACCGAGCAGCTAATCCAACCCGATTCAGCTACCTGATAGATGCTTTTGTCACAATCTTTTTGTCCAAAGGTAAGCGTTGAGTATCCCCAAAATAAAATTATGTAGAGTAAATATGGCATATGAATGTTCCTGAGTTTATCATTGAGATACAGTAGAACAAAATATACTCTATTATGAGATGACCGATTAATTTTTAATTAATTTTCATTCTACTGTTTATGCTTGTCACAATAGTTCGTTCAACTGACTCTAACAGCAGTTCATTCTACCCAATAAAATGCGCGTGAGTGCAGTGTTATAACATATCATAAAGCATATTACTTTATTCCTAAAAGTACCATAAAGTAATCAATTTTAATTAGGAACTTGTTATAACATTATTGAATTTTTCCAATTTAAAATTTCCTTTATTTAAGATGGCATATCCGTAATCAATGTAAAAGTAGCCGTTAGCCCTACACTAAAATTTCGAGGCAACTTATGCACTCCAAAAATAGCCCTAGAGTGTTTTCCTTTTTCACCTAAAATATTGACAAACAAATCAGAGGCTCCATTGACAATAGAGGGTCCTTCGTCCCAATGTTCTCCAGATTGATAATACGCATCAATGTGGTTCAACCCAAGCACTTTATCAAAACCTACTTTTGCTTTTATTTGAGCTAGGACATTCAAAGCACATAATTGCATCGCTTTGTAACCGTCCTCGGTAGAAATTTCTACGCCTAAACGACCTTGATAAAAATGAGCTTGATTAATAATTGGAAATTGGATAGCCACATAAGCTATTGCCCCACGTATATTGACAGAGACATAAGACCCTCCTGGCAATGACACATTAGGTAAACTTAATTTTAATTCTCGCAGTTTTTCTTCTACTAAATTCCTGTTCATACGTTAATAAAATAGGTTTTATAAGATATTCTTTATTCAAGGCAACTCACCATGAACCAAGTAGGATAAGAGAAATAAATATATTGCTCCTTAGTCTTCCTTGCTTAAGTTTCATAGTAAACAATAATATAATAATAATTCGCTAATTTTTGTTCTGTAGAAGGGCTAAAAAATGAGTTGTGGTAAGTATTAAAATTTATTTCCGTTTGGCTACAACCTCATCGTAGGAATACAGTGCAGTATCCACAAATTTCTTATTCCAAACCAAAGGATTCATTGCTAAGACAATTACTTTTAATCGGTTCATTCGTTTACATACGGCAGGAAATTCCTCTAATTTATTTCCTTTTAAATTTAACGTACGCAAACCTTGTAGACGCTCCAAATCATCTGGCAATTGGCAAATTTCATTGTTGCCTAAAGACAAATACCACATTTGCTGAAAATCTAGTAACTTTTTTGGAAAAGACGTTAGATTAGCTTTTTCGATAGCCACTCGTTTGGCATTTTTATACAAAAACAATTCCTCTAGTGCTTGGAAGTAACAATTTTTCAAAACGAAATCAGGTCGTTTGTCTATCAAGAAATTAATTAAGGTATTTTTTTCTTCTGTTGACAAATGCTGTAACCAAAAACGCAAACCATTCTTAAAATTCCTAAAAACATAACGACCAATCCTCCAAGCATCCAACTCCGTCCCTTTGGTATAATGCTGTAAATTATCCTCCAACGTGTACTCATCTAAGGTGGCACGCATAATGGGACGAACCTTAGCCGCCAATTTAGATTGCAGCGTTTTGCTTGCGTTTTGTTTTAACAAACTCAATACCTTTTTTCGAAAAGAGGCATCATTTTTTGTATCTCTCCAAATCAAAAACAAATCTGTTAACAAGACTTTCGGCACCCCTCCTTCCTTCATAATAGCCAATGCCAAGGTTCTATTTTCAATATCTTTGTGATAAAGCAAGGTCGTCAAATGTTCTATATCTGTTGGACTCGTTTCCTCTGTTTTTAGATATCTTCCTTTTTCAATTTCTAAAAAATTCAACAAAGTTGCTTCGTCGATGAACACCAATTGCTCAACATTATTTATTGAAGGTAGTTTGATGGGTGGTGCTAATACGACATGCGTTGTTGTAGCTTTTATTTTGGTAACATATTGAATTCCTTTTTCTTTTATTTTTTCTTTGAGCGACTTCTTAGGTAGATTCGTTTTACCCCAAATTGCCAGTTCACTTTTTTCATCTAGTGGATTGTTAGCCAATGCTTCTTGCTGTTGTAGCAATAGCTGTTCTAATGCTCGTTCACCAATCTCTTGATGTTTTAGAGTCAAGCACTTTAGTAAGCTGTCTTGTTCAAATGTTCTTTTTGAAGATTGAGTTAATAACTGATAAGCCACTTTTCTACCTTCAAAATCTAAAGAAACGACTTTGAAAGCCTTTAATAAAATAGAAAAGGAAGTTGCTTTTAACCAATCCTCATCCAAACCCAAATCTTGGGCATACAAACGACAGCCATTAGAATTTAAATCCAAGTTAAGAATGGCTAAGGGCAATTGTTTGTAAGGATTGTTTCTAATATCTAGAAAAGTGAGTGCTTTTAGTTTTTTGATAAAATTTGGCGACAAGGATTCTAGTCGATTGCCCGCAATTCTCAATTCCCTTAAATGCAAACAATCTTCGTCCAATTCAGGCAATTCAGACAACGCATTATTCGTCAAACTTAACTGGGTAATACGTGTATTGAGTGCGAAAAAGTCTTTGGAAATAGATTGGATTTTATTTCCTGTCAAATGAAGTTGTAAATCTCGTTCCCCAAATGCTAGTGATTTCGGAACAACCTCCAAAGCATTGCCTGTAATTTCTAGATAAGTTAACTGCTTTAAATCTGCCAAGTACTCTGGCAACTGTTCTAGTCCACAATCTCGAATGACTAGTGTTTCTAAATGCTGAAAGTTCGTAATTGCTTGAGGAATACGTTTAACATCGCATTTTATAAGAACTAACGACTTTAATTTAGAACAAGCAAATATTGCTTTAGGAAGACGGTCAAGTTTTCTAAACCGTGCAGAAACAATTTTTGCCTCATTTCCTTTTATATTGCTAGAGTCGTATACTTCCATCTCAAATACATTATCTAGATTTTAACTTCTTGATCGTAATCAAAAAAGTAGCGTTCTTCTAAAGAGGCAATCGCAAAACCTGCGCCCTGTTTTTGACATTCTCGACTAATTAATTGGCAACATTTCTCAATATTATTTTTATCCAAATGCGAAAAAGGTTCGTCCATAATTAAGAATCTAAACGGTTGGCAAAGCGCACGAATAATAGCAATACGTTGACGTTGCCCATAAGACATTTGACCGCATTTTTTCTCCAACAAATGCTCTACTCCCAACTCTGTCGCCATCGCTACAATAGCCGACTCGGGTTGATGATTGGTTAGGTTATTTTTCAATTGTATATTTTCTAAAGCTGTCAATTCCAAAAACAAGCGTAAATCTTGAAAGACAACCGACAATTCTCGTTGGCGAATGTCTGCCCACTGATCCAAACTCAATTCTGTCAAAGCATACTCCCCTCCCAATGCATTGATACGGACATCTCCAGTATAGTCTTTTCTCAAACCATACAAAATGTGTTGAAATGTCGTTTTTCCTTTACCAGATGGCGCTTCTACAAAATATCGAGTAGCGGCATCAAAAGCAAATGTAGTCCCCCAAATATCAGAGGTTTCTAATTGATCGCTCAAAGGAATAGGAACTAGGTTGTTAAAAGAAAACATGAATAGAAAATAATTTAAGAATTAAAATGTAGTGCCGTGTTCACCAATAACTAGCTTATTGAACAAACAACTGTCATCAATATACAATTAAGTCCGTAGATTCACTTAGTTTTATAAGCTGATTTTCAGCCAAAGTTAGAGCCAAGAACTACTCAACAGCGCTTGACTTTTTCTTTTTCTTCCATTTGTAATAAACCCCAACACCAATATTGGGTCCCTGTTGTACATTATTTGCCCATAAACCACCTGACAAAGAAAAATTCATACCAACGTAATCCGAAACAGGTACAATCGCCTTCAAAGTGAATGCTACAAAATTTTGATTGTTAACATACAAACCTGTTTGTACTTCTTGGGTTGAGTTTGGAATATCCGACTGCCCTGGCAAACAAACAATCGCATCCAAAGCTACTGCTAAATAGGTACGCTTCCCTACTCGCCATCCTATTTCAAAATTCGCAACCCACTGGTGACTGTAGTCGTGGGTTCTAAAATTCATACCACTTTCCAAATACGTATACATTTTCTCTTTGCCATATCCTATAGATAAAGAAGGTTGAAATCCCCAACAAGGATAAGCTGTTCTCAACCCTGTATTAGGATTATAAGCTTGTATAGCAGTTGGTGCCGAAATCAAAGCATGAGCTGCTAAATGGATGGTTTTACTAAAAAAATTATACTTTCCTCCTAATCGAGCATTTCCTAAGTCGACTAGAGTTCCTGCATCCAATACCATGCTTGGAGGACCAAAAGCATTAGTTCCCAATTGATTCGGGTCAACAGTTTGCACCTCTTGCCCAGATGAAACAATTTTTAGAGGTAATGAAGCAGAAAGGGTGAAGCGTTTTGTCAAACCATATTCTGCATACAACTCTGCTGTAGCGTCAAAAATAGACCGATTTAAAAACTTGGTTCTATACGCATTGATCGAAAGTCTATTAATAGGTGGAATGG
Organism: Aureispira sp. CCB-QB1; assembly: GCF_000724545.1. Lineage (GTDB taxonomy): Bacteria > Bacteroidota > Bacteroidia > Chitinophagales > Saprospiraceae > Aureispira. Next base: position 96,052 of record NZ_JHBV01000049.1, on the reverse strand, counting down.
CATACGCTGCAAATTGTACATAGCCTTCTCCCTTTTTTTTTGCCCAAGGTCCACCAGCATAACTATCTCCCCATAATAGCCCAAGTAATAGTGTTAATATTGCGTATCTCATTTTATTTTGTAGTTAGTTGTTGCCAATACAACTCATAGATCAAAAAAAACACAAGTCATCCATAAACTGAATGACTTGTATTACAACATTTTATACTTCAATTAATATTTAAGAGCCAAATATCTCTCTTAGTTTTGCCTCCAACGTAGCTCCTCTAAGGCGTTTGGCAACAATATTCCCTTCTTTATCAACCAAGACAGTATACGGAATACCACGCACGCCATAAGGTTTCGACAATTGAGAACTCCAACCTTTTAAATCACTGACATGATGCCAAGTTAATTTATCTTTTTTGATTGCATCGACCCATTTATCTTTATTAGTATCCAAAGAAACTCCTAAAATATCAAAACCTTTGTCCTTATATTTATTGTACAAACGAACTACATTCGGATTTTCACGACGACAAGGACCACACCAACTTGCCCAGAAATCAATCAACACGTATTTACCTCTCAAATCCGTCAATGATAGCGTTTTACCTTCAGGTGTTGCCCCTGTAATATTAGCAGCTGCTTCTCCTACACCAGCAGCACCTTTCAGCTTGGCGTATTGTTCTTTCATAAACTTATCTAACATAGGGTAATCTCCAGTATACTTATCCATATAAGCTTTGCTGTACTTCATAAATACCTCATTGTTTCTTCCCATCATTCCAAAAGTAACTGCTACCAAAGTAGGTTGGTGTAGTTGGCTCGTTTCTGGAACTTTTGCAAATAAACTATCAAGTACTGCTTTTTGTTCGGGACTCTTTAACCCTACCGTTGAAAGTGCTGTCGCATAATTTTTTACATTCTCATAGTAAAATGGCAATCTAGCATATACAGAGTCTTCAAAATCTACATAATCAAAAAATGACTCCGCAAAGTAAGCTCCTTCTACTTGTCCAGATTTTCCATTATTTTGATAACTCTGAAAGGTATTAAAAGCCATAATACGAGCTAATTCAGAGTTTTTTTGGCGCAAAGAATCCAGCAACATCATTTTTTCTTTGTCTTCTTTAGCCATTTTTTTCTTAACCTTTTCCAAGGTGGCATTATCTCCCTGTCCATTTTTATAATCGGTCATCAAAGTCATAAAAGTTTGGTTATAACCTTGAATTCGCTTCATTAGTTGATCATACTCTTTGTTCAAGGGACTATTGATAACCTTCAAGTCAGCTAATTTTGGTGTTACACCTTCCAGAATCACTGCTTTTTCTGTTCCCAACAAAACAGGTTTCAAATCTCTTAAACTAGCGCCAACATAATACATTCCTCTAGGTACTTGCCCTAAGTCGAAAGTACAGCCAAATCCTGCATCTGTTTTTGTTACGGCTTTGGTGACTACTTCTTCTGCTTGAATGCCTTTCCATGCATAAACACGAAGGCTATCTACTACATTGGTCGTATCCGAAACCTTTACTTCTAAGGTAATTGATTTAGGTAATTTTGTTGTTGTTTTTTTGGAATCGTTACAAGCCCAAGCTAGTATACACCCCAAGGTTAAAATTGTCCAAGTACGCATCATTTCTTTTTGGAATTATAAATATACTTTTAGTAGAGTTGGTGAACCAGTCAATAAAAAGGAACTTTTCCCCAATTATTGCGCTCTTTTAAAGTCTTTTTAATAAGGTTCTTTGAGAGTTCAAAGATACATTTTTTGCGGTAAAGTCTTGGATGAAAACAAAACTTTATGAAGTTGTTAAAACTATTAAAAATATCTGTTTCTTCTTTGACATTTAGAGAACGTAAAATATTACTACAATCTTTTTTTTATAGTTTTTTATCTTTTTCTGCTATCAAGCTTAGTAAGCCTTTAACCGTAATAATCATGGCTATAAAAATAAAGTTCGCAATCAAAATAATTGTCAAAATCATTCGGTACCCTCCTGCCTCAAAAACACTAAGTTTCGAAAAAAGAGTTGCCAATGCAATCACCCCTATCATAATAAACATAAATCCATAAATAGAATGGACCAAATATTTCTTATAATCTTCAGCAAACATACTCATCCCATTATTCATAATAGAATACAACAACAAACAAGAAGTACCAATCATCCATACAGTCAACGATTCTTGAGCTACAATAGCTGCTCCTAACATTCCTACAAGGGCACTTCCTCCAAATATTGCTGCTTGAACCATTGGAGGCATGATATTTTTCTTCTTTATATTTTCCATAATTTTAATTGAATCTAAGTAATCGCTCAGCATTTTCAACGATAACATTGCTTACACTTGTATTGACTATAAGATGAAGTGATTCGTCTTAACCGATCACTCAACAACATACGACTTGCCTGTTACATTACTTCGTGGGAAAATCGCATCAGTTTGATTATCAATAGAGTATACTTTTGCTGCTTGATTCCTTAAAGGGTTGATAATCAACGGCGAAGCCCTCACACGGTAAATTGATGCAAAGATGCTTTTTTAGTTTTTCACAAAAAAGCTAAAAAATCCACGAAGTACTACTGTTAACAAACAAATAAAGAAAAAGTCACACAGCAAGCTATGCAACTTTACTATTATAGGAACTATATTTTGTGACCATCATTCATCGTTTAGCTTACAATTCCTTGGCAGCTAGACCCTGCTCCTGCGGTACAGCCATAACAATGCTGTCCCAGCATAATGTTGCGCTGTTCCATTGCCGACAAATCAAAATCTTCGATGTGTTGAGGAACTGATTTTTCTACCTGTAGTTGCAACATTTGGTTGAAGTCACAATCATACAAATATCCATCCCATGAAACAGACAATGTATTGCGGCACATCACACCTTCTGCTGCTGCTGGATTAAACGATTCTAGCAACAACTGCATATAGTCGTCAAATTTATCTTCCTTCAACAAAAAGTCCAAGAAACGACTAATAGGTAGATTCGTAATGGTATACAAATTATTAAATTCGATATCGTACTCTGTTTTTAAAACACGCTTATAATCTGCTTCCAAGCTCATTTGGTTGCCTGGCAAACTAGCGCCTCCAGGATTAAATACCAAATGCAATTTTAAGTCAGTTCCTTCTTTTCCATATCCCAAATCATTCAATACACGTAAGGCTTCAATAGAGCGCACAAAAGTCTTATCTCCTCTTTGTTTGTCTGTATTTTCTGCTGTATAACAAGGCAAAGAAGCAATAACTGTTAACTTGTGTTTTTTGAAAAACTCTGGATAAGTTCTGTACTCCTTATTAGAAACCAAAATGGTCAAATTGCTTCGAACAATAATCTCAATATCTTTACTAATAGCACGAATTTCTTCAATGAACCACTTAAAATTAGGATTCATTTCTGGAGCTCCTCCTGTTATATCAATTGTTGTCGTATTAGCTGCTTTGATGGCATTTAGGCAGTATTGCATTGTTTCCTTTGTCATAATTTCGGTACGAGTTGGTCCCGCATCGACATGACAATGCTCACAAGTCATATTGCACATATAGCCGATATTCACCTGAAAGATTTCTAATTGAGTAGGCTTGAAAGGCATCAAGTTAATATCTTGTAATTTTTGTTCAAACTTTGTTATTTTAGGAGTTGTTTCTTCCAAGATAGCAATTTGAACATTTGGAGTAGCTAATTTACTACCACGTTTTTTTAGCGTTTGTAATTTCATGTATGCTTGTTATTTGACAAAATTTTTGATAAAAAAACAAGGGCATTGATTTTATTTTGTCAGTTTCAATGTTTGCCTCAATACGTTATTTGTAATTCATGTTATTCATCTACTCAATCAGCGTATTAGATGGTGTCCATCATCTATACTATAAGGTTGCCTCTTGACAAGAAACTATAGCTATACCAATTCCTTGTTACATGAACTACGTTTAAGATACGTGCCTATTTGATACAATTTAACCAAATTTAATATTAATAAAGCTATAAAACAACGATTTGTTCAAAAGGTTTTGTGCTTTGATTTGCTCTACAATAAAAATTCTTAAAAAATTACAATAAAAAGATTTTTGTTTAGCACTCCTTTCTTTATTTTGGTTGTTTGGCTATATCAAAACATTCAATTATGAGCAAATACCTATTAGAAACGCCTCGACTTGGTTTAAGGACTTGGCAGGAAATTGATTTAGAACCTTTTGCAAAAATTAATGCTGATTCTCAAGCAATGCAATTCTACCCAAACACATTAGATAAAGCTGCTACCAAAAAAATGCTTGCTCGTATTCAGCAACAATATGCCGATTACGGTTTTTCGGTTTATGCTGTGGATTTATTAAAAGACAAACGATTCATTGGGTATATTGGTTTTATGCGCCCTAGTTTTGAGAGTTATTTTACTCCTTGTGTTGAAATAGGTTGGCGGTTGGATCCTAGTGTTTGGAATCAAGGCTTGGCAACAGAGGGCGCATTGGCTTGTTTAGAGTATGGTTTTGGCACCTTAGGCTTTCAAGAAATCTATTCGTTTACCGCCGAAATTAACAAACCGTCAGAACGAGTTATGCAGAAAATTGGTCTCAAAAAAGTCGATACATTTCTCCATCCACTTCTCGAAAAAGATAGTCCATTAGCCCTACATGTTTTGTACAAAGCCAATCAATCATAAAATCAACCAAACACTAAAACTCTTTTCTTCTACTACGCTCTGAATATAAGTATTCGTAATATATTGTCTATTATAGTAGTAATTCATTGATTAGTTTTACTACGCTGTGTCGTACTCCGTGAGCGCTTTGTTTTTAGTTAATTTTATTATTCCTTGTGGTCATGAGCCAGCAAACTAGGTTCGCTGCTACGGTGTCGTTTCAATAAATTAATACTATAGATGAAGGCAGATTTTAAAAGAACACTAAAACCTTATGAAAAAAAAATTAATGTCCATTCTACTTTCTTCATTCTTTTTCCTTGTTGTACTTATTCTTGGAGCAGATTATTATGTTCAATCCTCTGTTCAAAACAAATTATACAAGAATATTGAGACCATTCCTTACAATAAAGTAGGGCTAGTCCTTGGCACTGTAAAGTTGCTTCAAAATGGAAATTTGAATCGCTATTACAAATATCGGATAGAAGCTGCGGCAGCACTATTCAAAGCTGGGAAAATTGACTTTATTTTAGTTAGTGGTGACAACAGCCGAAAAGGATATGATGAGCCTACGGACATGAAAGAAGACTTAATAAAAAAAGGCATTCCTGAGCACAAGATTTTTCTAGATTATGCAGGTTTTAGAACTTTAGATTCTGTCGTTCGTAGCAACGCTATATTTGGACAAAAAAACATTACCATTATTTCCCAAAAATTTCACAATGAGCGTGCGGTCTTCATTGCCAACCACAAACACATCAATGCGATTGGCTTCGAAGCCAAAGATGTTTCCATTCGAGCAGGTTTGAAAGTTCAAATTCGAGAAAAACTAGCCCGAGTCAAAGTTTTGATTGACGTTTTGTTTGGGGTTCAACCTAAATATCTAGGGAAACAAATCGAAATTCGGTAAAAGTGATAATCCCTACTTTAGGTATACTTATCCACCCAAGCCAAAAGCTTGTTGAGTTCGTATGGGCTATTCTTATAGGCCTCTATAAAATGTGCTCTAAGATTGATAAAAACCTGTTTTCGCTCCGTTCGACTAGGACTTTTGCATGCTTTCTGAATCGCATTTAAAAAGGTTGAGAAATTAGCATCATTGTATTTTTTTCGTTTCAATGTCTTGATATAATTTTCTAAGAATTGAAAGTTTTCTAGTTCATAATGACAAGTAATCATCATAAAATCTACTTTAATCCGACTTGCTATATTAGCATCATCTTTGTAACAATCCCAATAAGCACTGATGCTATTCAAACAAGCATTGTAATCTTTGAGTTTTAGATAGGATTCTATTATTGAGAGCTGAACCACCTTTAAGAGTACAGGGTTTAATGCCGCAATATATTTACTCGTATAGTCAACCGCTTCTTGAAGTAATTTTTCTAGTTCTATCAATTTTTCTATAACGATTAAATGTTCTAGCTTTAGAATAAAAAACCTTAGTAATATATCTTTTGAAATACTTAAATCAGAGGTGTAATTTGCTTGAAAAAAAACATAGAGTTCATCCAATAACTCATTAAATCGTTGATATTGCTGCAACATTAATGCAGCAGCAGCGAAATTGAGTAAGAAATTACAGTATGTATTTTTATCATCTCCTTTTATTTTTAATGGCTTTAATTTTTGATGCATTTGTTCTCGAATCTTATAACCATCTTCAATACGCCCCTCTTGATTATTTCTAATAGCCAATAGCTCACTGTGAACAATCTGTCCTGCAACTGTATAACATTCAAAACGGTCAAACTTATTTTGGAGTTCTGTCAATGTTGGAAAGTCTAGTTGCGCCCTAATCTTTGGTTTGCTTCTAGCATAATGGTAGAGTTTGTTCAACCAAACATACACATCTATCTCTTCTTTTTGAATGTCTAAATATTGATGAATACTTTCGTATAATTTTTCTGTATTTTCAATTAACTTGTTTTTGTTAAAATTGATTTTAATGAGTGAAAAATACTTCAGCTGCAAAAATTGGAACATAGCAACATAATTATTGTAGCCATGTTTTTGTGCCAATGTACTCCCTTTTTGGATCAACGTACTTGACTGGTTGTACAAGCCTTTTTTGATCATTATCTTAGCTTGGTTATAATAAGAACCCAATTTGATCTCAATATCGTTTTCTTTGTAAAACCCCTCTAAGCTCTCTAATACCAATTTCCCCAAATAGCTTTTTATGTTCTTGAACTTTTTTAGTCCAACCTTTGCTTGATATTCTTTCTCAAAGTCTGCTTGATTAATCGCTTTCCGCTTGTCCAATAAACGAAATAGCAAAACATACGGATTCGGTTCTTCTGTAATATGTCGAGTAGCATACAGGGTGAAATACCGCTTCTCGGCACTAGACAAACTCTGTATCAATTCTTGCAATAAATCTGTCTTCATAAAGTTTTCTTAAAACATTACTCCGTTGAAAAATCGTATTAGTTTGATTATCAGTAAGATGTACTTTTGTTGGCTTTTGTGCTAAAAGGCTGATAATCAAACTAATGCAAGATGCTTTTTTACGTTTTTCGTAGAAAAACTAAAAAATCAACGGAGTATTATTAAAAAAGATTAATCTAAAAAAGCTTTTTTAGTTGGTCATTTTGTAAAACACTCAATTTTCAATTATCTTTCTAGCTATTAAAAATCCGTCGTCTGCCGCTTCCTTTTATCAACTTTACAAGATTACAACCAGATGAAACAAGTATCTGTTCCCAATGACATACTTACCAATACACAGGATATTAATTTAATCCATTACAAAAGTAAGACAGAGTTAATAAAAAGTAAAGTAGCTTTCTCTCAATATGTATTTAGTTTTCTAATTGAGGGTCAAAAACAAATCCACAACACCGATGGGATTTTATCCATCAATAACAACGAATTTACGCTCATTACGAACCCAGTTTGTTTGATGACAGAAAAAAAGGGACTGGATTCTAATAGTTATGAAAGCTGTTTGTTGACATTTAATGACAAGATTTTGCACGATTTTCAACAAAAATATGCCATTACACCTCTTCCTTCTGAGAAGCTTTGCAAAAATGTCTTAAAATTTAGCTATGACAATTACACTCAAAATTTTCGTCGTTCTTTAGAAATTTTACCCCATCAACAATTATCTCAAGAAATTCTAACCATCAAATTTCAAGAGATCATGCTCTATTTGTTGCACAGAGAGCCCCAAATCTTAGATTCTTTTCTTTCTCAACGACATACAAACATAGAAACACATTTTAGATATAGTGTTGAAAACAATATTTACTCCAACTTGAGTTTGGATGAATTGGCATTTTTATGCAACATGAGTACCTCTACTTTTAAGCGTTATTTTGCCAAATTTTATCGCACTTCACCCCACAAATGGATGACAAACCAACGGATGAATAATGCCTTGCAATTGTTGCAACAAGGCAAACGGCCTTCTGAAATTTTTACTGACTTGGGATACAAAACCCTTTCTAGTTTCACTAGAGCTTACAAAAAACATTTTGGTCAACTACCCAGTGAACAGCTCCCTTCTAGGAGTATTTCCAACAAATGAGCTTTTTAGCATACCTGTTGACCTTTTTAGTATCTTCTTATAGAATACTTTTGTACTTAGTTAAAATATTTAGCAACAAACATTGTAGACCTCTTGTATGCTGTTTGCAAAACGTTGCACCATTAAAACTTTTATCTTATGTATCAATTTTTAGTATTCATCTCTATCTTTTTATTTTCATTCAATCTAAAAGCTCAAACATTTACTTTGGAAAGCAACGACTTAGGAGGACAAGCTACCCTCCAACAAGTTTTTAACGGCTTTGGCTGCACAGGAGAAAATATTTCACCACAATTATCATGGAAAAATGCCCCTAAAGGCACCAAAAGTTTTGCCATTACAATGTACGATCCTGATGCGCCAACAGGTAGTGGCTGGTGGCATTGGCTAGCTTTTGATATTCCTAGTACGACTAAAGAGCTAAAAAGTGGAGCAGGAAAAGCTCAAAGCGACCTGCTGCCAACAGGAGTAATTCAAAGCTTAACAGACTATGGAACTATTGGTTACGGAGGTCCTTGCCCGCCAGAAGGTCACGGTTTTCACACCTATATTCTTACTGTTTATGCCCTTAATACAGATAAATTAGGCGTAGACGAAAAGGCGAATCCTGCGTTAGTGGGTTATATGATCAATTCCAAAACCATTGAGAAAGCTTCTATTGTTGTCTATTATAAACGATAGTTCTTTTTAACAACTTGTATAAGATTTGATTTTTATTTAATTTGAGTTTACATTACTTCGTGGAAAAATCGTACGATAGCGCATTAAGTTCAAATTAAATAAAAATCAAATTATGAAAAATAAAGAATTTCGCCACTATGCTCACCTAATGGTAGATTGGATGGCAGATTATTTTGAGCAAATCGAAGACTATCCTGTCAAAGCACAAGTTCAACCTAGGGAAATCTATAATCAACTACCTGCTCAAGCACCGATTGAAGGAGAAGCAATGTCTGCAATATTTAAAGATTTTCAAGACATTATTTTACCTGGCATTACCCATTGGCAGCACCCTAACTTTTTTGCTTATTTTCCAGCCAACACCTCTTTTCCCTCTATTTTGGGTGAAATGCTTACTGCTACTTTAGGCGCACAATGTATGATTTGGGATACCTCTCCTGCTGCTGCAGAATTGGAAGAACGTGTCATGAATTGGCTAAGAGATTTAATGGGTATTCCTGATAATTTTGAAGGGGTTATTCAAGATACCGCCTCTACAGCTACCTTAACTGCAATTTTATCTGCTCGAGAAAAAGCAACGAATTTTGATAGCAATCAAAACGGTATCACAGCCAATAACCTTAGAGTATACTGTTCAACAGAAACACACTCATCAATTGAAAAAGCTGTAAAAATTGCAGGTTTGGGTAAAAAAAACTTAGTTAAAATACCTGTTGATGATCAACTCCTTATGCGAGGAGATGCCCTAGAACAAGCCATTCAGGAAGATATCAACAATGGACTTCATCCAACCTGTATTGTTGCTGCAATTGGAACCACGGGAACCACTGCCATTGATCCACTACAAGAGATTGCTGCTATTAGTCAAAAATATGCTATATGGCTACATGTCGATGCAGCTTATGCTGGTTCTGCTTTAATTTTGCCTGAGTTTCAGTGGATGATTCAGGGTATAGAGCAAGTTGATAGTTTTGTTTTTAATCCTCACAAATGGCTGTTGACTAATTTTGATTGCTCTGTTTATTTTATAAAAGACCAAGAATGCCTCTTGAGAACCTTTGAAATATTACCCGAATATTTAAAAACAACCAATAGAGGTATTGTCAACGATTATAGAGACTGGGGAGTACCTTTAGGAAGACGTTTTAGAGCCCTTAAATTATGGTTTGTGCTCCGCTCCTATGGTGTCAAAGGTTTGCAAAAACAGTTGCGAACACACATTGATTTAGCACAAGAACTTACTAGTTGGATTCAGACAAGTACTGATTTTGAGATCTTAGCTCCTACCAGTTTAAATCTTGTTTGCTTTCGTTATCACCCTACTCCTATCAACGATGCAGCAACACTAAACAATATTAATGAAACTATTTTGCAACACCTCAACAAAACTGGTCTTCTGTACTTGACACACACAAAGATCAAGGGGCAATATGCTATAAGACTAGTCATAGGACAAACCTTTGTTAAAGCACATCATATTAAACATGCTTGGCAACAGATTCAAGAAATTGCTAGAAAAACCATAACAGCTTGAACGTTTTTAACAAAAATCTATTAATTTTATAGTTTGAACTATATGATAATATTTTGTGTTTTTTGTCTGTTTATAGACATGTATCTACAAAGTAAAAAAATATATCACACGGATACATTTTTCTATGATAAGGCAATAAGCCTATATTAAATCACGCTGTAACTAAAAAGATGAGTCACCAACGCATACTAGATGAGGTCGCTAAAACAAGTATTCAATTAATGCTTCAAGAGACCTTCTATGGTCACTTTTTCACAAGTATTCTGAAAGATGTTTCAGAAAGAACGAGTTCGATTGCTACAACCATTAGCAGCAATCAGATGATCAAATTGATTGTCAACCCAGATTATTGGGATAACACATTAAAAATACCTGGCGACGAAGAGGCTACCAAAGCACTGCGTTATGGCGCCATCAAACATCAAATTCTGCACATCGTTTTCAAACATGCGCTACGTTTTCCTGAATTTGGCAATAAGAAGCTGTTTGGTATTGCTTCGGACTTAGCTGCCAATCAATACATTCGTTCCGACCAATTAACAGAAGATGCCATTCGAATGGAAGACTTTCCTGAATTCAAATTGAATAGAGGGCAAGGAATTGATTATTACTACAAACGCTTATCTGAAGAACTGCAAGATATGCAACAAGACGGTGGTAGTGGTTGTGGAGATGATGATGAGGAGGATAGTGCTCAAAGTGACGATAAGGCGGCTAACGGTTTGAATCAAGCTCAAAATCGCTTAAAGGAGTTGATGGAAAATGAAGACAACGAACAGTTGAATCAGCATAAGTTTTGGGATGAATTTGAAAGATTGTCTAGCGCCGAACAAAAAATGATTAATGCTGCCATCAATGAATCTATTGTTAACTCGGTTTCTAGGGTCAAATCCAAAGACTATGGCAAGTTGCCTGGCGGTCTTCAAGAATATATCAACTTACTAGTAGAATCTTTAAAACCTAATGTCAACTGGCGAAGAGTTTTGCGTATTTTTACAGCTAGTAGTAGCCGTACTCGTTTAAAAAACACGATACGAAGACCTTCTAAACGTTATGGTACAAACCCTGGAATTAAAATACAGTCAAAACAAAAGATTTTGGTAGCTATTGATACTTCTGGTTCGGTCAATGAGGATGAGTTAAGAGAATTTTTTGGTGAGTTGTATCACATTTGGAAACAAGGAGCAGAAATTTATGTTGTGGAGTGCGATACACATATTCACAACCAATATACTTACACAGGAAGACCGCCTGAACTTATTAGTGGTCGTGGAGGAACGGACTTTAATGCTCCAATTGAATTTGCTAATGAAAAACACCTACCTGATGCCATTGTCTATTTTACGGATGGCTATGCACCTGCTCCTGTTGTCGTTTCTAGAAAACCCATTTTATGGATGGTAACGAGCCAAGGTATTGACAAAGACACTTGGGATTTCTTGCCTGGAAGAAAGGTTAAGATGACCAAACAATTAGCCTAAGGTCTAAGAATAAATAAAAAACGATGAGAAGATAATATTTTTTGGTCCTCTCATCGTTTTTATCAATAGTTTGTTAAAAAAAATCTTACCACCCTGATAATCAACAAGTTAAAAACTTATTACATTTTACATTAAGCCTTTGATTATCAACTGCACAGCACTCACGAAGTAGCAGCGAACCGAGCTATGCGAGCTCACGACCGAAGGGAATAACAAAGCTAACTACCATTTTATAACACTATTAAATTAATACTTCGTGGCAATCAAATTAATACAATTTCTCCACGAAGTAATATTAAGATGTTTACTTAGTTATATTAACATCCATAGTTGGGTAAGGTATTCCTATATTATTTTTATCAAATGCCTTCTTAACATGCTCATTCATGTAAAAGAAAACATCCCACCAATTGTTAGGATCTGTCCAAAGACGCACTGCTAAATTCACAGAACTATCTCCTAACTCTGCTACGACAACGCCTGATTTATCCAAGTCAATAACATGCTCACAAGTTGCTGCTACTTCCATGATGACTCTTTTGGCAGTATCAATATCTGCATCATAACTAATTCCAAATGTAAATGCTACGCCTCGCTTTCCTTGCATAGAATGATTGGTCATAGTTCCATTAGATAATGGACCATTAGGAATAATAATCACTTCATTATCTAAGGTTAACAGAATTGTATTAAAGATTTGAATTTCTTTTACGGTTCCTGTAAAACCTTGTGCTGTTAACAAATCACCAACCTTGAAAGGCTTAAATAGTAAAATCATTACTCCTCCTGCAAAGTTACCCAAACCTCCCTGCAACGCCATACCAATGGCAAATGCAGCAGCACTCAAAATGGCAACAAACGATGTAACTTCCATTCCCAATGTACTCGCAACCGCCAACATTAATAAGACTTTCAGTAGTACATTAATCATGGATACTAAGAAAGGGCGTAAGGAGACATCAAAATTTGCTTTCTTCATGCTCGCTCTGATAATATCTACCACCTTATTAATAACGATAGATCCTACAATCCAAACGACAATTGCTAATCCCAAAGATTTAAGCGCATCCAAAAAACTCTCTCCTTGCAAAAAGGCAATGATATCAAAATCGGTATCAGCCAAAAATAAAAATGCATTCATTTGATTAAAAATTTAATGGGGGTTTGATTAAATAAAATGATTCGTAAAAGGTTTCTGATCCTTAAATTACACTTTTTTATCTATCTACATAATTTTTTTTCGACAAATAGTATTTTTTACACTTTGTATAAACGTATGTTTAAGCTGTAGAAGATTCGAAATAAAAAGACTATTTGAGCGTCCCTCAAATAGTCTTTTATCAAAGAAGTTGTTTAAAATTATTACTAGTTCTCGTCTTGTTTTAATACATTAACATCCATGGTTGGATAAGGTATTCCTATATTATTTCGATCAAATTCTAACTTAATATTCTCTTGCATATAAGAATGTACTGCCCAATAATCAGCTGTAGCTGCCCAAGGACGAACGGCAAAATTAACAGAGCTATCGCCCAAACTTGATACAAACACAGCCGTCTTAGAATGATCAGTAATATGTGGACAACTTTTTAAGACTTGGTCAATTACTTCTTTTGCTTTTTGAATGTCATCTCCATATCCAATTCCAAACGTCATGTCTACTCGACGAGTTGGTTCCATAGTTATATTTTGAATAGGCCCATTAGAAACAGGACCATTAGGCAAAATAATAACTTGATTATCTGGAGTTACTAAAATGGTATTAAAGATTTGAATTTCTCTCACTTTTCCTGTGAAGCCTTGCGAAATAATGACATCACCAATTTTAAATGGCTTGAAAACCAAAATCATTACTCCTCCTGCAAAATTAGCCAAACCACCTTGTAAAGCCATTCCTACTGCAAAAGCAGCGGCACTTAAAATAGCTACAAAAGATGTCACTTCCATCCCCAATGTACTTGCAACCGCCAGCATCAATAGGACTTTGAGCAATGTACCAATCATTGATATTAAAAATGGGCGTAGAGAAGCATCCATTTTAGCTCTTTGCATAGCATTCGTGATTACTTTTACAACTTGGTTGATAACAATCGTACCAACAATCCAAACCAGAATAGCTAAGCCCAACGATTTTAATGCATTAATAAAGCTTTCTCCTTGCAAAAAAGCCATTAAATCAAAGTCTGCTAATAATAAATATGTATTCATTTTACTAAAGATTTAAGGGGGTAAAAAATAAGATGTAAATAAATATAGTAAAAGGTTTCAGCATCGAAAGTATAGTTTTATATCTACTTCCCCTAATTATAGATAGGTATCTTTTCTTGAAAAATCAAATTTATGGTGTTATTTTTGGTACTTGGTAAATACAAATCAACATTGCCAATTTATTGATTATTTAAATACAATTCTTATGAGAACCACATTCCTTTTCTGTATACTCTGTGCTATTTTTCTTAGTGCTTGCGAACCCAATGTGACCCCACCGAAAAATGATGCCAAACTTGTTTTTAAGTTAAAATTTGACCCAACACAAGATCGATTAGATGCTTTTGCCCAACCCTCAAGTGTTCCTAATGGTAATGCTGCTCAAAATCCTCAATTTAATGGCATGAGTGCTCACAAAATAGAGCTAGTGCCTAGTGCTTTGACTCCTGTCAATGGTGGGGCTATTGTTTATCATGGTGCAGAAACCACTTCTGGCGGAGACAATGCCATTGATTTTGATAAAGCAGTTGTAAAAACAGAAGGTGAAACATTTTATGAAATTCCATTGACAGATGTAACACCAGGAACATATCCACACATTCGGGTATCCGTTAGTTACCAAAATTATGATATTGTTTACAATGTCAAAAATGTCCCTACTTGGCCTTCTGGCACCACAGATCTAAATAATGAAAAAGGTACGATTGCTTCTTTTGTTGGGTTTAATAGTTATATCAAAGATTTGACACCTAAAAATAGAACCAAGTCAATCAACTCAAACAAGCTACAAGGCTTCTGGGCATTTGAGACCAATTTAAGTAATCCTTATTCCAGTGCCAATTCTATTTATAGTGGCGATGCACAGGCTACAACTGTTGTGAACCCTCTAAATGCCACTACTCCTACTCCTCCAGGTTCTTGCTTAGTTACGGGTAGTTTTGATGGCAATCCATTAGAAATAACGGGAAATGAGACAGAAGATATTGTTGTAACGTTATCTTTTTCTACCAATCAGAGCTTTGAGTGGGTTGATTCTAATGGTAATGGTGAGTTGGATATTGATGCTAGTGCAGGAACAACCGAAGCGGTTGTAGACATGGGGCTTCGTGGTTTAAAACCAAGCTTCCAATAAGCCTTGCGGCTACCTAGTTCATTATCAATACTATTTATTTTAGTAGTTCATTGATAGACACATTACTTTGTATATAGTCGCATTAATTCGATTATCAAGGACAAAAGTTAAAACTTATAAGTAAACCCAGTATCGTAAGTTCATGACTGTAAGAAATGGCAAAACGAACCAATCCACGACCACAGCGTAGCAACGCAACTAAGTATTATTAACCAATACGAAACAAAGTTACTGGAGGGATTTCTTGATGACAATTCCTCCATTTTTTTTATTCCTTCCTAAAAAAGAATTACATTTGGTGTTCCTTATTCTATTATAATACACCGTACACCAAATCAGATATTACAGCAATGGATTTCACAGCAATTTTAGAATTATTCAGTACCAGTCAAGCATGGATTTCTTTAGGTATGCTAACGTTAATGGAAATCGTTTTGGGTATTGATAATATTATTTTTATTTCTATTGTTGCGAACAAACTCCCTCAACAACAACAACCCAAAGCTCGTAATATTGGTTTGTTTTTAGCAATGTTATTGAGAATTGTTTTACTTTTTGGAATAACGATTATCATTGCTATGCAAGATCCCTTATGGGAGCCACATATTTGGGGCATGCATGCAAAAGTGACGGGGCAAAGTCTAATCTTGATGTTTGGAGGTTTGTTTTTATTGTACAAGTCCGTCTCTGAAATTCATCATAAATTAGAGGGTGTTAATGAAGAAAACACAGGAGATCACAACCCTAAAAACACATTAGGCAGTATCATTCTTCAAATCTGCTTGTTAAATATTGTCTTCTCATTTGATTCCATTTTAACAGCCGTCGGACTCACACAAGATGTCGCGCGAACACCAATGGCTTCTGACCCTACTCGTTTCTATGACCCATTGTCTATTATGATCTTAGGGGTGGTAATTTCCATGATTATCATGATGGCTTTTGCAGGACCAATTGGTCGTTTTGTCAACAAGCACCCTTCTATTCAAGTACTAGGACTCTCCTTTTTAATTTTGATTGGATTTATGTTGGTTGTAGAAGGTGCTCATAGCGCTCACCTAATGCCAAGCAATGTAGAAGTCCCCAAAGGGTATATGTATTTTGCTATTTTCTTTTCCTTAACAGTAGAATTGCTAAACATCAAAGTCCGCCAACAAGGAAAACCAGTGCAACTAAAGGGAGCATTGGAAGAAGCCAAAGAAAGAGATTTATACAATTTGGATACGACCAATGACACGACAGTAGAAGTAACTGTTATTCAAGACAATGAAATGGAAAATGACTAATCAGATCAATAGGACTCCTTAGAACTGATCGTTATTCTTTATTTATCTTCTTAAGGCAGCAAATATTTGTGCTTACAACGAGTTCCCTGCCTTGCTTTTGCTCAAGATATCGTAAAGCAACTCTTTGGCACGAAATAGTTGTGCTTTTACAGTTCCAATAGGCAAATCAAGCTGCTCAGATATTTCTTGATAAGAAAGCTCTTCAAAAAATCGTAGTTCAATCATCACTCGATATTTATCACTCAACTTATTCAATAAATCGCGCATAATTAATTTACGCTGTTGGCGAATGTAGCGTTCTTCTGGATCTAAAGCCGTTGACTTTAGGTTATTAGAAAAATCTTGCTCGCCATCCTTTTCTAAAGTATCGTCTATGGATAATAATTTTAAGCGTTTTTTACGCAAAAAATCAATACCATTATTGGTCGCAATCTTAAACAACCAAGTACTAAAAGCATAATTGGGTGTATAAGTAGCTAATTTTCTAAATGCCTTCCCAAAAGCCTCTATGGTCAAATCCTCTGCATCATCGTGATTGTGTACCATCTTAAACATCGTATGATAAATCGAATCTCGATAACGTTCCATTAACTCTGCATAAGCCAATTGATTATTCCCCTCTACGGCCTTGCGAACCAATTCAAAATCTTCTAATGCTCTATCTGATAAGTTTTTATTCATTGGTTATGCTATTTCTATTTCCAAGTTTTGTTTTGCTGCCCCATCAAAGACGAAGCAAAAATAATATAATATATAGGAAGTAAGGCATCTAAGATCAAAACATACTTCAAAAACGATCGTTGTTTGACTTTCCTTAGATATTTCCCAAACACGAGATGCATCAATAAAGTTCTTAATAAAATGATTCCTACTATTGAGTTCGTCCAATTATTTGTTATAATAAAGATACACAATCCTAGATAAAAACAAAAATGAGAAACAGAAAGTAATCCGAGTAATATTTTATGTTTGAATTTGTAAGTCGTACTAGTCGAGTAATGTCGCTGTTTTTGTCGATACAAAGCCTTCCATGAGTTAGGAGGATTCGAATACATAAAACTATCTTCATGCAAGCAAATAGCTGTGTTGTGATTATTCGCAACCGCATTGATAAACAAATCATCATCTCCCGAAGCAATGTGCTGATGCCGTTCAAATCCATTTTCTTGTATAAAAAGAGACTTCCGATACATCAAATTTCGCCCCACTCCCATATAAGGAATTTTCCACAAGGCAAAAGAGAGATACTGAATGGCAACATAGATTGTTTCAAATTGCACCCAACGATTTAACCAAGTTTTGGCACGTGTGTAGGGACCATACCCTAACACAATAGCACTTTTTGACGTTTCTGCTTGTTGATACATTTGTCGTATCCAATTGCTAGAAGCTGCCTTACAATCTGCGTCTGTTAGCAAAATCCAAGGGTACTTCGCTTGAGCAATACCTTTTGTTAAGGCTTCTTTCTTTCCTTGACGTTGCTTATTACGTAGATGTACCACTTTTAAATGTGTAAATTGTCCTTCATAGGTTCTTAATACATCTAAGCTTTCATCACTAGAGTCGTCGTTAACAACAATAACTTCAAATATTGGATAATCTTGCAGTAGTATAGATTCTAAGTTTTTTTGTAGATTTGCAGCTTCGTTTCTAGCACAAATTATAATAGATACTCCTGGAAACGAACAAATGGTATGATTTTGCAAGGGGCGATACCAAACTAATCGTTGAAAAACAATCCCCCAATAGCCTAATTGAAGGATAGCGATACTATACCACATTATAAAAAAAACATCCATGGTGATTTTCTTTTTTTGAACACCGAAAATAGAACTCCCAATCCAAAGCACACAATTTAAACTAAAAAAATGTCTATGAAGATGAAATTTGATTTAGAGGCCAATGATGTCAATTCGAGTGCAAGAGCAGGCTGTTTGCATACCGCTCATGGGGATATCCAAACGCCTATTTTTATGCCTGTAGGAACCGTTGCTACTGTAAAAGGTGTTCACCAACACGAATTGACCAATGACATCAACGCTCAAATTATATTGGGCAATACCTATCACTTATACTTGCGCCCAGGAACAGATATTTTGGAGCAGGCAGGTGGCTTGCATAAATTTAATGGTTGGGACAAACCCATCTTAACAGATAGTGGAGGATATCAGGTTTTTTCATTGGCTCACCGCCGAAAAATAAAAGAAGAAGGGGCAACTTTTGCTTCCCATATTGATGGATCGAAGCACTTGTTTACTCCTGAAAATGTGATGGATATTCAGCGCAAAATTGGAGCAGATATTATCATGGCGTTTGACGAATGTACACCTTATCCTTGTGAGTACAAATACGCCAAACGCTCCATGCACATGACTCATCGTTGGTTAAAACGTTGTTGGACAAGGTTCAATGAAACAGATCCCTTGTATGGTTATGAACAAGCGCTCTTTCCTATTGTACAGGGTTCTGTATACAAAGATTTGCGCAAACAATCGGCAGAAACTATTGCCAACTATGATAGTGTTGGTAATGCAATTGGGGGATTATCTGTTGGAGAACCTCACGAAGATTTGTATGAGATGACCGATTTAGTTTGTAGCATTTTGCCCAAAGAAAAACCTCGTTATTTGATGGGTGTTGGCACACCTGCCAATTTATTGGAGTGTATTGCGTTGGGAGTAGATATGTTTGACTGTGTATTGCCCACTCGAAATGCTCGTCATGCACTTATTTACACCAAAGAGGGGGCTATGAATATGAAAAATGCCAAATGGAAAGCAGATTTTTCTCCATTAGATCCTGATGCTCCTAATCCAACCTCTCGCTTTTATACCAAAGCCTATGTACGACACTTATTTGCTTCGGGAGAGTTGTTAGGACCACAAATTGCCTCTATTCACAACCTTGCTTTTTATCTTTGGTTGGTTGGTGAAGCTCGCAAGCATATTATAGCAGGCGACTTTACTGCTTGGAAAAATGAAATGGTTCCTAAATTAAGTCGTCGTTTGTAGTACAAAATCGCTTTTTATATCAAAGAGAGGCTGCCTGATTCAATATTTCAGACAGCCTCTTTAACAACCACTTATTAGATATTATTCTCTTAATTACTTATTAACATTCTTACAGTTCATTTCCCCATCGTTCCAAATCCCTGTCATATACCAAGTGTCGCTATAGACGCCACCCCCTTCATAATTTCTTCTTATAATTGCCCCAACATAATAACACTTACCATCTTCTTTTTGAGTTGCGAATTCAACTTGTACATTTTTATTAAGAGGTATATAAGCATTTTTATTGACATACCACCCTGGTGAAGCAATGGTTACTCTAAGTATTTTTCCATATTTAGCAGGAAGCTCATCTTTGGCATACGACTCAATTTTACTATCTGACATTCCTTTTCTCAAACGCTTACTATCAATAATTTCTTGTGCGTACTTAGCTTGATGTGCTGCTAACTTGCCACTATTGATATATTCTTCTAACATACTTTTTTCTTTGTCCATTTTTGCGGTCAAGGCATTTGCTGACGTATGATCTTTTAACAAGTTTTGCTTATATTCTTCTAACAACTTAGTAGGTTTCTCAAACTTTTTTAAATAATTATCTGCATTTAAAAGGTAAGTTTCTTCTTGACGGCTATTTAAACGGTGAATATTTTTGATAAGCGCATTTACGTCCTGCTCCAAGTCATCTACTTTTTTGTAAACATCTACTTCAAAATGATTGTTAACGGTAGCCACTATCTTTTGAGTACGACTGCTATTTTTAAAATGCTCTGGTTGCTCTTTTTCATAACCTGCTAGCAAGGCTTCATAATCTTTATAGTTAGGAGTAAAATTGTCATTACTATAATCCGAACCTAAAGCAACCCATCTATTGTACTCTTCTAAACGGTCAATGTATTGAGATTTATTAGAATAATTGGCAAGGTCGTCCATACATTGCTTTTTCAAAAGAGGATAGTCTTCATTAAATTGTTTTAAATAAGCTCTATCTTTTTCTGCAGGATCTTGGTTTAAGATATCTAAATTCTCTTTCGCTTTACTCAAGTAATTTAATATTTTACTTTGTGATTTCTCATCGGGACTTATTTTCCAAGAAGCATCCTCCATTGCACTTTTGGCATATCTTATATTATCCCTTACCTTGCTATACGTTTCATAGCTCGGTAGTTCTGAGCGACGTGTTGGAGCACCTTCAGAAGTCCTCCCTGTATTAGAACTAGAAGTGGTGCTTTGAGTTGTGGACGATTTTTTATTTGATTCGGAAGACGTTGAGTTAGAGTTGGAGGGTTTGGATTTTGAAGGAGCCGTTATTTTAGGTTTTTTGATTTTTATTTTCCCAAATTGGGCAAAAGAGTAATTGGTACAACTTAACAATAGAACGCCAATGATAATAGTAATCTTCATTTACTTTAGTTTTTTTTAATAATGTTTTCTTTGTGTTAAAATTAATGTATTTGAATACTCTAAAGTTAAACGCCCCTTCTTTCAAAAGAAAGGTAAAGTTTGTTTGCCTTTAAGATATTTACCCAACAAACAAACGACCTAAGAAACTAATTATCAACAAACTAAAACTAATAAGTAGAATATTTTTACAAGCATTTTTTAAAAGAAAACTTCATTACTGAGTATTTGCAAAAATGTATCTTTACTGGCAGGAGAACTAGAAGCAGTATTGCAATATTGTAGCACATCATCAAATTCCTGAACAATGGCTTGCCCTTGGGGCTTCACATTCTTGTTAGGAGCAGGACTTTGCTTATTGGAAGCCAATACATTTTCATTGCGATTCTCTTTTGGACGAGCCTCTTTGTAGACGACTTTGATTAATGTGTCTGCTGGTAACTCTTTGACTTTTGTAATATATTCTTTAACAAAAACGGTATCTCGCAAATGTTCCTCTGCAACAATAATAGTTTGGTTTTGTTGGGCTGTTCCCAAGCCTCGTACAAAGAAAAAAACAAAAATCAAAGCAGCAGCAGCCTGCCACGCAGGTATTTTGTACGCTAACAAAGCAGCTATGATTCCTTTGGGAGGTTGCGTTTCTTTAGATTTTTTAGCTTTCAAAGCCGCCAAAGCCCTGTTAGGAAGAGGAGGGGCAGGTTGAATTTGAGTCGATTCTTGTTCCCAAAAATCTTGGCTAGCCAAAATAATGCTTCGCTCATAATCATAGGCTTCCGAAGACATTTGCTCCAATACAAAAGCTTGTTCTGCTGCATTTAATTCATCAAATGCTTTTTGTTCTAATAAATTATATATTTCCATTTTTATTTAATCTTTTGTCAAAAGGCTTGCTCTAAATGGAGCCAATCTCTTTCCTAATAATTTTGTGGCACTACTCAATCTAGATTTAACCGTCCCCAAAGGACAATTCATCACCAGTGCAATTTCTTGAAGACTCAAGCCTTCTCTGTATTTTAAAACAAACGCTTCTTTGTATACATAAGCCAACTCGTCTAATGCTACGTTTAATTGCGCTTGAAAAATTCCCGTATTCAACTCCACAGACGCTTGAGTCGTTGTCAATTTGGGTGCCTTTTCTAACTCTAAAAAGCCTCCTTTTTGCGCTCTAAAATAATTCTTACAACTATTCGCAGCTACAGTAAAAATCCAAGTTTTAAAATTTCGTGTTACATCAAATTTTTCGGGAGTTTCCACTATTTTTAAGAACACATCTTGCAATAAGTCCTGTGCTTTTGCCTCATCTTGCCGCAACATCTTGTACATAAAATACAAAATTCGCTGACTGTATCGCTGATACAGTTCATTAAACGCCCATTCTGCCCCTTCTTGAACATGTCGCATTAAATCCTCGTCCGATTTGTTTTTTATTCTTTCCATAATAAAAAAAATAGGCTGTTCTGGTTCGTTAAAGAACAACCTAAATTAAAGCGAATTCATTATTTTTGGGCTAGTTTTTCATAATAGTTCAACTGTTTTTTTATGGCTTCTTCTTGCTGACACCCTTTGCTTATACTCAAAACAATCTTTTTAATTTTAGCTTGCTTGCGAACATCCTCTACTAAAATATAATGTTTGTATAATAACATTAATCCTGGAACATAGAGCAAATTATAACGATCTACAGCACTAGGAAAAACTTCATTGTGGAAGGTACAAACTAGATAATCTAATAAAATATGGTTCTCAAAATTATTAATCAAATAAGAAGTTGTGCTAATTTCCTCATCGCAATAAAACATTGCCAATCCTACATTAAATAACTTATCACTCAGACCTAAAGCAGCATGATTCCCAGCGATACCCGTATAAAGAGGACGTTCTCCTTTATGCTCAATAATGTGATCTACAATCATCTTTATTCCTGTAATTTCTTCTTCAATTTCAGGAATACTCAACTCTTTAAACAAAGCTTTTCGATAATTCTCTAAAAAAATCAAACTACTATTGATAACCGTCACATCTTTTCGTACTCCTTCTGCATACTGCAAGACTAACGAGGGGTACGTATCATTATCTCCAAACGTAATTAAAATAGCATTCTTTTGAGTACTCATTAACATATTATAATTCCAATTTAAGAGTGTTGGCGACAAATCGCTACTAGCTTTCCAATTTTTGCATACTTCTTCTAACTTCTCTTTATTTCGATTGGTTTCATAATACGTAACCAATTCATCATATACATCAGGACGAGTAGCATCTAATTTATAAGCTTCGAAAATATGCTCAATTCCCTTCGATTTATCCATTTCATCATAACCTTGAATGTAATGATACTCATAGGTTCCTTTTATCGGCACTTTCATTTCGGTTACAATTGCCTTCATTCTTTGAATCCACTTTTCTCTTGTTCCTTGATCGGGTGCTAATATCTTAGCCATTCGCGCTGCTGTGTAATAACTCAACCAACCATCTGCATGTTTCGGATTTTTCGTTAGTTCTTTTTTCCACAATTCATGTTGTTCAACATACCAATCGTATTCATATTGCACCTTAACAATAGAATGTACTTTTTGGGGTTGAACGGTTTGAGCTTCCGCAAATATGATAAAGCTTAAACATAAGGTCATTACAAGAATTCTATTTTTCATTTTTCTGCATTTTTAGTTTTTATATTTATCCGTTATACCCCGCCCAAAATCAAAGGTTCGCAGAAGGTGAAAATTTTTCAAAAAAAAAAAATAGAAACCCAGCTAGGCATTGCTTCCATAGCTAAATTTCTATTCTCATTTAAATAAGATCTTAAGTTGCAACTATTATAATATATACTTGCCTATGTGGTCAATCAAATCTCCACCCAAATAAAGCACACCATCTTGTTCTTCAATAGAGCTTGCTTCAGGTACTCGTTTGCCAGAAGTATCGCAATAGGTTTTTAATATTTCTCCCGTAGGGCTTAAATGCATCACAATGCCATAAGCCTGCATAGCTGGTTTCATAAAGTCGGGCAAGCCAAAAACAAGTTTTTTCAACCAAACATTAGGCTGCAAATTGTCTAAATCATCATTTCGGCAAGAGCTAAAACCCAACCAGAAACTACCGTCTGCTCTTCTAGAAATGCCATTGGGCAAACCAGGTAAATTGTCAATAAAGGTATCTATTGTTCCTTTTTTAGAACCTTTTAACCAATAACGCAATACCCTATATTTTGTCAAATCTACCATCAAGACAAATTCATCATTTTTAGAAACAGCTACGCCATTACCAAAAAAAGAACTATCAATCAGCGTTTCAACAGCCTTTGTTCTTGGGTCATAACAAAATAAACCACCATCTGGGCGTGCCTCTAAAACGATTTTAAGTGCATTTGACATACTAAAGGAATATTTAGAAGAAGTGCTAGAAAAATAAATTTTCCCATCATTAGCAATATCAACATCATTGGGAATTAAGAACGAGCGACCATACTCATCTTCTTGAGCCAATACCGTAATTGTTCCTTTAGGATCAACAGAAATTAATCCTCTTTTTTGATCGCACGCAATCAAATTTCCTTCGGCATCAAAATGCAAACCTGCCACCCATTTTTCGGTATCACAAAAAACAGAAAGGGTTCCATTTTTATCAATTTTGACAATAGCTCCTTGGTTAAAATCATTTTTTTTGTGCACCCCACAATACAAATTACCTGCTTTATCAATCGCAATATCTTCAGGACCGTACCATCCCTTTAAATCAATCCATTCTGTTTTTTGTAATAATTCATTGGTTTTTAAAACGCCTTCTAATTTTGGTTTTTGCGGAGGCACCCAAGCAATAGGATCAATACGAGTCGATTTAATGGTAGTTGATACAATAAAAACTAATAATACGGTTACAACTAGGTACTTTGTTATCCTTTTAACTGTCATTTTTTTGTGTTTAATAATTTAATAAAACACAAAAGAGCAGCAATCAGAAAAAAGATACCTTAACAAATGTTAGGAACGAACAATTTCCCTACGAATTCTGCTCAATGACTCAGGAGCAATGCCTAAAAAACTAGCAATTTGATACAATGGAATGCCTTGGATAATTTTGGGATGGCTTGTTTCTATAAAATCTAGATAGCGTTGTTTGGCCGTTTTTGTTTGCATCAACATTGTTCTATCCAAGATGCAAAGATAGTTTTGCTCTGCCAAAATACGCCCAAATCGTTCAAAATTAGGAAATTGCTCATACAATTGATATAAAGCTTCATAAGACAAACTATAAGTTGCACAATTTTCGACCGCTTCTAAACATTCCAAAGACGGTTGTTGTCGCAAGAAACTAGAAAATACCGTCATTAACGCACCATCACAGGCAAAATAAGTATTAATTTCTTTACCGTCTTCCAAGTAATAAGAACGCATCAATCCAGAGTCTATAAAATAAATGTGTTGTGCGACCATTTCCTCTCGCACAACCAAAGACTTTGCATTAAATTCTTTATAAACCAAGTAACGCTGAAAAGTTGCCCATTCCTGCTCTGATATATTCAAATGTGTTGTCAATAAATCTTTTATATATTCCATAGTTCATCTGCCTTCGGCATTTTAAAAATGTTAGCATATTTTTGATTAGTAGAAACAATATACTATAAACGAACAAAAGCCCCTTCTACAAAAGTAGTAGAAGAGGCTCCAATTATTTTGTCAAGGTACAACCTTGTCAGCTTCTATTTATTAAGCGTTGGTGTTCTCTAACAACCCAAAAGTAGCTTTTACTTCATCTACTCGATCCAATTTTTCCCAAGTAAATGTTTCGAACTCTTTACCATTTACAGTAACCAAACCTGGTGTACGTCCCATGTGACCATACGCAGCTGTTTCAGAATAGATAGGATTTCTTAATCCCAAGTTGCGAACGATTGCTGCTGGACGCAAGTCCCATAATTTTGCAATTTTTGCAGCAATTTCTCCATCGTTCATATCAACTTGAGCCGTACCATAAGTATCAACAAACAAACCTACAGGCTCTGCAACACCAATTGCATACGCTACTTGTACCAAACATTGTTTAGCCAAACCAGCCGCAACAATATTTTTAGCAATATGACGAGTAGCATAAGCAGCAGAACGGTCTACTTTTGAAGAATCTTTACCAGAAAAAGCACCACCACCGTGAGCACCTTTACCACCGTAAGTATCTACAATAATTTTACGTCCTGTCAAACCAGTATCACCGTGTGGTCCACCAATAACGAACTTACCAGTAGGATTGATATGGTAAATAATATTGTCGTCAAACAAAGCTTGTACACGTGCAGGTAGTTGAGCCACAACATTAGGAATCAATATATTGATAATGTCTTCTTTGATTTTTGCCAACATCTCTGTATCATCTGCAAAATCATCGTGTTGAGTAGACAATACAATTGTGTTAACACGTATTGGTTGGTGATCGTCACCATACTCAATTGTTACTTGAGATTTAGCATCTGGACGCAAGTAAGGAATTTGCTTCCCTTCTCTACGCAATTTTGCCAACTCTCTTAATAATCTATGCGATAAATCTAATGCCAAAGGCATATAATTATCGGTCTCATCTGTTGCATAACCAAACATCATTCCTTGGTCACCAGCTCCTTGCTCGTCTTCTGATTTTCCAACATCTACTCCTTGAGCTATATCTGCAGATTGCTCATGGATAGCAGAAAGTACTCCACATGAATTTGCGTCAAATTGGTATTCTGATTTTGTATATCCGATTTTACGGATTGTATCGCGTACAACTTTTTGTACATCAACATAAGCCTTAGAGCGAACTTCACCACCTACAACCACCTGACCTGTAGTGACAAATGTTTCACAAGCTACTTTTGATAATGGGTCTTGAGCTAAAAAAGCGTCAATAATAGCATCTGAAATTTGGTCAGCTACTTTGTCTGGGTGTCCTTCCGAAACTGATTCGGACGTAAAAAAATATGGCATAACTAAGATTTTTTAATGTCTTGTATTTAAATTCCAAGCAAAGATAGTTAAATAATACACACTAAAAAACAACTGCATTCTAAAAAGCTATTTTGCTAAAAAAACCAGCTCAAGATCGAGCATATATTAACCTATGCAAACAAAACCAAACCAAGTTAAATTTTAAAAAATACAAAATACACAAAATATAATTTCATTCATTCTGAAAATGAAAAAAGATAAAAAACAAACTATTAAATAGAGCTTTTCTTTATCTAAGCAATTTATCAAATAAGTATTTTGCTTACGCTATTCGAATTAAACGCCTCAAACGCAATAAATAAGCCTTATGCTGAGCCAGTGTCTCTATATTCCCTTCAAAACTTTGAATATTTTTCAAATTAGGAAAACTTAGCTTAGCTTTCGACAGAGAATAGGAACAAATCAAATTGGGGTAATTATATCCCAAAATTAAGCTTTGTAAAGTATCTGTTTTTACTTTTTTTAGACCAATTTTTTTCGCCGTTCGTTCATTAATAATATAGCTGGTTCCTCGAACTTTTAAATTCCCTTCTCCTAAATTTTCGTATTCTTCAATCAAATTTAATAAGCCATCCAAATAAGATTTGACAATGAACTTTGTTCTTTGTTGCCCAGTCAATGTTCGATCCAAAACATAATAGTAATCGAACAAAGTGCCTCCATGAATAGTAATGATTCCATTTTTTTCTCGTTCTGTCAAAAACAAAGGGGAACGATAAACCAACACTCCTTTTTTGACTAAAGATGGCGTGTCAAAAAAAGGGGCAATAATGGACAATGTAATCATTACAAATAACAAAGACAATAAGGGACAACTAAGTGTCCAAAACAAAAAGAATAAAGCCAAATTGAATAAAATTGCTGTAATTGCTATTTTTATTTGTATTTGTTGCTGTTCTTTTTCCGTTTTTAAGTAAAATCGATGTTTCAAATTGGATCATAATAAATAGTTGCTAGAATCATATTCGCTTGCTTTCTTGTTCTTTATTCAAACAATAAAAACGACATACCAAGCTTTGCCTAGCTCAGTCAAAAGGAGCTAAATAATTAGCAAACTACTAAATAAAAGTATGTGAATAGCGATATGAAATAAGCAATCGTTCAGAAAAAATGATACTTTTGCAACAATGCATTTAGTTTTGAGTTCAATATAAGAATAAATTCACTTTGGTTAGTAGTTAGCTACGCTGCTAGCTATTATTTGGTGCAACGTTACTTTTAAAATAAATCAATATACGCCTTGAATCTTGAATTTTTAATTGCCAAACGAGTTGGAACTGCAACAAAAAAATCTTTTTCTAGAGCAATTTTGCGCCTAGCAGTTGTTGCTATTGCCTTAAGCATGGTTGTCATGATTTTGGCAACAGCTATTGTTTCAGGTTTTAAAAATACAATTAGTGAAAAAATATTTGGCTTTTGGGGGCACATTCACATTACTAGTAGTTACTCTCCTTCTAGCTATTCGTTTGAAAGCAGCCCTATTAATCAAAATCAAGATTTCTACCCTAGTGTCGATACAATCAGAAAGGTATTGCACAAAGTACCTGAAACAGATATTATAAACTCAATTGGCTTAAACAGCTACAACCCTAACCTTTACATTGGGTTATCATTCATGCTACTGGCATTGCTTTTTTCTTTTGCGCCCCAATTCTTAAAAAAGCGAATCCGCCTAAGTTATCGTTTATTTGTAGCTTTTCTGCTAACACTTGCCAGCATAGCCTTGCTGGTTACGCAAGAGTATCAAATCGTCCAAAAAGATGTCATTCACGAAACAGAAGGTGGTATTCGACACATCCAACTGTATATTCATAAAGAAGGCATTATCAAAACAAAAGACCAAATTGAGGGTATTGTTTTACGAGGAGTCGGAGCCGACTATGATTGGGATTTTTTAAAACAATACATCAAAGAAGGAGATATTTTAGACACCCAGTCAGAAGATGCTAGCAATGGCATTCTCATTTCTGAAACAACTGCTAATCGTCTAAAATTAAACTTGGGCGATAAGTTTTTGATTTATTTTGTTCAAGAAGGTAATTCCCTTGGGCGAAAGTTTACAGTGGTGGGCATTTACAAAACTGGATTGGAAGAATACGACCGCCGCTTTGCATTGGTTGATGTTCGAAAATTACAACAACTCAACAACTGGCGACCTTTCCGAAGTTATCCTGTTGAATTAAATTTAGATGAGGAACAGTTTATTCTAAAAGGCTTAACGGCTGGAACTGCCCCAACTGATTTAGGGTGGAAGTATGTCCAAGAGCACTGGAATAAAGGCAATCAATTGAACTTTGAAGATCCTAATTTTATGGGAGCTGTTATTCCTCATGAAGTTGCTCGACTCAAAGGAATTGATGTGGGAGATTCCTTGAAGCTAAAATATACCGATACAGGAGGTGACACGCACATGTTCAACTATACAGTCAGTGGTATTTATCAGGGTCCCGAAGATGCTAGAGTGCAAAAAACTGTTTTTGTCAATTGGCAATCTATCAACAACTTGAACCAAGTACTCCCTGCACAAGTTTCTGGATTCGAAATCTTTGTAGACAACATTAAAGATTTGGATGCACTCGGCGATTATACCAATTACGTTGTACTTATGGGCGCAGATCAATACGCCAATACCATCAAGGAAATTCAACCCAATATCTTTGACTGGCTAAGTTTGACCGATATGAACGAGCGAATCATCCTATTATTAATGATCTTGGTTTCAATTATTAATATGACAACCTCTTTAATGATTCTTATTTTAGAACGAACCAATATGATTGGTATTTTAAAGGCATTGGGAACTCCTAATTGGTCTATCCGAAAAGTTTTTCTTTACAATGCAGCTTACATCATCGGCTATGGTTTATTTTGGGGGAATCTTATTGGTATTGGGCTTTGTTTACTGCAAATGCAATTTGGCATCATGACACTTCCCGAAGATTTGTACTATGTATCGGTTGTCCCTATTGAATTTAATTGGCTAACTATTTTAGCTTTAAATATTGGCACCATGTTAATTACATTGGCAGTACTCATTATTCCATCTTGGTTGGTTTCTAAAATTGATCCTGTAAAAGCCATTCGATTTAGCTAAAGTCTACAACTATTAGTACTTCGTGGATTTTTTTTGCCAAAAACTAAAACATCCACAAAGTAATGCAACTATCACAATCCATTTCACTTATATTTTTTAGAATACGCAGACGTGTTCAAAATCTAAAAAATTCTTTGGTCTATTCTGTCTAGAAAATTCTTCTAAGACAGACTTTTCTAATTGGCGTACACCTTATTCCCAATAAGGCTCCTTTTTTCCCTACAGTGTTAAAGCATTGTCCCCATATCAATCATAATTTTGTTTTTCTATCTCCTTAGTGCAAAAAAAGTGAGTTGGACTAAAAAAAGCAGAAACGATTAAATATCAAATATTTAAAAAAATAAAATTTTATAAAAGCCTACATATAGCCCCTTTTTTAGGACAATATAAAATTAATTTATCCTCTATTATTCTCTTCGAGGACTCATATTTGCAATCCCTTTCCACGTCAATTAAAAATTCAATAAGTTGTCTTGTTAAGCACAAGTCGATGTATTCCCTCGCCTCTTTTAAAACCGAACAGATGAACACATCACTTGCTCTATCAGACTTCTTTTTTATCAAACCACAGTCCACTAAAGTTATCTGTCAACTGACAGTAGATGAACTTGCATTTATCATTGGGCTAACTAATTAAAATACTATGAAAACAAATTATTGTTTACGCTTTCAAAAACTATTATTCCTTTGTTTGTTCCTTCTTACGATGGGACAAATGGCCCAAGCAACTCATGCTGTTGGAGCCGACTTAACGTATACTTGTGTTGGCAACAATACTTACGAAATAACCTTAAGGTTTTATAGAGACTGCGGAGGCGTTGCAGCTCCAAGCAGTCCATCAGTTACTATAGCTGGCAATTCAGGATGTTCATCTGTTAGTTCATCTCTAACGCTTTCCTCTGTCAGTTCACAAGAAGTTTCACAAGTTTGCGCTGGCACACAAACCACCTGCGCAGGAGGTTCTGTCCAAGGGACTCAGGAGTTTATCTATCGAGGTCAAATTCAACTACCAACAGGTTGTGATAGCTATACAATTAGCTTTACAGAATGCAACCGAAATTCAAGTATTACCAATCTAAATGCTAATAATGCTTGTATTTATATAGAAACGGTCATCAATACCGCTTTGGCTCCTTGTAATAACTCTCCACAATTTAATAATTTACCTGTACTCTATAGCTGTCAAGGTCAAATTAGCCAGTTTAACCACGGTTTTTTTGATCAAGATGGCGATTCTTTAGTATTTTCTTTAATCAATCCCAAAACAACAAATGGAGCAAACATTTCATTTGTGAGTGGTCTAAGTGCTACTACTCCATTGCGCTTGCAATCGGGAACTACCTTTCAGTTTAATAGTACTAATGGGCAAATGACCTTTACTCCACAAACCAATTTAGGTCAAGTAGCTGTTATTTCAGTAAGAATTGATGAGTATAGAAATGGGCTTAAAATTGGTTCTCTAATTCGAGATTTACAAATGATTATTTCTGCCAATTGCTCTAGTTTACCTCCTGTTTCTGGCGCTATTACTCCAAGTTCTGGAACCGTTACAGGCAACTTAATTGCATCTTGTGGAGGAGCACCTTTAGTCATTGACTTTAGCGTATCTGATCCAGATGCCAACGATATTCTTACAGCCACGAGCGACATTAGTTCTGTAATCAATGGAGCAACAACTTCTGTAACAGGCACCAACCCTATTACCATCCAACTAATTATACCAACCGCTTCCATCCCTTCAGGGAATTATCCATTTACCATTACAGTAAATGATGGTGCTTGTCCTACTCCTAATGTTCAAATTATTGGTTATAATCTGCAAATTACCAATCCCTCTCCTACGGTTACCATCAATGCTAGTGCTACGACAATTTGTTCTAGCGAATCGGTTACATTAACTGCCAATGGGGCAAGTACTTATTCTTGGAATAATAACATAAACAACGGCGTTCCCTTTTCTCCCACCAACAGTGGAACCTACACTGTCATCGGAACAGCCAGCAATGGATGTACAGATACCGCTGACATTAATATTACCGTTAATCCAAGCCCTACGGTTAGCATCAATGCGACAGCAACTACACTCTGCCAAGGAGATTCTGTCACGCTTTCTGGCACAGGTGCCATCAGTTACAGTTGGAACAATAATATTTCTGACGGCGTTGCCTTTTCGCCTAGTGCAACTGATAATTATAGCGTTACAGGTACTGCTAGTAATGGGTGCAGCAATACGAGCCAATTAACAGTCGTTGTCAATCCATTACCAACAGTAGTTGCCAATGCCTCCTCTACCGTTATCTGTCAAGGAGAAGCATTAACCTTAACAGGCTCTGGTGCCGCTAACTATGTTTGGGACAATGGTGTTGTTGATGGGGTTTCTTTTACTCCTACTAGTAATGCCACTTATTCTGTAACAGGAACCGATAATAATGGTTGTGCTAATACAGATCAAGTAACTGTTAATTTTGTCAACACTGCTCCACCCGTTGCCACCAATAGCGCCAACTCCAATCAAATCTGTCAAGGAACCAATACCCTTCTTACAGGAACGGTGAATAGTGCCAATGGAGAAACAATTGCTTGGTATTACAACAATACACTAATACCTGGAGCTAATAGCAGTACCTATGCAGCTCATCAAGCAGGAGACTATTATAATGTGGTTACCAATACTGATGGTTGTACTACGCAATCATCAACAGAAAGCATTACTTTCTTCCCTCAAGAGCAAGCTATTTTTGCTACTTCTGCCGCTAATTTCTGTGGAGGAACGGGCACCATTACCTTAACTGCCAATACTATTGCTGGTGGCAGTTATACTTGGCTTAACAACAACAGTCCTATTTCGGGACAAACGCAAGCTACTTTAGACATTACAACTGTTGGTAATTATCAATTGGTTATCACTAGTTCAAATGGATGTTTAGATACTTCAGCCGTATTTTCGCCAATCAACGCTGCTTATCCACAAATCAATCTTACAGCCCCTAGTAATAGTTATTGTGCTGGTTCTAACTTAACACTAAACGCTAACTTAGATCCAGGAGCGACCTATACTTGGATATTAGATGGTAATAATATTACTACTCCAACGCTAGAAGACAATACAATTAGCATTAATAATAGTGGTATTTATACTGTTGAAGTAACGAATGCTTTGGGCTGTACCGCAACGTCTAATGCCTTAACCATTACAGAAGCACCGCTGCCGACTGCAACAATCAACGCTGCATCTACTAGCTTCTGCGTCGGAGGTTCTACAGAAATTTCTGCCAACTACATTGCAGGAGCTACGTACGAATGGTTTTTAAATGGCAACTCTCTAGGCGCAGCTACAATTGGAGACACGACATGGACTGCTAGCAGCTCTGGTAATTATACCCTTGAAATCAACGATGGCTGCATCAATACATCAAATGCGATCAACCTAACTAGTGTTGCTGTACCTGCTGCGGCTGGTACGATATCAGGATATAGTAATTTGTGTTTTGGAGAAAGTGAAACGTATTCTATTAACAATGTAAATGGTGCCACTTATTACGTATGGACCATTAGCCCTGCTGGTGCTGCAACAATTAGTCAAGGTCAAGGTACCAATACCATTACTCTCAACAGTACCCATGTTGATTTTCAACTTACCGTAGTTCCTACGAACTATTGTGGTGCGGGTACAGCTTCTAATAAAAACATTGATTTAAGCAATGGCTTTGGTTGTCCTGATGTTGCTTTCGCTGCCGATGTAACCAATCCTTGTGAAGGCGATCCTGTTGTGTTCACCAATCACAGTAGTTCCAATTTAGGTTTTGGCTTGAGTCCATTTTGGGACTTTGGAGCAGGAGCATCTCCTGCAACAGCAACTGGTAATGGTCCTCATTCGGTTACTTATGCTACCCCTGGTCTAAAAACCGTTACCTTAGAATATAGAGATCAATTTGGGTTTGCCTTTGATAGCAAGACTAGCGTTGACTACATCAATGTAACCGCCTTCTCTTCTTGTGGCGTTGCTGTTTCTAACATTCAAAATAAAGCCAATATTTCTGTTTATCCTAATCCAACAACAGGAAATGTATCTTTAGATTTGGGGCACATTCCAACGGAAGCAACCATTCAAATTACAAGTGTTCATGGGCAAATATTGCACACTTTAAAGGTAACACAACAACAATACTTAGATTTATCTTTGGAGGGATACCCTTCTGGTTTGTATTTGGTTTCTATTAAGATGGATGCTTCTACAGCCATATTAAAGGTAATAAAAGAGTAATGTCTTGTCACAATAGTTAGCGATACAGCTACTATGTGCTTGTTAAAACACCAACTATTGTTAAACTCTTACGGCAGCTTGCTACACGATGGCAAGCTGTCTTTTTTTGTCTCTAATCCATGCTTATTTTCCATAGAATGATAGCTTCCCCGACTTTATTCCAAGACAATTTTGCAAGCTTTCTAAAATTGTTGTATGTTGTTTTTTGTTATAGCAATATCAAGTTTACCATTTCATAAAAAGGACACTGTTTAGCAAATCACGGGTCATTATAAACACACTAACAAATCGTGCATTCAAAAACACAACTCATACAATACTTCAGGCAGTTCCCTAACACCCAACTAGTTGGGCATTTTTTAAAATTGCTACGATTTGCCTTTGAACAGCTTCAGATCAAGGAAGATGCCTCTAATTTATTGTGTTCTATTCACAGTGACAATACTGCGCTTTATGTACAACTCAACAACTGCCCTATTCTTATTCACAAAGTAAGAGATAGAAAACACTACATAGAACTGCTTTGTCTAGCCAAAGATCAAGACTCTTTACCCAATAGCCAAAATTTTCAAGCTAGCAAACAGAAAATTGGTAAAATGCGTACGGGAATGGCTCGTTTTCAGTTATCCAAACCTGTTTTGACCAATCAAGTAATTATTGCAATTTGGTTACAAGCACTTCAGCTTTTGGCGCAGCAACCTCGCAAAAAAACAACCCATCAAAAGTCTAATAATCTATGGATTTATCGAGCTGCTATGAATATGTTTGTTTACAATGAGCTACTTAAAGATGTAGACAATAAGGATAAGTACTTGACCATTCTTCCCAAGGCCATTCAACAGTTGCTAAAAGAAGATTTGGATATTATAAAGGTCCAACAAGCTAATGTTTTTTGGTTTCAGAAAGCTCAAGAAGTTTTAAAAGCATTCCAAGATATTGAATTATCGCCCAGTATTTACCAACAATTTTTAGAAGACTATCAACTATTTGAAGGACGTTACGACAGCTTTGTTCAATCTGTTCAAAATAAAAAGCCTTATGCTGATTTTGCTTTATTAATAGGAAAACTAATTGCTTATATAGATGAAAAAGCAGCGGCCAAACAAGAGTGGAATGATTATTCAGACAAACGCTGTGTTGCCTATACTGGTATTCGACAAAACTTGTGGATTCAACAATTAACACAATACAAACAGGCTGGCAATGACTTAGATGCGATTCGCACTACAAATATCAAAGACGCCTTACTCTACTTAATTCATCCAGAGGAGCATACGCCTATTCTGTCGACTAAAAATCAACGCCAAATTGCCAACCACTTATTAGATAGTACTTATCAAGCCGATTTATTTACCTTGCAACTGGTCAGCTATTTTAACAAGTTTGATTTATCGGCAACAAGCTTCAGTAATTATACCTATCTAATCAAACTATTGTTGTATGCTCCTAGCATACAAAATTTGTGGAAATACACCGATGAGGATATTTATTATGATGAAATCACGCACCAACAAGTTACAGAGCCAAGTAATGGTTATAAAATAGCGGCTAATACTAAATTTCCTCTCAATCAAATCCTCTATGGTCCACCAGGTACGGGAAAAACGTTTGAAAGTATTCGCAGAGCCATTGCGATTGTCGAAAATAAGTCGTGGACACTGGTGCAACAGATGGATGCCAACACCATTCAAAAACGCTTTGATGCTTACGTAAGTAATGGGCAAGTTGTTTTTACTACTTTTCATCAAGCGATGTCGTATGAGGACTTTGTCGAGGGTATCAAGCCTGTTGTTGTTGACAATCAAGTCCATTACAATCTACAAAATGGTATTCTTAAAAACCTTTGCCACCATGCGTTACAAGATCCAGACAAAACCTTTGTACTAATTATAGATGAGCTAAACCGAGGAAACGTTGCCAATATTTTTGGGGAATTGATTACCTTATTGGAAGAAGACAAACGCCTTCAAATGCTCAATGCCTTAAAAGTACAACTTCCCTACTCCAAAACGCTTTTTTCATTGCCACCCAATTTATATTTGATTGCTACAATGAATACAACCGATCGAAGTATTGAGCAGTTGGATATGGCCTTGCGGCGCCGATTTTCTTTTATAGAAATGTTGCCTGATTCTATCTTATTGAGTGAAAATATTGAAGGCGTAAACCTTCGACTGATGCACCAAAAGATGAATGAACGCATTGGTATTTTGCTAGACGATCATCACTTAATTGGGCATTCTTATTTCATGAATATTAGTAGTCTCAATGAGTTGCAAGAAATTTTTAAAACACAAATTATTCCTCTTTTGTTAGAATACTTTTATGGTGATTTTGGTAAAATTGGCTTGGTACTCGGCAAAGATTTTTTGGATCTAAAAAAAATAGAATACAATCGTTTTGCTAATTTTGATTACGAGGGCTTAGATCGTGCTTGGGACAAACCAATGTACAGCATAAAAGACTTCCCATTACCCAAAGATGCTTATCAAAATATTTATCAATAATTTGTTGTACTTTCTTGGTCATGTCGTTATATATATTTAACTTGCAGTAGTTAAATAAATATACTCTTCAAAAAGGTGATTTAATTATTAAATTTAAAGGGTCATTTATTCAATAATACTATCACTATCTATCTATCAACAACCCGAGGATATTAAGATTTAACAATTCCCACCAAATCACCAAAGGAACATCAAGCCATTCCCGCTTGGTGTTTTTTTTGCTCTGTGGCAATCTATAATATCTATCACAAAAAATTTAAAACCATTAATGCATTTGTTAAAAGTAGTTTTTATTTTCCCCCTCCTATTTTCAATACTTACAGGATGCACCAATACACAGTCCTCTCCTCAACAAACAGATTTAAAAAATGTCCTTAGCGGCAAAGAATTATTCATAGAATGGGGTCAAAAAAACTTGATCTCTTTTGAGAACGAAGCAAAGTTGCTTTCTGATAGTTTGCTCGAAAAAATTGCAGCGGATATTGCCAACGCTAAAGTTGTTCTACTCAGCGAGGGATTTCACAATTGTGAAGAGATGTTACGCTTGCAACAACAACTCATCCCCTACTTAATAGAACACAAAGGGTTTAATACAGTCATTACAGAAAGTGGCTTGCCTGAATCCAAATATATGAACGATTATATCCATGGCAAAGACTCCATCTCTAATTTATGGGAACGAAGTGTCGGAAGCATGTACACCCAATGGAAAACAGGTCGAAAAACCATCGAATCACTTCGCACATATAATCAACAACATGCCAACCAAGTGGATTACATCGGAGCAGATATTGGCGGTTTTTATAATAATTGGCGATTTCCATTTGAGCAAATCTTCTCTTATATAGATTCAGTAGATGCTCCTCTTTCCAAACAACTTAGGCGAGACATGGCTCCTTACTTCAAAGTGATGACTAAATGGGCAGCTTATCATTATATGATTAAATTAACGGACAAACAGAAAAATAACTTGATGGTTATTTTGGAAGATTTAATTGACTCATTCCAATCTAACAAAGCGACCTATATTAGCAGAAGCAGTCTCAAAGATTATCAATGGATTTTGCAGTGTATTCGCTCGATGCGAATGGCTGAAAATTATTATCGAAATTACCAAGATGCCACTGATAGCGTCAATAGCCATTCAAAATATGCGGGGTTAAATGGTCGAGAAATTGCCATGGCTAAGAATATTCAATGGGCGTTATCATATAAAAAAGAGGCTAAAATTATTGTTGTCAATCACGTTGTTCATACTAAAACAGCCTCTCAGTACCAAGGCGAAATGTATGGCAATTTTACACCAATGGGACAACTGCTGCAACAGCAACTCAAGGATAGTTTGTATGTCATAGGTATGGTTTATGGGAAAGGACTTTTCTGGAACAAATGGCAAGTGCCCGACAAACGTTTTGTGGATACCATCCCCGCACCACCTATAGAAAGTATGGAGCACGTGATGAAAGCAATTGCAACAAAGAACTATTACCTCAATTTCAAAAAGGTGCCATCTTCTACCTATAGTTGGTTCAATGCCAATACAATGATAAAAGAAAATGATTATGAGATAACAATCAGACCCTCTGAGTGGGATGCCTGCTTTTATCTACACGAGGTTCATCCAGCCAAGCCTGTGGAATAAGTAATCGTTCAAAAAATAATAATTGCATCATGTCCACATTCACAATAAACATTCGACAAGAGACCCCACTAGATCATGCAGCTGTATTTGAACTAATAGAACAAGCATTTGCCAATATTGAATACAGCGATCACAAAGAACATTTTTTGGTAGAACGATTAAGAAAGTCAGAAGCTTTCGTTCCAGAACTTTCTTTGGTTGCTGAAGTAGATGGGGCGATTGTAGGGTATATTTTAGTTTCCAAATTGAGCATCAAAAACCAGACGTCTAGTGTGGAATCATTAGCGTTAGCTCCCGTAGCTGTTTTGCCCGAGTTCCAACACAAAGGCATTGGGGGGCAACTCATTAGAAAAGCACATATTATTGCTCAAGAATTAGGGTTTAAATCAATTATTTTACTAGGCCATGCGGAGTACTATCCTAAATTTGGCTATCAAGCATTACACACCTTTTCTATAACATATCCTTTTGATGTTCCCAAAGAAAATGTGATGGCAATTGAGCTAGAAAAAGGAAGTCTTTCGAATGTATTTGGTATGGTTGAGTATCCCAAAGAGTTTTTGGAGTAACATACTCCTTACTTAGTTTAATTTTATTTCAAAGCAAACTCCAAAGGCACCTTTAAGGTCACAACAAAATTTCTACCTTGTTCTGGAATTTCTAGAATGCGATAACGACTAAGGTGGTTCAAATAAGCTGTGTTCAACAAGTTTTGAGCTTGCACACCAATTTGTATCACCTGCTTCCGAATGCGAATTTTAAACCCTAGCCCTGCATCTAACAGATGATAAGCTGGTGTTTTAGGCTCGTTTCGATCCGTCCGATTTTGAGCAAAAGAATAACGATGCGTAATTTGAGCATAAATATTTTCTAAAAATCCCAGTTTTTTCCACTCGTATCGCACTTCTGACAAAATGCTAGCTGGCGGCGTAAAAGGCAATCCTAATTGAGTTTGTAAATTAACATTCCAAACATATTCATACCCTTGCCTAAGGGTTAACTCAGGTACAGGTTGCCAAGACCAATCTAATTCACCT
This sequence comes from Aureispira sp. CCB-QB1, assembly GCF_000724545.1. Taxonomy (GTDB): domain Bacteria; phylum Bacteroidota; class Bacteroidia; order Chitinophagales; family Saprospiraceae; genus Aureispira. The sequence goes on along the minus strand of NZ_JHBV01000049.1, from coordinate 56,630 downwards.
CCGGCATAAATCGCATCTGTTTGCACGTATTGATACAATTGCCCTGCTTCTGGCAGTGTTGAAAACTTTCCTGTCGGACTCAAATAAATATACTGCTGAAAATAATTTCCAAATCCCGTTATAGTTGCTTGGACTGTCTTCCACTTTATATGACTAGATAATTCTAATTGGTAACCATGTTCTGGCTTTAAGTCAGGCGTTCCCATTTCATGTCGAAACGTACCGTGATGAATCCCATTCGCTGCGGTTTCAGAAGGGTAAGGCACTCGATAACTTTTCCCCAAATTTACTTGAAAATTCCAAACATCTTTCCGTAAGACATAATTCATTCCCAAAGCTGCCGCATAGTTAAAAAAATGTTGCTGATTCATCGCTACCTTGGGTAGGTATTGTATGGTTTGGCGTTCGCCGTAGACTGCTTGTGCATACTTGTCATTATAATTATAAGCATAATCTAGTCGAAGTCCCGCACTAAGTACCCATCGTTTGTTCGGTTTGAATGTACCAAACCAATATCCCCCAGTACGGACGGTCTGAAAGTTGGGCAATAAAAACTCAAAACCTGCCCGTTGATTGATTTGATATTGAAAGCTTCCTCCATACACATGTTTCCATTTCTTATTGACATTTTGAGTAAAGATCAAATCACCACTAACCGTTTGCAGGTTCAACTGCAAGGCGACATCAGAATTATCTGTTGGGGGCAATTGATGATAATGCGGGAAGGAGTATTCTTGTCGTAAATTATTTTGATAACCGATATTCAATTGCAAACGATGTTGTTTGATAGTCAAATCATTGTTCCAAACCAAACTAAAATGATTCACTTGTTGACTTGGCACATCAATATCTCGGTCGTTGCCATCTATATCCAAAGCATAGGATCTAGGAATTCCTACGGCTCCTGAAAAAATACCTGCATTCAAATAATAATGACTAAAAGTCAACCTGCTTACGCCCCAATCTTTTATCAGCCCCAAACTAGCTCTTATATTTCGCTCTTTGCCAGCTGTATTTTTGAGCTGTTGATTGTATATTGGCAAAACAAACTCATTATATACAAAAACTTCCGCAGGAACTCTATAATCTCCAAAATCCTGATAACTAAAACGAGCATCAAAGAAAAAATCAGATATTCGCCCTGCTACACTAGCAGACATTCCAGCATGCTGGTTATTGGTTTTATAAATTCCCAATAAACTGGCTTTAATTCTATTTTTGGGAATAATCTTATTTGGCAAAATATTCACAGCGCCCCCTAATGCATCTGAACCATAGCGCAAAGAAGCTGCCCCCTTAATAATCTCAATTCGATCTACTCCAAATTGATCAATTTCTAGCCCATGGTCAGCACCCCATTGTTGTCCTTCTTGTTTGATACCATTATTGTTGACAACAATTCGATTAAATGACAATCCACGAATAACAGGTTTGGCGATTCCCACCCCAACATTGATAGCATTTACTCCAGTTACTTTTTCTAATGATTTCGCAAAAGTTCCCTGTGCATTCTCTTCAAAAAACTGCCCATCAAGACTAGTCTTTTGGTCTATACTCAACGCAGCTTCTTCGTTGACCACAATAGCAACATCTTTGTAATTAGTTGCTGCAAACTCAATATTTACCAACACAGAAGCCCCTTTTTCTACTAGTATTTTTTCTTGAATGCTTTCAAACCCCACATAGCTATATTGTAATGTATATGCACCTTCTTTTACCTCAAATTCATAATAGCCTTGGGCATCTGTTAATGTTGTTAATGACAACTCCATCAACTCAACAAAAACATTAGCAAGTATTTGATTGTCCTCTGTTGTAACCTGTCCATGTATGCGACTATTTTGAGCAGCAACCAAACCAAAGCAAAAAAATAGGAGGAATATGGTAGTTATTAATTTCATAATACAAAGATAATCCATTTGCAACAGTGTTGCAAAAATAATGCAACAAAGTTGCGTTTAAAAATAAATCTTTGATACCATTAAATTACTTGTTATCTTGGTCGCATAAAGACACCATTTGTGATGAAAACCAGTAACTACATACAAGTATTTGAACACCAAGTATTGCGAGTTGATCAACAACAATTGACCGTACAGCAGTTTGATGCATTGGCTTATTTTAATGAGCAACACGATCAAAAATACTTTAGTCTGCTACACAAAGGTGTTCGCTTTCGCCAATATGTTGGAGTGTTGCAAGTTGGAGAATTAACCATTGAAATTTTACCCAAAACAGATCAACATAGCCACCGTCCCCAAAATTGGCAGAAGGTGCTGTTAGATTTGCTGCATGCTTGCGAATTTCTCAAAGTTGATGCTTTGACCAAAGCCCCTTTGCAGCTAAAAACAAGTCCATTACTTTGGCTTTATATTGAGCTTTTTGTTCAGGAAATAGAACAATTATTATCACAAGGTTTGCAAAAAAATTATCGCAAACAGAGCCAAAATGCCCACCACTGGAAAGGACAAGTTAACTTTGCCAAACAATTGCAAAAAAACCTCACACAACCACATCAAATTTACATCAGTCATCAAACTTATGATTACCAACATCCCATCCATCAAGTACTGTATAAAGCGTTAAACATTATCGCACAATTCTGGATTGACCATAACTTAAAAAAGAAAATCCAGTATCTCATCAAGGCGTTTCCCAAACAACAAGAAATTGTTGTCACAGAAACTCTATACAACCAATTATACGCTGCTCCCAAATTTAGAAAATACCACGCTGCTTTGGATTTAGCTCGAATGATCACCTTACAATACAGTCCTGATATAAGATTGGGTAATTGCCCTGTTTTGGCGATTTTATTTGATATGAATCAACTATTCGAACAATACATCCAACAACAACTAAAGAAAACACTAGACAACAGTTGGCAAGTCAAGGCGCAGGCTTCCAAGCGTTTTTGGGCAAATCGGAACCTTCGCCCAGATATTTGGTTGAGTCACGAGGGCAATAATTATATTTTGGATACCAAATGGAAGATTTTAAAACGCCCCTCTCCTTCTGACGAAGATCTGCGACAAATGTATGCCTATAATCACAATTTCAAAGCTAGCAAAAGCTTATTGATTTACCCCAATGTTTTTGATTTGTCTCAACGCAGTGCCGCTTATGCACAACCCATTTTAGTACAAGGCAAAGCCGTTGAGCATTATTGTAAGGTTATTTTTGTTAATGTTTTGAATAAAAAAGGTACCTTAAACACCTATATTGCTCAAGATATTATCCAACATTTAGACCTCGACTAGGAAACTCTTTAAATAGATAAATTATTTTTAAGACTGCTTATGACCACTGTTTTGCCTTCTGAAACAACCACACACACACCAATAAGTATTTGGACCATTCGCATTATTACACTGGCATTTTTTGCTCAAATGCTCCTGTCAACAAATCTATGGTTTCCCTATGATCGTTCTTATCCAACAATTCCGCTACTCCCTTTTCTTAGTTTTAGTTTTGGTGCAACACTGACGCCCCTGCTCAGTGGTTTATTTTTGGGGTGTTTTAGTTGGGCTAGTTGTTCTCCAAAATGGAGAGAACAAGCACTTTGGATAGGTATCATTAGTCTATTCTTGTTAATTCTGGAGGATATCAATCGCTTTCAAGCTTGGGTCTATATTTATACTACTTTGTTGAGTATTGTTGGTTGGAATTGGCGGAAAAAACAACCTCAACAATTGCGTCTTAGCTTACAATTTACAATGGCAATGGTTTATTTTTGGACAGGTGCCCAAAAATTAAACATTCAATTTATCACAGATGTCTATCCTTGGCTTGTCAAAGTCTTTGAAGCTACAAAATGGCTAGCAGAGTACCCTAACTTGGGCTATGGAGTTGGCTTGTTTGAAATTTTACTTGGAATAACTTTATTAATTCCCAAAACTCAAAAAATCGGAGTGTTACTTGGAACAGGATTACATCTAGGAATCTTGATTTTGCTTATAAGTGACGAATGGAACAGCGTTGTTTATCCTTGGAATGTTGCCATGATTGCATTGCTTTTTACCTTGTTTTGGAAAAAAGAAAACGACGACCTTCCCTCCTCAGAATCACTCCCTATGCGCCCCAACTTAGGAATTATTATTTTATTTGGAGTACTTCCATTTTTTGATTTCTTTCAACTCATCCCCCACTGCCTAGCACTAGGCATGTACTCTGGCACCTCAATGGAATGTGATTTAATTCTTGATGATAATGGTCGGGCAAACTGTGTTCCTCCCAAATTACACGAAAAATTGCTGTACCAATCAGACACTCAATCTATCCTATCTTTAGACGACTGGGGTGTCGAGGATTTGAACATCCCACCTTTTGCTTCTGAGCGAGTTTATAGAGCTGTAGCCAAAGAATTTTGCCAATGCTCTCACTCCTACCAAGGCTATGCAGAATTTTACTATCCTGAACGCTGGAAAGATGAAGATCGACAATCCGTTGTCTCTTGCCAAGAGCTACTTCAAGAAGATTGATGATTCTAAAAAAAGAAACGGCATTCTGCATCAACCAGAACGCCCATTTCTTAACCATAACAAACTTCTATCTTTGATAAGTAGCTATCAATAGTTAGCTGCGCTCACGAAGTACCACGAAGTAGCAGCGAAGCTAAACTAATATAAATGTGCTTTTTTATCTTTTTGGTAACTAAGCTTGCGATCTCACGAGCGCAGCGAGCTAAAAAAGTAAACAACTAAGCGATAGCGATCTCACGACCGCAGGGAGCTACCACGAAGTAGCACCGTAGGTAATCAACGAACTACTAAACTATAACACTTATTGTTTTTTTATAAAACGGCGGGTTACTGCTTGCCCTCCCTGTTGCACACGCAAAATGTAAACACCATTAGGATACTCCTTAACGTTTAACAAGATGCTGTTTGCCCCTTTTTCGACTGGTAAATCTGTAGCATTAGACATTTGTTGCCCAATAACATCGTATACTTCAATACGGATTGCGCCTTCTTCTGTTGTTACATAATCGACTGTTAAATTGCTAGATACAGGATTTGGAGCTAAGGTAACAACAGGCTGTGGTTTTGTTTCAAAATTAATAGCCACCACTTTAGAATACGTCTGTGTTCCATCCACATCGACTTGTCCAAGTCGATAATAATTTACTCCAAGATGAGGTTTTGTATCTAAATACTTGTACTGATTTCTATTCGAACGCCCATTACCCTGTGCTTGCTGGGTGTTAATAGATTCAAATACAACCCCGTCCGACGATTTTTCTAGGGTATAATAATCCACACCAACTTCATTTTGAGTTTTCCAGTCTAACTGAACATGTTTATCCAAACGATTGGCTTCAAAACTCAGCAAATCTACAGGCAACAAAGTAGATGGCGGCGGTCCCAAATCTCCAATTCCAAATCCAGAAAATCCTGTATTGAAGGTTGCCGTTAAGGTTACATCCGTTCCAAAACTTCCTATTGTTGCTGGCTCTTGCTCAATTGTATAAGCTGTATAATTTCCGCTATTTACTGCTGAGATAGGCGTATTGGAGACCTTAACAATTTTTAAAACACTACGATTTTTACCTGTTGCCGTTTCCCAAGCAGAAATTTCAGCTTCTGTATAGTATAACGTAATCGTGTAAGCACCTGTTGGAGTGTTGTTTGTTGGAGCCACAAAAAAAGTTTTAGCCGCTAAGGCATTCGCTGGATTAGCATTCCAAAATGGAGCCGTTGTTCCTCCTGCTGCGGTTGCATCTCGATCGACCTCTACACGAGTACATTGATAGTTCCAATTGGATAAGTTTTCAATTGTTCCCATTATATCGCCACTTGTTCGATCGTAATAATGAACGATTTCCATGCCTCTGACTGGAATATTTTGAGGAGAAGCCGTATTATCAGTAACTTGAATGTTCGCTGGTGCATCTGCTGTAACCACTATATTGTCCACAGCTAAGCCATAAAACCATCCTCCATCATCATCATATCTAAAGCGAATTTGAATGTTTGCTTGACCAATATATGGTGTCAAATCGACTGTTGTTCCATTCACCCATGGAGTTGATCCTACTCCACCGTTTACAGTACTTGTATTGGTTAATGTCGCAATGGTCGTATATCCTCCACCTGTCGAAATTTGCACTTCTGCTGTTTCCCGTTGCAAATCAGCAAAAGCGTGGTCAAACGTTAAAGTTGCCGAAGTATAAGCACCTGCCAAACTAAATACAGGCGACCTTAAACGATCGTTTGCCTTATCACAATTACAATTGTCATCGTTAGAATAGGCAAATTGTGTATTATTGGTGTTGGCAATCGTCCAATAAGGACTACTGGCATTAGCGGCATTGGCTACTAAAAAACGATCTGATCCATTGTTACCTTGTGCAGTAAATGGCGCCAAACCAGTTTCAAAATCTTGATTTAACAACGTTACGGTTCCCCCTCCTGTTGGGGGAATATCATCGTCATTAATCGTTAAATCATGATCTGCTAAATCTCCACTAGCAGCAACAGCATCTCCTGTTGTTGCTACATTAAAAGCAAGCAACAAAGTTTCTACACTTTCTACGACTCCATCATCATAAATGCGAACTCGAACCTGTTGAGTTGGAGTAGCTCCTGCTGGAAATGTCATTGTTGCAGGGCTAATATCATAATCAATGCCATTAGCAGCTGTTCCAGAGGTTGTAAATGTCACTGTTGCAGCCGCAGAAGGAGCCATTGTAATATTGACATCTAACAATACATCTTGAAAATTACACCCTGTTCCTTCATTAACAATTGTACCACCTCCACTAACAAAACCTATTGTTGGGACAGGAACACCACATTTTGTTGAATTGGGCAAACTTACTCGCCTAGGAGAAGCCGCCATCACAGCACGAACTCGCGCTTTTTGGTCTGCTGTAAAAACATCCATGCAAGCATCGTTGGTATAATCCATATAATTTTCTACCATATCTCGAGTCCCACAAGAGTTGTGATTCGGACATCCTCCATTAGAAGCATCGGATTCAGGAGTATCGGCACAAAAATCGTCTACACCGCAACCGCCATCTCCCCAAATATGCCTTAATCCAACCCAATGCCCAACTTCATGTGTTAATGTTCTTCCCAAGTTATAAGGAGCAGAAGGACCTGGATTGGCAACAGAACCAATTGTTCCAGCTCCAACAACAACCCCGTCTGTATTGGCAGCACCGCCATTAGCGTTTAAGCCTGCCAAACCAGAGTTACTTGGGAATTGTGCCCAACCCAACAAGCCCCCAGATAAGTTGGCACTCCATATATTCATATAATCATTAGGATCCCACTGCGTAGCGGGCTTAATTGTTCCATCTACAAAATTACTTGTAAAAGGACCATCTCCATAGGTTGTTATTCTATTGATGCCAGGTTCTGCCATAAGATTATCAGAAGGATCTAAAGTTGCTAGACAAAATTGCACTTCTACATCGGCAGCAGCAGGATCTGTACTTCCTGACAAATTTCTAAAATCAAGATTTAATTGATCTAATTGTGCTTGTATCAATGCAGCTGAAACATTGTCAATTCCTGCACCGTCTGTAATCACATGAAAAACGACAGGAATAGTTAAAACAGGGGCTCGATACCCTGCACTGACATTCGCTTTATAGGCATCTACCAAAGGTGCAAGCCAACGTTCAAACTCTTCTAAAGTTCCTTCTTCAGGATGGTGTTGCCTGTGGTAAGCATCTATCTCCATAGTAGCACATCGAGTATCGTGGATATGGAGCGGTGTTTTTTGTGCACTAATTGTTGCACTAAACATAAAAATAATCAGTAAACTCAAGTAGATTTGTTGCATAACCTTTTTTTTAACAGTTAGATATTTTTTTCAACGTTTACAATAGTTTTAGCTAAACATTGCGTTCTCTAGCTGGGGGATAATTATATTTGGCTATGAGGCGAATTACAATAATAATAATTTTAATCCATTATAAAACATAGAATTATTCTTTTCTAAAGAAGAAAATTTTCATAAATAAGGTTTCTAGTTTTATAGCCTTTTCGCAACTTGTGGAAGTTTCCTATCCATGTTTTTTATTTTTTTTCGGCTTTGTGGAACTTCCTTTGTTAAGGAATAGTTGTGTAAGCAAGATTTTTAAGAGAAAAACATACGAAAACACAATATATACTCCATAGATCTAGTAGTTCTAAACAATATTTCTTGTCCCTATTAAATCTTCTTGGTGATATTACAGGCAACCTTACTATTTTCATCGCATTTTATTTCATACATACATTGGATTGTGTATTTTGTGGCCTCGTAAAAAACAGTTGTTCGACTCTATTTTACTTGACAATTCTAAAATAAGCTTAAACCGTCAATAAGTCCGAACACTAAAAAACTAGATTATGAACTTTATAGAAGAACTTACTTGGAGAGGACTGTTAAAAAACAAGTCTGAAGGATTAGAAGAAGCATTGCAAAAAGGTCCTATAAAAGCCTATATAGGGTACGACCCTACAGCCCCATCGCTTACTATTGGAAACTTAGTAACTATGATGTTGTTGAAACACTTGCAGTTGCATGGCCATCAGCCCATTGTTTTGATGGGAGGTGCTACCGGAAAAATTGGTGACCCATCGGGAAAAGATGCCGAGCGTCAATTACTTAGTTATGATGTTATCAATTCAAACATAGCGCGTTTTAAAAAGCAATTTCGCAACCACTTGGATTTTGAAGGAGACAATGCAGCCATTGTGCTCAACAATGCCGATTTTTATGACGGCATGGATGTCTTTACTTTTTTAAGAGATATTGGAAAAAACATTACGGTCAATTATATGATGGCCAAAGATTCGGTCAAAAATCGTATTAATGATAGAGAACAAGGTCTCTCTTTCACGGAATTTTCGTACCAACTAATTCAAGGGTACGACTTCCAATACCTATACAAAAACTATGGTTGTGTCTTAGAAATGGGGGGGTCTGACCAATGGGGGAATATTACAACAGGTACGCACTTTGTTGGTAAAGCAGGTGGAAAAGCCTATGGTTTAACCTGCCCTCTATTAACCAATTCAGATGGTTCGAAGATTGGAAAATCGGCAGGAGGCACACTTTGGTTGGCAGCTGACATGACAAGTCCTTATAAGTTCTACCAATACTGGATTGACAAAATTAGTGACGAAGATATTGCCAAAGTATTTAAAATTTTCTCTTTAAAATCTAGAGCAGAGATTGAGGCTTTATTGGAAGAACACTTGGAAAGCAATCCTAGATTTTTGTTGCAAACACTTGCTGAGGAATTAACCATTCGTGTACATTCCAAAGAAGCTTGTGATGCTGTAAAAAGAGCAACAGAAATTACGTTTAATAGTAAAATTAAGCCTGATTTTTTGAAAAGCCTTTCTCCTGATGATTTTGATATTTTGAGAGAAGAACTTCCAACATTCTACATTGACTTATTTTTGCTAAACAATGGCATTCAGATTGATGACTTGTTGGTCAATAGTAATGAAACATTGCCATCTAAAGGAAAAATTCGTAGTGCCATCAAAGGCAATGCCCTAGCTATTAATGCTGTAAAAGCTAAAAGTCATTCAGATATGATTACGGCTAGTGATTTGATCCATGGAACTGTTTTGTTTGTTCAAAATGGTAAGAAAAATAAATTCTTAGGAATTCCTTATGCGACAAGCGAACAGGATGAAATCGTATTAAAGACATACTACGAACATCATTTAACAGTAGAACAAGCAGCAGAAGATACTGAAGTTCCTAGCGTTGTTTTGGATGCTAACTTAAAAGAGGTGGTTGCCAATTTGATTGAAAAGGGGTACCTAGAACACAATGGCAACGATACAGTTCTAACAGTAAAAGGACTATTGTTTTCTAAAACAAAATTTGGGGCTTAAATAAAAGATAAGGTAGAAATACTTTATTTATACAATAAGTAGCAGTGTTACTATTACGCAAGCACTGTTTTCAAAGAATAGAGGGAATGTACACTGGCACATTCCCTTTTTCTATTAACAAACTACTGCACTATTAATGCTGTATCAGTACTTTCTTTGTTGCTATTCTATCCTGCATTTGAACAACCATCATATACACTCCTGAGGTTAAATCTTGTGTATTCAATTGATAATATTGCTGCCCGCTTGAAAGGTCTTGCTCTTCCAATTGCACTATTATTCTTCCATTGACATCTACCAATTGTATCGTTACATCGCCTAAGTTTTCTAAATCAAATAGGACATCCAAACGATGGTTGGCTGGATTAGGAAAACATTGTAGCTTATTGGTAGTCGAAGGTTCTGCATCTATTTCGGTGGACAATTCTACCGTAGGCATTCCACTATGACCATGCATTGGCGACACATAAGTAGCACTAGAACTTGTACAAGAAGCAAAGGAACAACCTTGCATTTGAGTCTTAAAAATACCTCCTAATTCTATCTTAAATCCTGGTTCCAAATGAATGGATTGACCAGCTTGGTAGCTTACATTCGCATTGCTAGATACTATGTTCTTAGCATTAATAACTTGATTCGCAGCAACCGTAGATAGATTGGTTATAGTAGCCCATATAGATATATTTTCTTTGCATCCCAAATAATCTACTTCCTCAAAAATCCAGCTATTGGGTTCATTCTCGCAAGGGCAAGGCTGATTTCTATGGGCATAAATTGCGGCCCTATCATTTTGCAACACGGTCAGCATTCGCTGTGCTTGATCCTCCGAGAAGACATTTCGACAATCATCGTTAGTATACGACATGACATTAAATATATTGGGAACAAATAAATCTCCATTTAAGTCGTAAAAAGGATTTCCTGAATAGGTACAATTATTACCTTGCCCATCGCTAGACACACGCCCTCCTAAACCATGATCTGCGGGAGTATCACACATCCCATCTCCTCTTGTTGTACACCCTGTACCATCTACATATTCCACTGCATTTGCATCGTGGTTATTAGGAATTCCATCTGCCAACAGATAGGTTCGTTCGTGTGTATGCAGCAACCCCAAATAATGCCCAATTTCATGCGCTAATGTATTCCCAGTAGACATTGCGTTATGCATGATAATACAATCCCCTGTCATCCAAGGAAAATAAGCCCAAGACGCAATAAAACCATCTGTCGTTGGATTGGTTATCGGTGCATAAAAAACATCAATGGCATAAGAAACTCTACTAGGAAAAAAGAAGTCATTTAATACAATTGAATCCACCTCATTCGTATACAATGTTGTATTGTCAATATAATGGATATCGGGACAAATTTTGAATGTCAAATCCATTGCTTGTTGATAATGCGTATTTGCATTTTCTACGCCAGCCAATATTTCTTCTGCTGAGATTCCTCCCGAACCATCAGAACGCCGTACAATATGTATTTTTAATAAAATTTCTATGGCTTGATTGGAGGAGCGTGTATAAAGTTGTTTTTGCTGAACTTGTTGCAGCCATCCTCTTGGTGGAGTGGTATATTTTGTTCCACAGCTTTGCCCATAATGTTCTCCAATGATAAAGAAACAAAATAGTAAGCTACTTAATAATATTTTCATAACATTTAGATTTTTTGTCAGTGAACGAATCAATTACTTTTGCTCTAGACGCTCTAAACGTTGGTGGAGCTGTTTAATTAGTTGTTGCTGTTGCTCAATTAACTCCTGTTGCTCTTGAACTGCTTTTACCAAAATTGGAGTTAATCCTATGTAGTTGACACTTTTGATTGACTGTAGCTGTTCTCCTTCCTCTTTCAGTTCTTTGGGATGCACTACTTCTACATTTTTGACTAATGTTGGGAATACTTGTTCTAAATCTTGTGCAATAAATCCATACTGCTCCCCTGTAGGCAAATTCAAACTTGGAATCGTTTTATAACTATAGGACTTAGGCGTTAATTTATCAATCATAGCCAATGCGCCATCTACCTCTTTAATGTTTTCTTTTGTTGCCAAATCCGAAGACTGAGTGACAACACCAGAAACATAGACATCCCCTGCAAAATATCCTGCCTCTCCTATGGATGAAGCGGTAAAAGAATAAATGCCTTTCCCTGTTCCATTATTGCTATTGTACATAAAATTATAGATGCCATAATTAGAACTTCCTGCTCCACCATTATAATAATTGTAAATACCTCGACCGCTTCCTTCACTAGAAACGCTGTTGTTAATACCATATGCCATTCCTGTCCCATCATTAGTTATTTCATTATAAACACCATAACGAGCACCACTGCCATCGTGCTTTATTTTATTATAAAGTCCATAAGCTTTACTGCTTCCATTTCCCAACACATAACTATATGCCCCATAGGCATGCTGCGAAGAAGAAGCACTTGCATTTTGTTGAACAAAGTTATGGATTCCGTACTTTAAGCCATTTCCTCCACTAAACACTTGGTTTCGCAACCCATATTTTGAGCCTGTCGCATTCCTACTATTGGCTAACATCAAGCTAGCTCCTTGATTGGATTGAAAAATATTCAATTGAGCAGACGAAACGGTAGAATTTCCCACAGCCACTCTACCATCTGACCGAACTTCTATTTGAGAAAAAGTGCTTGGCAAAAAAACATACATAAAAAAAGCCATAACAGCCACGGGGAATAATCTTGGATTGTTCATAAATTTGATTTTTAAATTGTTTGAGTATAATAATTTTCTTTTTCCAATGCATTAAAAAATATATACACAAATATCATTTAATCTACCTCCAGATACAATCCGTGCAACAACGATACTTTTGCGGGATTTCCCTACTCTTATTTAGGGGATAGCACAAAAAAGAGGGCATTGACTCAAGCAAGCCAATACCCTCTCCCTAATAGATACTCTCTGATTAATTATATCTTACTATGCTACTTTCTAAATAGTCAAAACTTATAGTTTCCCCGCATATAACTTTGCATATTTAGCAATGTATTTTCCTAAAATATCAAATTCTAAATTAACAGCATCTCCAACTTTCATATTCCTAAACACCGTTTCTTCGAACGTATAGGGAATAATAGCGACTGAAAAACTATTGGGTGCAGGATCTACAACAGTAAGACTGGTACCATTTACACAAATCGACCCCTTATCGACTACCAAATGCTCTTCTGTTTCTTCGTATTCAAATGTAAAATACCAACTACCGTCTACTTCTTTGATATGGGTACACGTTCCCGTTTTATCGACATGACCTTGTATAATGTGACCATCCAAACGAGCATTAAAAACCATAGCGCGCTCCAAATTAACTTCTGTTCCAACGATCCAATCGCCCAAATTCGTCTTTAACATCGTCTCTTCAATAGCCGTAACCGTATATTGATTGCCATCAATAGCAACAACTGTCAAACAAACCCCATTATGTGCCACACTTTCATCAATTTTTAGCTCTTTGGTCATTTCAGCCTCGATTGTAATGTGAATGTTGCTACCTTCTTTTTCTATTTTTTGAACAACTCCTAATTCTTTGATAATTCCTGTAAACATATTTTATATTGTATTGTTTCTTAGATTATTACCAACCATTTTGCACCAACTAATAATAATTTGTGATTTGCCTTTTAACAAGCCAAACACATACACTAAAGTACTAGCAATATGGTTAATCGTATCTTTGTAATCATTGTTTTATAATATATTTTTCCAATTGAGAAGCGATGTTTCTATTGTCAGACAACCGAGGTACTTTATTTTGTCCTCCAAGTTTGCCAATTGATTTCATATAATTCCTAAAAGCATCTCTATGCAGCGGTCGAATTTTTAACGTTTGCAACACTTTCCCCTCAATTAAATCCTTGTAATAAATGTTTTGTGCCTGCATTTTTTTGTCTACTGTTTGAGCAAAAGCCTCTAAATTATCAGGCACAACATCAAATGCCACCAACCACTCATGATAAGGCAAAGCTTGATGAGGTGGTTGCACTTGAGGCGCAACCGTAAACTCTATGATTTTTGCACCATACAAAGCTGCGGCTTCCAAGATGGCAGTTTCTACCTCTTTGGCAATGACATGCTCGCCAAAAGCAGAGATAAAATGTTTAACACGTCCTGTAACCTTGATTCGATAAGGATTTGTTGATACAAATTCTACCGTATCTCCTATTTTATATCCCCACAGTCCTGCATTGGTATTCAGTACAACAGCATACTGTACTCCTAGTTCAACTTCTTCCAAAGATAATCGTTTAGGAACCTCTTTTCCCATTTCGCTCAATGGAACAAATTCAAAGAAAATCCCAGAATTAACATTCAACAACAAACCATCATCCTCTTGTTGATCTTGAAACGCCAAAAAACCTTCTGATGCAGGATATGTTTCTACACTTGGAATTTTTGCACCAACCAAAGCCTCTAGTTTAGCACGATAAGGTTCAAAGTTTACCCCACCATATACAAACATAGAAAAATTGGGAAAGACATCCAATACTGTTTTTTTGCCCGTATATTCTAACAATCGCTCATAATACATTTGCACCCAAGGAGGAATGCCGCTAATTAAACGCATATCTTCCTTTGCTGTTTCTAAGACAATTTTATCTAGTTTTTGTTCCCAATCCTCTATACAATTTGTTGTATAAGTTGGCATTTGGCTTTTTTTTAGCCAAGCAGGAATCAAGTGATTGGAAATTCCTGACAGGCGTCCTGTTGGTATATTGTAATGCTCTTCTAGAGTTGGGCTTCCTGAAAGAAACATCATTTTACCATCCATAAAATCGGTTCTTCCTGTTGTTGCCATATAATGAAAAATAGCATTTCTAGCTGTTCCAAAATGATTGGGAATGCTTTCTTTAGTCAAAGGAATATATTTGGCGCCCGAAGTTGTTCCAGATGTTTTGGCATAATATTGAGGTTTGCCCTTCCACAAAACATTAGATTGCCCCGCATTAATTCGGTAGATATAAGGTTTTAAATCCTCATAATCAGCTAAAGGAATTTGCATTTTAAAATCTTGATAAGACTTAATTTTGTCCATATTATGCTCCTTACCAAAAAATGTCCTTCGCCCTACCTGTATTAATTGTTCTCGTATTTTTGCCTGATAACGAAGTGCATTAGAAGCATCTCGCTCCACTTTTTTAGAGATAAACTTGGCTATTGGATAAACGATCTTTGTTTTTAATGACATTGGTCTTAATCTTAGAATTTGATGAGCACAAAAATAAGCTTAAAGTCATAAATTGTACTATTTTATGGATTCTAATTTCGTTTCAAATAAGATATTACTTGCAACAATTCTTAATCCCAAAATCAATCTCATCTAGCTAAAAACAAAAAACTCTTCCAACTATCACTAGAAGGAAGAGTCCTAAAAACCCAAACAAATAAACACAAAGATATAACGAAGATAAACATATTTTTCAGAACTTTTAAAGAGTACCACAAAATTTTATGCTTTTTTTTGAAAATTCAAAGTATTTTTTAAGTAATAACTTCGTTTTCAGCTCAAACAAGCCTACAAAAGGGCTTCATTCTATTTTAATAATACTCCGTTGATTAGCTCCCTGCGGTCGTGAGATCGCTATCGCTTAGTTTTTTAGTTTTCCTACGAACCCGTAGGCTCACGAAGTAAAAACGTAAAAAAGCATCTTGCATTAGTTTGATTACCACTTTTAGCATAAAGGTTAACAAAGAACATCTTACTGATAATCAAACTAATACAATTTTTCAACGGAGTAATGTTTTAAATAAGGTTATAATTTATATTATATTTATCTTCAAAGGTCTGTAAAACATGCCACAAATGTTCATCTAAATATTTTTTGGTATTATCGTAAATATATATTGGTATTGCTTGATAATAAGCCAATGCAATTCCTCCCGATATTGCGGCCATCGTATCGGTATCTCCTCCTAACGAAATGGCAAGACGAATAGCATCCTCTACATTATCAGATGCTAAAAAACAACAAATAGATTGAGGTACTGATCCTTGACAAGTGACATCAAATGTATAACTAGTTCGTATGGTTTCAATATCTTGCTCCAAATTATACATCATTTTTTCTTGAATTCGCTGCTTAATAACTTCTTTAGAAGCTCCGTTTCTAGCTAAAAATATAGCTAATGCAACTGCTTGTGCTCCTTTTATTCCCTCTGAATGATTGTGCGTAGGTAAGGCCGTTTTTTGGGCTTCTTCCAAGACCTTTTGTTCTGTATCAAAAGCCCACCCAATCGCCCCTACTCTCATAGCCGATCCATTTCCAAAACTCCCATAAGGAACACATTTTTCAAAAGGCGTTTGCAACCATTTTTTAAAATTTCCACCATATCCTACTCCCCAATATTGGTTTCCATAATCATGCAAACACCTTCCATAGTTTTGCCCCTTCAATAAAGCATCCGCAATTGCTAATGACATTGTTGTATCATCTGTAAAGCGACTCTTAGGCTGAAAAAGTTCAAAATTCTTATAAGGCTTTTCTTTTGTCCATGTTCCTTTGTAAAAAGGGTATTCGTAAACCGAACCTATGATATCACCAGCTATTATACCAATCATCCTACTTCATTTTATTATTAAACAAAGTCCTTTAACAGGAGTGTTTCTTAAAAAGTTCCCTATTTTTAATTACTTTCACTTGATGTATTTCTTTAAGTATTTCTTATGAGTAGTTTATTTTAAACAAATAAACTAAATAATTACAAAACCAAATAAGATAACTTTTTTGAGAACATTATTATAACTACATCGTATAAATGCTAAGAAACATTTAATCAACCATACTACTATTTATGCTCAACAATATTGATTTAACCAATGTCCTTGTTTTGGACATAGAAACTGTATCTGGACACAAAAGTTATGCTGATTTAAATCCTACCATGCAAAAACTATGGGATATCAAATCAACACAAATACAGGCACGAAAACCAGAAGAAGAACGTTTAGAACCAGCAGAGTCTTACACAGAATTTGCGGGGATTTATGCAGAGTTTGGAAAGATTGTTTGTATATCTGTTGGCGTTTTTCGCCCCGATGCACAAGGCGCTTTGAACTTTCATCTAAAATCGTACTACGATCACGATGAAAAGAAATTACTAGAGGAATTTTCAGAGTTATTAACCAAGCATTACAACAATCCACGAAAACATTTTATTTGTGGGCATAATATCAAAGAATTCGATGTTCCTTATACCTGCCGAAGAATGGTTATACAAGGCTTAGAATTTCCCGAAATGCTAAACTTACCAGGCAAAAAACCATGGGAGTTGACGCATCTACTCGATACCATGACTGTTTGGAAGTTTGGAGACTTTAAGAGCTATACGGCATTAAAATTGCTGTGTGGTGTCTTTAACATTCCTACACCAAAAGATGATATTGATGGTAGTGAAGTTGGCAAAACCTATTGGGAAACCAACGATTTAGATCGTATTGAGGTATATTGCAAAAAAGATGTTTTGGCTACTGCTCGCCTACTCATGGCTTACAAAGGGATGCCCTTGATTGAAGATGACAAAGTGCATAATTTATAAGAGTAAGGGGTTTAAAGTGGCACCAACACTCATTTTAAACTCCTTAAAAACGATAACTAAGAAACTTTTTGAACGAAATTGTTTCCTAAAAAGATGTAATATTAATCATTTCCTTGAAAACTAAAATTATAAATGATTAACTACTAAGCAAATAACCATTGTTATTTCTTGTCAGGGGTTGAAGCTTTGGCAAAATTTAGTCCAGAACAATTTTTTGGAGGAAAGGATTCTATCATTACAGGTTCTTTTGATACAGGGGATAAGCTTCATTATATTGTAAAATTATATGTACCAGACGAGCGTTCAGAAACAGGAAACAAAAGAATACCTATCAAAGTAAAACCTACATTTGTCCGAAAAAAAGTAGTAAAAAAGAAAGCACAAAGTACAGGAGTTGATGACAAAGATATAAAAGATGAAACATACTTTGCAAAAGCAGGAACAGCAACAGAAGAGATTTGGGTACAGTTGCTAGAGAAAGCTTTAGCTCAGTTGGAAGGCTCTTTTGCTGAACTTGATTCAGGGAGTGAGGATTTGAATTTGGCTAAACAAGAAGACGCTTTTCAACTATTAACAGGAAAAAAGATTTCTTCTTTTGATTTGCCTTCGGAATTAAATACAGCCTTAGCAACACTCTTTCAAGTATACAATAATGGGAATAATAAATTACCAAAGGCTCGTTTTGTGACAAGGAAAGATTTTGGAAACAATGAGGAGCTTGCCGTTTCTGAATCGGGCGAAAAAAGTATCCATCTTAAAAAAAGAGGTTATTTATATGCCAATCACGAGTATTCTTTAGGAGGCATAGAAAATATTGAGCAATTAGGAAAAGAGTCTTTTGAACTGCAAAACCCACACAGCTCAGATTATCAAGGTGGTGAGAAAATTGTAGTAACAAGAGCAGAACTTCAACAGTATTTTAAAAAGATTATCATTGGCTAATTCATGAAAACTATCCTCTATCTATTTTGTTTCTTTATTCCAATTCTTTCTACTGCCCAAAAAGTTAGATTAAGTGGCGAGGAGTGGCTAAGTTTTCCTGATTCCATCTGTGAATTAACCAATACCAAAATTTTAGTTTTGGTAGATACTAAAGTTGATGTTTTACCTTCATGCATTGGAGAAATGACCAGCTTGAAGCATCTCCTCTTATCTGCCAATAAACTAAGAAGATTGCCTTCTTCTATTAAAAACTTAAAGAAGTTAGAATGGTTATACGTTGATGAAAATAAATTATCAAAACTACCTAATGATATTGGAGAATTAAGTCAGTTGACAAGATTGGATTTGTATGACAATAGCCTTCGTGAACTACCTGAAACGATTTGGCAATTAAAAAACTTAAAAGAGTTGAATTTGGCTTTTAATTATTTGGATGTTTTGCCTTCAAGTATAGGAAATTTAACTTCATTGGAAAAGTTGAATTTCGCAAGAAATGGTCTAGAGGTACTTCCTGAATCTATTGGAAATTTAAGTGCTTTAAAGGAACTCAAATTAAATTTCTTTAATAAGCTCAAGTCCCTACCAAACTCCTTTGGAAAGCTCAAGTCTTTGGAATATTTAGATTTAAGTTTCAATGACTTAAATTCCTTACCAAATTCAATAAAGAATTTATCCAAACTGAGGTTTTTAAATTTAGCACACAACGAGCTGAAATCGATCCCTTATTCTATTAATGAATTAAGTGAACTAGAACACTTAAATTTAAAATTTAATTATAATAACTCTTTACCAGAAGGACTTGGCAGACTAAAAAAACTTCGCTATTTAAATTTAAATGCATATCCTCAATATGCCTTGCTCAAGCCCCCCCTTTGGGTTTTTGAATTGAAAAAACTAGAAGAGTTGTATCTGATTAATCAAAAGAGTAGCCGCAAATGTTTTATGGATGGCTTAGTAGCGTTGAAAGCACTTCGTGTTTTAGATTTAGGAAGAGGAGGGCATAGAAAATTCCCTTCCTTAGATGTGCTTCAAGAATTGAAACATTTAGAAGAACTCTATTTGGAGGGAAATAAAATAAGGAAACTTCCAAAATCAATTCAACAGTTAACGGCACTTAAGAAATTGAATATAGAAAATACCAAAATCTCAAGATTTCCCAAAGATTTAAGTGGGTGGCAGCAGTTACAGGAGTTGTATATTTCTAAACAGCACAATTTTCCAGAGAAGGAGTTAAAACGTTTTCAAGAACAAATGCCCAACTGTCAATTGATTTTTGTTAACTAAAAATGATTAAGAAAATAGTGAGAAAATCATAGTAACAAGAGCAGAACTTCAACAGTATTTTAAAAAGATTATCATTGGCTAATTCATGAAAACTATCCTCTATCTATTTTGTTTCTTTATTCCAATTCTTTCTACTGCCCAAAAAGTTAGATTAAGTGGCGAGGAGTGGCTAAGTTTTCCTGATTCCATCTGTGAATTAACCAATACCAAAATTTTAGTTTTGGTAGATACTAAAGTTGATGTTTTACCTTCATGTATTGGAGAAATGACTAGCTTGAAGCATCTCCTCTTATCTGCCAACAAACTAAGAAGATTGCCTTCTTCTATTAAAAACCTAAAGGAGTTAGAATGGTTATACGTTGATGAAAATAACTTATTTACATTACCTACTAGTATTGGAGAATTGAGTCAGTTGACAAGATTGGATTTGTCTGATAATGGTCTTTGTAAATTACCTAAAACGATAGGAAAGTTAAAAAACCTGAAAGAGTTGAATTTGGCTTTTAATTATTTAGATGTTTTACCATCAAGTATAGGAGACTTGACTTCATTGGAAAAGCTAAATTTAACAAGAATTGGTCTGGATTCACTTCCTGAATCTATAGGGAATTTAAGTGCTTTAAAGGAGCTTAAATTAAGTTATTTTAATTATTTCAAATCCCTACCAAACTCGATTGGAAAGCTCAGATCTTTGGAATACCTAGATTTAAGCATGAACAGATTAGAAAGTCTTCCTGGGTCCATTGGGAACTTGTCCAAATTAAAGTTTTTAGATTTAGGACACAATGATCTTAAGTCAATTCCTAAATCTATTAATAAATTGATTGAATTAGAACACTTAAATTTAAAATTTAATGATTATAATTCCTTGCCAGAGGGACTTGGGAACTTAAAAAAACTTCGCTATTTAAATTTAAATGTATCTCCCCCATACGCTTTACCCAAGCCCCCTCTTTGGGTTTTTGAATTGAAAAAACTAGAAGAGTTGTATCTGATTAATCAAAAGAGTAGCCGCAAGTGCTTTATGGATAGCTTAGTAGCGTTGAAAGCACTTCGTGTTTTAGATTTAGGAAGAGGAGGGCATAGAAAATTTCCTTCCTTAGATGTACTTCAAGAATTGAAACATTTAGAAGAACTTTATTTGGAGGGAAATAAAATAAGGAAACTTCCCAAATCAATTCAACAGTTAACGGCACTTAAGAAATTGAATATAGAAAATACCAAAATCTCAAGATTTCCCAAAGATTTAAGTGGGTGGCAGCAGTTACAGGAGTTGTATATTTCTAAACAGCACAATTTTCCAGAGAAGGAGTTAAAACGTTTTCAAGAACAAATGCCCAACTGTCAATTGATTTTTGTTAACTAAAAATGATTTTTTACAATTCACCACTCCTTTAAAAACAGTATCACTATCAACAGAATAGACTGTTGGCAGCTAAAGCTAAATTATGCATTTCACCTCTATTGGGGCTTTAATCTAGTTTTTCATTCCTTTGAACTTTCTCATAAAATATTGTAATTTTGACATTCATAATCTATCAAAAATTGTTATTCATTACGTTCGTGAGAGCACAAGTTTAGCGTTTTAGTGTATCAAAAAGCTAATTTACGAGTTCTTTCTTACTATTTTGTTTTCAAGCATTTTTATAGGCAACCCTTTTAAATAAAAGTAAGATGATGGAGGGCTATATAGAATGGTTATCTCCTTTTTGTGAGGCCATAACAACGGGATTAGGTTCTTTTTTAGATCCTAAAAAACGCATTTATTTTCCCTACCTTTTGTCAGCCCTTCTGCTAAGTTTGATTTATCTGAAATTCATCAATCCAAAGACTCGTTCTCTATCTTTGGCACAGTATATAAAATATTTATTTTCCCCAAAAATATGGAGACATCCTTCTGCCATAGTTGATTATAAACTTCTATTTTTTAATCATCTGATTAAAATTTTATTTATAACGCCCTATTTATTAGCCCATACTGCCTTCGCTTATATCGTTGTACAGGCGTGGGAAGCCAGCATAGGCATTCAAGATACTATTTTGTGGAATAGTACAGCCATTAATATTAGCTACACAATTAGTTTTTTAATTATCTCTGATTTTAGTCGCTTTATATTACATTATGCACTGCACAAAATCCCTTTTTTATGGGAGTTTCACAAGGTACACCATGCTGCAGAGGTTTTAACCCCCATCACTCTCTATCGAGTTCACCCTATTGAGTTTTTCTTGTTTCGCTTAAGGAGTTTGCTTGTTTTTGGTAGCATCACAGGATCGTTTTTCTTTTGGTTTCGAACAGGAATTGAGCCACTAAGTATTTTAAAAATACATGCAGGCATTTTTCTTTTCAATCTAATTGGTGCCAACCTTCGACATTCTCATATCCCAATATCGTTTGGCAGCACAATGGAACGAATCTTTATTTCGCCTTCGCAACACCAAATTCATCACAGTGTAGAAGAACAACATTATGATAAAAACTTTGGTAGTATTTTTTCTATTTGGGACGGTTTATTTGGTTCTTTGTTCATCAGCCAACCCAACAAAAAGCTTGCTTTTGGGATTGAAAAAGAAGAACAAACACGATTTCGGAGTTTGTGGCAGAATTTATTTATTCCTTTTAAGAATATTTTTCGAAAACTTCGATAAAAAAAGCCCTACAACAAATTTGCTGTAGAGCTACGGTTAACTCAGGGACGAAGTTAATCCGCGTGTTGACCTCGAAGGTCGGTATATTAATGCCTGTCCTTTCTACTTTTTGGAAAAGCAAAAGGAGGACAACTAGCTTCTAATTTAATGGGGGTTGCTTTGTTTGGGGTAGTAGGGTTATTGTGTATAAAAAATCTACTAAATAGATTTTTATAGTTGTTTTATCAGAATACTTAGCAGCTTGATTACTATATAATAATATACACAATGAAGAAGGACTTCTATGGGGTATTTACATTGTTGTACTTGCAAGATAAAACTATAATTAGTAATAACAAAAAAAACAAGTTATTAAAAACTGTATATCACTAAATTAACCCAAAAAAATTCTACACATTGTTATTTTTGCAATATTTTAAAGGCATCTCAACCCTTTCCTTATTCTAAATTTAATTGATGTTAAGTAAGTGGACAGAAAAAAGTATAGTTAAAAATGTAATTGTTTTTAGTGCTGTTCAAAGAAAAGAATTGAAGTTTTAGCGGGCTAAAACGAGATTTTTTGATGAAGAACAGTGCAAAAAGAATTCTATTTTGCCTATAAATTTTTATGAACGATTACTTAATAGTTTAAATATTCAGTACCTTAACTAATACAGTGAAATACGCTATTTTATTTCTATCTTTTTCAAGGTAAGCATCCCCATTCTCTCTCTTCTGCTCTGCATTTGCAAACATAGTGATGGAAAGGGTATAATTGGGATGTTTCTGTTGCAATGAACTGTTTTTAATTTGCCCTGCTTTTCCATTTTTTGGTTCCCAACCACAACAAGTGAATGTTAACGTTCCTAATCCATACTTTTCGACTAAAAATGCTTCTGCAACTTCTGAGTCTTCTCCTCGGACTTTGTATGTAGCTTTCAATACGACTTGCCTTTCTCCTACCGAACAATCAACAAAGTTGAATATTGGTTGTTTTTCTCCATATCTAGCCAATAAATCGCCACATTCTAAAGATGCGGGATTGGATGGAGATAAGACCTTAAAATCAGCCTTGCTATTTTGGGAGATGATAAATAATAATAAAATAAAGGTTGTAGCTCTTATTACGAGGTTCATAAGATATTATTGATTGAATTTATAATTGCAGCCAATTTATGCTCTATTCAAGAGGCGATAAAGCAATCATTTCTCGTGCTTTGGAACTTTTAACATGATATACCGCTTCATCCATAACCTGTAAGGCATTCAATTCTCCTGCCTTTACCTTTGCCCCTTGTTCTAGTACAAATGGTGTAATATCTTGAATGGAAATTATCCAATCTGTTGCAAAAGCACGTAAAATTTCGCCACGCAACCCAAGTTGTACTGCTCGACGATCCAGTTTTGCGCCATAAGGATCATGGTCAGGATCCCATTGCAAGCGCACGGAAGAAGTTTCTAAAGCCCTTTTCCAGTTTTCTTGGGCTTGGTAAATAGTTGGCTTATAAGAAGAAAAAACTGCTTCCTCTAAAATGGATTCAAAATTAGCTTTAGAAATTTCAATGGCTAATACCCGTTTCTGTGCTTCTTTGGTTGCCCATCCACAACGATACATCATCCACAAAAAGTTGGGCTTAATCCAACTCATTCTCGAAAAGCGATAATGTGCCCCACCAAATGCTTGATTGGCAACGGCATAACGAGCAATATTAGGATTGAATGCCTGATAAACAATAATATTATCATTGGAATATTGCGCTAAAATATGTTGCCCTTTTTGTGGCAAGTCTTTCTCATACTCTCTATAAGGTATAGTTTTTAAATTCATAGTAATAGGGGTTTTGATAATTTGCTGATAATTTCGCTGTTACTGCGTGGTTTCAACAAACTATTGAAGTTATTTAATTTACATTATTAAAGTATCACCTTATCTAACCTTTACTGGTATAAAATAATTCATCCTTCGCTGATAAATAATCAAAAAATATATAAAATATGCGTCTTCACTAAATTTACATTCATAAAAGGCATAAGCTATCATTAAGAAAAACTTATATTTACAGTGGTCAAAAAACACTAACTTTATATTGACTGTAATATCCCCATCCAAATTTCTTAGCTATACAATATTCCTTTTATTCTCATCTATATAATTTTAGTGGTCCGCTAATCAAATTATAAGCCCTTGAATACATGACGATTTTAAAACAACAACTGCTTTTTTTATTATTTATGCTGCCCTTATTCACTTTGGCGCAAGATAGTGTGCAGTACAATTTATTATGGAGAATAGAAGGTAAGCATCTAAAGCATCCATCTTATTTGTTCGGAACCATGCATGTTAACGATGCTAGAGCCTTTAATTTCAGCGATTCTGTTATGCTTGCACTAGAACGTTGTGAGGCTTTTGCTCTAGAAGTGCACCCCGATACAATGATGCGCAGTATGTTTCAGGAACTTTTTAATGGCTCCAAAGGCAATACCCTAATGGATGCTTTGACAGAAGAAGAGTATCAACAACTCAAACAGAAATTTGAGGAACACAGCACCTTAAACTTGGACGAAATTAACATTCAAAGTCCTTCTATGTTAAGCTCTATGATGGAACCCGACGAGGATAAAGCTGATGATAAAGCAACCTTTGTTGATGCCTATTTATTTGGCATCGCACGTACTTTAAATAAGTCTATTTGGGGTTTGGAAAGCATGAAAGATCATACTGATGCCTTTTCCAATTATAACAAAGAGCAACAACGTGAATTTTTATTGGGACTAATTGATGAAAACTACGAGAAGGAATATCAAGAAATGTTGGATCAATTTGTTGAGGTTTATAAAGAAGGAAACATTACTAAAATAGGCACTATGGCCAATGTCTTTGCTGCTACAGATTCTCAATTAATTCGAAGGAATTTCATCATGGCTCAAAGCATGGAAACCTTGATGGCGCAGCACTCCTTATTCGCCGCTGTTGGAACGGCTCATCTGCCAGGTCAAGACGGTATTATTAATATTTTGATCCAAAAAGGTTATCAAGTTGTTCCTGTATCGGCTACTTTTACGGGTATCGCTCAACAATATGCTATTGATTATGATCAAATGCAATGGTATACTCAAGTAGACAGCAATCTAGGTTTTTCTATTGATTTTCCTGGTCAACCGACACCACTTGATTTGTTTGAAGGATTGAATACTTTATTATATGTTGATTTGACCAATGAGATTTTTCTGGCTTCCTACAATATTGATTTGCGTGGTCGAACAGCTCAAGACAAAGAAGAATTAATCAACAATACAGTCAATCGTTACCTTCAACAAAGCAATCATGAGCTGTTGGAAAGAAAAGATATTTCGATGAATGGAATTGATCGTACAGAAGTTATTGTAGCTCAAGATTCTAGTAAACAACTCCGTATGCAGTTTATATATGCCAACAATATCTTGTATTATTTTATGATTGGCAACGATGCGCAGCAAATTAAAAGTTCTTATGCGCAACGCTATTACGAATCGTTGCAATTGTTTGAACCTAGACCTAAAGTTGATACAGGCTGGACTGTAAGTCACTTATCTCAAGCTGCGGTATCTATAGCCTTTCCGTATACTCCATCTTATCAAATAGAAAAAAGTGATTCCAAATCGAATATACCCGCTTATACTTATCACAACTATACCGCCAATGATTATAGTTCCATGAGTTCTTATACACTGCGGTATTTTGATCAGCCAATCGGATATACCCGTACAACTAGCAAGTCGCAAGTTTTCAATTATATTGCCCAGAATTTTCGAAATCGCAATATTACAATCAGAAAAACGGATACAATCTTTTTAGAAGGCATTGAAGGAAGAACATATGACTTAGCAATTAACAATAAACATTATGTACGTTGCAAAGTTTACCTAAGAGGTGCCCGAGCATATTATTTGTTTCATCAAAACTTAACGGAAGGAGACAGTATCATTCAAGATGATGCCTTCTTTCAATCGTTTTCGTTCAAAGCCTACCAATCGCCCCGCTTTGAGACCTTTGTATCTCAAGATAGTAGCTTTTCAATTGATTTTTTTGGAAAGCCCCACATTGAAAAAGATACATTAAATGGCTATTATACGCATGTTACCAATTACTATAGTGACAATCCTAATTCGGGGATGTTACATCATTTTCAAGTAGCAAAAATTAGTAACTATCTTTCTATTGATCACTTAGATAGCTTTTACAATATGTTGACTACCCTAAGTTATGGTGATTCCCTAATAAGTACCCAAACAATTACGATAGATACAATACTAGGCAAAGAAACTGTTTTTTATCAACGCTATCAAGATAGAATTATCCGACAGTGTGTTTGGTTAGATCAACAACGAGTATATATTTCTCAAATTTACATTGATGACGATAGTACCTATAGTTCTTATGCCAATCATTGCATCAATTCGTTTCAATCTAACCAAGCCCTTCCCTTCTTTAATCCATTTCAATCTAAAGCCAAGCAGTTGTTAAAAGATTTGCAGTCTCCTGATAGCCTCATTCGCTACCAAGCCAATAGAGCTTTGGATTTTTATGACTTTGATACTTCTGATGTAAATCCCCTTCTTCTTGCCCTTGACATTACCTACCCCCAAGATAGCTTAACGACTGCTTTGCTAGTACAAGCTTTGCAAGAAGTTGCCGATTCTAGTGTTATCAAAAACTTGACTGAATTATATTATCAAAAAAATACGAATACAGCTGCTAGAGTTGCTATTCTAAAAACAATTCCTAAACTTGATACCATAAAAGGCATTGCTACCTATATTGATTTATTACAAGATCCAACATTTATTTCTTCTGCCTATGACTACCATGTTTTTGGTTTACTGCATCAATATCCTCGTCAATTTAGCTCTAAGTATGAGCGTATTTTAGCCTTAGCTAAGTATGAACCTTATCGGTACTATATCATTGATTTTAGCAATGCTATGGCTCAAAAAGATTCTTTATTTGCACAACAAATGCAAAGCTATTTTTCTAATTGGTTGCCTTATTTTAATGTTGATTTGGAGAACTATGAAACGCCTACAAAGGAATTTTGGCAAGATAATAGTCCACTCATTTACAAGTATCTAAATTTCTTTTCCATTTCAAATGACAAACCGTTTATAGAAAATATAACCGAACAAGTGCTTCGACAAACGATCAATCCTCGTATCAAGGCAAAAGCTTTGTCTATCCGCCTAGAAAAAGGATTGAGCCCTTATTGGTCAAAAAGTATGATTCGCCAACTTTTAAAAAAGCCATCTTATCGCCCTTATTTGTTGCCAGTCTTATTTCAACACGAAGCACTAAATCTAATTCCTAGAGTATACAAGTATGCGCCTAAAGTAGCTAAATACCTTTTTTATGATTATATACGAGATGAAGATGCCATTGATTTTGTAAAAGAATTGGGTAAAATCAAAACCGCAAAAGGTATTTTTTACGTTTATGAGTATCGTTTCTTAGAAGAAGAAACTTCTTTTGTGGGCATTGCGGGTCCCTTTGTTATAGGAAAACCCATTGAAACATATAATTATTATAATACGACCTACACCAATCAAACGCCATTATCCAAGGACTGGAAAAAAGATGGTCTCCAATTAATTAAGGATTTTGAATCCTATAATGCTGCTTATTGGGATTGATCAATTATTCATCATTTTATTTTAATAAATTCATTGTCTATTGAAATGAAGACACTAAGTTTCGTAAACCTTACTTACACAGCAAGATAACCTTCTTTCTGTAACGTTTCCAATATTTCAGAAAACTCATTCAGCATCATAGCCGTAGCTCCCCAAACGATTTTTTCTTTTAAATCAAAATAAGGGACATCCCTCAAGATCAGCCCACTAGATGTTTTTATTTTGGTTAACTTTCTTAATGTGGGGTCAATCAAATCTTCGATTCTAACCTCAATTACTTCAGCGACTTCTTTGGGGTCGGGCGTATAAACAGGAGCCTCTTTTAAGTAACCAACAAAAGGATGTACTAAGTATCGGCTGACTGGAATATACAATTGGCTCAAACGACCGATTATAGTAACATCTTCTCTAGGAATTCCAAATTCCTCTTCTGTTTCTCGCAGTGCTGCTGCTTCTAAAGTAGCATCTGACGCTTCCAATCCTCCACCAGGAAAGCTAATTTGTTTGCTATGAGCATAGGGCGTTTCAGGGCGTTCCATCAATGCAGTATGCCAAATTCCTTCCTTTTGGAATAAAAGCAATAATACACAAGCTTTTCTTGCATCCTTAGCTGCCTTCACATACATGTCTGGATCATTCTTTCGAAGTCCACTACTCATCATTTTTAGCTGTGCGTCTATGCCTGGCAAAGGATTTAATAAATGTTCTTTTAGTTTTGGTATAAATAACATAAGTGATCGTTTATTGGCTTATTTATGGTACTAATTCCCAGCGATTCTGTTGGTCTAACAATTATGTGCCCAAATAGTTCTAAAAAGAAAGTAACTCCCCTCAGCCATTAGGACTTCAACCTATTTATACAATAAACAACATACGCTCTAGCAATTGCCTCATTTTATTTGGCGTAATTCGTTCTATAATTTCCCCCCCCCTCGCATAAGAGATATTGCCCGTTTCTTCAGATATTACAAAAACCATAATATTGGTATTCTCACTAATCCCGACCGCTGCACGATGTCTCAGTCCCAAACGTTGAGGAATGTTAGGACGATCTGAGACAGGTAATACACAACTAGCCGCTATTATTTTTTGGTCTTTCAAAATCATCGCCCCATCATGAAGCGGGCTTTCTTTATTAAAAATACTTAAAATCAACTGTGAAGAAATATCCGCATTAACCATTACTCCAGAACTATATAGACCTTCTAAATTAGGGGCACTAGAAAACACCATTAATGCCCCTGTTTTTCTCTTAGACATAGCTTCCGAAGCTTTAATAATGGCTTGTATGGTTTTTTCTTTTAATATTTTTTTATTTTCAGACAATTGATTTTGCTTAAAAAATCGTTGCAAGAATTTAAACCTTGTTTGTAGAGAACCTTGTCCCACAAATAATAAAAATCGACGTACTTCGGGCTGAAATAAAATCAAAAGAGCAATCATCCCAACACTTACAAACTGCCCCAAAATAGAAGATAAAAGGGGCATCTCTAGAACAGAAACCAACCTCCAGGCAATATACACGAGTACAAGCCCTATAAATATGTTAAATCCTAGGCTTCCTTTTAATAATTTGTAAATCTGAAAAAGGATAAATCCAACAATAAAAATATCTAGGGCATCCCAGATCGTAATGGTAAAAAAGCCTATTTGTATTAGATATAGCATGCCGTGTATTTAGTTAGGAGTCTGCTAATTTCTTATTGGTATACATTCTCAACAAAAACTATTAAGCAATAAATAACAGACTATTGTTATTAATACTTTGTGAGCAAGTAATAGCTATAAAAGTAGCTTGCAAAATACAACTTTTAAAGGAACAACTTATGATTAACAAAATAGTTTTTGATAGGCAAAGTTAGAACTTATTGATGCTAGCTGTTTGTCGCATCAACATAGGAGCATCCATATAATGAAAAATCACGTTCTTCCCCTTATAGTTTTTATCATAAATATCCATTTGGGTTCCCTTAGCATCAAACACAAAATGAAAAAACAAGCCGTCAAATGGTGCCATAGGGTTGTCGAAAGCACAGATTTGATTTTCTATAGTTTTTAATTCATAACTACCATCTTTGTTTTTAACAATGTAGTTTCCACAACCATCATTCATTAAGTCGTCTAGTTGTTGTTTTTTGTACGGATGTTTTTCTTTCCATTGTAGCAACAACTTTTTATTATTCGGTTCTTTCCACGAATAACAATCCACCCACAAGGTATCATTCTCAAAAGACTTGATATGAAAAATTTTCTCCCCCATTGGTTGTTCTGGGAAATTGGGTTGATACCATCCTATCGACATCCAGTAATCATTTTTTTTATGTGTCCATATTCGAAAAGCCCTAATTTCAGACAATCGAAGTAAGGGGTTTTGAGTTGTGTCTGCTTGTGCTTTATTGTTGTATACACCAGATGCTTTTTTGATAAAATCTTGGATACGTTTATGTCCTTCCTTATTCAAAGAGCTGAGCTGTCCTAATAAAGTGTTCTGATAAGAACATGATAATAAAAGTAATAAAATAAATAATCTCATTTTTAAATTGTTTCAAATTCAGATGGCGATTGATTAGGATTTTTTTTACTAATATGAGCATAACCTCTCCTATTGCAACCGCATCACTAGAAGCTGTTTCTTGAAATTCGCCCACAAATTTACAGTATGAAATAATATTCAAAGGAAAATTATTTGCCATAGAAGAACCCTTTCTTGCCATAAAAGAAAAAAAGTTAATAAGGTTCGCCCTTATTAACTTTTTTAGCAAGAAGTTGTTCTCAACAACCGTTATTTTTTGATTATTTATCTTCCTGAAGCCCCCATAAATAAACGATCCCATCTAACACCACCATTCTTGAGGCTACCGTTTTTCAGAGACAACCAAACAAACAATGGTTTTCCTACAATATGATCCTCAGGCACAAAGCCCCAAGATCGAGAATCTGCCGAATTATTGCGGTTATCTCCCATCATCCAATAATAATCTAACTTCGGCGTATAAGTAGTCGTTGCTTCTCCATTAATATAGATTTTTCCATTTTCAATCTTCAAATCATTCCCTTCATAAGCCGCAATCAAACGAGTGTATAACTCTATATTATCCATAGATAAGTTGATTGTTGTTCCTTTTTTAGGGATTGTAATAGGACCATAATGGTCAATATTCCAAGGATATTTTTCTCCATTATAAGGGAACGTTCCAGGTGTGTATCCCTTGGGTTTTAACCGACGTTCTATTTGATCTACTCCTGGCAAATCTTTTACCATTTGAGCAGCAACATCTGGGTGCATATAAGCAATGGAACGGACTACATTATTAGGATTTCTAGGATCTTTATAAAAAGTAACTCGATAGTTCTCTTCCAAAGTAGGTACTTCTAGTGTATTCACTTTCTGACCAATCAACTGGTACTCATATTGTACCCCCTTGATATCTTCTGCCTCTTTATCATTGACATACAAGACACCATTTTTCACCTCAATCTTATCTCCAGGAATTCCAACACAACGCTTGATATAGTGTGTTCGTTTATCAACAGGGCGATAAACCATTCGATCTGCAAACCGTACCAATAGTTTTTGGCGAAGGGCTTTTCTATCTTTAGGTGGTACTGCTTTTAACTGATTGTGGTATTGTAATTCATACGGAAACAAAGAACCATCTGCCTCCAAGCCTCCAACAGCCGTATCATCTTCTGGATAATTAAACACCACAGGGTCATAACGTTCTACATTTTGAATTCTAGGTGCTCGACTATAACCCCATTTTACCGCCTTACTGTACGATTCGCCACCAGAGAAAGGCAACATATTATGAATTAAAGGAAAAGCCAATGGTGTCATAGGCATTCTAGAACCATAATGTACTTTGCTTACAAACAAAAAATCACCAACCAATAAAGAGCCTTCCATAGAAGGTGTCGGAATGGTATATGCTTCGATTAAAAACATTCGAATAAAATGCGCTGCAAACACAGCAAAAATAATAGATTCCGACCATTCTCTTACCTTTGATTTCTTTGGGAATGGGTTTTCTTTTTCCAAACGACGCATTTCTGATTTGCTATCAGATTTTGCAGCTGCTTTAAAACGTTTGCGAAGATCATTTTGAACTGCCCATGCTTGATGAACGTATTCTGGATTTTTAGTCATCAAATAAGGGTAATAAATATAAGGTAGAATAATTGCTGCTGCATTATCAATAAATTTGTACTGCCCAAACGATTTGTTAAATTCAATCAACATCCCTGCAATAATAAAGAAATGTACGACAGGGATCAACATAGCAGCAACCCACCATTTGGGAGCACCCACAATTTTTACCACAACAAAAGCATTGTAAAAAGGAACCAAAGCAGCCCATCCTGGCTCTCCTGCCTTTTCAAAAAGCTTATACATTCCTACAAATGGCAGCCAATAAAAACAAATAATATATAGTAACCAATTCATTTTTTTATACTTTAACGTAACGTTTCAACTGTTTTTTATCCATTTAAAAGTTGAAATTGTAAATAATTATCGTTTATAACTCATTGTCCAACCCTTCCAACGCATCTTTAGCACTCCAAAAAATGCTTCGTTAAAAATATCAGAACTCATTTTTGAAGATCCCTTTTCTCTATCTTTGAAAATAATTGGTACTTCTTCTATTTTATATCCAAGCTGCCATACAGCAAACTTCATTTCAATTTGAAATGCATAGCCTTTGAATTCAATTTTATCAAAATCTAGCTGCTCTAAAAACGAACGTTTGTAACAGACAAAACCTGCGGTAGCATCTGCTACAGGCATCCAAGTAATCAAACGAACATAAATTGAAGCACCTCTTGACATCAACAAACGATTGAATGGCCAATTGACTACTTTCCCCCCTTTGGTATAGCGAGACCCTACCGAAACCCCTACCTGATCTTTCTGGCAGGCTTCAAATAAACGAGGCAAATCGTTAGGGTTGTGTGAAAAGTCGGCATCCATCTCAAATACATACTGGTAAGTGGACTCTAAGGCCCATTTAAAACCATGTATATAGGCCGTTCCGAGACCTTGTTTGCTTTGCCGTTCCTCAACAAACAAACGACCTGCAAATTCATTTTGCAAATTTTTGACAAGACCTGCGGTACCATCAGGCGAACCATCATCTACAATAAGCAAATGAAAGCTAGGCTCCAAAGCCATTACAGCTCGGATAATATTTTCTATGTTTTCCTTTTCGTTATAGGTAGGTATAATAACTAAACGTTCTGACAAAACTCTGACTGCTTTAGTGGTGGTATAGAGTAATTTTTAATTTTGACTAACTTGATTTTGGGTGCACTTCATATTCTATAACTATTTTGCAGCTTAGAAAGCTATCTTAACACACAAAAATACTTCAAGTCACATATTAGGGTAAAAGTCGTAAAAATAATAGACTTATTTAGTATTAGACCTCTTTTCATTTCTTACTTTTTTACTAAAAAATGTTCTCTTGTACTAAATTACCCTTCTAAAATCAGCTATTTACTCTTAAAAATAATTCAATATAGAGTTTTGAGTGTCAAAAAGCAAACCCTTACCAGTACCTTAACGCATTCTAACATTAATTAACTAAAAGTATAGTTCTAATAATACATTCTGCTCCCAACCCTATGCTCATTTAAGGATTATAATGCTTTGAACTTAGATTCGATATAAGCCATACACAAATCAATCGTAGCTTGAATGCCTTTTTGATGTGTTCGTTCTACTCCATGTGATGCAGAGACTCCTGGACCAATCAAACCTACTCGATAATCATTGCCAGCTCTTAATGCAGCCGAGCCATCCGAACCATAGAATGGATAGACATCTAAACGATAAGGAATTGCGTATTTTTGAGCTAATTGAACCAATTGTTTACGCATACCATAATCGTATGGACCAGAACTATCCTTGGCACAAATAGAACAGGCGGTTTCTTCACCAGCCGTACCATCTCCAACAACCCCCATATCAATGACTAATAACTCTTTAACGGAAGGCGCATAACCACAAGTACCACCATGTCCGACCTCTTCATAGTTAGAGAAGAAGATTTGTACTGGCACATCCCATCCCTTTGCTTTTATTTGGCGGGCAAGTTCAAACAACACAAAACATCCTGCCTTATTATCCATAAATCGAGATTTGATGTAACCACTTGGCAATTCTTGGTAATTTGTTTCAAAACAAATAAAGTCACCTACATTTATCCCCAAGGCTTCTATGTCTTTTTTTGATTCAACTTCTTCATCCAAACGAATGTGCATATTGTATAAGCTTCGTTGTGCACTATTCAAATCCTTGTTGACATGAGCTGCGGGGTTATCTAATAACAAAGTACCTGTGTATACCTTCCCCTCCAAGGTATGTATTCTACAATATCCCCCTTCAAAACCATTTAGAGACAAACCACCTACTTTAGAAATTCTTAGTGTTCCATTTTTAGCAATGTCAGAAATAACAGCTCCTAAGGTATCTACATGGGCTGCAATTGCCAAAGTTGGAGCTTGACTTCCCAACGTGCAACGCACAGCTCCTTTATTAGTATAGTCGGGACTCCAACCATATTCTGTTAACAAGTGATGTATATATTGACTTGCTCTTTCTGTAAATCCACTTGGCGAGTCTATAGCTACTAATGCTTGTAGTGTAGAGTAATCTTTCATTGTTGATAATTTTGATTCGTATAAATTAGTATAATATATCTTCCCGCCGCAAATATACAATAGTTCATTTAATTTGAGCATAAGAACCCCAACAAGATACTATATCATATTATAATTATAAAATTATATTTGCTCTCCGCAAAATATCCATCCACATCCCTCCAAGTATATACACAAAAAAAGATCATTCTCGAATTAATCGGAATGATCTAAGT
Source organism: Aureispira sp. CCB-QB1 (assembly GCF_000724545.1). Taxonomy (GTDB): domain Bacteria; phylum Bacteroidota; class Bacteroidia; order Chitinophagales; family Saprospiraceae; genus Aureispira. The sequence goes on along the minus strand of NZ_JHBV01000049.1, from coordinate 21,816 downwards.
ATATCGATAACTTGTAAAACACCTACTCTTGTTGTAATTCAACAACAATAAAATTAACTCGTCGTTGGCTTGCCGCCTCTACACTATAAATAGAATTTCGTGGATCATCAATATCGTCACTAATTCCCGCAGGAGCTTTTCCTTCCCCCAAAGGAAGTTCCTTCAAAGAAAGCTGTCCATTATCCAAGTATTTTTTGAGCACCCCCTCTTTGTATGCCAGCATATCCTTCATAACACTCACGATGCGACGATTTGCTAGTGCTTTGTTATAAGCAGCAGAGGCACGAGGAGAGGTATAGCCTTGAATGGCAATTTCTAATTTAAAATCATTTTCCATTGCAGTAATTAACTCATCAAAAAACAAGTGCATTTTTTTATAGTTTCCTTGTACCTTATTATCAAAGAAATCGTCAATATTATCTGCAATTTGTTCTTGAATTGATTTGTTGTATTGAGGTACGTGTTCTTTTTTATACTTACTTCGCATTCCTGCATACTTGGTATACGTACTAGAATAAGACGTTTCTAAATCTCTTGGTTCGTTATTATGAAAATACAAAGCCAAAGGCAATAGCTTATTCAATTCATCCAAAGTAACTTGAACCGTTTCTTCTATAACCGTCTCTACTGGCTCTGGTGTTGGTACTGGGGTTGGGATCGGCTCTGGCTCTACAATAGACACTGGTTCTGGCTCTGGCGTTGGGTCAGATAAGACCAAAGGTGGTTCAGGTTCTGGCTTTGGACGAACAGGAGGAAACTCTGGCAATTTCAATTCGTAAATATCATTGCAACAAGACTCGCCTGTCAGTATCTGCGATCCAGGGCGGTTACTAGCAAAATACCCTGTAGAATCATCAGGATTAATAATAAAATAAATATCATTGGCGGCACTATTCAGAGGAATACCGATGTTAATTGGTTCATCAAACTCTCCGTCAATTATATTAGCATGAAAAACATCGAAGCCTCCTAAACCTGGGCGATGCGAAGAGCTAAAATAAAGGGATTGTGTTGTATTGTGAAAGAATGGAGATACTTCATCCCCTATTGTATTGATATTTTCTCCTAAGTTTCGAGCTTCTCCGTATTCATTTTCGCCCAAAACTTCAGCCATCCAAATATCTTTTTTGCCGACTCCTCCTTTTCGTTCAGATACAAAATACAAAACCTCTTTGTTGCGCACGCTATCAAAACCAATAGCAGGATGTGTACACGTCACCCCTTCTACATTGATATTTTCAGGTAACTTAACGGCTTCTCCCCAATCATTTTTCCCTTTTTTGGGGCAATAATATATTTGGCAAATCATTTTTTCCTTCCGTTCATCGTAGTCGCACTTAGTCAGATATAACTTCGTACCATCCGAATTCAAGTTGGAATTTCCTGAATTTTCATATTTTAAGTTAAGATTTTTGTTTTTGGATTGTTCAAAACGGCTTTGTCCTCTATTATCAGCAGTCATAATTTTGCCCACTAGTGTTTGCCCTTTTCCAACTACTTTTCCTCGTGTCAATTCACGTTCAAACCTCAAAGAAGAATAATACAGTGTCTCTCCTACCAAATGAGGCGAAAAATCAGAATATTTTGTATTAACATCTCCACTCAGATGAATAATTTTAGAGGTTCGGTCTGGGTTTTCTACCAATTCTAGGGCTAAATAACACCCTTTTAATTCATGGTCTGCTTCCAATTGCAAATACGTTAACTCTATCCCCTTCACCTCCATTGCCAAAAACTCTTTGAAATACTTTATAGCCTCTTCATACTTTCCGTTGTGTTTCAAACAATAAGCGTAATAATAATCTATCTCAGGGTATTTGTCAGCATATTCTCCTGTTGCCACCAAGCCATAGTACTCCTGTGCTCTAGCATAGTTGTAACTTCTTCGACAACTTTCTGCATAATAAAATTGATGCATGGCTAACTTGCTGCCTGACAATTTTAAATCTTTAGCAGAGAAAACGGCTTTATAAATATCTGCTGCTTCGTAATAATCTTTGGATTTGTATTCTTTTTCTGCGGCGGCTGGTGTTCTGACCTTTTTTTGAGCCAATAAAAGAACTTGGCTCATGAGCAGCAAACTAGTTGCCAATAATTTTGGATAAATGGATACTTGCATCGTAATTATTTAATAGTTTGGGATTCGATTTAAAGTTCAATAACTAACCTCAAAATACAGTCGTTCACTAATTGCATTCCTTGGTGAACATAGGGTGCTGTATTCCATACAATTCTCCTCTATTTGGCTATACGTTATAAGCCATTATATTTGAAGTATACTGACTACTTGATGTAGTAGTTGATAGTTATTGCTGATTTATTCTTTTGCAAAAATAATGCAAAAAAAACAATCAAACATCTATTAATCAATTTATTCCAACTCCAATCTCTTTTTAGCCTTTCTGAATAACAGTAGCGAACTGTGCTGCGTGTTTTCAACAAACGATTGTCTAAATGACAATTGTCTTTTGTAGACACTATATAGTCGTTCACGACGCTTAGGAACAAAGTTCCTTATTTAAGTAATCGTTCATAAAAATTTATAGGCAAAATAGAATTCTTTTTGCACTGTTCTTCATCAAAAAATCTCGTTTTAGCCCGCTAAAACTTCAATTTTTTTCTTTGAACAGCACTAAAAACAATTACATTTTTAACTATACTTTTTTCTGTCCACTTACTTATTTAGCCAAAACTTTAGCTATAAAAAGTACTACAACAGCACCAAAAGTAGAGCTAACGATATCCATTAAAATAGAACCACTTCGAATTCCCAAAACACCTCCATCTACTTGCAATACCTTAAACAAAAAAGTACCAACAAAAGCGCCGATAATTCCTAAAATAATATTCATCAAAATTCCCATACCACGACCTTTCATTAAGCTGCTAGCAATCCATCCTGCCAAGCCACCAATAATCAATGTATACAACAAACTCATAATAATTCTTTTTTTTTTGTTATTATAATAGTCTAACTAATACTTGCGTTCCTAAAATCGCTATCGCTTAGTTACCCAAAAGATAAAAATACATTCATATTCAACTGATAACCAAAACTTAAAACAAAACACAACAGAAGTACAATTTATTAATTATCAACTATGTAGCACTCACAAAATACCACATAGTAGCAGCGCAACGAACTATTGACTTTTAAGAAGTTAAGAATTAAGTACAAAGCCCCACAAAAGTATCAAGGCTAATACAATCCATTTTTAGATTCTCTAAACTTGGTATAAATATCCATATCGTAAAAAACACCTTCAAAATACATTCTATCCTTAAAATGACCTTCTCGTACAAAGCCCAATTGTTCTAATAAAAATACAGCGCTACGATTGTTAGAATCTACCTTTGCTTCAATAGTATGCAATCCAAGTTCCTTGAATCCATAATCAATAATCTGTTTAACAGCTTCATAGGCAACTCCTACTCCCCAATATCTAGGACTCAAAGCACCTCCAATTTCAGCTCTTAAATTATCCTTTTCTATTCGATTAAAACCACAGGTTCCTATGATTTTGTCACCATCTCGAATAACCGCTGCCCAACATAGCATTTCTTGTTTTTTATAGGCATCCTCAATGTGTTGAATCAAACTTTCAACTTCTTCCAACGAAGTTGGCTTTTTCTTGGCAATATATCGCAATACCAAATCATCGGTTTGCATATCAAAAATCTGTGGTGCATCGCCCATTTCAATTGGGCGCATTGTTAGTCGTTTGCTTTTTAAAATGGGGAACTCGACAAAAGGGGCTTCGTTAATTTTTTTAGTCATGTATATATCTGTGACTTTCTTTGTTTATAGGTGTTTTGCCTGATAGGCTGTTTAATATCGCTTTTATACGTTTAAAGTTACCAAATAGATTATGAATAGTTCATTTAAAACCCAAAATATTACTTTAAAATTCCCTATTCTTTCACATCTTATCTTTTTTCTATAATTTTGTGGTTGGTTTCTCAAACAATAATTTGCTACAACCATCCATGTTAGTAGTATCTGTGCCCAATAAGTAATTGAGTACAATATATTCCTAGCATTAACAACACCAGACAATTTTCATCAAAACAAAACATCATGCGTATAGATATCATTTCTGCCGTTCCTAGTCTAATGGAAAGTCCATTTGCTCACTCAATCATGCAACGCGCACAGGATAAAGGCTTGCTAGAAATTGTTTTACATGACTTAAGAACGTATGGAATTGGCAAGCACAAGCAAATTGATGATTATCAATTTGGAGGCGGAGCAGGCATGGTTATGATGGTAGAACCAATCGCCAATGTCATTGAATCGCTAAAAGCAGAGCGAGATTATGACGAAATTATCTATATGACACCTGATGGAGAACGCTTGGAGCAAAAACATTGTAATCAATTGTCTCTCAAAGAGAATTTAATCATTTTATGTGGTCATTACAAAGGAGTAGATCAAAGGGTTAGAGACTTGTATATTACCAAAGAAATCTCCATCGGTGATTTTGTGCTATCGGGAGGAGAATTGCCCGCAGCTGTCTTGGTTGATTCTATAGGTCGTCTCTTGCCTGGCGTACTTAATGATGAATCGTCGGCTTTGTTTGATTCTTTTCAAGACAATTTGTTAGCGCCACCTGTTTACACACGCCCTGCGGATTATAAAGGACATAAAATTCCAGATATTTTATTGTCTGGTCACAAACGAAAGATTGAAGACTGGCGAGACGAACAAGCTTATTTAAGAACTCAAAAGCTACGTCCTGACCTATTAGACTAATAGATTAAGACAAGAATACAAACAACTATTTTATAATAATTTATCCACAACAAAACATTCCATACAGCATACAAAAGTACATTATTTATGGTATGACAGTATTTAATTTTTGATATTTATCTGAGGCATTATTAGAAAGAAGTCAAGGGGTAACTTTTAACAATTTTTCTTTTTAATTCTTCATTTCAACAAAATTCATGTAATTTGCCTTTCCAGATAAGATTAATTCAGACAATAAGCTATATCATTGTTAATAACACTTAATCACAAAGACACTTTCTTAGAAGAATAAATGAATGTTGTAACCCTAACAACGGATTTTGGATGGCGGGACTACTGCGTGGGAGTTATAAAGGGTAACATCCTATCACAAGGCATACCTGTTATTTTCGCAGATATTACACATGATATTGAAAACTACAATATCGTGCAGGCATCCTATATTCTAAAAAATGCCTATAAAAGCTTTCCTAAAGGTACAATTCATTTGATTTCGGTCAACAATTTTTATAAAAAACACCCTCGATTTTTAGCTATCTTACACGATGGTCATTATTTCATAGGACCTGATAATGGCATTTTCTCACTTATGTTTTCAACCCCTCTTCAACAGGTTTATGAGTTAGATTACTCTATTGGTAACGCTGTTTTTGGAGTGAAAGAAATTTTTGCTAAAGCCATTGGTTTTATTTTAAAAGGCAAGCCATTCAAAGACATTGGCAAACCAGCCAAAGATATCTTAGAACGTTTATCCTTGCGCCCAATTACAGGAAAAGATCAAATTAGAGGCTCGGTCATCCATATTGATAATTACAAAAATGTTATCCTGAATATAGATCGACCACTTTTTGACCGAATTCGACAAAAGCGTGATTTTGAGATTTACTTTAAGCGATACGATCCAATTACCACGATTAGCAAAAATTATGCAGATGTTCCTGTTGGTGAAGTCCTTTGCTTGTTTAACTCGTCAGGCTTACTGGAAATTGCTGTGAATATGGATAAAGCAGCGACTTTGTTTGGACTAGAAGTAGACGAAGCCATTCAAATTGATTTTCTTATCCCTGAAATTGATTGATAAGAACTTCCCTTTCTATCCTTCATCCTAAAGCTATCTTAGTAGTTGCAATCCTTGTAGATTAGGTAACTATAATAGAAATCTAAATCCTAAGAACACTTCCTCAAAAATAATAATTGTTTAATCTTTGCGGCATTTAATCTACTGACAATAAACAAACTGTATCAGATACACTTTATTTTTAAGTTCTTGTCTTTATCAAAAACCTTACCAAGTAGGACAATAAAGTCAAAAAAAAATGTATTTTTAGGCTTATAATGGTAACTTTTAAATGCTATTCTGCGTTTAACAAATAACACCACGCTAAAAAAAACTCAGATAACAAGTCCTACTCAATTAAAAACTACAGTTTTATGTTAAAGCAAAATCTTTCACAAAAACAGATACAAAAGTTATCTCCTCAACAAATACAGTTGATGAAGTTACTTCAGGTACCAACCGTCATGCTTGAACAAAGAATTCAAGAAGAGTTGGAGGCTAATCCTGCCTTGGAAGATTCAAAAGATGATTTGAACAAAGAGGAAGAAGAAGCACTAACTGATGATTTTATTGATGATGAAGCTTATGGTACTGACAAAAACGATAAAGACGAAGACATCAACGAGGAAGCAGAACGTCAAGAAGATAACTCTCTAGAGGAATATTTAGAGGATTATATGAACGACGATGAGCCCTCTTATAAATATGAAATTAACAATCATTCGGCAGATGATGAGGAAAAAACCATTCCTATTGCTATTGAAAGTTCTTTTCACGAACACATGGAACGCCAATTGGGGTTGCTAGACTTGGATGAAGAAGAGGAAAAAATTGCCGATCAAATTATTGGGAGTATTGATGAAGATGGCTACTTGAGAAGGGAACCGATTGCGATTACAGACGATTTGGCATTTGCTCACAATCTTATCGTCTCTGAAGAGGATGTTTTAAAAGTGCTAAAAAAAGTTCAAACATTTGAACCTGCTGGAATTGGAGCACAAAATTTACAAGAATGCTTAATGCTTCAATTAGAACGCAAGATCTTGTCTAGAGATGTTACCGAAAACTATAGTGAAGAGGATGTAAAATATCTGCAATTAGCGCACACTATTATTGACAAATACTTTGAAGAGTTTTCTAAAAAACATTATAATAAATTATTGCGTCAACTTTCTCTCTATCGAGATGATCTTAGATTGGCAACAGAAGAAATTCTAAAATTAAATCCCAAACCTGGGGCTGTCTATGCGCCGTCTTCTAATCTAAAAAAACAATACATTGTTCCTGATTTTATCATTGAGACCAAAAACGGAGAACTAGAATTGTCTCTAAATAATAGAAATGCTCCTGAATTACGTGTTAACAATCAGTACAAAGAAATGTTAAGCGCTTATAGCGCTGACAAGAAAAATAAAGTTCAACGGGAAGCAGCCATGTTTGTCAAACAAAAAATCGATGCCGCCCGATGGTTCATTGATGCCATTAAACAACGTCAGAATACCATGATGAAAACGATGTACACCATCATGCAATATCAATATGATTTCTTTCTGACTGGTGATGAAAAGCGTCTTCGTCCAATGATTTTAAAAGACATTGCAGAAATTACAGGTTTAGATATTTCTACGGTTTCTCGTGTTGCGAATAGCAAATATGTTCAAACAGAATTTGGAACAAAAAGCTTAAAAGAGTTTTTCTCAGAATCACTGCAAACAACGTCAGGAGAAGAGGTTTCTACAAGAGAAGTTAAAAAGATTTTGACAGAAATTATTTCTACAGAAAACAAGCGCAAACCATTTTCTGACGAGAAATTAAAAAATATGCTGCAAGCAAAGGGTTACAATATAGCTCGCCGTACTGTTGCTAAATATAGAGAACAACTAGGCATCCCTGTTGCCCGTTTGCGCAAAGAAATTTAACCCTCCTTTCCAATACTAGTTAATTAATATTGTCCGCTAAAATGTTATCCTTTAGCGGACAATATACGTTCCTTGCTTGATTTTGGCAAACTACTTTAATATAAGTACTCTATTTTAGCCAATGCTTATTTCTCAATTTCCCAATATAAATTGGCTCAAACGTCAAATCAAACATCAATTCCAAAACCAAAAAGGTCCCAATGGTGTTCACCTCCCGACGGCAGGATGGCCAACCGTTTTGTTGCATACAACAGCCTCAAAAACAATTCGTGAAGATATTGAAGGTCCTCTTTCAATTTTCATGAATGTACAAGGGCAATCTATTATTGGCGTTGAGAAACATCAAGTTTTGATTAAGGACAATGCCTACGTTCTGACCAATAACAAAGCACGCTACGATTTGATTCTTCCTAATAGGAATGCGACGGAGGTTTTTAACATCCATTTTGGAACTCAATTCCTAAAAGATGCTAGTTCTTGGTTGTATCACACTTCAGGCAGATTACTAGATGATCCTTTTGACTCTAATACTCCTCTTCCTTCTTTCCAATTAAAAGCGACTTGGCGTAGCTCAACATTTAATCGATTGGTAACTCAACTGCAAAAACTATATCTAATTGACACAACACCCACTGAAGCAAAGGAAGTGGCATTGTTGGCACTTTTTGAATACATTGTTTTAAACCAACAACAGCAGGATAAGTCCATTCAATTCCTAAAAAACACTAAAAAAAGTACTAAGGTCGAACTTCTAAGGCGATTGTATCTGGCTGTTGATTACATTTATGCTTATTATAACGCTCCTCTTCAATTAGAAGAACTTGCTCAAATTAGTTGCTTATCCAAATATCATTTTTTGCGTTCGTTCAAACAAGCTTTTGGAGTGGCACCTCACCAATTTATTCAACAAATTAGATTTCAAAAAGCATTGTATTTATTACAAAACAGTTCTGCTAACCTCCAAGAAATTGCCTTTGCAATTGGTTTAGAAAATGCTAGTTCCCTAAGTAGGATGGTTTATAAGATAAGTGGTTCTTACCCCAGTACGCACAGAAAATAGTAGCCTAATCCCCTGCCTTAGAGCTTTCTTAGTTTTAATCCATTCATCAAAAACAGCAATTTTGGTCATGGTCTCTTTCTGCCAATTGGTCGATATTTGTAGTATTAACTTAGTACTCTGTAATAATGAAAAAAATTTACGTTACAGGGCACTTAGTATTGTTAATCATTTTTTTTATAAAAAAACAAATACGCGATGACTTATCTTTTTGCAGCACAACTAGGCTTTATAGCACTAACTATTATTTGGCTAATTTTAATTTATATTCAACTAAAAAAAAGCAGCGCCCATTTGGGAACAGAAATACAGCAAAGCATTTTAAGAAAATATAGTATCGGCATTAGCGTATGGTTCCTCTTCATATCCACATTATCTATCCTAGGTGTTTTTTCTGATTTTTCGACTCTTCCCCCTCGACTTCCTTTTGCTCTAGCATTTCCTATATTAGTTCTTATATATTTGCTAATGCGCTTCGAGCATCTAGATAGCGTTCTAAAACATACGCCTCCTGAATGGTTTCTAAACATTCAGTTCTTTCGATTTTTTGTAGAAATTCTATTGTGGTTTTTATTCTTAGCAGAAACGTTGCCGCAACGAATGACATTTGAAGGATATAACTTCGATATCATAGCTGGTGTAACTGGACCTATTTTTGCCTATTGGTGTTTTGCCAACCAACGACAAAAACAACAACTAGCCATTATTTGGAATATTCTAGGCTTGTTATTCCTAATCAATATTGTATCCATTGCCTTAATGACAATGCCAACTCCTTTACAAGTATTCCAAGAAGATAATACAATCATAGGTACTTTTCCAATGCCTCTGTTACCGACTATTTTAGTTCCTATTGCCTATTATATGCATGTTTTTTCTTTGCGACAACTCTTATAAACAGCTCGTTGAGATCGCTCAATAGTGAACTAGTTAGCCCTAGTAATACAAAAGTCATAAATTACGAGCGTAGTAGGATAGCAGGTTAGTACTTGAAGAAAACAGAGCATTTTTAGAAAAGCAATTATTTTGGATTCATTCAAAATAATTGCTTTATTTTTTTACATATTTCTACAATCGCTCTAAATAAAGCATCTCAAATACTTTGTTAAGGAATTGTAAACTTCATTTAACAAATTAAAAATATAGTTTTCATTTTGAGTTTATAATCAAACTGTTTCTTTGCACCAAATTAAGGCTTGAGGTAAATACAACACGAGCCCCTTTTTAAACAAAATATACTATTAGTCAACAAGTTATTAATTATTCAAACAAAACAAAATGGGAAATCTTAAAAATCTATTTGCGTTTTTAACTTTAGCAATCGCCGTTAGTTTTACGGCTTGTACGCCCGAAGCAACTACTGTAAATATCAGTGGAAAAGTTACGGACGGTACAAATGGACTAGACGGTGTTATGGTTACAGCTTCTAGTGGTGAAACAGCAACTACTGGAACATCTGGTGACTATACAATTACTGCTGCAAAAGACGGTACACTTACTTTCAAAGCTGCTGGTTATACTTCTAAAACAATGGATATTAATAGCCAAACATCAATTGATGTAACGTTGACAGAAGACCCATGGGTAGCATCTTTTGCTGGAAATGGAAACAGCGTAACAGATCCTCAGTTTCCAATTAACTCTATCGTTCCTAGTGTAACATTGAGTGCAACAGCATCTTCTGATACTTGGTTTTCTCAAACAGCAAACTTCAAAGGAGCTGTAGCTTCTGCTTTTGGTTCTCCTTGGTACGACAACTGGTCTTTTTATAGCCGTATCGTTGCAGGAACAACTACTTCTGCTGCATTAAACACAAGTGGTAAAACAGTAGTAAACGTAACAGATACATGGATGCAAGCACAAGGAAATACAGTAACATGGACTTCTAATAACATCTATGTTTTAGACGGATTTGTATTTGTTGAGGCTGGTCAAACATTGAATATTGATGCTGGTACAATCGTTCAAGGAAAAGCAGGAACTGGTGCCAATGCTTCTGCTCTTATCGTTGCTAGAGGTGGTGTTATCAATGCTACTGGTACTGCTAGCGATCCTATCGTATTTACTTATGAAGGTGACAACGGAAACTCTTCTGCTACTGACCGTGGTAAATGGGGTGGTTTGATCATCTTGGGTAAAGCTGGCTTGAACTCTACTCCTGGTGAAACTCAAATCGAAGGTATTCCAACTTCTGAAACTCGTGGTTTGTACGGTGGTTCTGACAACGCTGACAACTCTGGTACGTTGCGTTATGTTTCTATCCGTCACGGTGGTTCTAACATTGGTAACGATAACGAAATTAACGGTTTGACTCTAGGTGGTGTTGGTTCTGGTACTACATTAGAATATATCGAGATTATTGCCAACAAAGACGATGGTATTGAGTGGTTCGGAGGAACTGCAAATGCTAAGTATTTAATTTCTGCTTACTGTGGTGACGATGCTTTGGACTACGACGAAGGTTATAGAGGTAAAAATCAATTTATCATCATTCACCAAGATCCAAGCTCTACAGCAGCTGACCGTGGTGGTGAGCACGATGGTGGAACATCTCCTGAAACAGGAACTCCATTTGCTACACCTCAGTTCTGGAATGTAACGTCAACTGGAAATCCTACTAGCAAAGCGATTACTTTCCGTGATAATGCTGGTGGAGAATACCACAACTCTATTTTCGTAAACTACGGAAAAGGAATTGATATTGAAGATTTGGAAGGTCAAGACCAAGATTCATACAAACAATTTACTGATGGTAACCTAAAAATTGCTAACTGTGTGTTCTTTAACATTGCAGCAGGTACTACAAGCAAAGAATTGTTTACCGTTTCTAACTAATAATAATATTCAAAACGAGGCAATAAAAATTTGTTGCCTCGTTTTCTTATACCTAAAAATTGTTTGAACATACCCACTGTCACCCAACAGCTTGTTCAAAAATTCTCATAAAAATTTCATTCTAACAATCGTATATAATTAACAACGGAGTCATGAAAACAATTGCAACTATTGCATTTTTATTTGTAATCCTACCCTTATTCTCTATCGCTCAAACTGGTTCTATTTCAGGAACGGCTATTGATGGAGAAACGAAAGAGCCAATCATGTTTGGTAATGTTGTCATTGAAGGCACTGGTCAAGGTGTTAGCACAGACATGGACGGTAAATACAAATTTGAAAATCTAAAAGCAGGTACTTACTCTATTAAGTTTAGCTACCTTGGCTTAAAAGACAAATTAGTTGAAAACATCGAAGTAAAAGCAGGTGAAAATACTGTTGTCGATGTAAAAATGGGAGAAGATCCTGTTGTACTAGAATTAGGTGCAACCATATCTGCAGAACGTATTACCAATACTGAAACAGCTGTTCTTTCTATGAAAAAAGAATCGACATCTGTCTTGGATGGTGTCTCTGCCAAAGAAATTTCTAAAAGCGGTGACAATGACGCTGCTGCTGCTGTTAAACGTATATCTGGTGTTACTGTAGAAGGTGGCAAATACGTTTATGTTCGTGGTCTTGGAGATCGCTACAGCAAAACAACTCTAAATGGAGCAGACATTCCTGGTCTAGATCCAAACAAAAATACCGTCCAAATGGACTTGTTTCCTACCAATTTATTAGACAACATCTTAGTTTACAAAACATTTACACCTAATCTTCCGGGTGACTTTACTGGTGGATACATTGATGTTGTTACTAAAAACTTTCCTAGTAGTTTTACCGTAGATGCCAGTGCTTCTATGTCTTACAATACACAAACTACTTTTAACAAAAACTTCTTGACTCAACAAAGAGGTTCTACTGACTGGTTGGGCTTTGACGATGGTTCTCGCGCCTTGCCTTCTATCGTTGCTAACTCAACTGAAATTCCTGCTCTACAAAATAACAATTCTGCTAATTTTGATCCTAATGACGCTCAAAAACTAGTGGATATGACAGGTTCTTTTAAAAATACATGGCAACAAGTTCGCCAATCTGTTCCTTTTAATCATAGCTTTTCTTTTGGTATTGGTAATCGTTTTAAATTTGATAACCAAAGCGAATTAGGAATCATTGGAGCCTTGTCTTACAATCGCAACTACAGCTTCTACGAAAATGGTACTTATGGTATTTACCAGTTGACAGGCATGTATGATAATGTCAATACATTAACTTCTAACTTGGCATTGAGTGACACAAAAGGTGTAGACGATGTTCTATGGGGAGGAATGGTTAATATTGCTTATAAAATTAAAGCATCGCATACCTTTAATTTTATGGTGATGCACAACCAAAGTGCTACTACGACAGCAAGATACTTAGAAGGAATTAAAGACGATGATAGAGATGAAATCTTTCAAACTCAATCTTCTAGATTTTTACAACGTGGTCTAACAACCTTCCAATTAGGTGGGAAACACACTTTCTTGAAGTTTAATAATATCGAAGTCAACTGGAAAAGCTCTTATGCTCGTTCGACTCAAAAAGATCCAGACTTGCGTTACTTTACCAACCGTTATGACGAAGAATACGATATTTATAGAATCAAACCTTCTAGTGACCGTACTCCTTCTCGTTTCTACCGAGATATGGCACAAGGCAACTGGTCCAACAAAATTGACTTTACAATGCCTTTGATTCACTGGTCTAATGATGTCAAAGAAAAAATTAAAATTAAAGCGGGCTTTGCACACGCTGCCAAAGATAGAACATTCAAAGAAAATAGATATAGCTTTGAAAATCAACAAATCAACTACAACGGAGATTTAAACACATACTTTGCTCCTTCTAACTTAATCGCAACAACAGAAAATGGAGGTTATTTGAATAATGGTAATGGTGTTTATATTGAAAATGCCTTGGATTCTGCCAATATTTATGATGCGAGCCAAAGTCTTTATGCTGGATACGCAATGGTTGAACTGCCTTTGATTAGTGGCTTGAACTTGATTACAGGTGCTCGTATCGAATATACTTCTGTTCGCTTGAAAACATACAGCTATAAAGTGCTGACTGCTTATCCTGATCTAGATGGGAAACAAAATATTTTGAACAATTTAGATATCTTACCAGCCCTTAGTTTGAACTATGAGCCTTCTAAAAAAATGAAAATACGTGCTGCTTACTCTCGCACCTTGGCTCGTCCATCATTTAGAGAGCTAGCTCCATTTACTTCTTTTGATGTTGAAGGTGGATATGCGTTTGTTGGAAACCCAAACCTAGAGCGTACGATTACAGACAATGTTGATTTGCGTTGGGAATTCTACCCTACTAATAAAGAATTGATTTCTGTTAGTGCCTTCTACAAAAACTTTACGAATCCAATTGAACGTACTTTCAACCCTAAAGCATTAAATCCAGAGTTGACGTACAGAAATGTTGACAATGCATTTTTGGCAGGTGTTGAGTTGGAAGTTCGCAAAAACTTAGGTTTTATTACTCCTGCATTAGAAGATTTACAAATTGGGACTAACTTTTCCTACATTTATTCTCAAACAACCATTGATGAACAAGAGTTAAAAGCTATTCGCGCAGAGAATCCTAACGCTGGTAATACTCGTGAGATGTACGGTCAATCTCCTTACTCTTTAAATGCTTTGTTGTCTTACAAAAACGATTCTTTAGGTTTATCGGCTAACGTTGTATTTAATGTCTCTGGACCTAAAATTTCATTTATTTCAATTGGAGGAACACCAAATACTTATGTACAACCTCGTCCATCATTGAACTTTAACATTAGCAAAACAATTGTCAAAGGATTTTCTATCAAGTTGGCTGTTAATAATATCTTGATGAGTCCTTATCGTGAAAGCATTGAATTCAAAGGAAAATCATACGATGTTTCTTACTACGAACCTGGTATGAATATTTCTTTAGGAATTAAGTACAATTTTGAAAAACAATAAGCTGTTTTCTCAAAGTAGAATGCTTTGCACGTTCTGAATTTAGCAATTACCATTGTAATTATATACATTGATCTTAGAAGATCTTAAACGCTTGGGATGGGTACCCAAGCGTTTTTCTTTATCTTATACCAAGCTATATTTTGATAATGGATTCGCATAATTTTTTTCAATCAATACTTTCATGTACTTTGTTATTCCATGTAATCATAACGTTGTTACTAAAATTCGATAGTTCGTTGAAACCTCCTAGTAACAGTATGGCTAATTACTAGAAATCATAACAAGTACTAAAAAGATGAAGCACCAACTACTTTTATTTTGTTTTATTGTAATTACAATTAATAGCTGCACCATACCTCCTTCTTCCCTTCAAAGAACACAAGATAAACCAGCAGCATTAAGTTATCTAGCACTAGGAGACTCTTATACTATTGGTGAGTCTATTACCTCAAATCAACGTTGGCCTATTTTATTAACTGAGGCGCTACAAACTAAAGGTTACACCTTTCAAACTCCTGATATTATAGCACAAACAGGTTGGCGAACGGATCATTTGCTAAATGCAATGCAAGAACAATTATCCTCGTCTCAACAATACGATTTGGTGTCTATTCTTATTGGGGTTAACAATCAATTTCAAAATACGTCTATTCAAAAGTATGAGCAAGATTTAAAAATTCTTTTTGATCAAGCTATTTCACAGTGCAAAACAGGACGAAATGGCGTTTTTGTGTTGAGTATCCCAGACTACGGAGCAACTCCTTATGGGTTGCCTAGAGCCAAACAAATCGGAAAAGCTATTGATGAATGGAATGCTGTCTATCAAAAAATTGCCACTATGTATCAACTACCTTGGTTTGATATTACACCAATTTCTAGAACAGCAACAAAAGAGAAAGAATTAATTGCCAAAGATGGATTACATCCTAGTGGCAAGATGTACCAACTTTGGGTAGATGCGATAGTGGAAAAAGTAATTGACTGCTTAAAATAAAAATTTGGTAACAGACTACAGCGTCTATTACCAAATTCAAATTGTAATTTTTTATGAAAGGAATGCTTATTTCAAATAAGCTGCTAAGTTTCCTCCTACTGTTTCCTTTAATATTTTTAGCCCCAATGAACGCGCTTCGATACCAGGCATTCCTTTAAACATAAAGTGTGTTTCTAAGCTTTGAAGGGCATCGTAGTAAGAAAAACGCAATAAACTATACATATTTTGTTGCAATGGACTGCCCGTTTCTAATGTTTTTAGATTTTTCCACAATCTTCCGTTCCATTTTTCCAATTCTTCAATTTCTTGGTGTGGGATTGGCTGTGGCAAAACATACAGTTGGTTGATAGAATGTAGCTCTTTTAAAGTACCTTTATTCTCTGAAAATTCTTCAGAAACTAAAGACAAAATACGTAATTCTTCAAGATCCATAAAACTACCACAATCGCTCGAAACGGTATAATCATCTCTCCTATTTTGCCAATAAGGCTGAAAAGCTTCTTTCATTAATTTGGGATGACGCTCAAACATCCAACAAGGGACATCAGGGCGTTCTTTTAACACCTCATACATCGCCTTCATGTGTTGAATCAGCTGCCCGATTTCTTCGTAAGAGTATCTCATGCTAAAATCATAACGTGTTTCGCCTCTATATCCTTTAAAAACTCTTTCTAATGAGTTGTTCATTAATTCATTTACTTTAGCCGTTTTATTAGCAATCCTCACATCTTCATTCAAATAAATATAGGCTAGAAAAACTTTAGAAATTGGATTTTTGAATTGCTCCAACCCAGCAGCAGCAGTAACTGCATCTTCAGGAATCATATTAATATAATATTGCAATGTATATTCCTCTATAGCATTGTTCAAATCCATTTCTTCTGCCATTTTGCGGTGCAACAAATAATGCTTGTTGGTCTTTTTATATCGAATCATGGCAGATTTTGTAGTTGGTGTTAACACCCCATTAGAGGCAACATCATATAATTTTTCTTTGATTAACAACTCCTGCAAAGCTTTTACAGAAAGACGCACACCTCCCGAATTCTGTCCGTAACTGGCAGAGCGTTCCAAGTCAAATTTTTCTACTTTGTGCAATACTTTTTCGCTTACTTTTTTAATAAAAATATCCTTAGGACCACGTCTTTGGACTCTCGCTTGCACTTCTTCGGCTTCTGCTCTAGTATAATACGGTCCGATAGCCACACGCACTTTATTATCACTTAACTGTGCTACTAATTGAGGAGAAAGACGCTGCCAGTCTGGCCAATAGATATCTGCTTGTTGGTCATAGGTTGCCAACTGAACAATATAAACTGCATCTGTCTCTTTTAGTTCTTTTTTAACCAAGAAGGCATCTTTAAATCCTTTTCTTTGAATCAACCTTAGTTTATCTTTTGCTGTGCTTTTGCTAGTGTACGTCCCCATCATAATTCTATACAAACTGTTGTCCATTTCCACAGAATAAACATATCCTATAGAATGCAAAGGCTTAAATTTCTTGTACTCAGGCGTTGCATAAATAGCCAATTGAATTTCGTAGACATAATCTTGCGCTTGCGCAGACAAGAAGCACAATAAAAAGAAAGGTAAAACAAATAAATTTTGAAGTTTTTTTCTCATGTTCATTGTTATAATTTCAGCCTCCACACAGGAGATAAGGTTATATAATATAAATTAATACTCCATTGATTACGCATAAAACATAGTAATAGTTTTACGACCAACGCAAACTCAGTGGATTACTAACAACATGTTTGGAGTTTTTAGCTTGGTAAGATACATATTTGATTGGAGTATTTAAAAAATTGATTTTTTTTTTTCAATTCACTAGACATTATCATCATACCTTACAGTTAAGGCAGAAATAACAAGCAAAAAACAGGGCTCTACCCAATAAATAAAATCTTACTAGACTATGTTTTTTGCAAACAAAAAGCCATCCATGCTTGCATTCCTTTTAAGTTTTCTATTTTTGTTCTCTTTAAGTCATGCAAATCAAGGGTTAATTTACCTCAAATAGATAAAAAACAAGGGTCACACTCTAGTAAATCCTCGACAAATGATTTTTGAGTATTGATCCAAAGGGATTTTTTTATGAAAAAACAATTATTTTTAATTTTTATAATTTCTTTTTTAGGAATGCCCATTACATATGGAATTAATGGCATTTCTATTTTAGCTAGTCGTTCTCTTTTAGAGAATAGACTGGTTCAAAAATCAGTAGACGATTGTGTCATTTTATTAAAAAAAGCATGCCAATGTGAAGTTAAAATCAACGATCGCTCTCAAGAAATTCTTTTATTCTTGCCCGATATTGATACCAACAATGTTGCTTCTTATTCTACTTATGCCAACAAAAGGTTAGCGTATCCCATGATTGACTACCCTGTTCATGAATATACTTGGACTTCTAAACGTGTTCAACAACAAATTCACTTAGAATTGAGCACACCAAGTTTTTTAGGTGTTAGTTTTGGACTATATGGTTTGCTGCAAGAACAATTATGGTTTTCGTTTTACCATACTAAAGAAACGATTATTCCCGACTTAAAGTTTTGGCCTTTGACAGAAAACTTTTCTTGGACGGCTACCCCTCGTTTTGGAAAAAAAGGTTTTCACTTACATACCATGCACCCTTTAGAACTTACCGAACCCTTACTAAACCCAAGCTGTCCAAATGGTATTCAACAGATTAAAGAATATATTGATTGGTTGGTACGCAACCAACAAAACTATTTTGAATTTAATTTACTAGAACAAGAAGATTTAGAACATTGGGTGCAGTATATCAAACCTGCTGTGGACTATGCGCATTCTAGAGGAATTTTAGTTGGTCTAGATTTAAGTTTGCACATGACACAGCAAAAAGCTTTTATGCTATACAAGAACTTTCCAGCTTCTTTCCAAAGTGCCAAACAACAAATTGCTAAAAATCTGGAAATATTATTTATTTGTCCGTGGGATGTGATTGCCATGGAAGCCTCTACCACAGAATTCACCCAAGGTAACGCTTCCAAAGTGCAAGAACTACAGTTGTATGTAACCGATCTTATCAAAAACAAACACCACGCACATTTAGCTGGTCGCCAGCATGTTGTCAAACAGGATAAGATGCTTAGTAAAGCTACATCTACAGATAGCCTTACCCCAACGCAACAAGCACTTGATGCCAATAGGGCTACTTTCATTCATACGGTCATGTTTTATGGCTTGGTTGACAAAAAAGCTCCTGTATATGAAAATGAAAATTTGCTACACTTACTAGACTTGCTTCAAGAAGAACAAAAAGTCCGTGAAACTTGGTATTACCCCGAATCTGCATATTGGATTACTTTTGACAATTCAGTGCCAATGCTACTCACACCTTATTTAGAAACAAGATTAGCAGATATTTTGTTGATGGATTCCCTAAATGTTGAGGGACATCTAACCTTTAGTTCTGGCTGGGAATGGGGCTATTGGTTGATTGATTGGAGTATAGCCAGATGGTCTTGGGAACATACTTTTAATGAAAGAGTTATTCAACCTAGACCCACTCAGTTTTTAGCGGATATTTTTCAAAATCAAGCTATTGTAGATCATTTAAACACACTAAATAGACTACAAACAAACTATATTAAAGAGCAAGAACTAATTCGCTACATGGTAGCGCAAACCGTCACGGACGAGCTACCCGATTTCCTAGCATTAGAGTTGCATCCACGCCCCGAAAAAAGTTATCGATGGATGCGAAAAAAAGCTAATAAGGATGATATTCGCATTCTTCACAAAAAAGCTATTGATCCACTATTAGAATTTGCAACACTTAGTGATGCGATTATCACAGACCTAAGTTCTAATAAATACTTATTAAGTCCTGCACAAAATAAGTTGCTACAAGAATTGACATATGGACTAAGTATTACTAGTCTTAGAGCAAAACACAAAGCTCATACCTTGTCCTTTCTATTGGGTAAACGCCAAGAAATGTTAGATAAAGAGAGCCTTCCTAATCTCCAAGATTATATAGAACAAGCCCAAACAATTCGGCTTGAGGCACAAGCCTTGGTCAATAAACAAGAGCAACATTACCGTTATCCACTAGAATATATTGCTCGCCCAATAGACCATGGAGGGAGTACCGCTTATGACTTTGGTTATTTATACCCTGTTAGTAATCTACATTTTTGGAAACGAGAAGAAGAACAAATTATTCAAAATAAGTATGGTCCTTTTTTCATGTCCATTTGGGATGTTCCTAGAATTCTAGGTATCGTAGATTAACTTTCTATTTAGAATCAATTTAAAGATGGATAGATGTCTGTCTTTATAAAGTGAAAAATCGAGTATTTTTCTTATTTTAACCTCCAAATTCAAAATCAATCAATCGTGCAGTTTATTTTATTTGCACAAAACATAAGAAATCAATCATGGATAATAAGAAATTGAATGTGCCAATTATGGCAGATTTGCATGCAGAAGGAAAGAAACCAGAAGTCTTGTTTTGGGTAGGTTGTGCAGGAAGTTTTGATCAAAGAGCTCAAAAAATTACCGTGGCATTCTGTAAAATTTTAAATGAGTTGAATATTAACTACGCGATCTTGGGCAAAGAGGAGTCTTGCACGGGCGATCCAGCACGTCGAGCAGGAAACGAATTTGCCTTTCAAATGAAGGCACAAGAAAATATCATGGTTCTAAACACTTATGAAGTGAGTAGAATTGTAACCACTTGCCCACACTGTTTTAATATTTTGAAAAATGAATATCCTAAAATAGGAATGTACGATGCTCAAGTAATGCATCATTCCCAATATCTACAACAATTGATAGACAATGGTCAATTAAAAGTAGATGGCGGTGCCTTCCAAGGTAAAACCATTACGTATCACGATTCTTGTTATTTAGGCCGCGCCAATGAGGTTTACGAAGCGCCTCGAAATGTTTTAAAAGAATTGGATGCCAACTTAGCAGAAATGGCTGACAACAAATCAAAAGGTCTTTGTTGTGGTGCTGGTGGTGCCCAAATGTTTAAAGAAGATGAAAAAGGCGACCGACGCATTAATTCTGCTCGTACCGACCAAGTTTTAGATACAAATCCTAATATTGTAGCTGCCAATTGTCCATTCTGTATTACTATGTTGCAAGATGGCTTAAAAGAACGCGAAAAACAAGATGTAATGGTACTTGATTTGTCGGAATTGATTGTTCAATCTAATAATTTGTAAACAATGGTTGACTATCAAGAATTACCAACAACATCTAGAGTATGGATTTATCAATCCAACCGTGCTTTTTCAGATGCTCAAACGCAGGAAATAGAAAAAAAACTACATCAATTTGTAGCTCAATGGCAAAGCCACGGCGCCGCCGTTAAAGCTTGGGCGGGCATTCGTTACAATCGCTTTGTCATTTTCGTAGTAGATGAAGCTCACGAAGCACCAAGCGGTTGTTCTATTGATTCGTCAGTTGCCATTATCAAAGAGATTGAGCAGGCAATGGAGGTCAATATGTTCGATCGCCTTAATTTTGCTTATAAAGTAGATGACTCTACGGTAGAATCCGCTGATAGAGAAGATTTTTCTGTTCTATATCAAAGCAATAAAATTAATGATTCTACCATTGTCTTTAATAATTTGGTGACGACCAAAGCCGACTTAGAAAGCAAATGGGAAGTTGCTCTTGGAACATCTTGGCACGCTAATATGGTTTAAAAAATCTTTCTTTCTTTAGAAATATTAATAAAAGTTGAAAGGCTCAATATCTTAGATGATGTTGAGCTTTTTTATTTTTAGCTGCTTTAGTTATCCAAATTTTATATCGAAAAAATTAAAAAAGTCATTTATTACCATCAAAAAAAACTTTTTTTGCGTTAAAAAAACTTTAAATCTGCCTAAAATTTAAACTTTTATTTTACACAAAAAAACCGTTCAAAAACAAAATAAACCTTTGCATTTTTCTTGATTATCAATTACATTTTACATCTATTCAAAACAAAATTACACCCACTGCTATGTCACAAATGCAATACAAAAAACTAAAAGCAAGCGGTAATACTTTTGTTTTTCTTCCATTAATTGGTGTAATTACAAGGTAGTGATGTAGATTGTATGATAAGTTAGAAAAAAAGACAATGAAGACTATATTTGTAAGATGTGTTCAATATCTATACAAA
>NZ_JHBV01000048.1 GCF_000724545.1 Aureispira sp. CCB-QB1 | reverse complement strand
CATTTGTCGTTTATACTCCACGAATTTGCTCATCACTTCTCCTGCTTTTTCTTTGTCTAAGGAAGGGTATGATGTTATACTGATCAAGGTAGAGCCTCGATCAGAAGGAGAAGCGTCTAAACTTCCTTGATATACCTTGTCCTTATCTTGTGCTCTGAACTCGTGTTTGTTCGATCTTATTTTTCTAAAGGTTACTAGCATAGGATGTTATTTTTCTAAATTTCAATAATTGATTTAATCAAAAGAAGCCCAATGTTGAAAGACCTTTTTTCGATAGGCTAAGACCTCTTTAAGGGCGAAAAACAGGCGGCTTTCCTTCTTATGTTTTCTGCCTGTTAGTTTGCCTTCATAATTGTACTTTCGAATTGTTCTTGGTTTGACACACAAAAGAATCGCTGCTTTCTCTGTGTTGACAAAATTCTGTTCAAATATTTTTCCGTTCTCTATCTCTTGTTCCAATAGCTCAATCGTTGCTCTCTGTTGTGCTATAATACGTTGGTACTCTGCTTCGGTTAACTGCTTTTCTTGTTGTCCATTCATACACCTTTTTTTAGTCCGCTTGAATTAATTGTTTGTATTCTCGAACCGTCAAAACATCAAAACCGATTTCGTATTGGTCCACCAGTTCCTTGATCGGCACTCCCAATACTTTTTCCAGTTTTTGAATCATTGACAGTTTCATTTTACTAGGTTTTTGCAAGCGCATGGTGGTCATGCGGGCACTTGCCTCTAATTGGCTCGGTAAAGTGTTAAAGTCTGCCACAGACATCGTATTTAACACATATTGGTAAAATGTTTGCTCTTCGTGGTTGATGTTTATTTCCATAGACTTAAATTTTGACATGGCTTCGCCCATACCGAATTGGGAACGGCACACACTACTTCTGATAAAATAAATTGGATTTTTAGCTCTAGCAAGGGGAATCGAACCCCTTGACCTCGGGACGTAAAGCCGCCTTCCAATAAGGCACTAGAATAGTGAACTATATTATTATTTTGATAGGCTTTGAAAGTGATAAAAAAAGGAAGCTCGCAGCTTGTCCACAAGCTTTCCTTGTTTAGAAACACTCAACTTGACCTATACTTAGCGCTGGACGCTAGAGATCGCTCTCTAGTTGCTGCCTCTTCCTCAAAAGGTCGCAATACCACACAGTACGCCCAATCATTTCACCCTCCTTTCCCTCAAAAGAAACATGAAAAACTATTTACATTTTTTTGTGATGTTTGGATATTTGTCTACATTGGTCTACATACGTTGACATGGGTAGCTAAATTTAGTTTAGATGCCCTACATCACTTTTTGTATTTTATAACTTTTGTTTAGGTATTTATTGTTAATTGTTTTTTGTTAAAACTGGAGTTTGTTTGCTTGACTAGCTCCCTTTGTCAAAACAAAACTAAGTATTCTAAACGAATAAAACAAGTTTTTTTTCAACATTTATTAAGTTGAAATACTTTCTTGTGCTTTATATTGTAATAAATGACTGAAAGAGAAAGAGTTGAAGAAGTGCGTCTTTTTTTTAGGTTTAAAAAAAAAGAGTTTGCTGAGTTATTAGGTCATGCCTATCCTCAGAATTATAGTAACTATTTGAATGGTAAGAGTAACCTGTCTATTAAAATGCTTAAGTCTATTAAAGAGTATAATTCTAATATCAGCACAGATTGGATTCTATATGGACAAGGTCAAATGCTTATTAAAAGCAATACTAATAATATTCAGAGTATTACAAATAAAGAGGGCACTATTAATCAAGTGAGTAATACAGGAAACAATACTAGTGTTTCTAATACATCAGAGGTTTTAAAGGTTAAGTTAGAGCATTTAATAAGAGAGAATGAGCATTTAAGACAATCACTAGAAGACAAAGAAGAAATTATCAGATTATTAAAACGATAAAAAGAGAAGGGAACATTGTTCCTTTTTTTTGACTAGTTACATATTAATTTTGACTATAAAATTCATTTTTCTATTAAAACTAAACCTATTATAATTTATAGCAAATGACTCGCAGCCAATACAATTTGAATTAGAAAAATACTTACGACCCCCAATATTTGACTAATCAAACGGTACGATTTTAAATTTGAGAGAGAACAGTAGAGTAGAATCCATGAGAGAAGCTTCGAGCAAGAACCCCGAATCTTCCACACTAATAGGAGAAAATGTTTACATCAAGGTTCATTGGTTTGTCCAATCTAATGAGCTGAAACTTGAACATTCTAATTTACAAAGCATCGTCAACACAAACGGTATGCTTCAGCACGTGTATAATAGTACGAACAAGGAAACAAGAGAAACAGCTCAAGAAGTTGCTTTCCTGAAAAAGGAAATTGAATACCTGAAACAAAGTTTGAAGGATAAAGAGGAGATTATTGCTTTGTTGAAGGATAAGTTGGAGAAAGGTTGATTTATTGATCTTGCATTACCTAGATATATGTTTTGTTTATAAAAATTATTTAATGGTTGAATTAGATAAAAAGATAAAGGAGGCAATAACAAATTTACCTGAGTTGAAAGTACAAGGCTATTCCATACTTGAAATTGCAGGGTTTCCTCATTATGAAAATGTGATAAGTAATTTGTTAGCATTCTATTTTGACTTTAATGAAAAGCATGGTCTTAAAGATTTGTTTATTAAAGCCCTTTTTAGCTCATTAAATTTAAGTAAGGAATACATATACTCTGATACGATTAATGTTTATAAAGAGGTCTTAACCAAAAAGAATAAAAGAATAGATTTAATCATTGAGTTAGATGAATATGTTATCGCTATAGAAAATAAGATATTTCATACACTAAATAATCCTCTAGATGACTATGAGAATTATATGAAACTAACTTATCCTGATAAAAAATGCATAGGGGTTCTATTGTCAATTCATCCTATAAAACTTAAAGCTAGATCTTTTTTTAAGCCTATTCTTTATCATAAATATTGCCGATCATTGTCAGCAAAACTGGGGCTTTATTTGACTACTTCAAATAACTTTCAAGCTTCTTTTGTTACGGATTTCATAAAGACGTTAGATAATCTAAAAAAAGATTCAATTATGAATAATGAAGTCATTGAATATATGTCAAATTATTATGATGAATTTGTAAAAATTCAAGAGTTGTTTACAGTTTATTTTAAAGAAGTTCATCAAAAGATGAATACTTTAGAAGAAGTCTTAGACTTGAAAAAATATACAAAATCGAGCAGAAGGCTAAAATCGAAAGATCAACTAAAGAACCTAATTATTTATAATTTAAAAGATTCTTATGAAACAAAAAATTCTCAATTAAAAGCTAAAATAACTCCTAAAGGCTGGACAATTGAGCTCTGGGGAACTAATCTATTGTCGAATAGAAAAAAAATGCTATTCGCTAATTTAAATGATTTCAAGGTAAATGAAAATAGTGTAGAATACGTCACTCTAAAAAAAGCTAAATATCAAACCCATCCTTCTGAATTTAAATATTTTATAGAGGGATCTATTAAGGAATTGTATAAAATAGATTTAGATTAAGATTTGTAGATAGATATTAGCCTATTGCTTAGAAGATAAAGAAATACAGTCATTGCTCCATCTAAAATATATCGTGTTATGAAAAGTAGTAAAAGCTTAGAAGATTATATAAAAGAGGCAGAGGAAAAGAAGTTGCCCAAAGAACTTATTAAGGGTTTGAAAGAACTTAGCCAGGCAGAGCAGAAACGCCAGGAAAAAATGAAAGGTCCTGGTCTTACAAAAACAATAAAAAAGCCAAAGCACAAGCTAAAACATAAGCGGAATAAAAAAGCCCTAAAAGCGAACCCGTATTTGGCTAAAAAGGTATTAGAGGAATTAGAAGAGAAAGGCAATGATTTATTGTATGAGAATCCTAACGATGACCGTATCGATGAAATTGATTCAATGATGGAAGAAATATCGGGAAAGGATCCTTCGGGGCAGTCTTATGGTACTCGCAATGGAGATGATTATGATTATACATATAGAGGAAAACTATTGCGGTTTAGTTTTACCAAAGGATTGCGAGAAAAATTAATTAAAGCGAATAAAAAGGCGAATAGTGGGAAATTGATTTGCCCACATTGTAAGAAAGAAATTGTTTTAGATAAGAATGGGAAAGAGGTTTGGATTTCCAAGAGTAAAAAGGAACATCGAACAGCTCCTCCTATAGATCATCACAATCCTGCTTGGTCAAAACGACTGGCTGATTTAGAGAAAAAGAACCTTCCTGTAGATAAAATGATGGTGGAGGGGCGAAAAATTTACAATGCTCTACCATTGAGGATTTTACACAAAACTTGTAATTCTTCTATTGGGGATCGTCATTGATGGAGTAGAGAAAGGTACTTTTTGTTTGCCTTTTTTTGCTTTTTTATATGTTTTTTATAAGAATAATTTTATAACTGATATAATAATTTATTGATAACCAAATTTTACAAAACAAATTAAACAATGAAGAACCTATTTTTAGCCCTATTGCCTTTGCTATTTGTAGCAACAGTTTTTAGTTCTTGTCAAAAAGACCCTGTAACTGCACCTGATCCTTGTGCAAATATTAGTTGTTTTAATGGTGGTGTTTGCCAAAATGGTACTTGTGATTGCCCTCCTGGGTTTAGTGGAGCACAATGTCAAATTGCCGACCCTTGCCATAATATTACTTGTTTGAATGGGGGGACTTGTGTTAATGGAAATTGTGATTGTCCTCCTGGTTATGGTGGTTCAGATTGTGGTACTGCTTTGACGCCTGTTTCTATGACTATTACGAGTGTAACGGTTACTAATTATCCTGCCACAAAACCATCTGGCTCAGGATGGGATTTAACTACAGGACCTGATTGTTTTCTTACAATCAATTCAGGAACATCTGCCAATCAAAACTCTTTTGTATCTGGTTACACTTATAATAACGTTGCAGCAGGAACACAAATGCCATTTAATACAGGTTTTCCAATTAGTCTAACTAGCCCCAATAGTGATTATGTTTTGGCTATATGGGACAACGATGCGCCTGATGCGGATGATTATATGGATGGTTTCCGATTTATTCCCAACAACTATAGTAGTGGTTTTCCTTCAACTCTATCTTTAAGTACTGCTACCTTTGCCGTTACTATTGATGTGACTTGGAATTTTTAGAATTGTTACAGCACCAAGTGGAATACCACTTGGTGCTGTTTTATAAAAATAAAATGATGGAACAAGAATATATAAGTGGGCAAGAGCTAAGTAATTTCGTCCATACTCATGATTTACAAGATCGCAATTCCAATTGTTTTTTTAAGGCACTTGTAACAATTACTACCAGTCAAAATAAGATTACAAACGAAGAAATGGAAGTAATGATTACTTTGGATGGTTATAACAGTACGGGAGAAGTTAGCCTGTTAGATCATAACTTAGATCCCTATTTATACCCAACTGTTTTTAAAGCAAAATATTCGCCAATAGAGCACATTAATAAGGAGTATCTAAAGATAATGGATACCCATAAGCAGAATCCTAAAATTGGAAAATATACCGTAAAAATTATTCCACTTAGAAGGTTAAAGGACTAGAGTTATGAAAGTAATTATTGTTGTTGTTATTTTTAGTATTGGAATTGGCGATACTTTGGCACATAGTGGTCGTACAGATCGACACGGTGGGCATTGGAATCGAAAAACAGGAACGTATCATTATCATCGTAAAAAAGAATCTAGTAATTTTTGGCTCTATACACTTTTGGGCGGAGGAGCTGGGGTATTCTTGCTATCTAGAAGCTCGGAGGAGAAGAAATGATTCGTACAACTTTTGAAGGATTTCTTTGCAAAATCATCTACATTTGTCTACATTGGTCTACATGAAGCAATAAACCATCAAGAGTCAAGTGAAGCTTATTGCGTTGCTTGGAAAGCATAAAAACAAAAGAGCATTTACGCTCTTTTGTTATATACATCTAGAAGGTTTATGCAAAAAAAGCTAACATTTTGAATGTGAGTATAGCTGAATTATTAATTGTAATGATAATAATAAGATAGAATGAATAGCTTTAAAGAAAAAGCGGATAAAATATGGGAAGTTGCCAACTTATTACGTGGTGATTACAAACGTTCTGACTATGGAAAGGTCATTTTACCAATGACTGTTCTTCGGCGATTAGATTGTGTGTTGGCTCCCAACAAACAAAAAGTACTAGACACGTTACCAAAAGTGGAAACAAGTGGCGAAATAGCAAAAGACAAAGTGCTAAATGTTGTTGCAGGTTTCAATTTCCACAACCGAAGTCAATTCGACTTTAATAAAATAATAGCAGACCCTAATAATGTTGCCGCCAATCTTAGAAACTATATCAATGGATTTTCTACCTCGGCACGTGAAATTATTGAATACTTTAACTTTGATGATCAAATTGATCGTATGGATGATCCCAAAGCGGATATTCTATATCGTGTGGTAAAAGCCTTTCAAGAAATTGACTTGATTGATATGGGATCCATGGAAATGGGCTATGTTTTCGAAGATTTAATCAGGCGTTTTGCAGAGCAATCGAATGAAACCGCAGGAGAGCATTTTACTCCTAGAGAGGTGATTAAGCTAATGGTGAATATCTTATTTAATGACGATAGCGATATGCTGACAAAAGAGGGGATTGTTAAAACCTTGTACGATCCTGCTTGTGGTACGGGGGGAATGCTTTCGATTGGCGAACAATATGTAAAAGAGCTTAATCCAAAGGCAGAACTAAAGGTTTTTGGGCAAGAAATTAATCCTGAATCTTATGCCATTTGCAAATCAGATATGTTGATCAAAGGACAAAACCCAAAGAATATAAAATTTGGAAATAGTTTTACTATTGATGGTTTGGAGGACGAAAAATTTGATTATATGCTTTCTAATCCTCCTTTTGGTGTGAACTGGAAAAAGGCTCAAAAGATCATTAAAACAGAGCATGAAAAGAAAGGTATGAATGGGCGTTTTGGTGCTGGTTTACCTCGCATCAATGATGGGTCGCTCTTGTTTTTGCAACATATGATTTCCAAAATGAAACCTACGGGAACTCGTATTGCGGTTGTTTTTAATGGGTCGCCTTTATTTTCGGGCGCTGCGGGAAGCGGTGAAAGTGAAATACGTAAATGGATTATTGAAAATGATTGGCTAGAAGCGATTATTGGATTGCCAGATCAGTTGTTTTACAATACGGGCATCTCTACTTATATTTGGATTATCAACAATAAAAAAACAGCGCAACGCAAAGGAAAAATACAACTCATTAATGCTACAGGTGCAAAAGAAGAAGCTTTGATGGCAAAAGGCTCTATAGCCTTTAACCGCTTTTGGAAAAAAATGGATAAAAGCTTGGGCAACAAACGCAAAGAAATTCTTGACCTTGAAAATAGAACCACTAGGGGTATTGGCTTTATCAGTGAACTATATGGCAATTTTAAAGAAAACGAATTCTCCAAAATATTTCCCAACGACTATTTTGCCTATTGGCGGATTACGGTAGAGCAACCCTTGAAAGATGTAAATGGAAAGGTGGTAAAGACAAAAGGCAAGCCAAAAGCTGACCCCAAATTGAGAGATTATGAAAACATACCCTTCCTAAGAAAAGAGAAATATGGTCCTTTAAAAGCACAAACGATAAAAGAATATTTTCAGAGAGAAGTTAAACCGCATTTACCTGAAGCATGGATTGATGAAAAGAAAACCAAAGTAGGCTATGAAATTAACTTTACCAAATACTTTTATGAGTTTAAACCGCTTCGCTCTTTAGCTGCGATCAGAGCTGATATTGAGGCTTTAGAAAGTTCTTCTTTAGAAAAACAAAAAACTATACTGGACTAATGAAGAGGTACGAAAAATATAAGGATAGTGGGATTGAGTGGATTGGTGAAATTCCTAAACATTGGGAGGTGAAGAAGTTAAATTGGTGCTTTAAAACAATAGGAAGTGGTACAACTCCAAAATCAGGTGATAAAGAATACTACTTTAATGGTGTATATAATTGGTTGCTAACAGGTGATTTAAATGATGGTGAAGTACACGAAACAACAAAAAAAATTACAGATAAAGCTCTTGAAGATTACTCAAGTCTGAAAGAATTTTCAGTAAACTCTATTGTAATAGCAATGTATGGTGCTACTATTGGTAAATTAGGAATTCTAAAAATCCCAACAACTGTAAACCAAGCTTGCTGTGTTTTCTCAGAGCCAATACATTTAAATTATAAATTTTTGTTTTACATTCTATTTAGTGCTAGACAAGAAATTATAAATTTAAGTTATGGAGGCGGACAGCCAAATATTAGTCAAGAAGTATTAAAACAATTCCGAGTTCAAGTTCCCCCACTTCAAGAACAAATAGCCATAGCCAACTACCTAGATCGAAAAACAGCAGATTTAGACCAATTAATAGCAGAAAAAGAGCAATTAATAAAACTCTACGAAGAAGAAAAAACGGCTATTATTAATCAAGCTGTTACTAAAGGGATAAATCCTGATGTAGCTTTGAAAGATAGTGGTATTGAATGGTTGGGGGATATTCCTGTGCATTGGGAGGTGAAGAAGTTGAATTGGTGTTTTAAGAATATAGGAAGCGGAACAACTCCTAAATCGGGTAATAAAGAATATTACTTTAATGGTGTTCACAATTGGCTTTTAACGGGGGACTTAAATGAAGGAGAAATATATAAAACTACAAAAAAAATTACGGATAAAGCTCTTGAAGATTATTCAAGTTTAAAAGAGTATCCAATAAATTCTATTGTAATTGCAATGTATGGTGCCACAATTGGTAAACTCGGAATATTAAAAATACCAACAACTGTTAATCAAGCTTGTTGTGTTTTTTCAGAACCTATTCTACTAACTTACAAGTTTGCTTTTTATATATTATTAAGTGCACGAGAAGAAATAATAAACATGAGTTATGGTGGTGGTCAACCCAATATTAGTCAGCTTTTATTAAGACAATTTAAAATTCAAGTTCCACCCAAAAATGAACAAACTACAATAGTAGCCTACATAGAGCAAGAAAGCCAAAGAATAAACACCAAAATAAAAAAGGCCAAACAATATATCAACCTATTAACAGAGTACCGCACAGCCCTAATTAGCGAAGTGGTAATAGGAAAAATAAAAGTAATCGATTAAGATATGAGCCGTCAAATGAATATAGACCCTAGTAATCAGACCTTCTCTGAATTAATGAGCAATAATACTAAATATATTGTGCCTCGTTTTCAAAGAGATTATTCATGGGAACAAGAACAATGGGAAGATCTTTGGAATGATATTCAAGAATTGGAGGGAGAAGGAGCTCATTATATGGGCTACATTGTATTACAACGAAAAGTCTCTAATGAATTTGAAGTAATAGATGGTCAACAAAGACTTGTAACATTAACATTATTGATACTAGCCTATATTCATAAATTACAATCCTTTATTGATAATGGCGAAGATGTTTCCAATAATAAAGAGCGATTAGAGTTAATGCAATCGAGCTTTATAGGGGTAAAAAGCTTAGTAACTTTAAGTGTAGACAGTAGGTTGACATTGAATAGAAATAATAAGAGATATTTCAAAAACATTTGCGATTCATTAAATCCTACTAATCCCATAGGTATATCAAAGAGTAATGATTTATTAAGAAAGGCATTTGAGTTCTTCAAATCTAAAATAACATTATCTACTGGTGTAGAAGTAGCAGAACATATTATAACTTTTACATCTGCTTTATTCTTTACTAAAATAACGGTATTAGATGGTATTAACGCCTATAAAGTTTTTGAAACGCTAAATGCTCGAGGTGTCATGCTATCGACCCCTGATTTGATAAAAAATTACATTTTCTCTATCATTGCACAAGTAGAAACTATTACTGAGACTGAACTGGATGAGTTAGATGAAAAATGGAGCGAAATCATCATTCAATTAGGAGAAAAGAACTTTACAGATTTTGTAAGATATTTGTATAATTCGGAGTATAGTTATGTTGCTAAGAAAGATTTATTTAAAAGCATCCGTAATAAATATCAAACTCCTCAAGCAGCATCCACTTACCTAACTAAACTATCGACTAATGCTTCTCTTTATACCTCTTTGTCAAAACCACATGATGAATGGTGGGTATCAACAGATAATACCTATTTAGGTGCAAAACCTTACTTAGAAGCATTTAAGTTATTTGGAATAAAACAACCCAATGTTATTCTATTAGCAGCTTATAACAAATTCACTCCTGATGAGTTTGTAAAAACTGCCAAATATCTTTATATGTTGTCTATTAGATATAACATTATTTGTAATTACTCTTCTAGTGAGCAAGAGAAAAAATACAATATTATTGCAAAAAAAATCACACGAGGAAATTATGAGAGAGCTAGCCATATAAAAAATAATAATGAATTTAAAGACCTTTATCCTAAAGATGATATCTTCAAAAATACTTTTGCTTTTTACAAAATGCCTAGTCGAAGATTTGCAAAAAAAATCAGGTTCTTATTAGCAGAAATAGAAAAAAGTCAATTTGGCAGAAGTGTAAATTATTTAGATGTAACACTAGAACATATATGCCCATACAATCCTAGTGAGGAATGGAGAGCTACTTTTGGTGAAGGAGTTCAAGATGTTTCAGATAGATTAGGGAATATGGTCTTATTAAATAGAGATGAACTCAAACGAGATCCTTTCAACGTAAAGCAAAGAGCTTATTTAGACAGTTCTATTCTTCTAACTCAGAAAGCGGGTATTTATGGAGAATGGAAACTAGCGAGTGTTAATGCCTATCAAGAAATTTTAGCTGATTTAGCTACTAAAACTTGGAAAGTAGATTATCAATAAAGCTGTAATATAATGAGCATCACAACAGAAAATACCTTTGAAACTGCCATAACACAAGCGTTAGTACAAAACGGAGGTTACACCCTTGGCGATTCTAAGACATATAGTACAGAATTAGGCTTTTTTAAAGACGAAATACTAGCCTTTTTACAACGATCTCAACCCAAAAAATGGGAGAAAATTTCTGCGATACATGGAGCAGATACTCAAAATCGAGTCCTACAACGCTTGTATAAAGAATTGGATTTAAGAGGTTGTTTGGATGTCTTGCGCAAAGGATTTGTAGATTATGGTGTTCGGTTTCAAATGGCATTTTTTAAACCAGTTTCAGGTTTAAATCCAGATGCTGTAGCCATGTACGAAACCAATAGTTTAAAAGTATATCGTCAAATTTATTACAGCAAAAGAAATAAAAATTCAGTAGATCTTGTTTTGGGATTAAATGGTTTGCCTTTAGCTACCTTAGAACTTAAAAACCAGTTTACAGGACAAAACGTTGGCCACGCAAAAAAGCAATATAAAGACACTAGAGACCCAAAAGAAATTCTATTTTCTTTCAAGAAAAGAACCTTAGTTCATTTTTCAGTCGATTCTGATGAGGTCTATATGACGACAAGATTAGACGGTTCCAAAACTTACTGGCTGCCTTTTAATCAAGGAAATAAGCACGGCAAAGGAAACCCAATTGATAAAAAAGGAGATTACCGCACGGCTTATTTATGGAATTATATTCTACAAAAAGACAGCTGGTTAGAAATATTCCAACGTTTTGTTCATTTACAAGTAGAAGATGTAATCAATAACGGAAAGGTCTACAAAAAGGAAAAAATGATTTTTCCACGTTACCACCAATTAGATGCCGTTAGAGAAATAACACAAGATGCTTTAACACATGGAGCAGGTAAAAACTATTTAGTGCAACATTCGGCAGGTTCAGGCAAAAGTAATTCTATTGCTTGGTTAGCCTATCGCTTAACCAGTTTACATAATGTTGCCAACAATCGTATTTTCGATTCTGTAATCGTAGTAACAGATAGACGAGTATTGGATCAACAATTACAAAATACCATTTATCAATTTGAACATAAGCAAGGAGTCGTTCAAAAGATAGATAAAGACAGTAGCCAATTAGCGGATGCGATTGCTAATGGAACGAATATTATCATTACAACACTTCAAAAATTTCCTTATATCGTTGATAAAGTTGGAGCTATCCTAAATCGAAATTATGCGGTTATTATCGACGAGGCTCATAGCTCACAAGGTGGTGAAGCTAGTAAAAAAATGAAAGAGGTTTTAGGTGTACTAGAAGAAGACGAAAATGCAGTAGAAGAACCTTATCCTAATTATGGTGAGGGAAGTGATGATGAAAGTATTTTAGGACAAGATTTAGTGAATAGTTTTATTGAAAAATCGGCACAAGCCAGAGGTCCACAAACCAATGTTTCGTTCTTTGCTTTTACAGCTACACCAAAGTATAAAACATTGCAAGTTTTTGGAGCTAAAGACAATGAAGGTAAACCAAAACCGTTTCATTTATATTCTATGCGACAAGCGATAGAAGAAGGTTTTATATTGGATGTTTTAAAAAACTATACTACCTACGATTTATATTTTAAGCTAACCAAAGCTATTGAAGAGGACCCACAACTCAATAAAAAGAAAGCGGCAAATGCTATTGGTAAATATGTCTCCTTGCACCCACATAATTTGGCTCAAAAGACAGAAATAATAATTGAGCATTTTAAAACCATCGTTTCTAAAAAAATTGGTGGCTTAGCCAAAGCAATGCTTGTTTGTGGTTCAAGACTTCATGCAAAGCGGTATTTTGAAGAATTTAATAGATATATAAAAGCAAAAGGCTATCAAAACGAATTAAAAGTTATCGTAGCTTTTTCAGGAAGACTAAAAGACCCTGAAGATATAAGTAAACCAGATGGTGTCTTAGAATCCGAATTAAACGGATTTAGAGAAAAGAAATTACCACAAATGTTTGATACAGAAGAATACAAAATTCTGATTGTAGCTGATAAGTATCAAACAGGATTTGACCAACCTTTATTGCATACTATGTATGTCGATAAAAAATTATCAGGTGTTAGAGCTGTTCAAACACTTTCTAGATTAAATAGGATGTGCAAAGGAAAAGAAGATACCTTTGTTTTAGATTTTGCTAATGATAGAGAAACAATTTTTCAATCCTTCCAACCTTATTACGAGGTAACTACCGTAACAGATGAAACGGACGTCAATCATTTATATGATTTAAAAGCACGCTTGGATGATTTTCAAGTATACTGGCAAGAGGAAATTGATGATTTTGCGAATGTCTATTTTCATCCAGGTACAAATTTAAATCAGGCTAAAAATCAGAGATATTTATACTCGTTTACAGACCCAGCTGTTGAGCGTTTTAACAACCTAGATCCAAAAGAGAAGCAAGACGAGTTTAAAAAGTCGCTTCGTTCTTGGACAAATCTTTATTCTTTTCTAGCGCAAATCATGCCTTTTGTAGATGCTGAATTTGAAAAATTTTATGCTTACGCTAAACTTTTACAAACTCGCTTTCCAAAGAAAGACTTATCAGAGGTATTTCAACTGTCTGATGAAGTAGCCTTGGAATATTATCGCTTAGAAAAAATAAAAGAAGGTTCTATTGACCTTTTAAAAGGAGAAGAAGGAGAATTGAATGGAACGACAGAAGCAGGATTAAAAAGAACAAAAGAGGAAGAAGCTTTACTTTCTGAAATCGTTTCTATTTTAAATGACCGTTTTGGAACAGAATTCGAAGAAGCTGATAAATTATTCTTCGACCAAATAGAAGCAGAATTGCTAGAAGATGAAAAATTACAAACTCAGGCAAAAGCTAATCAATTAGACACGTTCAAATATGCCTTTGAAGATATGTTTATGAATAAACTAATTGCTAGAATGGATCAAAATCAAGAGATTTTTGAAAAAATCTTAGAAGACAAAATGTTTGGAGATTTGATCAAAGAATTAATGATGAAAAAAATATATCGAAAGATGAATGAATAAGGTAGACCAAGTTTAATAAATTAGAAATTTACTTGTTCTGTCCCAATGGTTTAAAAAATACATTTAATGGATTGCCAAATAATAACAAAAGCCTTAAATATTAAAGTACTAGAGTTCTAAAAAAGTCTTGTTTTTAAATTGTTTTAGTTAAATATTTGCTATCCTATCGTTTATAATAATAACATATAATAATCAAGATACGTACGTATCCAAGAATAAAATCACTGCAAACAGAGACTCAATACTAATATGCTTAATGGAGAAAAATAACTTCTACGAGTTAGATAATACTAAAAAAGAGGAACTACTTCAAGGCTTTTTTGGCAGAGGAAAATGTACTTTTCATACTAGTGGAATGTGTGGAGAAATATTTCTTTTTGATAAAGCAGAAAATCTATATCCTCGTTATACTTGTATTAAAGTACCTAAACCAATGAAAGATGTTCCTAACAAAGAAATTACAAAGCGTTTTATTAAGGAATTAGAGCTTCAGCTTTCATTTTGTGATAACAAATTTGTCCATTCGCCATTTGATTTTGATGTCGTCTCTAACATTCCGATTGCTTCCTTTAGGTATTGGGGAAATGATTTGGCAAAGTTAATTAGATCACAGAAAGCAAGTCAAGTAACAAAATATTCACTTCTTATTTATATTTCCATTGGCTTAAAACATTGTTACAAAAAAGGAATGATTGCTCATCAAGATTTGAAACCAGCAAACATTTTCATTCGAAATGTAAAAAAAGAGTTTGTTGGTCTACCTGACCTAGATATATATGATTTTGCACTTGTTGCAGATTTTGGACTAGCGAATGCTTCTATTGATTCTCATTTTGGGGGGGCACGACCATATATGGCTCCTGAACAATGGCGAGAAACAAATTTAAGTCAATCAACAGATGTTTTTGCTTTGGGAGTTATCTTTTATGAGTTAATTACAAATGGATTTCACCCTGTTGGCATTGCACTTAGAGACTTTTGGCCAGTACCTAAAAATGGTAATACACTAAAATGGACTAAACCTAAACTTTGGAAGAAATGGATTAATAATGATTGTAAGATAAAGTTGCCTAATAATGTATCTATTGATGTAGATATTTTAAACTTTATCAAAAGAATGCTTTCCATAAATCCTCAGAATAGACCAAGTATAGATGATGTTATCCAATTCTTATTTGATCAAATAGATAATATAAGTCCAGAAAGCAATTCTAGGTTAAAGTTTATCATTGACCATTTTGAAAATCAATCTTCCCCAATGACTAATTTAAAGACTGAATGGTCATATTTATTCTCGAAATGGGAAAATCTTAAAAATCATTTCAAATGAAGTAACGTAAAAAAAACAAGTCACCCAACAACAGGGCAACTTGTTTTTTTACAACCTACCAATCCACGCTATCCAAAGCATCATTGACCAACTTATTCGACAAGTGCAAATAAATCATCGTCGTTTCAATTTTAGAATGTTGCAAAATCGCCTTTAAAATATGTAGCGGTACCTTAGAAGCCAAGTTTGTCGCAAAGGTATGTCGAGCGACATGGCTGGTTACCTTCTTTTGCAAGTGGGCACGTTGAGCAATAACCTTGAGCGTACGGTTAAAATATTGATTGCTGTAAGGATGAAAGACCGGACCACGAAGATAAAGTACCTGCTTTTTGTATTTTTGAATGATGGCTTCAGGCTTTCGTTCGTAGAGTTTGTATAGGGGAAGGATAAGTTGCTTATTGGTTTTT
Organism: Aureispira sp. CCB-QB1; assembly: GCF_000724545.1. GTDB lineage: Bacteria > Bacteroidota > Bacteroidia > Chitinophagales > Saprospiraceae > Aureispira. The sequence goes on along the minus strand of NZ_JHBV01000048.1, from coordinate 214 downwards.
TGAGCAATGATATTCAAGACCAAGCCCTCCTTGGTCGCATCAATATTCTCATACTTCAAGTGAGCTGTATCGGCAAAGCGCAACCCCGTATAACACGAAAATAAAAACATATCCCGAATCAATTCCAAATAAAACTCCTCTTTAGAAAAGGTCAAGGCTTCTATTTGTTGGACTTCGTCAACAGTGAGTACCGTTCGCTCTGTTGGCACCAATT
>NZ_JHBV01000047.1 GCF_000724545.1 Aureispira sp. CCB-QB1 | reverse complement strand
TAGCTGAAACAGCGATATTTGCTAGGTTTATTACTACTCTGTGTCGGCTAAATGTAGCCTAGAATTGTGCCCAGGACAAGATTCGAACTTGCACGCCCTATACGAGCACCAGCCCCTCAAGCTGGCGTGTCTACCAATTCCACCACCTGGGCATTATTGTTTCCAATAATTATTGGAAGGCAAATATACTTAGTTTTTGGATTAATACAAATTTCCGTACTTTTTTATTTTGAACAATAGATATTCTTTAATTGTTCCTAAGAAATCATTTATTTTAACAAAAAAAATCAATGGTAGAATTATTATTAACAAGACTAGGGAAGTATGCCTCTTTAACAGAAGAAGAAGCAACTTATTTAGCAGAACATTTGGTGATAAAAAAATATGCTAAAAATGAAGTGATTTTTTCAGAAGGAAATATAGCTCGAACGATTTACTTTGTTTTAGAAGGATGTGTGCGATTATATTATAATGTAGAAGGAATTGACAAAACGGCATTTTTTTATACCGAAGGAGATTTTATTTGTGCAGGAGAGAGCTATAATTTAGAAGTTCCAGCTATAGAAAACTATCAAGCTATAGAGGACAGTATTGTTGTTCTATTCGATAAAAGTTGGAATGAAAAATTAATGCATGCTTTTCCTGTTTTTCAACACATCGCCTTGGTAGCGACAGAGAATGAATTAATTGCTTGCCAAAAAATGTTGGCTTCTTTTGTTACGCAAAGCCCAACGCAACGTTATGTTAAGTTGTTGGAAAGTGATGGGGATTTATTCTTGAGAGTTCCACAGCAATATATTGCTTCTTATTTGGGGGTTTCTCCAGAAACATTGAGTCGGATAAAAAAAAGAATTGCTAACAAACGCTTACTTGACGATGGTCAAGAATAAGCTGGTTGAGATGCCTTAGTTTTGCGTTATCGAATTATAATAAAGCAAAACAGCATGAAAACAAAACAAGTATTATTAGCAGGTGGGACAGGTTATTTAGGTGGTTATGTGTTGCAAGAATTGTTACAGAAAGGGCACCGAACAAGGGCGATTGTTAGGTCTTTGAAAAAGATTAATACTCAACATCCGTTGTTGGAGCTAAAAGAAGGACAAGTGACTCAAAAGGAAAGTTTAAAAGGGATATGTGAAGGAATTGATGTGGTTATCAGTACGGTTGGGATTACTAGGCAGAAAGATGGGCTAACATATATGGATGTGGATTATCAGGCTAATTTAAATCTCTTGGAAGAAGCCAAACGAGCAGGAGTACAGAAATTTATTTATGTTTCCGCTATTAATGGGGATGCTCTTAGAGACTTGAAAATATTTGAAGCCAAAGAGCGTTTTGTAGATGCCTTAAAGGAGTCAGGACTGGCATATGTAGTGCTTCGACCCAATGGTTTTTTCTCAGACATGAAGGATTTTTTGAAAATGGCTAAAAATGGACGCGTATATTTATTCGGAGATGGAAACTGTCAATTAAACCCTATTCATGGAGCAGATTTGGCAGAGGTTTGTGTTACTAGTATTGGTAAAAGTACTAGAGAAGTGGTTGTAGGAGGTCCTGATTTGTTTACACAAAATGAGTTGGCAGAATTGGCGTTAGAGGCATGGGGAAATAAAGTTAAAATTGTACATTTGCCGGATTGGATACGCCGAGGAATTATTTTTATAATGAGAACATTTACTTCTTCTAAAACGTATGGTCCTATTGAGTTTTTCTTGACAGCTATGGCAGTAGATAATATAGCTCCTAAATATGGTCAAAAACGTTTAAAATATTTCTTTGAACAAGAAGTTAGCAATATAAAGTAATAATCATAGTGGCAGTCTATATATGAGAGACTGTCATCAATAAACATTTGAATAATTATGGCATTTGATAAGCATCAAGCATACGAACAAGCTATTAATGAGATTAATGCTATCTTAGAAGGGGAGACGAATATGATTTTGAAAATGGCAACGATTAATTGCGTTTTGAAACAGCATTTGCCTTATTATTATTGGGTTGGTTTTTATTGTGTGAACAAGGGACAATTAATAGTGGGACCTTATCAAGGAACCTTAGGGTGCTTGCACATTCCTTTTTCTAAGGGCATTTGTGGTCGTGCTGCTCGAATGGAGGCGACCCAGTTGGTTGAAAATGTGCATGAAGACCCCTCGCATATTGCTTGTGATAGTCGCACAAACTCAGAAATAGTATTGCCTGTTTGGGACAACGAAGGTCAGTTGATTGCTGTCTTTGATGTAGATAGTACGACTTTGGCTTCTTTTGATGCTGTCGATCAGTCTTATTTAGAGCCCTTGTTGGAATTACATTTTAAGAAAAATGAGTTAATCAAATCATACCAATAGCGTTACAATAGTTCGTTGAAACTAACACAAAGGAGTGGCTTACGAGCATAGCGAATGAATCAACGAACTATTGTAATATTAAGAAGTCTCTCGATTTTCTAAGGGACCAACAACTCGACAGGGATTACCAACGGCTAAGACGCCTGAAGGTATATCGGATGCGACAACTGAACCAGCTCCAATGGTGGTGTTGTCTCCAATGGTAACCCCAGGTAAAATAATGCTATTGCCACCAATCCATGTGTTGTGCCCAATTTTAACAGGACTAGAGTAGGTTTTGTAACGCGTTTTATTTGGGTGCAATGGGTCGGTGTAGACCCGTTCAGAGGCTTGTAATGGATGTGAAGCGGTGTATATTTGAACAGAGGGACCAATAAGGCTATTATTACCAATCGTAATTGTATGATTATCTATGAACGTACAATTGCCATGAATAAATGTATTGTGTCCTATAAAAATAAGCTCTCCATAATCGCAAAAAAATGGCGTTTCTAACCAGACGTGCTCCCCAACACTTCCTAATAGCTGCTCTAATAAATGTTGTCTTTGTGAAGTATCACGGCTATCTATATGGTTTAATCTTCTCAGAAGACTTCGTGCGTTATGATATAGGTCTAATAATTCGGTATCTCTAGAATCATAGGCAAGTCCAGCAAGCATTTTTTGTTTTTCTGTCATTGTAGGAATATGGTCTTATTATTAGGTAATAGCTCATTAGGCTAGATTAGCTTGCAATGGGCTATTGAGTGAAAGATTTAGGAATTCCCGAAGTTATAAAAAAGGTCGTAATAAGAAGAAGAGATAACAAGGTTTGTTGTAGAATTGAATATTGTAGTAGTAAAAACATAGTTTTAGGAGAATATTTTTATTTTTAGCAATAGAGTTGTTTTGAATAATTTTAATACAAGAACAGGTTTTTAATTCTAACAAAATATGCAACAGCTACAGAATTATATTAACGGTGCTTTAGTCGCCCCGCAATCCAATCAGTATATAGATAATTATGAGCCTGCAACTGGCAAGGTTTATTCTTTGATTCCAGATTCGGGAGAGGAAGATGTAAATGCGGCAGTGGCTGCCGCAGAAGCCGCTTTTCCTAGTTGGTCAATGACTCCCATTGGAGAGCGTTCTAAGATTTTAATGCGTATTGCTGCTCTAATAGAGGAAAACTTGGAACGGTTGGCATTGGCGGAATCTATTGATAATGGAAAACCAGTTTGGTTAGCAAAAATGGTCGACATCCCACGAGCTGCTAGTAATTTTCATTTTTATGCCACAGCTATCCATCACTATGCTACAGGAGCGCATGCTATGACCAATCAAGCGATTAACTATACTTTACGTGATGCTATTGGTGTTGTAGGGTGTATCTCTCCTTGGAATTTACCACTTTATCTGTTTAGTTGGAAAATTGCACCAGCTTTGGCGGCAGGAAACTGTGTGGTAGCAAAACCATCAGAAGTAACTCCTATGACGGCGTACTTGCTGTCTGAGTTGTGTATAGAAGCTGGATTGCCTAAAGGAGTTTTGAATATTGTACATGGATTGGGGCATTCGGCAGGAAATGCTATTGTTGCACATGACAATGTAAAAGCAATTTCTTTTACAGGTGGAACACAAACAGGCGCACATATCGCAAAGATTGCCGCGCCTAAATTCAAGAAGCTGTCTTTAGAATTAGGAGGTAAAAATCCTAATATTATTTTCGCAGATTGTGACTATGATAAAATGTTGACAACCACTATGCGTTCTTCTTTTGCCAACCAAGGACAAATTTGTTTGTGTGGTTCTCGAATTTTTGTAGAACGACCGATTTATGAGCGGTTTAAGCGGGATTTTGTGGCGCGTGTAAAACAACTCAATGTAGGTGATCCTAATAAAAAAGATAGCAAAATGGGAGCCGTAGTCTCTAAGGCGCATCAAGAAAAAGTACTATCGTATATTCAATTAGCAAAAGAAGAAGGAGGTGTTGTTTTGGCAGGAGGGGAGGCTTTGGAAATAGAAGGTCGTTGCAAAAGTGGGTATTTTATTGCACCAACAGTGATTGAGGGCTTGGAGTACAATTGTAGAACGAATCAGGAAGAAATATTTGGTCCTGTGGTCACTATTATGCCTTTTGATACGGAAGAAGAAGTTTTGAAATATGCCAACAGCGTACAATATGGCTTGGCTTCTACCTTGTGGACTACTAATGTCAGTCGTGCTACTAAAATGGCACAGCAAATTCATGCAGGAATTGTGTGGGTGAACTGTTGGCTGTTGAGAGATTTGAGAACACCTTTTGGTGGGGTCAAAGCTTCTGGAGTAGGTCGAGAAGGTGGTTTTCATGCCTTGGATTTCTTTACAGAACCTAAAAATGTTTGTATCGAATATTAACTTTTAGACAAATGGAAATGATCTTGGAGATATTCTGTGTATTTAGGTTATGAAATTTGCACAGATATTTGGCTGCTCAATACTATTTGGAAAGCCAATACATTTTATTTTTATAGTCCTCTGTTATGTGACCAAGGTCTTTGTTGGGAAACGAAAAATTAAAACAATCAAAATAAAAAAAATATGATTCCAAAAGAAGAATTGTTATACTCAGATAGAGCACCCAAAGCAGTGGGCGCTTATCCTCATGCCCGTAAAGTAGGCAACCTTTTATTTTTATCAGGCGTAGGTCCTCGAAAACTGGGTTCTACAGCAATTCCAGGTGTAGAGCTGGATGATGAGGGTAATATTGTTTCTTATGATATTGAAACTCAATGTCGAGCAGTATTTGATAATATTCGTTATATTGTAGAAGATTGTGGTTCTAGTTGGGAAAACATTGTAGATGTAACTGTCTTTTTGACGAATATGAAGGATGATTTTAAGACGTACAACAAATTGTATGCGGAGTATTTTAAAGATAATCAACCATGTAGAACTACTTGTGAAATCAATTGCTTGCCAACCCCGATAGCTATAGAGCTTAAGGTAATTGCTACTATCGAACCGTAATTGCTATTTGTAAAAGAAAAGTGCGTAGGAAGTGTTGATAGGTTGTTTGATGTAATGTGCGAATTCTATTTTGTGCTAAACACTTACGATCTTACTTGGGGGATTAAAAATCACTGTGTAAATCTTGTAAATTCTAAATTAAAATGAAAACGTTTAATGTTGTTAATTTGATGAAGTGGGTAGAAGAGAATAAAGATGATCTAAAACCACCTGTTTGTAACAAAGAAGTTTTTCCAGGGTCAGAATATATTGTTATGGTTATTGGAGGGCCTAACTTGAGAAAGGATTATCATTATAATGAAACACCAGAGTTCTTTATGCAACTCAAAGGGGATATGGTGTTAAAAATAATTGATGAAGGAGAGCCTAAAGATATTCCTATCAAGGAAGGTGAAATTTTTGTATTGCCAGCCAAAGTGCCGCACTCTCCTCAACGTCCAGAAGGAACGATTGGTTTGGTTATCGAACATGTGCGAGATATAGAAAAGCATACCGATGGATTTCAATGGTATTGTGAAAATTGTAATGCGCAATTGCACGAAGATTATTTTAAATTGACAAATATTGAAAAGCAGTTGCCAGAGGCATTTGCTAAATTTAACAATAATGAAGCCTTGCATAAATGTGATAACTGTGGAGAAGTGCTAGAGGTAGTTAAAAAGTAAGGCGTTATGCCAACCCAATAATATTTGCAACAATTAGGTCTGCGTCTAGGCAATATGGTTGCCTCGGAACTGTATTGTCTGGGCGTTTATGTTTTGAGTATAGAAATGTTATTGGTGGATTAAATTTAAAGGTGTACTTTCCTATAATACGCTATTTAGTCAAGATATATTTTGTGGCTAAAAAAAACTTAAATTTTTTCGATTTTTTTTGAGCTTTAAAAGTTTGATTTTGATTTAATTATAATTTTAGGTTGTTTTTTTGTTAAAAAAAGAAGAAAAAAAAGCGATTATTTTTTTGCATTTCTAAAGACATGTTCTATCTTTGTAATCACAAACGGGAAACATCCCAACAATAATAAAAAAACAAGCGAAAATAGCTCAGCTGGTAGAGCACAACCTTGCCAAGGTTGGGGTCGCGAGTTCGAATCTCGTTTTTCGCTCTAAAGTCTTTCTGAATATTCAGAAAGACTTTTTTTTTGCCAAAAAATAAAGCTTTTAATGCAACAAGGAAACAATAGGTGTAGTATTTGTATTGTATATAAGCAGAAGAACAAATCATCCAAGTATTCAATCATCAACAAGTGTGGTACAAAGTCTATGAGTTAACATTCTAAAGCGAGTTAACTTAGCAAACTGCATGTGTTATTATTAAAACCAGACAATATGAACAAAATAGGAGAACTTAGAGAGTGGGACGAAAATACTTCTGATATAGTAGCAGAAGATGAATTGAGTCAGTTTTTTTCGCAATTACCTATTCGAACACAAAGAGAAGAATGGTTAAATACTTGGTCACATGGTTTTTTTGCCATTTTAGCTGTTTTTGGTTTTGCTTATGTTGTTTTTTGTGCTTTGGCAAATAATCAAGCTTATGCTTTGGAGTCCGCGTTAGTTTATGGGAGTAGTTTAGTCATGTTGTTTGCTGCGTCTGCGTTTTATCACGGAGCATCTGCACCTTTGGTCAAAAAACGTTTGAGAATAATGGACCATTGTGCCATTTTTATATTCATCGCAGGTAATTACACCCCTTTGTTATTGCTTACAGTGGGGGGAGATGTAGGGTTTTCTCTATTGTTGTTACAATGGACTGTAGCGGTGATAGGAGTAGTGCTGAAAATTAAATTTACTGGTCGATACGATTGGTTTTTTATCTTGCTTTTTGTGACAATGGCTTGGATCGGTGTTATTCAGGGAGATTATTTGTATCAAACATTGCCTGCTACTGGATTTAACCTTTTGATTTTGGGAGGTATTGTTTATATGATTGGAATCATCTTTTACAAATCAGAAGCACGTATTCCCTATGCACATTTAATTTGGCATTTGTTTGTTATGGGAGGTTGCTTAATTCACTATATTTTGATGGTTAGTTATGTGTTTTAATCCTACCTAAATATTGGAATGTACGATCTTATTGATATAACAAAGATATAACAAAAAATTAGGAGATGATGGAGGTAAAACACTCGATTAATTTTGTATCTTGGAACCACTCAATGAGCAATAAAAATTATGCTTTGCGCATAACTCTCTGTCACCATTAAGTTTTACTAATTTTAAACTTTGTGACGTTAAAAAATGGTAAAAAGTTTTGTGTGATAACCGAATTACTTAGAGGCAAAAGCGTAGTTCATTTGCGGAGATTCATAATTTATCAAATGTAGTGAACTCACGCAGTGCAGCTAAGTATTACAACAAAAAATAAAAGAACAACTAAGATTATGGCAAGAATGGGGCTTATTTTGTTTGATGACAATCGAGAAACACTTAAACCACTCACTTTTACACGTCCAGTAGCAGAATTGCGTGTTGGAATTTTGACGATTCGAGAGAAGTGGGAGCGAATGCTAAATATGCCAGCTTCTCATCATACGGCACCTTATCTCTCTACAAAATATCCAGCTAATTTTGAGAGTTTGAACATTCTGGTAAATGGTTCTATCTTGCCTACTCAAGAGCTTTGTGATTACATTTTGCAAACTCTACCATCCAATACGTTGTTAGTCAAAGGAGATACACCGATTGTGTTAAAAACAACTCAAGCTACTGCAAAAGCATTTTTGACAGGAGAGAAAAAAGTGCCTACTGTATTAGAGAGCGATTTGGAATTTATAGAAATTGAATATCCTTGGGATTTGTTTGGGAAAAATGGTGCGGCTATAGAAGCTGATTTTGATTTGCTGACCAAGGGCAGAACTTCGCAACCATTGAGTGCAAGTAATCGAGTTATTGGCGATACTAATCGAATCTTTTTGGAGGAAGGTGCTTGGGTAGAATGTGCTATTTTGAATACGGAAGGCGGTTCTATTTATATTGGGAAAAATGCTACAGTAATGGAGGGCTCTATTATTAGAGGTAGTTTTGCATTGTGCGAATCTGCCACTACTAAAATGGCAGCCAAAATATACGGTCCAACAACTATTGGGCCTCATTCAAAAGTAGGTGGTGAAGTCAATAATTCGGTGATACTTGGTTATTCTAATAAAGGGCACGATGGATTTTTGGGAAATTCCGTATTGGGGGAATGGTGTAATTTAGGAGCAGATACGAATAATTCTAATCTTAAAAATAATTACGGAGAAGTACGTGTTTGGAACTATGAACGCCAATCTTTTTCTCGGACAGGTCTTCAATTTTGTGGATTAATTATGGGCGACCATTCCAAGTCAGGTATTAACACAATGTTTAATACAGGAACCGTGATAGGGGTATCTAGCAACCTTTTTGGAGGCGATTTCCCTAGAAAATTTGTCCCTTCTTTTTCTTGGGGGAGTAGTAAGGGCTTTGAAATTTATCAGTTTAAGAAAGCTATGGAGACGGCAGAGCGTGTGATGCAACGCAGAAACAAGGAATTAGATGAGATAGAGCTGGCTATTTTAAAGCATGTGTTTGAAGAAACAAATGTGAACCGAAAATACTAAGTTTGTATGAAGCTAACATTTTGGACCAAGTTGAGTAGCTATTTTGTAGATGTGCAGTTGGAAGAAGCTTGGAGTGATTATAGCGGAAAACTAGAGGTTATTTGTAGAAATGGGCGTTATGCACTTTGTACCCAAAATGCAGTGTATTCTTATGATGATTTGTATGTTAACTTCAGAGATAGTTTCCAACAAATAAATTTGGACAAATATTCGATAGAAAATGTTTTAGTTCTGGGGCTTGGCTTGGGATCTATACCGTTATTATTAGAAAAAAAATTTAAAAAAAAATATAATTACACATTAGTAGAAATTGATCAAAAAATTGTAAATTTAGCTAATAAGTATACATTAGATGAGCTTCAATCCTCATATTCAGTGATTTGTATTGATGCTTTAGAGTACGTTAAAACCTGTTCCCAACAATTTGACTTAGTGGCAATTGACATTTTTATTGATGACCAAATTCCCTCTGCTTTTGAGTCTGTTCAATTTTTAGAAAATGTCAAAAGAGTATTATCACCCAATGCTTTGCTTATGTATAATCAATTGACTTATAACGACACTCTTTTGTCAAAAACAGAACTTTTCTTCGAACGCAAATTTAAAAGCGTTTTTCCTGAAGCTGTTTTTTTGTCTCTGAGTGGTAATAAAATGTTATTAAACAAGTTTTGTCCTACAAAATAAAAGTAAGAATTAAATAAGAATTTATATTGAATATATAATTTTTTTTGTTATCTTTAAGGGGTAAGCTATTTTTCCCCCGTATTTTGTAACAAAACTGTAAGAAATAACATATAAAATATAGTGTATAACACTATAGTAATACAATTTATACTAGAACATAAACTTTTACTAACGATGAGAATTTTGTTTTCTACAAATCATCTCCCCAAAATTACAGTATTTCTGCTTTTATTCTTATTGAGTGGAATACAGACAGTTAGTGCTAACAATAGTTTTTTTGATTATCTCCCAAAGTACAGAAAGTTTAAGTCTCACTACCAAATTGACAAAATTGAATATCAAGAAAAAAGGACGATCATCCATTTTCGATATGTAGTTCAAGAATCAGGTACAACGACTTTTTATAATGGCAACCATCCCAACTCTTGGTATTTGAGAACGCCTCCTAGAATGAGAGGATTAGAAATACAATTCAAACAACTAGAAGTTGCCAATATTGCTATTAATAACGAAGTTAAACGAACATCTCTAACCAATGTTCCCGAAATTAGTTACGACTTAAATAGGGGCGATGTGGTTACTTGCGAAGTTCACTTTGTTAGAATTCCTCGTTATATTCGAATGCTGGATATGATTGATGGCAAGGATGGACACTTAGACCAAGACAAGTTAAATTGTTTTGATATTATGATAAAAACTAAGGACAACCCTTTGTTAGGCAAATCAGAAAACATGGTTGCTGTTGTCAATAGGTTTGAGCAGTCTTTTAGCTATATCAAGCCAAAAGTTCAGGAAGGTAGCCCTTCTGTTGCTAGCACGTCTAGTCAACCTCGTAGTTATTCAACAACAGGGTCAAGTACAAGACCTTCTACAACTCGACCGACGACAACTCGACCAACTACGACTCGTCCAAGCTCAAGTTCAACAACTCGCCCTTCTAGTACATCAGAAGAAAGAGAAGTGGTCAATATTAATCAAACTCCTGAACCTATTGATTACATGCCTGGGGCATTAACCTCAATGGTAGATTTAAAATGCGACACACGAGTTTATTTGCCAGATGTGGTTTTTAAAGAAGATGAAACTAAATTTTCAGGTCGTGTAAAGGCTATTCAGAACATTCGAGTAATTGTAGAATACGTTAATACCTATACAAATGCTCGAATTAATTTGTATGGTCATACTGATATACATGGAAATCCACGAAAAAATTTAGACCTTTCAAGAGAAAGAGCCTTGGCTGTAAAGCGTGAATTGGTCAATATGGGAATCAACCCTAATAAGATATCTGTTTACTTTTTTGGAGGAACGCAGCCTTTGTCTAAATATAAAAATGGGGGTTCGCCTAATCGTCGTGTAGAAGTAGAACCGATTTGTGTGGAATAAAATATTAATTTTATAAAAATATATAAGATAGCTCTACAAGGAATTGTAGGGCTTTTTTATTGTATATACTCTGTTGAATTTTTAACGGAGTATGTAGTATATTATAGACCTTTTTGCCTTTTTCAAAACGACATTAGGATATAAGATAAAATCATCTTATAATAAAGCTTAGAATAAACAAATTGCCTTATATTTGTTTTATAACATAGAGCATTTGTTACAACAAGAATTGGTAGATTATCCATCGAATATTTAGGGAATTTAGCAGAAGCAGTAATTCTTAAATCAAGAACGATAATGCTTTGGATATTTAGCATCTTAAATGCAAGTGAATCGGCTATCTATTTAATGTGGTTTTGTAACAAACTATTGAAGTTAATTAGTTGCATTTTGAGCATCTAACGAATTAACTAACGACAATCAATCATCATCAATCATAAATTAAATTAATGAATACAGGTACTTTTTCGGCAGCTGAGCGCACCACTTGGTTGTCAAAATTAGAGTCAGAGCTATTTGACTTATTGGTTATTGGAGGGGGAATTACAGGAGCAGGAATTGCTTTAGATGCTGCGACAAGAGGTCTTAAGGTAGCTTTAATTGAAAAGAAAGATTTTGCATGGGGGACAAGTAGCCGTTCTACAAAACTCATTCATGGAGGCTTACGTTACTTAAAACAATTAGAGTTTGGTCTGGTTCATGAAGTAGGTATTGAGCGGGCAATTGTACATGCTAATGCTCCTCATGTTGTCATTCCCGAAAAAATGTTGTTACCAATTGTTGAAGATGGATCATTGGGCAAAAGACTAAGTTCTATCGGACTTTGGGTTTATGATCGTTTGGCAAGTGTGGAAAAAGAAGAGCGTAGAAAAATGTTAGAGAAAGATGTCGTTGTAGGTTTAGAACCATTGGTACGCCCAGATATCTTATTGGGAGGTGGTTTGTATTACGAATATAGAACAGATGATGCTCGTTTGACCATTGAAAATATAAAAACAGCGGTGGATAATGGAGCTATCTGTGTCAATTATGCTGAGCTAACAGATTTTGTCTACAAAGAAAATGGTTATGTAGGAGGAGCAGTAGTAAAAGATCATATAGGGAATCAAACAATAAAAGTAAATGCTAGAAGAGTTGTAAATGCGGGAGGTCCATGGGTGGATACCATCCGAACATATGACAAAGAAGGCGTAGTTGGTAAACGTTTACACCTTACAAAAGGAGTGCATATTGTCGTTCCTTATGAAAAGTTGCCGTTGCAGCAATCGGTCTATTTTGATGTAAAAAAAGACAATAGAATGTGCTTTGCTATCCCAAGGGGAAATATTACGTATATTGGAACAACAGATACTTTTTATGATAAAAGTATTGACCAACCGAATGCAACAAGAGAAGATGTACTGTATATTTTAGAAGCCACCAATTATATGTTTCCTACTGCAAAACTAAATATTAGTGATGTAGAGTCTTCTTGGGCTGGTTTAAGACCCTTAATTCACCAAGACGGTAAGTCTCCCTCTGAGTTGTCAAGGAAGGATGAAATTTTTTATTCTGAAACAGGCTTGATTTCTATTGCTGGAGGAAAGCTGACAGGCTATCGCAAGATGGCAGAGCGCGTTTTGAATTTTGTTGCTAAAACAATGCGTACTAAGAGTAGTTCCAAAACTCAAAAATTAAGATTGTCTGGAGGGGATTTTGACTCTACAGAAGCCATTCAAGCCTACGTGTATAAAGTGACAGGAGAGGCTAAGCAAATTGGTTTAAGGTTAGAGCATATTCATGCGTTGGTCTATCGTTATGGTACGAATACAGATATTATCATTAACAAAGCTTATGAATTGTACAACTCGATTAAAGACGTAGAAGAGCGTTTGTTGAGTGCTGAAATTTGGTATTCTATCCATTATGAAATGACAAATAATTTATGTGATTTTTTAATACGAAGAACTGGTCGCCTTTATTTTGAACGCCCTACATTAGAACATACCTATCATTATATTGCCAACCAAATGGCAAGCATGTTGAATTGGTCAGAGGAGCGAAAGCAGAAAGAAGTGCAAGATTTTGAGCAGGCTTATGCAGCAGTAATGAACTTTAAACGATAAATAACGGCTACTAATAATAAGTGGGCTTTGTGCTTTGTAAAGACAGTCACCTGTTTAATCGCTTGGGGCTTTACAAAGCACAAAAGCAGTTGATAGATATGCTCAAACAGTTTTGGGAAGCCTTTATTTATCATTTCGAGAGCGCATATTTTTGGGCATAGGCTATAGGAGTCCTACCGGTTAATTTTTTGAACAATACTCGGAAAGATTTAGGATCTTGATAGCCTATTGAGTGCATAACTGCTGAAACATCTAAATGACCAGTTTCAAATGCTTTTTTGGCTACCTCTATCCTAATTTTTTGTAAATAAGTAATGGGAGTGTCTCCTGTGGCTTTTTTGAATCTCCTAATAAAGTTTCGAGGGCTCATCATAGCTATAGCTGCTAGTTGGTGAATGTTTATTTTTTGTGCATAATTCTTTTCCATAAAAGATTGTACGGCTATTATAGGAGTATCTTGATGGTCTTTTTGTGGATAAAAAATATAAAAACGATTTTGAGATTCAATAGGATATTCTATACCCAATACTTTTGAAAAATGAAGGGCAAGTTCTCTAGAACAGTATTCCTCGAGTAACAAGAAAATTAGTTGAAGGGATGAGAATGCACCTCCACTGGTGTAGATGTTTTTTTCTTTGGTAACCGTTTGATTTGTTTTCATAATAACGTTCGGAAAACGAAGGCGCATCATTTTATCTCCCATCCAATGGGTAGAGCAGGGCAATTGATCAAGTAGCCCCGTATTGGCTAAGAGGATAGAACCAAGACACATACTACATAGTTTGGTGCCTTTTTGATATTCTTCTTTTAACCAAAGACTGAGCTTATTATAATGAGCTAAATCCATCGTATCCAAAAAAGATTCTTTTAAAGAAGGAAGTAAAATGACATGATTAGGAGAAGTATTGGGAATAGTCTCACACGTTTTTATACTAGTATATGTATTAATTGTAATTTCAGATTGCTCATAACCGACTAGTTTTAAGTGGAAAAAAGACTTGCCTGTAATCTTTTGCATGTATTCGTTGACGCTATTGATTAGATCAATGGTTGGGAAAATAGCGGAGCCAAAACTATCTTTATATATAACGAGGGATATGATAATCATAGATGGTTTGTCTTGTATAATAATAATTCGTTGCTTTTAGTTGCTGATAATTAAACTAATACGATTTTTAAAGCAGAACAATGATAAAGTTCTTGACCGATCACAAAGTAGCAGCGTAGCTAGCCATTAGTGGTTCAAAAATAAACTATTTTAATGGCAATATTCCCCTTTTAATTGTCAATATTGCCTATTGAAGAACTGATTAGAGGTAAATATATTTGCATCTTAATTTATAACTTAAAAGGATGACAAATGGAAATAGGAAGTTATCGTTGGGCAAAAACGACAGACAGCAAGCTCAGTAAATCAGAAAAGCGACAGATTTTGCAACAGTTGATTCGTGTACAGTTCAGAGAATTTATATTATTACTTCAAACTAAAACAGGGTTTAATAAGAATCGACTTGCACAAGTTAACTTGGATTCAATTCGAATACCCGATTCCAAATTTGCAGATTTATCGAATGAATTAGCAAAAGAAACGTATGATGTGCCCTTGTATAAACATTGTGTCCGAACGTACTTTTTTGCCAGTATGTTGGCTCAATATGAGGGATATAAGATTGATGAGGAACTGTTATACATTAGTGCTATTCTGCATGATTTAGGGATTAGTGAGACACACAAACAAAAGGCTTGTTCTTGTTGTTTTGCCGTTGTTGGCGCAGAGTTAGCCTATGACTTTGCTAGTCAAATTGGTGTAGAAGAAGAAAGAGCACAACAAATTTACAATGCAATTTCTATTCATTTGAACCCACTCGTTTCTAACAACCAAACACCTGAGGCTGTTGTTTTGAGTCGTGGAGCCTTTCTAGACGTTTCTGGCTTTAGTCATCGTTGTATACCTAAAAGAGAGCTGGTTAAACTAAACACAACCTATTCTAGAACTAATTTCTCAGATGCATTAATAGATACGGTAGACAACATCAATCATCTAAAAGGAACTAGAGCAGAATTTTTACGGAAGTTTGGTTTTTCCAATTTAGTTCGAAAAAATCCTTTGAATAAAATAGTTTAATTTAATAAGGCACTAAAGTTGAGAAGCAAACAAAGCGCATAAAATCCCTGTTGCTACACCTGCGTTTAACGATTCTGCACCACCCATTTTAGGAATGGTGATTTTATGCGTAATTTCTTTTTGAATAGGATCACTTAAACCTTTGCCCTCATTACCAATCAAAAGAAAGGAAGGTGTTTTTAGGGACTGTTTAAAAACATTGTCACCACCTAATACAGCTCCATAAACAGGTAAGGATGGGTATTGAGAGAATAATGCTTCCAAGTCTATATAATGCACTTGAACACGAAGAAAACCACCCATACTTGCTTGAATTACTTTGGAGTTGTAGATGTCTACGCAGCCTTTGGAGCAAAAAATATGAGGAATTCCAAACCAATCGGCAATACGAATAATGGTTCCCATATTTCCAGGGTCTTGAATGTTTTCAAGAACTAGATTAAGTGATGTTTGTATTTTATCAGCGAAAGATGTATAATGAGGTGTTTCTACAACAGCAACAACCGAATTAGGAGTTTTTAAAGAAGATATTTTTTTGAGTCCATTAAGAGGTGTAGGTGTTAAACGGTTTTGATAAGATGCTAGGATAGTTTTATTTTTGTTAATCCAGTCTTCTGTTGCATAGATGGAATGTATCTTGAATATATGCTGACGTAATACTTCATCAATAATTTTTTCTCCTTCTACTAAAAAAACTTTCTCTCTTTGTCTGTGTTTCTTTTGTTGAAGGGATTGTAAATATTTAATCTTTGCTTTGGATAACATCTTAGCGTTAATTCTATTTAATTCTATGAAATATAAATTTGAGCACTTTTCTTGTATTTTCTTGCTTTTGTGTCTACTAATGAGCAGTTGTGGCAATCGAAAATTCTTAAAGAGTCACTCAAAGTCGATGGAAAAACCTCGAGTTAGAGTTTTTGATGAATATATGGTGAAAAAAAACCAAATTAATTTTCTGAAGCAAAAGTACAAAATCCAAGAAGACTCAGAGAATTTGTACTACGAAATGTCTTCCATTATTCAGCAAGTTCCAGATCGCTCTATAATACGAGGCTTTCGCCAAATGGTTTATCACCTCAACGATACATTGTCTATTCCGTACAAATTTAATCGAGATAGTATGAAAATACTTCCCGATACTATTCGTCGAAAATCAACAGGACTACAGCGTTGGTTGCATCGAAAGGTAGGGTATGGACCTGTTATTTTAGACACAGCAAAAACTAATCTTACAGTTAGGAATATGCGTGCATTTCTAAATCAAAAAGGTTATTACAATGCAGAAGTTAGTTCACAGATTACCTATAAAAGACATACTGCAATTGTATCTTATAATATAAAAACAGGAATGCCAATATTAATTGACACGGTATTACTTATTTCTAAAGATACAGCTATTCAGGATATAATGGAAGAAATAAAAAGTCTTACTGTGTTAAAGCAAGGAATACGAGCATCGGTTGATAACATGAATAAAGAAAGAGGAAGGCTTGAATTGGCGATTAAAAATCGGGGGTATTTTGAATTTACAAAGAATTATGTCGTCTTTCGAATTGATACGGTCAATGCAAAAGAAGTAGCTCCAAAAGAGGGGGGGCTTTTTAATAGCAATCCCGAACAAGGAGAACCAAGAGCAAATATTTATGTTGAGGTATTGCCTTATTCAGATACCTCGATTATCCATCCTAAATATAAGATTTGTAATGTTTTGATTACTCCTAATGAGTATATAGTAAAGGCGTCTAAAGTACGTAAGATCAAAAAAGATTCTTTTTTTATTGTTGAGCGGACACTTAAAGATAGAGTGAAGCGGATTGTTCTAAAAGAAGGAGAGATTATGTTGCCAAAAGATAGTTTGGTTACAACGGTAAAAACAGTTGGAGGGAAACAACGTCGGATTGTGTTGCGTAGCTTGCCAAGATTCAAGAAAGTAACTTTGAACGCTCGTTCAGAGATGCAAGATAACGATAAGCTAGTACATATTTTATTGCGTAAAATTGTTAGAAACAAAGATGGAAGCCCAACAACAGAGCGCCAACGAAGACAAACTTATTTTATTCGAGATAAAGTAATTTCGGATGCGGTGCCTGTTGAGATTGGGCAGTTGTATAGTTACCGATTGGAGCAAGAAACTAGGCGCAATATTAATGTGTTGGATGTATTTCGAGCCCCAAGGGTAGAGTATGTTATTTCGTCGAACGGAGAACCTAATTGTTTAGATTGTTTGGTCAAAATGCAACGTGGAGAGAAACAGGGTGTTGGAGGAGATTTTGAAATTAATAATAACAATACGAATGTTTCGAGTTTGGGAGTCGCAGCTTTTGGATCTTACCAAAATAAAAATATTTTTAAAGGAGCAGAGACCTTCGAAATTTCTTTATCAGGAGGTCTTGATTTTAAATTAACAGGACGAGATTCTTTTGATAATAATTTCTGGAAACAAGCAGTAAATTTGTTTGATGTTTCGGCAGAAACAAGCTTATTTTTTCCTAGGTTTTTAGGTTTTCCTTTCCTTAAGAAAATGTTCAAAATGGAAAGCCCTACTACAAAGGTTTCATTGGGATACCGATATCTACAACAATCAACGGATTTTCAAATTAGCTCTTTTTATACCAAAATAGGATACGATTGGAGGCGAGGTCCCTATCATACATTTAGTTGGAATCCTGCTGTGGTTAATATTACTTTGCAGCCTGTGTTGGAGCCTAGTTTTGAAGCCCTACTCCGACAAAACAATAGAGCATTATATGAGTCTTTGTCTGCCAGCTATTTGATTCCTAGTATGGATTTTAGTTATACATTTAGTTCTCCTACTGCCTCAACAAAAGGAGGTAGCTGGTATTTTAAATCTTCTTTTGAATTAGCAGGAAATCTTATCTACTTATTAGATCAGGCAGTGGAGCCAAATAAGCAGTTGAAGTTTTTTGGAATAGATTATTCACAGTATTTTAAAACAGATTTTGATCTTCGTTACTCTTATAAATTAGGAAAATACCATTCGATTGCTTCTCGATTTATGTTTGGTATTATTATTCCTTATGGGAATTCAGAAGGTACGGATGTGCCCTTCGTTAAGCGTTTTGCATTGGGGGGACCTAGTAGTATGAGGGCTTGGCTATTGCGTTATATTGGTCCTGGTGAGCAAACTTCTGTTAATGGTGCTGAATTTCAACTGGGGGATTTGAGGATGGAATTTAATAGCGAATACCGTTTTATGTTTACCTCTTGGATAGGTGGTGCCTTTTTTGTAGATGTTGGAAATATTTGGTTGTTGAATTCCAGAGCAACCGCAACAAATATTCCACAGCAGAACCCCAAAACAGGGGTTTTTACAGAGCGTTTTTATGAGCAGTTGGCTATTGGAGCAGGACTAGGACTAAGGTTTGATTTGAGTTTCTTTGTCTTTCGGGTAGACTTTGGGATACAATTGAGAGATCCACAAGGATACCGCCTAAAAGAAGACGGAACTGTGCAGTATTGGAACTTTGATCCTTTTGTCTTGCCAGGGCGTTCGAACCTTATCTTTGCTGTTGGGTATCCATTCTAATGAATCTTATTGAAAAGAAATAGATTGAGTAATTCAGACAATGGAATATCGGGACCATCACATTTGGAAATGTATACAGAACCGATTTTGAACCCTAATAAACTAGATAGTTTTGAATGGAGAAGAAGGATTGTATCAACGTTAGGTAATGCAAAATTTAAAATACAATATTATGGAGCATTACATTCAGAATGGAATACTTTGATTGTGGGAACTGAGTTTGCACCTCAAAAAATAGTATTGGTAGATATAAATAATCAAGAAGAAATATTGCTATTTGATGCCTGTAAACATGGTTATAATGCCTTGCTTTGTGATAAATATACTCAAGAACAATTGGCAGCTAGAATGACAAATCAATTGTATCAAGATCAATGGGGAAACGATAGTTTTGAAATAATTATCTCTGTATATTATCAAATTAATTTTGAAGAAGAATTTAGCGAAGAGATAGATGTTAATGGTGATGTTGAGTTAATTAATGGTCAAAAAATTAGCCTCGAAATGTTGAAGAGAAATGCCTACGACTGTATACAGATTTGGGGAATTAATAAAGATGGGAAGAAAGTAGAAATTATATCCGAAGAATTGGCTTAGTAGTAGTTTTATAGAAAATTTTAAATAGTCTTCAAAAAACTAACCTAAAATGAATGTATTAAAAATATCTTATATTCTTGCATTGTTATTGGTAGTTTATTGCATGAGTTGTTCCTCCAGAAATGGAGGTGTAAAGGAAAAGAACAACCAACTTGCTGATATATCTGAAGCATACCTTAATAAAAAAGGAGAGGATACTTCAATTTCTAAAATGATTGTAGATTCTTTATAAATACTTCAAAACGAATACAATATAATTCGCCTACATATCGTACTTTAAAACAAGATTCACGAATAAACTTTAAGTTGAAAAATTTGGGAATGAACCTAAATGAAGAGAGAGCGAAGAAGGGGAAAAGTCCAATTTCTTTTGATTATAAAAATGGACACTTAAATTTTTACGAAAAAGAAGGCTTTAGCTGTATAGATTATTATTTCCTATTGGCAGGTACCAATGAAATATTACCATATATCAAAAAAGAAACAGCGTCAGAAATATATATTGATTATTACAAAGTAGCTTACCCTAGTGTAGAAATTACAGATGGACAATATGAGGTCATTAATAGAGCCCAACCAGTAGAAGCAATCGTAAAACTATCTACGAAAGTTAGCACCTCTTTTATAAAAAATCGAAAAATATATTTCAAAGACAAAGAACTGCCATTTTATACTGCTTTATCATTGTAGGAATCTATCTAAATTCCAGTTGCGTTTAGATAGATTCCATTGTTTAAGATACAGCCTCATCAATACTAGTACGTACCCAAAGAATAATATCTAATAAGGCATTGATAAATGTTTGTACAGTGTAGATGGTAATAGGATAGTTATAATACTCACTAGATTCTGGAGCTTTGTGATTAATGGCAATACTTTGAGTACTATAAATAACATAGGTCATAAAAGAAATATGCAATGGAGCCAACTTTTTGACCTTGATATGGTCAATTAAATCTTTGCCCCGACCAGGAGTATCTTTACCTTGTCCAAAAAGCATTGGGTCCATTTTTAAACATTCTTTACAGTAGACATTTAAAATAGATTCTTCCAGTCGTCGAATGAAGCCCAAACGATTCATTAAATCTTCTCTTTTAGATGATAATTTAGGAGATAACAAGCTAATTAAAAAGGCGTTATCTTCATCATCTAGATATTGTTCTGCAAATTCAAAAACTTCTGGATGCTGTTGTTTGATTTTTGTTTCTTCCAATTTGCCAATTGCTTGGTGAAGATGCTCAAACATCGCCTCCATCATATTATCATCAACAGCAGTTTTTTTCTTATCAAAAATTTTAGCTCGATTTCTTAAGCTCGGTTCTAGTTGCACATACCAAGCCGTATGCACACAAAAAGGCAAGGTGCGTTCGTGTAATAATTCCAACTCCCTTAATTTTAAGATCGCTTCGTGGACAAAGTTCTCAGCTTCTGTACCTTTTGGTTGTTCGGGCGACATTGGAGCTTTACCATCTAAAATAACAGCTTGATACTTTGTATTGTTTTCCAATTCTCTAAAACCATCTTTAAAGTTGGTTGCATTGGTAATAATAACGTTATGACGTCGAGCTCGGTTCTTAATCGAAGCAGAAAGCCCTTCATCATCATCAATCATTAAGACATTGATAGGCCTTCTGCGTTTTTTATTTTTTGTCATTAAAACTTTTCTTGAAAGTGGATAAATGGTTGTGTTGTTAAATGTATGATGGAAGTTCATTGAAATAAAAGACAAAAATTTTAAACAAATGCCATTGATACTTAAGTTT
>NZ_JHBV01000046.1 GCF_000724545.1 Aureispira sp. CCB-QB1 | reverse complement strand
AATAACTCTACAACGGGAACAGACGTACAAACGGCTTGCGATACGTACACATGGATAGATGGGAATACGTACACGAGTTCTAACAACACAGCAACCCATACTTTGACGAATGGAGCAGGTTGTGATAGTGTAGTGACGTTAAATCTAACAATCAACAACTCTACAACAGGAACAGACGTACAAACGGCTTGCGATACGTACACATGGATAGATGGGAATACGTACACGAGTTCTAACAACACAGCAACGCATACTTTGACGAATGCAGCAGGTTGTGATAGTGTAGTGACGTTAAATTTGACAATCAATAACTCTACAACAGGAACAGACGTACAAACAGCTTGTAATACGTACACATGGATAGATGGGAACACGTACACGAGTTCTAACAACACAGCAACGCATACTTTGACGAATGCAGCAGGTTGTGATAGTGTGGTAACGTTGAATTTGACAATGAATAACTCTACAACGGGAACGGATGTACAAACAGCTTGTGATACTTATACATGGATAGATGGGAATACGTACACGAGTTCTAATAATACAGCAACCCATACTTTGACGAATGGAGCAGGGTGTGATAGCGTGGTAACGTTGAATTTGACAATCAACAACTCTACAACGGGAACAGATGTACAAATGGCTTGCGATACGTACACATGGATAGATGGGAATACCTACACGAGTTCTAACAACACAGCAACCCATATTTTGACGAATGCAGCAGGTTGTGATAGTGTGGTAACATTGAACTTGACGATCAACAACTCTACAACGGGAACAGATGTACAAACAGCTTGTAATACGTACACATGGATAGATGGGAACACGTACACGAGTTCTAACAACACAGCAACGCATACTTTGACGAATGCAGCAGGCTGCGATAGTGTGGTAACGTTGAATTTGACAATCAACAACTCTACAACGGGAACAGATGTACAAACAGCTTGTAATACGTACACATGGATAGATGGGAATACGTACACGAGTTCTAACAACACAGCAACACATACTTTGACGAATGCAGTAGGTTGTGATAGTGTGGTGACCTTGGATTTGACCATTACTACAATAGATACAATAGTTACTCAAAGTGGAATTGTTTTAACAGCGAACCAAAGTGGAGCTACTTATCAATGGGTAGATTGTAACAATGGAAATGCAGCAATCGTCGGAGAAACCATGCAAAGTTTTACACCTTCGATAGATGGTGATTATGCGGTGATGATTACTTTCAATAATTGTACTAGTACTTCAAGTTGTTTTAATGTAGTTGTCAATGCTGTGTCAACTATTGAAGAAGGAACCATGCAGGCTCGTGTATATCCTAATCCAACAACAGGACAAGTTAATATAGAGTTAGAAGAGGTGTTGGAACAAGGATTTGTTCGATTGATGGATGTAAATGGGCGTGTGTTGGTAGAAAAAACAGTAGATGGTGAGCAGTTCATTCAATTGAATGTTGATGCGTTGCCAACGGCAGTATATTTCTTAGAACTTCGAAGTTCAAAAGGCATTTATACGCACAAAATTATCAAGGAGTAAGAGACTAATTGTATTCATACTGTTTATGAACAAAAGTCGTATTGAGGGCGGACAATCCTTAATGCGACTTTTTTATGAGGCCATCAAAAAATTAAAGGCACTTTTCATTAAAGTATTTGTTGTTCGATGCTCTGTTTCAGGAACCGTTTTTAATAAGATATTAGAAGTTAGCCCTTTTGACGCAGCATACTTTTCCATAGCCAATACCCATTGACGAGCTCTAGATACACGATCGTTACCCTGCATATTATTTAAGTCAAAGTCTTTGTAATCATCTCTAAAGGAACCTTGTCTAATGTCTTGCTCACCAACCAAAACCAGTAGTTGGCATTGTGTAAATAAGTCGAGATTGATAGGTTTTGTATTTGAAAACTTACGAAGGTTAACACCTAGAGGGTAATCTATTGTCCAGTCAGGCCACATATACCATCCAGAACCACTAGCGACAGCTTTATGAACTCTTAGTGGATGAAATGCACAAAAGCGGTGAACAAACTGTCCACCACCAGAAAAACCAAATAGCTTAATTTTTTTATCTTGGAGATTAGGAAATGTATTTTTTGTAATCTGTATCAAATCAATAAGCCGAATATCCGATCTAGTTGCGTCTAGATTAAATCTTTGATAATCAGAGTCGAAAATTTTTTCACTAAAATGGGGAGCTATCAATAAGGTATTATGCTGTTCTGCGTAAGGAATAAAGCGCTTCATGTTTTTTAAGGCAATATTCTGACCTTTAATTCCATTGGCTTGCCCCGTATACCCATGAATAACTGCTAAAATCGTAGTGCCAATCTCAGGGTTTTCGGCAACGGCTTGGGGAACATATAAATAGTAAACCTGCCCATCAATGTACTTCTTTTTTTGTATTCCTTTTTTTTGAGGAAGTGCCTTTTTTTCTTGAAATGACGAGGTAGTTTTCTGAGAGTTGGATGAGGTGTTTGGGGTAAGAATAGATGAACTATTAATACATTGAAAGGCACAATAGGTAAGAAGAAGAAAAAGAAAGAATAGTTTTACAGAAAACTTCATTGTTATCTAGTTTTAAATAGTTTGACTATAATCAATAGTTAGCTGAGCTGCTACTACTACAATAATTAAGAGCATAAATAGAACCTATCTCTATGCATTACTCCGTTGAAAAATCGTATTAGTTTACTTCGTGAGCGCTGCGCTTTTAGTTAGCTACGCTGCTACTACGTGGTATTGCATGAGTGCTTCGCAGTTGATTATCAGTAAGATGTAATTCTGTTAATATTTGTACTAAAAGGCTGATAATCAAATTAATGCAAGGTGCTTTTTTATGTTTTTACTTCGTGAGCCTGCGGGTTCGTAGCGAAACTAAAAAACTAAGCTTGCGCCCTCATGACCAGAGGGGATAATCAACGGAGTATTATCTATATAGAAACCTTATTTTTTTGAGGCCAACCAGTGCCTTAAAGCTAAGACATTTTTATTTTAATTTAGAGTATATTGCATAGGGGGAGCACCAAGGATGTATTTTTTATCAATAGAGAGTTGTTTGAATTCAGCTTCATTTTGTCCAAAGATAATGATTGTTTTTTGATCTTTTAAACCATTAATAAATTGAAGAAGTGTTGATTTTAGGCTAGGAGTTAATGTTTGAAAAGGAAGATCAAGTATCAAAATTTTCTTTTTGGTCAAAATTGCTCTAGCAAAACATAATAGAACATATTGATTGTGAGATAGGTTTTGACCTAGTTCGCCGATAGGAGTGTCGAGGGTTAATTGCTGATTATACTTGCTTTGCAAAGCTTTTAATAATGCTTTTGCGGCAACTCTCTTTTTTTCTCTTTTGTTGTAACTAATTGCATCAAAAACAGTTTTGCCATACAGCGGCCAATCTACAGAAGCAATGGTGACCTTTCGACGAACAACTTTAGGAGGAATTTGCCGAATGTTGGTTCTATTAATGAGAATCGTTCCTTGATAATTATCATAAATACCAAGTAAAATTTTACCCAATGTTGTCTTTCCTTTTCCTGTTATAAGCGTGATAGATTTTGAGGGAATGACCATAGAAGTGTTTTTAAACAATTCTTGGTTACCTATCTCAAAGCTTAAATTATTGATAATAACTTTGTTGCCACTGATTCGCTCTATAGAATCTTGGGTGGGCAATGTTTCGGCTTCTGTATTGATAATGTTTAGAAGTTTTGTAAATGAAATATTGCCCAACTCCCAAATGCTAAAAACTCTTAGAGTTCTTCTAAAAAGTGGGAGTATTGTTACAAGGATTAAGATTGTAATAAATAATTCGCTACCAGATTGCCAAGAAGACAAATGGACAAATGTTAAAATGATACCCAACATGATATAAACAGTGGATTTTGTCATTGTTTGGATAAAGCTGTTGATCAAATGATAACTAATACCCAAGTCTAATATCCTTTTAGCTCTACGAGCAAATTTTTTGTAGGCTTTTTTTTCTTTATTAAAGGATTTTATAGACAAAATACTTCGTAGGTGAACGCTCACGAAAGAAAGCAAATTTGACTTTCTATTCCGACGATTACTAGAAATATTGTAAAGCCAACGATTGACAAAAACCATAAAAACAAATGTTATCACTGTACAACCTAAGATAATGAGGCATATAGTAGGATTGATGATAAACAAAACGGCCATGGTTAGGGTAATAAACAATAAGTCGATAATAAATTGTACAATTCCCTTGGTTAAGTATCGTTGTATACTTTTTAAGTCACCACTATAGCGTAGCAAATACCGTCCTGTTCCTTTTGCATCATAGGTCATTTGTTTGATGTGCAATTGTTTTGAAAACAATATTTTTCTCAATTGAAAAAGAAAAAATTCTCCTAATGCTCCTTTGCCAAAACGCTCTAAGAAATCAAATAATCCTGTTAGTAAAATTAATGCAAAAAAGAAAATGAGGAAATGAGGAATGGTATTGGTAAAGTAACTAGGAAAAAAATTAAACAAAAAGATTTTAGGAGAATTGGTTTCAAATACCAAACTATAATATTTGGCCAAAGAAATAGGAATTGATATTTTAAGAATACTTGATGTGAAGCCTACAAAGATAACTGCACAAAACTTTAGTTTATAGCTTTTTATGAACTGAAGTATTAATTTATTTTTTGAAATTAAAGCCATTATAAGTTATAAATAGACGCCTTAAGCAGTCCAAGTAGTTATTTAAAAGCTCTTAACATAAAAGAACCTATTATCTATTGAGTAGAGAGACGACGTTTGCAGTAGCATTAGTAATCCCTTTTATGGTACATTAAGTTAAAACAATAGTTTGTCATTTATGTTTGATTTGAAATTATTTTAGCACATTACTTCATCATGAGAACCGCGTGGTAGCAGCGAGCTCACGACCGTAGAGAGTAACAAACCTAGCTTGCTGACTCATGACCGCAAGGAATAACAAAGCTAACTAAAAGCGCAGCGCTCACGAAGTACCACGCAGTAGCAGCGCAGCTAATCAACGAACTACGAATCTATAATACTTATTTATACATTAACAAGTTCAGGACGTTCCTTAAAAAGATCAATTACATTAGGATCAGAGAGACCATCCAAATTTAGAATAGGAATATCGACTACTTCTTCTACTTCTCTAGCCAACAGAGGACTAGCCGTAAAAAGACCACCAATTGCAATGGGTTTTAGCCCCCATTCTGTCAACATATTGTAACCCAATAAAGCACTCATACTATCCCCACCAGAAAAAACAACACTATCAACAGTATCCAAAAAAGGTTGGAATTGAAGCAGCATACTTGTTTCTCGCTGCAGTAACCCATCGGCAATTTCTACAATGGTATATTCTGGATTGTAATGATTGGTTAAATTGGTTAGACTCTCGTATAAGTCTAATAGCTCGGCTCGACTACATAGATAAGTAGAGGGATATCCTAGTGTTGAGAAATCAGAAACAAAGCAGGCTCCACAATCCCTTACTAAAGAGCGATCCTTAGCATAGACAGTTCCAGTCAGTTTAAAATAGGCAACTTTAGTGGATTGGGATATTCCTCGACACAAATAAGCAGCTGTAGTTGTTTTGCCACTATCCATACTAGCCCCTAACGATAGAATTACCTTGCTTTTTCGCTTTTTCTTAGCATTAAAACGACTACGTTTGTGCGATAAATATCTCATATTGATTACTTTACCATCTTGAGTAGCATAACCAATCATTCTTAGCGTTGTCGGTCCTTTTGAAGCCAACTTAACGTGCATAGACGTAATGACACCAATCGCTCCTCCTTTACCCAAAATGTGATACTCTTCACAATATTCTTTAGGAATCAAACCTTCTAACTGCCCAGTAGCGTAACGACTGCCAAATGCTGCCATAATAATGTCCCCAGGAAAGATATAACGGTTGTTACCATTAAGACCTTGAATCGAAGAATGTTTTCCTAATTCTAGTACCTCAAATACAGCCACATCACCTGCCTTGGGCTTGTGGTTATACATGATGTTGGAATCAATTTCAAAGTCTGGCATTCCTTTGCAAATAATTGCTGTTTTAATTCTGTCTTGCATCTTTTTTCTTTATCTTAACTTTGATCTGGTAGCTAAAATGTAGACCAATTGTTATATAATTATTGAAAGGGTATTGGATATTAGGGGATATTGGCTTAAATGGATATGAAATATTATTTAATGAAATTGGTTTTTGATAATTAATTTCTTGATTCGGAAAAATATAATTATTGAATTCCCATTGGAAAATTAAATATAGAGTAACTGTAAACGGTACTTTTTTTAAGGGTTTAAGACTACACCCTGTTTTAATACGGATGCGATGAAATCCATTGGGAGCGTTGTAAGCAATGACGTTTCCTTCATCATCATAATAACTAATCGGGCGTCCTCCCAAATAGTAATACAACGAGTTGGAAATGTAGGGTTTTAACTTTAGAGGCCATTTGGGGTGGGTATAATAAATTCTTGCGGTGTATATAAAGCGCATGCGGTGTTTTTCAGGTTGAGGGAAAAATACCTGAGCCGAAACATAGTGCTTTAATCGAAAGTATTTATTTTTTTTTAATAATTTGTGGCTAGTATTGTAAGAGATTGTAAATCTTTGATAATCAATTAATCCTAGTAGGTTTTCTGAAAGTCCAAAATTGGTAAGGCGATTAGACCACCGGTATTGAGCGTTAGAATATTCCAATTGTAAGTAGTTTCTACTAGCGATTTTGAATCCTAATTTCAAATCACTTTGTGCAAATCCAAATCGAGCCGTAGCTATATCAACACTGTATAATTGAGCGAACGAAACTTTAAAACGTTTGCCTATCTTAACATTAATACTATATCCCAACCATGATTTTAAATCATTGGTTAAATCTTGAGCGAAAATATTGGCACTAAGCATACTTAGAACAACCAACAAAATAACGCTCCTTAAGCTTTGTTGCATTATTATAAATTGATTACTAAGTCTGGCAAAAAAGTTTCTTGATTACTGCTGTCTATAACAACCGTTTGGATAATTGGAGAGACCCCCGAAGGTGCTTGACTATCTTTGGAATAAGCATAAATAGTATAAGTTCCCAAAGGTAAGTTCCTAAATTCGAACGTTCCATCAAATTTAGTTCTTTGACTAGTCTCTATGCCAAAACTATTGGGATACGTTAAGTACACTCGCTCATCGGGAGCATAATAACTTACTCCTCCTTCATTTGCCAAAACTTTGCCTCGTATAGTAGCGAAACCATCATCGTCATTGTCTAAGGTAACCAATTCTCCTATATCAATCAATTCATGGTTATTGGTGATTTCAATCGTTTTTTGAATCGGAATATAACCTGAAGGTTCCTTTCTAGAAGAATCTTTGGAGTAGGCGTAAATAGTATAAGTACCAGGATTTAAGTTTTTAAATTCAAAGAAGCCTTTGATATCTGTCTTCACTCGATCTCCATAAGCAGAGTTAGAGCCAAATAGAATATATACATCTTCGTTGGCAGGATAATAGCTTTGCCTCAAAAGAGTGTAATCTGTGTTGTAGTTTTCTAATTTTAGACGACCAATTATGGTAGAATTGCCTCCAAAACCCGGATCTTGCCGACAACTAGAAAGGGCAAGTATCCCAATGAATAGGACTAATAAATACTTTAACATATAGGGGATGCTTTTATAAATCAATAAAGGTTGTATTATGACACAAAATTAATATTTTTTTAATAAAAAACACAAGGAATACAAGTAATAATAAAGTTCTAAAAGGCTATTTTTAAATAAGGTATAAATAAAGAAAATAGTTGGAACGCGATTGATTGTTAATAACAAAAGTTTTAAAAGTACAGAAATTAGAACTTTAAAAATATGATTTTAATAGTGAATTATATTTCACATAAAATGAGGTTATAAGGCACAATATCTTGTTTTTTGCTATGTAATAGGTGTTTTTTTTTGCCAAAAAAGTAGGACATTCTTGCCAATTAACATCGGTGTAAATTTATTTGGAGTTTTGTTAGTTTTATAAATCTTTGTTAGTCAACGTGTATGGTGCTTTTGATGTTTTGACGAAAGATTTAATTCTCATTACTCCGTTGAAAAATCGTATTAGTTTGATTATCAGTAAGATGTACTTTTGTTGGCTCTTGCACTAAAAGACTGATAATCAAACTAATGCAAGATGCTTTTTTACGTTTTTCGTAGGAAAACTAAAAAATCAACGGAGTATTAATTCTAAAACATAACTTTAATTTTTTTCTCATAAAACTGATTGGCAATAATGGCTAGTCTTTTATTATTTATACCTTTGCGATAGTAGCTCGTTGAAACTGCGTAGCACTCACGAAGTAAACTAATAAAGTTCACTTCGTGAGTGTTGCGCTTTTAGTTAGCTGCGCTGCTACGGCGTGGTTTCAACGAACTATTGTTACGAAGAACTACTAAGATAAGCACAATATGGATGTAAGATTAAAGGCGTTTGAGCGTTTGCTCAACATTATGGATGACTTAAGAGAAAAATGTCCTTGGGATAGAAAACAAACGTTGGAGAGTTTGAGTCTATTGACAATAGAAGAAACCTACGAATTGGTGGATGCTATTCAGGAAGGAGATATGGAGGAATTGAAAGGTGAGATAGGAGACCTAATGCTACACATGGTTTTTTATTCTAAAATAGCCAGTGAAAAAAAAGCTTTT
The DNA here is from genome assembly GCF_000724545.1 of Aureispira sp. CCB-QB1. GTDB lineage: Bacteria > Bacteroidota > Bacteroidia > Chitinophagales > Saprospiraceae > Aureispira. Next base: position 97,363 of record NZ_JHBV01000046.1, on the reverse strand, counting down.
GATATTACGGACGTGTTAAATGCAATTTGTGATAAATTAGTCCATCGACATCCGCATATTTATAGTGATGTGGTGGCAGAAGACGAAGAGACGGTTAAGAAAAATTGGGAGTTGTTAAAATTACAAGAGAAAGGAAAAAAATCTATCTTGCAGGGTGTCCCAAAATCCTTGCCGTCTATGGTAAAGGCTTACAGAATTCAAGAAAAAGTAAAACAGGTAGGTTTTGAGTGGGAAGAAATAGAAGAAGTCTGGGAAAAAGTAGAAGAAGAGCTAGGCGAATTACAGGTTTCTGTTGATGATAGAGAAAGTTCTGAACGTATTGCGGATGAATTTGGAGATGTGATTTTTGCATTGATTAATTATGCTCGTTATCTCAAAATTGACCCAGAAGCCGCCTTAGAAAAAACCAACAAAAAATTTATCCGACGATTTAAGTATATTGAAGACCACGCAACGAAACCCTTAGCGGATTTGTCTTTAGACGAAATGGATGAATTATGGGATAGTGCAAAAAAATTAGAAAAAAACAATAATTAATCAACCATAAAACTACTATTAAGAATGTACGTTTCTGACCGTTTAAAAAATATGGCGGAATCTGCCACCATCAAAATGGCTCAATTAGCAAGAGAATTGAAGGCTCAAGGGCATGAAGTAATTAGTCTTAGCTTGGGAGAACCTGATTTTGATACGCCCAGTCACATCAAAGAGGCCGCTAATAGAGCATTGCAAGAGGGTTATACTAAGTATACGCCTGTTCCTGGGTTAGTAGAGTTACAAGAAGCAATTGTTACCAAATTTAAGCGTGACAATAATCTAGATTTTGATAAAAATCAAATTGTAGTTTCTAATGGTGCCAAGCAATGTTTGGCCAACTTGTCCTTGTCTTTGCTCAATGAAGGAGACGAGGTTATTATTTTTGCTCCGTATTGGGTTTCTTACAAAGAAATTATTGGGCTGAGTGGCGCAAAGCCTGTATTTGTAAATGCTACTATTGATAATGATTTTAAAATCACAGCAAGTCAACTAGAAGCAGCTATTACAGCCAAAACTCGTATGGTTTTGTTTTCTTCTCCTTGCAATCCTACTGGTACAGTTTATTCTAAGGCAGATTTTGAGCCTTTGGTAGCGGTTTTGGAAAGACATCCTGAGGTTTTGATTGCTTCGGATGAAATTTACGAGTACATCAACTTCTTAGAAGGCGGTCATTGTAGCATTGCTAGCTTTGACTCCATCAAGGATCGTTGTATTGTTATTAATGGTTTTTCTAAAGGCTTTTCTATGACGGGATGGCGTTTGGGGTATATGGCAGCTCCAACTTGGATTGCCAATGCTTGTGCTAAAATGCAAGGTCAGTTTACTTCTGGGGCAAACTCTTTTGGACAAAAAGCAGCTGCGGAGGCTTTGTTGGCTGATATGAAGCCGACCTATGATATGAATGAAGCGTTCAGAAAACGCCGTGATTTGGTTCTAAAGTTATTACAAGAAATTGACGGCTTTAAAGTGAATTTTCCTGAAGGGGCTTTTTATGTTTTTCCTAATATTAGTGCTCTTTACGGCAAGTCTGTAGATGGTCAAACCATTCAAAATTCTTCGGATTTTTGTGAATATATTTTGCACAAGGCTCATGTTGCTATTGTTGCTGGAGAAGCGTTTGGTGCAGATGATTGTGTGCGCATTGCTTATTCTACATCTGAAGAACAGTTAGAGGAAGCAATAAAGCGCATTAAAAAAGCGGTCGATGCATTGAGTTAATCTCTTATTGTACTTTACGCACGGATCATAAGTCATTAAGCGGATTATAGTGCCTATTTCATAGATGAGATAGGCACTATTTTTTTGGGGTACAAGAACCAAAAGGGCTAACGAGTCTTTTTATAAGTTAAGATATAATGTTCTGTTTTTAATAAAATAGAGTCTGTTGGCAGGAGTGAATGAGTGCGTTTCTTTAAGTTATAATGTGCTGTTGAAATATCTTTTTGCACGGCATTTCGTTGCGTAAATAAACGCAGTGCTCTTGGCTTGTAAAAGACAATGATAGCCTCTTTGGGAGTATTGTTTTTTATGTATTGATAGATTTGTTGCAGCTCTATGGAGTAGGCTTCATTGGTATCTTTCTGCCAATAATAATAGCTGGTTAATAAACTCTGGCTTAAACTACTTAAAAGTAATCCTATAATAATGTATTTTTGAAATTTTGGGGCAATGGGCAACCCTTTGATGCCTTCTAATAGGAAGTAGATCAAAAAAGGAAGTACTGGAAATAGAAAGCGCATGCCTTGAAAGCTAACCCATATCAAACAAATGCTTATTGTTCCTCCAAGGTAAACCAAGAGTGGTAGGTGTGCATTGCCTTTTTGGTAGATACCAAGAAGGATTAAACTACTAAAGAAACAGGCAACCACTAATGCAATAGACGTTGGAATATTTCTAAAAATTAAGAAATAGTTGCCTACTAATAAAAAATAATAGTAGAAGTTGTTGATAATAATATCCAGAGAAGTTTCAGACAATAAGCTAAGTTGTTTGGTTGAAACAGAGGGGGACCAATACCAGCGCATTAACCATAGACATACAAAACTGATGTAAGGTAGTAGGTAAATCCCTAAAGAAGCTTTTTTTGCTGTTTTAAATTGCTGCCATTGATAGGCAAAAAGACAAGGCAATAGGACAATGCCAATATCTCTAATGTTATACGTAAAAAAAATGAGGATGCCTAAAAAAATACTTTGAAAGTAGCTGTTATATTGCTGTCGTTGAAGGTGATAATAACTCCATAAACTGAAGAAAAAGAAGGGAAGATCTGATAAAATGTGATCTGAGAAACGTATAAAATGGTAATTAATAACAACTAAGAAGGTAATGGCAAGGGCTTTTGGGGTAGAGCATCCAAATTGTTTGAAAATTGCATAAATAAAAGGAATGCTTGCTATAAGAAAGAGCAAACAATATACTTTTAGAACCCAAAAATTCAATCCAAAAATCAAATAAATAGGGAGCAACAAGATAGGAAAACCATTTGGATACAGGTAAGGACCAACATGGGCGTAGGAATGTTCCATGGCAAAGTAGTTGGCTTTAAGCAAGTCCTCTGTATTGCCTTCCCAAAGAGCTTGAGTTTGCTGTAGATATAGGGCAAAATCATCCGACCAATTATGCCCTATATCAATACAAGATAAACCTAGTAAAAGTGTAAGAATGCCAACGCAATAAAGGGCATTAGTAGCCGGTAAGCGCATGAGGAATTTATTGTAGGCGATTGATTACAGTTGGCTTAATGCTTCCAAAACGGTTCCTAAAATAATACCTCCTCCAATGGCTGCCGCATCATAAAGCACTTGGTGCTTCATCGGGCGTACTTGGATCATCTCCCAACCGTTGGATTGATTAAAGCACAGTGGGTTTAATCTATGATTATTATAATAACTAACAGTTTCTGGATGGTGCTTCCAAATGATATTGGGTACTTTAGGTAGTTCAAATGTGGGGCTTTTTCTTGCTTTTTTTACATCAATAACTAAAGGCTCTTGTTGGAAAGTTTTTTGAAACGACAAGGTACTTAGTTTTAAGTCGGAATCTACTTTTTGTGCTTGAGCAGCAAAACAAATGCTGAATAGAGCAACGATGAGGATAAATTGTTTCATAGAAATTGATTTTAAGAGAAATGGTTATAAAATGTAGCTTTATCGGCATTTTCTGGCAATCCAGAGACTTGACCATCTCCTAATTCTACAACAATCCATTGACCATTTTCTTGTTGGGCAATATCAATGCAGAAAAAACTACTGTTTATAGTAGGAATAACGTTTTCTAAGAACGAAAGGTTGGGCAAACTAGCCGCGTAATTTCCTTCATCCCAATACATTAAACTTTGAATGATTTTGCCATTTTTGACAAAAATTCTAAACTCCTTTGTTAAGGGCATCCCACTCGTAGAATGTATGGCTAAAGGTTGTAGGTTCAAAAACGCTCGATACACAATCCCTACATTCAAATCTACATCTTGTAACTCAATAAAACGTTTGGTTATTTTTTCAACATTGGCTAAATCACTTGCATCTGGAATAAAACAAGCTTCTTCCCAATAATGCTTTTGAGACTTAACGTAGTCTTTAACGATAATAGGGCGATTGCCAAAAACTTTTAAATCTTCTCTAAAACCTTCCATATCAAAGGCACCATTTAGAGGCTTGAAGATACTTTGGGGCGTGACTGCCTTTATGGTTTCGTAGGAATTGGGTAGGTAATGACAAAAGGCATATTCCTCAGGCGTATTGATTAGTTGAATATTGCGTTGGAACAATGCCTCATACAATGTTTGGTATTGTTCCTGCGTCAACATCCATCCTCTATAAACTGCCTGTTCTTTCTCAGAGACTGGATGAACAAATCGAAGGGCAACATCTAGATTGCCTTTTTTGAGGGCTTCAAAGCTAATCAAAGAACAAGAAAGATTAGCTGCCTTTGCGGCGGCATATTCTTCTTGGTACATATAGTCTATTTCTTTAGGATTGAATCCACTATCACAAAATAAAATGCGCATATTATTTGTTCTTTAGACAACATTTTTTGTATTTCTTTCCCGAACTACAAGGGCAAGGGGCGTTTCGACCTATTTTAGGAGTGTTATTGACCTTAGGTGTTTGTTCTGAATAAAAACCTTCCTCTAATTGGTCGATATTATCATAAATTTGTTCTAAAGTAGAACGTATTTAGTTTAGAATATCTTCATCTGTAGGACTGTTATACAAAAAATCAATCGCTTCAAATGGAATTCCATTCTTTTGAGTTTCTAAAACCTGAAAGGCTTGTTCTTTGGTGGTAATAGCCATTTGAAATAGTTTTAGATTCGTTTTAATAACGCCATATAAAAGCCATCAAAACCTTCATTAGGCAAAATTTGTTTTTCTTTCAACAACTGAAATGCACTTCCTGCCTCGCTAGCTAAGAATGTTTGCACTTGTCGTTGGTTTTCGGAAGGCAAAATACTACATGTAGCATAAACTAGTTGACCTCCTTTTTTACAAATAGGGGTATATGTTTGCAAAATATGTTGTTGTGTCTGCTTTTTTTGTTCTAAAAAATCAGGAGTTAAACGCCACTTGATGTGTGGACTGCGTTTTAAGGTTCCTAAGCCAGAACAAGGAACGTCTAACAACAAACGATCGGCAGTATCATATAAGTTCTTGATTGTATCTGAACTCGTAATCGTTTGTGTTTTGATAATAGAAACGGCGGCTCTTTTAGCACGTTTAGCAAGTTGATACAGTTTATCTTCCTCCACATCCAAAGCAGTAATATTTCCTTTGTTGTTCATCAAGGCAGCTAAATGCAAACTTTTGCCTCCTGCGCCAGCACAAGCATCTACAACGGTCATTCCTTTTTCGACTTCCAAAAAGGGAGCGACTTGTTGTGAAGAGGCATCTTGAATTTCAAAATATCCTCTCTCATAACTAGGCAAAGCCGTTAATTTTTGTCGTTTGGGAACAATAACGGCATCGGGCAGTTCCATTGCTTGAGCTTGGACACCTTTTTTATCCAAATTAATTAGCAAATCTTCGGTACTTGTTTTTAAGCTATTGGCACGAAGTACCAATTCAGCAGGTTCGTTAGAAGCTTCTATACAGGCAGCCCATTCGTTGCCCAATTCTTGGCGTCCCAAATCATCTAGCCAATCAGGAATCGACGTTTTTATTTTTAAAACTGTAGACAACTCAGCCTGTTTATTTATAATAAATTCTTTATTTAACGCTTCAAAGGTCTCCCAGTCAGGTAGTTCGATGCCTTGGAGTATCCACATAATACCCAATATTTTCCACCAATCTTGTGTGCTTTGAGGCTCTTTACCCAATATTTCATAATAAGTTCTGTACCAGCGTACCGCATCATAAATCGTAGCGGCTAAAAAACGCCGATCTTTAGAACCCCATTTTTTATTGGAACGTAAGGTTGTTTGAACAACTCGATCAGCCAACTGATTTTCAGTGAAAATTTTTTTTAATGCCTTTATAGACGCTTCTACTAAATTTCGATATAGTCTCAAGTTTTTTGTATTTTTGTGGTACTGTTTGATTCTGTGTCAAACAAATTTATAAAGAATAAAGTGATTTTGACTAAAAATCTAAAATTTATAATCAAATATGGAAACGACAACAAATGTAACATTAAGTTCTCAAGATTTAATGGATTTAGAAGATAAGCACGGTGCTCATAATTATCATCCACTGGGTGTGGTTTTGGCTAAAGGTGAAGGGGTTTATGTATGGGATGTAGAAGGAAAGCAGTATTTTGATTTCTTATCTGCATATTCTGCAGTGAACCAAGGACACTGTCACCCTAGACTAGTTACGGCTATCACGGAGCAAGCATCAACACTAAACTTGACTTCTAGAGCTTTTTATAACGATAAATTGGGTGTGTTTGAAAAATTTGCAACGGAGTACTTTGGTTATGATAAACTATTGCCGATGAACACTGGAGCAGAAGGGGTTGAAACAGCAATTAAAATATGTCGAAAGTGGGGATATGAGAAAAAAGGAATTGAAGCAAACAAAGCAAAAATTATTGTTTGTGGAGAAAACTTTCATGGACGTACTGTAACCATCATTTCGTTTTCTAGCGATCCTGATGCAAGAGGAAATTTTGGTCCTTATACGCCAGGGTTTGAAGCGGTTCCATATAATGATTTGGATGCTCTAAAAGCAGCAATGGAGGCTGATGCTGCTAATATTGCTGGATTTTTGGTAGAGCCCATTCAAGGAGAAGCAGGTGTAAATGTTCCAGACGATGGTTTTTTAGCAAAAGCTTATGAATTGTGTCAGCAGCACAATGTTTTGTTTATTGGAGACGAAATTCAAACAGGAATTGCTCGTACAGGTCGTTTGTTGGCTTGTGATTATGATAATGTGCGTCCAGATATTCTAATCTTAGGAAAAGCACTTTCGGGGGGAATGTATCCTGTATCAGCAGTTTTAGCAGATAATGAGATTATGAACGTGATCAAGCCAGGACAGCATGGTTCTACTTATGGTGGTAATCCTATGGCTTGTGCAGTAGCTATGGAAGCCTTAAATATTGTAAAAGACGAAGCATTGGCTGATAATGCTTTTGAGTTAGGAAAGGTGTTCCGAGAGCGAATGAATCAATTGGCTGAAAAAACGGATTTGATCGCCAAAGTAAGAGGTAAAGGTTTGTTGAATGCTATTTTGATTAACGATACACCAGATAGTTCTACGGCTATGGATATTTGTATTGCCTTGTCTAAGAATGGTTTATTGGCAAAACCTACACACGGAAATATCATTCGTTTTGCGCCTCCTTTAGTGATGACAGCTGCTCAGTTGGATGAGTGTTGCAAAATTATTGAAACAACAATACTTAATTTTAAGAAGGCATAATGCTATGTATGTGTTTGAAGAACATGGCTGAATAATAAAAAATGGAAATTAATTCATTGTATTAATTTTTATATTTAAAACGGATTTAGTGCTTTAGCCTAAATCCGTTTTTTTATATACTGTTGTTGTTTATTGGGAAATAATAGCTGGGTTGCTTTATTAGAAGTAGTTGTGATATTTTTAGTGTTGGGGAATGTTGAATAATGTTTTTGAGATTATTAGTTAATATAATTAATATTGTAAATACAGAATGACATCAAATTTTACGGAAAGGGCATTGTGAAATTGATGGTATAAGTTCTAACTTTTCTCAATCACTACAGGTTCATTAACCAACTCAACAAAAAACTATTTCTATGAAAAAACAACTCTTAATAGTTACTTTATTTCTAGCAAGTTGCTACCACAATTTATCAAAGGCACAATCTTGTATGGAATCAACAGCGCAAGAATATATCCAAAATTCGGATATGAAAATCTTATTCCGCAACGGAGGAGATATGTTTTGGGATGGGAGTTCTCAAGCTCAATATGCCGTACCTTATGTCTACAATTCAAACAATCAAACCCATTCTATATTTGCAGGAGGTACTTGGATGGGAGCTTATGATCCAGGAGGAAATTTATTGTTGGCAGCACAAACCTATCGTTCTAGTGGGAATGATTATTGGGCAGGTCCAATAGATGAGGCAACAGGAATGGTTTATGATTGTGCAGGATTCGATCGCATTTGGAAAGTACAGCGTTGGGCAATTGAACAACATATAGCAGATTACAACGATAATGGGGTTATTGATGGTCCTGTTAACCCAAGTATCTTGCAATGGCCAGGCAGAAACAATCCTGATTTCTTAGCACAAATGGGCTTTCCATTGCTTGTCAATCAAGATCTGGCACCATTTTATGATGCGAATAACAACGGTATCTATGATCCTATGGGAGGCGATTATCCTGTGTTTGAAAATGGTAACCCTAATGCTATTGCCGAAGAAATACTGTGGTCTGTATTTAACGACAATGGAAATTTACATACCCAAAGCAATGGTCAAGCTCTAAAGGTAGAAGTGCAACAAACAGCTTATTTGTTTTCTTGTTCTAACGATCCGTTGTTGAACAAAACGTTGTTTGTAAAACACAAAGTTATTAATCGTAATCCAATAAAACTCCGTGATTATTACTACGGTGTTTGGTTAGATTTTGATATGGGCTGTTTTGCGGATGATTATATTGGAAGTATCCCTAGCAAAAACACTATATATGCTTATAATGCAGATAATAACGATGATAATCCTTGTGGTTCAGTAGGAGTGTCTGGCTATGGCACCAATCCACCTGTACAAGCTGTCACTATACTAAATCATGATTTAGCGCATAGTATTTATCATGTCAATAGTTCTTCCAACCCTATGGGGGATCCTACTAGTTCAATTGGTTATTACCGCTTATTATCAGGGAAATTTATAGATGGTACGCCATTGACACAGGGGGGCAGTGGTTATAATCCCAATGATCCGAATGCAACACTCACAAACCATGTTTTTCCTGATAACCCTAATAATCCATTAGGATGGTCTATGTATACTCAAAATTTATCGGGACTTGATCAACGTATTATCGGTTCTGTTTATAAAGATAGTCTATTGCCAGGAGAAACTTTTATTGTAGACTTAGCTTATTCTTACCATAGAGATCCTGACAGCAACCATGTACAGAATGTAAATTTGATGGAACAACAGATAGATTTGGTTCAACAGTATTATGATAATAACTTTGCTTTGACAGGCTGTGCACAACCTACTTTTTGTACTAGTAATTGTGTTTACCCAGGTGATGCAAACAACAATGGTATAGACAACGATTTTGATATCTTGGAAATGGGATTGAAGTATGGTGGATCAGCAGTGGCTCGTACTCAAATAGGCGATCATTGGATGCCTCACACGCCACCAACACCTATTATCAATGCTTATGTAGATGCGAATGGTGACAATACCGTAGATACATTGGATTTGATTGTTAATAAAGACAACTGGGAGAAAACACATAGTTTGTATACGGGAGCTGTCGAAGGCTTTAACACGGTAGGAACGGACTTATTTTTTGAACGTTATTATAATAGTTCTTCGTTGCCTATTTCCCTTGCTAAGGATACAGTGGTTTTGTTAAATGGCTATGCTGTATTGGATGTGAACTTTGGGGATGCTGTGCAAAATATTACAGATTTGCATGGAGTGACATTTAGAGTGAATTACGATGAAACTACTTTGAACCTACAAGGAATAGGAAACAATCCAGTTTTTGGGCTAGGATATTCAAACTTAGACAATGGTTGGTTGGACGATGATGGAGCACCTGTTCACGCTCGGATGATACTGGAAGATGGTAGAATTCACTATGTTGGTACCCGTCTCAATCAAGTCAATTATACAGGAGGGGGAAAAATCGGTCGCTTGATTTTTAAAGTAGATGCCAATGCTCCAATAAATGCAGCTACAATGTCCACACAGGTTTGTTTTGAGGACTTCAAAGCGATTCGAGCAGACGGAACAACAATTTCAATAGGAGCGGAGTGTGCGACAATTCTATATCGCGATACAAATTATACAAGCATACAAAAAATAGAAAGAGCTGCGCCCGCTATTAGTATTTATCCTAATCCAACCGATTATCAATTGAATATTGATTTAGGAACAGAGCAAAATGTTTCAATTCAACTCTTTAATGTTTTGGGAGAAGCTGTACAAACTATCAAAGATGCAAATGGTATTGTAGAATTATACAAAAATGATTTGGCACAAGGAATCTATACTATGGTTGTCGAATTTGAAAATGGGACAAAATCTAGCCATAAGGTTGTGTTTAACTAAGAACGACCTTCACGAAATGTAGTTCCTGTAATAATAAAGTGGTATGGATCACTGAAGTCTTTTTCTTTATTGGCATCCTCGAGAGATGTATAGCCTTTCGGAGGGTGTCTATTTTCACTTCTTTGATAAAAGAAAAACTAAAACAGTGATCTTGCTGCGAAATGCATTGAAATTGCAATTTATTGATTGTTAAATTAATATTTTTTTTGCAAACTCTTGATTAGCAATGCTTGCATTAGAAAAATGATAGAAAATATGAAAAAAATACTTGTTATTCTTATAGCCTCAGGAATATGCTTGTTTAATAAAAGTGTTTGGGCGCAAAACTGTGCAGAATCTAATGCACAGGAATATATCCAAAATTCGGATATGAAAATCTTATTTCGAAATGGGGGAGATATGTTTTGGGATGGCGATATTCAAGCTCAATATGCCGTACCTTATGTCTATAATTCAAATAATCAAGCCCATTCTATGTTTGCGGCGGCTACTTGGATGGGAGCTCTTGACCCAGGAGGACAAGTGCTATTATCAGCGCAAACATACCGTGCTAGAGGAAATGATTATTGGGCAGGTCCAATAGATGAGGCGACAGGAATGGTTTATGATTGTGCTGGATTTGACCATATTTGGAAAGTACAGCGTTGGGCAATTGAGCAGCATATAGCAGATTACAACGACAATGGGATTATTGATGGTCCTGTCAATCCCAGTATTTTGCAATGGCCAGGCAGAAATAATCCTGATTTTTTGGCACAAATGGGGTTCCCATTGCCTGCCAATCAAGATTTAGCGCCATTTTTTGATGCCAATAACAATGGTATCTATGATCCTATGGGAGGTGATTATCCTGTATTTGAAGATGGTAATCCCAATGCTATTGCAGAAGAAATATTGTGGTCTGTATTTAATGACCAAGGAGGACTACAAACACAAAGTCGAGGATTAGCTTTAAACGTAGAAGTGCAACAAACGGCTTATTTGTTTTCCTGCTCTAACGACCCATTATTGAATAAAACGTTGTTTGTAAAACATAAAGTTATCAATCGAAATCCATTAAAACTATATGATTATTATTATGGTGTTTGGCTTGATTTTGATATGGGCTGCGGAGAAGACGACTATATGGGAACAATACCCAGTAAAAACACTATATATTCTTACAACGCTGATAACGACGATGATAATCCTTGTGCAGTAACAGGTGAGGCGGGTTATGGTACTAATCCACCTGTACAAGCCGTTACTATACTAAATCATGATTTGGCGCATAGTATCTATTATGTAGGAACACAAGGATCAGACCCTGTTAGTCAAAACGTATATTATCGTCTGTTAACAGGAAAATTTATGGATGGTACCCCATTGACTCATGGGGGCAATGGTTATAATTCCAATGATCCCAATGCAATACCAGCAAATTATGCATTTCCTGACAATCCCAACGATGCAGCAGGATGGTCCATGTATACTGAAAATCTATGGGGATTCGACCAACGTACTGTTGGTTCTATCTATAAAGACAGTTTATTACCTGGAGAAATCTTTACCGTAGATTTAGCTTATTCTTACCATAGAGATCCTGACAGCAACCATGTACAGAATGTCAACTTGATGGAGCAACAAATAGATTTGGTTCAGCAATATTATGATAATAATTTTTCTATGGCGTGTACACAATCCGTTTTTTGTACCAGCAATTGTGTTTATCCAGGGGATGCCAATAACAATGGAGTAGACAATGATTTTGATATTTTGGAAATGGGACTAAAGTATGGTGGGGCAGCAGTGGCTCGTACTCAAATAGGCGATCATTGGATGCCTCATATGCCACCAACACCTATTACGAATGCTTATGTGGATGCGAACGGTGACAATATCATAGATACATTGGATTTGATCGCTAATAAAGAAAATTGGCAAAAAACGCACAGTTTGTACACGGGAGCTGTGGAAGGTTTTAACACGGTTGGAACCGACTTGTTTTTTGAACGTTATTACAGTACTTCAATGCCTATTTCTCTTGCGGCTGATACAATAGTACCGTTAAGAGGTTACGCTGTCTTGGATGTTAATTTTGGTGATGCTGTACAAAATATTACAGATTTGCATGGTGTGACATTTAGAGTAAATTATGATGAGGCTGTTTTGAATTTGAATCTACAAGCAACAGCAAGCAGTCCAGTTTTTGGGCTAGGATATACAAACTTAGACAATGGTTGGTTGGACGATGATGGAGCACCTGTTCATGCTCGAATGACATCGGAAGATGGTCGAATTCATTATGTTGGCACCCGTCTTAATCAAGTCAATTATACAGGAGGAGGAAACCTTGGGCGTCTAATTTTTAGAGTAGATGCCAACGCTCCAGTAAATGCAGGTACGATGTCTACACAGGTTTGTTTTGAGGACTTCAAAGCGATTCGAGCAGACGGAACAACAATTTCAATAGGAGCGGAGTGTGCAACAATTCTATATCGCGATACAAATTATACAAGCATACAAAAAATAGAAAGAGCTGCGCCCGCTATTAGTATTTACCCTAATCCAACCAATTATCAATTGAATATTGATTTGGGAACAGAGCAAAATGTTTCTCTTCAACTTTTTAATGTTTTGGGAGAAATGGTACAAACTATCGAAGATGCAAGGGGAGTGGTTGAATTGAAAAAAGGAGAGTTGGCACAAGGAATGTACACGATAGTAGCTCATTTTGAGAATGGAACTAGATCCACACACAAGGTATTATTTAATTAAAACAAGTAAGTGGTCAGAAAAAAATAAGGTTCTTTTTATATAATTTTTTCTGAACAATTACTTAAACGAAGTAACTATATATTTTTGTACTACGAAACACAGCTTTTGATTTCAGTTTTGGAATCAGAGTTGTGTTTTTAGAGTTATTAAAAAAGGAAAAAGGCTTGAAAATGAACTTCATTTTCAAGCCTTTTTAAGTTTAAATAATTTCGTCAAATAAGGTTCGTAAGCTTTCGTCACTTGGTCTTGGAGCACTTGCACTAATAATATTACCTTCGGTATCTAATAGAATAAAACGAGGAATGCTATTAATTTTGTAAGCACGAATGAATGGGTCTTCCCAGCCTTTGGGTGCCAATAGTTGTATGCCTCCGAGTTCTTTATCTTTGACCATCGCTCTCCATTTTTGGTTGGCAACTTCCCATGAACCTTGGTGTGCTTGAGCATCATCAATGGATAAACTTACAAAAGCAATATTTTTGCCTTCATAATCGTGTTCCAATTTTTTTAAAGCAGGTATTTCTGCTTTACAAGGACCACACCAAGTTGCCCAAACATCGATGTATACATTTTTGCCTTTTAAATCAGAAAGAGATGTTTTGCTTCCGTCATAATTCTCAAAATCAGTAAAGATAGGAGAGCTACTACCTTTAGGCATTTCGTTTTTTAATCGAATGATCTCTAAGTGATATTCTTTTAAAGATTGAGCGATGATAGACAATTCATTTAAATTCTCATGGATCAAAATAGAGTCTATATCTTTTTGAGAATTGATGTAGTCCTTCGCTTGATCGACAAGAACTTGAGTAGCACTATCCAACTGAGTAGAGTCTAAATGTGTTAAGTTTTGATCGTATAATTCTGTTTCAAAACGAGCCTTAGCAACTAGATAGTTATTTTCTTTAGCGCCTTCTCCTGTAAATTTAGCGGTTTCTGCAAAGTCCTCCGCATCTACATCCAACGAAAGATCATAACCATCTTTTAAAAAGACAATCATTCCTTTTTGCCTAGTTGTAAAATAATAGGTACCAGGTTCGACACTAAATGTATCTGTGAAACTGCCATCTTCTTTTATGGCAATTGTTTTAGCGAAATCACGGGATAAAATTGCTAACGAATCAGCAGTTGTATGGGCAATTTTTCCCGAAAATACCACATAATCTTTAGGTTTTTCAGTTTGCTCTGATGAAGTAGTTTCTTGGCAAGAAAAGAGGGCAAGAATCGGGAGAAAAAGAAGGAACTGTTTCATATATTTGGCTTGGATTAATTGGGTTCTGTAATAAATTGCTTGATGGCTAGCAAGTTGTTAATACTGAACACAAGATGAAAATTTAATTTAAATATAATATTTTTTGTATTAAAGAGATAAGACCATACTAGGTTTTCTATTCTTCAAAATTGTAGGAAGCGTCCCAATTAAGATTCTAACAAAATACGGATATTATCAATCATCGTTTTAGCATCTTGATTTTGGGGGTGTTTTTTGTAATATTCATTATAATACTGCAATGCCAAAACTAAATTATTTCGATTGTTAGGTCCTGGGTCAGCTTGATATAGCTTGGTGTGAAGTAGTCCTAAAGAACTAAGCGCTACATCTTTGTACGTAGGGTTGGTGGATAATTTTTTAAATAAATCAATGCTTTTTCGAGTATTGATATCTATATAAATGGTTGCTAGTTGATGGACAATATCCATATTTTGAGGATTCAACTCTAAGGCTTGGTTAAGTGTTTTAATAACAGCAGCATTATCATTTAGCTTTTGATATAGATCAGCACGATGCACTAATATTGTTTTGTTTGTTTTGTGTCTTAATTCTGCTTTGGCAAGCATTTTTAATCCATCGTTATAAAGGCGTTGTTTTTTTGCCAATTGAGCATAAGTAATATAAATTTCTAAAGGCAGAGGATACTCTAACCCTTCTAATTGCCCAATTGTACGTTTAAATGTGGTTAAATCCCTTTTTTGTATAGCAACATTTAATTGCCTTAGATAAGCCTCTACATTGGTAGGTTCCAATTGTATCGCCTGAGTATAATACTGTATGGCTTGCGCATATTGGCGGTTGGCTTGTGCACTTTCTCCTTGTGTAATGGCTTGATGATAAGCATCAGACTGTGCAAAAAAAGTAAAGGGCAAAAGTACAAAAATAGGCAAGGATAAGAATTTGGGCATATTGATTGATTTATAATAATGAGTACAGATGAACTAATAATAGTCTTGACAATTAAATAGTTAAGGTTCGAATTGTGTTTTTGTAATGAGAAGAGCCAAGCACGACCAAGAGTTTATGAGCATACTTAAATATATCTAATTCATTCGATTAAGGAGTTCGGTTGTACAAAAATAATAAATTTAGAACTAGTTTTTCCAAAAAAATAACGTTCTTGTTAACATTCATTCTGTAGATAGAGAACTATATTTTTGATTTAATGAAGACAGTTAGAGAATATTTACAACTTATTAAGGATTTTTATTGGGAACATGCTCCTTATTACAAAAACCTTACATTTAATCCAATGACTTCGATCGAAATCCAAGATTTGGAAAAAAAAGTAGGTTTTAGCTTACACAATGAACTGGTTGAGTTTTTGACTTATTGTGATTATCGAATAGATTTTGAAGGCGGCTATGTTTATGAAAATCCTGCTACTGTTTTAAATAATTGGAGTTGTAGTGCGGAATTGATAGATGAAGGTATCTTCAAAGATACGGTTGCATTCAAAGAGCAGCATGGATTTACCAATTGGAAAGATAAGCGCCTTGCCCGAAAATATTGTAGTAAAGGTTGGATACCATTTTGTGTAGATAGTGGAGGCAATCAATTGCTAGTAGACCACGATCCTGGACCAGTTGGACAAGTAGGACAAATAGTGGGAATGGAATTTCAAGATGGTCAAGGACCAGGATATACAACGAGTAGTTTGAGTGCTTATTTGGCAGACACCTATGAATGTTTGATTAACTATCAATGGTCTACTTGGGATTATGGTAGCGAAGGCAATCAATTGATAGAAATAGATTCTTATATAACACCTTCGAATCACAAAAGCGATACTTGATTATACTTTGGAGAACTAAATATTAAAGAAAGGCATAAAATAAGTATGATAATCAACTTTTTGGAATGCTTTTGTTGCTCAATTAAAATAATTTTATGAAATCTATACTTGTTTTTACTAGTGTAATTTTATTGTTAGTTGCTTGCAAGGCAACAAATAAAGCAGCTTCCTCAAAAAAAGGACTGAATACAGAATGGTTTTATGGTCTCTGGAAAGTAACCGCTTTTCGGTTTCATGATGGAAGAGTTATGCCTGGACCATATATGGGAAATCCTCAATATGCTTTTGATAAGGAAGGAAAACGAACGAAAACTTTGAATGAAGAACCTGCTCCTCCACCAGAAATTGTAGACTATATTTTAGGACAGGATAGTATGATCTCTTATCCCAATAATAATTTTCCACCCATGAAGGTGGTTCATTTGTCGCAAGATTCAATGATATTGAGCAATGATAAGTTGAGTTGGTATTTGCATAAGTAATCATTTAAGTAAGTGGACAGAAAAAAGTATAGTTAAAAATGTAATTGTTT
The DNA here is from genome assembly GCF_000724545.1 of Aureispira sp. CCB-QB1. GTDB lineage: Bacteria > Bacteroidota > Bacteroidia > Chitinophagales > Saprospiraceae > Aureispira. Next base: position 80,745 of record NZ_JHBV01000046.1, on the reverse strand, counting down.
TGCCTATAAATTTTTATGAACGATTACTTAATAACTTCTATTTCAGGTCAATAATTCAGAGCTTTCTTTATCTACTTCTAAAAAATAGCAAGCAATCTTTTAGAAGTAGTAGGCTGAATAATTAGTTTTTATATCTAGTTGGTTTTAGTTTATTTGGTTGTTAATCAGTGTTTTGTGGGTTTTTTCTGTTGCTGCTGAATGAAGATGAAATTAAATTTTAAGATTTTGGTATAAAAATAGAATAGAGTTACTATAAAATACCTATTCGGTGTTCTAAAACAAGGAAACAGTTGTTTCAAAACGAAAATTTAATGTTATGCAAAGAACTTTTAATCTAAGTATGTTAATTAGTATAATGCTGTTGTTGTTAGGTGCTCAACAAGCATTTTCTCAGGATCAAGATGACAAAAAAGCAGCTAAAACAATTGCTAAAGTAGGCAAGTGGGAATGCAAGAAACTCCAAAAAGATGGCCGTGAAATCAATATCAAGGGGATTGCAGGAATTGTAACGATGGAGTTTCGGATTCGAAAAGATATGAAAACAGAAAAATTTACAGATGCAAAAGGGAACGAGAAGAAAAAAAAGGTAAAAGAGGTGATTAATGTCTTTAAAATGGAAATGGGGGGGAACGACCGTATTTTTAATTATAATGTCAAAAATGATTCTGTGCAGTTTGTTGGTGTGAATGGGTGGAACGATTATAGAATTGTACGTGTAGAAAAAGATGAGATGGTTTTGGAGCATAATTTAGACAACAGTATCTATCGTTGGACAATGATTCCTTCGCCCAAGGACAAGCCCAAAAAGAAATAACTTCTTGTAGTTATAGAATTAGCTCGTGAGATCGCAAGCTTAGTTACCAAAAAGATAAAAAAGGATTTATATTAGTTTAGCTGCGCTGCTACTTCGTGAGCGCTGCGCAGTTGATAATTAAATTTTTAATACAAAACACAATAAAGCTATAACTTGTTGATTATAAAATTGATAAAGTTTTTTGACGACCATGTAGTAGCAGCGCAGTTAACTATTGATAGAATAGGAATGAGTCCAAAAAATGGACTCATTTTTTATTTAAAAAAGAAGTGTTTGATGCCTGTTAAAATACTTTGTACAGCATAAGCTGCTAGAATTAGTCCCATGATTTTACTAATAACAATAATCCCATAGTTACCAATTTTTTCCTGCACAGCATTAGCTGCCAGTAATATCAGACCTGTTAGCGCAATAACAATTAGAACAATCAGGGTGGTCACAGCTTGTTGTTGAATGCTATAAAGGTGATTGTCTGTCATTAGAACTACAGCCATGATTGCCCCAGGAGAAGCAATGGAAGGCATTGCTACGGGAAATATAGTAACATGATTATAATCTGTTATTCGATTGATTTCTTCCTCAGGTTTGCTGTCTCCAAAAATCATACTGAGCGCAAACAGAAACAAAATTACACCTCCTGATATTTGAAAAGCATCCAAAGAAACTTCCATTCCTTCTAGAATTAATTGTCCTATTATAATAAAAAACAATAAGATACAAAAGGCAATTCCTGCAGCACGAATTGCAATTTTTTGTTGTTGGACTTTATCAAAGTTTTTAGTAGCTTCTAAATAAACAGGAACAGAACCGAGGGGATCAATAACGGCAATCAAAAAGAAAAAGGTCGTGATAAATTCAGACATATTAATGCTATTTTATTTTATTCGTTTTGCTTGAGTTGAAAAAGACAAACCTTGTTGCCCTTTGGTTGAATTCATGATTCCCTCAAATAAAGGTTCAGGACAGCCCAAAGGTATTTTCCACTCAAATAAAAAATTAGAACCAGTTCCACCACTTACATCTGTTAAGTCTATGATGATTTCTGTTGTTTCCATAGGTGATAAGAACACAGGTTGATCAAAATAAGTTCTAATTAATGCTCCATATGTGTCGTAATAAGAAGCACTCAGTAAATAAATAGTATCTGTGTCACTAGTATTTCGCAAACTAACCATAGCTGTTAAGTTCGTCACTCGCTTATCGTCTGCACTGTATATTTGAGAATAAATAGAAAGATAGGATTTCCCATATTCTAACGAATCTATCTGTTGGATGTCAATAAATTTTTCAGACCAGTTTTGTGTAGGAAGTGAACTCGGGTGATCTTCTTCATGGCAAGAACTAGCAAACGTGATGATAAGTAGAAAATATAAATATTTTTTCATTGTAAGAATTATTATTTAGCAGATGGTATTATCTTATTGCAGTATTTGTTGTTGTTTGTTAATGTTTTAGATTTTTAGTTGGTGTTGGTTGACCTGAGATAGGGTAGACGCTTGCTAAAAATACTTTTTTATTAGAATAGTAGCTCGTTGCTTTTTACTTTTTTAACAAAAAGATGAATAGTATGCCATTCTGTTAGAGTATTTTGTAGGTACTAAGTAAAGCAATCTCATGCAATGTTAAACGCTTGATTATCTTTAGGGCTACTTTGGATCTTTTTTGTAGGAGGTCAACCTAAGAAGCATTATTGGTAGGTTTTATTTTCTTCTTAATATTTGCCCATATCCAATACTCAACAATAATTAGATTAGGAACCCAACTAAACCACGCAACCCAAGTATAACTATTTAGGTTGTACCAATTGAATAAATACCCCAAGAAGAAGGTATACCAACGTAAGGTAATAGCAGATAAGGTTAAAGCGTAACTGCGTAACATAAATGCTCGATGTTGGAGGATATTTTTCTTGCGAATATACATCCAAGCTTGCCAAGTGAATAACCACCATAAAAAAGATAAAGCAAAAAAACAACTGTTAATCAGCCAACCTCCACGTGCATAGAATGCCATGATTAAGGCGGAAGGAGCTGAAATAAATAAAATAAGTCCTACATAAGCTTTCCCCATTCTACGATGCCATTGTATAGCATTGGTTTGAATCCAACGGCTAAAACCCAAGCCACCAATAACCAAAATACAGCCACTAGTTACAATATGACCATACAAAGCAGGTAGATAAATAGAATAATGTATTTGTTTAGTTTTTAAGAAAGTAGAAGGGGTCGTGTAAGGAGAAAAGTGCTTGAGGCTACCAACTGTAATCACAACAGCCATCGATAAAATGAACAGTAGCCCAATACCTTTTCCAATATTTTTGAGAACATTAGCCAGCAGCGACAAATACCCCATAGGTGGTATTGATGAATTCAGCTTCATGTCCTTCCATTTTTTTCTTTTGGTTGAGAATAGCACGAATATTGTGTTTTTCTATTTCACTTAATTGATCGTCTACATTTTTAAATTGTGGGGTATACCATGCTTGTTTTGCAAAATAATCTTGCCATTTTTTCTTTGTAAAAATGTAACCATGCGCCGCATAAATTTCATTGCGCATCACATCCAAGTCGTCAATAGTAAGGTGCTCTAAGTTCGCAAAATTTAGATAATCATCTTCTTTTACAGTTGCTCGTTCTTCCTCGGTGAGGTCACGAGAAAAGCAGCCTTTAAAATAAAAATCTGTAATTTTAAGTATTCTAGTAAAGGGATACAGACCTTTGACGTCAATAGAACTAATTTTTCCATTGGCACTAATATGATGATAAGTATAAGTTGTCATCATCGTATAAGTTGGGTGGTGAGCTGCCTTAATCATCATTACTTCTAAGGTATTATCATCAATAAAACGGAAACGAATATCGGGAGAACAAGGACCTTGTATACCATAATGTTCTATACTCAGCACATCTATTTTTTCCATTTTTTCATTGACGGTAATAATATCGTTACGTTCTTCATAATAACCGCGAGGGGCGGCTATATACTGTTTAAAAGCACTAATAACGGTTTGATTATTGCCTGTTTTTCGAGCAGTTTCGATGGTTGCCGTTGTTTCGCCATTGCCAGGACCATTCCTTACAAACGGACTCCATTCTGTTCTAAATTCAGGAACCAATCCTAATTGGTAGAGGTAGGATGGAAGAACTAACAAGGCTTCTTGTTGCACACGGCTATCTTTTTGAAACGTTCTTTGTGTTTTAAAAATTGGAATTAATGTCTCTGAGTTGGAATCAAAAGACCAATTGGTTAAAAGGTTAGCCACTGATTGTGCTTTGAAAAGGGCTTTGTTGTAATGAGACATAGTATCTAGTGAGACTTCGCCAGAAGTCCTAAGCCAACCAAATTGATCCCCTTTTCTAACTTGAACCCAAGCATTTTTAACATTGTTACAAGGATAAATGCCGTCAAACTCTGCTTTTAGTAATTCATTGCCAACAATGTCATAAGCTCCTAGTTTGCCATCCAATTCCACTTCCATAAGATTGGGGGCAACACCACCCATGTTGTAGATTTTATCATATTTTATTGGGATAATCGTTTCGTTCAATTCATTGACCAAACCTACTTTATAAGAGCCTTTGGGAGCTGCATTTTGATTTGAATCCCTCCAATTGTCTTCCTTCCAATCCCCCGTAGCAACAATAAAATACAGTTGGTTGTTGATGAACATGGTGTAAGGAATGTGTTGGTGAAATGCTCCAAATTGTTTTTCAAAAGCAGCTGTACGGGCAGCAATCGTCTTTAAATTGATGTTAGATCGTTGTGTTTCTACCAACTTGATGGTAGGAGCAGTATTTTCTTTAGAAAATTGTATACTATCTGCACTTGTTGTTTGAAAGGGGGCTTCTTGACTAGTTTCAGTACTAGCACATTGATAAAAATAGAAGCTTATCAATAGAAGTAGTGGCCATAAATTTTTCATAGTGGATGTTTGTCTTATTTTGTCAAAAGAAAGAGACGATAATTTTTCTGAACAACCACTTGTTCTATGCTTAAAAACAAAAATAGAAGCGTAAAGACATTACTTTTAGAGATAAAAAAAACATTGATAGTATCAAATTTATTATTTGGCAATTTTGCGTACAAAAAAGATAAAATAAGTGATTTTAACCGCAAAAAGTCTTTTTTTTGTAAGTAAACTATATTTTATAAAATAGTTTTTGGAAATTTATAAAACATTTCCTACTTTCGAGCTAAGGTTATAAAACATTAATTGTGGTTCTATAAAGAGAACAACAAAAGAACAATTAAGGTTTTAAAATTTAATTGATTGATTTTTGGTGATTAAAAGGTTTGTTAAATGAAAATTTGGCAAACCTTTCTTTTTTTTCAATAACTTATCGTCTTTGTTTTTTTAGCTTTTTACTGCTTCCTTCTTCTCGAATAAATTTTCCATCAGAAATAAATTCTACGCTATTTAAGTAATGATAGGCCGCATTCGTAGCAAAGGCTGTTGTAATGATAATTTTGTTGGCTTTGGGATTTTCGATAGGAATGGTTAATTCTCGTTGATCAAATTCAATGGTGATGGATTGAATTGCTTTATTCTTATTGTATTTATAAAATCGAGGAGGGTCACTATTTTTGAGGCTATCTCTTATCTCCGTAGAAGCAGCCATCATTAATTTTTGGCGTTCTTCTAGCATTTTTAGACCTGCTTCTCCATCCATTTCCAATGTAGCCGTTTCGTCTTCATTAACAAAAATACTAGAGATAGAGGTAGGGCTTTGTCCCTTTTGTTTTCCTTGAATGATGACGTGCAAATTGTTGATTTGAGGATCTTCAACTTCTTCTACAACATAATCTGTTAGCTGATGATCACTGGTTAGAACTACTCGACCGCTTCCAAGAGGTCGCCACTTGCCTTGAGTAATGCAGTTGGTCCATTCTTTATTGTAGGTATAAAAAAAGACACCATCTCGTCGCAAGTTTAATTCAATGGTTTCTTTTGATGATTTGTCTTCATATTTATAAATTCCTGTTTGAGCAAAACTGTTGTAGGAAAATAAAATTAAGATTATGAAAAGTAGATGTGAGGTTTTCATATTGTGTTAATTTTTAATTCAAGATAGTGAAATTTAGGGATAATTTAAATCTATAAAAAAATGATTGCCATTTGCTGTAAATACTTCGCTTCGTGGGTCTTTTAGTTCTTACAAAAAAATATACAAAGTATTAATAAATAGTATTCTTAGTGTTATTCTAACAAACTATTTTTTGTGAATATGATAGCAAAAGTTCTATTTGTGTGGGTTAGAACAGGTTGTTTTATAAAAATAAATTGAAATGATTCTTACAAAGTAAAAGCGTCGATCGTAGCAAATGATAAATTGATTCGTAGATCAGATGAATCAATAGTTCGTTGAAAAACTTTATTAGTTTGATAATCAATAAGTTATAGTTTTACTGTGTTTTATGTTAAGAATTTGATTATCAAACTAATATAAATGTGCTTTTTTATCTTTTTGGTAAAAAATTAAAAAATCAACGAACTACTAATGAATAGTATAGTACTGAAATTATGCCAAATTTTGCACATTTTTACGAATACTAGATAAATTAATCCATATAAACAAGATACAAAAAAGTAACCCAACTCCCCAAACAATTGGGTGCAAACCAAAACTTAGGTTGTATCCTTGTTCTGTTATCAAAGCCGATATGAAATATTTGGTTGGAATTAATATTGCAAAAACCAATACAACGACAATACCAAATAATTGGAGTAGATTTTGAGCTAATGTTTTGGTGATTTGCTGGTCTTTGTATCCCAATTGAAGCAGTAATTGAATATCGTGACTAGCTTGAGCAATAAGTACTTGAAAGTTTAAGATAAAGACCAACATCGCCAAACCAACAATAGTCATTCCTATGGCAACTAAAAGGAAAACAAGCATAAATAGCGTTGTTTTGAGTTCACCTCCGATAAGACCACCTCTAGAAATTTCATAGCCTTTTTCTTCTAAAAATTCCTCTAGGGCAACGCTATAGGGGTTGTCTGTAGAGGCAATGATTTGTGTAGGCAGTTTTGCTTCTTTTGCTTCTCCAAATTTTTTGTTGCTATATTCCATGAACGATTGGGGCACTAAAATAGAGTTGACATTGGGTGTAAAACCACAAACATAGCCATCAAAAGATTCTTGTATCCCATTGCCCATTATTGTAATTTTGAAGTCAACCATACTAATCGTACTTGCCGAGAATTTGGGCAATCCTTGGCTTGGGGCAAATCCAAAGTTGTATAAGGCTAAGTAGTCACTGGATAGGACGATTGGAATTCGATTTCCTGGTTGCCATTGAAACAAGGTACTGTCTACACTTAGAAATTCTTGTGGCAACGACTGAAAAAATAGAAGTGTCCTAAAGCCCATTTTTTGGCTAGATAAGGACACTTTATATTCATTAGACTCAAAAGCATCGACTTGATTAAAAAAAGGTTGCTGGCTAATTTCTTGAAATTCAGCTGAAGAAAACTCTAGTGGTTTTCCATAGTGTTTCTCAAAAGCTTTATTAATGACCAAAAAATTATCATCTTTTGCTCCTTTGGTCAAAATTTGCACATCTAAATAAACTTGTAGTGCAAAAAGCAACAAAAATAGACCTATAAAAATGCCTATTGATGCACCAATAGTTTGCCAGCGGCTTTTGCCTTTCCAAAGTACTTGATTGAGCATAGCGTATGATTATAAGTATCTACGGCGAACCAGTTTTACAAAATCTTTAGCAATTGGTTTTTTCACTTTTTTCATCCAATTGTACGTATCTGCTAATTCAGATTCAATATACAAACGTGCGCTGTCAAAATCTTTTTCGTCGTTTAGTACTTTTATGGCAGCTTGAAATTTAGCAACATCTCCACCGAACAATTCATTAATGTATAGAAATTTTTCGTTAAGCCCTAATGCTTTATTTAAATCACTAAGAGGAGTGGCACTTAGTTTCTGAGATAAATCAGTTGCTTCTTTAAAGATAAATAATTCTTCATAATCCTCATTAAAGGCAGTACTTGTTGTGCTGTCTTTAGGGGTTTCTACTTGTTTTTCTGCCTTTGGAGTCTCTTGCTCAACAGCAGGTTTTGTTTCTGTAGGCGTTGTTTCTTTTGGTTGCTCAACAATAGGTTCTTCTTTAACTGTTGATTTAGGAGATTTGTTGGGCGTTACTTCATTCCCCGTTTTTTCGGTTGTTGGGCTAGGATCTGCTGTATTGAAAACCAACTTAGGGCGTTTTTTGGCTTCTTTTTCTCTTGTTTTTTGGGTAGGAGTAGTTGTTTTATGAACTTCTTGTGTACTAGTTGTTGCTACTTTTGCGGTTGCTTCATCAAAACAAGCGTCGTATAGTTCTCGAATAGAAGCTATTAAAGCATCATGATCTACTCTAGAAATAATTTCCTGATTAGCATTTAAGTAGTCATAAAAACGATTGACTTTTTCTAGTTTTTGTTTTACGTTTTGCAAATTCATAAAATGGTATCAATACGGTTTGTGAATCAAATTTTTTGAAAGATAAGTTTTTTCAATTAAAAATCGAGTATAAGCCTCAAAAGGTTCTTTTAATTTACCATTAATTATATACAGTTGTTGGACAAATAAAGTTCAATAACGACTTTTAAAATGCCAAAAGTCTCTTGCTGTGGAGGGCAAGAGACGGTAAAGAAAATGTATTTGTTGCTTGGTATTTAAATTTATATAATATTTTGCTTGTTTTTACATTACTCCGTTGAAAAATCGTATTAGTTTGATTATCAGTAAGATATGCTTTTGTTAGTCTTTATGCTAAAAGGCTGGTAATCAAACTAATGCAAGATGCTTTTTTACGTTTTTCGTAGGAAAACTAAAAAATCAACGGAGTATTATTTTATTGAAAAAGAGATAATTCAGTGGCATTATTAGAATAGCAGTAATGGTAATGAATCGTTAAATCCTTAAAAAGAATAATATTTAAGAGTAGATAAGCGGACCTTAACTTTATGACCAGCCCAAGCATCTTTAAATTGTATAAATAGTGTAATAAAATTAGCTTCTCTATCGTACTCAAATAAATTTGCCTTTTCACCATATCGATCTCTAGGCAAGCCTTCCATATAACCTATTTTCTTGATAATTTTAGCTTTATTAAAATCCTTGATGTCTAGAGTTTTTCCCGATAAGACTCCTATTTTACAAATTTCCCGATATTTTTTTAGAGTAGTTTGGATCTCAATTCTACCTATTTGGAGATAGAATTTCGAATTCCCTTTTGGAATAGGCAAATGGGTTAAATAGACAGAGTTACTGTTGATTGCTTTTAGCCCTGAATTGAATTCTAGAACGGATGCCTCTCTTATAAAAACTCTATTTCCTAGTTCAATTACATTATTCGTGAAATCTACTTCTAACCCCTCTTTTTCATATGCAAAATAGATAATAATGGGTGTTCGATAAATAACTCTTATTGGTGTTTGATTCTTAAAAGTCAATTTAGAAATAGAAACGCTTCTTATTGCGTCATTTTTTATAGTAAATGTAAAATTTACTTCTTGATTTGCATATATTTTAAAATTTTCAATCGAGCTACTATTTTCAACTTCTTCATCTAGGGCAAACTCTTTTATTTCTGCATAGTTTTCTATTGAGTAAGGTATATATTTAAAAGAGACTTGGACTTTCTTGTCGTAAGTATCCAAGAGTTTGAAATGAACGTGTAATCCAGGAGTGCTTTCAATCTTGGGGCTATTCTTAGAACAATTTAAAATTGCTTCAGCGACTTTTTCGTTCAAATTTAAAATAAATTCTGATTTTTCTTTTTCAAACTTTTTAAGAAACATTTTGTCTGTCGCTAGTTGTTTTTGATATGTTTTGGTTTGTTGTCGCGTAGATGAACCAGAACTATCTCCTGAGAATACCGGTAATCCTATATCTAGACTTGTAGCAAATGTTTGCAAATCGGTAATAGAGCTAAATTCTCCTTTCAAGAGAATAGTTCTAATTGATTTATAATAGGACTCTTTGCTTTCGGCTTCCACCATATCGTGAAAAGCAGTCCCTAAGCCAATTTGGTTTATAAGTTCTTTACAAAAATTACTCATAATTACTGAATTTAGTAATCTGCTAATTTTTATATAAAAAGAAGTAGCTCGTTATGAAGTACAAAATAAAAGAGTTCGCCTAGGTGATAGAGCCTTTTGTACTTGGTTTATCATAATAGTTATGAATAGTATAGTATATGAGAGCTATTAAGACAGTTTTAGCAGATTAAAATTAAAAAATAAAGATTTTAGTTTTTGGTGAGTCGTCTTTTTTTGCATCAAAAACGGCTTTGCCTGAATTGATCTTGCTGATAATGGGGAATTGGTGTATGTAGAATGACTTAGAACGTTAATGCACTCCAACAATACTTTTTCATATACAAATAGGGAATAATACCATAACCAGCACCATAATAACTATCAGGAGCCCAAGTCGTACCCCAGCTATTTCTAACAATAAAATAACCACCTCCTTCAAATGTAGAGTCATCTTGATAACCTACTAAAGTCATTGCATGACCTGAAATTTCTTCATCCCCATTTATAGGCAATGTAATTCTGCCTGTTCGGCGTGTTTCAGTTGATCTATACCAACTCTTGTAGACTGGAATAGAAAAGGGAATAATTCGATTGGTATTTAGTATTTGTTTCAGAGTTAAGATGTCTTGACCATTTACAAATGCATAAGTGTTTGTAAAGTTTCTTGCATTACTTTGTGCATTCGATGGTTTTCCATATTGTTGAATACAAGGAGCATTAGGGTTGTACGACCATATTTGTTCTTCGCATTGTCCTTTGTGTGCAATGATATGCATAGCTGAAGATAGCCATGCAGCGCACTCATTATCTGACTCAAGGGCTTTTGTTTCAAAAAATAGATGCTGTTCTGAAAGGTCATATTTTCTACCAGTTTGCATATAGTAGGAAAGTTCATTGGCAACTGTAACAGCAAAGGCTGTGCAAGTGCCTCTTTGATTTCCTTGATCTTGGATTGGATTTAGGTAATGAATGTGATTGACAGCATTTGCTAGGGTAAAATCAGTGTTATTAAGACGGTCAATTGAATGCATCTTTACCTGAACATCTACGGTATTCTCCCGATCCTCGTAAATAGGAACTTTTAGTTTATTATCGTTAAAATTTTCAAAGTTTTGAGGTCGCTTAGCACCTAGTTTATAATCAATGGAGCCAAGACCGCTTAATTTTTCTAAATTATAGCTAGGAATGATACGCTCACAAATAGTTTCAATTGTTTTTAACTGAGTATTGTCCTTCAATTGAAGGGTGCTGATTAATTGTTGTTCTATCGCTTTATTCTTGACTAGAGCATACAACTGTTCCCAATCGTAAATAGCATGTTCTTGTAAGATCTTAACTGTTTGCTCAAAGGGGTTTTCGGATGTAAATACTTCATCTGGACTGTTAGTTTCGTACAATTCCTTAGATATAGAGGTGTTAATTCTAGCGCCATTGAAAATAGATTTCTCCATGATATATGATGTTTATCAAATTAAAGATTATTAAATTAAAAATTGTATTGAAGCCCCACATAGAAATTAGGAGGCCAAGAAAAATTGTATTGATAATCCTTTTCCAAATCGTCAGAACCAGTTATTGGATCTCCTGGGCGAAGTGTGTTTAATTCTTTTACCCAAGAGAGAGCAATGCCTCCAGATATAGCGATTCGTCTTACGTTATTGATATTACTTCTTATGCCAAGACCAGCCATCAGTGTTGGAACCTCCGTGTTTACTCCTAAACCTATTTGGAAGAAAGGGTGTAAAGGAGAGTTTTCTATAACGTAATTGAAATTAAGCATGGTAGATATATTGATGTTACCTACATGGTTTCTAATAGAATCTCCCACATACATTTGGTTGTTCACAGAGTCGAATTTTGTTCCATAAGAAATAAAAGAGAAAGAGGTATAAGCTAGCCCAATAGAGACCTCAGGAATGAAGCGTTGAAATTTTCTGAATCTTTGAGTACGTTTGAGTACTTCTTGGGGGGAGGTGCTGACAATCTCGCCTTTATCAGACAATACATAGCCACTTTTTTGAATGGTGATGGTATGGACAGATACCTTACCTTTTTTTATAGGAACTGAGGCTATATGGAGGCTCCATTCCAATCCAGGACTCCAGTCTCCATCCACTTGCATGGCTTTGTCATAGGTGTCTTTAACGAGCTCGTAGGCTTTGTTAAGATTGTCAAATCTTTTCTTCTGCTCATAAAAAATAGTTTTTAGATTATCTAAAATAGATTTGAAAATGAAGGCTGTTGCATAGTCGTGAGGAGGAGCACAACCATGGGTTAACATTGTGTCTTTTACAGAGAAGAGGGTTAGCGTTTCCTCTATACTTGAGAAATGGTTGTTGATTTCATTAAGGCTATCTTTTAGCTCGTTTAATGTTCTTTCTGTATGTGTTGGATTGGCAAAATCTATGGCTTTCAGAAGGGTAAAAACATGGTTTATTTTTGCTTTTTTATTGTTTTCTAAGCGTTTTTTGATACTTAATAAAGTATTTTTTATGACTTTTTCAGAAGGGCATGGGTGAGGAGCTCCCCCGCCCGCAGCCATAGGTATCAAAGAAGGCAGATCCTCTAAAATAGTTGCTAACGCCTTTTCTGCTGCTGCATTGATAGGATCTAGAATGATTTCATTTTGTGTTGTCACACTGTAATTTAAGGGGTTGAGTGGGCGTATGTATAGGTTAAGACCATTCTCAGAAACCAAAAAAATGGTACTGTCTTCTAGGGGCTTAGGCGAAAAAGGATTTTGGGGATCGTTTAGGCTTTTATTGACCTGATATTTCAATTGTTGGTTGGCTAAATCAAATTTTAAAAAGAGGTTTTCTAGTTTTTTTATTCTAATACCATTTTCTAAAACGTCTTTTGCCTTTTGGGCATAAGAGAAACTAGAGATTAGTACAAGAAATAGAATCGTGATTGTTTTCATTTTTATTGAATTTTAGTTGATAATTGGATATAGGGAGGGCTAGCCACGTTTTTGTCATTATCAAAAAGTAGCAGTTTACTGGTCGAGAAATAGGTGTTGGAAAATTAGAAGGAGATTAGGAATAGCCCTAGGCCATTCCTAATCTGAAAAAGTTGTATGGGTAGTAGCTTAAGTGCGTTTCATGTACTTTATTTCTATTGTAGTTTCATTATTACTATTGGTAGTGGTTTTTAAGAATATTCGCTGTTTTTGCATCAGATAGATTTGATTGAATTTTGGTTCTGATGTCAATGCTCGAATGTCATCTACACCAATAATACCCAGCATGAATTTGTTTGAATTAGCAATATCAATATAAGGGCTATCTAGATCTTTTAATTTGAGTTGGGTAGTAGCATCAGCGAAACCACCTTTGATGTCTCCATCATAATCAATAGTGTTAAAGAGTATTTTAGAATATACTGGAGCATTGTCAAAGTCATTGCTATTGGCAATGCTTAATTCCCCTTGCAGAATACCAGTATTTTTGTGTTTATAAATGGTTAGTTCAAGACCTTCACTTAGCAAGAGTTCTGTGTTCTTAGAAGCATCTTTAAAGTGCAAAGTTAGTTTTTTAGTACTGTTTTTGTAAGTAACTTTTTGAGGATAATCGCTCATGATTCAAAGTTTTATGATTAAATGCTTACTCTATTTTGGCTTTTCAGCAATCGCCATTGTTATTTTATCTTTCAAGGCAGTTTGTAAAACAATTTAAAGAGCCATACTGTCGAGCAAAAGGAAGGTAACTTTGCTCAAGTAGAGCGACCTCAAAGCCCAAGCTTTCCCATACATATTTACTTTCAAGGTCATATTTTTTTAGATGTGTCCAATCTCCATATTTTATAGGATGGTTGGTTCTGAGACATTGTTGGATATTTCTACTCAAATTAGATGACATTTCTTTTTTAGAAAAATCAGATGCACTACTTCCATAAGCTGGGAGCCAGACTTTTTTAGAAGTTTTTTGTTGGGGAGTCTCCTCAATATGTTCTACCAAACAATTGTTATAAGAAGCCCAAAACCATTCTCTTTTAAGACAAGCTGAGCCTACTTTGTCATTGTATGTCAGTATCAAAGGAATAGAAACTATATTTAGATTTACCTTCAATTCCTGTACAAAACTAGTTTTAAGGTTTTCTATACAAGAGCAAAGAGAAGCTTGCATTTGTGTGATCCAACCATTCAAAAACAAGTAAAATTCATGATCCAATTGCTCTAGAGCTTCTACTCCAAGTCTGGGGTGACCAACTACTATTGTATAGCTTGTTTTGTCTTTGTTAAATCCAGCTAAGGTTAAAAACATGTCCAAATGATAAATGGGCTGTTTTCTAATATCAGATAAAAGTGGAAACTTGTTTTCAAAGGTATCTTTTGAGGTATGATATTCCTCATGAGGAGGAGGTACACAAGACTTGACAAAAATAGTTTTGATTCCAAACCAGTTCTCATAAACCTTTTTACAATCTACCTTACAATCTTCAGGGTGAATGTCATTGGCTCCAACCAACATAAAACCGTCTCCAACCAATAGGTTCCCCCCTTCAAATGGAAGCCCTGTTTGCTTTAGTTTGAAATTTGGAAGTAAATTGGATTCAGCAGTAGACTGAGCAAGTCTTTTTAAGGAAAATAAATAATTGCTATCTATATTTCCTATCATACCATAAGTAGTGACAGAAGATGTTCTTTCATTTATGAGTTTTAAAGGATAAAAGTGGTCTTGTGCCCAAGTGGACAAGTCAGCATCTGTAGCCGCTCTTCCTCTCTGATTTTTTATCAATTTTAAGGCTACTCTGGGATGATTTTTTAGCCACAGTTTAAAAGTTGGATCTAAATCAAGTTCTGTTCCTCTATGTACTACAATAAATTGTACCTCTGGCAGTTTTTGGATTAGCTCTCTTAGAATTGGAAAGAAATTGAATTTGCTTTTTAGCTTTTTATCTTTAGGTAGTACCAACAGTAGCGACTTTATTTTTCCCTTGGAAGAAGGAATGGGAGCCTGCTGTGTTCCTTCTTCAAAAGGTGGGTCAATAGGGAGATTAATAATTTTATCATTAGAATATATCTTCTTTTGATCATTAAGAGGATAAGGCAATATTTTTAGTTTCAACATAATATATTATTTAGGTGGTTGTAAATGTATTAATAGGGTGGCTTTTAAAAACAACAAATGATTGTCTATATGTAATTCTAGTGTATCATCTAGAGAGGAGCTATTTTTTCTCCATAAAAAAATATTGTTACACAAAAAGGAATTAAAAGAGGTTTGTATCTTTTCAATTGTCTTCATAGAAGTACTTTTTTCTGATACCTCTGATTTTGTATGAAGTATTTTCTCTACTTCTTGGAGTGCTTTTGTATAGTCTTCAGAGTTAGCTATCTCCACCAAAAAGAAAAGGCTCTCAAAGTTGTTTTTATTCAATTCATTGAAAACATAGTTAATACATACTTTTTTTAAGACTCTTTCATTGTTTTTTTCGATAAAAGTAATATATTTTGAAATCGAATGAGATGTTTTTGGTATAACAATAAATTCATTGTTTTTGGTATCTTCGATCACGACTACTAGAATAATAATGGCAACAGGATTATAGAAATGAGGAAGGGTAATTGCAGCAGCTTGTTTTAATCTCAATTCATTAATCCAAAGTATATATTGTTTTCTTTGTTGTGGAGGCATGATTCAATTTATTATTAACCCTTGTTGATGATTCAAATATAGACTAGAAATCCAAAAAGGTAAAACCAACTTTTTGAAAAATGTAAAATCCCATTTTAGCTATTTTTGAATCTCTGATTTGTCCTAAAAAGAATGAGATGGCTTCTTCCCTTGAGTTGTTTAATTTGATTCAGTCTTTGACTAGTAATGAAAAAAGACATTTTCAGTTGTCTACAGATTTGCAATCTGGTAAAAAAAACTATGTGTTGCTGTTTGAAGAAATGGAAGCACAAGAGACTTATGACAAACAACAGATTATCGAAAAATTATCAGGCTATAAATTTGTCAAAAGACTGCATGTTACTGAAAATTATCTTTATCAGCGTATTATGGAGAGCTTGCGAATTTTTCATGCCGAAAAATCTATTGTAGCCAAATTGTATAATTTGCTAATGGATGCTGAAATTTTGAGTAGAAAGGGCTTCTACAGATTAGCTATGGAAGTACTGAATCGTGCAGAGAAATTGGCAACAAAACAGCACAAAAATTTCATACTGGCAGAAATCACTCCTCGGAAAATAGAATTAATAGTGGCTGACAAAGATCGAAAATTAACAGAACAGCTAGATGCTTTGTATCATCAAACTCAACATATACACCATCAATTGCAAGAAGAAAGTCATTATATTTATTGGCACCATTGGTTTGTATTGATTTTTAGAAAATGGCGACATCCTAGAACAGCCAAGATACTTGAACAAATGGAAAAAGGCTATCAATTTGTGATTCAGCAAGGTTTCCCAGAAACAGGGACTTTTCAAACACAGTATTATTATTATACCATACAGAGTTTGTATCATCAACTGACAAAACAATATGAAAAAGGGAATGAAATACATGCCAAAATATTGACCTTATGGGAAGCAAATCCTACCATAATTCAGGAAAAAAGGTCTGTTTATATAGCAAGGTTGGCTAATTACATCAATAATAGCCTTACTTGTCAAAAATATGAAGTGGTTTTTTCTTTAATTGAAAAAATGGAAAGCTTAAAAACAACTACGTTTGATGAAGAGGGAGAGAAATTTCAAAATGTTTATTTTTATAAACAATTGTATTATTTAAATACCAAGAAGTTACAAGCTGCCGAAGAATTAATTCCCTTAATAGAAAAAGGACTTAATAAGTATACTCAAAAAATTAATCCTGCTCGCAAATTAGCGTTTTATTACAATTCTACAATTACCTATTTTTTATTAGAAAACTATGAGGCAGCTGCAGATTGGCTCAACAAGATTTTGACAATTGCGAGAACATATGAACCACGAAAAGACGTACAGCAATTTGCTCGTATTTTACAAATGGCAATTTATTATAAACTATCTAGCTATAAAGTGTTGGAATATCTATTCAGAAGTGTATATAGAAATAAGAAGCTAAAAGCTGAAATGCACACCTTTGAAAAAATTGCTCTCCAATATTTCAAGAAATTATTGATAATTCCTGTTGAATCTAAAGAAGAGAAGATGCTGTTTAAGCAATTCAAGGAAGCTCTAGAGACCTTAACATCAGTAGAACAAAGTGTTACAGGGTTTGAAGAATTTTATATATGGGTGTGTCGAATGTGTTCCTAAACTAAAAATCAGAAAGGGAATATGCTCCCCAATTGATAGCCAAAACTAAAAGAAATAGTTACCAATCCGTCAAACGTTCCCAAGAGTTTTGACCCATAACATCTTCTAAGATAGAAAGGTAGCTTTGGTAGCGCAAAATACTAATAGCCCCCGATTCAACGGCTTCTTTAACCGCACAATGTGGTTCGTTCATGTGCATACAATTGCCGTATTTGCAATGTTCAGACATCTCAAATATTTCTCTAAAATTATGCGCTACATCTGCGGGATCCATATTAATAAAACCCATTTCCTTGATACCCGGGGTATCAATAATAACACCTCCAAACTCTAATTCATGCATTTGCGCAAAGGTCGTGGTATGCATTCCTTTACCAGAATATTCCGAAATTTCTTGTGTGTCCAGTTCTAAATTATCTTGTATACAATTGACAATGGAAGATTTCCCAACACCAGAATGCCCAGATAAAAGCGTCGTTTTGTCTTTTAAAAGTTCTTTTAAATCTTCAATACCTGTACCTGTTTCGGCAGAAACTAGTTTCGTTTGATAGCCAATTTCTGCATACAATTGCTTTAAACCATTAAAAATAGCCATGTCATCGTCGGTATAAATATCTGCCTTATTGACGATAATATAAGTGGGAATGTTGTGAGATTCTGTTGTTAACAAAAAACGATCAATAAATCCTGGCTTGAGCATAGGATCTTGGATGGTAACAATAATAAAAGCTTGATCAATATTGGCCGCAATCAAATGCATATAATGTTTGCGTCGAGTAGATTGTCTTAGGACATAATTTTCTCGTGGAAATAATTTAGCAATCATTCCCGTGTCCAAGCCTTTTTCTTGTTCTACCCAAACTTTGTCACCAACAGCAATAGGGTTGGTCAATTTAAATTTACCCAATCTAAATTTTCCTTTAATTCTACAATTCATCAATCGCCCATCTTCTAACTTGACGATATACCATTTGCCTGTTGATTTTGTTACAATCCCTTCCAATCCAATTGATTTATAATAAATTAAAAACTGTCATGTTCTCCTAACACAAAGTAGTGCCCAAATCGTTCACTAAGGTACGTTTATTTATGTAGGTTATGCAAAATAGTAGAGGGCTAATTTTACTTTTATTTAAGTTTAGAGAGGATAAAGAAGCGGTATCTCTTGTGGAAGATTCAACGTATCTTACCTTGTAGGAATGGTTCGTTATTCTATTTATAATCGATTGAAATGTAGTTGTTTTTTCAAGGTGGTAGTTTGGAGAGATTGATGAATTAAAATAGAAATAATCCTTTAAATCAATATTTAGCTAGTATCTTTTTCGTTTTTTTAGACAAAAACCATACATTTAAGAAGTCCTATCTTACTGAATAAATGTAGCAAAAAATGGAGTACCCACATAAGAGCGGAAACATCGTGTTACAAATTAGTGATTTATAAATAACTTAAGCACCCAATAAATTTTTTTTCATGCAAAAGCACACTGTTTATATCTTTTTTTCTGAGGCTAATGAAATAGAGGCCAATCAAATTGCTAAAGATTTAAAGCACACGAATATTAATTGTATCGTTGCGGCACCAACTGCTGAGAAGGTAACGCAATTGGTAGAAAAAGAAGACGCAACAGGACTTCTTTTAGTGAGCGATAATTACCTCAAATCTATTCAAGAAACAACGCACTTAGATCGTTTGTTAGATGAAGATCTAGAAAATCGAATAATTCCAGTTATTACGCATGGTCGCCGTCTAAAAGTGGGGACTTCTCAGATGGAAGTGTATCCTACCAAAATTCAGACACTAAATAATGTCATGTATTACAGAGATTTTTGGTATGAAGAATGGATTGCTTTGCGCAAAAAATCTAAAAGTGCTCCTATAGAAGAGCAGGAAGCTTTGAATGAGCAAAAAGAGATTGCTAAAAAAATGTCAGTGGGTAGTATTTCGAATTTTATTCGAAAAATTAACAGTACCGAACCTGCCGATTGGGATGAGTTGTGTGCCGATGATTACAAAATGCTTTTTGATAAAGTTGGTATTGAAAGAGTTTTTGTTGAGGGAGAAGAGGAGGAAGAAGTCTCAGAAATTCCTACTATTGAGATACCTGTTGAGGAAGTGGTTGTGGAGGAAAATGTGGAAACAGAAGTATTGGACTTAAAAGGCGATGAAGAAAGCATAGCGGTAGAGGTATCTGCATCTGAAATACCTTCTAACGAAAACGAAGAAGAACTTCCTACAACTTCAGAAAACGAAGAGGAAACAAAAGAAGAAATAGAAGAAGAGGTGGTTTCTGAAGAGCCAATCGAAGCAATGCCATTGCCAGAAGTTACCTTAAATGAAGCAACAGAAGAACAACCAGAAGCAGAATTAATAGAGGAGGAAATAGAGGAAATCTTGACTGAACCTGAGGCGACGGTCAAAGAAGAAGTGCTAGCAGAGTTAGTAGAGGAGGTCAACGAAGAACTAGAAGAGAAACCAGAAGAAACTACTGCTATTGTTGATGAATCTGAAGAGGATAAAGTAGAGCTCCCATTTACAATGGAAGGGTTGAAAGATCTAGATAGTGTAGATGCACAGGCTATATTGGAACAATATAATATAGATGAGGTAGAGGATGTAGATATCCTATTTCATATAGCAGAAAGTAATGCGGAAGAAGGAGATTTTGAGGATGCTCGAAGAACATACGAACGTATTCTTAAACTGGATCCTTATAATGGTCGAGCATTAATCTGGTTGGCTCGTTTGTTGGCTAGACATTACGACGGAGAGACAATGGAGGCAGCACATTTGTACCGCAAGGCAATTATGGTCAATGATGATAACGCTGCTTTGTACTATGAATATGCTTTGTTGCAAAAAGAATACTTTAAGTCTTATAACAAAGCAAGCGACTCTTTTAGAGAAGCTTTGTTAATTGATTCGATGTTTGAAGATGCTTATCTAGGTTTGGCGCAATGTCAAAGAGAGATGGGAATGATTGACCAAGCAAAAGCTAACTATTTGCAGGCTTGTGTATTGGATGCTGCTAAATTTCAAACCGCAGAAAATGACAATTATTTTGGAGTGCTTCGCATATTGGAGGATGAAGTAGAGGAAGCTGTTCAGGAACTAGAGGAGGAAGAGGAAGTAATTGAAGAGGAAAGAAGTCCTAATGCAGATACTGTGGTGATGGTAACAGGAGCGAGTTCGGGAATTGGACAGGCTATTGCTGGTCAATTTATTATGGCTGGCTACAAAGTGATTATTACTGGTCGCCGAAAAGAACGTTTGGATGAGTTTCAGCAATTGATGGAGGAGCATTTAGAAGAAACACATATTCATAGTTTGAATTTTGATGTTTGTGACTTGGATGCAGTCAAAAATGCCTTGGATAGCTTGCCCGAAGAATGGTCTAATATTGATATATTGATTAACAATGCAGGATTGGCAAAAGGGTTAGCTTCTATTCATGAAGGCAACGTGAAGCACTGGGAAACAATGATTAATACAAACATAAAAGGGTTGTTGTACATGACACGCATGGTAACTCCCAATATGGTAGCACGTAAGAAGGGGCATGTTATTAATCTAGGTTCTGTGGCTGGAACGCAGGTTTACCCTGGTGGTGGTGTGTATTGTGCGACTAAAGCTGCTGTTGATTCTTTGACACAATCTATGCGTTTGGATTTGTATCAACACAATATTAAGGTAACTTGTGTAAGCCCTGGACATGTAGAAGCAACAGAGTTTGCAGAGGTACGTTATGAGGATAAGGAAAAAGCAAAAATTTATGAGGACTTTAAACCTCTTTCTGCACGTGATGTTGCCGAGACAATTTACTATGTTGCCACGAGACCCGATCATGTGAATATTCAGGATATCCTAATGTTCGGAACACAGCAGGCTTCTGCTAGAGATGTGAATCGAAGTGGACGAGGGGAGAATAAATAAAAGTGATTGTGTTCGCAGTCTTTTTAATCAAGAAGCGTTTAGTGGTAAAAAACTACTAGACGCTTTTTGATTTTGTAGAGCTAAGCCATAATTTTATCTTTGGAATTCAGATTTGCAATTGGGTAAATGTTTTTTTGCTGCAATTTAATCGTTAATATTTCCCTATTTTATCTTTGCTTGTAAAGCTTTTTAAACCACTTTTTTCTAAAAAATTTCTTTCCTCTTTCAAAATATTTGCTCTCTAAAATACAACTGTCCAAACTATAAAAATATTGTTTTTTTTTGATTATACGCCACCTTTCTTCATGCCCAAGTGATATAACTTTTACTGGTCGAGGATAAAAAAAAAGTGTACGGCTAGTTGAGACTAAGGGGGACCAAAATTTATAATTAGAGTTTATTTTTTTAGCATACAAGCAAACCTCATTCAGATTATTGATAACAATCACAACTGTATCTCCAAGTCTAGGAAGATATCCAGATAAAGAGTATTCTTTGTTTGTGTTTGGTTGAGTCCCAAGAGTTGATGCAGAGCCAATTTTTTGGCTATTCAAATTGATATACTTTAATACTTGGTTTTCGATACTTATAACTTTAATTCTTATTATTTTACTAGATTCTGCTAATAGTTTGATAAAATCGACACTTATACCACGAGCGTTGCTAAGGTTTGATATAGAGCTAAGTATAAGCACCAGTACTATTTTTTTTATTATTCTCATTATCTTACTTAACTGGATATTCTATAATGTAGTAGTTCGTTGATTAGTTCGCTACGCTCATGAGATCGCTATCGCTTAGTTGTTTACTTTTTCACCAAAAAAGATAAAAAAGTAAATTTATATTAGCTTGATAATCAAAGCTTTATCACAAAGCACAATAAATCTGCAACTTATTGATTATCAACTGCGCAGCACTCACGAAGTAAACTAATAAAGTTTTTCAACGACCACGAAGTAGCAGCGCAGCTAACTATTGATAATGCTAACGTTTAGCTAAATATAGGAGCACTATATCGTTCTTGTTACCTGTGGTTACTTATGCACTAAATTTCATAGCATTACTAACCTTAGACGCTTCTATTTTTCTAGTTTTATTATCTTTTTTTATAGATGCTTCTTGTTTTTTTATGATTAATTTCCACCAATACACAGCAGGGATAAGATTGCCAGAATGTTTTTCTAAACGATAAGTCAATTCAATATTGGGTTCTTTTTTATCATTAATGATTTGGCTTAAGCGAGTGTAATGAATATCCAAATCTTCAGATAATTTCTTTTTAGTTCTATTTAGAATGCGAGTATATTCTTCAAGATGTTTACCAAAACTTTTTCCATCTATATAAATACTATTTTCTATATAGTCTTCCATTTGATATTTGAATCGAAGTAAATCTGAATATATTCTTTCTTTTTCAGATTGCTCTTGTAGTAATTTAAATCGAAAAGCTAATAACTTTTCTGTTGCTTTTTCTTTTTCTTCCTCCGTTAAATCAGCAGGAATAAGCATAGATTCAGCAATTTCTTCATCACTGAATTTTTTTCTAAGCTCTTTATATATTTTCTCATATTCTCTCATCATCTTCAAGATATTTAGATTTTAAATTTTCGGAAGCTTTGAGGAAGACAGCCAAAAACAGTCCAACTTTTTTAAAGCCATAAGCAATATAAACTGGAATTAGTTCTGTCTTAGGTAGGAGAGAAACAAAACCATCATAGCCTTTCTGGAATGCTTTTTTACAAGCAAATCCAATTAAATTTCCAGCAATATTCTTAAATTTTTTATTCTTTCCAACATTTTCTTTAGATGCCTCAATTAAGTTTATATGAATTCTTTTTTCTTTAGGATAATCAGTAAGTGAGATTAAACCTAAAGTTTCATCGATTCCTTTTCGTCTGATTTTGTAAACATCATTTTCAGATTCTTTCGACCAATCAAATTCAAAATTGTCATTTTCATTTAGTTTAGAAACATCAGATTTTCTAAGTTGCTCTATTTCTCCTTTGTATTCTTCTCCAGTATGTGTATTTATTATTTTCATTTTACTTGTTAATGCTATTTATAAATATAATGAATAACATTTACTAAATCAATAAATATTTCAATTTTTATTAAAAATTAAAGAGTTGCAATATTTTTAAATATTGGCATTCAACTAAAACTTTTAAAAAATAGCTTGGGTATTTTACCATATCCACCAGCATTCATTCAATCTTTCAGATACCCAAAACAGGCTTTACAATTCTATTTTAACAAATTAATAACAGCTTTGGCTAGTCTTTTGTAAAATAAGATGTTTTATTGTGTTTTGAATTATTGAGACAATTTTAAGATTTATTGGTTGGGTTCAAATGCATCTTTAGAAATAGAAAGAACAACCAATAATTAAATACCAAAAAATAAAAAAATGAATTTTAAATTATTGTCAACAACGTTTCTTGGGTGCTTCTTTTTTGTTCATGTTCAGGCGCAGCTGCCTGTTGTAAAAGCCAAAGGAGGAGATGGCGTAGAAATAGATTGGCGATCGGTGCAAGAAGCGGAAGATGCCGATGAGAAAAATCCTGGTTTCTTTTACAACGATTGTGCGCAAGGTGTAACACCAATACATGCTTCATCCACGCTAAAAGGGCAAGGTTCTAAAAATTATAACATAGGAAACTTGTCAGACGATAATCCAATGACAGCTTGGGTAGAAGGGGTACAAGGGTATGGTATTGGTGAATCTTTTGAGGTCAAAGCAATTACTGTGAATGTGATTTACAACGGTTATCAGTCTAGTCCTCAAAACTGGAGATATAATTCAAGGGTAAAGCGGTTTAAGGTGTATCGACATGGTGAGCCAATTTGTTACTTGGATTTGACCGATGAAATGGGAGCACAGCATTTTGAATTACCACATCACATCAACTGGGAAACAAAAGAGAATTTTAAATTTGAAATAGTAGACGTATACAAAGGAGAAAAGTGGGAAGATGTTTGTATTTCTCATATCGATCATGTTGCTTGTTGTTTTGCACCAACTACTCAAATTAGTCTAGCAAATAACACAACAAAAATGGTAGAAGGATTGACTGTCGGGACTACATTGTTGGCCATTGATTTGGAGACATCTCAAACATTCGAATCTGCAGTAGAATTGACAACCAATCAACGTCATTTGAGTTTATTGGATGTAAAAACGGCTTCCTATCAAATTTCAATTACTCCTGATCATCCTTTATATATCAAAGGACAGGGATTTGTGTCGTTGGCAAAATTAAGAAACCAAAAAAATAAGCAAACTTGGAAGGCATTGTCCCAAACAGAGGTGCAAGTCATGGTTTTTGATGAAAAAACTGGCAAGACAAGTTTTGAGCGTATAGAGTCTATTCAAAAAATAGAGGGTGACTTTAAAACTTATACCATTCTTTCTATTTCCAAAGGATCAACCTATGTTGCCAACGGGTTTGTCAACAAAGTATATTGATAAGTTGTTTGGTTGAATTTTTCTTTAAAATAAGGAAGAATCAAATGCGTTTAATTACCTTTATTGGGTGATTAAACGCATTTTTTATAATAATACATTTGCACAATAGTTTGTAAATTTTTACAGGACAGAGCATTATTTTTGATAAATAGAAAGATCGTGCTGCTAAGAGTATCTAATTTTTTATTATTATCAAATAAAAGATACGCAGATCTAACTTTGAAGTTGTGGTATTGATGGAACTGTGGTAGTTAGACAAATTTAAAAACTGTTCGAAACTCCAATTAACAACCTATTGCTTGCCGTGTATGTAGTCTAATTCAACTATGAAAAAAAAATATCTAGTACTTTGTTTGACTGCTTTTTTAGGAAGTATACAAGCGCAAAAAAACTTAACCCCGCAACAATTATTGGAACTAAATAGAGTGTCAGCAGTAGGGTTGACCAATGACAAAACAGCTGTTGTCTATCGTTCTTCTCAATATAATGTAGCAGGTAATTCCAAAACAACAAAGTATTATTTGCAACCGATTAAAGGTGGAGAGAAAAAAACAATTAGTGATTACTCCAACTTGGTAAAAGACGGACACGTGTCTCCAGATGGTCAATTGAAAATTACAACTGAAAATGTTAAAATAGAGCGTGTTACTGGAACGGATTATTATCCAACACTAGAAAATTCAAATGTGCGTATTTACGAAAGTTTACAGTATCGCCATTGGGACACTTGGGAAGATGGAGAATACAGCCACTTGTTTGTAGAGAACATAAAAGGGCGTATGATGGATCGAGTGGATATTATGAAAGGAGAACCTTACGATTGCCCTACCATGCCCTTTGGTGGTGGGGAAGACTATTTGTGGAGTCCTGATGGTAAGAAAGTATTGTATGTTACCAAAAAACTACATGGAACGGCATATACTCAGAGTACCAACACCGATATTTATGCCTATGATATAGCTACCCAAAAGACAGAAAATTTGACGGGTTATAATAATGGTTATGATATGGCACCTGCATTTTCTTCTAAGGGATTATTGGGTTGGTTGCAAATGAAACGAGATGGTTATGAGTCGGATAAAAATGATATTATTATTCGTTACAAAGAAGGGGGAAAAAAAGGCGATATCAATCTAACAAAAGATTGGGATGGTACGGTCAATAGTTTTTTGTGGAGTAATGAAGGTGACAAAATTTATTTTACAGCACCCGTAGGGGGAACCGTTCATTTGTTCGAATTGGCGGTGCCCACTTCTTATGAAGCTAAAGTAACAGCTCCGAAGCAAATTACAAAAGGGCAGTTTGATGTGCATGGAATTGTTGGACACAATGGTGCTACAATGGTGGTTGCTCGTAGAGACATGAACCATGCGACAGAGTTGTATACCGTAGATATTACCACTGGCGAAATGAAACAATTGACGCATGAGAATGATGCTATCTATGAGGGCATCAATAAGAGCAATGTGGTAAAACGAATGGTAAAAACGACGGATGGAAAAGAAATGGTTACATGGGTAATTTATCCTCCAAACTTTGATAAAAATAAAAAATATCCAACACTGTTATATTGCCAAGGAGGTCCACAAGGAGCGTTGAGCCAATTTTATTCGTTTCGTTGGAATTTTCAACTTATGGCAGCACAAGGTTATATTGTCGTAGCACCCAATCGCCGAGGAATGCCAGGATATGGGGTTGAATGGAACGAACAGATTAGTGGAGATTATGGCGGGCAAAATATGAAAGATTATTTGGCAGCCATTGATGCTGTTGCAGAAGAACCTTATGTTGATAAAAATAGATTGGGTTGTGTTGGGGCAAGTTATGGTGGCTATTCTTGTTTCTATTTGGCGGGTATTCATGAGAAGCGTTTCAAGACCTTTATTGCACACGATGGTATTTTTAATTGGAAATCAATGTATGGAACAACAGAGGAAATGTTTTTTGTCAATTGGGATATGGGAGGTCATTATTGGGACAAAAACAACAAGGTGGCACAACGTAGTTTTAATGAATTCAATCCTATTGAGCATGTTCAAAAATGGGATACTCCAATCCTAATCATCCAAGGAGGAAAGGATTTTAGAGTACCAATTGGGCAAGGTTTGGAAGCTTTTAATGCTGCTCAGATGCGAGGAATTAAGAGCAAATTGCTGTATTTCCCAGAAGAAAATCACTGGGTGCTTTCTGTGCAAAATGCTTTAATTTGGCAAACAGAATTTTTTAAATGGTTGGAAGAAACCTTAACGGTTGATAAATAAGGGGGTATAAAAAAATAACTGAAGTTATTACAACGAACTATGCTAAGCATTCGTCTTTAGTGTAGTTCGCTGTTTTTTATCCCCACACTACCTCAAAAAAAAGATTATGTTAACTAAGACAAATTTTGTATGCTACCTATCCCTAATAACTACGTTGTTTTTTACTGCTTGCCAAAAAGAAACAATCAAAGAGGTGGGAACTGTTGTTGTTGATCCACCAATTACTTCAGATACTATTCGTTTTGCAGAAACAATGCAAGATGCTAAGACGCTTACAGTTTTCCCTTCAGTTACGTCAAGCACTAGCCACTTCGAAGGAAACTTTTATGGTTCAATTTATACTAGTCGAATCATGTTGCCACCAGACGACTTTAATAATCAGGCAGATCAAGTGGTCAAAGTATATGTGGAAAATGACACGATTAAGGTTTTGAACTATGCCTTTCCAATCGATTCTTTGTCGCAAACTCATTTTGACGCAAGTGTTATCCCCAATCCAAACTCTTATAGTAATACTAAAATTCTAAAATTGACGTATAGTAATAATTATAATCGAATTGTTATAGAATACGATTATGACTGTTATTATGGTCCTTACAATGGTTGTGCTAACTCTGAATTAGATTTTAATGGACTTCGAACGACAAAAAACGAGACCGTTTTGCCTCATGGAGATGTCGCCAATTTAACAGGAACGTATAGACTATGGGTAAGAAAACAAGACTTTACAAATAACCTAGACACACAATATATCAAAAATGTAGTAGTAACTACTTCGGGAAATTCTTTTTTCTTTGATCAGCAAAGGTTTTCTTTAGATTTATTTGATAGTTATCAAAATTACACTTCTTTGTATATTTACTCTTATTATAGACGTGAGGTATCTAGAAACATCTACTGGCATAATGATAGTTTGTCTTTACAGTATTCGAAGATTATTAATGATGCTAGTATTGGCTACTCATCTTCTGTTCGCTATACCTACCGAGGCAGGAAGGAATAATGTTTATTTTTTCTAATAGTAGTTCGTTGATTAGCTCCCTACGCTCGTGAGATCGCAAGCTTAGTCACCAAAAAGATAAAAAAAATACATTTATATTGGTATTGATAATCAATGCTTTGGTGTAAGGCGCAACAAGGGCGCAACTTGCTGATTATCAACTGCGCAGCACTCACGAAGTACCACGAAGTAGCAGCGCAGCTAAACTAATAAAGTTTTTCAACGACCACGTAGTAGCAGCGCAGCTAACTATTGTTCTAAGTCATCAGATTGAGTCCTTTTTTAGAGGGTATTTTGACGATTCATATAGTATGGAGTTATCGGTCATCGAAAATTTTTGAGTACCAACTTTGATCGTATATTTCCTTTGTTCCCTTGTTTTTTGTCTAAAAATTGATTTAATTTTCTCCTAGAACTAGGGGAGAGTTGGTTGTCATTATATCTCCTTAAAAGTCGATGGAGTAAGAAACTGAGGCATTAAATAGTACTTTTTTACATCTTTATGGACTTCTTTTTTGTTATAAAAATGTAAACCAAATATTAAAATACTCTAGCCGAATCTTTCTGAATGAAAAATATTATTAAAAAATCGCTGCTGCTGTTGTTGGCACTGTTGCTAATTGCTGTAATTGCTTTTTTTATTAATCCTAAATACTGGTTAGAGCTTACGCAACCTGTACAAATAGAGATTAATACTGCACATACTAAGATAACAGAGAACAATATATTTATGAAATTAGATGTTGAAATTTCAACAGATTATTACTTAGATGTTATTATTGATTCTATGGCTTATAAAGTATATATGGGAGAGACAGAGTTTTCTAAGGGAACTATTTTTGTGGATAGAGATTATCAAAAGAAAGGAGATAAAAATGTCTTGACAGTGCCCGTCGATATTAATAAAAAAGTATTGGAAGCTACCTTGGCAAAAATGAATCCGACCGATACTGCCACGATACGAGTCGTATTTCGAAACTATTTGGATTTGCCTATTTTTGGAAAACGGGAGTTGGAGATGGAAATTAATGAACAAACGTTGGCACCGAAGATTATCAAGGTTGAGATATTAAAAATGAAAAAGCGGGAGCTAAAGTTGCACCATGCAGTTTTTGATGTACAGTTGGCGATTAAAAATCCAAGTTTGCATCAGATTGTAATTGATGAAATCAAAGGAAAAATTGATTTTGAAGAATTGTTTGTCGGAAAAGTGAACCATAAAAAACAAATTGTGATCGAACCAATGAAAACGACAGTGGTCGAAACAAGAATGGATTTTGACAAATTGGAACTCATTAAGGATGCCTTAAATGTTATTTTTCATCCCAATAAGAAGTGGAAATATACTTTGGTAGCAGATGTGCTTTTAGTAAAGGAAGATGGCTCGACGCTTTTGTTAGATATATCTAATACGGGAAGAATGGATATTATGGAAAATAAGAAGAAAAAGAAAAAAAATAGGAAACGGAATTAATATAGTTAGATGTTGTATGTGATTAAAAAAAGAAGCCTTAATATATGAAATTACCTGAAAATTGGGACTTTTACTTTGAAGAAGATGAAGATGGTCCGATGTCCATTTTTGTAAACATTGGATTGCATCAAATAGCTCCTATAAAAAAATATTTAAACCTTTTGTGCATTTCAATAAGGTATACATCAAAAGAGAATGGTTTTCCTACAAGCGATGATCTTGACAGGCTAAGTATTTTGGAAGAGGAAATTATTCCTACATTATGGAAAAAATTTAAGGCAATCCAAGTGGGACATATTACGTCAAAAGGAACAAGAGATTTTTTCATTTATTTCAAGGAAAAAGTCCAGATAGACAATATACTTTCAGGACCTTTTCGAAGTTTCCCATCAAGCACTTATCATTTTAGTGAAGATAAAAATTGGGATTTATTTTTAATGGTATTAATGCCATCTGAAGAACAATATCAATTGATGCAAAACAGGAGAGTTTTGCGCAATATGGAAAAGCATGGCGATACTCTTCAGAAATTAAGAGAAGTAAGTCATTGGGCGTATTTTGAAAAGCAAGAAGATCAATGTTCCTTTGAGAAAGCTGTTAAGAAAGATAACTTTAAAGTGCTTAGAAAGAGATTCAATAAAGAGGATAAATTAAGATATGAAATAGTTTTTTCAAGGCTTGATAAAGTTGACTATGATGAAGTTAATATTTATACCACTAGTTTATATAAATTAGCTAAAGATTTTAATGGGTATTATGATGGATGGGAATGTAAATCATTTACTGAATAAATCAAGTAATAAAAACTGTGTTATGGACAACCTGAAAAATTGCAGATTTTTCCTTAGGAGTTTATATTTCTACTCGTATAATACCTTTAATTTGTGGGGGATTCCTTATACAACACACAAAACTATTTGAGAATTATAATACTTCTGTCAAAAAGAGCTGCTTAAAACTTAGAAGCCTGTTTTCTTAAAAAGAACTTGTTATCTTCCTATGGTTCTAAAAAGAATGGTCTCAATAGAACTTTCTTTTATTTCTTTAATAAAGATGCTTGGTGTTTATGAAAAAACTATGGATTGGTTTCTTGTTGTTGGTTGTGTTAATAACCGCTTGTGATAAAAATATCGTAAATAATGAGCCTCAGAGTCACGCTTCATTTGATGCCCTTCTAACAAAATATGTAGATACAAATGGAAATGTTGACTACGTGGGGTTTAAAAATGAAGAAGCAAAACTGTTGGCATATATTGACTGGTTAAAATCCAATGGTCCAGAAACGACTTGGTCGGATAACAAACAGATGGCTTATTGGATCAATTTATACAATGCTTATACGATATATACTATTTTGGTAGAACATCCTGTGAATAGTATTTTAGATATTGATGGTGGTATGGTATGGACTACGCGTCAAATAATGGTTGGAAGCCAAGCATATACATTGGATCAAATCGAAAAAAATAAATTATTGGCTGCATTTGGAGAGCCCAAAGTGCATTTTGCAGTTAATTGCGCTGCTGCTTCGTGTCCTCCTTTATTGAACAAGGCATGGACAGAATCCAATATTCAACAATATTATACCAGTCAAACCAAAGCTTTTATTAATAATCCTACTTATAACACCATAACAACTGATACCATAGAAATTTCGAAAATTTTTGATTGGTATGCCACCGATTTTGGTGGTAACAGCCAACTTGTAAATTACATTCAACAATATTCAGATCATACAATTTCTAATAATGCTGTTGTGAAATTTAAGTCTTACAATTGGGATTTAAATGCTCAATAGTCAGAAAAAATAAGTCATCCTCTTTAATTAGAAGATGACTTATAGGTAGTAAAGTTTGTTGATAAGATTACCAATCTCGGCTTTCCATTAATTTAGCAATTTCAATAATTGTCTCTGTAGCGGCTACAATAGATTCTAAAGGAACATATTCATAACGACTGTGGAAGTTTAGACCGCCAGCAAAAATATTAGGACAAGGCAAGCCCATAAATGACAATCTGGAACCATCTGTTCCTCCTCGAATAGGACGAGTAATGGGTTGCATTCCTAAATTGCTAATGGCTTCTCTTGCTAAGTCGACAATATGCATAACAGGACGAACTTTTTCTGCCATATTATAATATTGGTCACTCAAACTCAAAGAAAGACGATGGTCATATTTTTGATTTAAAGCATCTACTGTTTGTTGCATCAATGCTTTTTTTGCTTCAAATTTTTCTTTGTCATGATCTCTAATGATATAACGGAGTTCTGTTTTGTCTACATCTCCATTGACAGAAAGCAGGTGGAAGAAACCTTCATAACCTTCTGTTTTTTCGGGCACCTCCTCTGCGGGCAAAGCTTGAATAAGCTCGGCTGCAATATACATTGAGTTGACCATCTTGTCTTTTGCGGCACCAGGATGAACAATTTTTCCCTGTATATCAATGGCCGCGTAAGCCGCATTAAAATTTTCGTATTCAATCTCACCAGGAAGCGAGCCATCCATTGTGTACGCCCATTCTGCACCAAATTTTTCCACATCAAATAAATCTGCTCCACGACCTACTTCTTCGTCAGGAGTAAAACAGATACGGATTTTCCCGTGTTTGATTTCAGGGTGGTTAATAAGGTATTCCATAGCAGAAACAATTTCTGTTACACCAGCTTTGTCGTCTGCCCCTAGAAGTGTCATGCCGTCAGTCGTAATCAAAGTTTGACCTTTAAATTGGAGCATTTCAGGGAATTCAGAAGTTCTAAGAACAAGATCTTCTTTTTCGTTTAATACCAAGTCTCCACCATCGTAATTGTTCCAAACAATTGGAGCGCAACCTGTTGCTGTGAAATCTGGAGATGTGTCAATATGGGCAACAAAACCAACTGTAGGTATTTTCTTGTCGGTATTGGCAGGAAGCGTAGCCATAATGTAACAATGGTCATCAATTTCAACATCACTCAAACCTATGGCTTTTAATTCTTCTACAATTTGATTGGCTAAGATGAATTGTTTATCTGTACTAGGAATTTTTTCTACTCCAAACTCAGACTGAGTATCTACTTTGACATAACGGAGAAAACGATCTAAAATCTGCTCTTTCATGATGCTAATTTATAATTTATATACGGTTTTATAGAGCTGGTAAGTTACTTAAAGTCTTGAAAATTTCGTATTATTATCACAAAAAATCCAAACCATTAATAAACATGATCACGAATGAAATGGTATGCCTACAAAACCATTTTTTGGGGATTGACTTCGTCAAATGCTCTACTTCATAGCTTACAGCTATGAGTTTGCGCTTTTCCTTGTCCTTCAAAAAATCTTGCTTTTTTGGTAATACGACTCTATTCGTCATCCTGTCTAATGAATTTTTCCCATGAAAAAAATAGGATACAAAGTGCTAGTTATTTTATTGCTTGTCGCATTGGTTGCGCTAATTGTTATTGTAGAGTTTATAGCTCCTTATGCTATTGTAATGCCCCAAAAGATTGATTTAGAAGAACACCAAGAGCGATTTTCTTATGGTGCCTTCCCTAAAGATTACCAACTAAAAACAGAAGTGTTGGAGATAGAGACAAAGGATGGTGTTATTTTGTCCAATTATTTGGCATTGCCAGACCAAGATTCTGCAAAAGGAACAATCATTATGCTGCATGGTATAGGAGGTTGTAAAGAAGATTATTTAGGGATAGCGAAGCGTTTGACCGAATCAGGATACAACTGTATGATTTATGATGCCAGAGCACATGGACAAAGTGGGGGAAAATATTGTACATTTGGGTATCATGAAAAAGAAGATGTTCAAGCTGTCGTTGCTGCAATTTTAAATTATGACCCCAATACGTCTATTGGAATTTGGGCGAGTTCTATGGGAGCGGCTGTTGCATTGCAGGCATTGGCTATAGAACCAAGAATTCAATTTGGCGTGATTGAAAGTACATTCACAGATTTATCAGAAATCGTTTATCAGTACCAAAAACGATACTGTTATGGGATTGGTTTACGTTTTGCTTCTAATCGAGCTTTAACGCTTGCTGGGCAGATTGCCAATTTTGATCCGTACCAAATTCAACCCATACTAGCTTGTAAAAAAATAAAACAACCTATTTTGATGAATCATGGCGATGCCGATAAGCATATTCATATTCGATATGGCAAGCAGTTGTTTGAAGCTTTGGCAAGTACTGACAAGACTTTTTATACTGTGAAAGGAGGAGCACACACGGATTTATACACGGCAGGAGGAGCCGCTTATTACAATCATACGTTAGATTTTATAGCAGCACATTTTTAGATACTCTACAGTAATCGACAGGTCAAGTTACTATTTTATAGAAAAAGTGTAACTAATTGACTTTTTAGGGATTATTAATAAAAGCTATTAAAGTTCTTAAAAATGACCGACTATGCGATGCACTTTTTTTTTATGCTACTTGTGTTTACAGCTCACAACAGCTCATGCACAAGGACATCAACCTAATTTTAGTCCAGAGGACACGATTTCTTTTGTCAACTTGAATCTCATGAATCCCAACGGTAGTCCCTATGCCAATGCGCCCGTTGTGTTAAAGGGAAAAAAGGGACATGTGGTAGAAACTACAACAGGCTCTAATGGACGTGTGAAAGTCAAGGTTCCTTTTGATGAGACATATACGGTTCATTGTGGCGAACACACTTGTCTGAGACCGATTACAATCAATGCGTTTCCTTATGTGACGTATAATTATCAAGCCTATACGCGTCGATTTATCTACTTTACATTTACGTATAGAAATATTGCCAATCAACGATTGCCCAACGAAGTCGTAACTTTATATACCACTACTGGGGAAGTTTTTAGAGATACAACAAATGCTGAAGGGCAAGTGCATTTTTACCTGCCTTTTGTATCTGAATTTAGAATTGCTGTAAAATACCATGATAATGTCAAAACGATACGTCCTTTAGATGTTGGCAAAGAATATAAGATTATGTCAACTGTTTTTACTTGGATGGGATCTAAAGAAAAAGAACGATTGGCGCACATTGCCGATTCTTTGTCTCGTCTTGTTCATATGGATGCCATTCATTTTTTAGATTCTTTGGTTAGAACGGGCAACAAACACAAAATAGCAGAGGAAGATATTTACATTCCAATAGACTATGATAGTGTGGAGTGGGTGAATGCCATGTTGCAAATTAAAGCGCAAACGTATAGAGAAAAATTAAAGCAAAATCCTCATTTTTTTGAAGAAAAAAATAAAGCAGTTCTAGCGCCTTTGTTTCGGTTAAAAAAGCAGTTTAAACATAAAATTGTCGTAACCGATATTACAGGATCTATGTATGGTTATACCGAGCAAGTAATCTTGTGGCATGCTTTAAATTTTATGGAGAACGAAGATAAAAAATACTTATTTTTTAATGACGGTGATAACAAATCTACTTCACAAAAGAGGATTGGTTCAACAGGTGGGTTTTATTTTTGTCAGGGGCAAATAAAAGATTTTAATACTATTATTAATACCATGAGAAAGGGGATGCGAAACGGAGGAGGAGGAGAATATCCAGAAAATGATGTGGAGGCATTATTGGCGGCACAAGATAAACGCAAAAAGTACGATGAAGTTTTTTTGATAGCAGATAATTATAGCCCCATACGTGATTTGGAATTAATGCACCAATTAAAAGTACCTATTCGTATCATACTATGTGGTGTAGAAGATGGCGGGAGTTCTTTTTGGGGAAAACAAGAGAAAATTATTAATGAAGAATATTTAAACTTGGCTCATGCAACGAATGGTTCTATTCATTTGATAAAACAGGACATATTTGACTTGGCAAAAACGCAAGAAGGAGAATCCATTACCATAAAAGGACAGAAATTTGACTTTATCAATGGTCGCTTTGTTCGCCAAGAAAAATTGTGATCGCATTATTTATTAGGAATATAATATTTCTAAAAAAAATGATTGTTTAAAAAATATTTTCTAGAATTTTTCTGGAAAATATTTTTTTTGGGATTGACCTTGTTGTTTTTGTTGTAAGTTTTTAGTGTTTTTTGGTGTTGTTTTGTATTGTTGTTTAATGATTTATAAAGAATTTTTTATTTAAAGTGATTAATTTTTATTTAAAAATGTCTTTTTAAACAGTAATGCTTCTACTTATTATTGTACTGTCAAAGAAAAGTATTACTCCAAACAAAAATTACGTTTAAATCAAAATCAACTTATGAAAGCATTTAATTATTTAACATTAGCTATTTTACTGTTCTTAGGGGCAACAAGTAGTTTGCAAGCACAGTGTAGTGCTACGTTTTCGTATACCAATACGGGGAACAACTACAACTTTACAGCCACTACGAGTGCGGGGATGATGAATCCTGTTTATGTATGGACTATTGATGATTACAATAATAATACAACGAACACGGTGACATCAGTTACCCCAACAATTAATTACAACTTTAGTGGTGGTTCTCCATTTGGTTACCATCATGCTTGTTTAACGGTATATGATAGTTTAACAAATTGTCAGACAACAATTTATTGTGATAGTATTATTAGCAATACTAATCCAAATCCATGTTCAGGTTTTGCTGTAACACACAGTCATACAGTTAGCGGCAATACAGCTTCTTTTACTAGCAATGTAGTAGGAGGCAATCCAATGTATAGTTATGCTTGGAATTTTCATGGTTTAGGAAGTTCTTCAGTTGCAAATCCTTCGTTTACTTACCCTGGACCAGGATGGTATGCTGCCGATGTAACTGTTTATGATACATTAGGTTGTCAAGCTACTTACCATGATTCAGTTTATATTAGTGGCAACACCAACCCATGTAATACATCGGTATGGTTTGTTGATTCCTTAGCAATGGGAAATAGTGTAACTTTCCACTCTTATGCATCAGGCTTTGGAGCAGGTGCTTATTACTCATGGGATTTTGGAAATGGTGTGTATGCAAGTGGACAATACCCAACTGTAACCTTATCAAATGGTTGGCACTATGTATGTTTGACAGTAGACGATTCAATTTGCGTTGAGACATACTGCGATTCAATTTATGTGAATGGAGGGAATCCAAACCCATGTAACACATTTGTATCATTTTCTAGTTCAGTAACAACAGGAAATCATGTAACACTTCAAGCATCTACTTCTGGTTTTGGAGCAGGAACTTCTTATACTTGGAATATAGGAGGTAGCTCTATCATTGTAGGAGGACCAACTGTAACATTTCCTGCATCAAATGGCTGGTATTCTGTATGTTTGACAGTAGATGATTCACTTTGTACAGAAACATACTGTGATTCAATTTATGTAAACGGCGGTAATACAAATCCATGTAGTGGAACAATTTCGTTTACAGATTCGTTATCATCAGGAAATAATGTGACTTTTAATTCGTCAGTATCTGGTTTTGGAGCAGGCGCATTTTATGCGTGGACATTTGGAACTAACTTTCAGGCTTATGGACCAAACCCAACGGTACAATTATCAAATGGTTGGTATCAAGTATGTTTGACCGTAAGTGATTCGTCTTGTACAGAAACATACTGTGATTCTATTTATGTGAATGGAAGTAATCCAAACCCATGTAATACATCAGTATGGTTCTTTGATTCTTTGTCAACAGGAAATAATATCACTTTCCATTCTTCTGCGTATGGCTTCGGAGCAGGTGCTTATTACTCATGGGATTTTGGAAATGGTGTGTATGCAAGCGGACAATATCCAACTGTAAACTTATCAAACGGCTGGCACTATGTATGTTTGACAGTAGATGATTCACTTTGTACAGAAACATACTGTGATTCAATTTATGTGAATGGAGGTAATCCAAACCCATGTAATACATCGGTATGGTTCATTGATTCCTTGGCAATGGGAAATAGTGTAACTTTCCACTCTTCTGCATCAGGCTTCGGAATAGGAACTTATTACTCATGGGATTTTGGAAATGGTGTGTATGCAAGCGGACAATACCCAACTGTAAACTTATCAAACGGCTGGCATTTGGTATGCTTGACAGTAAGTGATTCACTTTGTACAGAAACATACTGTGATTCAATTTATGTGAATGGAGGCAATCCAAACCCATGTGCACAAAATGCTGTAACATTGAACTTATTGTTTGATAACTATGCAACAGAAACTTCTTGGACTGTAACAGATGCGAATGGTGTAGTAGTAGCGAATGGTGGAAACTATAGCTCAGCTATGAACGGTCAAAACTTACCAATCAATTTATGTTTGCCAACAGGTTGTTATAACTTTAATATCTATGATAGCTATGGAGATGGTATTTGCTGCTTGTATGGCCAAGGAAGCTATACTTTGGTAGATGACTCAACAGGAATGACATTAGTGTCAGGAGGTTCATTCACTTATTCAGAAACAACAAACTTCTGTGTAGGAGGAGCTTCTAATTCATGTGGAAACTTTGGAAATGGTTCCTTTACTTACTCAGTAGGTGCGAATGGAGTTGTGACCTTTACACCAGTATTAACAAGCAACCAATACCCACTAAACTTTACTTGGGATTTTGGTAACGGAAATACTTCGAATAGTTCTAATCCAACGTTTACTTTCACAAACGGATACCACTTAGTATGTTTGACGGCAGATTCTGCAAACTGTACCTTTACTTACTGTGATTCAATCATGGTAACAACGAACAATGGCAACCCAACAGGACCTTGTGCTAACTTGACAACAGATCTTCATATTACGCAAAGTATTAACGATCCATTCTTATTGTGGATGCAACCAGTAGTAAACGGTGCTGCTTCGAATGCAGGATTTACATTTGTATGGGATTTCGGTGATGGTACAGGAGCAATGTCTGGTGCACCACTACACACTTACAATAGCTTTGGCTCTTATGTAGTTTGTTTGATGGCTTTGGATACTGTAAATGGTTGTGTATCTACTTTCTGTGATACTATTACAGTAGATTCTGTAGGTAACTTTAGCCGTAACTTTACGAAGCCAGGCTTTACTGTAAATATGTTGCCTCCTGTAATCAATTACTATACAGCAGTAGAAGAAGTAGAAGAAGGAGCAACAACAATCAACTTGTTCCCTAATCCAGCAAACAGTGTAGTACATTTAGCAATTAGTACAGAAGAAGCAATAGATGGAACCATTTCTATCTTAGATTTGACAGGAAAAGTTGCTTACATGAATAACTTGAACGTAGGAGCAGGACAAGAGCAAGTAAGCCTTCCTATCGAGCAGTTACCAGCAGGTGTATACGTAGTAAGAATTACAAGTGAAACAACACAACAAACTATGAAATTTGTCAAAGAATAATATTTTGATGAATACGCATAGTTAAGTGTTTGACAAATATTATAACCTATTATTTAATCAATAGGATATAGGGTGTGAATACGGCCAGAGTTTGAGGAAACTCTGGCCCTTTTTTATTTGTTAAGGTGGCAAATAGATGTTTTTTTAGAGAAAAAGTGAGAAAAATTAGTTTTGTGAGTTGTTTTTATAGTTTTGATTAGTAGTGTGTTATGTTGAGTTAGTAGCTTGATGTAAGTTGATAATGGACCTATATAGAATTGATATGGTATGTTTTTGGCACTAATAATAATTATTATGTACATTTACTCTAAGGAGAAGTGCTCTGCTACAAAGATATTAATAACATTAGGTTGAATATTGACGGCTCATACAAGACACAAGTGACGACAAGAGTCAGAGTACTAATTACTATCTAAAAAACATCAAATTATGCGAACAATAATTACATTACTACTGCTAAGTTATGTCCTAATAGTACAGGCACAACGCCCAGGAGGTCATCACCATCATAATCATCATGGTCACCATCACCATTATCCAATCCCAATGTCGGACATTGAATTTAATCAAGCTCTAAATCAAATGGGGAGAGAATCTTTTGATGATGGAAAATTGCGTATTGCCAAGGG
Organism: Aureispira sp. CCB-QB1; assembly: GCF_000724545.1. Lineage (GTDB taxonomy): Bacteria > Bacteroidota > Bacteroidia > Chitinophagales > Saprospiraceae > Aureispira. Next base: position 41,585 of record NZ_JHBV01000046.1, on the reverse strand, counting down.
AATTATCAACGGAAACTACTTATTATCACAACAAGTAAAGATAATGGTAGCACAATTTAGTTTTAAAGCGAATCAAGAAGAGGTTGCGCTATATGCTTACCCAAAAACCTACGACCAAAACAAATACTATATTGTATATGACGCTTTTACCTTCGATTCTAGCAAAGATAGAGTTAGTGACTGGGTTAGTACGCAGCCAATTAACGATTATCAAGGGGGCGGATATTATGGTCCTTATCCTATTACGGATGCCGATTTTGCGCAAGCATTGCGTCATTTGAGAGCAGAGTCTTTTGATAATGGAAAGTTAAGAGTTGCCAAGCAATTGGTCGATGGAAATTATTTGTACGCTAGTCAAGTTAACGCTTTAGTCAAAGAATTTGATTTTAAGAATAACCAAGAAGAAATTGCCAAGTATGCTTATGCCAAAACTTATGATCAAAGAAATTATTATTTGGTATACGATGCCTTTACTTTCGATTCTAGTAAGGATGCTTTGGAAAGATGGTTAGATGGGCAACCTATTAAAGACTATGCTCGTCCACCTAACACGGGACATTCTCATGGAGGAGGTATACATCACAATCCTAATTTAGGAAACAACCGACCACCAAACAGCCCAAATCCTAATTATAATAACAACAATAATTATAACAACAACAATAGCGGTTGGAATAATAATTTAAATAATGGTGGTACTAATTCCAACTCCAATTCAACAAACAATAACTGGAATAATAACAATGGTGGGAACAGTAGACCTCCAGCTAATACAAATAACAACAATAATACAAACAGCAACAGCAATAACAATAGTAATAACTGGAATGATGATCGCCCAAACGGGAATGTGACATTAGGAAACCCAGCTAGTAACAACAACAATCAAGGTGGAACGGTACAAGCCATGTCTCCACGTGATTTTGACGCAATGAAAACAGCAATTGTTGCCTACTCTTCTGATAGCGATAGAATAAAAAAAGCAAAAGAGTTTTTACCAAATAATTTTCTACTAGCAGAGCAAGTAAAAGAAATTATGACTCTATTTGTTTTTGAAGACGTACGCTTGGATTTTGCGAAAGAAGCTTATGCTAAAACATACGATCCTCAAAATTATAGTGTCGTTCAAGGAGTCTTGGTCAATCCTTCAAGCCAGCGAGATTTACAATCTTATATTGACAATTATTAAAATCACAATAGTTAGCTGCGCTGCTACTACGTGGTCGTTGAAAACTTTATTAGTTTACTTCGTGAGTGCGGCGCAGTTGATAAGCAACAAGTTGTAGATTATCGTATTCTGAAGTAAACTTTGATTATCAAACTAATAGGAATGTGTTTTTTTATCTTTTTGGTAACTAAGCTTGCGATCTCACGAGCGTAGCGAGCTAAAAAAGTAAACAACTAAGCGATAGCAATCTCACGACCGCAGGGAGCTAATCAACGACCACGTAGTAGCAGCGTAGCTAACTACTAAAAATCAACAACTAATGTTGAAAAAAAGCACTTTCTATCTTCTTTTAGAAAGTGTTTTTTTCTTGGAATAAGAGTCAAGCCACTAAGAGTAAACCTCAAACTTTCTAATCAACTGTTGCGTACTTTGGGAATTGGATTCCATTTGTTCAAATAGAACATCAGCGACTAAATGGCTAATGGGAGATAGCACCTCGGGATTCGCCAATTTGTTTTTGACACAGCCAACAAAAGTGGGAGCATCCATTTTTAGATGTAAAAAAGCGATTAAGTTTTCTCTTATCCCTTTTTCAGAAATTCTGTAATGTGTAACTTGTTGTTGTTTTAAATAACGCATAATTCCATAAGTTAATCCTTTTAGAAGGGCATCTACGTGCGTTCCTCCCTCATGAGTTGGGTGATAATTGACATAAGATTTTAAAATAGCCTCGTCAACACCATATTCTCTAAATGCAAATGCTATTTCTAGATGCATTCCATCCAACTGTTGATCAATAGACGTTTCGAAAAGATTTTGCCCTAATCCTGTTAAAGCTTCTAAACGCAATTGGTCTTGTAGCCCATTTTTAAAATGATAGAATACATTACAAGCTCTACCATTTGTGTTATACTGGACTTCAAATTGCACTTGTTTGTTTAAATAAGCAAAATGGGCTACTTTATTAGAGATAAAGGTAGGTTGAAGGTCTATATCTTTCCAAATATTACCGTCTAATGTGCTTTCTATTTGTAATGTGGTGCCATTCCATAATTGATTGGTAGTACTTTGGCTAGCAACCCCTGCTTCAAATTTCTCTTCCAAAAGAACAGTGGATGAAGCATCCAATAGTTGAACATTAAAGATAGCACTTAAAGCATTGAGGGTTTCTAATCCGACAAAAATAGGGTTTTTACTAAAGTCTCGTTCCCAACTTGCCCAGTATTTTTGAATCGGTTGGGGAATATCTCGAATGAGAAAGCGAATGGATTGCCTTCCCATTATCTCTATGTTAATATTGGACGACTGAAAAATGGTAATACTATCATAGAGCACCCCTTTTAGTAAATGAAGGAAGCCCCTCATGTCAACACTGCCAATATACATCCCTGGTCTTAGTCGTATAGCCTCTATATAGGAGAGTGTTGGTGGAGCTTTTAGCTCTATTTTTTGCTCTTTTTTCATGCAATAAATTTTTATTATTTGAGGTTTGTATGTACTCTTTAAGATACAAAAAAAGTAGCAAATTCTATAGCTTTTGGAATGGATTAAGAGGGGGATATGGACGGTTTTTAGAGGATGAAAATTTCATTTATCTAAATAAAGTATATTGGATCAATTGCTTTAGTGAAAAAAACTAATGTTTTAGTTAAAATGTACGTTTTTAGCTGCTGCAATTGTTAAAGTTGAGGATTTATTGATGTCCTTAAAAAGTATGTAATGCCCATATTTAAAGGTGTGTAGATGTAATAGGGTGTTTTTTTTGTTAAGATGCGAAAGAAAAGTTGGCACGCTTTTTTTATTAGTATAAATAGAACAAATTAAAGATTACATAGAACCCAATACACAACATCTAATCTATGCAATAATTTTGACACCATTCAAATGAATTACTATGAAGAATTTAACATTAATCATCGCACTTATAATAGGAACATCTTTTGCACTTTCTGCTCAACGAGGAGGAGGTACTTTAAATAGCAACGGGAATACAAGTTCTAATTCTACCTTGAGAGGAAACTCAAACCTAAATAGAAACCCAAATCTTGGTACAACAAGCCGAGGCGGTTCTAACTATGGACGGGGAGGAGGACGACCAAACAGTGGTTATTCTAATAGCGGACGAGGAGGAAATCGTCCAAATGGTTATGGGCATCACAATCATGGACATCATGGTCACCATAACAACGGTCATCACGGACATCACAATAATTCGCATCATGTTTATCATAACAATGGGCATCACGGTCACCATGGTCACCACAACAATGTAAACGTGGTGGTAACTTCTCATCACCATGGGCACTATTATAATGGTTATTGCAACTATACCAATCACAACTATGGTTGGGCACCTGTTTGTGTTGCTGATTTTAATATAGGTTGTCGCTCAATTAGAGGTTGTGGTTATGACAACGATCGTTTGAGAGCAGCAAAACGTTTTGTACGTTGCAATTATGTAAGTGCGCACCAAATTGCAGATATTATGCTGATGTTCAGCTTTGAAAGTACTCGATTAGCTTTTGCAAAATATGCTTTCCACAGAACATGTGATATTCACAACTATGGAATTGTATTTGATCAATTGGCTTTTAATTCTAGTCGCCGTGAGTTGGATTGTTACATCCGTGATTACCATTGGTAGATCTTGTATAACTTGTTATGTAACGTTCAAAAAATAAAAAATACAGTCCCTGCGTAAAGCAAAGAAAACCGCCTTTGGGTGGTTTTTTTTTTGCCTAAAAATAAGGCAATAATTTTTTTATGCAAACGAGGTTTTAGTGGCAATGACTTATAATTGAGTGAATTGTGTGGGTGGGTGATTGTGGCAAAATGCGTAAAACTATTTTTTTATAGAAATAGTTCCCGATGCACGAAGTTTGGCACGCTTTTTCAATATATAATAATTATAAAACATCAAAAACACACAATAACATGGAAAAAGTTACGTTTACACTCGTTTTTATTTTATGCACGACTTTAGGGCTGTTGGCACAGCGGGGTGGAAATGCACCATATTACAACAATAATAATTACAACCACCATTCTACCAATAATCAAGCTCAGTATGGCTCAATGTTGACGTTGAATAGAGGTAACAATCCCAATGGTGGTTTGCGCCCCAATAGCAATTTGAACAATCAGCCTACTTACAATGGAGGAGGGCACCATCATAATCCCAATCATGTGCATCATGGAGGGCATCACCACGACGGGCACCAGCATACTTGTTCACATGGTCACAGTTGTACATTTGGTTGTGCTCATACGAATTACGTACACATTCCTGTTCATATAGATGCTTTTTCGGGCTGGCTGCATAGTTTAAAACACCAATGCAATTCAGCTGTTCGATTGGATATGGCATTGGATTATGTCGAACACAATTGGTTGACAACACATCAGATTTACGATATATTGGGAGCATTTAACAACGAAAGTAGTATGTTGATGATTGCCCAAAGTGCCTATCCAAATACTTGTGACCCTCAAAATTACCATTATTTATATCGTTGTTTTTCGAATAATGCTTGTGTGCTGAATCTACAGAACTTTGTACACCACCATTAGTATATAATCGGTAAACTCTAAAAAGTACTTATTTCTCCTTTAATTTTTTATTCTAAAAAGCGTCTACTAAGATACCCATTACACCTTTTGGATCAGTAGTTTGGTGTTTTATTGAAGATGATTTTGGAACCATACTCAGGAATATAGACCATCATTTTTTTGTTGGTCCTACTTTTTATTGTTTTTTTTGAAGCAACTTCTTAGTTTGATGCCACTAGACCTGAGTATTCTGCAATATTAATTTTTGTATTTTTTATGGAGCATTTTATTTGTTGTGGAGATCACTTGCAGTTTGATATTATTGTACAGAATATTAAGTAGCACTATTTAAAAATAATAGTTAGCTGCGCTGCTACTACTAACTACTATAAAAAATAACGTTAAGAAAAACTTAAAACATTTAGAATTGTATCTTGTTCTAAAAAAGAACAAATAGAACATATTTAGGCACCAAGCAGTCCAAAAATAGATATATCAACTGTTTTGATGCTTACCTCAATATCAATAAATCTATCTTACAAAACTTACATTATGAAATCATTACTTTACTTATGTCTAATATTAGGACTAAGCTTATTGGGAGCTACTCAAAGTAGTGCTCAAGGGGGTGAAGGGCGCATGGGCAATGGCAAAGGCTATTGGATTTTTGGGCTCAACGCTGGAGGAGCTTGGCAAGACAGTGATATCAAAGCCCTTGCGGGAGCGGGTTGGGGTTTTTATATTGGTCATAGCTTCTATAATCCTAAGGATGGCTTTTTTTCAGCAGATGCTCGTTTTCGATATCTCAACACCTATACATTTGGTCAAAATCACAGAGACAATTTGTTTGGAAACGCCAATCTAGCAGACAGCACTCAATTTAGTTACCGTCCCGCAGCAAAGGCTTTTGCACACAATCATCGGACAACTTTTCACGATTTGTCCTTAGAACTGCGCCTCAATTTTGAAAAATTGCGTCGAGAAACCAATATTTGGCTTTCGCTTTATGCTGGTGCAGGATTGGGTATTTATGGTACAAAATTTAATCAAAAAGATGCTTCTGGCAATGATTATGATTATGAGAGCATCGATTATACACAGTCAGAAGACGATATTTGTCGAGATATTATTGCTTTGCAAGATGATACTTACGAAACGAATGCTGCAACAGATGAATTTGGAGATAACTTATTTCGCCTGACGTTTACCCCTACAGTTGGTATTGAGTTAGGATACTGGTTTAGTCCGTATTTTGCATTGGGAATAGGACATCGAACAACCTTTACACTACAAGATAATTTCGAAGGGGTGAAGATTAATAATGGGGGAGCGATTAATAGCTCTATACATCATTATACTTCTTTGATGTTGCACTGGAGGGTTTATGGAAGTAGTGGAAGCCAACAGCCATGCCCTGATGTACAGTTTCAATTGCCCGTTAATAACGGACAGACATATACTACGAACCAATCTAGTGTTTTTATCTCTGCAATGGTTAGCAATGTCAACCGCAATCAAATTACATATACGGTCAATGGACAAGCTGTTAGCGATTATTCTTACGATTCTGGAACCAAAGAATTTAGAAACAACTTACGATTACAGAGAGGGGAAAATAGAATTGTTTTGCGAGCTAAAAACTCTTGTGGAACAAGTGGTCAAGCAATTATTGTGGTATACGAACCAAATAATAATACCAATACAGATCCCAAACAACCTCCTGTTGTAACGATTACCAATCCTTCGACTAGCCCGTCTAGTACCTTGGCTTCGACAGCAACAATTACTGCACAGATTTTGCACGTTACTAGCAAAAACAACGTCGTATTTTCTGTCAATGGAAATACAGGATACAACTTTAATTTTTCGGGAACTAGTTTCTCGGCAAGTAATGTTCCTTTGGTGCAAGGACAAAATACCATTACCGTAAAAGGACTGAATAAAGATGGTAGCGATAGTAAGACAATTATTATCAATTACCAAAAAGAAGAACCACTGCCAGTCGTAACAATTACGAACCCTAATAGAAACCCATACACGGTAGACGTTTCGCAGATCAATCTAAATGCGACGATCCTAAATGTAGGAGGAAGAAACAATGTAACTTTTACAGTGAATGGTCAAAATTCTACCAATTTCTCTTTCTCAGGAACCTCGTTTGTTGCCAATAATATTGCCCTAAATCAAGGTAGCAATACGTTGACGGTAACAGGTCGTAATGTTAAAGGGCAGGATGTGGCTTCTACTGTGGTGATTTATCGCCCTGTTGTTGTACAAAATCCACCAGTGGTAACCATTACCAATCCTAATAGAAATCCATATACTACCAATAATGCCACGGCAAGAATCAACGCTACCATCCTAAATGTAGTTGGCGCTAGCAATGTAACTTATACTGTAAACGGACGAAGAAGCAACCAATTTTCTTTTGGTGGAACTAATTTTTCTTCTACTGTTAATTTGATGGAAGGAAGCAACACAATTAGTATTACGGGACGCAACCAAGACGGTCAAGATACGAAGAGTACTGTAATTATTTATCGCCGAGTGGTAGCAGAACCTGCTCCAATCGTAACAATTACGCAACCTCGCGCCAATCCTTTTGTGACGCAACAACCTCAAGAAACAATTCGCGCTACCATTCAACATGTAGCTAGCCGCAATAATGTAACTTGTACCGTAAACGGTCGTACAAATACAAGCTTTTCTTTTTCTGGAACAAGCTTTGTTTTGAGTGGCTTGACTTTGTCGCCAGGAAATAATACCATTGTAATTACAGGGCGTAATAATGCAGGGCAAGATACCAAAAGTACGGTCGTAGTTTATGAAAAGCCTTTGCCTCGACCTCCTGTAGTAACGATTGTTGCTCCTGGGCAAAATCCTTATACTACACAAGCTTCTAAAGAAACTGTTTCAGCAACCATTGATCATGTAACAGGTCGCAATAATGTGACGTGTACAGTGAATGGTCAAGCGAATAGTAATTTTAATTTTTCAGGAACTAGTTTTACTTTAGCAAACTTAAACTTGCAGGAAGGAGCTAATACAATTGTGATCACAGGTCGCAATGCAGCAGGGCAAGATAGCAAATCAACGGTTATTATTTACGAGCCAGTTGTTCAATTGCCTCGACCTATTGTGACGATTACACAACCTAATAGAAATCCATACACTACGCAAAATAATCGAATTAATATTAATGCAACTATTCAACATGTTGCTAATAGAAATAATGTAACATTTACCTTTAATGGACGTCCTTCGGCAGACTTTACCTTCTCAGGAACGAGTTTTGTTATGAATAATGTAGTCCTTCAAAATGGTAACAATACTGTATCGATAACTGGTCGCAATAGCGCAGGGCAAGATACAAAGACAACTGTAATTATTTATCAAGCTCCTGTTCAAGAGCCATCGGTTGTGATTACTTCACCGAATCAAAACCCATTTACAACACAAAATAGCCCTATTAACATCAATGCAACGATTCTAAATGTGGCGAGCAAAAACGATGTGACATTTACGATCAATGGTCGTTCTAATTCAAACTTTACGTTTTCAGGAACCAGCTTTGTAGCCAGCAATGTTTCGCTTACTCCAGGAAACAATACATTTGTAATCACAGGTCGTAATGCTTCAGGGCAATCAAATGCTTCTACCGTTGTCGTTTATCGACCAATAGAACCACCCGTAGTCACATTTACAGTACCGAATCAAAACCCATTGACAACGCCAAATTCGACGACGAATATTTCGGCTACAGTAAGCAATGTTAGTTCTAAAAGTGATGTAACGTTTACGATCAATGGTCAAGCAACAACGAACTTTTCATTTAGTAATAATGTATTGACAGCAAACAACATTAACTTGAGTGCAGGAAATAATACCTTTACAGTAACGGGACGCAATGCGGCAGGGCAGGATAGTAAATCTACTGTTGTCGTAATGAGAGCCCCAAAACCAGCACCCATTGTAACGATTACAGCACCAAATCAAAATCCATTTACTACGGCTACAAATAGAGTGACGATTACAGCTACGATTTTGAACGTAAGTGAGAGAAATAATATTAATTTTACCATAAACGGTCGTCCCAATACGAACTTTAGCTTTTCGGGGAACACCTTCACAGCTACCAACATCCCGTTGAGCAATGGCAATAATGGTTTTGTGATAACAGGTAGAAATGGAGTTGGGCAGGATAGCAAATCAGCGATTGTAATTTATGCTCCGCCAGTACCCAAGCCAGTAGTGACCATTACAACTCCTGGTAGAAATCCTTATACTGTTCTAACCAATACAACAAGCATCCAAGCAACGGTTTTGAACGTAGCTAGCAAGAATGATGTAACGTTTACCGTCAATGGTCAGAACAATACAAACTTTAGCTTTTCGGGGACTGCTTTTGCCGCGAACAATGTTGCTTTGAATGTAGGGAATAACACGTTTACTATTACAGGGCGAAATAGTTCTGGACAGGACACCAAATCAACGTTGGTAATTTATAAATTGCCAGAGAAGAAGCCGACAGTTGTGATTACAACACCGAACCAAAATCCGTTTAATACACAAACGAATAAGGTTAATATTACAGCAACGATTTTGAATGTTGCGAGCAAAAACAATGTTACATTTACGGTCAATGGGCAAGCTAATACGAACTTTAGCTTTTCAGGAACTGCTTTTGTCGCCAACAATGTAACCTTGAATCAGGGTAATAATACTTTTGTGATTACAGGAACAAATGGAGCAGGGCAAGACAGCAAATCGACAGTAGTTGTCTACTCTTTACCAATACCTAAGCCTGTTGTAACAATTACCAATCCTGCACAAAGTCCATACACTGTTTTAACTAGCGCAACAAGCATCAAAGCAACGATTTTGAATGTAGCGAGTAAGAATGATGTAACTTTCTCAGTCAATGGACAAGCAAATACCAATTTCAGTTTCTCTGGAACTGCTTTTACGGCTAATAATATTCCTTTAAATGTAGGTAATAATACCTTTGTAATTACAGGGAAAAATAGTGCTGGACGTGATTCTAAAACGACTGTAGTGGTGTATCAATTGCCACAGAAAAAACCGACAGTTGTGATCACATCGCCCAACCAAAATCCGTTTAATACGCAAACGAATAAGGTTAATATTAAGGCTACGATTTTAAATGTGCCTACTAAAAACGATGTGACCTTTACGGTTAATGGACAGGCAAATACCAATTTCAGTTTCTCTGGAACTGCTTTTGTTGCAACAAATGTGTCTTTAAATCAAGGAAACAATACGTTTGTAATCACGGGACGAAATGGAGCAGGACAAGATAGTAAGTCTACAGTTGTAGTTTATTCTCAGCCCGTTCCAAAACCAGTTGTGACCATTACGACACCAGCCCAAAGTCCGTTTACAACCTTGCAAAATAGAGTAACGGTTAAAGCAACGATTTTAAATGTAGCGAGTAAGAATGATGTAACATTTACAGTTAATGGTCAGTCTAATACATCGTTTATATTTAATGGCAACAATTTTATGGCGATGAATTTGCCACTAAATGTAGGCAACAATACCTTTGTAATTACAGGAAGAAATAGTGCAGGGCAAGATAGCAAGTCTACCATCGTCATTTATCAATTGCCACAAAAAAAGCCAACGGTGGTTATCACATCACCTAATAAAAATCCTTTTAGTACGGTAACGAATAAGGTAAATATTACGGCTACAATATTAGATGTAGCCAGCAGAAATAACGTAACATTTATTGTTAACGGTCAGGCTAATACGAATTTTAGCTTTGCAGGAACAACATTTACAGCCAGCAATGTACCATTGAATCAAGGGAACAATACCTTTGTGATCACTGGAACAAATGGAGCAGGACAAGATAGTAAATCTACGGTTGTTGTGTATACCACAGGGAATCCGAATGGAAATGGAACTGGGAATACAAATCAACAAGGAGGAGGAGCGAATAATACAGGATCTGGTACAGAAAATGACAATAGCAATAGCAACAATAAAGGTGGAACGGGTAAAACCAAGAAATTGGACAAGAATACTTCATCCGTTAATAAAAATGCAGATGGGGAGATTGGTAAAACCAAGAAACTGGACAAGAACACCTCAACCGTTAACAAAAATGCAGAGGGCGCTACTAGCACAAAGAAAAGTAAATCTAATAAAGTAAACAAGGTATCTCCTGATCTTAAAAAAGGTGGATAAAGCATTAATGTTACTTGAAATTGGTTTTAAGTAACGTATCAATAAACAGTGGACCATTCTCAATATTTTTGGGAATGGTCTTTTTATTGGGCGGATGTGTTATAGTTTGAAATTTCGAATTTGCTCTAAATCTTTCCAAACACAATCGTTTTGGATGCAGTTGATAATTGTGCTAGGTTGCAATGTTGCGGCTCGGTTCCAAAGGTCAAAATTGCGATTAAGAAGTGTGCGGATGCTTTCTTGTTTAAAACTAGCGTTGTTTCGATCACTGTTGAGGAGTAACGAGAGCGCATGATACAGCCCTTTTTTAGCATTATTCATAATAATATAAAGCTCAAACAAAGAAATTTTATCATAAGATTTGAAGGTTTTATAGTCTCCATTATAGACATTGGTTACAATTAAAGGAAAAATAGTGACTTCTGATGGAGCGTGGGAGAAATTAAATTTTTCTTGAATGGCAGACCAATTGTTGTTAATAAAATACAAGGAACTATCCAATTGTCTGGTTGCTTCGTTCATTAGTTGTTTGTCTTCAATATAGCTCGCTTGACGAATGGCATTAGAGTGACTACTATTTTTGATTTGTATAACAAAAAGAAATTGATCTTTATAAGCTACAACGTCAATATCACCTCCTTCTTTTTTGGGGGAAGAAGGGTGAGGGAATTTCCAGCCAACAGCAACAGAAAATTGTTTGTCTAAAAATACCTTGCTCGTTGCTGTTTCTAAGCTTCTATCAATTTTTTGAACCAATGCATCGTACACGGATTTCTCTGTATAGGTTTTGTCTTCTTTGAGTTTGTTGCGTAGAATAATGTCCCAACGACGATCTTTTAACAAACGTCCCAACCAAAAAAGCTTGTTGTTTATCTTGATAAAGGGGCGTTGTAACCATGCACTTAAATCATCAGAATGACTCAAATCACAAATCAAAAAATCTAAATTCTCCTTAATCGTAGCCATTGGTTTTTTATAATAAAGATGTAGTGCTTCTAATAAGTCGTGGTAATCATACATAGAAATAGCTTCATTGCTCCCTAGTTGTTGCGAAAAACTTAGAGGAGGTTTGTTGAGGATGGTAATGGGCACGTGTTCACCTGGTTTAATTGCCCAATTCTCTTTTTTGGAAGTATCTATTGATCGATGAAAAATTCGGCTCATAGGAGATTTGTATCGGCTAAACTCGGTAAGAAGCAGCAACACTAGTTTCAGATCTATGTTGGTCGTAGGAATTTCTAAAGGAACGTGATAAAATTCTAAATTGGAAACCTGTGTTAGAACCGATTGCTCAATAAAGGAAAGTTTGGGAAAATTCTTGATGCTAAGCAAATCGAATTGTCCTTCTTTTATGCCTACTGCTTTGGCTTGAGCGTTCATAAAAAAATAGGATTCTTCGTAACCACTCTTAGAGTCATCTTTTTTGAAAGAACTGTGCTTGTTGTTGTAGGCGGCAAAAGCATAATTAGAGCCGTTGAGAGTACACATTTCAGCAGCATAGGCACTAAGAAAATAGCGTTTGGATTGGCGGCGAATATCTTTATCAATAATTGTCTGGATTTTTGTATACGTAGGGTCGTTCTTGTAAGTAATCGTTTTTTTATATTCTGATTTGTGTTTAGGACGAAAATACGCCCATTCTTTTTGCAACATAGTATTGTCACTAAGAACTATCTTGTGTGTGTGTGCGTGTCGCTTTGCGTATTTGAGGAATAGGTCTAGTGTGGTAACAATAGCCATATCAAGCTCTTTTTTTCGGGTGTTGTTGCCATTGATTTCTTGGGATTCCATCATAGCACTGTGCGCAAAACAAAACCCCATTAAAACTTTATCTATGGGGATTTTTAGCAAAGACACAAAGTCTGCTTCTCGTTCTATGGCAATACTATTTTCAAGTGTTTGGACTTGTTTGAATTCTTGTATCAAATTCTCCACAGCAAGCTGTTTGGACGGAATAATATTGGTAGACATATTTTCTAAGGCTTCAATCCAAGTATCATGGCGAAAACGCTGAAAACGTTTGAATAAAGAGAGGAGCAAGGCAGCATCTTGTTTCCAAATCTGTAACAATAATTTGGTGTTTGGAGGGGTTTTAAAACTAAAATAAGGGTGCAAAATATCTATGCGATCATCCGATTTTAAGAATAGTGGAAGAGCATAATTAACTAATTCAGAAGCCCAAAAAGCTTTCTTTAACTTTCCTTTTTTATACACTTTAGATTCGATTACTAAGGTGGCAAAATTCTCATGAGGTTCCTTTTTTAGTAATTGTAAACACTCTTGATAGGCTTGCTTTTTTAAGAGTTCTAGTAGTAGGTGGTTACGGGGCATGATAATAAATATTTTTTATTGTTTTATGTGTATAATGCCTCCTTAACAATTTGATAGTTGATATAATTCCATAGAATGGCAATAATTGAAGGAGGGTGTGCATATCCAAAGTCATAGATAAATGACAAGCAAGGATATTGGGAAGCAGCAGGTTGATGTGAAAAAGTAGAACTTTAGGAAAAGATATAGTATTTCAGTACTATTTTGGTATCTTTCTAGGGCAGTTTGTTGGTATTGAAGGAATCGGTTGAATGGCAAAATTTTAAACAACTTCAATATATTTTTTTATAGAAAATACGTAAGCATGTCTAGTTTAAGTAAAATCACTTTTTCAGTACGAAATGAAGGAACTTATCAGCTAAAAATTGAATGCATTCATCCTGATGCACCCTCTTTAGATTGGATAAATCAGCAAGAAGAAAAGACGGTTAAAGTAGTGCTATTATTTAGGACATTGATTTTTTTGGAATCGAACCATAGCGAAACGGGAAAAATTTCTAAATTGTATCAGTATGTTTTTTCCTTGTTATCTCCTTTTATAGAAGAAGAGTATGGAGAAATTCCCGAGTTGAATAAGTACACAGAAATAACAGAATATGGTAGCGATATACTAGAGGATATTGTGGATCAAGTTATTGTTTCTGTCAAGCAAATAGAAGCAGATATAAATGATAATTGGGAAAAAGGACAAATCAAAAATTTTAATCCTTATAAAGAAAACGAAGGAGTTCCATTTGTAAGCTATGAAATAGTGTTATCTGAACCACTTCTTGAAAATATGGAAGAGTCATTGGTTTCAAAAAATGATTTTTCTCCATTGAGCATTTCTTGTAAATTCAAATAAAATAATTCTAAGAATCATTAATAGATTGACTATATGGGTGTTTTTATTTCTATGACTTGTGCTTTTGGAAAAAGTGAAGATGAGGTAACAAAATGTTTGAACGAATTTTTTCAATTAGAAAACGAGAATATTGGATTAACTGATATAGAGGTTTGCACTCGAAATACATCAGAGGAAAATTACAAAGTCACTATCTTGTATCCTTCGGGGTTCTATAAGTGGGATAATGCTTCTAAATATATTTCTGAAAAACTGAAAATTCCTGTTTTTTCGTTTCATATTCATGATGGTGATTTATGGATGTATCTCTTTTTTGAGAAAGGACAGCTTATCGATAAATTTAACCCTCTTCCAGATTATTGGGATAAAATAAGTAGTGAAGAAAGAAAAACATGGGAAGGGAAACCACAGATTATAGCGGATAAAATAACAGGAGTTGAGGCATTTCAGATTAAGAAATACCTGACAAATTGGGACTATGACTCTGCTCTTAGGAAAGCTTATCCACAAGATGAATTTGAAAACGAAGCGTGGCAAGTAATAGATTTTATGGATAAATTGGGATTTGTATATCCATCTAATGATGGTATATTATAAAATAAAACAAAAATATGAACACAAAAGAATTTGCCTTAAAATGGATAAAATCATGGAACTCTCATGATTTAGAAGATATTCTTAATCATTATTCTGAGGATATTGAAATTACAACCCCAATGATAAAACTAGCAGGGGGGATAAATACGGGAACTCTTAAAGGTAAAACGGCTGTGGCTGCATACTGGAAAAAAGCATTGGAAAAAATTCCTGATTTGCATTTTGAGCTGTTGGAAATAACAGAAAGTGTGCATTCAATTGCACTTTACTATAAGTCTGTGATGAACAAAAAATCAATTGAAGTAATGTTTTTTAATGAAGAAGGAAAAGTCAATAAAGTGATTGCGCATTATACATCATAATTGAAAACAGCGAAGAACAAAGAGGCTGTATGGAATGGCACATTAGTATCGTTTTTGCCAATTTAAAATTTTGCAGGGCGTGTAAGTGGTTGTTTTATAGTTTGTTTTGGGAAAGGAGCTTTTTGGCAAGAAAACGCTATGTATAGAATTAATATTTTTCGAAATTTGTAGTAGTAATATATTAAGCACTAACTTTATACGTGAAGTTGTAGAGTTAGAGAAACACTAAAAACGAAGAAAAATGAAATATGTACTATTACTTGTAACTCTATTGTTGTGTACAGTAGGGACAACCAATGCTCAAAATGGAAAGGGAAAAGGTGGAATGAAAGATATGGCAAACGAAGCTCAAGCAAAAGGAAAAGACAAAGCGTCTGAAATGAAAGCCAAAGGCAAAAATAAGGCTAAAAAAGAAGGGGCTAAGGTCGTTGGTGCCGATGTTGCTGATAAAGCTGTGGAAAAAGGAGATGACTTGGTTCAAAAGGGAAAGGATGTTGTTGTTGATAAAGTGAATAAGGATAAGGGGGATAAAGGGAACGGTAAAGTTAAGGCGAAAGAAGACAAAGGAAATGCTTATGGCAAGAATAAGGGAAACCTTTCAGGCAAAGAGTTTGGGCAAGCTAGAGCGACCGAAGCCAAAGCAACCAACCAAGCAAAAAAGAAAGAAGTTAAAACTTCGATTGAAAAGGGGCAAGAATCTGTAACCAAAGCAAAAGATAAAATTGCAGCTGCCAAAGATCAGTTAGAAAAAGATTTTGCTGCTAAAAAATTGACGAAGGATGAGTATGCTGCTAAAAAAAATAAGATTATCTTGATAGAAGAAAAAGCCGAAAAGCTTCAAAAAGAATTAAAAAAAGGCAAAGAAATTTCTCATAAATCAGAATAGTAGTTGGCAGATAATAGCATTTATATTAATGCCAATACGATTGAAAAAAAATACATTATGAAACACCTGATAACATTAACTTTAGTTGCCGTTGTTTTTTTTAGTTGCGGGAGTGAAAGTGTCGAAACAACTTCTGAAGTTTCTCCAGAACTAATCGAGGAAACAAAAACATTAGAATCTGAAAATGAAGAACTGGAGGAAACCATTCAAAATATAGAGACTACTAGAAAAGAATTGGATGAGATGTTAGAAGATCTATAAGTTTTGTTCAAGATGAGTTGAGAGAGGCTGTTCAAAAAGGACAGTCTCTCTATTTACTAGAGGTTAGTGTTTCGCATTATTCTTGCAGTAATCTTGATGTTTTAGAAGAATTGATATACAACAATAGTTCGTTGAAACCACACAGTAGCAGCGAAGCTAAACTTTATTAGTTTGATAATTAGCAAGTTGTGTCTTTGTTGCGTTTTGTGTTAAAATTCTGATTATCAAACTAATATAAATGTGCTTTTTTGTCTTTTTGGTAAAAAAGTAAACAACTAAGCGATAGCGATCTCACGACCGCAGGGAGCTAATCAACGAACTACTAATACAAAATATGAATAAAAATACCTTAAATGACTTTTTTCTTTTTGCGATTGGTCAACTTAATGTGCAAGAAATAGAACAAATTATCTATCAACACAACGATTTGGAGAATATACTAGAAGAAGAACTCTACATCGAGCTAATTTCATTTGACTTTAATCAAGCAGAAGCAAGAAAAACATTACTTGATTTTTTCCTAACATACCTTTTCTCTCAAGAGGATTTATTTTTATGGTCAAAAGAGTATTATGCGCCAATCATTGAGGAAATTAGTGCGTTTATTATCAATACCTACAAAAAATTACCGCTCGGTTTGTCAATTGATAAGCTAATCGACCAAAAGGAAAACTATTCTAAAAAAGAAGGACATGATCCTCATTACAAGCTCACCAAAGAATTTGGAGAAGTGGAAGAAATGGGAGTGTATTATAAGCATAATAAAAATATACTAACCCGCCTTGTGTTAATATTTGAATCGCCACTTACTTTCTATTATAAAGAAATGCATGGGAACGATGGTTTGTTAGAGCATGCGATACAAAATGGCAAGGCTCAATTATACGCTGTAATACATAATTTAGTTTGCTCTAAAGTGATTGATTATTTTAATTCAATTTTAGGAAAACCTTCTGTAGAACAAAATAATGATAGTGGTTTGTTTAACCAGCCTCATCATCAATATCACCTTTATAAATGGACATTGCCAAATGCAGAAACAAATAATGACAGATTTCTATATTTGATGAAATATATAGACGATAGTACTTGGCATCAGATAAATGCGTTTATGAAAATAAGTTTGGTTGATTAAAGTCTACTGTTGTAGTGTTTTGGATTAGCTACTTCTCAAAATTAGTAAGTTGTTATGTGATATTACTCCGTTGATATTGAAAAAGACTATATTTGCTGATCTTTGAACTTTACAACAACTTATTAACAATCGTTTATTACAACAATATAGTAACGGTAAGATCGGTTTGCCAGCTCACGAACGCAGGGAGTGACAACGCTAAGGAATCAACGAATTGTTTTATTAAAATATGTCTATGAAAAAGTTATTCTTTTGCCTATTTGTTTTGGTACATTATACTTTAAGTGCACAAATAAATCTTGAAAATGCTTATACCGATGGTTATGTACTTCGAGTTGATTTGGCAAATTCAGGTGAAAAATATTACCTTTTGGATGCACAAAATGCAGTGGCTAAATTTTACAATGCCAATCATACGCTTTGGAAAACGATCAATCTTCCTATTCCTACAGGAGCAACAATTAATGCAATTAATCATGTTTCAGAAAATGTAATTAATTCCGATAATTTGTTAGAGGTTGGCTATACTTTTTTTACTAATAGTGGGGGATTGATTTATGAAAGTCGCATTATTAACGAGGCAGGAACAACACTTTTATCAATACCAAATGCTTCTTCCATTTTTGTGAGCCAAATGGGAGGCTTACAAGATAAAATCATTGCTACAATTCAAGGAGCTACTATCTCAAGTGAAGTTTATGGAATTCCTTCTTTAGCATTAGAACATACTTATACGGACGGCTATGTATCTCGCATTGACTTGGCAAATTCAGGTGAAAAATATTATCTTTTAGACGCGCAAAATGCTGCAACTAAACTTTACAATGCAGATTATACCTTTTGGAAAAGCATCAACCTTCCAATTCCTGTTGGAGCAATAATCAATGGAATTAACCATGTTTCGGAAAATGTGATTAATTCCGATAATTTGCTAGAGGTTGGCTATACTTTTTTTACAAATGGAACAGGATTAGTGTATGAGAGTCGTATAATTAATGAGGCAGGAACAACACTTTTATCAATACCAAATGCTTCTTCCATTTTTGTGAGCCAAATGGGAGGCTTACAAGATAAAATCATTGCTGCAATTCATGGAGCAACGACCTCAAGTAAAGTCTATGGCATCCCTTCTTTAGCATTGGAACATACCTATACCGATGGTTATGTACTTCGAGTTGATTTGGCAAATTTAGGTGAAAAATATTACTTTTTGGATGCTCCGAATGCAACTGCTAAATTTTACAACGCTAATCATACACTTTGGAAAACAATAACGCTTCCTACTACTACTGGAGCAACGATTAGTGGAATTAACCATGTTTCAAACAATGTGATTAATTCGGATAATTTGGTGGAGATTGGCTATACTTTTTTTACCAATAATGGAGGATTAGTTTATGAAAGTCGCATTATCAATGAGACAGGAACAACACTCTTATCAATCCCCAATGCATCATCGGCTTTTGTGAGTGAGATAGGAGGCTTACAAAACAAAATTATAGCTGCAATACAAGGCACTACTTTATCAAGTGAAGTGTATGGAATCCCTTCTTTTGCTACATCTGTGTTAGGTATCGATTCAGATGTTTCTCTTTCAATTTATCCCAATCCAACCATTCATTTTTTGACAATAGACAATCGTGGGATAGGGATTAAAGACATGAATTTAGTCTCAAGAAATGGGGAGATCGTAAAAAGTATTCAATCTCCAAGGCAAAAGACAGTTGTTGACCTTAATGACCTTCCTATTGGTGTTTATTTCCTCATTGGAAAGGATCAGAAAGGAAATGTTTTTTCTAAAAAGTTAGTAAAGCAATCTTTTTAGAGAAGTAGGTATAATGTTCTTCATTAGAAGAACAGCCTAAAAAATGCGATACTTTAAAAAGTGTTCATGAACATACAGACAATGAAGGAACAATTGATTAAAAATATCTCCAAACACATTAGGCTCTCTGTTCAAGAAATAGACTTATTCAAAACCTTTTGGACAGAGAAGAAGCTGGATAAAGGGGATTATTTATTGAGAAATGGGGCAACTTGTCGGACGGATAATTATATCGTTTCTGGATGTTTAAAAGCATTTTACATCAACTCAAATACAGGTCGAGAAGAGGTACTGTATTTTGCAATAGAAGATTGGTGGGCAACAGATATTGATAGTTTTCAAAAGCAAACACCTTCTATTTATAATATTCAAGCATTAGAGGAAACTCAATTGCTTCAGATTAGCCATTATTCTTTTAATAGAATGTTGGAGCAAATGCCAAAGCTTGAAAAATATTTTCGAATTATCTTGGAAAGTTACCTAGGAAGTTTGCAAAGAAGAATTATCGAAAATAATCTCCTTGGTGCAGAACAACGATACATAGAATTTATAGAAAGATACCCTCAAATTGCAAACAGAGTGCCTCAATATTTAATAGCTTCTTATTTAGGTATTTCTGCGGAATTTTTGAGTAGAATTCGACGCAAACAAAAAATTGATTGAACTAGGTCAATTTTTTTTACATTTTAATTGGTGAATTTTGTTTTTTCTTAATTTATTAACTTTCTAACAATAGTTCGTTGAAACCACGCAGTAGCAGCGCAGTTGATAATCAACAAGTTGTAAATTTATTGCATTTTGTGTTAAAATTTTGATTATCAATCTGATATAAATGTGCTTTTTTGTCTTTTGGGCAACTAAGCTTGCCGAGTAGGCTTGTGCTAGTAGCACAAAAGCCCAAGGTCATGACCGCAGGGAACTAGCCTTGCGCTCTCATGAGCGTAGCGAATAATAATCAACGACCACGAAGTAG
Organism: Aureispira sp. CCB-QB1; assembly: GCF_000724545.1. GTDB lineage: Bacteria > Bacteroidota > Bacteroidia > Chitinophagales > Saprospiraceae > Aureispira. Next base: position 21,441 of record NZ_JHBV01000046.1, on the reverse strand, counting down.
CAGCGTAGCTAACTACTAAACAATAAAAGAATGAACAAGGTATTAATCATTAACGCAAGTGTAAGAGATGAGAGATCGCATAGTAGAAAATTAACACAAGTATTTATTCAGAATTGGCAAAAAAAGTACCCCAAGGATTTATTCACTTATAGAGAGGTTGGACTAAGCAATGTGCCGCCAATTGACGAAAAATGGATTGCGGGCGCATTTGTACCATTAGGGGATAGAACAGCGGAAAATCAAAAAGCGTTAAAATTTAGCAATGAATTGGTAAAGGAACTGAAAGAGAATGATGTTTATGTTCTTGGAACTCCAATGTATAATTGGTCAATTCCAAGTGGTTTAAAGGCGTATATTGATCAAATTATGCGCATTAACGAAACTTGGAAATTTCGTTCAGGAAAACCAGATGGAGATTATATGGGCTTGCTTAAAAATAAAAAAATGTTCATTTTATCGAGTAGAGGAGATACAGGATATGGGGAGAACGAAAAAAATGCCAACATGAATTTTCAAACAACCTATTTAAAATTTGTATTTGGAATGATGGGCGTTCAGAACGTGACTATTATTTCTTTAGACAATGAGGAGTTTGGAGGTGAAATATTTGAGGAATCAAAAGCAGCTGTTTATCAAAAAATCAATTCCATTGAGTAAATGGGGTGAAAAAATATATGAGGATGTTTCAACGAATCAAGCAGTTTTTTGCGAAGCAGAATAAGGAGGTCATGACTGAATCTACCACTGCATTTAATGGTGTTAATTGTGAGTGGTTGGTATTAAAATCAAAAAATACAGAAGAAGTTGCCCATTTTTTAGAGTTGGATAATATCAAGCCAATGCATGGAACGATTGGGATTCAGCAATTATACTCCAAACGAAATTGTATTTATATTACACCTCCAATTGAAGGTTGGGTAGTTATTATGGGCGCTGGATTATTGGCAACAGGAGAAGGCATTCAAGTGTTGTTGCCAAAACTTAGTGTGCGATTTCAAGAAGCCTACTTCTTTAAAAACTACGATACTGGAGATACCTATTGCTGGATGAAAGCTATTAAAGGAACAATAGAAAGAAGTTTTACTTATTGTCTGGAACTAGGGGAGTGGTCTAGCATCGGAAGGCTTACGGCAATTGAGCAAACTCTGAATATAAATGCTTTTATTGATTCGTTAAATTCCAACGAAGAAGTCGACGATATTTATATTGATATTAATACTGTAATTGCAATTGCTGATAATTGGTCAATTTCTACTACGAAAATAGATGCTATTAGGTATTTAAAAGAATTGGGGTGCTCTGGTGAACTTCTTAAAAGGCGTTGAAACAAAGGGATTAGATATGTTATTATTTCGTAGCTAACTGTTGAATGATAAAACGAATATTTTATGAAATTTAGTGTTTGGATTTTAATTTTTCATCTTCTCATTTCTTGTGATATAGACAAACCGAAAAAACAAGATGTCCACGCTGCTTTGTTGTCAAAAATTGACTCAGTTATCAGTCAGCAAAAATTTAATGGCGTAATTTTGGCTGCTGTTGATACAACCGTCCTATATTCTAAAGCCATTGGATTTTCAGATTTAGAAAATAAGGTTAAAATGGATTTGGATGACCAGTTTATTATTGGCTCCATAAGCAAGCAAATAACGGCTGTACTGATTTTAAGAGAATATGAGAATGGTAACATTGGGCTTGATGATACAATCAGTCAATATTTGACAGCCATCAACCAAGCTTGGATAAAGGAGGTGACCATCCATCAACTCTTGACGCATACTCATGGAATTGTTGCTTTAGATCAGCCTTTAGAATTCAAACAAGGTTCTCAATTTCGTTATTCGCAAATCGGTTACGAACTATTAGCGCAAGTACTTGAAAATGTTACGGGCAAAAGTTTTGAGAAGTTATTAACTGAATTTTTTGAGGCGTGTGGCTTGAAAAATACATTTCATCCAAACAATACCAAATATAAACATCTTGTAAAGGGGTATGAAGCAAACGAAAAAGGTGATTTAGTTTATAGTACGACTAGTTTAAACAATTATGTTCCTGCTGGTAGTATGATTTCCAATGCAATGGATCTAAAAAAATGGAATGAAATGTTATATTCAGGGCAATTGGTTACCAAAGAAACCCTAAAACTCATGACTACAAAGTACGCTACTAGGATACATCCAATTTTTGAAACAGTAGCTTATGGTTATGGTTTGCTTTTTAAAGATGGTGAACAGAGTGTCCAAGTTGGAGCCTTAGGTTATGCGCCAGGATTTGTTTCGGCTTGTTATCATTATCCACAAACTAACATGAATCTCGTTGTTTTAGAAAATACAGCAAATAATTTGAACGACTTTAAGCAAACGTTTGTCGTACATACAGAGATTATGAAATTAATGAAAAAAGAATGTCTGGTAATTGGAGATAGGATGTAGTGGTTGAAACGAAAATCTGAACTGCTTTTTTCTTTTAACTCGAATATTAACTCTTTCAGAAATACTCAAAATGGAAAAAGAATCGAACAAAGATATCTATGAACCTGCTTTTGTTGAAAATTTATTTGATAACATGAGTAATTCTTATGAAAGAATAAATGTCCTGTTTTCATTTGGTTTTACACATTTCTGGCGAAGAAAAATGATCAAGAAAACCGCCATTTTGGAGACAAAAAAAGTTAAAATTATTGACTTGATGTCGGGAATGGGAGAAACTTGGGATGCTATAAAAAAGAGGTATCCCAATTCCGAATTAACAGCCTTAGATATTTCAGAAGGAATGTTAAAAAGGGCTAGGAAAAAGAACAGTAAGACTTACCAAGGGAAGGTTAAGATTTTGAATGAAAATATTCTAAAGAGCTCCTTAGAATCCGAAAGTTATGATATTGTTTATAGTGCTTTTGGGTTAAAAACTTTCAGTAAAGAACAAATAAAAAAATTAGCAATAGAAGTCAACAGAATTTTAAAACCTGGTGGAGCGTTTGCCTTTGTTGAGATTTCGGAACCAAAGCATCCTTTATTACACTTGTTCTATTATTTATACGTAGGGAAAATTACACCCAAAATTACAAAATTACTTTTAGGAGATCCTATAGAATATAAGATGCTTTGGGAATATACTCAAAGGTATAAAGATTCTAAATGGGTTGCAGAAATATTTCAAGAGGTTGGTTTGGATACAAACTATGATCAATACTTCTTCGGCTGTGGTTCTGGTATTCATGGAAAAAAAATAAAGTAACAGTTTTGATTTTTGTAATCAAAATAGGGGAGAAAGTGATTTTGGACGACATAAGTTTGTTACAACAGCAATGATGTTATTGTGATAATAATTTCTAATCAAAAATGTTTTCAATAGAACAATAATTTGCAGCACAATTAACTGCCAAAGTCAAAGTAAAACTTTGAATATAAATGAACTATACAACACAACAACACAGCAATTGGTGGGATGGTCCAGAATCCTTTCAACCTTGTTTAGAACAAGATATCACAACAGAAGTAGCTATTATCGGAGGTGGTTTTACAGGATTGTATACGGCTTTACAACTTCGAGAATTTGGAGTGGATGTCAGTGTCTTGGAAAAGGGATTTGCAGGGAGTGCTGGCAGTGGTCGTAACTCTGGTTATGTAGACAGCTTGATTGGAAAAGACTTTCCTTCTTTGCTTAAAATGAATAGATTAGAACGAGCTAAAGAACTGTGTAATTTTTCGGTGGAAGCTGTTAGGCGGTTGGAACATTTTATTAAAAGCCACCAAATTGATTGTGATTATGTAGATCACGGTAATATTAATGTTGCGGTTCATCCAAAGCAAATTAAGCGCCTCAAACATTTAGAAGTCGTTGGTGCTGAATTGGGGCTTCATTTCAAGTATTTAGAGGAGGGGGCGATGCGTGAACGAGGAATTCCTAATGCATTTTTGGCAGGAATTCATGATACTATTGGAGGGACTGTTAATCCAGGAAAATTGATCGATTTTGTTCGAAAGTTAGCTATTTCTAGAGGTGTTAAGTTGTATGAAAATACGCCTGTTCTCAAAGTTCATAATAGTTCCCCCGTTCGCCTTGATACGCCAAAAGGTACGGTCTATGCTCAAAAAGTAGTATTGGCTACGAATGCCTTTACAGCATCTTTAGGCTGGAAAAAGCGTGTTCTTTCTCCAATTTGGGCGGGTATGTTCGAAACAGCTCCTTTAAGCCCAGATCAACAAGAAATATTGCAATGGCATCATAAAGAGGGAATTTACACGGCTCATGAGAAACTTGAAAGTTATCGGAGAACAACGAGAAATACACTAATTGCTGGAGGGAAATACATCAAAATTCCTTATGGTTTTAAATTGGGAGATATTTCTCAACCCCAAATGGCCAATCAGATCGCTGCTGTGTTTCGTCAGAGATTTCCAGCATTGAAAGATTTGGAATTAGCAACTTTTTGGGGTGGTTGGATTGGTATCCCCTTGGATTTCATGCCTACAATTGGAGTAACAGGTAAGCATAAAAATATCTTTTATGGAATGGGGTATGCTGGGCACGGTGTACCACAGACTTTTTTGGTTGGGGAAATTTTGGGGCACAAAGTTTATGGAAAGGAACACCCGTTGGGCAATGTACTGACTCGAAGAACCTTGCCAATTCCACCAGAACCTTTCAAATGGTTGGCTTCTACGGCTATAGACAAAGTATTGGGTTGGGTTGATAATAGAGTGGACCGAGAAGTGGCAAAACTAGAACGTAAATAAGTAATCGTTCAAAAAAAATAACCCCATTTTTTGTTCTTATTTTTATAAAATAAAGAGACTGTTAGAAAATCTAACAGCCCCTCTATAATTAAAAAAATCAACGAACGACTAAAGTCATTAAGACTTAGAAATAATTAATTTCTGAGTCGTTGATTTTTCTCCGATATTAAATTGAACCATATATACTCCAGAAGGAAGTTTTGCCGTATTCAATTCAACCGTTTGATTTAAAATATTATCAAATGTCTCTTGAAGAACGATTTGTCCTATTGTATTAACTACTTGTATGTTAACGGTTGCTTGTTCCATTAAATCCATTTTCACAAATACATTATCGTGTGTTGGATTCGGGAACATACTCATGTTAGCTACACCATTAAGCGTATTCACATTTAATACAACTGCTTGGAAAGAAACAACTTCTGTGCAGCCATTAGCATCTGTGACAACAACATAGTAGGCGTCTCCAGCAACCAAACCTGTTACTGTAGCGCCTGTTTGATTTCCTGTGTTAGGACTCCATTGATAGGTATATCCAGCAGCTCCACCACTAGCACTTACCGTAGCCGTTCCGTCTGTATGATCGTCAATTGTTGCAGTTATAGCAGTAGGTTCTGTTAATACGACAGAATCAATCATTTCACAACCAAAAGCATCTGTAACAGTAACGGTATGCGTTCCAGCAGCAGCATTTACTAGCGAATTATTTGTTTGTCCATTGCTCCATAAGTAAGAATAGCTAGGTACGCCACCTGTTACGGTTACCATACCAGAACCACTGTTATTATCATTACAATTTAAATCCGTTCCTACTGTAGTTAGTGACATAACGGGAGGATCTACCAAGGCAAGCGTTCCTAGTGCAGAACATCCAATAGAATCAGTAACTGTTACCATGTATGTTCCAGCTCCTAAGCCAGTAGCGATGCTTGTTGTTTGGTTATTAGCTGTTGCATTCCATTGATAAGTATATGGAGCAAAACCACCTAAACCAGTAGTTTCAATTTGACCATTAGCACTGCCTGTACAACCAATAGGATTGGTAAGTGTTGCACTTAGACTTGTATAAGAGGTCCAAATTGAATCAACAGAAAGGGTATCGTTTGAAGCATTATTATCACCTGTAAAAGTAGTAATAACCTGAATCACGGTTGCTCCAGTTGTAGTTGCCAAAATTGTATCAAGAGCAATAGTATCCAATTGATTTCCAATTAAACTGTCAATAGTGCTGGTCTCTACTACAACTCCATTGACAACAACGTTATAAGGAACATTGTAAACCGTATTGGCTCTGATATTCGCAACAACAACAGAACCTGCAATAACAGATGCATTACAATAAACAGAATCTGTATTTAGTAGTGCGATAGGTGCAACGTCATCTGTTGGAATCGGTGCTGGTTGTACTAAGAAACTGTCAATAAAGACATCGTTATCTTCATTGGAAACTGTAGACACAGCATAAAAACCGAATTTTACAACTCCTGTATAAGCTGCTAAATTAATAACAACGCGATCTCCTGTATTGGTTGGCTCAGAACCTGCTACCCATTCTTGTAAGACATTGGCTTTTTCCCAAGTTGCTCCATTATCGGTAGAAACAACTACGGCAATAGTATCATCGACTCCTAAAACAGTTGCAGAACTATTGTTCCAGTCTGTCAATGCAATATCAAATTCAACTTGGTAAGTAGTCGTACCATTTCCTAAATCAATACTAGGACTAATTAACCATTCGTCTCTAGAAGTACCATAAAGATTTATTTTAGCAGAACCAGTTGAACCATTGTTGGCAAAGCCATCTGAAGTCCAAGCTGAAGAAGTACCTGTTAATGTTGTACTGTTTGTTAAAATACCTTCTGCTTCTGACCAACAAGCAGGTACATAAGTCGTAAATTCTTCGAGATAAGTAGGGGTATAAATGCCACAAGGAGTAGAGAAATTAAAAGGTCCAGCCCATGAACTAGAATCTCCTGCGCCACAAATAGCACGTACGTAAAAACTGTAATCAGTGTTACCAGTAAGACTTGTTGCATTGTATGGGTTTGTTCCAGTAACAACAGCGGTACCTGTTCCTTGAACGAAACCTTGAGCACCGTATTCAATCTGCCAAGACGTAGCAGAGCCATTTTCTGTCCATGCTAAATCAGCTGTTGCAGCAGTGATGTTATTGGCAGCTAGTGCACTAGGCGCAGCACAGCTTGCTAGATTGGTTACCAAGAAATTATCAATAAAGACATCGTTGTCTTCGTTAGAAACAGTAGAAACTGTGTAGAAACCAAATTTAACGATACCTGTATAAGCAGATAAGTCAATAACAATGTGATCTCCTGTGTGACTTGGTTCAGAACCAGCTACCCATTCTTGTAGGATATTTGCATTTTCCCAAGTTACTCCATTATCAGTAGAAATGACAACTGCAATGGTGTCGTCGGACCCTAAAACAGTTGCAGAACTATTGTTCCAATCTGTCAATGCAATATCAAATTCAAGTTGATAAGAAGTCGCTGCTGTTCCTAAATCAATGCTAGGGCTAATGATCCACTCATCTCTAGCGGTACCATAGAGGTTTATTTTAGCAGCACCAGTTGAACCATTGTTGGCAAAACCATCTGATGTCCATGCAGAGCTTGTTCCTGTAAGTGTTGAACTAGGTGTTAATCTACCTTCTGCCTCTGACCAACAAGGGTCAAGGTAAGAGGTGAAATCTTCTAAGTAAGTAGGCGAGAAAGGCGTACAAGGTGTTGTGAAATTGAATGGTCCAACCCAAGTACTAGAGTCTCCAGCACCACAAATTGCTCGTACATAAAAACTGTAGTCAGTGTTGGCTGTAAGACCAGTTATGTTATGAGGGTTTGTTCCAGTAACAACAGCGGTACCCGTTCCTTGTGCAAATCCTTGCGCACCATATTCAACATGCCAAGATGTAGCAGAACCATTTTCTGTCCATGCTAAATTTGCGGTTGTATGGCTAGGTATATTAGCCGCTAAAGCACTTGGAGCAGGGCAACTAATCAAAGTTGTAAAATTAAAAGGTCCAATCCATGAACTAGAGTCTCCAGCACCACAAATTGCTCGTACATAAAAACTATAATCTGTGTTGGCTGTAAGACTAGTTAGATTATGAGGATTGGTTCCAGTAACGACAGGAGTACCTGTTCCTTGTGTAAAACCTTGCGTGCCATACTCAATTTGCCAAGACGTAGCAGAACCATTTTCTGTCCATGCTAAATCAGCTGTTGTAGCAGTGATGTTGTTGGCAGCTAGTGCATTAGGAGCAGCACAGCTTGCTAAATTGGTTACTAAGAAATTATCAATAAAGACATCGTTGTCTTCGTTAGAAACAGTAGAAACTGTGTAGAAACCAAATTTAACAACACCTGTATAGGCTGCTAAGTTAATAACAATGTGATCTCCTGTATGACTTGGTTCAGAACCAGCTACCCATTCTTGTAGGATATTTGTATTTTCCCAAGTTGCTCCATTATCAGTAGAAATGACAACTGCAATGGTATCATCTGATCCTAAAACAGTTGCAGAAGTACTGTTCCAATCTGTCAATGCAATATTAAATTCAAGTTGATAAGAAGTCGCTGCTGTTCCTAAATCAATGCTAGGGCTAATGATCCACTCATCTCTAGTGGTACCATACAAGTTTATTTTAGCAGCACCACTTGAACCATTATTAGCAAAACCATCCGATGTCCATGCAGAACTTGTTCCTGTAAGTGTTGAACTAGGTGTTAATCTACCTTCTGCTTCTGACCAACAAGGATTAAGGTAAGATGTAAAATCTTGCGAATAAGTCGGTGTAAAAGCAATAGGACAAATTGTAGAGAAATCAAAAGGTCCAGCCCAAGCGCTAGAATCTCCAACGCCACAGATTGAACGAACATAAAAACTATAATCCGTAGTTGGATTAAGACCAGTTAAGTTGTATGGGTTGGTTCCTGCTAGAACAGTAGTACCTGTTCCTTGTGTAAAACCTTGCGTACCGTATTCAATTTGCCAAGACGTAGCAGAACCATTTTCTGTCCAACCCAAGTCGGCAGTAGTGCCTGTAATATTATTTGCAGTTAATGAGCTACTAAATGGATGAACACAACTTGGCATTTGCATGACCGCAACATCATCAATTAACAAATCATTGTTATAATCTGCCGAGGCACCCCCTGATTCAGCATGAAAGCGAACTTTTAAGCTGTCTCCTCCTCCAAAGGTGAAATTAGTTACATTAAAACCATACAAATCCCACCCAAAAGAAGTGTTTCCTTGAAGCGATGCAACATTGACCCAAGTGCTACCATTCCAAGCGTCTACGTGTAGCAAATTAAAGGGGTTTAATGTTCCTGTGTAATGACTTTCGTGATAAAAAGATACATAAGGTGTTGTTAAACTAGAAACGTCAATAGTTGGTGTAACTAGCATAACACTGTCGTCTGAGCCTGAGAAGTCAACCCAAGCATAATTCCCACCATTTCCAGTATGGTCAAGAGTTGCCGATACGTCGAAACCCGCATTGGTGCTGAATTCCCAAGGACCTCCATTGTTAGAGGTGTTGTTCCAACCTACAGGGGTTGTTCCTGAATCAAACGATTCTGTAAAAACCGTTTGGGCATAAGAAAAGTTACTTAGCAAAAAGTAGGCTAAGAATAATAATATTTTTTTTTGCATGTAAAAAGTGAATTAGTTAATGAATAGTAGGGACGATTCCATTTGGGCTGCCAAAGTTATAAATTTTTTTTGTATGAAAATTTTGTTTTAAAAGGACTAAAAGCAGTATTTTTCAAAAAAAAATAGAACCTGTTTTAAATGAATAAATTAAGATTTAACTATAAATCACTTATAAGTTATATTAATTTGAGGATCTATCTGAAATACCTCAACTTTAACATTTCTATAATTTTTTTTTGTTCTTACAAGCTGTAATCTGCTACTTTTGGCAAGGAAGTTTAAAGCATTGAAAGTCTATGAGAAAAGACCTTATATGGGTTTATAATTATATTCTTAAAATAAATTAAAATTTGCTCTAAGTCTAGGTTTAAACTGTTAACTTGTTGCATATTGATTTTTTTATGTTTTAAATTTAAAATAGAATGAGCAAATATTATCGTATAAAGGCTTCTAAAGTAGAAGGAAATTTGATCCTACTAAATATTGTAAAAATAAGCTCTGATGCAAAGGGTATAACTGATCATGGTGGATTAGAACAATGGGCTTTAGCTTTTATGATTGAACTAAATGAAGAACTATTAGAAGATACTAAAGGGTTTGATATTCATATGGATAAGCATCCATATAAAGAAAAATATCAAAATTTGTATGGTATGAAAATGGGTAAAAAATATTACGTAGCTGACAGCGATGCAAATGCTGATACATACGAAGGACAGAAAGTTGTTAATCGTTTCAACTTCGGAGGGAAAAATCTTCTTATCACTCGCCCTGAGTACAAGCAGTTTTGTCTAGATGCTAAAGATTATTTTGAAGTCAAATCTTTAGAGCAAAATGGTGATCATTACACCATGCTTTTTGAAGCCAAAGATCTCAATATGATTTATCATCTAAGAGAAGGTATGGAATGGGAGTCATCGGCTTATAATATGTGGGATATGTTGGCTCTTATTTAGCAGAGCACACGCTTCGCGCCTTGTAATTTTGCAATTGAAAAAAAGAAGATGAAAAATTTGGGAATAATTTTATTAGCTTTTATTAACCTTCTTTGCAAAGGTCAACCCGATTCTAAGGCAGAAAGAAATGTTGGCGGTACTTGTCAAGATTGTGTAGCTCTTTTAGATTTTAGGTTGTTAACCCCAAATCCTAAATCAGTTGATTCATTACCTGGTTTCGAGGAAAATGAGCCCCAAATAAAAATAACTGGAACCGTATTCCAAAGGGATGGAAAAACTCCCGCAGATAATGTATTGTTGTATGTTTATCATGTGGATAGAAATGGGATTTATCAACCAAGTGATGCTCCTGTTGGCTGGGAAAAAAAACATGGACAATACCGTAGTTGGCTAAAAACAGGAGAAAATGGAAAATTTGCTTTTTATACTTTTCGACCAGCTCCATATCCTGAAGCGCGAGAACCTGAGCACATTCATATTTATGTAAAAGAACCGAATACTATACCGTACTACATTGATAGTTATCTTTTTGAGAGTGATCCAACTCTTACGGAAGAAAAAAAACAATCGCTTAAAAATCGTGGTGGTTCGGGAATCGTAAGACTTGAAATGAAAAATGGAATTTGGACAGCAAATAGAGATTTAATTTTGGGGTTGAATATTCCAGATTACGAATAAAATATATACTTAAAGCTGTTAAATGTAATTTCGTTTATCGTTAGGATTGTTATTAGAAAATATATAGGATGAAAAAAGCAATAGGAATAAATAATAGAAGGGATTTCTTTAAAAAAATTGGATTATCTACAGCCTCTGTTCTGCTCCCTATAACTAGTTTAAACTCGATGCCTTTGCCTGCGTTGTCCAGAGCCCCTAATCAACCGAATACGCCTGTCAATTTTATTTATGATGGTCTTGCTTTGACCCCTCAGGAATATTTAGAAAAGTTAGATCAAATAAATAAGAAACAACCAATTGAGCCAGATTTTTATGGAAATGGAGGTGCAACTAAACTAATTGAAGATGCTTTTAGAAAAATAACAGGAAAAGAAAAAGCGATTTATCTCCCTACTGGTACAATGGCAAATCAACTGGCTATTAAGCTACTCAATGGAAACAATACGAAAGTTATAGTGCCCGAAAATTCGCATGTTTTCAGAGATGAGGCAGATGCAGCTCAAAGTGTTCATAGTAAAAGATTGATTCCGATAGGAAAAGGAAAGCCATATTTTGATGTAGAGGATTTAAAAAATACGATTAACTATACCAATACTAATGAGGTTTTTAAAAGTGGTTTGGGAACGATAGTAATTGAAAACCCTGTTAGACGTGCTGATGGAACTGTTGTTCCAATTGAAAAGATAAAGGAAATCTCAAACTATTGCAAAGAGAATAATTATAAAATGCATTTAGATGGTGCTAGAATTCATCTAGCATCTGCTTTTAGCAATACTTCACTTTTAGAATATGCATCGTATTTTGATACGGTTTATATTTCTCTATATAAGTATTTAAATGCATCGGGTGGGGCGATGCTTTGTGGGGATGCGGATATAATTGATAAGGTTGCACATCAAATAAAAATACTTGGAGGAACAGTGTATCAAAGTTGGAGCAACACAGCAATGGCATTGTACTATTTAAATGGAATTGAGGATAGATGGAGCCAAGTTATTCAAAGATCTAAAACAATAATATCTGAGTTGAATAAAATAGAAGGGCTTCGTATATCTAGTTTAAAAAATGGCACTAATATCTACGACTTAACTCTAGATACAGCAATCAATTTAAAGAAACTAGCTATATTTTTGTATGATACATATAATATTTGGTTAGGAAGAGCGAATGAAAAAGGAGTTGTGAAGTTTGTGATTAATGAAAGTCTGTTAACTAGGGATTATAAGGATATAATAAATGCTTGGATAGAAGGAATTGAATATGCACGTGGATAAAATGTTGTCAAGCATTATTAGAGCTTACAAAACGGAAATAGTTAGACCTTTGTCAAAAATTTTCTTATTTCTTCTAATCTTTTTTGCTACGATTTGATTAAACCATATTATGTTTAGAAGCATTGAAAGGAAAAAAGCTGCTATCAAAACATATCTATATTCATCTACTAAATACATATCGTATATTGCTGAGAGCATCATAAAAGTTTGAAACAGCATTCTAACCAATAAAAATGTCCAAAAATCTGCTTCTTCTAATACGGTATTAAATCTCTTATAAAGCTTTGGATAGCTTTTTAAAATACTCCTCAAAGAAACAAAAATACTAGAAAACTGAACTGCAACTATCCACAACCATGTCGATGGAATATCGGCAGAAATAGCAAACTTTAAAATTACCAAACCAAAGGCTATATGATGAATGATTAGAGCCCAATTATAATTAGATTTAATCCTAAATTCTTCAATAGTTGAAAAAGAATAAAAAGAGACTATGACTAGAAGAAAATGAATGTGGGCTGAGCTTAAGTTGACCTCGCCATTCAAAGTTCCTCTGAAAAGCAAAATAGAAAGAGTTGTTGGTACTAAACAATAGAAAAATGCAGTGATTATTTTTAACTGTTGTGCTTTGTTTTGAGCAACAAAACCAAATGCATTATAAAGAAAATACCAAACTAAAGTGTATGTAAAAACTAAGTATAGTTTTAGCTCTGTTAAGGATAAGGTATGGATTAGACTTGACATGATTTTTATTTTTATTATATGTCGAAACTAAAACTTTCTCCCCCTAAACTTAACAAGGAAAAACTCTTGGTAGTATGTATGATGATTCGGTGTAGCTATAACTTAATTTGATCGTTTTTCGATACAACAGTAAGAAATTGATGTCTAACAGTTATTTTGATGTATGATAATCGTGCTTGTTTTTCTTATTTATTGAGAGGTTGTATATTGTTTTGTAATAATGTTGTAGATGTATATTAGTTATTCCAATTAATAAAAGTAAATACTGATTTTCAATTTTTAACCTAAACTCTAATTTATGGGCTTGAATTTAACTCTCAATTATCTAAAAAGTTCTGAAATTAAACCTGATGCATTGACTTTCTTCTTAGAAGTTCAAAAACAACTCGGTTTTAAAGGTCAAGTTGTAAGTGAAAAAGCAACTCTTGATGATGTAATGAGTACTCAACACCAGCATGAAGTGTATTTGTCGTTCTTATTTATAAATGAAAATCTAGTGATTAAGTCTGATTCAGATTTTTTAACTAAAAATCAAGCGCTCTTTGTCTCTAAAAAACTTACATCTACGGTCTTAAAAATAGAATATTCTGATACTGTAATGGTCCAAAGTTTTATGTACTTTGAAAAAGGAAATCTACTTCGGGAGCTTACTAGTGGATTTGATGCTATTGTTGAAGAAATGAAAGCGTACCAACATCTAATGCCACAACCTATTCCTCAAAGTGCTTTAAAAGGTGATGTGAATGTAGGAAGTCCGCTTTGGTTTGAAAAAAATGGTACGGATCCTGATATTCTCATGGAAACTTACGGAGTTTCAATGGAAGATATAGATGTAGAAGATTGGACAATTTGGGAAGTAAAATAATTGCCCCAAAGGTATACCACAGTTATCTTGTATACTCCTATATTAAAAAGCCGAAGAAACTTCATTATATATGTTTGTTTTAAAGGGATGTTATATAGCAAGAGTAGCGTCTTGGTTATTAGGTTTTTGTGGAGGGATAAGTGAGTTCTTATCGTGGCTTTTATTCTGTGTTTTATTTCTATTATGTATATTGGAGCGTTATTACGTTTGTATGTACTAGTTTAGAGGTATATACAAGTAAGTTGTGTAGTATTAAAATAGATATTCAAAAAATGAGACTTTTATACTTAATCATTTTCCTTTTTTTTATAAATAATTTCGTTTTTGGGCAACATGATTTTTTGTCCAATATGGACTTATATCGGTATGAGCACAATAGTTTAGGGGCAATCGAAGTTGGTGTATTTAAAGCTGAAAATAAGGGCAAAAAACCTTTGGTTTTAGTTTTGGGAGGTTCTGGATTAGAACCAACTTTCAAATATAATCTTGAAGATAAGCAAGTTTATTGTTCTGGCTTTTGGGGATTTACAAAATTTAAAGAAGAGTACCATATTGCTTATATTAATAAAGGTGGAATCCCTTTATTCGATTCAATTCCCAATAACAATTCCAAATATCCAATAGATAGTATTACAATTAAGCAGAACACTTTAGATTGGAGAGCTGAATCAGCTTCCTATGCAATAAGTAAATTGCAGAAGGCGTTAAAACCAACTAAAATTTATGTAGTTGGGCATTCTCAAGGCGGACAAGTTGCACCTAAGGTGGCTGTATTAAACAAAAGTGTAGACAAAGTAGTTGTTATGTCTGCTAATGCTTTAGACCATATTTATGACCGAATTCTGATTGCTCGTCAAAAAGCGGCAAATCATTTGATGACACAGGAAGAAGCTCAATATGTAGTTGATAGTCTGTTTAGGGTGCAAAAGGAAATTTATCAAAATCCCCAAAGTACTGAAAAAGAATTTTGGGGAGAAACCTATAACAAATGGTACAGCTACTCCAAAACAACACCTTTGGAAAATATGCTTTCCTTAGATATTCCAATTTTATTAATTGCATCAGGTAGAGATATTGATGGTTCTTATATTGGAAATACAGATTATGCAATGCTCGAATTTATAAGAAAAGGCAAAAATAATCTGACTTATAAAGTCTATCCCAATTATGACCATATTTATATGGAAACACAATGGAAATTAGGAGAAGAGATAGGACTTGGTTTTAAAGCTAATAAAGTAATTAAAGATGTTTTTGACTGGGTGAAAAAATGATGTTATTGAGTAGTTAAAGGGGGAAATAAGCGATAGTGTTAACACAAAATGGTTTATGAATATGAAAATTAAACTTTGGACTATACAGGATGAAAGAGGTTGGAATGAACTACAATCTAAGGGTGTTTTAGTTGCCAGAGAAGAGTTTGTAGAGCCTGATTTTAAATCTGGGTATGATTGGATGAGGCGTCAAATGAAGAGACGAATTGACTATCGAAATAAAGAAAATCAATATCCAATATGGGCTTGGTATCAATCAGTTGATAAGGATAAAAAGAAACCTGATTTAAGGCAAACTGGATATTTGTCCAAAGGAGTAAAAGGGTATAGAATTGAATTTGAAAAAGACTCTAAAGATGTTTTATTTTCTGATTTTGAGCTATGGCATACTCCTTTATCTTACAAGTCTTTTATTGCAGATAGTGAGATTGAATTTTTAAATTTTGAAAAAGCGTTGAAAAAGACGTTTGGAACTAACTCATTTTCAGAGTTGCCTCCTAGAATTAGAATTAAAATTGAAAAGAGTTGGGAGAAAGTATTTGATATGGAATTTGAAGAAGAATATTTTACTTGCCCATTTGAATATAAGCAAATACAAGCTACCTTTTGGGAGCTACGTGAAGATGAAATAATTAAGGTTGATACTTTTAAGGCAAGATAGTAACAGATGATAGGATTTATAGAAAAAGGGAGTAATTTATCTGGAAGAGTGGAGAAAACAGTATCTAAAAGTGTATTTTTTTAATAGACGAGGGTCGACATGAATGAAAATTGGTTTAAATTGTTAGAAAAATATGAAAGAGGAGACTTTATTGAAGGAGTTGTTATTGTATTGCCCATGCATCCTTTGGAGTTTTTCTCAATTTAAATGCTCCTCCTGTTCTTGGGCTTATAAGAATAGTTAGTTTTACTGATAAAGAGCGGATGACTGTTGATCTATTTCCTAAAATAGGCACTAAATTAAAAGGCATAATCACTGATTTCAATGAAGACAACCTACAAGTAAATATTAGTGTAAAACCTAGTGATTTTGAAAGATTTAAAAAGATAGCTTATAATAATTAGTAGTCAGAAGTAAGTGCGGAGGAAAAATTTGCTAATTTTGCCGTGTTGTTATGGGCAATTCAAGCTAAATAGAATGTTGAAATATCTAGTTCTAATTTATATTGTTATTTTCTTTGCAGGACTAATAAGTTGTGAAACTCCAAACCCTAATTTTAATCCTTTTATAGAAGATCATCCTGATTTAAGTGTCGAAAAAATATTAAATGATACAACACTCAAAATGGAAGGAGATTGTATGGCTTTTAGGTATTCGAAAAATTTTGGGGCATACAATATCTTTTATATAATTTATAGTCTTCCAGATGAAATAAGAATTGAAGGGAAAGGTTTAGAAATTCCATTAAAAAAAGGACTCTTTATTTTGCAAGATGATCTTTCTAAAGGGGGTATAAACAGAGCTCTAAAAATAGATTCGATTTTAAGAAATGTTGAAATAGATTCATTTAAAGTTAATTCAATTCTAAATATCTATGGATTAACCAAAACGAAAGAAATGGTTTTAGAAGATGCATTGTGGGATATACAATTGAAAAAGTACTACTGGCTTTATAAAAACTTACTAGGGGATGAATATCTATTTGAAAAAGTACTAGATGTACAATGGTTATCAGAGGTAAAGGGGATTGGAACACTTAAAATCGTTTACGATTCAAGACTTCAATATGAAACCAATAAAATAAAGGAGAATTACTAGAAACTTGTATATAATAGTACAATACAACAATAATAATAAACTTATAAAATGAGGAATCTAAACGGTCTATTCTTAATTGTCTGTTTGTTATTTTCGTTAGGTGGCTTTGCTCAAAAGAATATTAAAGTTGACTTTTTAGGGCAAAAAATCAAGGCAAATCTAATTTGCATAGCTTCTCAACCAACTATAGAAGAATCGGATGCACAAGCTGTATTTAATATCAATGAAACTCTGATGGGGCTATAAGAGAAGCTCAATTTTTGGACATAAACATCATGATGTCTAAAGATACCATTAAAAGTGATTATTTAGTGTTTGTTATTGAAGTCGATCAAGCTCAAAAATTAACCCTTGAAATATTTGATGATGGGAGTTTTGTTATGGTTGCAGATTGTACATTTTCTGTAAATACTGGTGGGAATTTTCTAGCTGTAGATGTAAAAAATATAAATAAGGGAGTATATAATTTTCGACTTAAAGATGAAGAAGGTAGCGAAGTAAACAAAAGGGTTGTTCTATCTAAAAAAGCTAGAAGAGGCATTAATAAAGATAATCAAGGATATAAAATTGAAACAGTCTTTAAAATAATGCATGCGGTAGTAAGAAACTAGTTTCTTGTGGTTGTTTTTACATGGGGAATCTTAAGCAGTTTTTAACTCTATCGATTATGCTTAAATAAAAATGAAATAGCATATTTATAATGAAAAGAAGACTTAAAAATATATTTATACTACACGAATACATTGACGATTCTCAAGATGTAATGCAAAAGTATTCAAAAAAAGTGTATAAATATATGTACACCTCTCCAGTAATCGCTCTTGAAGGTTTAGGAACAAGTGCAGTAAGAACAGATGGCGTTTGGACTTGGAGTGATTCTATTGTGGAGTCTTATAAAGGTGGAAAAATTTGTTTGCCTAAAGAATTTGTAGATCATGTTAATACACACTTGTTTTCTTATCCATTATGGTTCGCTTTCAAGGAATATATTCTTAGATATAACCTTAGAGATGAGGTAAATCTTCTGATCAATGAAAAAATTGAGCAAAACCAAAATAAGTAAAATAAGAGAAGCATTGAAAAATTCACCTCTAAATTAGCTAAACAAATCGTAAAATAAGTTATTTCTGAGTATTTGTAAGGGAAAGGCTTTCCGTTGTATTTAGCCAGTTATGGTATATCTGATTAGCAATTGCTTGTTGCCAATCATCAATTTGATCTTTTGTTTCAATTGTTATAACGCTACATTCATTGCAGGACAATTCATTTGTTTGTTCAAGATCTTTAAAATACCTTCCTCTTTGAATATCGCCTTCTCCAGGATAAACTAATGCGACTCGTTGAGCACTATAATAACGGTGATAGACATACAATTGCCTTAAATTATGTATAGATGGATTATGAGAACCAATAGTTTTCCACTTGGTATCTAAGACAGCTTTTTGTGTGCTAGATGTAAGGATAATATCAGGACGCATTCCTGTGTTTTTTTTAGCTTTACTTTGCCAAAAATTACGATGTACTTGTTTGGTTATCTGCACATCTTTGGGAGCGTGTTTAAGCAAGCTTTTGTAAACAAAGGCTTCCCACAAATAATTCATGTCAAACATCAAAGCCAATACATTATCACTACTTCCTTTTAAATCTGGATGATAATTTAATAGTAAAAGGCGGGCAATCTCAAGGGCGTTTTTATAAGCTGCTGTTTTTCGATTCAATACAATTTTTTTGAAGGTTGCTGTTGTCACTTTTATCGGCTTCATTTCTGGAAAATGAAGGCATAAACTACCAATTCGACTGCTTAGTGATTGATTGAGGTTGATTTGTTTTAAAAGTAGGATAGTTTTATATAGAATTTGATGTAATAGATGAGCCTTATTGTAAGTGGTTTGTCGAACATAAAACCGTTCTTGATGCACTACGTTTTTTTGAAGATGCTTGCCAAACAATAAACTCCCCTTTAAAGCTAAACTGTTTTTTTCTATTTGATAATACTTTTTAACCAAACCTTTGTGTAAGAGTGATTCCACTTCTTGGATGAATAGCGAAATATACAAGTCCAAGATGAAATTTTGTTTGGTTTGTAAAGCTGAATAACTAGGAGCTTGTATGTTGAATGTACCAACTGCTTTGAGCATTCCAATAAGTAGATCCCTCCATTTGTTTTCCTCTGAGGAACGATCTGCTTTGGGAAGGACTTCTATTCTTAAATTACCAATTTGTAATACCCCTACATATTGAATAAATCTTACGCCTCGATGAATCAATTTGAAATAGGGAACGCCCTCTGTACCATAAAAAGTTTCCAAAGCTTGTCGATCTTTATCTTCAAATGTCCACTCTTTATATTTGTCTCCAATGCGAAGCTTTTGATGTTCATAGATTATAAAATGCTTCATTTTATTCTGTTTTAGTCTTTAAGAGCAATTGAATTGCTTTCAATAGATCAGTATCATTTTCAATCTTTCGCAAGGTATATTTGATTTGTTCTTGATACATAGAGGTATCATAACTGGGAACATTTGCAAAAAGAGTATTAACATCAGGAATTTTTTCTTCCGTACAGAAGCCTTGTCCCAAAACCAAAGCGATTTTTCCATAATCACCATAAAAATACTCTTGTAGTAAAGGAATAATATTTTTTTCAAAGGTCATCTTCAGTTCTTGAGGGGTATTAATATTCAAAAAGTAACTATGACCAATTAAGTGATCTCGATCCAATAAGACTTCAATGCGTTGATTAATGGCTTCTAGTATAGTGGCAAGGTCAATGACTTGCTCACCGATACTTAATGTTCCTTTGTTTACTTGGTTGCTAATAACTTGTGGCTTAGGGGGCATTTCTGTAAAACTGAATCGTCTACGCAAAGCACTATCTAAAGCCTCTACACTTTTGTCAGCTGTATTCATGGTGCCTATAATGTATAGGTTCTCAGGAACGCTAAAAGGAGCCTTGCTAAAGGGCAGTGTAAGTTCTAGGCTTTCTTTTTTACCTTGGCGTTTGTTTTCCTCTAATAAGGTGATTAGTTCTCCAAAAATAGAAGAGACATTGCCTCTGTTGATTTCATCTATAATTAGAATATAGTTTTTAGCAATAGATTTTTGATTTCCTTTTTGGAGTCCCTTGTTTTTGATAAGATACTGAATAATTTCTCGAACATAAGTTTGGTTATAAACATTATCATAATTATTCGTGCTGAATACTTGTTCTATGTGAGAAATATTAACAGGGTACCAAGCATTTTCTTTCGTACTTGCGTGTGGTTTTACATAGAATACTGAAGTTCCTCTATACGTAACATCAAATGTAGTTCCTGATGCTTTTATGGTAATAGGATTTTTATTAACATCATCCTCGGATATTTCTTTCTTGAAGGCTTCTATAATAACTTCAAAATTTCCTAAAACAGGATTAGCCCTTTTACAGATTTGTTTGAATAGACCTTCTTCTACTTTATAAATAACATTTCCCCCTTCTTCTGTTGGTTCTAAAGGCTTTATGCCCTCCACAAAATCTTCATAACTCATACTTTGATGAAAGGTGGTAAAAATAACTTGCTTTTCTTGAGTTAGTCGATCATATTCAGTTTTTATGATATCCCACTCTTGATGGATATTAAATTCAGGAGAGACAATTTTGATAGCTTCTTTTATTGCATAATAGGTTTTTCCTGTACCTGGAGGTCCAAAAAAAATTTGGTTGAGAGGCTTCTTTTTAATGGAAGTATTGTCATCTATAGAACTTGTTGGTAATGAAACCTCAGGTTTTACATAATTCCAAATGGCATCTATGTGGTCTTGTCTTGTTATTTCGTGGATAGTAGACCAATAACCACTTGTAAATGGGAGTGAAAACTCTTCAAATTCTTCTTCCCATGCTACATCTAGTAACTTTCCATCATTGTAATTTTTAACTACTTCTCCCAAAGCTTTGATATACATGATGTCATTTTTTCTATCAAGCGTCTTAATCGCAATAAAACTACCTTCGGGAATTGCCTTAACTTCTGATAAAAAATTATCATCGTAACCATTTTCCCAAATACTCTCGTTAAGAAAACGATCAGTTTGATCAGGGGGATTACTACCATTCCAATAAGCACCCACTAAATAATATTTTTGATCCACTTTATATTCACAGAAAAGGAGGTCATAAAATGCTCGAATAGACAATGCTTGATAAGTAAACACTGCACTTGGGTTGGGCGTTTTTGCTTTTATTCTCTTGATTGTCGTATCTTTATTTCTTGCTCCTCTTCCAGCATAACCCAAATTATCTTGAAAATTATGTAAGACCCTAGGTGAAAAGAAATCGGTTGAATGTAGTTTTAGTATTTGATTGTCATAGTATAATTGAATATCTAAAGCATCTGGAACTATAAATTTAGAAGATTGATGGGTAGTGATGTAGATTGTATGATAAGTTAGAAAAAAAGACAATGAAGACTATATTTGTAAGATGTGTTCAATATCTATACAAA
>NZ_JHBV01000045.1 GCF_000724545.1 Aureispira sp. CCB-QB1 | reverse complement strand
AAGGAGAATTATCAAAAGATGGCTCGGGTCTTTCGGGTGGATTTTGTCAATCAGCCTGATCTAGCACTGCAGCCAACTTATGCGGCTCGTATTTTGGTTTATGGCATGATGCAGGGTTCTTTTACGGGGCTTGCTTTGAAGGATTTTATTAATGCGAAACGCCAGGACTTTTATAAGGCTAGGCAGGTGGTCAATCGTTTGGATCGGGCTGGGAGGATTGCTGAGTATGGGAAGTTGTTGACTTGATCTACACTAAGAAATAATTAATCAAATAATGATTCAATTTCAAATCCAATCGAAGGTATATTTTCAATGGAATTCATATAGTTAAACATTTCTTTTTCTTTTTTACCTAACTTATCCTCTCTTACATTCTTCAAAGCTGCCTTCATTTCCTTTTCTAAACCCAATAATAAATAGACATTCGCTCTCTTACAATTAAGGATATCCTTTGATACCCCTTTAGATAATTCTTCTAAATACTTTTCACAATGCAGTTTTGCTAAATCTTTTTGATGTGTTTTATGATACAAGAGACCTAACTTTAGGTTATACTTCTTCTTATCCTTGTAGCATGGCTCATATTTTTTTAAGAGATCTATAGTTTTTTTATAGTCATTCCAATAGAAATATTGCTCTAAAACTTTTTTTTGTACACTACAACTATGCTGCTCTTGGGCTATTAGTTTCCTAATTTTAGGACGAACAATGTCTCCTCCTATCTTTGTACCTTTGATCAAGTGTTTAAATTGGCACCTTGCTATTCGATTTCCTTTTTTTGTATTTTCTTGAAGTTTGATTTTATTAGAAGAAACTTCTAGGATATACAGTAAATTATTGGCATATAGAAGACGTTGGTAGTATGCGATATATGTGAATTCGTCTTCCTCTTCTATATTCTTAGAAAAGGCTTCGTTAGGCTGTTTAGTAATATAGTAAAAATCTAAAAATGGATACTTTTTATCCAACTTCCCTGTCCTTATGATTTGATAAGGTTTTAGAATGAAATGGGGCTCCATACTGTTATACTCTTTTTTAGAATAAGCCCCTAATACTTCATAAATACTATCAGTATCAACTTCCTCTAATTTTATTATATCATTGTCTACTTCTATTGATGTAAAAGTCTTTTTTGTGTAGTATTGAATAATGCTTAATGTATCTGATAAATTAAGATTCACTGTTGTAGATCTTGCATTAACCATAGTAGTCAAGCCCCCTTCCATCATAACTCGCTGCCAACTCCCCTTTTGAGCATATAAGCTTTGATGACCTCCAATAATCCAAGTAAAAATTAATACAACTAAATATTTACATAAATTAAATTTTATTACCATAGTAGTTACAGGTGATTCTACGAAGTATTGTCTTATCCGTAAAAAACTATTTTAAATCAACAATACTAATTGTCATTAAATTAAAGTACTCTTTTAACGTTGAATAGCTTAAATCTTGTACTGCTTTTATATTAATTTTTCTAAACACAAACCCTTTTCCTATATCTTTCTTCATTATTCGTTCTAGTGTTTTCAACCAATCTTCATAAAGATTCCATTTTTTTACTTTCCAAAAATCAGAGTTTTCTACAATTCCTTTAGATGTCAAAACTCCCCACTTTTCAATTACAACAGAGAGTTTTTTACCAAAAATATCTTCTGCAGAGAGTTTTTTCATTAATTCATCTACCTGAGTCTTTAGGTCATTCGAAAATTGTTTTTCTTCTTTTACCTTTGATTTTATTAAATCATTTGTTTCTTTCAGTTCTTTCATGGTATCATTTACCTCTTTATCAAAAATTGATAAATCTGTGTTCCTATCACCATGAGGATTTTGTGCTTTCACAGATCCTGAAGTTGCCCCAATAACAGAATAAGCATGTCTAAAACTCATATATTTGCTATTTCCCAGAGCTAAAATATGATCATGGGTTAAACCACCGACCCCATTAAAAGTTTCTGGTGATGACAATGAAATCTCATAATCATTAGCAGATGCAGACATCAAAACCTTTTTCAATATATTTAAATCAATCTTTGATAAATCAATAGGGTTATCAATTGCAATATCTGTTGGGGTATTTGTAATTCCCCCTTTATCATCTAAATATAGAGTTATTGGCGAAGATACTCTATTTCCTAACAGAGTTTTCAATGCACTAGCGGCAGTACCTCCTATTATCTTAGTATAATCCCCACCTTTATCTGTATCATCTTCAGTTAACAATTTAGCATACGCTTTCTCTATTATTGCAACCCATAACTCATCTTCATGGTTTGCTAAAAAATGATCATAATCATACAAAACAATATCATTAATTCCTGCACTTTTAGTAATGCTTTTTGATGCCTTTTTTCTTACCAATAGCTTTTTATCAACTTCAACTTTTATAGGTAAACCATTCTGATACAAAGTAACTATACAAATATCCCCTTTGTCCTCTATCATTTCCTTTAAAAACTTATTACTCCCCCCTTTTGCTAAAGATACTAGAGCTGACATTAAATAACAGTCCCCTAATTCACCCTGTTTTACATCTTCTGGGCTTGCACCGTCCACAAATAGATCTTTTCCTGTTTCATCTTCATAAGCTAATTTACTATCATCATATTTTTCAAACTTAACTGTTTCACTTTGGGATGGTTTATTCTCATCTACTTCATATTCTAATACTCCATCACCCCCTGTTTTATCTATAACCCTCTTATATTTATCCGTAAAAAATAAGATTTTTTCTTGCTTTGATTCAATAGTTTTCTTAAAACTTTTAAAAGGAACATATTCCTCTCTTCGCCACTCTTTATAGTTTATATCATCTCCATCAATAGTTCCATTAGTGAGCATAGATTCAAGTAAATTAGTACAATTAGTAAATGCTTGATCCCAATCGCCAAGTACTTTTGTATTATACTTGGTAACTTCTCCCAATGCCACTTTTATTTCTTCGAATACCAATTCTTCTCTCTCATAGCTTTCAAATTTTTCAATCCAACGATCCAATCCATTTAACGATTCCTCTTTAAGTGTATTTAATTGAGCAATTGTATTAAGCATTTCTTCAGGAATGCACCTTTTTTTGAGCTCTAAATTAATATTTTGAATTGCCTGCCTAAACAATAAACTCTTTTCCCTCAATAGTAAGATTAATACCTTACTCTGCTCTATCTGTTTCAAGTAACCTTCTCCAAAGATATCTTTTTTAAACTCTTCCTTTCCTGTATAATTAGTCTCTAAACCTTCTAAGGTTTCTGTATTAGAAACTTGTTTCTCTTCTATCCTCACAAGAGCATCCAAATTTGTTTGATAAGTTTTCCTTTTATCCTTCAATATTGAAGGTTTCAAAGTGGTATAATCTTCTTCTTTGATTGCCTCAAAAATAGGATTAGCATTTAATTCTTCAATTAAACTACTTAAATCAAAATACACCTTAGTTTGGTTTGTATTTTCTGTTGTTGCCAGATTCGGACATAATGTCTTTAATAGTTCTTCGTCCTCTTCCTTAATATATTGGTTTGTTGTTAACCATTTGTAGTTGTTAACTGTTTTTTTAGCCTCTTCTTTAGTAGATAACTTTATCTTTGTAGATAAGATATATTGTACTTTACAAAAGTAATCATCTAGTGCAAGTGTTGCACTCCCCACTGAAATATCATCTGTACCAAAATCAACACTAATAGTTACTACAGCATTATTTTCATCACTCCATAATACATCCTTAATAGTTAAGGTTTCTTTTTTGTATTCCTCCCAAATAGTTTTTGTAGAGGGAGTTTCTTTTTTTCCTTTCTTATAAACAATTTGAATACTTTTAGTTGTTAGATCACAACGACTTCTCATCTCCAAAGCCAATTGTACTTCAAATGTTGAGAACCTAGAAAATCCAGAAGCTGGAGTAAGTACCTTCATAGAGTGAACAGAGCAACCTAACAAATGTTTTTTACTCCCTTCTGATAAAACTTGCTTTATATTAGCTAGAGCACTCTTGTATTTCTCTAACGGCAAACTATATTTTGAAACATTTTTAGGATTTGCATTTATTGCCAAAACAAATGCATTTATTTGATCTTGTAATTCTTTTAAATCCTTTATTAAACTAGGTGACAATTCTCTCATGGTTTTAAAATAGCTTTTTTTAATAGAAATTATATTCTAGCCAAGATACAAAAAACTTAGTAAACAAAAAGGTAATTTTTAGTAGTGAATCTTTTGGTCCAGACCAGAAGGATTGCTGGATATGGGAAATTGGCACTTAATAAGATTACCTAACTCCTTCTAGTACTAGCTTCCTCTCCTTCCAATCAACCATATATTTCTCCTTCAGCTTATAAAAAGCAGGAGAATGATTCGGCACTTTCAAATGACAAAGCTCGTGCATGATAACGTAATCAATACAATAAACTGGCGCTTTGATTAGATTTAGATTGAGTGTAATTCCATGTTTCGTACAACTTCCCCAACGCTTGTGTAATACTCTAATTGTAAGTTTTGGGAAGGCAATACCTTCAACCTTTATTTTATTATAATTTACTTTCAGTCGCTCTTCAAACCTTCGTTTTCCTTGAAGCTTATACCAATTATGAAGCTGTTGCTTAATTTTTGAAGTTTTTTCTTTATCAGGAGTAATAACCTCAATAAATTTTCCCTTAAGCTTCACAGAAGAAGCAGAACCCTCGATTATCTTCAAACGATAACGCCTTCCAATATAAAAGTGCGTTTCTCCATTGACGTACTCTTTCTCAGCTTCGTATGGATGAAGAGACATGAAGAATCGTTTTTGTTCTAAGATCCAATAACCACGTTTTAATACCTTCTGTTTAATCCTTTCTAAGTTTGCTTCTTGAGGTGCAACAACTTCTACCGTTGCATCAGGGAGCACACTTATTTCCAATGTCTTTCTATCAGAGAAGGCAACCTTAAATTCAATATCTTCTGTTCCGTATGCTACTTTGTGCATTAATAGTTGGCTTTCGCAATTTTTAAGGATAAACGAATAATTTCATCAATTTCATTGAAGGATAATTTTACACCCAAAGCATCTTGTTTGATTAAAAGATAATCCTCGATTGCATCAGCTATTTCATTTGGCTTATTAGGATTGTTTTTCCAATCTACTGTAGCAATTTGCTCTACTGTTTTAGCTATCTCTACACCTCCCTCAGCAATTTTATCCTCTGAGTGGTTGTTATCATCTTCTCTTTCTTCTAGTACTTTCATTACAGCACCATAAAAAGCTCTAGCTTTAGGATTGTCCTGAATAGCCA
The DNA here is from genome assembly GCF_000724545.1 of Aureispira sp. CCB-QB1. Lineage (GTDB taxonomy): Bacteria > Bacteroidota > Bacteroidia > Chitinophagales > Saprospiraceae > Aureispira. The sequence continues at coordinate 12,076 of NZ_JHBV01000045.1, read as the reverse complement.
AAGGCATCTTATTCTCAGCACCAGATTTATATTCATTACGAATATCAATTACTTTTTTCAGGAACTCCGCAGCCCGCAATCGCCCTTCATGAAATGCATTGATGACCTCTTGGATTAATTCAGAAAACTTCATGTTGAAAACAGGATCTTCATCCATTCTCTCTGTGATTGTTTTCTTCAGTTTGTGTGCAATAGTATCTGCTAATGAAGCAGGATTCCCTCCTGATTTTAAAACTTCTTCTTCACGAAGCTCCTCATCAAAAATGTCAATAGCTTCATTCATGACATATACATCTTCAACTCCAACATGCGTATCAAGTAGTTTCTTTACTCTCGCTTCATATTCTCTGAAATCTACTTTTTCATTGTATCGAATTTTGATACTTTCTTTCATCTTTGCAAAGAATTTTAAATCAACTCTCCATTTCTCAATTTGAGCTTCATTATATTCTTTGTAGAATTCATCTGTAGAAAAAGCAGCCTGTAAACTACGAGCAAAGACCGATAAACGTTTGTAAAAAGTATCTCTAATGTTTTGAGGGAACAAGTATCGTTCCATCGCCTCCTTATCCTTTTGGTTCACCCCTTCAAAGACTTGCCAAAGGTTGGTATGATGTTGAGGAATTTTGCGAACCTCCTCCAATACATTGGTTAAAGTCCCTTCTAAATCTTTTTCATCAAAACCTTCAAAACTTGAATATTGATTCAAGGCTTTATCAAGTTTACCTAATATACCGACATAGTCAATAATATAACCGTGCTCTTTCCCCTCAAAAAGACGATTTACTCTAGCAATTGCTTGAAGTAAGGTATGATCTGAAAGAGGCTTGGCTAGATACAAAATAGTGTTTCTCGGAGCATCAAAACCTGTCAATAATTTACTTACAACAATCAATAATTCAACTTCAATTCCTTCATCTTTGAACTTGTCTATCGAATCCTTTTCATAGGCTTCCTGATTGCCATATTTTTCCATCAAGCCTTTCCAATAACGTTTGCTAGCATCATCAGCTTCTTGCCATACATCCTCATATCCTGCTCTTGAATCAGGAGGAGTAAAAATAACTCTTGTGTTTATCTTTAGCTTAGGATTAGTCTGAGATTCAAAATACTTCTGATAACGGATTGCAGTTTCGATTTTTGGTACAGCTAATTGAGCCTTAAAAACTCCTCCTTGCCAGTTTTTGCAATAGTGCTCAGAAATATCTTCTGCAATTTCTTCTACGACCTGTTGGGATTCATAAAGCTTAGATACCCTTGCGTTTCTTTTCTTGAATTGAGCAATATCTTCTTCTGTTGCATAGTCTGGGAGCGATTCCATCACCCGATCAAAACCTCTATCTAGTTGTTTCTTATTAATACTCAACTTAGCACTTCTCCCCTCATACAATAGTGGTAAAACCGCTCCATCTTGAACGGCTTGATCTATCGTATATTTGTGAATGAACCCACCAAACTTATTAGCAGTACTCTTTTCCTTCTTCATCAATGGCGTACCAGTAAACCCTAAGTAACAAGCATTGGGTAACATCTGTTTCATTCGAGCATGATTCCTTCCATATTGGCTTCTATGGCTTTCATCAATGAGTACAAAAATATTAGCGGAATCATTCTTGTAGTTAGCCTTCTTTAGTGCTGAGTCAAACTTATCAGTAATCGTTGTAATCACTTCTATTGAATCATTTTCAATAGCCTGTCCCAAATCATCTCCAGAAGCCGCTTTCTTTAAACTCAAAATACCACATTGCTCAAAGGTTTTATGTATTTGCTTATCCAAACTAATACGGTCTGTTACTACAACAATTCTTGATTTACGAATGGATTCATCTAACTTAATAGATTTAGACAACATGACCATTGTCAATGACTTCCCACTTCCTTGGGTATGCCAAATAACGCCTCCATTTCGCTTGCCATTCGTCTCTTGTGCTCTAATTCTTTGCATGGTCGCCTTGATCGCAAAATACTGTTGATAACGAGCTATTTTCTTAATCTTCCCATCAAAGACAACGAACTTGCAAATCAAGTCCATCATTCGTTCTATTTGACAGATAGCGTACAAACTTCTATCTTGCTCAGTCGGCAATCGGTCTTCTGCTCCAATACCATTTAGGCTTTGATTAATAATTTTTTGGACAGGAGCCTCCAAGCCTTCTTCTTTCCAGACCGACCAAAACTTCCTTGGTGTACCTGTTGTGGCATACTTCACATGGTTAGGCTCTACAGAAAGCAAAATTTGAGCATAATAAAACAACTTAGGAATGCCGATGTCCTCTTTTTGGTTTCTTAAATGCTGAGAGATAGCTTCATCTATGGAATGGTTTTTATCTCTTCTCTTATTTTCAATTATAACAAAAGGAATCCCATTGACAAATAAAACAAGATCAGGTCTTCTATTTTCTTTCAACCCATTTACTGTCATCTCCTCTGTCATATGAAAGACATTGTTATGAACATTCTTCCAATCAATAAACTGAAGGGTAAAACTCTTCTTTTGTCCATTAACCAACTCTTCATAACTCTTCCCCAAAGCCAACAACTCAAATATCTTCTGATTGGTTGTATTCAAACCTTCATTGGGTATATTCTTTAGCTCATTAATGGCATTCTGAATGTTTGCTTTCGAAAAAGGATACTCCTTTCCTCTAAACTCAAAAGCGTTCATTTTTTCTAATTGCTTGGCAAGTATATCTTCTAACAAGATATTAGACTTTAAATCACCACGTTGTTGATCTACCTGCTTTGGAGATAAATATTGATAACCTAGTTTTCTCAACAACTTCAAAGCAGGAAGCTGAGAGTCTATAAATTCTGAGTATGACATATATTATGTTTTTAACCTAACCTTGTAGTTATTTGCTCTAGCAAAAAACTTAGAGTTTTTAAGAAAGTTTTCATTGTTGTTAAAAATGAATGCTTGAGGCATCTTTAGAGCACTTAAGTTCTTTTCATCAAGGACGTTAAGAATGAGCCAAATTTCATAATCTTCTTTATTTCTTACTCCAAACTTCATTTCTTCATGACTTATATAAAAGCCAGGGAATAAACTTGAAGTTGCTTTTACTTCAACAAACTTCTCATCATCATTCTCATCATAGTACTTCATATCATACCCTAAGTAATCATTACCCTCTACTACTTTCCCTGCTTTCTCGCCATTCTTTGAAACCCATTTCACCTTCTCTTCTCCATACTTTTGAACTAATTTTTTATAGGTAAATAGCTCCCCTCTAAACCCTATCAAATCTTTAATCTTTTGGGTTGGTTGATTTCCTCGTCCTTTCCCCCTTCCTCCTGTACCACTTGTTGTGTCATCATCCTCAATATCTCCATCTTCATTTATCTCCACTTCTGTCACCTCAGTTTCAGTTATATCGTCATCCGAGAATGGGTCTGAGTAGTCTATTTCATCATCTCCATCATCAGGAGCACTTTCGCCTCCTGTTGGCATATTGGGGTAATAGCTTTCATACAACTCTACAAAGTCATTAGGAATAAAGAAGTATAAAACAGACTTCCTTGATTCTTCAGCTAAAAAATCATCAATAAATTCAACTTTAAGTCCTTTTGCGAGAAGCAGTTTTTTAAAGGTTTGCCTATTTTCATTATAGTAATAAATTGGCGAGTGTTCCTCATTTATTTCGATACTTGATAAATTAATTGTAAGTTCTGGATAGAGTTCATTCAAATATTTATTGAGACTACCTTCTATATTCCAATCTAGCTTATCTATCGAGATGTTACCCTCAAACTTGTTATCATACCTATGAAGCATTCCTAAAAACTTGTAACGCAAATGTTGATAGTTTGTATTATGTCCGACTTGCTGATATAACCATTTTTTAAACAAATCTTCTTTCTTATTCTTTAGTTGACGAACTGACCTAACAAACAAGGAGCGAAAGTCTATGTTATCAATAGAATGCTGATTAAAATCGGAGACCTTAATGGAAAAGCTATCCAATAGGTCTTTGATTAATGGCATATTTGATTTCTTGCTGTATTCCTCATAATCAAATTCATTACTGAATAAGGTGAATTCTTCTTCCGAAATAAAAGAGGCTAAGTACGGTGTCAAAAAACTCCATAAGTCACTTTTTTCTTCAGGAATTTCAACATTTTTTCCTAGTTCGACATTGAGTGAGAGAAGAATAGCATCCCAAAATTGTTGCATTGGGGTATAAACTCTATCTTTTAATATTTCTAATATTTCCTCTATACGATGAGCAGAAATATCAAACTCGTTAAAAAGGACATTTCTAGGGATGTTAGAAGATGAGTCTAAGAGCTTTTCAGCATAGAGTTCAAAAGATTCTACTTCCACCCCAATTACTTCTTCAAATAAACTTTTTAAGCATTGTAAGTCTAACGGAAAGGTTCTATTATCCATAGAGACACTCTCATTGACCAAGACGAAAGTTCCGTTCTTATTACTACTTACAAACCACTCTGGATGAGTTGGGATTGATGTTGGAGTTTCATCTATATTAATCGTCAATTCAACAATAATTTCTTCTTGGCTTATCCATCTTGCCTTCTTTATTGTTTCTAGTTGTTTTTGTGAGATTGCTTTTGTCATTTTTGATTCAAACAATGCTGCAAGCAAAGCCAAAGTGGGGAATTTGTTTAAAAGAAAAATCCCTTGAGATTTAGGTTCAGAAACTAATGTTGTTGAAATGTTCTTTTTCAGAGAACGACCAATTACTCTAGCTATTCTACCAAATTTATTTCTATCCCTTTTAGTAAAAACAGGCTGCACTAACTCGTGAATATCATCAGGGAGAGACTCATAAAGACTATTATCATCATTGTATAAAATAGAATTTGGTTTTTGCCATTTATAGACTGGGTTCTCTTTATCAGTACTATCAACACACAAAAACTCAACTTTTTCTAACTCTTCTAATAATTCTGTCTGATGATTTTCAAATCCACCTAAATAATCAAAAGCATCAAAAACATATCCTAAAATTAGATTATAAAACCTAATAAATTTCTTATCCAAAAGTTCCTCAGAAAACTTCTCTTTGATAAATATAAGCAAGTTAGCATAGTTGCGAATTGTACTATCATGCCAATCAGGATAAATTGCTTGCAAATGAATAATTCGCAAGTTTTGAATAAATACTTTATCTGTTTCTGCTGAGAGTTTTGTCAGAGGCAAATATTCTTTAAGAATCTTTTTAGAACCTCTCGAATAGTCCAGAGGGTTGATTCCGACGACATCACTAACTGACAAACCCTTTGTACTGCTGTCAAGCGAAATCCACTTTTCTTTTCTTAAAAAGAATAAGAAATGACAATATCCTAGAGAGTGCTCTATCGTTCTTTTATAAGAATCCTTGGACTTACATCGCATCTTGGGCAATTCTATTCTCCTTGCAAACTCATTATATAAATCCCAATTCTCTTTGACTAATTTATAATAGTCAGGAATATACTCATCAGGCACATCTATAAATCTATCATTGAATGTTGTAAAAGGATAGGTGTTCAAAGAGGTTAATTTTTCAAACATTTTATTTCTATTCCAATCCTCTTTAGGAACAGTATGCTCTTCTATTAGATATATTGCAGGGCAATCCCAAACTAATAACAATTTCAAAAAAGCTCTATCAGCTTCATCGCCTGTAAGTCCTATTCTCTCTAAGTCAATAAAATTGCCCTTGGGGAAAAGAGTTGTTAATACTTCATCCTCAAAATATACAGGGTTATACAAGGGAGAAATCCATTCTTCCTTGCCTTTAACAGGAAGCAGAATGTTTTTGTAAACAATTTCTTTCGGTATATTTTCTCTTGGTAGTTTTTTAATATTAAGAATAATCTCCCTTCTTAATAATGGTTCTTCTGGAAATACATCTTGCAGTAATCTTGTTACAATGTTTCTTGTATTAAACTCTCGAATCCCTAAATATTCTATCGCATCATTCTTATGCTTGTCAAGGTTAATTTCTGGGTGGAGGAATGTAACATATTTTGAAAGCTCTTGAGATAATTCCAGAGTATCATACCTGTCTCTTGCAAATACATAATTATCGTTACTGGATAGGAGTGTATTAAATGGAGTGACAAGGACTTTCTTCTGAGTAAATCGAAATCTACTTTCTGCTACATATTTGTAGAACCGATTAAAAAAACTTTTATCTCCTATGTGATTGCTACAGTACTCTTCAATATGGAGTAACATATTTCTCACATTTAACTTTTGGACGTTAATTACCTCAGAAAGCCAATTTGAGATTTTATCATCAAAAACAATAAGTCTTTTATTATTGAATACTCTATCAGAAAAGACCTCCACTTGCTTAGGGTTTGCAATATAAACTTGTCTAGGTGTGTAAAAAGTATTGGACACCTCATCATAGATAAATGGGGTATTTCTCAATAAGTTTATTAGTTCATTATAGAACCTATCCAAGCCAGCATCTTTATTCTTCTCAAAAGAAAGAATCTCCACAACTTGCTTAGGAAAGTCCTGTTTGATTGAAGTCAAAAAGTCCCCTACAATAAACTTTGCTATCTGAGAAAGTAAAAAATTGTTCAATTCTGTCTTTCTCAACCCTTTCCTTTGTGGGTCAACAGAAAAGTATGCGTGAAGAATAAATTGAAAACCTGATGTAATTTCTAAAGGATAGAATAAATACAATTTAGGTTCCTGTTCGAGCAAAACTTTGTTATTCTCCTCTAAGGATAAAACAATTTTAACTTCTAGTGTCCTATTAGACTCAAATAACTTCTGTTCTTTAGGTTCAAGTTTTCTGTATAACCAATTAGGAATGCTTAGTTCTCTTTTCGGTTCATATACTTTAAATTTCTTAAGTCCTGTTTTATCACTTACTGTTATAGCGTTTTGAGTCTCACTAATCTCTATTTTGTTCTGATAAAAATCGCTTTGGAATTCAATTTCTTTAAGAAAGCCAAGTAGAATTAACTGGTCAGCTTGTATCAACTCAAAGTCATTGGCGACATCTTCCATTGTAATACCATTTCTTAAAGGCAGCTTGACAAGTGTTGTATATCCTTTAAAATGTTCTTCATTCGAGATGTTTGAGGAAGTATATTGAGGAAAGAAGAATAGAGGAATGTCATCAAGTTTTGCTCTTAACTTTCTTATTCTAGGCTGTTTCTGAACTTGAGTTTTATCAAAAAACAAACATCCATCTTGTGTTACAATCTTGGGATTATCACTAATTTGAACAACAGACTTAAAGCCAAGTCCTTTATGCCCTATAAAATCACTTGATTGCTTACTACTATCCCCAACCTTAATAATACTTTTATAGCCATCTAAACTGAATGGAAGTCCTGTATTAGCAATCTCTAATACATTATTATACAACCTTACTTTTATTAACCCTGCTTGATTATTTAACATGGCAGCATCTCGACTATTTTGGAGTAGTTCTAAAAGGTATCTACCTTCATAAATCTCCATAATAATACCTTCAGCATTGGCTATGGATTGCAAATAATCTAGTTCAAGATTAGATGATTTATCATAAAAATCTTCAGCTAACTTTTTTAATTTTTCTGGAGAGGACTTCTGGTTCATTTTAGGACATTTTTATTCTTCAACTAATGTTGCTGTTGCATTGGGATTTACTCTTTCACTCTAGTAGCTCCAGTCAATAACTGCTGCATTAAGCCTTTCTTTTGCTCTTCATATTTGGCTAACTGGTTTTCAAGAGTTTTAATTTCTGCTACAAAAGAATCAAGTGCTGCTACTATTTTTATTTGTTCTTCCATCGAAGGAATTGAGCATTTTATTCTTGCAAATAAATCATACCACAAATAAACTCTAACTCCACCTTCTCCAAGTTTAGAAATTTGATATTTTGAATAATCTAAATCAAGCAAATAATTAAAGAAAGAATCTAATACCAATTCATTAGTTTTAAAGCAAACATATAAAGAGCTAATAACTCCAACCTCTTCTTCAAAATAAGCAATTGACCCAACATTAATTCTTGCAGGGTTGTAAGCAAATTCATTTCTTTTGATAATCTTATAGTTGGATAAATCACTCCCTGCAACCTCTTTACTAAAATGAGTCGTTTGTAATACAAATCCATCAGTATTCGTCACAGAATAAACTTGTGCATCTATCAAATTCTTATTCCGTCTTGAAAACTTTGAAGTGATTTCTCCAAATCGTTTTTTTTGCCACTGAGGAAATTCATTCCCATTATCATCTTTAAATCTAAGTTTCTGACTAAACAACTTCTGCATCAAGCCTTTCTTGATGAGCTTTTTCTGCTCAAGGAGCTGCTTTGTCTTTTTTATGGCTTTATCCCATGTAGATAGGATTTGAGCTATCTTTTTCTGTTCTGGTATAGGGGGGAGAGGAAGTACTAATTTTGTTAAGTTATCCTGATTTATATTAGTATTAGCACTTACAGAACTTCTTATAATCAGAGAGTTTCTGAATTTATCTTCATAAAAACAATATTTTTTATACGGATTAGCTATTATGTTCTCTCTTTCTCTGAATCGGATTAAAAACCCACTATAAACAGTCTGATATAAATCCTCTTCAACTAACGTTGTTACTCCTACACCTATTGGTTTTACAGAAGACCTAACAAAAAGGACATCCCCTTTTTTTAGATTATAATTTTCAATTTCCTTAGAGGTAACATTTACTAACCCAAAATTCTCTCTATTGAGAGAAGTCTTCCCAAAAACATCCATAAGATTTACAAAAGGAGAACCTTTTCCAAAATCTTCTTTAGATTTATTAACACCATTTTTGAATTCTCCAATTTCTCCAAGTTTAACTACTTTCCAATCCTCAGGAATCCAACCTAACTTAGTTTTCTTGTACCCTTGTTTTATTTCAGTCATTAGCATGGTTTAGATGAGATTTAGTTCTTTCAAATATTGACTCATTTGAGAACGAATATCAGTTAGCTCGTTTTCTAATGTTTCAATTTCTTTTTGAGTCTCTGCAATATTTACAGGTTCTTCTTCTTCAAAGGTATCTACATAGCGAGGAATATTAAGATTAAAATCATTCTCTAATAAATCATCATAAGTAGCTCTATAAGCAAACTTATCTATTAAGACAGCACCTTCTCCTTCATTAATAGCAGCACCTTCTTTGAATTGGTTATACACCTTCACTACTTTTTGGACGTGTTCTTCACCTAATTCATTTTGGTTTTTTCCTCCAATATATTCATTACTAGCATCCACAAAGAGCACATCTGTATTAGCTTTCCCTTTATTGAAAACCAAGATAGCAGCAGGAATACCTGTACCAAAGAAAAGATTTTGAGGTAAACCTATAACCGCTTCTAAATAATTGTTCTCAATCAACTGTTTACGAATCTTACCTTCGCTACTACCTCTAAATAAGACTCCGTGTGGTACTATCACACCAACTTTGCCGCTTCCATGATGAGCAGAAGCAATCATGTGAGAAATAAAAGCATAATCCCCCTTAGACTTAGGAGGTACACCCATTGTAAAACGGTTGAATATATCATTCGCTGCACTATCCGCCCCCCACTTATCCAAGCTAAAAGGAGGATTCGCAACGACAACATCAAAAGTTTTGAGCTTGTCTCCTTCAATATGTTTAGGATTACGGATAGTATCTCCCCAAGCTGTATGAGCATCGTCCATATTGTGTAAGAACATATTCATTTTACACAATGCCCAAGTGTTACGGTTACTCTCTTGAGCATACAAAGCGAAGTCTTTGCTCTTCTTACCTTCAGCATCTTTGACTTCATCGGCAACGGTTATCAATAAAGAACCAGAACCACAAGTAGGGTCACAAATACGACTTCCTGCCTTAGGCTGCATCAATTTAGCTAAGAGTACAGAGATATTATGAGGCGTAAAAAATTCCCCACCTTTTTTACCAGATCCAGAAGCAAAACGCTCTATTAAGTACATATATGAATCCCCAATAATATCCACACTACCAATAACAGAAGGACGAAAATCTAATTTTGGATCGTTGAAGTCATTAATTAAATTTTTCAAGCGTTCGTTTTTACTCCGCTCATCTCCTATTTTATTGGAATTAAAATCAGCATTAAAAACACCCTCTAATTTTTGCTTGTTCTCATCTTCTATCTTTGCTACAATCTTATTAATTCGTTCACCCAAATCAGACTGGTCCATATTATCAACCAAATCATAAAAACTACATCCTTCAGGAAGTTGATAAGGTTGGCGACTCATCTTACGAGCAATTAACTCTTCATTATCTCCATATTGTTCTTTCATTTGGGCATAAGTATCTCTCCATTTATCACTTAGATATTTGAGAAACATAAACTCTAGGATATAATTTTTATAATCATCAGGATCAACGACACCCCTAAAGGTGTCGCAAGCTTTCCATAAAGCATTATTGATTTCTGATTGTGTTGGTCTTTGGCTCATTCTAATTCTTGTTATATAGTTTGTGTTAAATCATTCCAAATAGAGATAAGGCTTTCCGCATCTCCTTTCAATACAGGCATACAATCTTTTTTGAAGTTACTGCTCAAGAAAAGTTTTTTTCTTGATACATCTAAAACACAGTATTCCACTTCATTACTACTCTGATGCCTCAACTCGTTTTCCATCAAGAACAAAAACAAAGCTGCCTTGTCCTTCTCTAGTTTTTCCTTCTTCAAATGCAATTTAATAATATAATCTTTAACAGGAGCACTTTTCTTAGCTCTAAACCTCAAACCCAGTTCAGGATTAATTTTCACCCTTAATTGTTTGTACTCCCATGTCGCCCTTGGAGGATCAATCCAATCCATCTTTTTTCTTCCAATAAAGCGAATGTAGGCAGCAATAAGGTTCGGATAAACGCCTATTTTTTTAGCATCAGTTAAAGATGGAAGAATGTTATTTAGGGTTTTTGGTGTTTTTGAGTTTCGATGCATCCCTATAATAGCCTCTCTCAGCTTTTTATAAAAATCCTTGTAGGATTCATAGCTCCCACGCTGGATTAGTTCCGTTACTTTTTTTTGCCTTTTAGAGCCCAAATTTGTAACAAAATTCATGAAGTCGGTAAGTGAAATTCTAATCATGTTGAATAATTTTTAGTTTTATTAATGAATTAATGATAAATAATCTTTTTTCTTTTATTTGTTCCAATATTGCCTCCTCCCTATCTTTCAACTTAATGAGTTCAACCAATTTCTCTTGCTCAACTAAAGGAGGCAAAGTAATTTCTAACCCCTTTAAGCTTTTTATACCAATACTTGTTGTAGCTGTTCCTTCTTTGAATCGTTCTAGTTGCCGTTGAGCCATTGATTGATTCAAATACCAAACTAAATATTCTGGCAATACCATCTCTTGATTTGGGTGAATAATTATAAATAGAGAAAGCCCACAAGCTTTTTCATATCCCTTATCATATAGAATGGCTTTATTATGTTGACCTTTAGCTATAAACAAAATATCTTTTTGTTTTAAAAAATGCTTAGGCTTAAATATTGAGCCATCCACTCGAATAGAGTTTTCAAAGCGTTTAAAGTCCTCTGATACATCTTTCATCTGTATTAGATAGGTATCTCCATCTTCTTTTTGTTTTACCCCTTCCCGAAAAGTTACCCCTGTTCTAAGGCTAGCTATTTGTTCTAATTTCATTTTTAAAATTCTCAGTATTTAATTACAACAATCCAAAACTAACACAAAAAGTTCATTTTTTGTAATTAAATACTGCATTTTTTTAAAATGAAAGTTTTAATATTCAATTAATAAAGTCTTATACATTGCACTGATTTGTTGTAATGTTCCAGTTTATAAGTACGGTATTTGTTAGGTTACAAGATATTATATCATCTATTGAAAATAGATATTAGGACTGGAAGAAAAAAAATGCTTCATAGTAGAGCATAGAATTAAGAAAGGAGACGAGTATAGTATTAAGGCTTTTTGTTAGTTTACTTCGTGTCCATCAAATAAATACCAACTCAGTACCCAAAAACCAACAAAAGTCCTATATTGTTGATGTACAAAACAATATAAGAGACGACTTTAATCTTGTCCTGGGCACAATTCTAGGCTACATTTAGCCGACACAGAGTAGTAATAAACCTAGCAAATATCGCTGTTTCAGCTA
>NZ_JHBV01000044.1 GCF_000724545.1 Aureispira sp. CCB-QB1 | reverse complement strand
GTCGTCACTATGACTCTGAATTCAGAGATCAAGTTATGCTTATTTGTACAGCGCTTCACAACTTTAGGGTACAAAGCCCCTTTCGGGATTATAAGTCCTCGCATGTGTGGGCGCGAATAGTCAACTTTTTCTAATTAACTCTAATAATTGACATTAGTCTGAGTACATTTTTTGCAACAAAGTTTCTGCCAATTTACCTTGAGGCGTATAGTCTCTTGCCCGCTTCCCTTCTCCCATCGAACTCGAATAATTGGGATACCATTTCCATAAAAAACCACCTGCCCACCAATTTTTGCCTGCAAAGACTTCCAACAAAGCCTGAATGGCATTTGCCTGTGCTTGTTCATTAATGCCAGCTGATGCTCTGTTTTTCTCCAACACCCAAGTTTTCCCTGCACAACCATCCAAACTCAAATACCCAAATTCAGTAAACAAAATTGGCTTGTTCCACTTTTTTGCATACCCTTCTAATTTAGTTACAATAGGTTCCCAAGCCTCTTTTAAATCACAAACAGTAGGTGTTTTTTCAAAAGAAAGTGGAAAATAGGCATCTACACCGATATAATCCAAAGCATCCCAAAAGGTAATTTTATCATAATCATCCCAATTTGGAGCGTAGGTTAACTTACCATTATATACTTTTCTAATCGATTGGATTAATTGACGCCAGTACTTTGGTCGTTGTTCCGCAGAATGGCGAATTTCAGTTCCTATACACAACATATCCATTTCCATACTATCAGCTATAGCTGCCCATTTCAAGATAAAGGTGGCATAATTTTTTTCAAATTTCTTCCAATCTTTTTCTGTGTCGAATTTCAGTTCTCCAATCCACTGATCGTGCGTCCAAAGTTGAGGTTTAAGCATCACTTTAATTCCTTTATCGTGTGCATGATTTACGGTTGTGCAAATACCCTCAGGACGCTCTCCCCACCAACCTCCATTGGAAAAACCATGTATTTCAGGCTCATTCTTTTTGAAATATGCATAAGGCAATACCGCCACCCAGTCTGTTCCCAGCGCTTTTAGTGGTAATAAGGGGTCATTTGGAAAAGGATTAGGAGGCGCTACAAACGACATGCCTTTTATTTTGTTTGACAACAACCCTGATTGTATTGCGGCATCACAATTTTCTTGAGCAAAGGTATCTACGGATAACACTTCAGTTTCTTTATCTAGAGTAGACAAAGCACCTAATGTTAAACCAATTAAAAACAGCCCTCCTAATATTAAATAACGCATCTAATCTGCTCTTTTTATTCTCTTTTCAAAATGGACATTCTTACATTGATTGAGTACAATGTTGTTCCACATTAACTACTTAACAAAATTTCAAAATAATTCGCAACTTATTGATAAAGTCCTTTCAAAACCTCTTCTGTCATCTTACCCTGAGGTGTGTAATCATCCGAGCGATCTTGCGAACTAGCAGCCAAATCTGCATACCACTTCCATTGAAAACCACCTGCCCACCAATCTTCCTTTCCAAATATCTCCAGCAACGCTTGAGCGGCATTTGCCTGTGCCTGTTCGTTAATAGCAGCACTACTCCGATTCTTTTCCAACTCCCAAGTTTTATAAGCACAGCCATCCAAACTTAGATAGCCCCACTCTGTAAATAAAATAGGCTTATTCCACTTTGTTGAAAACGTTTTTAAACGTTCAAACGTTGGTTCCCATGCTGTTTTTAAATCACAAACCTTGGGAGTAGCATCTGGCAACAATGAGAAATAAGCATCTACACCTATATAATCTAATTTGTCCCAAAATGTAATTTGGTCGTATTCATCCCAATTTGGAGCATAAGTAATCGGACCACTATATATTTGGCGGATAGAATCAATTAAATTATTCCAATAAATTGGATGATTCATTGCGGATTCCTTGATCTCTGTTCCTATGCAAAAAATATCTACCTCTAGGTCTTCAGCAATGCCCGCCCAATAACAGATAAAACTTGTATAATCTGCGTGAAATTGATCCCATTCCTGTTGTGTTGGGTACTCCATATCACCAATCCACCCCTGCCAAGACCAAAGCTGTGGTTTCAGCATTGTTTTCATTCCTTGTGCAACCGCCAAATTATGACTGGTCGTTATCCCCACTTTAGTTTCTCCCCACCACCCACCAGCGGTTCCAGTCGTGTCAAATGAAATCGTTGCATTACTTTGGTCAAAAAAACCAAAGGGTAATAAAGCTACCCAGTTAATACCTAAAGCATTCATCTCTTCCATCGGGTCTTGAACAAATGGGTTGCGTGGAGCAGTTAAGGACATACCACAAACTTTAGCTTTTAGTAAGCCTTTCTGAACAGGAGCTTCACAAGTATCGACAGGTCGGCAGCCTATTGTACTTATTACGAATAGAAAGATAGAACTCAAAAATAATCTATTATACATAATATTAGAATTAAGAAAGTTACATAAGGCTTACAACCGAAGCCTGAGAAATGATACAAGATGGGGGCTTTTATTTTTATGTGTCCTCTTTCTAGTAATTCTATAGAGATTTAAAATATTTTCATTGCAAAAGCAATTCTTCACAAGAAGGTATTACTTTAGCAACCCAAAATACATCAATTTTAATCGCTTCATTATACAACATAAAATGGGAACAACAACGTATTTAGTTGTAATTATTTTTTTGGGTAGTTTGGTAAATTCTACTTTTGGTTTTGGTTTTGCTTTAACAACAGTTCCTTTGCTTTCTCTCTTTTTGGGACTCAATACACTTGGTCCCTTAATTCCTCTCCTATTTCTCACTTCAGGAATTCTTATCGTTTTTCAGGGCAGAAAGAATGTGCAATTCAAAAGTGTTATTCCGCTAGCTTTAGCTGCCACATTAATTATTCCAATTGGCGTTTATTTGAATAAATATGGTCCAGAAATGATTATGAAATTGATTTTAGGCATTTTTATTGTTATTTTTTCTATCTACAATCTAAAAACGCCTGTATTACCCAAACTCAATGATAATAAAACAGCTCCTATTTTTGGAGGACTTTCTGGGTTGTTCGCAGGAATATGTAATATTTCTGGTCCACCAGCAGTTATTTATGCAGCCCTACGACAATGGCAACCCAATATATTTAGAGTTACTTTGCAAGCTTATTTTTTATATGTAAATTGTATTGTTATCAGCAGCCATGTTTATATTCGATCTTATGATAATCCTAATATTGTACTTTATTACTTAATTGCACTTCCATCAATGCTTTTGGCCATACCTATTGGAAAAAAAATTAACCAGTCTATTAAGAGTCCCCAAAAATTCAATAAATATGTTTATGGACTCATGCTTTTTTCTGGAGTATTACTCATTGTTAAAAGTATCAACACGATTCTATAAATTATTCTTAATTACAACTCAGCTACCATCATGCAAAACTTAGGGCTTTTATACGATGAAGCTTTGAAAGCAAAAAAATTCAGAGCTTTGATTGACCAAAAAACAAAAATCATCCAAAAACATGGAAAAGCAGGTGTTCTATATTTATTACAAAAAGAAAACCTTGGCAACTGTTCCTTTTTAGAAGACGTAAAAGATGAAACTTGCCCATGGTTTCAATACAAACACGATAGCGCTGCTTCAGCTGTTACAAAAATTTGGTCTCCCCTAGACAAGTTGTTACCACAGTTTTTAGATCTTTTTAAAGCACGTTGCAAGTATATTTTGACAATTGAACAGCATAAAAATTGGCAACTAATTTACTTGATTGAAGCATTAATGGACAATGGAACTCCTTTTTATCTCTTTTACAATGGAGGCGCACCAATAGATGAGGCTGCTGAATTCGAGCGCCGCAGCATCAGCCAAAAGTATCAACATAACTTAGGTCTATTTTACCAAGTACATAACGGCTTTGGCGAACTATATAGAGAATCTGTATTGCCCTTCGATGAACTAAGCAAAATAAAAGTGGATGGTATTTTTTATTGGAGCTTTTTCGATTTTGTAAGCAAGGCAAGACAATGCATTAAGGCAAACGAACTCGTTTTGCCTAATCCAATTACTTATGACCATGATAAAGGTATTCTTCAAGCCTATCATCCCTTTTGGCAATTCTTAGACGAACGTTTGGCTTTGATTGATGAATAACAAATCGACCACCAATGAAATGGGTTGCAGATAAACAGAGATTAAATCGTAAAAAGCCAATCCAAGAAGAACAACAACAGAAGTTTTTTTCTTTTTTTTAAAGATTTTTTTTTGTTTCTTAGAACAATAAATCATAAATCAAGTTTATATATAGTAGAAACTATTAGCCTCCTATCTTGTCCTTTTTTTAGTTCCCCAATAATATTATCAATATATTTTTAATTAAGGGCTATATATATGTAGTAAAAATTATAAAATTCCCATGAGAATTGTATTTTAGCAAGATATTTGTGAAACCGTTGAATTAGGTAATTGCTGCCTATACGAACAAATATATTTTAACGCTTTTTTTTATTTAGTTTAAACTTTTAATGACATTATGAAAAACTTAATCATTTTATTTTTAGCTGCTATTTTCGTTATTTCATGTGATAATGATCCATGTAAAGACGTAGTTTGTGGTGACCAAGGTACTTGTACAGAAGGTATTTGTGTTTGTACAGAAGGATACGAGCAAGATGCTGCTGGGCTTTGTAACACAGAAATGCGTGCTAAATTCATCGGTAGCTGGGTTGTTTCTGATACTTGCACGAGATCAATTCCTGCAACATATACAGTAACTACAACGAATGCAAGTTCTAACATCAAGAACTTTAATATTGTTAACTTCTGGGACCAGTTTACAGGTGTAGTAGTTGCTGGTGTTACTTCTTCTACAGAATTCACTATTTCTCGCCAAGAGCCAGACAATGACAAATTCTTTGTAGAATCTATAGGTGCTGGTAGCATTAGTGGAAACACTATTACTATAAAGTATGTTGTTTCTGATGAAACAGATGCAAACAACATCAAGAGAGATACATGTATGTCTACTTGGGTAAAATAATAAGATACTTTTGCATTTAACTTATAGAGTTAAATCTCAAATAAAGACTGGTTACACGGCAGCGTGTAATCAGTTTTTTATTTTGTTCCATTTCATTTTCTTTCTAATCTATATCAACAATAGATTCTTGGCTTGCCCCAAGAACAAAAACCAAGATTTACGCTTTTACTCTGCCCAGACTTTTGTTTCTGTTGCACAAAACAACTCCTGATAACCCCAAAAATAAAAAGCAGAATAAGTTCCATTGGAACCTATCCTGCCATTATCATTAAGCGAATAAATTATGCCATTACAATAATTTATTTACCGCCCATTTTGCTTTTCTTTTTGTCTGTAGAAGTGGTACCTTCTCCAGATTTACTATCGCCACTCATTTTTCCTTTTTTACCGTCAACTGAAGCATCTTTTTCACCACTCATTTTTCCTTTCTTTCCAGTTGTTGGGGTTGGCTTAGTAGTAGTAGTTGGCTCATCATTGCCCCCTGTGGTAGTTGTTGTTGTAGTTGTTGTTCCACCTTGAGAACTTCCACCACCTGTAGTTGTTGTTGTCACAACAGTATTGCCACCTTCCGAAGCTTCAGCTCCTGCATTTTGCAATTCTGTCCAGTGAGCTTGTGCTGCTGCCAAAGCCTGTGCTTTACAAAGTTGCTCTTGCTCCATTTTAAAATCTGTTACCAATTGTTGGTAAGCTGTTTCTACTTTTTGTTCATCTGTTTGAGCATCATCAAATGCCATAAATGCACCAGCGCCTAAAAATGTAAGACACAATGCACCCACCTTATATAATCTTGTTTTTTTCATAATATTAGACTCGATTTTGGATTATTCAAATTATTATTCAAACTAGCTGTACTCTTACTAATTTGCCATTTTGATAGAATCTAAAGCTGCTGCTGTATATGCTGCCATATTAGATTCACAATCTGCTGCTGCCTCCTCTTGTAGCTCAACTTTAGCTTCATCAAACTTCTTTTGTGCTTCTGCTTGAATTTCTTCTGCGGACATTCCACCACCACAGCTAAAAAGAGTTGCAGATGCTAGCAAAACAGCAGAAAAACGTAATATATTCGTTTTCATGTAAAAACTTTTTTTAAAATTATTAAATATAATTAAGTACTCTAAATGTTCAATTACGCTCCTTTGATTTGGCAACCAAAGGATATAAGATGTTTTAATCTCTCATAAATGTCACTCAATGAAGTTAGACATTTTATTTTAAATAAAATCTTTTTTTTTTTACTTTTTTGAGACAATTAACATAGTAAAATAACAGTTTTTCAAACAAATTGTTCATTTAAAAGCTTTTTTACTTGGCTCAAATAACCAACAACCTGCTTGCGCTTACCTTGCAATATATGCAAAAGTTATGAACTTTAAACAAGGGATAAAGCAAACTTTTTAGATAAAACTAGCTTTAGCTTTCTTCTATATAAATATTCTTACTAATTTAGTATTGGGTCAACTATTAGCAACTTAACATTCTGGTACTCGGACGGAGACATTGATTGCCAAACCACCTTCCGACGTTTCCTTATATTTATCACTCATATCCAAAGCTGTTTCTTTCATGGTTTTAATAACGCTATCCAGGCTCACTTTTGCCTTAGTAGGATCGCTAGTTAAGGCTATTTGGCAAGCCGTCAATGCTTTCATCGCCCCCATTGTATTCCGTTCAATACAAGGCACCTGAACCAAACCACTAATTGGATCACAAGTTAACCCCAAATGATGTTCCATTGCGATTTCGGCAGCAATCAAAACTTGCTGAGGTGTTCCTCCCAAGCACTCCGTCAAACCAGCAGCTGCCATTGCAGAAGAAACGCCTATTTCTGCCTGACAACCTCCAAGCGCTGCCGATATTGTCGAGCCTTTTTTAAACAATGACCCAATTTCAGACGCGGTCAAAATAAATCGAATCACATCCTTATTGCCTCTGTTGGGATAAAAACACAAGTAAAACATCAGTACAGCTGGAATGACTCCTGCCGCTCCATTGGTTGGCGCTGTTACGACACGACCAAAAGCAGCATTTTCTTCGTTTACAGCCAAAGCAAAACAACTAATCCAATTGACTACATTGCTAAAACTTGGATTGACAACCTGAATCAAACGAATCCAATCATCTATATCTTTTGTTTGTACTCCATTTAGTAATTTATTATTAAAACGATAGGCTCTTCGCTCGACTTCTAAACCACCTGGCAAAATCCCTTCAGTATGACAACCTCTGTGAATACAAGCTTTCATAGTGTTCCATATTTCCAAAATTCCTTTTCTAATCTCCTTTCTAGATCTTAGACTTAGCTCATTTTTCATGACAATTTCAGAAATTGGCAAACCAGTTACTCCTACCCATTTCAACAAATCCTTCTCCGTCTGAATTAAATATGGAAAGTTCGGTTTTTCGGGTTCTTGATTTTCTTGTCGAACAGTGGGATCCCCTTCTTGTGTTACAAATCCCCCTCCTATAGAATAGTAGGTTTCCTCCATTCTCGTTTCATCCTCTAACACAGCGACAAAAGTTAATGCATTGGGATGCGCAGGAAGATTTTTGTAAATAAACTCAATGTTTTCTAACGGGATAAATGGGATATTATAAGAACGATTAATTCCCAAGAGACTGCTTTTATACACTTGCTCTATATATCGATCTATTTTTTTTGTTTTAATTGTTTTGGGGTTGTATCCCATCAAGCCCAACATTACCGCTATATCAGTTCCATGACCTTGACCTGTTTTAGCCAAGGAGCCATACAATTTAACACTAACGGTAATTATTTTTCGGTCACCAACCTTTTTTAAAAAGGATAAAGCCGCTACCCAAGGTCCCATTGTATGGGAACTCGAAGGCCCTACTCCTATTTTAAAAATATCAAAAACACTAATTTCTTCCATAGTAGTAAAAGGAGTAAATAAAATTGAGTTTTGTTATCAATAAAAATAGTCTACTAAAACCATGTTAGTCCTCCTCTATGTCAGAAGTAGCCAACTAACGATGTTCATTGAACTGATATTTGGTGAAAGTTCTATTCAAAGATAAAGTACCACATTGAAGAATACTAACAATAATTAAAAAAAAACACTATATTTTTTTAATTAAAAAAAGCACAAAAAAAAGTCTTCAAGAATACACCTTGAAGACTTTAAAAGAGCGAAAAACGAGATTCGAACTCGCGACCCCAACCTTGGCAAGGTTGTGCTCTACCAGCTGAGCTATTTTCGCTTATCATTTTCTGCGAGTGCAAATATAAGACACAATTTATTTTTTGACAAAATTTTTAAGCTATTTTTTTTATTTTTTTCATTTTTTTATCGACATTTAAGATAACCACATCAACCAACACTCCTGATTCTGCCCAAAAGGCAACGCCCCACATTACAAACATCACTTAACTTAACTTGTTGTATTCTAATATTTTCTTATTTTTAAAACGCAACAAATAATTTTAATATTACATGAAAAGCTACAGTACAACGTCTTTATTAATTTTTCTTGCCATTTTATTTTCTTTTCAGTCTAGTCAAGCACAAATTTCAGATTTCAACCTAACTTCCGTTAGCAACCTTCCCTATACTCAAGAATTAAACGACATTTGGGGATATGTAGATGCTACGGGGGTTGAGTATGCTTTGGTTGGTACTCGAACTGGAACTTCTATAGTGAGTTTGGCAAATCCTAATGCCCCTTCAGAAGTTTTGTTTATTCCTGGAGCCACCTCTATTTGGCGAGATCTAAAAACATGGGGTAATTTTGCCTACGTCACATCAGACCAAGGAAATGATGGTTTACTAATTATAGATTTGTCTCCTCTCCCAAGTGGCACCCCTAGTTATCAATTTTGGAGACCAGAACTCACCATTAACAGCTCAACAGACACCCTTAATAGAGCACATAACCTCTATATTGACGAGGGGGGATTTTGTTACATTGCAGGTAGCAATATCAGCACAGGAGAAACATTTATACTGGATGTACATACTACTCCTGGTAACCCTATACTATTAGGTGCAACCTCTCCTGTTTACGCGCACGATGCCTATGCTAGAGGGGATACGCTTTGGACTTCTGATATTAATAATGGTACGTTTTCTGTATACGATGTTAGTAATAAGAACGCTCCTGTCATCTTAGGCAACCAAACAACACCTCGAAACTTTGCACACAACGCATGGATTTCGGATGATGGGAATGCACTCTTTACCACTGATGAAAAATCTAATGCTTGGGTCGCGTCTTTTAATGTTTCAGACTTAGGCAATATCAAAGAATTGGACCGATATAGAACGCCTACTCCCAATACAATTCCTCATAATACACACACGTACAACGATTATTTAGTTACCTCTTATTATACCGACGGTCTTATTATTATTGACGCTAGTCGTCCCGACAACTTGATTGAGGTAGGACGCTATGATACTTATAACTTAAGTCCTGAAACTGGTTTCTTTGGTGCTTGGGGTGCTTACCCTTATTTGCCTTCTGGCTTAGTACTCGTCTCTGATATTAATACAGGACTGCATGTTCTACAACCCAACTATCAACGTGCCTGCTGGTTGGAAGGAATTGTTACTGATCAAGCAACATCTAGCGTTCTATTCGATGTAGATGTCCAAATTTTAAATACACATTCTAACGACGCGACCGATTTCATGGGCACCTATAAAACTGGAATGGGAATAGCTGGAACATACGATGTAGAATTCAAAAAAGCTGGCTATATTCCTCAGACGATTTCGGTTACTCTAACCAATGGAATTGTAACTACACAAAATGTACAGTTGGTTCCCGCCACAGCCTTTACTTTAACAGGTCAAGTCGTAGATAGTATCAATCCTAGTATTGGTCTTTCAAATGCTATTGTCAACCTACAAAGTTCGCTTTATGAGTATACCACTACAGCAGATGCTAATGGTAATTTTAGTGTTACGATTTATCCCGACAACGACTATAAAGTTATAGCTGGAAAATGGGGGCATCATGCCAAACTTTTTGAGTTAGTTGCTTTGGATTCTACTGCGATTCCTGCCCAAGTTTATCCTTTGCGAAGAGGCTATAAAGATGAATTTGTTCTAGATTATAGGTGGTCAGAATTTGGAAACGCTACTTCTGGAAAATGGGAACGCGGTATCCCTGCTCCTTTGTCTACTTGGCAAGGTAGTGTACTTCCTGAAGAAGGTGATTTAACGGGTGATATTGGAGCATATTGCCTAATCACAGGTAATAATGGGAATGGCATACATGGTGCAGATGACGTAGACAATGGTGCTACAACGATTGTTTCTCCTATCATGGATTTAAGTGGTATAACAAATCCTATTCTAAACTACCACTATTTCTTTAACGTCAACTGGCCTCCAAGTGGAACGGACTCTTTTACGGTTTATATAACCAATGGTACAGACACCGCTATACTTGCTAGTAGCACTGCTCCACAATACAGTTGGTCTGCTAAGCAATCTATTTCTATTGCTGACTACATCAGCCTAACTAACACAATGCGTGTTTATTTTCAAGTAAATGATGCTAGTGGAACTGCTTTAGAGGCGCTTGTCGATTTATTCGAAATCTCAGACTCCAATGCGACATCTGTCCATGTTCTTCCTACTCAAGATATTAATGTTAACTATTATCCAAACCCATTCAAACAAAGCATTCAACTTGATTATGAAATAGATAATAATAATCTTCAAAATATTTCATTAGAAGTATACAATACTTTAGGACAAATAGTTGAAAGACAAATATTGCCTCCTGTCTCTAGTCAGTTAAACCTAGGGAGACACTGGGAAGCAGGCATATACTTTATAAAAATAGGTAACAAAACAATCAAAGTCATTAAATCAGAATCATAGTACCGTTCATTTATTAACACAAGGAATGGATAAAAAATCCCAACTTTTGTATCCATTCCTTGTTATATTATCACTAATCATCACTCACTAAAATTTTATAAAATCAAAAAATCAGAATCAATTATTGCTTAACACCTACTAAATCTTATATCCATTTAGCTACTTATCTCTCTAATTGACCTACCAACAAACAAGTCAAACCCCACATTTTTTCATTTTAACGCTCCACTAAGCCACTCAAAGTCAATGTACGTTCACTTACTACTCTAAATTGACTGTATCACTATAGCTTTAGTGGGCTATTCTCAATCTCTACAATATGCGTTTAATTACTTTATTATGCTTGTTGTTTGTTGGTAGCATACAAGCTCAAATCCCGAATCACAACATTACACCAGTAGGAAATCTACCTTACAGTATCATATTAAATGATATTTGGGGCTATGTAGACTCATCAGGAACAGAATATGCCTTGGTGGGAGACTTAGATGGTCTTTCTATTGTAAGTTTGGCCGACCCTGCCAATCCTGTCGAAATTAGTTATATCAACGCCAACAGTAGTATATGGCGAGACGTAAAAACATATGGCTCTCGCGCCTATGCCGTCACCGAAGGTGGTGGTGGAATTTTAATTGTTGACCTTTCAGATTTGCCCAACAGTGTCAGTCACCATTTTCATACAAATTTTCCTGCCTACTCTGCTCATAATTTGTGGATTGACGAACAAGGTTATCTGTATCTTGCGGGGGATTCTGGTTCTGGTTCTCCAGCTTATTATGACTTAAACCCAGATCCAGACACGCCTACATACATGGGACATGTATTTCCGTTTTACTACTCGCATGATGTATATGTTCGAAATGACACCTTGTGGTCCGCTAATGTCTACGATGGATTTTTTACCGTATTTGATATGAGTAACAAGAGTTCTCCTCAGTTATTAGCAACCCAACGAACGTCTAGAGATTTTGCGCACAATGTATGGTTATCTGAAGATGGTCAGACACTTTTTACTACCGATGAAAAAGCAGGTGCTTGGATAGATGCTTATGACGTATCGGACTTATCCGATATCAAACGAATCGATCGTTGGCGTACCCCCAATCCAGGAGTTGTCCCCCACAATGTACATGTTCACAACAACTATTTAGTTGTCTCTTATTATACGGACGGTTTAATTATTTTGGATGCTAGCAGACCTAATAACTTGGTTGAAGTCGCTCGCTACGATACCTATCCATTGGTTCCTAATAGTGAGCTGGATGGTGCTTGGGGTGCTTATCCATTTTTGCCTTCTGGTCATATTTTAGTTTCAGATAGACAAACGGGTTTGCATGTTTTAAATCCTAATTATGTTCGAGCTTGTTGGCTAGAAGGAATTGTCACCGATTCGATTACTGGAGCACCATTGCACAATACATCAGTTAGCATTACTGGAAATGTCCCTTCCACCAACTCGGATATTACAGGTGCTTACAAAACAGGGACTGTTGTTCCAGGAACCTATCAAGTGACTTTTAGCAAATTGGGATACATTTCCAAAACAATTACAACAACATTACAAAATGGACAATTAACCCTCGAAAATGTAGAACTAGCTTTGACTCCCAGAGTTACACTTAATCTAAAAGTTGAAGATAAAAAAAGTGGCCATCCTATTCCCAATAGCATTGTAGAAGTTAGAGGATTGAACGTTGATACAATTTATACGGGATTTACCGATGCCAATGGAGATTTTCAACAAGCCTTACTCCAATCAGATTATGAGCTATGGGTTGGACATTGGGGACATCAAACTCAGAGAGATTCTTTAAGTATCCATTCTAATACATCAACAACCATACAACTCAACAAAGGTTATAAAGATGAATTTGAACTCGATTTAGGCTGGGCTTTATCAGGAAGCGTTACTAATGGAAATTGGACAAGACAAGAATTGTACAGCGTTCCAGGTCTATTCTTTCCACTTCTTAATGTAGATTCGGATGATTTAGGGAATAAGTGCATTACAACAGGTCATTATCCATCTGATACCCTTCTTTCTAGTATTGTCTGGATGGACTCTGGAACAACCATTTTCAACTCTCCCCTAATGGACTTGAGCACAGCTACAGATCCTTATCTGAACTTCCAATATTACTTTTACAGTCTATTCCAATCTGCTGGCACACTAGAAGTATATGTCAGTAATGGTATTGATACGGTTCAAGTGATGAATCATTCTAGCAATATTAACCCTGCTACATGGACAGCTTCTCCAGATATTTACTTAAAGAACCATGTCTCGCTGACCAATACGATGGAAGTAATTTTTAAAGCTTACAACTCTACACCAAGCACCAATAGCCTAGTACGAATTTGGGTAGATGATTTTATGGTGGTAGATTCTGCTGGCAATCATATTGCCATACAGCAAGTAGAAATTCCTCAAACAATCGCTTCTACTGTTCCTAACCCTTTTCAAGAAAACGTCGTCTTAACTTACGATCAAGTAAAGCTCCCTGCCGCACTAGAAGTTATTAATTCATTAGGACAGATAATTGAGCAACAAACTATTGAGCAACCCAAAGGACGTCTTGTGCTAGGACAGGCATGGGAAACGGGTATTTATTTCATTCGAATTGGAGACCAAACCTTAAAAGTTGTCAAACATTAAAACTTTCTTAAGAAAATTCTATACACCAAAAAGAATAGAATGGACATCTATAAAGTCAAAAGGCGTTGTGCTTTTTGGCTTTTTTTATTATATTCAATAATCCATACAACGAGCATTAACCATGAAAAGTAAATTCTATTTATTAGTACTGAGTTTCCCACTGCTTATAAGCTTGGGTTCGATCAACTATAATGTACTAACAAAAGATTTAGAAAAAACCTCTCCCTCAAAAACTAGCTCTATTTCACTGGTAAACAAGTGGCAAGTAAATTCCCCTGCTTTTTTTGATATAGAAATTGATAATTATACATTAAATTCTACAAACTTTCACTTTGGATATTTTGTTGAGTTTAATGAGGACAATACCTTTCAAGCTTATTACAGGGCATCTTGTGGCAATGATTGTTTTACTTCAACCAACGGTATTTATACCATCAAAGGCAATTCAGTAGAGATATTTGTATTGTCTGCCCAACAATCTGGTTTCTGTTCTGATCCTAAGCAATTTAGCAACAAAAAAATGGGCACGTTTCAAATCATACAAAACAATAAAGACGAGCTTTTATTAAAACGAATTTAAAAATAGATAAAACACCAATGACCACCACATTAAAAGTACATTTCATTCTCTTTTTTCTTTCTATTTTCATCGCTTGCAATGACCCTAATTATAATGGGGACAATTATGTTGCCTTTGACACGATGGACGAACTATCGCATAAAATTATTGAAAGCATTAAGAATAATGACGAACAAAAAATGCTAAAATTACTGGATAATAATGCCTTAATTTTTGATTTATTGACAAATGCCGAAGGCGATGACGCCAACAAGACCAAAGCCTATTTAATGACAGAAGAAGGAAAGCGCAATTTCAGCATCGATCAAATGGCACAAAAACAACGTATCAATGCTTTTTTTAGCACAGGACTTCCCAATCAGATTACAATTAATAAGGCTGCTTTTCAAACCATTGGTCTGGAATTCGTCCACGAACAACCCTATTCAGAAAACTCTCCCGCTATGTTACAAAGTTATCAAATTAGAATTGATAATGGTGACAAACAAGCCTATGGCTATGATATTCAAGTAATCTATTGGAATAACAAATATCATTTAATCGAAGCTGCAGGCTTTTTGAATAAGCTATAGTTCTCCTAGAATCATTCATTTATTAGAAGCATCCAAATTTTCCCAACAAACATAACAAACCAACATATCATGCAAAAAATGTTCAACTGGATACTTATCAGTATTCTATTGTTTTTTGTGCAACAGAATAGCATTGCACAAACCAAAACCAACAACTACACCAAAGAATGGGCAGAAATCAATAAGTTAGAATATGATGGTCTAACTAAGTCTGCCTTAGAAGCTACTCAAAAATTATACACAAAAATTCAAGGAGATGACCAAAATTCAGCGCAAACTGGACAAAGTATAAAGGCACTTCTTTTTATTAATAAATACCAAGCTCGATTAGAAGAAGATGGTCTAGTCAAAGCTATTTATCGCTTCGAAGAAGAAGCCCTAAAAGCACAATCTCCTATCAAGCCTATTTTGCAATCTATGATTGCAGAATTGTATGATCGTTATTTAAATCAACATCTTTATAAATTTCAAAACCGAACTGCAACAGAAGAATTTAATCCCAAAGACATTAGAACTTGGGACATTGACCGCATTACCCAAAAGTGTTATGAACTGTATCAATCAAGTGTTCAATTTGAAGACACTAAAAATATTTCTATTGATAATTTTGCAGCGATTACCCAACAAGGTGCCAATGTAGAAGGACTTCGACCTACTCTATATGATTTCCTACTTCACAGAGCCTTAGATTTTCATCAATCTGATAAATATTATTTAACTAAACCTGCTTATAAGTTTTATTTAGACTCAGAAGAAGATTTTGCTGGTGCTGCTGAATTTTCTAAACGTAGTTTAACTGCCAAAGATAGTCTTTCTGCTAATTTTCAAGCGCTCATTTTATTTCAAAAAGGCTTGGCTTTCCATTTGGACAACCCTAGAGCTTTAATTGATTTGGACTTAAAACGCCTAGAGTTTGTTAAAAACAAATCCATTCGAAACGACAAAGAGATATTGTATATAGAACGTTTGGAAGCTTTGTTTAAAAAACACAAAGATCAAGCAATTTCTACAGAGATTGCCTATAAAATTGCCATGCATTATCATCGTCAAGGGCAAAAATACCAACCTTCTCCAACCGAGCAATATCGTTGGGATATAAAAAAGGCATATGAAATTTGCGAAAAAGCGGTAAAAGCTTTCCCTTCGTCTTACGGCGCTTCTCATTGCAAGAACTTAATGGCAACGATCAAAAGCAAAAGCATCTCACTGAATGTAGAAAAAGTAAATCCTATCAATCAACCCACTTTAGGTCTGATTACTTACAAAAACCTTTCTAAACTCTATTTTAGAGCTATCCCAATTACCAAGGCACAATACGATGCTTTTAATAGCAAATACGGAAAGGCTAGGGCTGCCTATCTAAAAAATCTTTCAGGTGCTTATAAATGGTCTAACGAACTCAAGGATGAAGGGGATTATCAACAACACAGCGTTGAATTTAGTATTCCCAAATTAAGAAACGGACGTTACCTCATTGCTGCCTCTGCCAATGAAGATTTTTCATACTCAGAAAATGGCATTGCTTATAGTCTTTTTCATGTTTCTAACATCAGCTTTAGCACTCGATCAGAAGATGGAAAACAAACATTTTATCTAACAGATAGAGTAACTGGCAAGCCACTTTCTGATGTAAAAGCTGAGTTTTATGTTTCTACCTACAATAGTTTGTTGCGTCGATACGAAACTGTCAAAGCTGGCAATGCCCAAAGTGATAAAAATGGTTATTTTCAGACCACCAACTTTAAAGCTAAAAATTCATATTATAACAATTCTTTTTTTGTTAAACTTACACACGAAGATGACGAGTTGTTCTTAGACGATTCTTATTATAATTATAATAATAGCGAACCCTATGAACAAGAATTTACAACCTTCTTTTTGGATAGAGCGATTTATAGACCAGGTCAAATTGTTTATTTCAAAGGATTGGTTTTAAAACGTATGACGAATGGAAAAAATCCTAAAATTGTTCCAAACCAAGCCCGTACCATTGTCTTTTATGATGCCAATTATCAAAAAATAGCCGAAGCAAAAGTTACGACCAACGACTATGGCTCTTTTAATGGTTCTTTCACAGCTCCTTCGAGTGGTTTAACAGGGCAAATGCGAATTGAAGATACCCAAAACAATAGCAACAAGTATTTTCGAGTAGAAGAATACAAAAGACCTAAATTTGAAGTCATTGCATTGCCCGTAAAAGAATCTTTCAAAATAAATGATTCTGTAAAAGTTCAAGGGCACGCCAAAGCTTATGCTGGTAATAATATTGATGGTGCCAAAGTTCAATATCGTGTTGTAAGAAAGGCTAACTTTCCATACTGGAACTGGCGTTGGGGATGGTATATCCCATTCAATCAAGAGGTTCAAGAAATTGCTTTTGGAGAAACAACTACCAACGAAAAAGGAGAATATGAAATCACCTTTAAGGCTTTAGCCGATCGTTCTATTCCCAAAGATAAAAACCCGCAATTTAACTACACCGTTTATGCTACAGTTACCGATATTACAGGCGAAACGCATACGGTGCAAACAACCGTCAAAGTTGGTTATATTGCTTTAGATATTAGTTTGTCTATTCCTGAAAATGTAGATAGAGAAAATGCCGAAGCATTTATCATTAACAGTAAAAATTTAAATGCCGAATTTGAAGCTGCTAAAGGTTCTATTGTCATCGAACAGCTACAAACACCTAAAACTGTTTATAGCAATCGTTTTTGGGCTAAGCCTGATTATTATACTATTTTAACCGCAGAGAAATTCCAAGAGAAATTTCCTCATTATGCTTATAAAAACGAGGACGAGCAACAAAAATGGAACGTTGCCAAAGAAGTTTTAAAAACAGCTTTTGACACAGAAAAATCCAAAGAACTCGACCTTAAAAAGATCCAAAAATGGACGCAAGGTGCTTATAAGGTCACTCTAAAAACCCAAGACAAATACGGAAAAGCAATTGAATTGGTTCGATTCTTTACGCTTTATAGCTCTAAAGAAAAAACAACTCCTGTCAATAATGCCTTATTTGTAGCCCAAACTTCTTTTACGAAAGAACCTGGGGAAACGGTAACATTGGATTTTGGTGCGCATAACAAAGCTGCTTATGTTTTATATGAGGTAGAACATGATAATCAAATTGTAAAAAAAGAATGGATTCAACCCAAAGGAAGAACAAAAGTTGAGATTGCTATAGAAGAAAAACATCGTGGCAATTTACACTTTCACCTAACAAGCACACAAAGCAATCGTTTGTATACTTCGGGAGGAACCATTTATGTTCCTTGGAGCAATAAAGATTTAAAAGTCGAATACGCTACATTCCGTGACAAGTTATATCCTGGGCAAAAAGAAGAATGGAAAATTAAAATCTCAGGTCATAAAGGAGATAAAGTTGCGGCTGAATTTTTAGCGGGTATGTATGATGCCTCTTTAGATGCTTTTGCTGCTAACTCTTGGAACATGACTATTCACCCTACGAGTTATCGCAATATGTCACTTCAAGGAAATCAAAATTTCTACTATGTAGGCTCAAGTTTATTAGGGTCAAACTGGAATGCATACAGTTATGGTCAATCTAGAACCTACAAAACATTTAATTGGAATGGATTTTCTTTTTATGAATGGGACTACGCTAGAGGTGGTCGCTATGATGAGGTATTTGAATCTGAAGATGTTGAAGTTGTAGAAGAAGTGCAATCTGGTGGAATTAGAGAGAAGTCTATGAATCGAGCTCCTGCCCCTCCAACTCCTTCTTCTGCTACCATTGCCGATTTTAGACCTAAAGATTCTAGTGTCAACGAACAACAATTAGCAACGAACAAGCCTGAAGCACTAGAGCAGGCTCCTGAAGAAGATTTTGGAGATATAAATGTTCGTACCAACTTAAATGAAACTGTTTTCTTTTATCCTGATTTAATGACCGATAAAGATGGAAATATCATCATTAAATTCACAATGAACGAAGCCTTAACCAAATGGAAATTCATGCTTTTTGGGCATACCAAGGAGTTGGCTTTTGTCTCTGACACCAAATCTGTCGTCACTCAAAAAGACTTGATGGTTGTTCCCAATGCCCCTCGATTCTTTAGAGAAAATGATAAAATTTACTTTACAGCTAAGGTCAACAACTTGACTGAAAAAGCCATGAAGGGTAAGGCTCAATTACAACTCTTTGATGCGATTAGCATGCAACCTATTGATGCTGCTTTTGGTAATACTCAAGCTACGCTTTCTTTTGATGCTCAAGCGGGACAATCCACCCCTTTGGCTTGGAAACTCAACATTCCTGATGGTTGGAACACACCTGTTACGCATCGAGTCGTTGCTAAAGCGGGTGATTTCTCCGATGGCGAAGAAGCTGCTATTCCTGTGCTGACCAATCGCATGTTGGTCACCGAAACACAACCGCTCCCTGTTCGAGGAAAACAAACTAAAAAATTCACCTTTGATAGAATGGCTCAAGCCAGTCAATCAAAAACGCTCCAACACCATCAACTGACCTTAGAATTCACGCAAAACCCTGCTTGGTATGCCATTCAATCCTTGCCTTATTTGATGGAATATCCTTATGAGTGTACCGAACAAATTTTCTCTCGTTATTATGCCAACAGTTTGGCTTCTGATGTTGCCAATGCACACCCCAAGGTGAAACGAGTCTTTGATCAATGGAAAAATATTGATACCGATGCTTTAAAAAGTAATTTGGCTAAAAATGAGGAACTTAAATATGCTTTATTAGAAGAAACGCCTTGGGTTTTGGCAGCGCAAAGTGAAGCGACTCAAAAGAAAAATATTGGGGTACTTTTTGATCTTAATCGTATGGCGAATGAATTGACAAAAGCTAGGGACAAAATGGCGGATCGTCAATTGGCAAACGGTGGTTTTAGTTGGATGCCTGGTGGTCGAGATAGCTGGTACATCACCCAATATATTGTAGAAGGTATGGGTCATCTAGATAAATTGGGGGTCAAGGATATTCAATCTGATCCTAAGATGGCGAAAATGATTCAACGAGCGGTTGACTACATTGATGTGGAGCTAGCTCGACATTACAAAGAATTGCTCAAATGGGCAAAACGAAGCAAGAATGAAAAAGAGTACTTAGAGCAAGATCATCTAGGACAAATGGTCATTCATTATTTTTATGCTAGAACCTTCTTTTTAGAGCAAAAAATTACCAATAAAACTACTTTGGAAGCCATCCAGTACTACGAAGGACAAGCTCTAAAATATTGGAGAAATAAGTCCATGTATATGCAAGGACTGTTAGCCTTAGGTTTCCACAGAAAAGGAACCGACTTAGAAACGCCTCAAAAAATTGTTGCAGCTGCCAAAGAAAATGCCTTGAATAGCGATGAAATGGGCATGTATTGGAAGTATCCATCGGGTTACTTTTGGTATCAACTGCCCATCGAAACCCATGCCTTGATGATTGAGGTCTTTGATGTTGTAGCTAAAGATGCTAAGGCAGTAGAAGATTTGAAAGTTTGGTTGCTAAAAGCCAAGCAGACAACTCATTGGAAAACGACCAAAGCTACTGCCGCCGCTTGTTATGCGTTGCTCATGTCCGGTGACAATTGGTTGATGGACGACCAAGAAATTGAAATTACTTTGGGCAACAAAAAATTGGATCAATCTCAAATCAAGAAAGAAGCAGGAACGGGGTATTTTAAAACTTCTTGGAAAGCAGATGAAATTACCAACGATATGGCAAACATCAAGGTCAAAAATCCAAACAATGTCGTGGCTTGGGGAGCTTTGTACTGGCAATACTTCGAGAATTTAGACAAGATTACGCATTTCAAAGAAACACCTTTGACGTTGAATAAGAAACTGTTCAAACAAATTAACACCGATCGAGGTCCTGTCTTAAAACCTATTGATAGCCAAACCTTAGAACCTGGAGACTTGATTAAAGTTCGCATTGAATTGATGGTTGATCGAGATATGGAATATGTTCACATGAAGGATATGAGAGCAGCCGGTTTAGAACCAACCAATGTCTTGAGTCAGTATAAATACCAAGGAGGTTTGGGCTACTACGAAAGTACTAGAGATGCTTCGACCAACTTCTTCTTTAGTTATTTATCTAAAGGTACTTATGTCTTTGAATATCCTTTGCGAGTCAATCACAAAGGTGATTTCTCCAATGGAATCACCACCATTCAATGTATGTATGCCCCTGAATTTACGGCTCACTCTGAGGGCGTTCGAGTCTCTGTTGAGTAAAAGTAAGGCTATTTCTATTAGGCAATTTGGAATATCGTTTTCAAATTGCCTAATCAATTAAAATATCAAAATCACACGACCCAATACCTAAACTTAAAAATA
Organism: Aureispira sp. CCB-QB1; assembly: GCF_000724545.1. Taxonomy (GTDB): domain Bacteria; phylum Bacteroidota; class Bacteroidia; order Chitinophagales; family Saprospiraceae; genus Aureispira. Next base: position 58,421 of record NZ_JHBV01000044.1, on the reverse strand, counting down.
AACATTATGCAAAAAAATAAATATTGGGGAATTATCTGTGCCTTTATAACGGTTGCATTATCTATCAACCTATTTGCACAAAAACCAAATAAGACAACAATGAATAATTATCCCAAAGCTTGGGAAGCCATCAACAAATTAGAGTATGATGGTTTGACCAAGTCTGCACTAGAAGAAACTCAAAAGCTCTATACTCAAATTAAAAAAGACGCTGAAAATCCTGCCCAAACGGCGCAGTTAATCAAAGCCCTTTTATTTATTAATAAATATCAGGCACGCTTAGAAGAAGATGGTTTGATCAAAGCCATTTATCGTTTTCAAGAAGAAGCAAAAACAGCCACAGCTCCAATCAAGCCTATTTTGTTATCGATGGTAGCTGAAATGTACGACCGTTATCTCAACCAACATTTGTACAAGTTTCAAAACCGAACCAAAACAGCAGATTTTAAACAAGAAGATATTCGGACTTGGGATGTTGCTAGGATTACAGAAAAATGCTTTGAATTGTACCACCAAAGCATCACTTATGATGAGACCAAAACGTTGGCTATAAAAGATTTTGAAGCCATCACCTACAGTTCTTTTAATGTAGAGGGACTACGCCCAACGCTCTATGATTTTCTTGTTCATCGCGCCCTTGATTTTTTTGAGTCTGAGAAATACTATTTAACGAAACCTGCCTTTAAGTTTTATTTGGATTCTAAAGTACATTTTGCCGATGGGTCAAGTTTTATTAATACAACACTAAAAGCTAAAGATAGCCTTGCCTCGGAATTTCAAACCTTGCGTTTGTATCAAGAAGCATTAGCCTTTCATGTTGATGACAAAGACCCCAAAGCTTATATTGATTTAGAACTTAGACGATTGCGTTATGTTTTAAACAAATCTATTTTAAATGATAAAAACTTACTTTATTTAGATCGTTTAGAAGCACTTCATCAACAATACAAAAAACAAGAAGTTGCCGCTGAAATTGCTTTTCAAATTGCTACTTATTATTATAATCAAGGACAAAAATACCAACCTTCTCCAACCGAGCAATATCGTTGGGATATCAAAAAAGCATACGAAATTTGCCAAAAAGCAATAGAGCAATACCCCAAGTCTTACGGTGCTTCTCACTGCGAAGCTCTAATCGGCAGTATTCAGCAGAAGAATATGTCTCTGAATGTAGAAAAGATTAATGCGATTGATGCCCCTATCTTAGCTCTGTTAAGTTACAAAAATCTACAAAAAGTATACTTTAGAGCCATTCCGATTACAAAAGCTCAACACACTACTTTGAATGAAAAGTATGGCGAAAAACGTGCTGCATATTTGCGCAAATTATCCAGCACTTACCAATGGTCTTTGGAGATTAAAGATGAGGGGGATTATCAAAATCACACCATTGAGTTTGAAATTCCCAAACTATCTAATGGTCGTTATATTATTGCAGTCTCTGCGGATGAAGATTTTTCCTACAAAGAAAATGGCATTGCCTATAGTTCTTTCTTTGTATCTAATATGAGTCTTGTAGCGCGTCAAAATGACGGAAATTATAGTTTTTATGTAACGAATAGAACAACAGGTATGCCTTTAGAAGGCGTTCGTGCAGAATTTTATGTATCCAAATACAATAGCCTTTTAAGACGTTACGAAACCATTCGTGCACACACGACTGATAGTGATAAAAATGGTTTAATTAGTAGTCAAGGATTACAAACTAAAAATGGTTATTACCAAAGTTCTTATTTCATTAAATTATCCCAAAAAGAGGATGTTTTATTTCTCGACGACTCTTACTACAACCATGATCCTAATGCTCCTTATCAAAAACAGACAACACATTTCTTTTTGGATAGAGCAATTTATCGCCCAGGACAATTGGTCTACTTCAAGGGCTTGGTCTTGAGTCATATGACAGATGGCAAAGATCAAAAAATTGTCCCCAATCAACAACGAATCATTACCTTTTACGATGCCAACCGACAAAAAGTAGCCGATGTAACGGTAACCACCAATGAATATGGTTCTTTTAGTGGCTCATTCACTGCTCCTAAAGGTGGCTTGTTGGGTCAAATGTACTTGGAAGATAGTCATAGCCACAGTACAAAGTATTTTAGAGTTGAAGAATACAAGCGTCCTAAGTTTGAAGTCGTTGCTCTGCCCATCAAGGAGTCCTACAAAATTGGCGATACGGTTCATGTTCAAGGGCACGCCAAAGCCTATGCAGGTAATAATATTGATGGTGCCAAAGTGCAATATCGTGTGGTTCGCCAAGCTCGTTTTCCTTATTGGAATTGGCGTTGGGGTTGGTACATTCCGTTTAATAGAGAACAACAAGAGATCACTTTTGGAGAAACAACAACCAATGAAAAAGGAGAATATGAAATTGCTTTTGAAGCAATAGCAGATCGCTCTATTCCAAAAGATAAAAATCCTGAATTTCAATATACCGTACATGCTACTGTAACCGACATTACAGGAGAGACACATACGACACAATCTACCGTTCGAGTAGGTTATATTGCTTTGGATGTTAGTTTGTCTATCCCCGAAAATGTCAACAGAGAAAACACGTCTTCTTTTGGCATTAACACACAAAACCTTAACTATCAATTTGAAGCAGCACAAGGAGAAATTGTCATTGAACAATTGAAAACACCCAATATTATTTACAAGAATCGTTTGTGGTCTAAACCTGACTATGAAAACATGGACAAAGAAAGCTTTAAGAAAAAGTTTCCTTTGTATGCTTTCAAAAATGAGGACGAGCCCAACAACTGGTCGGTCTCTAAAGAAGTTTTAAGGACTTCTTTTGATACGAAACAATCAAAAAAATTAGAGCTAAAAAACGTCAACAATTGGAAACAAGGACGTTATAGAGTTACGCTTAAAACTAAAGATAAATACGGTGCTCCGATTGAGATTCGAAAGTTTTTTACATTGTATAGCAATAAAGCTAAAAAAACACCGCTCAACAATGCTTTGTTTCTCGCTCAAAGTTCTTTTACTGCTGAACCAGACACTAGTATCAATATAGATTTTGGCACTTACGAAAAGGCTGCTTATGTATTGTATGAGATAGAACATGATCATCAAATTATACATCGAGAATGGATTCAACCCAAAGGAAGAATCATTCGTAGTCTTTCAATAGAAGAAAAACATCGTGGCAACCTACATTTTCATCTAACAAGCATTCAAGATGGTCGTTTTTACAGCTCTGGAGGAACGATTTATGTTCCTTGGAGCAACAAAGATTTAAAAGTTGAATACGCTACATTCCGTGACAAACTATATCCTGGTCAAAAAGAAGAATGGAAGATTAAAATTTCTGGTCATAAAGGAGATAAAGTTGCCGCCGAATTTCTAGCGGGTATGTATGATGCCTCCTTAGATGCTTTTAGTGCTAATTCTTGGTACTTCAATATTCATCCTAGTTCCTACAGGAGTTTAAGTTTACAAGGTTATAATTCGTTTACTACGGTGGGTTCTGCCTTGCTACAACATGACTGGAATACCTACAAATCGGGTGCATCTAGAACCTACCCTACACTGGATTGGAATGGTTTTTCTTTCTATGAATATGATTATTCTCGTGGCAATCGGGTTTATAAAAGTGCCAGTCCTAAAGGACGCATGAGATCCAAAAAAGAAGGTTCAAAATTGGGCGCTCCTATCATGGATAGTTCTGTAGAAATGGAAGAAGTCGAAGCAGATGGTTTTATGAATGCAGAACAAGATAAAACAGTCGTTTCTAACGACCAAATTACAGCTAAGCCTGAAGCACCAGAGCAGGCTCCTGAAGAAGATTTTGGAGATATAAACGTTCGTACTAACTTAAATGAAACTGTTTTCTTTTATCCTGATTTAATGACCGATAAAGATGGAAATATCATCATTAAATTCACGATGAACGAAGCCTTAACCAAATGGAAATTCATGCTCTTTGGGCATACCAAGGAGTTGGCTTTTGTCTCTGACACCAAATCTGTCGTCACTCAAAAAGACTTGATGGTTGTTCCCAATGCCCCTCGGTTCTTTAGAGAAAAGGATGAAATTTACTTTACAGCTAAGGTCAGCAACTTGACTGAAAAAGCCATGAAGGGTAAGGCTCAATTACAACTCTTTGATGCGATTAGCATGCAACCTATTGATGCTGCTTTTGGTAATACTCAAGCTACGCTTTCTTTTGATGCTCAAGCGGGACAATCCACCCCTTTGGCTTGGAAACTCAACATTCCTGATGGTTGGAACACACCTGTTACGCATCGAGTCGTTGCTAAAGCGGGTGATTTCTCCGATGGCGAAGAAGCCGCTATTCCTGTGCTGACCAATCGTATGTTGGTCACCGAAACACAACCACTCCCTGTTCGAGGAAAACAAACTAAAAAATTCACCTTTGATAGAATGGCTCAAGCCAGTCAATCAAAAACGCTCCAACACCATCAACTGACCTTAGAATTCACACAAAACCCTGCTTGGTATGCCATTCAATCTTTGCCTTATTTGATGGAATATCCTTATGAGTGTACCGAACAAATTTTCTCTCGTTATTATGCCAACAGTTTGGCTTCTGATGTTGCCAATGCACACCCCAAGGTGAAACGAGTCTTTGATCAATGGAAAAATATTGATACCGATGCTTTAAAAAGTAATTTGGCTAAAAATGAGGAACTTAAATATGCTTTATTAGAAGAAACGCCTTGGGTTTTGGCAGCGCAAAGTGAAGCGACTCAAAAGAAAAATATTGGGGTACTTTTTGATCTTAATCGTATGGCGAATGAATTGACAAAAGCTAGGGACAAAATGGCGGATCGTCAATTGGCAAACGGTGGTTTTAGTTGGATGCCTGGTGGTCGAGATAGCTGGTACATCACCCAATATATTGTAGAAGGTATGGGTCATCTAGATAAATTGGGGGTCAAGGATATTCAATCTGATCCTAAGATGGCGAAAATGATTCAACGAGCGGTTGACTACATTGATGTGGAGCTAGCTCGACATTACAAAGAATTGCTCAAATGGGCAAAACGAAGCAAGAATGAAAAAGAGTACTTAGAGCAAGATCATCTAGGACAAATGGTCATTCATTATTTTTATGCTAGAACCTTCTTTTTAGAGCAAAAAATTACCAATAAAACTACTTTAGAAGCCATACAGTACTACGAAGGACAAGCTCTAAAATATTGGAGAAATAAGTCCATGTATATGCAAGGACTGTTAGCCTTAGGTTTCCACAGAAAAGGAACCGACTTAGAAACGCCTCAAAAAATTGTTGCAGCTGCCAAAGAAAATGCCTTGAATAGCGATGAAATGGGCATGTATTGGAAGTATCCATCGGGTTACTTTTGGTATCAACTGCCCATCGAAACCCATGCCTTGATGATTGAGGTCTTTGATGTTGTAGCTAAAGATGCTAAGGCAGTAGAAGATTTGAAAGTTTGGTTGCTAAAAGCCAAGCAGACAACTCATTGGAAAACGACCAAAGCTACTGCCGCCGCTTGTTATGCGTTGCTCATGTCCGGTGACAATTGGTTGATGGACGACCAAGAAATTGAAATTACTTTGGGCAACAAAAAATTGGATCAATCTCAAATCAAGAAAGAAGCAGGAACGGGGTATTTTAAAACTTCTTGGAAAGCAGATGAAATTACCAACGATATGGCAAACATCAAGGTCAAAAATCCAAACAATGTCGTGGCTTGGGGAGCTTTGTACTGGCAATACTTCGAGAATTTAGACAAGATTACGCATTTCAAAGAAACACCTTTGACGTTGAATAAGAAACTGTTCAAACAAATTAACACCGATCGAGGTCCTGTCTTAAAACCTATTGATAGCCAAACCTTAGAACCTGGAGACTTGATTAAAGTTCGCATTGAATTGATGGTTGATCGAGATATGGAATATGTTCACATGAAGGATATGAGAGCAGCTGGTTTAGAACCAACCAATGTCTTGAGTCAGTATAAATACCAAGGAGGTTTGGGCTATTACGAAAGTACTAGAGATGCTTCGACCAACTTCTTCTTTAGTTATTTATCTAAAGGTACTTATGTCTTTGAATATCCTTTGCGAGTCAATCACAAAGGTGATTTCTCCAATGGAATCACCACCATTCAATGTATGTATGCCCCTGAATTTACGGCTCACTCTGAGGGCGTTCGAGTCTCTGTTGAGTAAAAGTAAACTAACAACAATAAGATCAATTAGAAGCACTGGAGAAACACTTTCCAGTGCTTCAATATTATTATAAATAGCATCCTAAACTTTTACCTATGAAACCTTTAATCGTTACGTTATTTTTGCTATCCTTTCTAAACGCCTCTTTTGCACAAACCAACTCTTACACTCAGCAATGGGCTAAGATTGATTCTTTGGAACATTATAGAGATTTAAAACCTGCTATTCCTTTATTAAATCAATTAATGGAACAATCTCGACACGATACAATTGATTTAAGTGCTAGAGCCCATTATGTAAAAGCATTTTTGTTTAGAAGTAAATATGAAGTAGAACTAGAGTTAGGACTCCAAGATAGTAGCCATAGAAAGCACCTTTGTTATTTAACGGTAATTGATGCTTTAAAACCTAAATTACTCGCCCAAATAGACCAAAGCAAAGACTCTATTGTTAATGCCTTACTTTATGCTCATCTAGCAGATTTATTGATCAAGTATCAACGTGATTTTTATGTTTGTAATGTTATTTAACGGTAATTGATGCTTTAAAACCTAAATTACTCGCCCAAATAGACCAAAGCAAAGACTCTATTGTTAATGCCTTACTTTATGCTCATCTAGCAGATTTATTGATCAAGTATCAACGTGATTTTTATGTTTGTAATAATATCCGCCCTAAAGCTAGAAGGGTTATTTGGAATGCGACAGGCAACTATACCCTAGATTCTGATCCTGATCCTGTGCAAGATTCTATTGATAATATGCTGCGTCTTTATCAAGAAGAAACCAGCCGTTACCTACTGTCCGCAATAGCATCAACAGCACCCAAAAATGTTTGGGCACATAATTATGTGGTTTTGCTAGGGCTTGACACCATAACCAATACGCTTCCCAACTACTCACTCTATGATTTACTGGTTGATAATGCGATTGATTACCTTACCCATCAATCGACATATACAACTTATAAAAAGACAAAAAAACACTATCCTTTTCGTGATTCTTTGGCATTTGTTCGTGTAGAAGATTTCATTCATTTTGATTTTACAGTTGATGATGAGCACGCTAAAAGAATTCAAATCTATAAATTATACCAAGTGCTTCTACGCCATTATTTGAAGCATAACCAACGCAATCTACTTGCCAAATTTGACTTGGAGCGAATGGTCTTTGGATTAAATTATAATTATGAAGGAATAAAAAAACACAACAGCTATTACCTAACTCGCTTGCTAGAAATGGAACAAACATACGCAGATGTTCCTATGGGTACCATGATTAGTTATGAAGTTGCCAAAGACTTATTTAATCCTTATGGTTATCATTACCCTCAATTTAGAAACAGTATTTATAATAATCGCTGGAATATAAAAAAGGCGCACGATATCTGTCAAGCAGCCATTCAGCGCTTTCCTAACTCCGTTGGAGCAAAAAATTGCCAAGCGCTATTGAATCAGATTCTACAAAAAGAATTAAGTCTGTCCATAGAGGCAGTGACTCCAACTCAACAAAATATTTTAGTTAAAGTTACGAGCAAAAATATTGACAAAGTCTATTGCAAATTATTGCCTTTACCTGACCATTATTACAAGGAAAAAGCCCAGTTAGATTTATTAGCAAAACCAACAACCCGCGATTCCATTTGGAGTGCCTATATTGCTAAAATAGCATCTCATTATAGTCATACTTGGGAAGAGCAAATTCCGTTGTCAAATGATTTCAAAAACCATTCTGTTGAAATAAAGGTTCCTGCTCAAAAAGCTGGTGCTTACCTACTTATTATGTCTCACAAAGCTGATTTTTCTTATCAAAAAAATGGATTGGTTTATGCTTATTTCCAAGTTTCTGATTTGGCATTTATCGCTAGAGCGCGCCCTCAAAAAGGACAGTCTATTAATGAGTTTTTTATTGTTAATCGAAAAAATGGCGCGCCTATTGAGCAAGCAAAAGTTCAGTTTTTAGATAAAGATTGGAAAAAAATTGACACCCAATACAGCAACAACCAAGGGCATCTAACGACTCATTTAAACCGTACAAAACCTTACTCCATTCGAATTAAAAAAGGCAAAGACCAATTGTGGCTAGACGATCATCAGCTAAGATACAATGACTACAGTCGCCTAAAAAAAGGTAAAAAAACCTACCTCTTTACAGACAAACCTATTTATCGACCGAGACAAAACATTCAATACAAAGGCATTCTTACTCAGTTTAATACCGATGGCACTAGTGATATTCTACCCCGCCAAAAAACAACCATCCATTTCTATGATGCTAATCAACAAAAAATAGCCAGTCAAATCATTACCACCAATGAATATGGCGCTTATAGCGGTCAATTTAGAATACCGAATAGTATTTTATTGGGGGAAATGCATCTGCAGGACTCTTTGAGCAGGAATAAGGTTTATTTCGATGTTGAAGAATACAAAAAACCAACACTGCAAACAAAAGTTGAGAGCTTTGTTGTACTTGGTGAATATAGGGATACTTTAGTTGTAGTCGGAACAGCTAAAACTTTTTCTGGAATGCCTTTGATGGATGCAAAAATTCAGTATTCTATTCTAAAAGAATATCAAGATACGTTAAAAGTAGCTACTGCTTTGATTGATGCTAAGGGCAACTTTTATGTTCGATTGTTAATTGACAAAGAGAAAGATTCCTTGATCTATCAAAGTGATTATTCCTTTCATGGGACAATCGTAGATTTAACTGGCGAAACCATTGAATGTTCCACGCACACTTCACAAAAAAATCTCAACTATTTCCTTTCAACTTCAAATGATTCTTCTATAGATGTTGTTTTTGCCCATGAATCCAATATTGTTCGTCATTCGACTTCAACTATAGCCAACTACAAAGCCACTAAACAACAAGGTTCTTCTACTTCTAAGCAGCCTGTTTCAATTCAAACTTATTTAGTTATAGAGCAATTAAGTACTCCCAAGCATCCTTATATCAATAGGCTGTGGAATATCCCTGATACAACGATCACTACTGTCGCAGCATTTGAGAAAGATTTCCCTCTCTACGAAGCTTATGACAACCAACGCCACAAAGCCAATTGGGTCGTATTGGATACTATTTATAAAGACCAAGTCCATGCGGCATCCAAAGAATGGCAACTGAATACCTTAAATTGGGCGACAGGCTTATATCGCATTCGCTTTATTTATCAAGACAGCAGCCTTGTCTTAGCTCAAGAAGAGATTCGTTATTTTAACCTACAAGATACCTTCCCTTCTCCTACTTACAATGTTGCTTTATTGCATTATAATAAAGATAGTTTTTTGATTGGAGAACCCCAAGATACCATTCTACTGGAGGTTGGTTCTTACTTTGACGATGCCCATATTCTGCTAGAACTAGAGAACTATGAAAAAGTACACGAATACCGTTGGTTACAACCTCAAGCCTATCAAAAAGTTCCTATTGTACTTAATGAGAAACATCGAGGTAATTTGCACTACCGATTGCTGTCTATTTATAATAATCGTTTTCATGATTTTGAAAATTACATTCAAGTACCTTGGAGCAATAAAGATTTAACCATAGAATATTTGTCCTTTAGAGACAATTTACTACCTGGTCAAGAAGAAGAATGGACTATAAAAATAACTAGCCCTAATGGAGAGGTAGTTGCCAGTGAAATACTAGCTTCTATGTACGATAGTTCCTTAGACCATCTAACAAGCCATTCTTGGCATTTCGATGTGTATCAAAATTCTTATTACAGAAGTTTAGAGGATTGGTCCAGCAAAGATAATATCAAACAAAGAACATTTAAGGTATCTCAATCGCCCAACTGGCAGCTTCCTACGCTCAAATCCTACGCCATTGTTGATCCCAATATCAATGCAACTGCTTCTTTTCTAAAATTCAATCAATTTTGGTATGCTCATCCCCCAACGCCGAAGGACGCAGATGGTGATGGCATTCCGAATGAACAAGATTTAGAGCCTAATTCTTTGCCTTATTATCCTGTTGATGCCCATGGTCGAAATATTATTATTCCTGTTTTGGAATTGGCGGAAAAGGAAATCGCTACTATGGAACGACAGGAATTCACACAACTAACATACAATGATGGAAATATAATTATGTGTTATGAGTTGGAGGGCTCTGCAAATTTTACGTCGGGAATTCCCGCCGAGTATGGTGATGCCAATGGTGCTATATTGCTCTCTCCTAGCAATAATGTAGGGGGTGCAACTCGAAACAGTTTGTCTGCTAACTTCAACAACGTCGAAATACGCTCCGACTTAAAAGAATCTGTTTTCTTCTACCCGCATCTAAATACAGATAGTACAGGTAGTATTAGCATTAAATTTAAGATGAGTGAGGCGCTTTCAAGCTGGAAATTCAGGCTCTTGGCGCATACAAAAGACTTAAAAACGACCCTTAGTCACAAAGAACTGGTCACACAAAAAAAGTTAATGGTCATGCCTAACACGCCCCGTTTTCTGCGTCAAGGGGATATGGTTGACATCAGCACCAAAGTTGCTAATCTAAGCCAAGAGCCACTAGCTGGAAAAGTGACGTTACAGCTTTTTGATGCGCTGACCAATGCTCCTATTGATGTCCAGTTTGAGCATATCAATACCATTCAATCATTTGATTTAAAACAAGAAGCTGTTACCAAAGTTCACTGGACCTTAAAAGTTCCGCAGGACTGGACTAACCCTGTTTTGTATAAGATAATCGCAAAGGCTGATAATTTTTCAGATGGCGAACAAAATCAGTTGCCTGTTATTAGTAATAAAACCTTGGTTTTGGAAAGTTTGCCGATTTTGGCGCATGGACAGCAAAAACAAAACGTTGTCTTTAAAGGTTTGAAGCACAACGCTTCTACTACCTTACAACAACACCGATTTACTTTAGAGATGAGCACAAACCCTGCTTGGGAAGCTCTTTTATCATTACCTTATTTGATAGAATATCCTTATGAGTGTTCAGAACAATTGTTTTCAAGGTTTTATGCGAATAGTTTGGCTACGAAAATTATTACTGAAAACCCTAAACTCGAAAAGCTATTTGAAACTTGGGCAGCAAAAGATGTTCCTAGTTCTAGTTTGGATAAATTGCTGAATAATCCCACTTTGAAATCGGTTTTACTAGAAGAAACGCCTTGGGTGCTCCAATCGAATTCAAGTGCTGAGCGACAAAAATACTTGGGGCAGCTGTTAAAACTAAGTCGTATGGCTAAAGAGTTTGAAAAAGTCCGCCGCCAATTGCTAGAACGTCAATCGGAAGATGGTGGTTTTTCTTGGTTTAAGGGAGGGCATTCCAGTCCATTTATAACACAGTATATTCTTAGTGGGTTGGCAAAATTAGAACAATTGGGTGCTAATGCATGGTCTAAAAACAAAGCGATTCAACAAATGCTGAAAAAAGCATTGGATTATACAGACCAACAAATCATCCAACAGTACCAGCAGTTAGCACATTATTATCAAAACAACAAACAAGTTAAACCAGATTCTGATGCCATGCGCTTGGAAGATAATCTGAGTCCTTCTGCCATTCAATATTTACATACAAAAAGTTTCTTTTGGGATGCTACAAGTATTCAAAAAGACTCTGCTTTGGCTCAAAGCATTCAGTACTATTTGGAACAAGCTAAGTTGCATTGGCGCAATAAATCTATTTATCAACAAGGCTTACTGGCTTTGGCTGCTCATCGCATCCGTCCTCAAAGTAAATATGCGCAAATGATTGCCGACAGCTTAAAAAATCAAGCTATTATAGATTCAACACAAGGGATGTATTGGACGCAACCATGGGGATTTTATTCGCATCAATTGCCAATAGAAACGCAAGCCATTATGATTGAGCTATTTGAAGAAGTAGCCAAAGACGATGCTGCTGTCTACTTACTAAAGCTTTGGTTATTGCGCCAGAAAAAAGGAGCTGCTTGGGCTAGTACAAAAGCGACTACTACCGCTTGTTACGCTTTGCTGATGTCTGGCAACAATTGGTTAGACCATTCAATTGGTTTGGACATTCAAATTGGAAAAGAATCCTTTTCGTCCACAACTATGGATCAAGAATTAGGAACAGGTTATTTTCAAAAAACTTGGCCTTCTGACTCGATCAACAAAGACATGGCAATCATAAGCATTACCAATAAAAATAATACGCCTGCTTTGGGTGCTGCTTATTGGCAATACTTTGAGCAATTTGAAAACATCCGCACTTTTCAAGAAACACCTCTAAAGATAAAAAAAGAGCTGTTCTTGCAAACGCCAAGTACAACAGGTGTTGTTCACACACCAATTCAAACAACAGACATAAAACCAGGAGATTTGATTTTGGTAAAAATTGAGTTGGAAGTAGGGCAAACGATGGAATATTTACACCTAAAAGATATGCGTGCAGCCGGTTTTGAACCGACCAATGTTCTCAGTCGTTATCATTATCAGAATGGCATAGGCTATTATCAAATGACCAAAGATGCCTCTAGCAATTTCTTTTTTAGAGAGTTAAAGAAAGGAGCATATACTTTTGAATATACCCTTCGTGCCGTCCACAAGGGGCAATTTTCTAATGGGATTACAACAATTCAATCTATGTATGCCCCTGAGTTTACGGCACATTCTGAAGCGATAGATGTGATTATAAAGTAGTGCTTACAATATTACTATTGAATGCTTGACTGACGAATATTATCAAGCATTCAGTAGTAAATATCACAAAATTTAATCCTTAAATAGCACTAAACAGCTTATTCATAAACTCTGTTAGCAAAACATTGCGCTGTTGGACAGGCAGTTGATTTAGAATATTATTAATCATTTCTAAATTATCAGGCAAGCCTGCCCCTTCTTCTCCACCTCCTAAACCAAGCATTTCTGCTAGATTGTCAAACGTTTCAGCATTCATATTATCAAACATAGGCGCCAACATAGCTGGATCCAATGCCATTTCAGGTGCTTGTTTTTCTTTTAATGCTGCAATCGCTGATTTAAATTCTTTTAATAATTCTGGAATATGTGCTACGTTCGCTCGATTAATACTCAAATGCAATGCTTCTTTAGAACAATTAGCGGCTAATTGAACTTGAATATGCCACCCCCTTTTTGCCATCCAGTCACTAATAGCAAAAACATTAATTTTAGGATCGGTAGAAACAATTGCTACTAAATTGATGTCAGGATCCCCCATTACTTCTAACTCTGGAATTGCTGCAATACCTTCTCGACATAACTTAGTAGCTTCTTGACAACCTTTGACAATATCAATGTATCCCTCCTGTCCAATATGATTTAGGGTTGCCCAAGCACCAGCCAAAGGACCACCTGTCTTGCTAGACAATACGGTTGGATTAATCACTGTGTAACCAGACCAGCTAGAACAAGCAAAAATTTGATGCCGTCTCAAATCTCTATTTTTTTGCAGAATACAAGAAGCTCCCTTAGCAGCATATCCATATTTGTGAAAATCCGCTGACATAGAGGTTACACCATCGACACTAAAATCAAAAGGAGGAACATCATAGCCTGCCTTGCGGGCAAAAGGTAAGTAAAAGCCACCAACACAAGCATCAACATGGCATAAAATATTTCTAGATTTTGCCATCGCTGCAAGTTCTTCTATGGGATCAATTACCCCATGAGCATAAGAAGGTGCCGACCCAACAATTAGAATGGTGTTTTCTGTAATCGCTGCTTCAACCAGTTTCGGATCTACTTTCAAAGTGTCTTTATCAACAGGAACCATGACGACTTTTACCCCCAAATAATGTCCCGCTTTGTGGAAAGCTGCATGTGCCGTTTCTCCTATAATTAGTTCTGGCACTTGGATTTCTGGTCGATTGGCTCTAAAATAGTCTCTTGCCGTTTTAACAGCCAGTATAATACTTTCTGTACCGCCTGAGGTAAAGTTTCCGACTACTTCATCATCTCCTCCTAACAAATCTTTTGCCATCCCAATCAAATCATTTTCAAGCCTTAATAAGCTTGGGAATGCTGTTGGATCCAAACCATTTTCAATGAGGTACATCTTATAAGCCTCTTTTGTCAAGTTTTCCGTTTCTTTTTTGGGTTCATAAACATAAGCGAGCACTTTCCCTGAATCCCAAGGCACATCATTCTTTTTCATAGCTTTTAGCTCGCTTAGTATTTCTTCTGTCGATAAACCTTTTTGAGGAATCGAAATCTTATTGGTCTTTACTTCCATTTTGATCAATCTATTATTTATTTTTTTTAATTTTAATGCTTTAATGTGGTAATTTTGTGAGACCACACAACTCTAAATCATAATCTAGCGAGCATGTGTTGTTCCCATAAAGGGACGAATCCAGTTTCATTTTGCTATGGCTCCTTGGTTTCGACCTGTTATTAAACAGCAAGAATATTGGCTAAACAAATATAACAAAATTGAACACATATTCAAGTTTAAACAATACTTTTACACTGTCCTATTTTTTAGTATTTTGCAATTTTTTGATTGCATGATAAAGCCATGATTTTTGCATGATGTCTCCAAATAAGGCATTAAAATAAGAATAGGATTGGCTAAAATAATTAGCAAAAGATATTGGTAAAGTTTATAAAATTGTTAAAGAGATATTATGAAAGCAATGCTATTTGCAGCAGGTTTGGGTACTCGCCTTCGCCCCTTAACCAATGACCGCCCCAAAGCTTTGGTAAAAGTCCATGGAAAAACACTTTTACAACATGCTGTAGAACATTTAAAATCTTTTGGGATCATAGATATTGTCATTAACATTCATCATTTTGGTGAAAAGGTACTAAAAGAATTGGAGGTACATCAGAATTTTGGTTGTTGTATTTCTATTTCAGATGAACGAGCAGCACTGTTGGAAACAGGTGGAGGCTTGTTAAAAGCTAAAGCACATTTTGAAGAAGAAGAAGCCGTTGTTATTTACAATGTCGATGTACTTTCTAACATCAATTTATCGACTATGCTCCGCCATCACCAGCAGCACGAGGCTTTAGCAACACTAGCAACACGGAATAGAGAAAGTTCCCGCTATTTGTTGTTCAACGAACAGCAAGAACTGTGTGGTTGGACAAACACCAAAACAAAAGCCATTCGACATGTTCGCCCTGCACAAAAAATTCAATCGTATGCCTTTAGTGGCATACACATTATTCGTCCTTCTTTGCTCAATTTGATGACACAAAAAGGCAAATTTTCTATTATAGAAACATACCTCAATTTAGCAGACAAACACAAAATCATAGCCTATCCTCACAACCAAGATTATTGGTTTGATGTAGGCAAACCTGAACGTTTGAGAGCTGCATTAGAGTTTTTGGATTAAATATATCCATCTTCTTTTATTATAGTAGTTCGTTGATTACCTGCGGTGCTACTTCGTGGTAGCTCCCTGCGGTCGTGAGATCGCTATCGCTTAGTTGTTTACTTTTTTACCAAAAAGATAAAAAAGCACATTTATATTAGTTTAGCTGCGCTGCTACTTCGTGGTACTTCGTGAGTGCTGCGCAGTTGATAATCAAATTTTTAACACAAAATACAGTAAAACTGTAACTTGTTGATTATCAAAATAATAAAGTTTAGCTTCGCTGCTACTGCGTGGTTTCAACGAACTATTGTTATTACAAAACATTAAAACATCTATAAACAAGGACAAGCTCCTTTTTACCAAGAACAAAGACCGCTTTCATTTTGTTGTTTTAAGTAGAGACACCATTGCTCTAGCCTTTTGGCTTTAGTCTAAATGAGTGTCCCGTAAATTACATTAGTAAAAATAAACACACACAACTTTATGAAACGATTTTTCTTCTTTTCCTTCCTAATAATAGGATTTTATCAACTCATTTCTTGTGCCCCTACTCAACCACAGGATGATATCATCTGCAGTACTATTTACAAAAGTATAGATGTAGGCATCAATGGTCAGCAACTCGATCGCTACTATACCATTAGAATATCAGATGGGGATACCCTTAAATATGAAGATCCGAATGAGTCCGATAGTTTTTATCCTGTTATAACTGATGCTTATCATAGTAATTTAGTCAACAAAAAAGATAGCTTTCATTTTGTTGGTTTCTCGAATGGTTCTATTATTGTGGAGCAAGCCTACATTATTGGAGGAGATGAGTGTCACATTTACCTTCACAAAGGTCCAGAAACCATTGACTTATAAAAAAACATTCCATGCAAACTGTTCCTCTTAATCAGCAAGTTGCTGTGTTAACATTGCGCTTATTATTGGGTTTTATCTTTTTAATGCAAGGATACGGCAAGGTATTTACCTATACAGTAGACGGCATTTATCAAATGGCATTTGCTACTCAAGCCTATGCTAGTATTCCTAAATTCCTGTTGTTAGGAACAGCTTATTATACTTCTTATGTAGAACTTATAGGAGGGTTGTTGCTTGTGATTGGTTTAAAACGAGATTATGCCTTATATGCTCTAGCATCTGTTTTGGTTCTTGTAACATTTGGACATGGCTACGCAGAACCCATTTGGGATTTGTCTCATGTTATGTACCGTGCGATGCTTTTAATTGCTCTATTGTTGCTGCCTAGTCAATGGGATCGGTTTTCTATCGATTATTATATTAACCATAGTCGTTCACTTTAACTTCATACGATAATTTGCTATACTAAATAGTATGGCTTTGGCACACTATTAAAATAAATTAAGATTTACTATTTATGAGCAACTCTAACGATAGCCGCCACTTTGTTACCTTGTTTTTATTATTTATTGGAATAGAAGTTCTTTTGTATACTTTGATTGTTTATTTAGATCTTTTTGGATTAAAATTAGAATTTGCCAAGAGAGATCCTGCGTTTATGGTCTTTTATGGTATATCAGCTATTGTCTTCTTTTTTTTCATTAGCAAAGTAGATCGCAAAAGATAACATCCTTTACATCTATACCTCCTCTCTATTAAGAAGAAGTCTTGCCACCAATTAGCGGTAAGACTTCTTTTTTATTTCCAGTTTTAGCCAACAATAGTCTCTCGAAACCGCAATGTAGCTGTACAGTTAAATAAGTCAAAAGCTTGGGTTTAAAACCACAAAAAACCTTACTCTTTATTTTTCAATAGATAATACATAACTAAAATAACACTACGTTTTACAGATTTAGAAAACTTTTTAAACTCTTAATTATATGTTAAGAAAATTTTAATAACGGATATAAAACCAAGCTTAAACAAAATTTTATTTCAAATAACAAGACTAATCAAAATAAAAAACTTAACACTTCAAATATTACCCCTAAATATATTAAATCTAACTCCTTTTTTAAACGAAATTAGGTTTCGACTTAAAACCTAATAACAAAATTAAATTTTACTTTTTATGATTTTTAATGTGTATAATTACAAATAACAACATAGATACAAAACACAAACACCATAATACTTATTCAAAATTTTCCTCATTCTACTTAAAACAATTTCAAATGATTCAATTGAAAAACACTAGTTAACATCAATCTATCCAAACACCCTCACAACAGATAAACAAAGGATTTAATATTCCCCAATACGACATCCCCCTTGGTAGTACGCTACACACACTTTCTGTTTTAATTAAAACTATTTATGATGAAAAATTTATTATTTTTCCTACTATTCATTAGTAGTCTTACCTACGCCCAAAGCCCACTTACAGGATCTAACCACTCCTCTCAAAACCATCTCGATCGACCTAGCAAACCACTCAAAATTGGAGATGAGGAAGCATTAAACATACAGACTCAACATCCTTACAATGCAACTGGTACAACAGGGATTATCTTCGAAAAAGAGTTCTATTCCAAACAAGCTTCTTACATCAAATTATACTTTAAAAATTTCAACTTAGCGCCAGGTGATTATGTAGAGATTACAGCTCCTAATATTGGAGAATCTATCATTTATGGTGGTCAAGGTAAAATCATTGATACTCAGCTAAATACGATCAGTGATTTTTGGACCAAAGTTTTATTTGACGAGCGTATTATTGTTCGTCTCCATGCTCAAAATGCGTCCAACTACTACGGTTTTGACATAGCACGAGTTGCTTATGGCTATCCACAAGAAAAGATTGATGCTATCTTAGCAGAAAAATCAATTTGTGGTGGTGACGAAAAAGAACCTATCATTTGCTATAATGGAACAACCATGTACACCAAAGGCCGGGCTGTTTGCCGATTATTAATCAATGGCTCTAGTCTTTGTACAGGTTGGTTACTAGGTTGTGATGGTCATTTGATGACAAATAATCACTGTGTTGGCACGGCTTCTGCGGCAGCTAACACTGATTTTATGTTCAATTATCATCATACTAATTGTAATGGCTCTGGTAATTCCACTTCTGATGTTGTCGCATCTTCTTCTACATTTATCAAAACTAGTTCTACACTAGATTATACGTTACTAAAACTTCCAAATAATCCAACTAGCACCTACGGCTATTTAAGCTTGAGTTCTGTTGCACCTTCTGTAAATGATCGCATTTACATCGTAGGGCATCCAGGAGGTAGACGCAAAGAGATTACAGTAAAAACAGACCAAGGAGGTGATGCCAATGGTAATGCACAAGTTAATACCGTGACAACTAATGGCATTCGTTATTATGCTGATACAGAAGGTGGTAGTTCTGGATCTCCTGTTTTGGATTATAATTCTAATTTAGTAGTTGCCATTCACAATACAGGTGGCTGTACCAACGGTTCTAGTGGTAGAAGCGATAAGTTAATCGCACACATTGGTAATGACATGCCTAATTGTGGTGTTGATGGAGGCACCAATCCACCAGCCAATTGTAGTTCAACCATAAGTTCTTTCCCATATACTGAAAGTTTTGAAACCAACTTTGGTGCTTGGACACAAGCAAGTGGTGATGACTTTAACTGGAGTCGCAATTCAGGTGGCACACCTTCTTCTAATACAGGACCAAGTGCTGCAAGTAGCGGTAGTTACTATGTTTATATGGAATCATCTTCTCCAAACTACTCTAGCAAACAAGCTATCTTAAATAGCCCTTGTTTTGACTTATCCGGCTTGAGTTCTCCTAGCTTAACCTTCAAGTATCATATGTATGGTGCTGCTGCAATGGGAAATTTAAAACTAGAAGCAAGCACTAATGGAACTTCTTGGACTACAATTTGGTCTAAAGCAGGTAACCAAGGAAATTCTTGGCAAACAGCTACTGTCAGTCTAAACAGTTATACTTCCGAAACAGAGTTAAAGTTACGATTTAATGGTACAACAGGAACAACTTGGCAAGGAGACATGGCTGTAGATGCATTCTCTATATCAGGTACGGCTACTCCAACTTGTATCGATACTCGCTTGACTCTCAAGTTTGATAATTATCCAGAAGAAACAAGCTGGAACATCAAAAATAGTGCTGGTGCTACTGTTGCTTCTGGAGGTACTTATCCTAACCAAGCAGATGGCTCTACGCTCAACATCAATCAATGTTTGCCAGCTGGTTGTTACACACTAACTGTTAATGACTCTTATGGAGATGGTATGTGTTGTGCATACGGTAATGGTTCTTATTCTCTTAGCAATGCGTCAAGCGGAACTGTTTTAGCTTCTGGAGGAAGTTTTAGCAGTACAGAGACAAAGAACTTCTGTGTCAATAGCAACGAAAGTGCTAGTGTCGATGTTAGCAACGTTGAAAAAGTACAAGGAACCTTCTTAAACGTGTCACCTAATCCATTTACAGATCAACTACAAATTCAAACCAATATTGAAGGGCTTACGAATTATACATTGGTGAATTTACAAGGTCAAATTGTAAAAACTGGCACGCTCCAAAATAAAACGGTTGTGTTGAATGATTTAAATCGTGGAGTTTATTTTATTACGTTTGCAAACGATAAAAAACAGCTTGTTAGAAAGGTTATCAAACAATAAAGGGATATTTTTTCTTAACACAGCAGCAACACAACAGACGCCAAGATTTTTTCTTGGCGTCTTTTTTTTAGTAGTTAGTTGTGCTGCTACTTTGTCTTAGTAGTAGAAATTATCACCAATAAAATGATATACCTACATAATCTCCAAGGAACTTTTTTTTCTTATTTTGTATTATAATAATTTGCTCATTAACGATATTAACACTCAAACAACCTTACTTTACTCTAGCTAAACTAAACCTTATCAAAATGACCAAAATAGTGACCACTAAATAACTATTTTATCTGATCTTTGAGTGGTAAAGTATATTTGGGATACAGAAAAGAACAAGTAGAAGTATTAATGGAAAACGCATTCCACAAGCTCGCTTTAACCAAGCTTATAATTTTAGTGTCCAATGACTACTTTCTTAGTGGCATATTTTTCATCCGTTATAATTTTCAAGATGTAGATACCTTGCTCTACTCCTGTCACATCAATACTAAAGATATTTTCCCCTTTATAAGCGCACTCAAGCACTAATTGCCCTGCTGAATTCAGTAATTGAACTTGACCAAGTTCCAAAGCGCTACCATCTAATTCAATATTAAGGAGTACATCTGTTGGTTGTGGAAACGTCTTAACTTCTATTGGAAGTTTTTCTATCTTAGTAATGGGTACTAAAGAGGATAATGTAGTAGTATCTCCTACTAAGACACCATCTTTTACGTATGCAACAAGTTGATTTTCAAAACTACCTAAGTGATTAGATTCCTCATCATATAAAAAGCCCAGACCAGAGGCAAAGAATCTACTCTTAGAACTTGAAATGATATTATAGATACCAGGATTGGGGCTGTAATTGCTAAGTCTAAATGGTGTAACTTTTTTAATTGCTTTACCTGCTCTATCTTCTGTAATGACACACAACCTATACTCTTGAGGATAATTAGAAGCCATAATCTCCCCATTAGAAACAAGTTCTTCGTCATGATAATAGGGCAATAGGGAGGTTGTTCCTACAGCAGTTGTTATTGACTGATTACCATAATTATTGTTTTTTTGGAAAGATTCTTTTCGAAATGTATAATTGTTACCTGATTTTGATAACACAGTATATTTCTCTCGTAATAATGAACTAGAGTTGATGTATACAGTTCTCGACTCATACACCAAGACATCCCCCACTTCATAATCATAGGTATTCGAAGTACTTGGCATTTGTTGTCCAATAAAATTAGTGGGTGTATACTCAATTCCAGCTAATGTGTAATAGAGATCCGAAGTATCTGGAAAGTATACAATTCCATGATTTTTAGATAGTAAAATACTATCACCTAAAGATAAATGAATTACTTTGATAGAGTCCACTTGTCCCAAAACAGTATCTTGAACAATATTGGTCACGGTTGCTATATTTTGAGTATTTTGATTATAGGTCCAACTGTCATTTATACTTGCTTGTGTATTGAGAACAAGTGTATCTGGATCATAAAAATTATAAACACCTCCTCCCCCTGAGACCATCTTGCGCTCTAAAAAATTAGGTTGGTGAGCTTTGATACCAACTCCAGCTGCCAAAAAAGAAACATCATTGAAAAAATAATTTGTTAAACCATTCACTTGTTGCACACTATCCACTTCTATTGTTCGAAACACAATCGAGGTGGGTACATAATATAAATCTACAAGAGAATAGGCTTGTATAGGATAAATACTCAAGTTATGAGCTTTATAATTCGTTTTGCCAGTGATTGAGATAGGTGTCCAATTTTGAGCAAAGGCAGTAGAAATGTTCAAAATCAATAACAAAAGTCCCAATTCTATAGGTAATCTATGCATAGTTAATCTTGTTTAATAATGTATAAATACATATATGTAATCATTCAGAAAAATTATATAAACCACGAAGTAGCAGCGCAGCTAAACAACCTTCTTTTTTAACTATAATTTTTTATCACTGGTAAATAACCAGATGACACACCCCTTAAAACTTCTGAATTTTCAGCAAACAGATCATTTACTTGGTTTAAAAATGATTACAAATATACTTTTTGCAAACCGACAACAACTAAACTAATATACACTAAACATTCAACATTCTAAAATACATAATATTGAGCTTATCAGATAATAATAGCCTACTTTAACACATAAAACTTTGATTATCAAACGAAATAAAAGAGCTTTTAACGAGTATTGTTTATCAGCAATTTTACACCAACTTATTTCCACCTCTACTTGCACAGCCTACATAATCCTTCTTTATTCGGGGAACTTTTTTTTCTTATTTTGTATTATAATAATTTGCTCATTAACGATATTAACACTCAAACAACCTTACTTTACTCTAGCTAAACTAAACCTTATCAAAATGACCAATTTATTTCTAAAAATGCTACTCAATCTGCGACAAGAAGAAGTCATGTTATATGGCAATTTATTGAGTGTACAAGATAGTGAAGTAGAAGATGTTATTTATTTTTTAGAAACAGAATATCAAGAAGAAAGCATTTCATATCCTCATGAAACGCCTGATTTTCATCCTCAAGCCGCACTTTGGGCAGCTAAAACAGTTTACTTTGCTTCGCAACTCATTTTATACAGAGAAAACCAGCCTAAAGAATTGGTCTCCTTATTTCCTTCTTTTGAAGGTGTAATTACTCCATCTGCTATTTTATCTGCTGACTTGTGCTTACGTTTTATTCCTTCAATTATTACGAAATTAAAGATTATTGACGCCGAAGATCCCTTAGTTGATATTTTAGAAAATATTATAAGCATCTGGCACTACTCTGCAATTGGTTACTCGATAGAGTATACAAATATAAATTTTAGTACCATACCCCAAAGTCCGTGCTTATATCAACTGTATATTGATAGAATTATTGAACGCAAAGTTCATTCCTTAGCAGAATTAGCTATTTTCAAAGCAGGAATTCAAGCTAGCCTAGGTTGGCATAGCCAATTATTTTGGAGCGATCTAAAGTTTAGCCATTCATAATTGAGAGCCATTCATTGACTAATGCATAATGATTTTATCATTTCAAATCTCTAATTTTTAATTAATTATATACAACTATAATGAACCATATAGAACAACTAAACCATGTCCTTCGATTTGTAAAAAACACCTTTGTAGGTAAAGATGCTATTATTGATCTATTAGGGATCGCCCTAGTTGCCAAAGAAAATGCTTTTCTTTTGGGACCTCCAGGAACTGCCAAAAGTGCTATTATACGTAGTTTAGCAAACTGTATCGAAGGAGGCAAGAACTTTGAATACTTGCTTACCCGCTTTACAGAACCCAATGAAATTTTTGGTCCTTTCGATATTCGAAAATTAAAAGAAGGCGACCTTGTGACCAACACAGAAGGAATGCTCCCTGAGGCTTCTGTTGTCTTTTTAGATGAAATTTTTAACGCCAACTCTGCTATTTTAAATAGCTTATTAATGGCTTTGAACGAAAAGGTTTTTCGCAGAGGAAAAGAGACCAAACCTTTGCCTACTCTAATGTTTGTTGGGGCTAGCAATCAATTGCCAGAAGATGAAGCATTAAATGCCTTACTGGATCGTTTCTTATTGAGGATTCAATGTCACTATGTTGCACCTGACCTATTAGATGCTGTATTAACAGCAGGCTGGAAACTTGAAAACAAGACTACGGTACAACGTCCATTTATTAGCCCTCAAAGCATTCAAGAACTTCAAAACGAAGCTAAAACAGTCGATTTAAGTCCAATTCGTCAAGATTTTATCCAATTGATTCATCATTTGCGAAATGCAGGTATCAAGGTATCTGACCGCCGTGCTGTCAAGCTTCAGAATCTACTAGCCGCAAGTGCCCTAATCAGTGGACGTAAAGCTGCTATTTTGTCCGACCTTTGGGTGGTAAAATATATTTGGGATACAGAAGAACAAGTAGAAGTATTAGCTGGTATTGTAGATGCATTAATAGAAAAAGAAACACATCCGCAAGCGCATCCACAAGCTCATTTTAACCAAATACCTAACCCAGAGAAATTACTAGCGGAAGTGTTGGATTTGAATCAAAAATGGCAAAACGAAGGGCTTTCTTTTGAAGAAAAAAACCTTATTAAAGACCAGTTAAGGCACCTTCAAACTCGGTGCAATTGGGTACAAGATCAAGCTCACAAAACCCATATTCAAAACAAAATTGAGGACTTATGGAAAAGCATGCTTCAGACATTGTAAATTACTTACGAATTCCTAAAAACCAAATAGAATTTTTGGCAAATATCCGACATTGGGACAATTTAAAACTTGGTTACGAAGCAGATTTCGTATGGATTAAGGAACTAACCATAGAACAAGTAAATTCTGTTGCGATCAAATCTATTCCTTTTCATGTCGCTTATTATGAACAGGAACAGCAATTATCTTTGATGGGTAGTTTGCTTCCGCATTGTTCTATACCTCAAATTTTGTGGACACCGATACAAAGAGCATTGCCTATACAGTTGCCTACTTTGAATCATAATTACTTTGGAACCTCTGAAAAAATCAGCATTCAAATCGTTCCCTCTAACAAAGAACAAGAGGGCTTTGCTTTGTTGTCGCACATAGAGGATTTGGGTAGGTTTATCAAAACCAGCTCTGCCATTCGGTTGAAGCCACTAAAATGGTGTATCATTGAGGATAAAGCACTCCTTTTCGGAATTCCTTTTTTGCCCATACAAGGAGCTGTTTATTGGAAGTCAGGGCAATTTCTGATTCCTGCTGGTTATGATTTTAATTACCCTACTTTAGCTCAAAATATTCAACATAATATTGTACCTAATTCAGATGACTGGATTGTTTGGTCTACAGATAGCAATTATTATTGCATTGAGTCCTCATTTATTCAAACACTCTCTTTAAGTTCTTATCGAAAAACAATATCCATTCGTACTTAAACACAAAGCATCGCAAACGCCAACACAAAACCATGAGATTACAAGCTTATTTTCAAGCCTATAGAAATTACTTCTGGCAATGGGAGGATCATACCGAAGTCATTGCCATACCCAACGGAAGCACAATTGCCTACAAAGCATTTGTACTAGAAGTACTTGAATATATTAGCCCAACAGGCACACCGCCTTTTGGGGCCTTGCTATTTATGCTCATAGCAACTAATCCTACCGCTAAAAATGATTTAGAGCACATCAAAGGTTTATTAAAAAAAGTTACTCCTCAAAAAGAAAACAACAACAGTATTGAACAACAAGCTTTTGATTTTTTTATTAAAGTAGAGGCAATACATCCAACGTACAAAACAGGGAATAAACGCATTCAGCTGCTACAAACTATTTTTAAGAATAGTCACAATCATTTGTCTTTAAAAAAAGCAACACAAATATTAAGAGAGCATTGGCAACACAAAGAAAAGTTTCCTCACTTGATTCAAAGTCAAGAAAAGCCTTTTAATTCTGATGCTCTATACAAAGACTTTAGAGTTTTTAGGCAGCTCAATGCTCAATTTCCTACTTCCCAAAGCATTTTAGATGCTATTGCTGATTTGCCAGATATTGATGCAAACATTCTTGAGGATACTAACAACACCTCTATAGACATCTTGCTAGAGCAATTAACAGAAAATATAGATACTTTTTTTGTAGCTACGCTGATTAAATATTTATGGTCGGGTTTAAATTTGCCCTTCAAACAATTTATTCCCAATCAACAACCTTTGGGTGGCATTTCGGACATTACGAATAAAGGTAATTTTGATCGTTTACTAATTTCTGAATTTGCATACGATGACCTATCCTTTTTATCTCGTTTGGCGAATAATGAAGCCTTGTATCTACAAAGAGAAGCACCTCCATCTAGCAATTATTTAGAACGTGTTGTGTTAATTGATGTTTCCTTAAAAAATTGGGGAACTCCCAAAACGATAGCGTATGCCATTTTATTGGCACTGGCTTATCATCCTAAAAATAAGACGAATTGCAAAGCATTTGCTGTTGGTGGCCGCTTAGGGTATCAATCCATTGCATTCCATTCTATAGATGCGATTATTGATAGCCTTCAATGGATAGATACTTCCTTGGATTGTTCTAGTGGGTTAAGTGACTTTTTAAAGAAAGAAATACAAACCAAGCAAACGGAAATCATATATATTGGCGTCCAAGAAGCCAGTAAAAGCAGTGATTTCAAACAAGCTATCAACTCTTTTGAAAGATATTTTCAGTTTTGGATTCACCCCAATTCAACGGGGCAAATCAAAGTTTATAAAAATCAAAAAAAAGTAAAAAAACATCTGCAAACAATACAATTACCATTAGAGAAGTTATGGGAAAAACCAACAAAACTAATCCAACCAAACGATAAGGTCGCTCACTGCTGTCCTATTTTAATTCCTCAGCCGAGTAACTACAAACAGATTCTATCTACAACCGACGACCAAGTGTTTATGGTCAATTTGGACAAAAGCTTGCTTTGGTTTGGAGGTATTGACAATAATTACAATCAAAAAGGGTGGGAATTGATGTATGAACGCCTACCCTTTTCATCAGGTGTTTATGAAATTGGACTAATGTCAGATGGAAGTTATGTATTACTAGTACTTGATCTTCAAAATAAAACCTTGTCTCTAATCAATTGTCAAACCAAAGTGATGAAACAAACACATTTTGAAGCTTGGGCTTATGACTCCAGAAAGGAATTTTTATTTTACAATGATGTATTTTACTATGTTGCTCAAAACACTTGTTGGTCGGTTGATTTTTATGCCAAAAAGATGCTGACAACAGTAGAGCAACCTACTAATTTTTTTGAACTATATGACGACCGACGAAAAGAACTTGGAAATTTAACCCGTCAAGTAAACTACTTAAATCCAACTCCTAGTGTTCTCAAAAATATTAAAACTGTTGAAATTAATAAAAATGGACAATTGGTATTTAATAAGAAACATACCTTATTATTAAACCCTTATGGTGTTATAAAATTAGAACTATCGGTTCCCACACAACAGCCATACAGTGCAATTAACAATCTCAACAAACATATATTTGCATTTAAAGATGGTAGTGAGGTTCATATCACTTCTCTAGGTGTTATTACGTTGAATAGTAGTGACAGAAGCCTTCCAACAATTTACGTCCCTATGACTATTGATGCAGCGCTAGGAATTGGTACTAAAGATTGTTTTGCAGGAAATGATTATTACAAAAGGAGTTCTAATTCGGGCAGTTCTAATATTATGAATACCCAAAAGTTTTGGGAGACGTTTATACAACCTTTTATTGAAACTATTCAATCACATGTTTAGTCCTTATACTATGAATTTACAAATAAAACAGAGCAAGTATAATACCTATCCAATTCAAGGAATTTTGATCAAAGGACCGTCTCCTACCTACTGGATTCAAGAGATCGAACGCATGGGCTTTTTGCTTTCTAATATCGTTGTCTATCCTATTCCTAATACAATCCCTAATAGTATTTGGGGCTGTTTACTCGTTTCTTCCAAAGATTTGAGTAAAATAGAAGCTGGTGCCAATCAATATTGTCAATGCATCCATCAGCGATTATTTATCCCAGAAAAAACATCTTTATTCCCTTCTTTAACAGCAAAGGAATTGGATGCTTTGCTCTTATCAAAACCCTATGTAATGCATCCTGACTTCGGCATGGTAGAACTGTTTGATCCTATTAACTGGACAACATTTATTGAATTACCAAAAGCTCGAACTCCTAAAATTAAACGACCTGCTTCTTCTATTGTTATACCACAAGACATCAAAACGTTTCAAGTTTATGCCCTCTCTCCCGAAGATCTGCTTCAACAATTGGAGTCACTCAATTTTTCGGAAGGCAAACCTTTAGACGCTCCCCTTAATGCCTCAGAGAAAGCCCGTCTTTTTTTATTGAGACGACTATTTAAACAACATGAGGAAGGGAATACTGAAAAAAGTGGCTTGATGGGTGCCTTGGAGTCTTTTCGGAACAAAATTTCTGGGACAGAAGGGCAAACTTGGTCGGATGCCTTACAGAAAGAATACGAGGCGTTGGAAAAACGAAACCAAAAAGAACTAGATAAACTTTTAGATTTGTTAAAAAACAATCCTGAAGAAGCTTTGAAATATGCCATTCCTTTAGACCATACAGGTATGAGCAGAGGCAGCAGTTACGTTGGTGGTACTTGGAGTTTATCTCAACGTTGGGACAATTTTTCTCTATTTGGTCGTCAAATTAATGCTACTAACTTAGGCGGTAGCGCGCCTCTTGGAGACAAAGGTTTCTATCAATTACAAGAACAATATCGTGAAACAGCCGTACAACTCATTCAAGAAAAGAAATATAGAAAAGCGGCATTTATTTACTTAAAACTGCTAAAAGACTATGATAAAGCGGCTAAAACCTTAGAAATGGGGCACTTTTACCAAGAAGCTGCTTCTGTCTATTTGAAGCATTGCAACGACAAAGAAAGCGCTGCTAGATGTTATCATCATGGAAATATGCTTCCCAAAGCCATTGAGTTGTATAAAGAATTACAAAAATATGAACTAGTAGGGGATCTTTATCTTGAATTGAATAAGAAGGAAGATGCTTTATTTTATTATGATAAGGTCATTGAAGAACACAAACAAAAAGGGCGTTATCTAAAGGCTGCTTTTCTAGCCCAAAATAAGATAGAAAATGTGGCTCGTGCTCAATCGTTGTTGTTAATGGGCTGGCAGAATAAATCCGATGCTTTTAATTGTTTGAATAACTATTTTAAAAACATCAAAGACTTAGCAACATTAAAAGCAGCAATAGCATCAATTTATCAGCATGATGTTACCCCTAAAAATGCCCCTATTTTTTTACGGGCTATCAAATGTGAATTTAAAAAAGGGAATACATTGAGTCCTTTTATTCAAACTATTGCACATGAAATAATTTCAGAGCAAGCGACTTTTAATCCCAATATCATCCAAGAGTTGGTTGCTTTTGATAAAGATAATAAAAACCTTAGTCAAGATATTTTAAGGTACAGTAGCAAGCGGCGTTAATATTGGTTTTCTTTGCCAAAGAAAACGCCACTAACAACTGCCAATCCGTTTTAAAATCATAATAAAGATGCAGGAATTATTAATCATTGGAGGTCCTAATTTTATAGGTCGAAATTTACTTGAACAGCTTAAAAATCATCCGCAGTATTCTGTTACTTTATTTAACAGGGGAAAGACGAATGCAACGCTTTTTCCTGAGTTAAAGCGTATTGTTGGCGACAGAAACACGAATGATATTCAAAAAATTGGTCAACAAAACTGGGATTATATTATTGATTTGTCTTGCTACTACCCTGCTTCGCTAGATGCTGTTTTATCTAATATTAATAAAACAAAATTGAAACGATATATTTTCATTTCTACTTGTTCTGTTTATGACAACAGTCATAAATCAGAGCAGCCAACACCTGAAAATGGTTCACTTTTGTCTTGTTCTGAAACGCAAAAAACAACACCTCTACCCGATGCTTATGGCGAAAAGAAGGTAGCTTGCGAAACATTATTAGCACAATCGGGAGTAGATTATATTAGCCTACGACCTGGGCTCGTCTACGGGGCATACGATTATACCGATCGTTTGTATTACTGGTTGTATCAAGTGCAGCACCACCAAGAGCTTTTGCTGCCCAATTGTGGCAGTTCTTTATTTTCCATTACCTATATTGACGACTTGATACAAAGTGTTGTAGAAGCCTTGAGCATCTCCAAACACAACACAATCTATAATGTCATGAGTCAAGAGTGTGCGTCTATCAAGAAAATAGTGGATACGGCTTGCTTATTACTTGATAAAAACCCCAATAGAATCAATGCCACAGCTGACGTTTTGAATGCTCAACAAATTGCAGAATGGACAACCATGCCTTTATGGATTAATGGAGATTATTTTACCTTTTCGAATCAAAAATTAAAAACCGATTTTAAGTTTCAACTAAAAGGCTGGACAGAGAGTATTGCCAAAACCATTGAATATTATCAATCTCTCGGTTGGCCCACTCCTAACTATGGTATGTCTGAAAAAAAACGAATAGAGTTAATAAATTTGATTGTCGCCCCATAAAATTTAGATAGTACAATCTATAATTGTTAGCTGTGCTATTATTTGCCGTATTGTGGCTACCTAGATAACTCTAAGTTATCTTCTAAAACTCCAGGGATATGAGGTCCTACTCGTATTCTATTATTTCCATTGAATTGAATAGGATGCTTTAAACTAGGCTCACAAGTCGGAAATGTTGCTGGGTTAGGTATGTCCAACCACAAACTAGACCTAGTGCCTTCTGACTCAATCCACCACTCAAAAGTATCAACAACACTTATAGGAGCACCATTAATTGCTCCACAGGCAAAATCAAAATAAGGTGAATTAACTGTTATTCCTGTCCTGTCTGCATTAAATGTAATTGTACCGCCATCGGAAGTTGTCCAAGTGCCTATTATATCCTCTTCCGCAACTCTACAGGCCACTAATGCAATGCTAAGATATACCAACCCCAAAAATTGTATTGCATTTCGCATAATAAATGATTTATTATTTTTAGAATAATAATCCTGCCTCAAAAACAACACCATTTGCCACTGTTTAAGTTTAATTCTAGGTTATTTAACAATGGCTACAAAACCATTTTTTCTCATTACTTTTCTTATTGTAAAGAAGCAAAAAGTAGTTTTTTTTTCAATAAAAAAAGTTATATTTACCTAATAGACAACCTATTAAAATCACACTTTCATACTAACACCTATTCCAACGATTTATTTTAGCCCTCAAAATCTATCCAATTTAGAACAGACACTCAATAACATTCAAAAAAAGTAGCTATGAAACTTCAAAAACTAGCAAAGTTGCGCGAAACAATACGAAAGTATGAAGATACCATTCGATATTATGAAAAGCTATTTATGGCAGATGGGCAGATTGACTCAAATGAACAACTCAAACTTAATAAGCTTAATACTAGTCTAAAAAAAATTGCCAATAAAATAGAGGCAAAAGAAAAAGCATTAAGCTCTAGTGAACGAATTAAAAATGCTTTGCAATCTCACCAAGAAGGGATAAAAGACTGGTCTAGCACCAAGGATGACACGGTAGATCATACGTTAGTAAATGAACCAACATCAAGTAAAAGTATTAGTGGCTCGGTTGGGCGCAAAGGTGATAATAAAAAAAGTGACGTAAGCCTTGTTCAAAATTTGCTTAGAGAAAAAAATAATGCCCCCTTAAAAGGCTCTGGAATATGTGGTCCCAAAACAATTAAAGCAATTAAAAATTTTCAACAAAAAGTAGAAGAAGCAGACACAGGGATTATCACCCCCAACGATAATACTTGGAAAAAACTTAATGCATATACCCCTATTGATAAAGATAATAAAGACAATAAAGATTTAGATTTATCATCCATCAAAAATTCCGTTGGCAAAAAAGGTGTTAACGACAAGGAAGATGTTAAGATAGTCCAAGAATTGCTCAAAAAGAAAGGTGGAAAACTTATCGGTCTTGGTATATGTGGACCACTTACAATTAGTGCCATCAAAAAGTTTCAAAGCATTAATCTTAATGGATTTAGCGATGGTCTTGTAGAACCTGATGGAAAAACATTTAAGCTCTTGGTTGGCAATGGAAAACCTATTAGTAGCGATGATATTAATTCCAATACAGGTCCTTTGAATAAACCCAATTGGATAAAAATAGCAGAAGGAGAAAAAGGTGTCAAAGAAAATACTAGTAAGAAGAAGCACAATCCTAGAGTTTTAGAATACCATGCTTCTGTAAAAGGTAATATAAAAAATGATGAAACGCCTTGGTGCTCTTCTTTTGTTAATTGGGTGATGAAAAAAGCAGGTCAAGGAGGTACCAATAGTGCAATGGCTATTTCTTGGAAAAAATATGGTAAAAATCTAGGGAAACCTGCCTATGGAGCCATCGCAGTCATCGATTGGGATGGTGCTGGTCCTGGGTGGAAAGGTCATGTCGGCTTTGTGGTTGGTAAAAAAGGAGAAGAGGTATTGTTACTTGGAGGCAATCAAAGAAATGCTGTCAACATCAAGTCTTACTCAACAAGCAAGGTGGTAGCCTATGTCGTACCTAGCAATTATGAAGTACCAGCTAATGCTTATTCCTTTGGTGAATTTACTGGCGACTATGGTTCTGGTGGGGGCATGAACTCGACTCGATAAAATACCAATATGGGATGTTGAATTCTAAATGTAAAACAGTGCTATTTACACTAGAATTCAACATTTAATTTTTTCGTATAAAACATTCACC
The DNA here is from genome assembly GCF_000724545.1 of Aureispira sp. CCB-QB1. Lineage (GTDB taxonomy): Bacteria > Bacteroidota > Bacteroidia > Chitinophagales > Saprospiraceae > Aureispira. Next base: position 26,141 of record NZ_JHBV01000044.1, on the reverse strand, counting down.
CTACTGACGAAGCGATTTATCTATAAATGCACCTTCTTTTAAGAACCTTCCTGGATAAACACCAGCAACTGTTTTACGTGTTGAATCGGTGTAGGCAATCGTATGATAATAATAATATTTAGGATGCAATTCATAAATATCCTTCTCACATACGGGGCTATCTAATGAATGATTTGTAACATAAGTTTCGCTTTTGAAAAAAATAGGGTTTTGCCTCAAGTAAAATTTCCCATTTTCAATTGGTCTCTCTTTATCCTCCAATTGTTTTAACTTCCTCAAGTTAATACTCTTAAATTCGGCTGTATAGTTTTTTAACAACTCTTTTAAAGAAGGGTCAAAGTCTTTTGGAGAAGCATAAAAATAACTCTCAATTGTGTCCCTATCTATTTCGATCAATTCTTCAAAAACTTCATAAATGGGGTCATCTGGCAAACTTGTTAGCACTTGATAATGATAAAGCCAGTAACCAACTTTACGAGGGTCACCTACTGGAAAACTATACAATACGACACTGTCATTATTATCATTCACTAGCCAGGTAGAATACATGCCTTGTGTTAATTTTGTTATGCTTGTATTTTCTGCTTCTGCATTGACTATATTTTTTAGACTATCAAGAAAAGAATCTAAGTATACAATATCTTGTTGAACAAATTTCCCTGCCATAAATGCTTGTAAACGAGCTACATTACTTTTTATAGAACGATAATAATCAATTCCTACATCAGTCTCATTAACAAATCCAACCAGCAGCTTTTTATTTTCCTCTTTTCTAATTTCTTTATTTCCTTGGCAAGCCGTTAAGAATAAAACACTAATAAGGAGATACAATCTGTTGTAAACAATAAGGTTAATTTTAATTTGCATAATTTTTTATTTTACAAGAATATGAAAGGGACGAATTCCATTGTCTTACTCATAACAAGTGTCTGTTCTAAATAAACAACAACCTACAGATGGTCATCTTTCCTAAGATTGCTTATCATTTTACGCTGCACCTGCACTTATCTAAATTTAGCAGTCTGTTAATTCTATTGAATAAAACCAAAACAATTGAGAAATAACCAAACACCTTGATGGGCAATTAAGTTTTGACTATTAATGGTTTAAATCAATTTACATATAACAATATTACATACTAAGGCTTTAAACTAAAATACATTTTTCCTGCCAAAAAAACAGTGCAAATTAATAGCCAAAATGTTATTTTAAAGCACTACAAAAATCCATTTATGTCCCTTTTGAACTCCTCTTTTTCTATTGTTTTGTTCACACCAACAGCCTTGCCTATTCCTTTTATTTTTATTCCCTAATATGCCTACTTCAATAGCTAGAAAAATAACACATCTTATTTTAGTCTACTCGAAAATGAATTTCTTTCCACCTTATTATTATCTTGTCCTAAAAAAAGACACTGCACACCAACAGCACGAACATAGATATGGAAAAAAATAGCAAAAAACTCATCAATGCTTGGTCTTCTTATGATTGGGCAAACTCTGTTTATAATTTAATTGTTACCACGGCTATTTTTCCTAAATACTACGAAAGTGTTACAGAAGCGGCATTTGGAGGCGAAATTGTTCCATTTTTTGGGATTAAAATCTCCAGTTCTGTTTTGTTTACTTATGCTATCTCTTTTTCCTTTTTAGTCATTGTCATTACCTCTCCTATTTTGTCTGGCATTGCGGATTATATTGGTGGAAAAAAGCGGTTCATGCAATTTTTCACCTACTTGGGGGCTGCCTCTTGTATGGGTTTGTATTTTTTTGATGGTCCCAATATCGAGTACGGAATTATGTGTTCGGTATTAGCTAGTGTAGGTTATGCAGGATCTTTGGTTTTTTATAATGGTTTTCTGCCTGAGATAGCAACCCCTGATAGAATGGATAGTGTTAGTGCAAGAGGCTTTACTTTTGGTTATATTGGAAGTGTTATTTTATTAATCATTAATCTCCTGTTCATCATTTTCCCAGACACATTTGGCTTTGATGGCGTGAATACTGCTACCAAATTTGGTTTTTTGTTGGTAGGACTTTGGTGGTTAGGCTTTGCTCAAATTGCTTTTTATCACCTAAAGGATCAACCTACAGGAAATAAAATGTCTTCCCAAGTCTTAGGACGTGGCATCAAAGAACTCCGAAAAGTATTTGTGCAAGTCAAGGCTAGACCAACAATGAAAAAGTTCTTACTTTCCTTCTTCTTCTACAGTATGGGCGTATTAACCGTCATGCTTTTAGCTCCTTTATTTGCTTCTCAAGTTATGGACATTACCTTTGTTGAAATGATTGTTGTTGTACTCATTCTTCAAATTTTGGCTATTGTTGGTGCTTATTTCTTTTCTTGGGTATCAAGCAAAAAAGGTAGCCGCTTTGCTATTAGTACTATTTTGGTCATATGGGTAGGCATTTGTATTGTTTGTTATTTCCTTACCATTAAAGTTGGCTTTTATATTTTAGCTGGAATTTTAGGATTAGGAATGGGAGGTGTACAATCTATTTCTCGCTCTACTTATTCTAGGTTAATCCCTAAAGCGACCAAAGACACGGCTTCGTTCTTTAGCTTTTTTGACATCACAGAGAAATTAGCCATTGTAATCGGTAGTTTTGCCTTTGGCTTTATCAATCAAATTACTGGTTCTATGAGAAATAGTATGCTGTTTATGACCCTCTTTTTTATAATCGGTATCATTATTCTTCAAGTAACAGATTTAGAAAGTGATATGAAAAAAGTAGCAGAAGCAGACGAATTTGACAATCCTTGGGATGATGTTTTAGAAGACATATTAGATGATTAGATTTGTAATCCTCCTATAAAATTAGGTGCTTTTCTGCCACTTATATTTCAAAAAAAAGGCAGCTCAAAAGCTGCCTTCCACTGTTTTTAGGACTAAAACAGATTTCAGATTACAAGTAAAATATACAAAAGAGAGGGGGTATTTACTCTACTCTTAATCTGTAATTTTTCGGTGTTTCATTTTTAAATTTATCTATAGCAGCATCTAGGTAAGGATGTACTTCGCCCAATACATTAACATTCCCCTTTCGCTCAATTTTAACTTTTTTAATACTCAAAGGCAACTCTTGACCATCAAGAACGGACGTACTTGTTAACCAATGATGATTTAGTTTTGCGGCAGTATATACATATTGATTACTCATACCAATTGGTTCTTTGGCTAAGATAACTCCTTTTTTATTAAAAGTAGCCAAGTAATAGTTTTTATGATAACGACGCGCATCATCATACGAACTATAAATCACTAGATCAAATTTTTTCGTTCTCTTGACTAAATATTCTGCCTCATACGTATTGGGGCGCAACCCTCCTTTTCTTTTGTGGCTAATCTCTGGCAAAAATAAATCAAAATCTGGCAGTAACATTCGACTCTCAATAACTTTTCGAACTTCCATTCGATCCAAATTCACTGCCTTAAATTCTGCTTCGCTCACAGGCAAAGGCTGGTGAATCCGCACATCCAAAAGAATTTCTTGCAGCGATTCAACCGTTTCAAATTTTTCTAAAAATTGTTCGTATTGTGCTGCCCGATATTTAGCACTTACTTTCCTTGTTCCCGCTTCTGAATTTATTCCAAACGATGATAAGAACAATAGTGCTGCTCCAACTAAACCCATTTTTAATACTTGCATAACTGATGTTTTTGATTAGAATCATCAATAGTTCGTAGGAAAATCGCATCAGTTTGATTATCAATAGAGTACACTTTCGCTGCTTGATTCCTTAAAGAATTGATAATCAAACTGATGTAAAGATGCTTTTTTAGTTTTTCACAAAAAAGCTAAAAAACTAAGCTTGCGCTCTCACGACCGCAGGGAGCTAACTAAAAGCGAAGCGCTCACGAAGTACCACGCAGTAGCAGCGCAGCTAATCCACGAACTACTAAATAATAACACACGGTATTTTTTCGATTCTGTGTTAATAATTCAATTAAGTATGTAACAAGTATAGTTTCGCCATGTATTTTCTTTTGTTGGGTTGAAATCAATCTACTATTCTAAAACCTCCAAACCTTGTTTTCTATTGTATTAAAACCTTTCTTTTTTTAATTTCTAATCGTTTCACCTAGTAGCGCAAAAGTATTGTTCATGAGTTTCACAAACTAATAAGTGCGCTCATACTACAAAAAACAGTCGCTTTAACATTCACATATCCCCCAAAAATGGATTATAATTTTTCTGCACCTTCAAACCATTCATAAAAAAAGGCAGCTCAATTAAGAACTACCTTTTAGTAAATAATACTCCGTTGATTTTTTATTTTTTCTACGAACCCGTAGGCTCACGAAGTAAAAACGTAAAAAAGCATCTTGTATTAGTTTGATTACCAGTCTTTTAGTGTAAAGGTTAATAAAAACACATCTTGCTGATAATCAAACTAATACGATTTTTCAACGGAGTAATGAGTAAAAGAAATTGTTTAAAATTTATAAAGTATGTACCTAAGAAAATTTAAGGATTGCTTTTTGTTGAACAGGTTCTATTTCATCCATAGATTTTGTCTCTTCATGTACTAAAATTTCTCCTTTGGGGGTAATAAACATCTTTTTAACATCCTTCTCATCATAACGTTTAGATTCTCCTTCTAAAACTATGCGTTTTGTTGTCAATTCCATTCTTTCTGTAATGGTCAATTCTGTTTGTTCCTCTAGTCCCGAATATCCTAAATAACGTGTTGCTATCGGATTTCCTTTTCCATCAAAGGTCGCTAATAGATATGACTTAGCACCTCCATCAAAAGCACGAGATTCGCTATAAATCACAGCACTATACTTACCACTCGTTGCCAAAGCTAGTTCAGCCTTATAAGTACTAGGTCCCATTCGGCTCATCATACCTCGCCCAATTCCAGGAATAAAAGCATCGTAGTCTTTCGTTAAAACCTTATTTAGTTCTGTTTTACTTTCTAGTTTTTCTAATTGTTTTTTGCGTTTTTGAGGAGTCATTTCGTTCGTAACAATATAGGCTTCTAAAGTAATGGTATTGGGCAAGTTTATTTGCTCAAATTTACTGAGAAAATCTTTGTACAAACGCTCTCGACCATCCTCGTAGGTAGAATAATAAGCAAAAGAGCATAAGCTTGTTACTAAACTTAGAATGAAACTTATTTTTAGTAATTGCATAAGGATATGATTTTTTAGTAGTTCGTTAATTGTTTGAGTTCTTGTTCTTGCTTACACCTCTTATATATCAGTCAACTATAAACACGTATTAAAATGTCAAAGGCTATGCCAAACCCAAATACACCCCATACAAACCTGATTATGTATCACTTAGGTGTTATTTATTCAACTATCGCATACTTATTGAGCCTCCAGCTTCTATAACTCGACCAGAAATCGTAATCTCATAAGCTTGGCTGGATTTAGCAATTGTTTTTTTGAGATGTGTCTGATTATAAAAATTCTTATTTCTCCATTGCTGCTTGGTACCTTTTTTCCACTTGATAGCATAATTCGTAACAACAAAACTATTGTCAGCATTTAGCACAAAAGCCTTGCATGTTTTTAAGGAACCACGTTTGGCAACTTCTAGTTCCGAGATTTTATCCCCTTGCTTGTTATAGGTGACTAAATAATATTTTTTAGGCAAAATATACTCTGACCAACTCTCCTCCACACTGTATACAACTAAGAAGTAATTTTCTTGTGCCATACACATTTCAAATCGACACAAATTTCGCCCACTTCGGCTAAAAGCTCTATATCGAGCCTCTTTTACAAAAGCATCAAAATAGCCATACACAATAGGATGTTCTTTTTCATATAGCTGATAATCATCATACTTAGCATTGACCGCTTCAAACAAGTTGGTGGGTCCCAAATCATAAGTACCTACCGTATGGGCTTCGGGAGCAGAATACTTAAATGCTTCAAACATGGCCAATTTATTGCCTTTAAACAATTGATCATACGAATTCCAAAAACGTTCCCATTTTCTGTAAGCCTGAAAAGCCGTGTCTTGCAATAAGAATTCGTAGTTTTTCAATTCCTTCGTTTGTTTAAGTAGGCTGTACTTTCTTTTTCTTTTAAGTAAATAGTTATCTATTTCGTAAACATCTTTACCTTGTAATCCATAAACTCTTGCTATTTTCCAATAACAATCTCCCTTGTATGGATAGTCTATTTCTATTGCCTTCTCATAAGCAACAATAGCCTCTTGATAACGCCCTTGTTCTACCAATGTATTCCCATAAGTTTGGCAAAATCTAGCATTTTCCCAAGCGTACCTACCCGTACCAACCGCTCCTTGAACAATCCGTTGCCACTTTTCTTCCATCGTTTCTGGCGGAAGAAGAATTTCCCACTCAGGTTCTGGCTCAGGCTCAGGAGGAGGTGGTGGTGCAGGTTCTACCTCTTTGCTTAGAAGCACCAATTGTGGCGATAAGGGTTGAGACTCTTGAACAGCAATGTGTACATTGGGAGATCTGGATGCTACTGTAACACTTTTTTCACTTACCTCATCCAGTACTATTGGATATTGTTTAATTTCAGATTTTTTAGTGACAGTATCCGAACAGCTTACCAATACACTGATTGACAATGCACAAACATATAGATTCATTTTCATGGGCATTATTTTATTTAATACTCCGTTGATTTTTTAGTTTTTCTACGAACCCGTAGGCTCACGAAGTAAAAACGTAAAAAAGCATCTTGTATTAGTTTGATTACCAGTCTTTTAGTGCAAAGGCTAATAAAAGTGCATCTTGCTGATAATCAAACTAATACGATTTTTCAACGGAGTAATGTTTATTAGAATAGTTTATGAAATAATAAAAGAAAGCTTCCTGCTTCTACTCTTTAATAAGTAGATGCAAGAAACTCCCTTTTTGGTGCATTTTTTAGTGTAAGTTATCGCATTTCTACAGAAGCCATACCTTCTGTTTCAACGATACGCCCTGTTGTAGTGATTTGATACGTTTTAGTCGCAACAGCTTTACTTTCCTTCAAATTTTTGTAATTCAAGTAATGCTCAGCATTCCCTAAGTGCTTTTTTGCGCCTTTTTTCCATTCCACTTCATAATCGGTGACGACCAAACTATGATTGGGATGTAGTACAAATCCCTTGCAAGTCTTTAACGATCCTCGTTTTGCTATATCTAATTCTGAAATTTTATTTCCTTTTAAATCATAAGTTACCAAGCGATATTTCTTAGGCAAGATATATTCTGACCATTGTTCCTCCACACTGTAAATAACGGCAAAGTACGCCGCTTCTTCTAACATCATTTCATAACGATAATTATCTCCTCCTTCCCTACTAAACATATCATCCGAAACACCTTCTACAAAATTTTCAAAAAAGCCACTGATAGCAGGACGATTTTCATAGTAGCCCATTTTTGATCGATACTCATAATTTGTATTTTCATATAACTCTTTAGGGCTCATTATATAATCTTGAACCAACCTTTTCTTTGGTGCAAAGGTTACAAATGCCTTAAACATTGCTTTTTGATTAGTACCAAATAAATCATTGTACAAATACATAAAGTCATATTCTTCTCTCCAATTCTTAAAAGCCGAATCATATAACAAAGCACGATAATTTCTAAACCCTTCTTTTCTAGCACTTATCAAATAATCTTCCATGGAACCATAAGAATCATCATTCAAAGCATATGTTCTTGCTATTTTATAATACAATGTTTTTAAATCCTCATAACCAAGCTGCTCCGCTTCCTTATACATTTCGATTGCCTCATCGTACTTTTTCATATCAACCAAAGCCTCTCCATAAGTATAATAAGTAATCGCATTTCCTTCATCATCTCCTCCTTGCTCCTCTAACTGAACCACTTCCTTCGTCAATTCTTGAATACTTTTTTGTGGTTTTTCATTCACTTTCTTTTTTTCTATCGTCTTCGACTCATTTTCTTTATTTTTTCCTTCTATAGACTCATCCGCTAGCGCAACCATTTCTACTTCATGTTCTGCTAGAGACGCATCAATGGTAGGATGTTGTATGATGTCAGAAGTTGGTTTCTGACTATTGTCAGAACAACTTACCAATGTCCATAACATCAATGCCGCAATACTCAATGATATACTTTTCATAATTAGAATATTTTATGGTTATCTTTATCATTACTCTCTCAATAATCACATCAAACTGATTATCAAAAGGATATGATTTTATTATTTTTAACACTAAAAGCTGATAATCAAGCTGAAAAGGCAACAAAGTATTCCTTTATAGCACTTATTGAAATCTCTACTTTGTACTTTTTTAATTTAGCACTATGCTTTTTCAACCCACATAGCACATTAATAATCAAGCACTAACAAACAGCTCAAATAACGATCTTTTTTTAGGTTTCGAATTGTTTTATATCTCATTAAACCCCTGTAACAGGAAAAAAGATACAGTCAAGCATTATTATCTTAGCCCCTAGTGAGTATTCGGCAACAAAAATGAGTAAGAGGCAGTTCTTTCTAAGTTTTAGTCACATAAAAAGGAAAGAATACAAGGTCACAACTAGGTAGTATCCATAGATTTTTATACCTTTCAATAATAAATATGTTACCTCTAGTAATACTTTCTAATAAAATCCACGAAGTAATATTCTAGAATTACAGATCTTGAAATTCACTTCCCCTTATGACTTGGCAACAAATTCCCTTTCTTCGATTGCTAATTCCCTTTTTGTCAGGAATAATATCCTACCATTGGTTAGGTACAGCAGTGCCATGGGAAATACTAATTGCTATTTATGCCTTACTTTTGGGGGGTATTTTTCTCTTGCACTTAAAACCCAAGCCCAATGTCTCTGTCATACGAGGTTGGGGGATGCTGCTTTCTATTTTGCTAATACAAGCTGGATATTTTGTAAGCTATGCCTATGATGCTCGAAATTCTCCAATCCACTTTGATCAATTTCTAAACGGGAAAGCAACTAATTCTCTTTATATTGCTACCATAGATAGTCCTATTAAGCTCAATGCCAAAAGTATTAAGGCAACCCTGAACTTATCTATACAAGGAAGCAATATAAAAACCTTGACTCCCTGCACAGGAAAAGTTATTGCTTATTTTCAATTAGATACCAATAGCACAAAACTCCAATATGGTGACGTTATCACCTTTCACGCCACCCCACAAACATTATCCCCTCCTTTAAATCCCAAAGCCTTTGACAGTCGGGCTTATTATGCTACTCAAAATATTTACCATCAAACCTATTTGCCTTTCGATCAATGGAAAAGAATAGGTAGTGGACAAGGACACTGGCTTTACCACTTTATTTATCGCTTAAGAAGCCAATTACTTCAAACACTAAAGATACATTTGCCTTCGCCTAACGAATATGCTGTTGCTTCTGCTTTACTGCTTGGTGCTAAGGAAGAATTAAACCAAGCATTGCGAAATGCCTACGCCGATACTGGTGCCATGCATGTTTTAGCTGTTTCTGGTTTACACATTGGAATTCTGGTCGGGCTGCTTTCATTTTTGTTTAGTTTTATTCGGCGTTCAGATGTTCGCTGGTTGCGAATTAAAACCCTTCTTTTATTGACTTTGCTATGGAGTTTTGCCCTCTTAACAGGTGCCTCTGCTTCCGTTTTGAGAGCCTGTACAATGTTTTCTTTTGTTCTTATTGGGCAATCTCTAAATCGAAAAATTAATACCTATAATGCATTAGCCGCTTCTGCTTTTGTACTTCTAACAATCAATCCATTGATGTTATTTCAAGTCGGGTTTCAACTTTCTTACCTTGCACTGATAGGCATTCTTTATTTGTACCCTAAAATCTACAAACGCTGCTATATTGAAAATAAATTAGGCGATTGGCTTTGGAATGGTGTTGCACTTTCATTGGCTGCTCAAATTGCTACTTTGCCTATTAGTTTGTATTACTTCCATCAATTTCCAACTTTTTTTTGGCTTTCTGGAATTGTTGTTGCCGCAACTGCGGGTATTATTCTCAGTGTAGGGATTGCTCTATTATGCTTCTCTTGGGTACCGTTATTAAGTAGTCTATTAGGGTATTTATTATATGGTTTTCTTTTTTTAATGAACAGCCTCATTTTTTTAATTCAACAATTACCAAGTGCTGTTTGGGAAGGCTTTTGGTTAGAATCTTGGGAAATGTGGACTTGGTATATTGTCCTAATCAGTACTGTTTATTTATTGATTCATCGACAACTCAAAGTAGCCATCATTCCACTTACTTTAACTATTTTATTGTTTGGTTATCATGCAATGATAGATTACCAACAAATCCAACAACGCCAGCTTTGCATTTACCACAGTCGCAAGAGTACACTGATCAGTTATCTTAATGGCACTAAAGCCATCACATGGATGGATTCTACTTTAATTGGAAATCCACAAGTACAATATGCCCAGCAAAATCACCTTTGGTCTGCGGGTATATCTAATCACCAGTTCCATGTTTTAGAAGATAGTGTTCAAAGAAACACCTTATATTATAAGCAGTACAAAGGGCAATTTAGGCAACATCGGTTGAGCTTATACACTCCCAAACATCTTCATCATCATAGTCATACTCCTTTAGAGGTAGATTACCTTTTGATTCATGGCAACCCCAAGTTAAAGAGCATTCAACAAATTGAGGATTTATTTTTTTACAAAACACTCATTTTCGATGCCTCCAATAGCCGATGGCGTATACAACAATGGAGTAAAGAATGCCAAAAACTAGGTATTCACTTTATAGATGTTTCTACCCAAGGTGCTTGTATCATTAACTTATAAAGAATGCTTTTATTTCAAACGTTTTACAACATACATATCTATATCCCCAGATTCAGAAAATGAAGCACTTTCTCCGATTAAATAATAAGCTTTTTCTGTTTCTATCACCGTAGAAAATTTATCTGATAAATCGCCTCCAAAACTTTGCTCTTGAATGAGCGTCCCATCAGCACTAGTTTCTAGTAAAAAAGCTCTTTTGCTTCCATTGCCATAGCTATCTGTTTCACCTGCTAACAAAAGATTGCCATTACTCAATTCTATGGCACTAGTTCCTCCGTCATGAGCTACGCCACCATAATGTTCTTCAAATACAACGATTCCATCAGTTGAGATCTTGGCTACGTATAAATTATGCAAAGGATCGATACCAGAGGAATGACCACACAAAAGGAAGTGACCATCTAAAGTTTTTCGGATGCTATGAGCTTGTTCATATTGAGGCGTTCCGTAGCTCTGTTCCCAGAGTACATTCCCTTGTTCATCCACTTTTAAAAGGTAAAAATCATCGTCTCCATCCTTACGCCTTCCTAACAAAAGGTATTCGTCTTGCTCTGTTTTAGCGATATTAATCCCTTCATCATTATAAGGGCTTGTATAAATTTTCTCCCATTTCCAATCGCCTTGGCTGTTCAAACAGGTTAACCTAAAATCATTGGTAGAACCATTGTGAGCCGACCCCAACACCAAAATATCTCCATTGCTAGTTTCGATTAAACCTTCCGCAACATCAAACTGAGTTGCATCACCATAGGTTCTGCTCCATATCGTATTCCCATCAACATCTACTTTTACGATCAAAATATCTACTTGTGTTCCCGAATTAGTTGGAAGACTTGTTATACCTAATAGCAACAAATTACCATCTGACGTTTTTACAATATTAGTCCCAAAGTCAAGTATTGTTCCTCCATACGATTTTTCAAAAACCAAATTTCCTAACGCATCAATTTTAGTCAGCGCCAATCCTCCCGAAGAACTTTGTAAACTTTTTGAAGTTCCCACCATATAAATATAACCATCGCTATAAATGGCTTCTGAGGCATAGTCAACTAAATTCCCTCCATACGTTTTCTCAAATGGCAGTTCAGTAGATGCTGTTTTTGTTTTGTTGCAAGCCATTGAGAGCATGCTATATATCGTGATAAGAACAAAGTATCTAGACATAGATCTTTCGAATTTTAGGTCAATAAAAAAGCCCATTTGTGAAATGGGCTAAAATTTTGCTTAAGGATAAAAACTCCTCTTTTAAATAAGGACGAGTAATCTTTATTAGTGGTTGCAATCCTTATGTTTTGACCGTTAAATAAGGGCTTACATCTATTCCCAATTCATCTGCATAACGTTCGATTAATACTCGTTTATATTTCCTCAAATTATCTAAATTTCCTAGTGCTAATTCATCCATCAAGCGATTGCCCATAATGTAAGTAACTACATTTTCACCATGGTTTTCTGCTATTAATTTTTGAATTGGTTTAAAGACTTTCTTTTTGGCTTCATCACGAATCGCACGTTCTTTCTTTTTGGCTTGGTATAATTCGCTGCTCATTCGCTTCAAAGCCTTTTCTGTTTTGGATAAACCTTCCCGCTCTGCTTCTTTTGCTAAGCCTTGATACGTTTCCCAGAGTTCATTCTTAAACGCATCATTTTTGAGGCTCTTATAAATACCTCTAATTTTCTCAAAGCGATATATCTGTTTGGGACGTTCTGCCAATTCTCTCAAATATTCTTTATCAATAATTTGATAACTAGGGCGATTGTATTTTTCTGCTATTTTCTCTCGGTATTCTAATAGTCCCTTAAACAGGTAATATTCGTATTCTGACAGCCCGTGTTTATCCTTTTCTTTTAAGTAATTGTTGTTATCAATATCAGCATAAGAAACACCATCAATTATTTCGTTCTCTTCTTTTATCCAGTCCAAAATACCTTTTTCCTCTGCCATCTTGATTAGAATTTCCTTCATTTCTAACAAATACAGGACATCTTTTGCGGCATAATTAACTTGTTTTTCAGAAAGAGGTCTCAAAAACCAGTTGCTTTTCTGAGCAGATTTGCTAATTTCTATATCCAATATTTCATCCACTGCTGCTGCGAGCGAAGCTGGTGGATAGTCTAGCAAACGCATCGCAATTGCTATATCAAATGTATTTTTAGGAAAGCAACCTAACGAATGAAACAACCTCAAATCTTCTCCAAATGAATACACTACTTTTTCTATCGTAGGATCTTCAATTACAGCGTACAAATCCTTTAAAACAACTCCTTCTACCAAAGGGTCTACAATAAAACAACGTCCTCCAGCATAGATTTGAATTAAGCAAAGATTAAAACCATATCGGTAACGGTTTTTATCAAATTCCAAATCAATAGCTATTTCTTTTTGTTGTTTCAAAAAATCAACGCATGTTGTCAAAATCTCGTTGGTATCTACATACTCCCAATTCTTCATATCTCTATCGTTCTCTTCTATTTATCTTTTTATTTATGTATTCATTTTTGCGGCTTTGTACACTTACAATTATCTAGACAATCAACAGATACTTCGCCAGAAATTTAAGTAACACATCCTGTCTAATGCTTAGTCAAAAATGAACTTTAGCCCCTAAAATAGCAATATCTTTTGGCTTCGCGCACTTTTGAGAAAGGTTAATCAGTAATGATTGCATTGGAATAAAATTCCTAGCCTACAATCTAAAAAATGCATAAAAAAGAAATGCTCCAACTGGGCTAAAGTTGGAGCATCATTCCTAAATACTATAGTTCAAATTAACAGGAATAGATGGTAAAGTCATTATCAACAAACATAAGACCAATCTTCATGAATGTATGACATTTTTTTTGACATAAATCCACCTATTTTGATGGGCATCAAAATAAGCAAAACGCACCCATAAGTAGTTTTACAATCATTAAAAACAACTTACAAATCTACTCACATCATCGAAAGCTTTTCCTTCGACGCTAATTCTCATGAAATGTACAAAAAAAAATTATTTTATAAAAGAAAAAAAACAACTTATCCCCTTATAATTAACAATCTTTTATTAATTATTTTATCTGAAGTTTCCATAGATACAAGGTATACAGCCTCTGGCAAATAATTTAAATCTAATTCTAGATCTCCTTGGCTTTGAACTGTTTTAGACAATAATACCTCTCCTGTAACTGTACGAACTGTAATTTTTTGCAAACGCTGTTCGAGACCAGTAATTTTGACCCAGCCTGTCGTTGGGTTTGGGTATAAGTTAATTTGATTTTCTTTATTAAACGTTTTTACATTGTTAATATCATTCATAACTTCGACAATCGTAACACAACCTTCTCTTGGTTCTGTTGGCATTTCATTCCCGTTCTCATCTACAAACCGAATTCCATCTATATCAACAGGCATAACCGTAGTATCTGGTTGACTTACTCTCAGTATATCATCTCGAATTGTAAAACAAACGGTTCCCAATCGACCACTTCCAGTCAACGGTTGTTGATCTGTTCGACCAACAGCTGTTTCTAACTTTCCTTGTGCAGCATAATCTTTTTCTACAGAAATCAACTCTTGTGCTGCCCCCAACCAAGAACTACCATAACTAATTGTTGCCGAGTGAACCAACAGAGGATCATAATTGATGGTAAAAGCAATGGCATAAGCATTGATAGCTTCCCGTGAAGGCTCCCCTAGATTGACTCCCATACAATGAACATCTCCTTCGTATACCGTATCGCAATCTACATAGATTGGTGGGTCTTGTCTAGTTGTCCACATACTGTTTGTTGTTGTACCCGAATTCCGCGAATAACTTTGAGCATAATTTAAACGAATGGCCTCTACATCGGAAGAATCAATCAAACCATCTCCATTACAATCTATAAACTTGTAATCTGGCAAAACAGGTAACGCCAATGGAAGGTTCCAATCGCTGCTACTCTGTCCCGTCCAATTAATACTAGCTCCAGCTCTTGCCCCACCCAATGTTCCATATGCCAAGGCAATCGGTAATAAATCAAAATTATTGGCTTTGGTATTATCATCGGTATCACCAGGCCAGACGCACCCACTTTCATAACGAATATTAAAAACTAATGTGTCAACATTTCCTAATAAATCTGTTGCAACAACAATATGCTCCCCTGCACACAAATCATTTCTAATGATTGCCGTAGAACCATCCTCCCAAAGATAATTGACAATTCCAATTCCGCCATTGCTAGATAAAGCAGCATATCCATTACAGGCTCCTGTATCACATTGGGTTCGCCCTAGAGAATCTAGTTGAGCTGTAAAACCACAAGTAATGCTCCAAAGCACTTCAATTTGTGATTGGCACCACCCCACATTTCCACTAGAATCAATCATTTGCACAGTATAAGGGTAGATTCCAACATCATCACAAGTCAATGTAGGTATTCCTGCTTGGTTGTTAATTAATGTTGTGGCAATTGAGCAATTATCTGAACTTCCAGCAATTGCTTGCCCCAAAGGAAATGTCACTGTCCCCAAAATTCCCAAAGGGATAGAAATGGCTCCGATCGAAGCACAGTTAGGTTCTGGAGGTAGGTTGTCTACCACGACAATAAAAGTATTGCAAGTATCGGTATTACCAGTAGTATCTTTGACAACAAAAGATACAGGCACAGAACTTCCTATGTTAAGACAACTTAAAGTAAGTACTGTATCTCCATTAATCTGGTATTTTTCTATTCCACAATTATCAAAACTGTTATCATCTACATCCTTTGCCTGTACTTCTACTGTACCAGAGCTATCCAAATAAACTGTCAATGTATTTTTGCAAATAGCTACTGGCGCAATGGTATCATTGACACATTGTGCTTTAAGCTTGTTTAGAGACAGCAAATGAATTAATAAAATTAATATAAAATAAATGTGCTTCATTGTTTCGTTTTTTCTGTTTAACCTATTAGGATTGTACAATCCTAATAGGTTATTATTTATTTTTTAATGGTTTATATTGGATTAAGGTAACCTATTGTACCTTTTTTTTATTAAAATTAACTGTTTTACAAACAAAACTCCATAACCAATAAAGCATTTTCATATATGTACAAACTAAAAAGGCCCAAGAATATATCGCACCGCACTTGCAATACATCCTTGGATTTTTCCTTTTAACTTTCTTCACAATTCAAAGATGCGCTAAAATTCATTGCAATAAAAAAATTATTTTATACTATTATCCGATTTTTATTCTTTATAATATACCAAACCAACACTCTATTAAAAGTCTTATTTCATTACATACAGTTACTTATGCTTTAATAACTCCTGAATACGTTCTACTCAAACAAATAGTACATAATCATATGATTTTCAAAAAATTTAATCACAACTTCATTGTATTTTTGATGAAAATCCAAAATTAATTTCTAATAATCCTTGAAAGATGTTTTAAGTTAATAAATCCATTTTAAAAAACCCGACAATTAATAAAAAATAAAATATAATATTATCTTTATATTGCTCCTGTATACATTATTTTTAATATTCTCTTAGCTCTATCCTATTATTTCCAGTCTAAGTTTTATTTTTTTATGCAAGATTCCAAAATTTTAGATTTACTTCAACAGTTAGATAGCAGAACGCTAACTCGATTTAAGGAATATACCTTATCTCCTTATTTTAACAAACATGAAGCAACCACCAAACTTTGCTTGTATCTGCTAAAGTACGCACCAACATTCGCTCAGCCTGAAAAATTAGAAAAAACACGTATTTACAATAAAATTTTTGCTGGAGAAGCTTTTGATAATAAAAAATTTCATCGTTTAACATCTCAATTGCTGTCACTACTGCACAATTTTTTAATAGATGATGCACTTCAGAGTAAGGAAAACCAACGGATGGTTGTATTATTAGAAAAGCTGCGACATTATAAACTGGAAAAACACTATCGTTCTATAGAAAAAAGATACAAGCAACAATCAACCAAAGAACATCTGAATCACCAAACGTATTACGAAAGTCAGTATAAATTTCATAAAGAATTAGACTATTTATTTGTAGAGCAAGGCGGACGAAGTTATAATGAAAATTTGCAACTAGCCAATGATTCGCTTGACAATCTTTTTATCCTAGAAAAACTAAAAATGGCTTGTGACATGGCGAGTCGAAATAAAGTTATTCAAGCGCATTATCAATGGTCTATTATGAAGGGGATTGAAGAACATTTACAAGATAAATCCAAAGAGTTTGACCCAATCATTCAAATTTATCATACAATCTTTAGAATGTTAACAAAACAAGCGGAAGCAACGGAAACTTACTACAGGATGTTGCTTCAATTGTTAAAAAAATATGCCCACCAGTTTACCAAAGACGAAATTTTGGGCACCTATGGGTATGCGCTCAATTATGCTATTGGAAAAATCAATCAACAAGGCTCCACTTATTTAGAAGAAACGTTAGAGATATATTTGTACCTAGTAGAATCCGAAGCTATTTTTGTAGGAGGCTTTTTAATGCCACAAGAATATAAGAACATTGTTACCTTAGCTGTCCGCTTAGAAAAATACAGTTGGGCGGAGCAGTTTATAGAAGAATACAAAAAGAAGCTTCCTTTAGATGTCCGCAACAATGTTTATAAATATAACCTCGCATCCTTGCAACACAGCAAAAAAGACTATGATCAAGCTTTACAAACCTTGCATAATGTTGATTTCATCAATCCTACTTATTATTTAGGAACCAAAATTATCCAGCTCAAAATTTACTACGAAAAAGAAGAAGGAGAAGCATTTTATGCCTTAATTGATGCCTGCCATAGCTACCTAAGAAGGAGTAAGCAAGTTGCTGACTATCAAAAAAAATCAACCTCCAACTTAATGAAATTCAGTAAAAAGCTCTTTAAAATTAAAGAAACGATTGAATATACTAAGCGTCCTATAATTCAAGAGTCGATTGAAAGATTGCAACAAGAAATAGAAAATTGTCATTCCGTTGCCAATCGAGATTGGCTAATGGCAAATCTTAAACGACTTGTTTATTGAGATATTTTTTCGTAGATTATTGATAATAGTAGCGTTGCGCTTTTAGTTAGCTTTGTTACTACCTACGGTCGTGAGCTCGCATAGCTTGGTTCCCTGCTACTGCGTGGTTTCAACGAACTAATGTGATAATAATCAAGCATTTTAAGACAAAAGAAGCCTTTCACTCAAAAGAGTAAAAGGCTTCGGTATTTTTTAGATAGTTTATAAAATACTATAAACCTTGATCTTTACGAATTTTATTCAAAGCTGAACCAGCCTTAACCCACTCAATTTGAGCAGCATTGTATGTGTGTTCTACTTCAAAAGAATCCTCTGTTCCATCTGCATGATGCAGTACAACTGTCATATTCTTTCCTTCTGCAAAGTCATCAAATCCTAAGATGTCTACTTTATCGTCTTGACGAACCAAATCATAGTCGTTAGGATCAACAAATGTCAATGCCAACATACCTTGTTTTTTCAAGTTAGTTTGGTGGATACGAGCAAAAGATTTTACAATAACTGCTTTTACACCCAAGAAACGAGGCTCCATGGCAGCATGTTCACGAGACGATCCCTCTCCCAAGTTATCTTCTCCAAACACAACTGTACCAATACCTGCTTTTTGGTATTTGATAGCAGAATCAGGAACAGGCATGAATGTAGGCTCATTGCCATCTGCATAGTTAGCTACATTATTTGTTTCTTCATTAAAGTAGTTAACAGCACCAATGTAACAGTTTTGAGAGATATTCTCCAAATGCCCACGGTAAGTTAACCAAGGTCCTGCCATAGAGATATGATCTGTTGTACATTTTCCTTTTGCCTTGATCAACAAACGCATTCCTGTCAATTCCTCTTGATTCATTGGCTTGAATGGTGTCAACAATTGCAAGCGCTCAGAATCTGGATTAACAACTACTTCAATATTAGAACCATCTTCAGCAGGTGCTACATATCCAGCATCTTCTACATCAAACCCTTTCGTAGGCAACTCATCTCCTTTTGGAGGATCTAATTTTACCTCTTCGCCATTTTCATTCACCAAAGTATCGGTCAAAGGATTAAACTTCATGTCACCAGCAATTGTCATTGCAGTCACCAATTCTGGAGACGCTACAAAAGCTTGTGTATTTGGGTTACCATCTGCACGTTTAGCGAAGTTACGGTTAAACGAGTGAATGATTGCATTTTTTTCTTTCTTTTCAGCGCCAACACGTGCCCACATACCAATACAAGGACCACAAGCATTCGCCAAAACCATTGCTCCAATTTTCTCAAAATCGTCCAACAAACCATCGCGCTCTGCTGTAAAACGAACCAATTCAGAACCTGGTGTTACTGTAAATTCTGCTTTTGCTTTTAAATTCTTTTCTGCTGCTTGTCTAGCAATAGACGCTGCACGAGTTAAATCTTCATAAGAAGAGTTGGTACAAGAACCAATTAAACCAACTGATAATTTAGAAGGGAAATCGTTGTCTTCTACTGCTTTAGCAAACTCAGAAATCGGCCAAGCACGGTCTGGTGTAAATGGACCATTCAAGTGAGGCTCTAGTGTATCCAAATCAATCTCGATTACTTGGTCAAAATACTGATGAGGATTATTATAAACTTCAGCATCACCTGTCAAATGTTCTTTAACACCTTCTGCCAAAGCAGCAACATCTGCACGTTCTGTAGCTTCTAAGTAACGCTTCATAGAATCGTCGTATCCAAAAGTAGACGTAGTCGCTCCGATTTCTGCTCCCATGTTACAAATTGTACCTTTACCAGTACAAGACATGTTTACAGCTCCTTCTCCAAAATACTCTACAATATATCCAGTTCCTCCTTTGGCGCCTACGATACCCGCTACTTTCAAGATAACATCTTTAGGAGATGTCCAACCGCTTAATTTACCAGTTAACTTTACACCAATTAATTTAGGCATTTTAAGCTCCCAAGGAAGTCCAGCCATTACATCGACAGCATCAGCACCACCAATACCAATCGCAACCATACCCAAACCTCCTGCATTTACAGTATGAGAATCTGTACCAATCATCATACCTCCAGGAAAAGCATAGTTTTCTAATACAATCTGGTGAATAATACCTGCGCCTGGTTTCCAGAAGCCTACACCGTATTTATCAGAAACAGAGCTTAAAAAATCATAAACCTCTGCATTTTTATCATTAGCTGTTTCCAAATCATCTTCAGCACCAACTTTTGCTTGAATCAAGTGGTCACAGTGAACAGTAGAAGGTACAGCAACTTTGTCTTTACCTGCCATCATAAATTGCAACAAAGCCATTTGTGCAGTAGCATCTTGCATCGCTACACGGTCGGGAGAAAAGAATACATAATCTTCGCCACGTTTATAATCTTGGATCTTAGAATCATCGTTTAAATGAGCATACAAGATTTTCTCAGCTAGAGTCAGTGGTTTTTTAAGAGTTTCGCGTGCAGCCTGAATTTTTGAAGGCAAAGAAGCATAATGCTTCTTAATCATATCAATGTCAAATGCCATAGTGCTATTAAATGATTTTATCTGATTAAAAATTAATTGGTTTTCCTATTTCCATGTAATTTATACTTGAATTTTCTAATAGAAAAATCCTATTGTAAACTACATTTTTACAATATAACCTTTATATAAGGCTTTGGTTGCGAAAATACATTTTTTTTGCGAAAAATTGCACAGGGCTTATTATTTAGACTAATTCTATGAATAAAAAGGCTTATTTAGACCATAAAAAGACATTGATGCAAAAAATGTACGTCCTTGGTTTTTAAGATTATCCTACCATTTTTGAGCAATTCGTCTCCTTATCCCCCAATTTCTACTTGACAAATCATAATAATGTTGCTCCGGTTAACAATCCATTACAAGTCGTGGTAAACAACCGTATCTACTTTAAAATCGTGTGCTTCTGTGGGCACTGCTTCGACAATTTGAAAAGGATACGCCAATGCAACTTTATAAGCATGAGGATGCTGACTCAAGAAGTTGTCATAATATCCACCACCATAGCCCAAGCGATTGCCATGTGCATCAAAAGCCAACCCAGGCACTAAGATTAAATCAAAACTTCCTTCATAGATAGATTTTTGATTAGGATGTTTCGTCCCCCACAATCCTTCTTCTAATTTATCCAAAGCCTCCAGTTTCAAGTGTTCCAACTTTCGATTCTTCAAAGTTTTAGGACAATACACATTGGTCTTTTGTTCTAGTAACTTCTCTATCAATGGATAAATATTTATTTCCGCCCCCATTGGCAAGTAAGCATGAACATTGGTACAATTTCTAGCTTGAATTAAAGCCATTAAATCACGAACAATCCGAGCATCATAAACTGATTTTTTTTCTATAGGAATGTTATTTCTTTTTAATAAAATTTCAGCTCGAAGTGCTTTTTTTTCTTGCATAATAGTCATCGTTCCTTGATTTTCGTAGTTCGTTGATTATTCCATCTTGGGCTTTTGCACTACTAGCATAAGCCTATTCGGCAAGCTTAGCTAGCTGCGCTGCTACTTCGTGGTTTCAACAAACTATTGTGATTTTCTAGAGAGATTTTACATACTAGTGACTAGGTTCTAATCCTAGTTCTTTTCCTTTTTTCAACATAAAATCAAAAGCCTCTTGATAATCGTTTTGAATTGCACCATCTAAAATAGCTTCTCGAATACTATTTTTAATTTGTCCCACCTCTCGACAAGGTTTTAAATTAAATGTTTCCATAATAATTTCTCCTGAAATAGGTGGTTGCCAATTTCTCAAGCGATCTTTTTCTTCCAACTCTGCAATCTTATTGGTCAGAATTTTTAAGTTCTTAGCATACTTATCCAATTTCCACTGAAACTTTGAAGTAGAATCAGCGCCACAAAACAGCAACAAATCATCAATGTCCTCTCCTGCTTCAAACATCAAGCGACGCAATGCGGAATCTGTAATTTCTTCTTTGGTCAACACCACAGGGCGCTGATGCAAGCCAACCAATTTTTGAACATATTTCATTTCATTGCCCATTGGCAATTTCATTCTTCTAAAAAACTTAGGTACAAAACGAGCCCCCAAAGCTTCGTGACCATGAAATGTCCATCCTTGTCCATCAATGTATCGTTTGGTCAACGGCTTGGCGATATCATGCAACACAGCTACCCAACGCAACCAGATATTATCACTTACTTTTGCCACATTATCCAATACCTGTAAGGTATGGTAAAAATTATCTTTATGCCCTTGTCCATTTTTATAATCAACACCATGCATAGCGTGCAATGCAGGGAAGATTAATTTTAACAATCCCGTGTCGAATAAAAGTTTGTACCCAATAGAAGGTTTTGGAGTAGCCATTATTTTCTGCAATTCGGTGGTAATCCGTTCTTGCGAAATAATTTGAATTCGTTCTTTCTGATCGGCAATTGCCTTCAAAGTCGTTTTATCAATTTCGAAATTGAGCTGCGTGGCAAAGCGAATGGCTCTCAACATTCTCAAAGGGTCATCTGAAAATGTAATATTAGGGTCTAGTGGAGTAACAATGCGTTTTTCTTTTAAATCTTGTAGACCTCCAAAAGGATCAACTAATGTGGCATAGTCTTCATCATTCAAACTAATAGCCAAGGCATTGATGGTAAAATCCCGACGATTTTGATCATCCTCCAAGGTTCCATTTTCTACAATAGGCTTGCGAGAATCTTGGCGATAAGATTCTTTCCTAGCTCCAACAAACTCCAGTTCTAAGTCTTTAAAATGCAACATAGCCGTTCCAAAACGTTTATAGACTATAACCTTAGGTTTAGGACGTAATTTAGTAGCTAATTTTTTAGCTAACTCAATACCGCTGCCCACACAGACAATATCCATGTCTTTAGACGGTCGTTGAAGCAATCTATCTCTGACATATCCCCCAATAACATAGGTAGGAAATCCGAGTTCTTTAGCTGATTCACTTAGTAGCTCGAATATTTCTTGCTCCTTTTCCTTTATTTCGATTTGCATTATCCTCTTTAGTTAGTCAAAATTGAGTCGCAAAGGTAAGAAAACTAACCTTTACTTTCTCAAAAAAATCAAATCTTCCCCATCTACAACTTTTACAACAACAGAAGGGGCATTTTCACTTTCTTCGTATTGTTTGTATTGTGCAATACTAGCCACTCCTCGTTTAATAGCATTATCAATATCTAAAAACGTTTTGGGATATGGTTTGCCACTAATATTAGCCGATGTGGAAACAATAGGTTTCCCAAAAGCGTTCACTAATTCTTTGCAAAATGGATCTAAAGTTACTCGTATAGCAATGCTACCATCTTCTGCTAACAAAGAATCTGGCAAGTTCTTCGGTTTATCGTATACAATTGTTAGTGGTCTGGTGTGATAAGCAATCAAATTGCTCGCTTTGGGAGGAATATAGGCAACATATTCTGACAAACGACTCTCATTATCCACCAATAAAATGTAGTTTTTTCCTTCCTTTCGTTTTTTGAGTGCATCAATTTTCTTAACAGCTTCTGCGTTGGTTGCATCACAGCCAATTCCCCAGATGGTTTCAGTCGGATACAAGATAAGCTTTCCTTCATTTAATGCTTCCACAAGTGGAGCAACTTCCTTTGTAAAATTCATATTTTTCAATTAATCAACAACCCGCCCAAAACGCATTTAATTCGTAGTCTCCCCAATCCCCTCTTAGAAGAATACACGGATTATTGTTAGCAATAGTAGTTTTTGTTATTTTTTATTTTTAACCTCTTACATTACTCTTAAAGTTTCTATCTTAAAACTTCCCAAACAGCCTTCGTTTTCACGAAGAAATTTGTTTTGATAGGCAAACAAAGTTAAGCAATAAAAAAGTATACTTTTATTTTTCTTCCAATTTATTGAAGCAAGTATAAATAACAAACAGCGAGATAAAACTATTTTGTTTTTTTAAAGAAACTTTGTAATCAACATATTGTTGTATATTTTTAGTTCTTAGTTGTAATTTAATTCTAGTTTGACAACACTTAGAGAATTCTAAATCAACAAACTATTACTTTTAAATAACTTCTTCATTATTATAATCAACACCAATGGCATCTTCCAAAAAGAATAAAAAAAAGAAAGCTTCTAATAATCAAGAGAAACATAGCTCAAAGACAAAAAACAACGTACAGAAAAAAAAGCAGCTACAAGAAAGAATTTTTTCTCCTATCACTGCTGCCTTAGTACTTGCGATCATCACTGCTTTTGTTTATAGAGGTGCTTTAAACAATGAATTTGTCGATTGGGACGACTATACTTATGTCACAGAAAATCATTTGGTTCGTTCTGCAACAGACATTGCCGCTTTTATTCAACTAAAAGGAAGTCAACGAACAATTAGCCCAACCGTCAATCCTCATACAACAAGTATAGGAGATGTTTTCACAACTGCCGTAGCACTAAATTATCATCCCATTACTATTTTGACGATGCGTTGGAATAACAATGCTTGTCCTAGCTGCCCAGAGGGAATTTCAGCACGTCCTTTTATTTTTTGGAACATCGTTTTACATATTCTAAATAGCATTTTTGTCATGCTGCTAATTTATCAGATGAGTAAAAAAAATCTTCCCGTGAGTATTTTTGTAGCAGCTGTATTTGCTTTGCATCCTATGCATGTAGAGTCTGTAGCTTGGGTATCCGAACGCAAAGACGTGCTTTATAGTTTTTTCTTTTTATTGGGATTATTGAGTTATTGGAAATTTCTACAAACCAATGCAAAAAAATGGATTTACACTGCTTTTGTACTTTTTATTCTTTCTTGTTTATCCAAAGCTATGGCCGTCGTATTTCCTTTGGTTATGCTATTACTTTATTTTTGGAATCACCAAGCCACAACACCTACTGAAGCATTAAAAGACACGTTTAAGCCCACTGCATTAGTTCCAACCATTCCCTTTTTTATCAGCTCTATTGTATTTGGGCTAATTGCAACCAATGTACAGGCAGGTGGCGATTTGGGAGGATTCTTACAAAAAGGTACAAGTGCTGTGGCAATGAATGATTTTAGTGCCTTTGAATTATCCGAGCGCCTTCAGTTCGCCTCTTATGGATTTATACAATACATCATCCAATTTTTTGCACCAACCAATCTCTCTGCTTTTTACCCCTATCCAGATCAACAAACATTTGACAATAGCCTGTTCTTTAAAGTAGCTCCCTTTTTGGTTGTGTTGATTTTAGGGGTAGCCTTAGCAAGCCTTAGATTCAGCAAAAGTATTGCTTGGGGAATTGGTTTTTATTTGATAACAATTATTTTAGTACTTCAATTTATATCTGTTGGCGCTGTTATCATGGCTGATCGATACAGTTATTTGCCTTACATTGGTTTAGCTTTTGCCTTAGCCATGCTGATCTTTGAACATGCGCCCCAAAACACCAAAAGAGGAATATTAATCGCTATGACGATTGGATTCTGTGCTTATATCCCTACAACCATTTCGCAAATCGAGACTTGGCAAAACAGTGACAAACTTTGGACAAATGTTATTGACTTAAACACTATAAAAGGCAAAAAATTGTTACCTACTATGGCGCAGCCTCTAGGTATTAGAGGCAATTATTATGGTAAACAAGCCGACAAAGCAACCAGCCTTCAAGAGCGACAAAAATACCTCAACAAAGCGTTCCAAGATTTTTTATTAGCTACAGAACTTGGCTCCAAACGAGCTGATGTGTACGAAGGTATTGGGAGTATTTATGGAATGCGAGGAAGTATGAAACAGGAACAAGCTCGGCAATTGCAAAAAAAGAATAGACAACAAGAAGCTCAACAGATGGCCCAACAAGCCAATAGTGACTTTCAAAAAGCTGTTTCTAATCATTCCAAGGCTATTGAACTTGACCCCGAACGAGGTACCGCTTATTACAATCGTGGTGTATCTTATAGTATTCTTAGAATTCATGACAAAGCTATTGAAGATTATACCAAAACACTACAATATGCACCTGAACAAGCTCCTATTGCTCACATCAATCGAGGGATATCTTATGTTGAGTTAAGACAAAACCAAAAAGCAATTGCTGATTTTCAAAAAGTGTTGCAGTACAACCCCAAAGATCCTGTTGCCATTCGTTATCTCAAAAAGCTTACAGGAAAATAAAAATAAGCAGAAATATTGTTTCTATTAGTTGTTTGGTGCTTTTTTACTTTTTTGACAAAAAAAACAAAAAAGCACCCCTTATAACACTGATAACCAAATACTTAACCCAAAACACAACAAAAATACAACTTGCTGATTATCAATAACAATCAAGCTTTTCAATCCACTATTGTTTGAATTAAAAACAAAAAATTGAGCAAAAAGAATATTTTTTTCTATCTTTTTAGTTCGATTTAAGGTAGTGATGTAGATTGTATGATAAGTTAGAAAAAAAGACAATGAAGACTATATTTGTAAGATGTGTTCAATATCTATACA
>NZ_JHBV01000043.1 GCF_000724545.1 Aureispira sp. CCB-QB1 | reverse complement strand
ATGGAAGTTTTGGCTGAGAGAGCAATTTCGATATTACAACAGTACGGTAAAGAATATACGATTACTTATTTCTGAGTACTTAAAGTAGAAGTAGGCTAAAAAAAATTGAAGATTTGAAAATGAAACAACTTTCGCTCATTCTCAAATCTTCAATCAAATTACACATTCAAACCGATCTAGGTTATACGTAAGGATTATAACGCTCTATTTTATCATAACACCCTTTTTATTTACGATAGGAATGTTGGTAAAGTTTTCTTCAATCAAACTACCAGGAACAAAAATGTATTTTTTATCATACATAAAACCATCAAAATTAAAGCTAATCCAATATTCATTCGCCAAACGAAACAACTTTGAATCAATGGGTTCTATCTTAACCGCCATTTCGGCTCCAATCAATTCATAAAAGTACCTCAACTGTGTTGTTTCTACTTTCTCTCCATCAATTTCACCATATCCTCTTGAGCTAATAAAGACATTTTTAATGTCTTTTTCTTTTAAATTCAAGAAATATACATCCCAAAAATTTTCATCCTCTTCACTTGGCACAATTGCAATTGCAATATCCGTCACTTTTTTGATAGGAATATCTTTCTTCATTACGATACGCTATGTTTATTAATTTTTAATTGATTACAATAGTTAGCTATACTGCTACTACATGACCATCAAAACCACTGATTAGCAGCATAGTTAAGCACTATGATTCACTACACACCAGTTAACAGCAACTATTCTGTACTATTATTACTTGTAAGTAGCTTCAAATAAAACAGCAAAATGCTTTTTTAGTTTTAATTTAACAGCCTCTTCATCAACTCGCTGCCCCAACTCTTTTTCCATTGAAGTAACTGCCTTATCATCAATACCACAAGGAACGATATAATTAAAATAATCTAAATCAGTATTAACATTCAAGGCAAAGCCATGCATAGTTGTCCAACGACTCAAATGCACCCCTACTGCACAAATTTTTCTAGGATTATCAGTATCCTTATCAATCCAAACTCCTGAAAGCCCTTTTATTCGTTCTCCAACAATATCATACTCCTCCAACATCCGAATAACCATTTCTTCTAAGAAACGCACATAACGCCCTATGTCAGTAAAAAATTCATCCAAATCTAATATAGGATACCCAACTACTTGACCAAATCCATGGTAAGTAATGTCTCCACCTCTATTGATTTTATGAAATGTAGCTTTTTTTTCTACTAAGGTCGTTTCATTTAACAACAAATGTTCTTCCTTTCCATTTCGTCCCAAAGTATAGACATGCGGATGTTCGCAAAACAATAAATAATGATATTGTTCCTGTTGTTCGGTTGGTGTAGCTTTTCGGTTGCTTACTTTTCTAGCAACAACCTCTTCAAAAAGCTCTGTTTGCAAATCCCACGCTTCTTGGTAATCAATTACTCCAAGATCTTTATAAACAATTTTTTTTCCCATGAAATTGTACTACCCTAATGCAGCTGCGGCTAATTCTCTTTTTAGTAGATCAATGACATTTACTTCGATAGAATCCATTTTTCTTGCTTCTGCTAATTCCCAAGAAATCCAGTCTCCCAAATGAACAGCATACATTGCCTGCTCAATTAGAGAATCTCCCAAACAATCTATCTCTAACAATTCATCAGCAATTTTTTCGATGATATCCTTACTGATTTCTATTCTTTTGTTGTTTCTAGCTAGATCATCCTTGGATCGGAAAATCAAAACAACATATTGTCCAATTTGTTCTCTCCAGCCCACCAATTCGTTGTGATTCATTTCTGGAAAGACGTGATTCAAAGCCAAAATTTTTGAGTTCTCATTCAATTGTTGACGCAGACGCAAGGTTACTGCCCCCATTTTATCTGTAGCATAAATCACAGGAAATTTACCCTCCATTTTTCTCGCCAATTGAGCAGCTTTTACTCGAATTTGGTCTTGTTGCTCTTCTAGCAAAGCAATAGAAGATTTAATATCTTGTATACATTGCTTGCTTGCAAACCCAAAATAGTTCAAAACAAACAATTGTTGCACCAAAGAGTAACCTAGACAGGTTCTAGGAGGTTGTTGGACACTAGGAATTTTTATATAATCCAAATTTAATCTTTTCGCTTCTTCTATTAGTTTTCCGCCCGATGAAATACAAACAATTTTTGCCTCTCGTTTTAAGGCCTCTTCAAAAGCATTTAGTGTTTCTTCTGTATTACCTGAGAATGAAGAAGTGATTACCAAAGTATTTTTACCCACATAAGCTGGTATGTTATATCCTTTGCAGGATAAAAAAGGGACAGAACAAGTATCTTTCACAAATTCTGCAACAAACTCACCTCCGATTCCTGAGCCTCCCATTCCCAATACAACTATATTTTGAATAGGTTGATTGTGCTTACTCAATGTTGCTTGCTCTCCTATTTCCAATGCCGTTTTCAATTGCTTTGGAAATTCTTGGATAAAAACATTCATCATAACTTTTTGTATTTTATTTTTTTAAGTCCTTGTCAAAGGACAATCTATTTTTTTAGGTTAAATATTGTAATTGTTCGCTACTATTTTATTTTTAACAAAAAAAATTGATATACTCACATATTCTAATATATGTAGTAACTACTCACTTTTAGTAACTAAATAGTAGAATAGTCAAGTAACGTAGATACTTAACTAGAACATTGTTCACTAAATAATTAGTATTTAGGGGGAACTATTAATGGTATATTTTTTTTACAGAAACAAGTCGTTTTATACAACTTTTCACTAAAACAACACCTTCTATTCCTTTTGCATTTGATTGATTATCAAACCCTTAAAACCCTAAAAGCAAAAACCATATCTTATTGATAATCAGATTGATACAATTTTTACAAGAAGCAATGATTTAGAATATATTATGGTTTGTTGTTGAGGTACATTTGTTTACTCATTGTTAACCTATTCTAATAACTCTGCAATATAATAATTTTATGGCGAATCACAACGATGTTGGCAAGTTAGGTGAACAAATTGCAAAAAAACACTTAAAAGGAGCAGGTTACACCATACTGGAACACAGCTGGCGCTGGGGAAAGGGGGAAATAGACTTCATTGCTCAACTCGACCATATCCTTGTCTTTGTCGAAGTCAAAACACGAAAAAAAGCCATATTTGGCTTGCCAGAAGAGGCGGTATCTTCCAAAAAACAAAACTTAATGTATGAGTTAGCCGTTGAATATATGTATCAAGCTCAATATGAAGCAGAATTTAGATTTGACGTTATTTCAATTATTTTAGAACCTCAACTAGAAATCTGTCATTTTGAAGATGCCTTTTTTCCTAATTGGAGTTGAGTCGTTCTTATATAAAACAGCCAATTGAGAAAGCTCCCAATTGGCAATTTTTGTTCGGCTTACGCTTACTTTTTTTGCAAAGTATTTTCTAATGTCCTTTTTTTAATAACTCTGGAAATTTTTCTTTAAAACGATTCAACCTAGGAATAGATACATTTCTCACATAAGAATTATTAGGGTTTCTTTTTTCATAATCTTGGTGATAATCCTCTGCTGGCCAAAACTTTTTAAAAGGGACAATTTCAGTGGCAATAGGTGCACTGTATGTGCCAGCCGCTTCTAGCTCCGCTTTAAAATCTGTTGCCGCCTTGCGTTCCATTTCATCATTATACAAAATCATAGAACGGTACTGTTTGCCAAAATCTGGATGTTGTCCATTTACTGTAGTCGGATCATGCGCCCCATAGTATACTTTAAGTAAGGTGGCATAAGAAACAATTTCTGGATCGTAATAAACTTCTACGGCTTCTGCATGGTCTGTTTGACCACTTCCTACTTCTTCGTATGTAGGGTTGGCTTTGGTTCCACCAGCATAACCAGAAATAACCTCTTCCACTCCTCTAACAGACTCAAAAACAGCCTCCACACACCAAAAACAACCGCTCGCAAAATAAGCTTTGCTCAGCTCTTCCATTTTTTTAGTGCTAGCCGTATTTTTTGTTGCAACAGTTTGTGGTTCTACCTCTGGAGTAACTGTTTTTTCTCCCGCCCTATTAGATGAACAAGAGAAGAAAAACAAGCTGATTGTGATTACTGAAAGTATATATCTCATTATCTTTATTTTAAGGGGATTAACAATTTAACGTTACTTTGTGGAAATCACATAGTAGCAAAGCTGTCAACTAAGCAAAGCGATCTCACAAAGTGTTCTATTTGATTGAATGCTATTTTAACAATAAAAGAAAGTAATTGTTCTCTGTTAGAAGCATTAATAGCAGCGCAGCTAACTATTGAAGCATAAAACACAGATTTAGTCCTATCTGCATATCTAAATTACCATCAATTAACTATCCTTCGTTCTAAAACTCTAAACTAGTTTCCTTGCTAACATGTACCAAAGCATCTCCTTGATTAACAATAGGTGCATGATTGGCCGCTATTATATAACCATCATACGTTGAGATAACATCTACTTCAAAGTCTCCATAAGGATCGCTAATAGAACCAATTTTATCTCCCTTTGACACTTGACTTCCTAATTTTAATTCTGTCCGAAACATTCCTGAATGCTTGGCACGAATCCAAGTTGATTTTTTTACTAAAATAGGCTGTACTTTTTCAGGATGTCTACTTCCCATTAACTCTTTGGTAAAATCACGCATTCCTAGATGATGCATAACACGTAAAGCACCATCTATCCCCACTTGTGTAACGTGTCGATCCAAGTGTAAAGTCTTCCCTCCTTCAAATAACAAAACCTTCTTACCTTTTTTAGACAAGGTGCTTCGAAACGATTTATCTCTATTTTCTGCATCAACAATAAATTTCGCACCAAAAGCTTTGGCCAAGGTCAGCACTTCCCTATCTCTTATATCCAAACGCACCTGCGAGTAATTGAAACGTGCAGCGCCTCCTGTATGAAAATCCATACAATAATCAATGTGAGGCACAATAGCATTCATAATATGATAAGCAAACCGCCCCGCTAAAGAACCTCTCTTAGAACCAGGAAACAATCGATTTAAATCCCTACCATCGGGAAATTCTCTTTCTTGATTCAAAAAGCCAAATACGTTAATTACGGGAATACAAATAACAGTGCCTTTTTGAGGTTTGTTGTAATCATTGGCTACAATTTGACGGACAATTTCTACCCCATTTACCTCATCTCCATGTATTCCAGCCGTTAGTAATACACAAGGACCATCTTCTTTACCTCTTTCTACAATAATAGGAACTGCAAGACTAGTCCTAGTATGCAATTTAGCAATATTTAGATTGATAACCTTACTTTTCCCTCTTCCAATTGGAGTATTTAATATTTCCATTTTAATAATATATTTCTCATGACAATAGTTGATGCTACTAACTAAAAACAAAGCACTCACGAAATACCACGCAGTAGCAGCAAAGCTAACTAAAAGCGTAGCGCTCACGAAGTACCACGCAGTAGCAGCGAAGCTAATCAACAAACTACTACCATGAAATATTTACGAAGCATTCCGTTCCACATATCGAATGATAGATTTGGCAATATCTTTCTCTGTCGCTTTTTCAATTCCTTCTAAACCTGGCGAGGAATTTACTTCTAAGATCATTGGTCCCGAATTAGATTGTAGCATATCTACCCCTGCAATCGCTAAGCCCAATGTTTTGGCAGCTTTCAAAGCGGCATTTTCTTCTTCGTCTGACAATTGAATAATAGAAGCAGAACCACCTTGGTGTAAATTAGAGCGAAATTCTCCTTCTTTTCCTTGACGCTTCATAGCACCAACCACAACACCATCCACAACAAAAGCCCTTAAATCAGCTCCCTTAGCTTCACTAATAAATTGTTGTGCTATGACTCTAGCTTGTAAGCCGTTAAATGCTTCCAAAACCGATTTTGCGGCACTCGGCGTTTCTGCCAACACAACGCCAACCCCTTGTGTTCCTTCCAATAATTTCAAAATACAAGGTGCTCCTCCAACAATATCAATAACATTAGCGACATCTTTCGAATAATTCGTAAAAACAGTTTTAGGCATCCCCAGACCAGCACTAGACAACAATTGTAGACTACGCAATTTGTCGCGAGAATCGACCAAGGCCTGAGAACTTGTAGCGGTAAACACTTTCATCATTTCAAATTGACGGATTACTGCGGCACCATAAAATGTAACAGAAGCTCCGATTCTTGGAATAATGGCATCAATATCCGTTAGGACATTTCCTTTATAATAAATTTGAGGTTTCTTTTGTTCGATGATAATATTACATTTAGTATGGTCAATAATCAACATCTCATGTCCTCTTTTCTCACCAGCTTCTTTTATTCGTTGGGTAGAATATAACCTAGGATTCCTAGATAAAATTGCCATTTTCATTTTAGCCTTCATGCTTCTTTTTATTCTTTAAATTATTAGTTAAGGAAACGTCTACTAGAAATTTTTTATTCAAAAACTTTCGACCAATCAAAACAGGGTAACGCATCTCTCCTCTATCGGTCAAGGTAAGTTCGATGGGGTATTCTTGTCCCCCAATCTCAATTTTAGTAAAAATCTTGTACCGAGGTTCGGTAATACCATTAGAACTTTTAACAACTGTTCGATTATACCGATCAAAAACTAGTTTTCTATGATTATAATCAGGGTGAGCTTCATCCAAAAAATGACAATGAAGCTGCTTAGAATGTTCTTCTATATTATGACAATGTATACTAGAGGTATAAGCCCCTGTGTCTATTTTGACATCTATATCCATTAAACCCAAATCTGGAAAATTGGCTTTTTCTCTACGTCCTATAATGATTTTTGTTTTTTGTTGCACTGTTTACTCGTTTTTAGGTAGGTCAAGATAGTTTTTTTTCGGACGAATCCAATAGAGTACTCCTTGGATTTTCTGCTTTGTCATCGAAAAAACGAAAAACGCTATTATAGCTAAAGTTTCATCTCTGAATTCGTCTACACAATTCTAAACAAAACGACCATAAAGTCGCACAAAGCATCTGCATCTACATCAATAACTAAGGGGCATTCTGATAAATCTTGTTACAGCAAAGCACGGTTTAGTTCTCAGTTTTCTTTACCTCAAACCCTGTCACACCAAAACAGTTCTTAATATGTTTTAAATAAATATCTAAATAGACCATTTTTAATGACAACAAAATATGGCAACAGCCGTATAGAATATTAATTATCAAGACAAAAGACTCCCCACCAATATAGCACACTCATAAACAATAGATAGTACCTAAGAAAAAAACTAATCTATTCCATACAACCAATTACATCTTTGTTTTTTTATTTCTAAAACTGAAATTCTATACTGCCTTAGGTAAAAAATTCGATATTTTATTGTAATTTTATGTTTAGGTACACTAAAAAGTTTTATTGTTATTGTAACCCCACTAGTATAATTGATACTATTCCAATTTCATAAAAACTGCATAAATTAACTTCCCCATTTATATCATAATGTTATGCAAAAAATACTCTACACCATACTATTCTCATCACTATTTTTTAGTCTTAAAGCCAATGATTTAAAACTGGACATTCAAAAAGCGTTATTAGTCTCTTCCGATCAGCAAGTGCAATCACAGCGTATTGCCAAAGTTTACTTTGCCCTTTGCAACAATGTTATGGAACCTAAATTTTATCAAGAAAGAGATGAAGCCATTGAAAGATTTGACGAACAATTACATCAATTAAGCCTTTTTACTCCTACTGACGATATCAAGGAAAATATTCAAAACGTTCGTAGCATCTGGATAGAATACAAAAAAATTGCAGGATGGAGCATCAAAAAAGACGCAGCATCAAAATTATTAAAACAGTCTACTTTAATTTTGCAAGCTACCAAAGCATTGCATGTGGCATATAGTAACTACAACAAATCTTTGACAACGCCTTCGGATAACAGCGATCTAATTACCATTCAACAATACATCAAACAAAACCGCAATCAGCTTATTTTGATGCAGCGGATCATGCTGTATTACTTATCCGAAAAACAAGGTATTGACGCCACTGCTGCTGGACATAGTTTAAACGATGCTCAAAAATCATTTAGTAGGATTCTTGGTATTCTAGAAAAAGCAAAGATTACTTCTAAATCCATTCAAAATAAATTAGCATTTATACGAGAAAATTGGACGGAAATCAACCAACATCTGATTTTTGTAGACAAAGACCAAAGTTATGTTGATGATATGTTAAATCGTTCCAATTTAATTTCAAAAACGGTAGAAGAAGTTTCTGAAAAATACATTGAGTTAGCTGTCAAGTTAAACATTAGTTACTCAATTAACGAAGCTACTATGCAAACGGTTTATATCCAAAAAATAGCCAAATCTTGTATAGCTAGTCTCAATGACCATATTGCTTATAAATATAAAAAAGAAGTTATTGAGGATGTAGAAGATTTTGAAGAACGCATGAATGCTATGCTTATCACAGCACAAACAGAGGATATCCGAATGGCTATTAATGTGGTAAAAACCATGTGGAAAAATTACAAGAACTTGGCGACTAATTTTAGTGCAATGGATGATATTCAAGCAACTAAATTAATTGAACAGGCTTATGTTATGATGGCTGCTTGCGATCGGGTTTCAGATGAAATCGAAAAATATGCTTTGAAAACACCTTCTTACAGGGCTTTAAGTATCAAAGATGATGTTAAAGTTGATCCTAGTTTGGATATTACGCATCAGATCTATGTTTCTAGTGATTTGCGGATTACCTCTCAACGGGTAGCCCTCTATTTCATTATGAAAGCTTTAAATATTGATTCCGATTTATCTATCAAACGCCTCAATACTTGCCTACAAGAATTTAAAAAACAATTGGAAGAACTAAAAGCATCTAGAATTAATAGTCCTGCTATGAGTGTTTTACTAGAAAGTTGTTATCAAGAATGGGAGTGGATAAAAAATGCTTGTCAAAATACTACTAAAGAGGATATTGATGAGATGCTAAGTCAAACCAATATGCTTTCTAAAAAACTAATGAAATTAACCAATTTATACGAACATAAAATGAATGATTTTTTTGCAGAAGATATCAAAGAGGAATCTCCTGCTGCTCAGGCAATGCCTCAAGATTAAAACAACAAATCCTATTCTAAAAAGCGTTAAATCTTTTCATAAGGTTTAACGCTTTTTTATTTATTTTCAACGGTCTACAAAACTACCTTTTTCTCTTTCTTATTTTAACCTAAAATTAAGATTGACTCTAAATTGTGAAGTGGCAATTATATTGTATCTTCGCAAGAGAATTGATCTCATAATGCCAAAACTATATATCCCAATGAAAGCTACTATTTATCACAACCCTCGCTGTTCTAAAAGTAGAAATAGCTTAAATTTGCTAAAAGAAAAGAGTCTTGATTTTGAAATTGTTGAATACCTAAAAACACCGCTAAATGCTGCTGAGATACAAACTTTATTAACCCAATTAGGTATCAAAGCTGAACAATTGATTCGAAAAAGTGAAGCCATCTATAAGGAGCATTACAAAGGAAAAGAACTGAACGAAAACGAATGGATAGAAGCTATGGTAAAACACCCAAAGCTAATTGAACGCCCTATTGTGGTGTACAAAAATAAAGCTGTGATTGGTCGTCCACTAGAAAAAGTAGAAGAATTACTCGCATAAAAGTGCAAAAAGTGATGCTTCAATAGTTAGCTGCGAAGCTAATCACCGACCACGAAGTAGCAGCGTAGCTAACTACGAATGCTTGTAACCTTCAAATATGTTGTAGATTCCCAATATTAACATTGACCTCCCCACGTTTGCATATCTCTTGTTTTAAAACAAACAATAAATGTGCATCTAACCTTTATTTATTGACTAAAGTCGTGCTCCATCAATGCAACACCACAACCATACCAAGCCTAAAATATATGGCGATCACCAAGTTCGAGAAGCCATTCAAGAATTATTTAGCTATGAGGATTTTCTGGCAGGAATGAAAGCTTTTGTACCTCCTCAACTAAACAAATTAATATTAGACGAAAAAGATACTGTTCAAAGTGCTGATGATTTTCAAAAAAAGGTGATTCGCCCTTTTTTAAAAACGGTTGCACAGAGCAGCATTAGCAATTTTACGTTTAGTGGTACAGAACATTTATCCCCATCCAAAAGCTATTTGTTTGTTTCCAATCATCGAGATATTGTCTTAGATTCTGCTTATTTAAATATGGTTCTACTAGAACAAGGTATGCGGACAAGTCAAATTGCCATTGGAGATAATTTAGTTGCCAACCGTTTGACAGAATTGCTATTCAAAATAAATAAAAGCTTTGTTGTTAAACGTTCTGGTAATCCTAGAGAAATTTACAACCATGCCGTGATTCTTTCTCAATATATCAAAGAAACACTTACAAAGGAAAAAGACTCTGTTTGGATTGCACAACGGGAAGGGCGCGCCAAAGATGGCAATGACAAGACTCAAATTTCTTTGCTAAAAATGTTGAGTCTTTCTAGCAAAGACAACCTCGTAGAACATTTTAAATCACTCAACATCACTCCTGTCTCAATTTCTTATGAATACGACCCTTGTGGCTATCTAAAAACGAAGGAGTATTTAAAGAAAAAGAAAGATCCTAATTACAAAAAAGTGTTTCATGATGATGCGCAACATTTGTTGTTGGGTATAAAGGGACATAAGGGCCATGTTCATTTTCATTTTGAAAAGCCACTCCACAAACGTCTTGATGCTCTGTATGAAGCCCCCAACCAAAAAGGAATGTTACTTAATTTGGCTGGCATAATAGACAAAGCCATTCATCTCAACTACCAATTGCACCCCATCAACTACTACGCCTACGATCAACTTTTGAACTCGACTAATTACTCCTCAAAATATGCTCCTACCCAAGCTTCTTTAAAAGAGTTTTTTGATATGCTTATTGAAATGCTTCCTCTTGAAGAACAAACAGAAGGTCGGGAATTTATGCTTAAAATATATGCCAATCCTCTAAGCAATAAATTGAGTTATGGTTAATCAATAGTATCAACAGGTTATTACTTCTAGAACAATTACTTTTGTTACTAGCCACGAGTTGTGTTGTGACTACATCGTACTTATTATTTGCGGCTTGCTTGTTTATAAATCTACAAAATGGCTTAAAAAACGTCTAAGAGGCAATTAATTTTTTGTTTAAAAAAATCGTTTATTATTCTTATCTTACACGTCCCATTTACAAAAACATCGATAAAAAACTGAAAATCAATTGGATATCTTATTTTTTTTCGTTTTATTGTAACACCCTAATTATTTCAAAACTCTATCTTTTTTATTACCTATGAAAGTATTGCTATTTGTCGCTATTGTTGGTGCAATTATTTTTATCATTATTAACAACTCTCAATCCAATCAATATATCTGCGAAAGGTGTGAAGGAAAAGGTTTTTGGAGAGGATTGCGAGGTGAACGGAACAATTGTAAGGCTTGCGATGGAACAGGCTATATAGAGCACAAAAAGAGTTAGTTAAGAACTAATTTGGCAGAATCAAGCGATACATATGGCTAAAAACAAACCTATATTGGCTAAAATAGGTCTATTCTTGGCAAGAATAAACTACTTGTTTTTTTTATTATTATATAATTTCGCTTTACTGTTTTTGTATTACGCGGTAATAAGTAATACAAATTAACTTTTAATTGATTTATTAACTTTTAATTTTCATTAATCATGAAATCTTTAATGTCCCTCGCATTACTTGTTCTTTCACTTAACGTGTTTGCAATTGATGCTCCCCTTCAAGAAGAAAAAATGGTTGCGATTATTCTAATGATGGATAATGGCGATGAACAAGAAATCATTAGCACAATCTATACTTCACTAATGGCTGCTGAAAAAGTTGCTAAGGTATTGGATATAGAATTGATCGCTGAGGATGAAGTAAACGATGATGTTTTTGTTTTCTCTCTAAAATCACAAGAACAAAAAGAAATCGCTATTAAATTACTTGATGAAGAAGGCTATCGCGTAGCAGCTAACCGTGTCATCAAAGTAGATAATGGCAACAACTACAATGCGCTCAATGTAAAAACATTGGAAGATGGTACTTACAAATTCTTAATTACAGACGAAAGTGGTGCTGAAAAAACAACTACTTTGACCATCAATCGCAATAAATAATATATACATAAGTTAAGTAGTGTTTCTTAAATAAGAGGCGCTACTTTTCAGACTACAAGTATCCGAAAATAGTCTTTGACAAAACACTCTAGCACAACAAAAAGGCATAGCTCCCCTCTTTATTTTATGCTAAGTAGGTAGTCAAAAATGACTTTACATGATTCATAAATTTTCTTCATTCTTATTACAAATCTCTACTTAAGACAAAAAGAAACCATTTTGTCTTGTACTAATATTTATTAATATCATAATAAGGATTAAGTTTTGAAAGTAGCCTACACTTCATTACTTGAATCTAAGCATTGCTATTGCATTGGTCTAACAGTATATTCAACTAACTGATGTTATTTGACTCCAATACTGTAGTAGGGAACTAATGTCAAAAAGTGAGAAAGGATTGAAAATCTAACCTGAATCTATCAAAAATTGGTTGCAAAGTGTATTTATTCTTAATCTAAGCTTCCACATCAAAGCCCTATTTTTTGACAAACAATACAACAAACAGATAACCTTATGAAAAATTTACCGATCCTAATTCTTCTTATATTTCTTTTGAATACATCCTTTTTACAAGGGCAAAACTTGATTAAAAACAGCAAATTTAATTCGGGTGTTGAACACTGGGAAGTTTTGCTAGCGGATAAAGGGATTCCTATCAAAGCACAAGTAATTGAACACAGTCAATTTCCAGATTTATATGGGTTGGCGGATAATTATATCAATACAAACTTTGTAGAGTTGGATGCTACTTCTGCTATTCAACAGAAAATAAATACTGATAAATCAGATAACTATACCTTAATCTTTGCCTACGCATTACGTCCTGATGCCGGTGACAAGCAGTTAGTTATTACAGCTAATGGAACTGTAATTCATACAGAAACCATGAAAAATAGTTCCTCGGTTGGCACATTCAAATACCACAATATCTATTTTAATGCTCCAGATCATATTACAAAGCTTAGCTTTTATGCTGTTTCTTTGAGTGGTCCTGATGATCAAGGCATTTTATTAACAGATATTACTTGTGAAAAAACGGCAGAGATTAACATTAACTACCCTAAAAACGGAAGCAAAACGCACTAGTCTACAAGTCCTTACATTAACATTATCAAACAATAGTTTTACCTCCAATCCCCAACTATTGTTTGATTTGTTAAACTTAAATATTCCTTGTTATTGATTCATTCAATAACTCATTTCTTTCATATTCAAAATATTATTTTATCATCCTTTATCCCCCGACTATTATGAAAAATTACATTGCGATACTTACGATTTCCTTGGGCATTCTATTAAGTCTCTCTGCCTGCCAAAAAGTAGAAGATCAGACTTATACAATTCCAACAACATATAATTTTGAAAATGTTGATTACAGTGGTCAAACGACTCGAATTAAGATGCTGGAAGCGTTATCTATTTATGCTAAATCAGCCAATACACTAGGTTCTAACCAACTGAGTTCTACAGCGATGATTAATATGTACAACAATGCCAATACTGTATTTTCTGATCCCGCTTTAAATAATTCTAGCAAACAATTAAAAAACAAAGTTCATTCATCCATTCAAAACAAGTTTGAAAACTACATGGTTGCTCAAGCTAATGCTAGCCTAAGTACCAATCAAACGGCTGCTGCAAATCAAGCGGGAATTGCTACTAGCAATGATGGCACGCAAAGTTTTTTGCTTAATAACAATGGCGTCGAATTGGCACAAATAATCGAAAAAGGGCTTGCTACTGCTTGTTTCTATTACCAGTCTACTGCGGTTTATTTGGGGGAAACTAAAATGAGTGTAGACAATAAAGCGGTTACAGGTGGAAAAGGTACTAATATGGAACATCACTGGGATGAAGCATTTGGTTACTTCGGAGCACCGATTGACTTTCCTAGTAACACCTCTAATGTAGAACTTTGGGCAAAATACTCCAACAAAGTAAATTCTATCTTAGGATGCAATTCAAAAATCATGAATGCGTTCTTAAAAGGTCGTGCTGCTATCTCGGCAGAAGACTATAATGCAAGGGACGAGGCTCGCACTACTATTAAACAAGAATGGGAAGTTATCTTGGCTGCTGTGGCTATTTCTTATTTAAATGATGCTAAAAAGAATGCTACCGATTTTGCCCTTTATGCTCATTACCTAACAGAAGCATACGCTTTTATTGCTGGGCTAAAATACGGTGCTTCTAAAACCATTCCTGATGCAGATGTTGATAACATCTTATCCAACTTAGCAGGAAGTTCAGATCCTCTACAAGCTAATATTTATGCTACTTCACTGCAAGATATCGACAATACAATCAATGCTCTCGCTAACTCATTTACTAGTTTAGAAACCGTAAAAGCAAGCCTTTAAGTTTGCTAAATGTGTTGACAACTAGATAGAAGGACAAAACAAGTGATTTTTTTATGACTGCTTTTGTTCTTCTATTTGTAAGTGAAGAAACTCTACTTTTATAAACGTTGGTTTTCTATTGCACAATCCTCCAATAATTCCAATAGAACTAACAACATTAGTCTCATTTTAACAATGAAATATTTTTATATTGTAATTATACTTTTATTTTCTCAATTTTCTTTTGCATGGACAGAACTAGGTGGAAATATCCGTGGTTTGGTCTCCAACTCCGAATCTGGGCAAATCATACGTGGTGCTACGATTCAACTCGTTTCTTTCAAAGGTAAAAAAACGCCTGTCAAGGCATTTTCTAAAGATGCAGGAGAATTTATTTTTGCAAATGTTGCTCCAGGCTTGTACAACCTAGAATGCTCTGCTTTTGGATTTAAGACAACTCGTATTGTAGGGATTCAAGTAAGAGAAGATCAGACAAAATTGGCTTATTTTAAATTAGTTAGAGGTCCGGCAGCTGAAATTAACGAAATATATACCTATGCAGCATTAGAAGCCAAACAGAAAGCTACAACAGAAACAGGTTCAACCTCTAACGAATCTATTGAAAATACTCCTGCTACGATTTATGTGGTAACCTCTGAAGATATTGAATATGCTGGTTATATGGGTTTAAATGAGTTGCTCTTGGATATTCCAGAAATCGAAATTCAAAATCGCTTCACGTCTGAAGATTACAATACAATCTCGTCTAGAGGAATTCAAGGAAATGAAAAATTACTACTTTTAGTAGATGGAGTACGTTATAATAGTATGACTAGTACCAAAATGGCCATTCTTGAAAATTTTAACATCCGACATGTTGATCGAGTAGAGGTTATTTTAGGGCCTGCTTCGGCTCTATATGGTGCCGATGCTTATATGGGGGTTGTCAATATCATTACCAAAAGAGGAAGGAATGCCAAAGGGTTTAATTTAACTGGAAGTTATGGCTTGTACAATACAACCTCCAATGCGTTTCAATTTGGACTGGGCAACGATAAGATGTCTTTCTCGATGTCTGGAGGAATGTATTATTCGGAAGGTGTCAATCTCAACGAACAATACCCAGATGAATTTAGATGGTATAACAACAATTATATGAATAACGGAACAGTACTCCGCAGTCCTTTTGACCCAACAGGAAATACACAACAACTTCCCATCAAAAGCTTCGATTTGAGTCGTTTCAGTTACTTCTTTGATGCTAAATTTAGATACAAAAAGTTGACCATTGGTTTCTTTCATAATCAAGAACAACATAGTAGTTCGATAGGCACTAAAGGTCAATATTCTCCTTATTGGAAAGAATCTAGATATGGTAGTTCTCTTTCTGGAATAAATATCAATCAGCTATACCAACCTAAACGATCCAATAAGTGGTCGTTAAATACGTTGCTCAATGCCACATTCATGTTTATTCCTTTGAATAGTAAATTTGTTAATACATTTTCTGGTTATGCCAATGCCTACAAGACTGGAACGGATATGGGAGCAAGACTAACCGAGACCTTTAACTATACCTTCAACAAAACCCATAAACTTGCTGTAGGTATTACGCTCCAACACTCAATGACCTTGCCCAAAACTAGTGATATTCCCCAACAACCTACTCAACTTTTCTTACCCGTTCGCCCTGTTAATACTGTAGATGATAACATTTATTATTTAGGGACAAATCACACCGATGCAGATGGAAATAGCTTAAAGATTTATCAAGATCTATATTATTTACGACGTGTTATAGCAGCTGCTTTTGCAGAATACCGTGTTAATATAAAAGATAAACTATTAATTACTTTAGGTGCTCGATTTGATCAAATTTTTGATATTAGCGAATATTCTCCTGCCAAAACACTACGGACTTATAATAGTATCAGTCCAAGGCTTGGGCTTATTTATAAACCACTAAGTACCCTTAATTTTAAACTTCTAATAGGTCGAGGTTACTTACAACCACTCCCCCAGCGCAAGTACGATCATTTTGGCATTTTTTATCCTGTTGCCAATGCAAGTGGAGAATACACACATATTGAGGGCGGTTTTTGGCGTCTTCCTAATGAAAATTTGCGCCCTGAAACACTCAATACCATTGAGCTTTCTACCAAGTATGTCAAAGGCGATTTGTCGATTGGTGTCAATGGCTATCTTAATGTAATTGGTAATGCTGTCAAGTTCAAAACAGAGTTTGACAATCAAACTTTTAAAGGGATTCCAATTACAGCAGCCGAAAGAGCCATTAATCGAGAAGAACTTATATATACCTACGGAGGAACTTTGCGGGCTGACTATCGAGTTGTTTTAGGTTCTAAAGAACAAATAAAATTAAAAATGCACGCCAGTTATACATTTGCAGATGGTCAAATCGAAAACTTACAATACCTCCCTTTCTCAGCTAGGCACACCTTAAAAGCGGGGGTATTATTCCGCTTATATAATTTCAGTTTGAACAATAGTCTTATCTATCGTTCAGAAAGTTATAACAATGGTTTTATTGATAATGATGGTAATTTCTTTCAAACGGGAAGCCCTTCTTTTGTTGTGTGGAATCTATTTGCTAAATACAAAATCATTACGACTAAAAAAGTAAATTTGGATGTATTCGTAAAAATTAATAATGTCCTAAATAGTAAATACTATCATGCAACAGACAACTCAGCAATTGGCTTGGGAGCTTCACCACAAGACCCTATCCGATTTGTTAGTGGTTTAACAGTTGGTTTTGGTGGCTAAAGTTGTATCGTTTTAATATTAGTTGAAGTTTTGAATGCACGAGTATTCAAAACTTCAACATTTTATTGTCCAACTTTAATCAGTTCAATTTCAAAAATTAAAATGGAATTTGGAGGAATATTTCCTGTTTTCTTATTGCCATATCCCAAATAAGGTGGAATATATGCTCTAATCTTTTCCCCTTCTTCCATCAAAGGAATTACTTCTTGCCACCCTTTGATTACGCCTGTTAATTTGAACGTAATTGGCTTGCCTTTTTGTACAGAACTATCAAAGACTTTTCCATTGATTAATGTACCATGGTAATGCACTGTAATCAGTTCTTTTGAGTTATTACTAACCTGCTTACCACTTCCTTCCTTTAAGATTTCATATTGAATTCCACTCTCTAGTGCAATAACACCTGGTTTGGTTTTATTTTTTTTCAGAAACTGTTTATTAATGTGCTGTTGATCTTGAGCCTCCATTTCTTTAATAGCCTTAAATTTAAGACTCACTTCTTTTTGTGCTTCTTCTGCACTAAACAATGCCGTGTTAGAAAATACTGCCAAGATACCTTGCTTAAAATCTTCTTGACCTACTGAACTAAAATCAATCTTAAAGGTTTTCCAATTGGCACCAATTACAATTCCATAATTGTAATAAAAATCACTTAAGGAAGCTTTTGTCAATTGAGACAAATCTCCTGTATTTTGCAGTTCAATCGTTTTGGCTTTGGTCATTTTTTGAGCAGCCACCTCTGTTATCTTTGATTGACCAGTCATAAAAGCTTCTATCCCACTCCAGAGTTTGTCTACGATTATCAAGTCTTTTGACAAACCAATATCTTGGAAATTGGTTCCTGCTAATACGCCACAACTATACGCAAAACGATCTGTAATAATCTCCTTGGAGTTTTGCCCATTGCTTGTTTGACAAAAGCCAAGCAAGAAGAATATTCCTAGCAAAAAATTAAATCTTTTCATAAATATTTGTTTTATACTTCACGTCCTGACCATTGCCTATTTTAGACTGAGTATTATTATTTAGTAGTTCGTTGATTACTTCGTGAGCGCTACGCTTTTAGTTAGCTTCGCTGCTACTGCGTGGTATTTTATGAGATCGCTTCGCTTAGTTACCTGCGCTGCTACTTCGTGGTTTCAACGAACTATTGATTATTTTCCTATTGCAATTAATTCTAATTCGAATATCAAAATAGAGTTGCTAGGAATTTTACCTTCTTGACGATCCCCGTACCCCATACTTGGAGGCACAACAAGACGCCACTTATCACCAGCAACCATTAACGGAACAACTTCTTGCCAAGCTTGAATCAAATTATTTAATTTAAACGTAGCTGTTTTTTTCCTATCTACAGAACTATCAAAAACCTTTCCATCAATGAGCGTACCATGATAATGCACAGTTACCCAATCTTTTACACTAGGACTTACTTTACCAAATCCTTCCTCCAAAACTTCGTATTGAATTCCGTTATCCAATACTGTTACCGTTTCTTTTTGTGCATTTTCTGCTAAAAAAGCTTCGTTTTGAGCTTTTCTTTTTGCTGCTAATTTGCGTTTAAACGCTTCCATTTTTTCACTCATACTGCTACTAATAATAATGTCAATAGAATTAAAAAA
Organism: Aureispira sp. CCB-QB1; assembly: GCF_000724545.1. Taxonomy (GTDB): domain Bacteria; phylum Bacteroidota; class Bacteroidia; order Chitinophagales; family Saprospiraceae; genus Aureispira. The sequence goes on along the minus strand of NZ_JHBV01000043.1, from coordinate 296,972 downwards.
AGCGCTTAACAGAAATTCTATCAAGCACTTTTTAATTTATAGTATTCAATACATAAGATCTGCTTTAGCTATGAAGCATAAACAGTACCTTTGTACAATTCTTCTCTTTGATTTTTAACCTTCTCATCTTGTAAATACTCATCGTAAGTCATCAACTTATCCAGCATACCATTAGGTCCAATTTCAATAATTCGGTTGGCTACTGTTTGTGTAAACTCGTGGTCATGAGAAGTAAAGATCACGATTCCAGGGTAATCAATTAACGCTTCGTTCAATTTGGTAATGGATTCCAAATCTAAGTGAGAAGTAGGCTCATCTAAGATAAGTACATTTCCTTCTTCCAACATAATCTTAGACATCAAGCAACGTACTTTCTCTCCTCCAGAAAGAACATTACAACTTTTTTGTGTTTCTTCTCCAGAGAACAACATACGACCTAAAAATCCACGAATAAAAGTCTCATCTTTTTCTTCCGAATATTGGCGCAACCAATCGACCAAATCCAAGTCAGAATTAAAGTATTTAGCATTCTCATTAGGAAGGTAAGATTTTGTTACCGTTACTCCCCATTCAAAATCTCCAGAATCTTGTGTTTCTCCCTCTTCACCTGCCAAAACTTGGAACAATTTTGTTACGGCCAAAGAGTTTTTAGAACGAACAGCAATTTTGTCTCCTTTCTCAACAGTGAAATTCAGATTATCAAATAAAACAGTATCTCCCAGTACCTTTTTTAAAGAATTAACTGTTAATACTTGGTTGCCTATTTCTCTGTTTTGCTTAAAAATAATACCTGGATAACGACGAGAAGAAACAGAAATTTCGTTCAAATCCAATTTTTCTAAGGCCTTTTTACGGCTAGTTGCTTGTTTGGCTTTTGATGCATTGGCAGAGAACCGTTGGATAAAATCCATTAATTCCTTACGCTTTTGCTCATTTTTCTTGTTTTTATCTGCCATCTGACGACTCAACAACTGGCTAGTTTGATACCAGAAGGTATAGTTACCTGTAGACAACTTAATTTTCTTGTGATCTACATCCACGATATGCGTACAAACTGCATCCAAAAAGTGACGATCATGCGATACTACAATTACGGTATTTTTAAAATCTGCCAAGAAATCTTCTAACCACATAATTGTCTCTGCATCCAAATCGTTCGTAGGCTCATCCAAGATCAAAATATCAGGATTACCATATAGTACTTGAGCCAACAACACGCGAACCTTTTGATTCGTATTCAGCTCTTCCATTTTTTTAAAATGATCTGCCTCTACTACTCCTAGGTTACTCAACAACATAGCGGCATCGCTTTCAGCATTCCATCCTCCCATCTCCTCAAACAACTCATTCAACTCTCCCGCTCTAACACCGTCTGCATCACTAAAATCTTCTTTCAAATAAATATTATCCAGTTCAACTTTTGTGTTGTATAGTTTTTCATGCCCCATCATTACAGTATCCAATACTGTATATTCGTCATAAGCAAAATGATCCTGTTTCAATACAGTCATACGAGCATCTGGTTCTTTGGCAACATGTCCTAGAGTTGACTCAATTTCTCCTGATAAGATTTTAAGAAAAGTTGATTTTCCAGCACCATTGGCACCAATTACACCATAACAATTGCCCCGTGTAAATTTGATGTTTACTTCATCAAAAAGCACTCGTTTCCCAAATTGTAATGAAAGGTTACTAACTGTTAACATAAGATTTGTTATAGATATAGAATAGAAATATTAGGAGGTTTTATCTCCAATACTTCTCTGTTGTTAAGAAATTTGATGCAAAAGTAGTGATTTTTAATGAATTTTTTCAAATAATAATACTTCCATTTTGAGCTTTTTCTAACAAAACCCCAAATTAGCAAACAATATCCATTATCTTTGCGCTCCGAATACAATTGACAATACAAAACAATAAATAATGAGTTACGTACCTGCTGTTATTCTTCTCATGATCGTTTATATGGCTTCACTAGTTGGCTTTACTACCCCACATCAACAAGCTTGGTATTTGTATTACACCCCTTATTTTATTCTACTCAATGCACTTTTGCTCTTTCTTTATCAAAAAGAATGGAATAAATCGGTGTTTTTTTTCATAGCAAGCACTTTAATTTTAAGTCTTGGTATAGAAACACTTATGACACAAACAATACCTTATTCTTTTGGAAAAACACTTGGATTTAGTCTATTAGGAATACCTCTAGTAATGCCTATTTATTGGTTGGTCAATGCCTTTAGTACCGCTTGTATCATCCATAAATCACCGCTAAAAAACCAATGGTTACAGATTATCTCTGGGGCATTACTCATGACAGGATTAACGGGACTCATTCATCAAGTAGCTCCTAAACTTGATTTTTGGACAATTGCCTCGACCAATGGGAATAGTCTATTTTTCGCCGTTGTTTTTTTATGGAGTCTTGTCTGTCAATATTTATTTGCTCGATTACAGGTTAGCTCCAAAAATTCAATGGCTATTTATATTTATGGTGGTCTATTAATATTTTTTATTGGTGTATTTAGCTTTTTATAACCCTTGATTAATGCACTATTGCCATGAACTATTCAACAATGGCAATAGCTTTTTTTTAGAATATAAGCAGCGTATTTTAAATTTTAGTGGTTTTATAAAAGAACTGCCTTTGCAAGATACGACGTCCTATGTTTATCATTAAAAGATAAACCTAAATTTTATCTGGCAACTACCCCTTACTTCATAAAATAAACCATCCATCTATGCCACAACTTTACACATTCTATTTATTATACAACAAAATCAATGTTTGTGAAAAAATTGTTTGTGTCAAAGGCTTTACTCCTTTTCTTAGGATGGTGTTTTTCCCTTCCAAATCGGCTTCAAGCGCAGATTCATATAGGTCCTGAGGTAGGAACCGCTATATCTGCTATTGTCCCTTCTAACCAAACAATCCCCTACTATGCTCAACGAATTGGTGTACGTGGAGGAATGTTTGCAGAGGTAGAAATCAGTTCTTTATTTGCTATAAGAAGCGGTGTGTTTTATACGTTACGAGGCTTTCACTTTGGTAATGTTCCCAATCCTTATAATACCGATAAATATTGGGATATGCATAGCCTCAATATTCCAATGATGGGTGTACTCAAACTCAATCAACAAGTACAAGTTGCCTTAGGTGTTGAGATGAATACTGTCTTGGGTAGTAATTTACCTCTTATTCGGATACCGAGTATACAATTAGGTATGCGGGGGGAATGCGCTTTCCACATCACAGAACAGCTTCGTGTAGCAGCTTATTACATGCATGGTTTCAACAAATTATTAGAGATCCGCACTAGACAATCTCGACAAAATGATTTTTACAATAATATTATTGCAGGAATTAGCCTATCGTATGTATTGATCAGCACCCCACAGTCTTCCTTTATTCCTGTTGACCTTTGCCCTCCTTTTCTATAAGCAATCTAACCAATCCTAGCATTCAGCAACAAAAAAATAATCCATTGTTACTATGAAAACCACTCTCCTCGCCTTTTGTATGTCCATCTTAGGCGTACTACACGCTAACGCACAAACAGAAATTGGCATAGAAATAGGGCAACACCTGTCCGACTACATTGGGCAACCTCAAGTCTCTAATATCTTTTCAGGAGCCTATACAACTCCAGGTCTAAAAGCTGGCTTTTTTTTAGAAAGAGAGGTATCTGCTCTTATCAATATTAGAACCAGTTTGTTTTATAATTTTAGGTATCTTAACTTCCCCACTAATGATTGGTACCCTTACCAAGGCAATCATTGCTTTAGTCTTCCGATTCAGACTATTTTTAAAGCAGGAAGAATCGTCCATTTTAGTTTAGGATTAGATCCAATGTTACTACTTTCTGAACAACTTCCTACTCCTCAGTTTCATCTTGGGGTTTGTGGTTCTATGGCGTTTAGAATAAGAAAAAAAATGCGTCTTAGCTTCTATCTAAATATAGATCTTATCCCCATCAAATTAATTGCAATCCCTAAATCTCATAGTCTTATAGCTGGCGTTTCTTTTGCCTTTGTATTTAAAAAAATGAAAAAACGGCGGGTCATTTATAGCCCAGGCTAATAGTCTAAAGCTTTATTTAGCGCAAAAGTTTCTCATTACTAACATGCATCACTTTAATTTATCATGAAAATACTTTTTTTAATTAGTTTAGCATTAATGGTATGCCTATCCTCTATAAAGGGGCAACCTTCTCATACTACTCTTGGTGTAGAAATAGGGCATCAGCACATTTTTTTATTATCTCAAGGTTACTCAAGTGTTCCTTATCATACTCGTGCGGGTGTAAAAGCTGGTTTCTTTTTAGAACAAGAAATAAAACCAAGCTTAGGGCTTCGTTTCAATCTATTTTACGATCTGAAATATTTCCAAATCATCCCATCAGATTTTCTCCCCTTTGCTTATCATTCTATAGCCCTTCCCATCAAAGCTATTTTCAAAACAGGCAAAATATTCCGTTTTGGACTAGGCATCATCCCAAGAGTTCTAATGCCATTCAAATCTTCCAATACACAATGCTTATTTAATTTTGGTCCCAGTGTCGAAATCGCTCTAAAATTTAAAAAAATCATGCGATTTTCACTCTATTGCAATTATGATCTCCTAACCGTCCACTATAAGACGTATGGTGATTTTAATAATTTAGCTATCGGTCTCTCTTGTGCGGTTACTTTAAAAAAAATAAAAAAACGACGTGTCATCTATAGCCCAGGATAGGTTACTAAGTCATTCAATTTAAACGACCTATCTACCGCATCTAAAAACCTATATTTTTTATTTATTTACAGTTTTATATATAAATAAATTTTCCTATATTGCTATTCGTATTCCCCAATCACACTTCAAAACTTAAAATTATGGGAAAAGGTAGATCTTCAAAACAATCAGAAACCTCAACCACTACTTCTGTTAACCATCTTTCACAGGAACAACAAGAAACAGGAAACTCTACCAGTAATTTTGTTGATAATAGTCCTGAAGCTATTGAAGCCCGTAGGCTACAAGAATTGGCCAACAATAGTGACGAGACCAATAATTTGACGCAACTACAAGAAAATGCATCAGAACATGATAATTCATCTGTAAGCCAATATCAAGATACTAGTTCAAGCCCTGAACTTGTTCCAAGTAGCTCTTTACGAGACTTTGTTAACGACAAACCAGAACACGATCCTGGACAAATTGCAGACGCTGCTATTAAAGCAACTAGCGAATACCATAAATGGGCTGCTGAGTTTGCCAACTATGTGTTACTCAATCGATACACAGAAGAAGAGGTCCTTTTAGCTTGCCGCTTGGCTATTCGAGAAATGCGAGAAGCACAAGTCTCTAAAGATGTCAGCAACGATGGTCAGACTTATGTTGACTTAGCTAGAAAACAGGGTTCTGTTGCCGATACGGCTATGAACTTTGAAGGCGAACTTCAGTGGAGAGGACAAGGAGGCATTCTTAACCAAACCGATTTTGGAAAATGGATTCTTGAAGGAGGGGCAGAACCCGACACTAGCACAAGCGTTCTAAATTGTTGGGAACTGGTTCTTTATAGTGCATACAAAGAAGGTATTCTTACGAAAGAAAGAATCACAACTCTATACAGAAACTTTGGCTCTGATTTGTCTACTAGCGTTCAAAAAGCGTTTAGTAATTTTGATGTTCTTAGAAAAGGCGAAGAATATACATACGACAAAGACGATCCAGATTCTCCTAAACCAATTAAAGGGGATATGGTTATTTTCAAAGATTTCATGAATCATGTTACAATAGCCACTGGAAATACTGTCGGTGGAAAAATTGAAATTATGAGCCTTTGGACACAAAACAATAAAAAAACCTACAAAACTACAGTTGAAGATCTACTCGCAGGAGGCGCCGCTTCTCCCGTCAAATTCTTTACTCCAAATTGGTAATACATGCATCAATATTGTCTTTTATTACTATGCTGTATGCTAGCAAGCTGTACAACTCAAAACTTTAATCGAACAAAACTTAACGATACGCATTTTATGAAATCTATTTTGGTTGCTCCTTGGGGAGAAAAACAAGCTGAAATTATACCGACTCATATTTCTTCTGGTTTAGCATTTGAAGTTACTCCTACCACAAAATTAGCACCTATTTTATTTGAATTGGGAGAAGATAACAAAACTTATGTTGTAGATGCATCCTTTAAGTATTTGACAGTTTTTGATCCTAATGGAGTATTTTTGGAACGAATAGAACTGCCTACTAGTATGTCTAGTAAAACGGTGAAAGATTTTAAAGTGCTCCATTCCAATACTTGTGTGTTCTTAACATCCGATGAGCAATCTAACTATCAACTTGCCTATTGGAATTTTCAAGAGCAAAAACAGAACAGCATTGCGTTGGGAACTTATCGAGATGTTCATATTCTTCCATCCTCTAATTCTAAACATGTTTATTGTTGGACAGAAAAAGAGGACTACTCTGGCATCTTATGGCAATTTTCTAGTACCGATTGGCAGGCAACTCCGACCCAATTTGATCATTTGCCTTTTGGTGCTTCTAGGCTTTTTGAAAAAGAAGATACTATCACAGGAATCAAATTTTTTGAAAAACACAACCTTAGAGGGCTGATTTCTGCACATTTAAAAACAAATGCTGTCCACGAAAAAGTTTGTGCCAAAGAACTATATGGTCCTTTGTTGTATCCGATAGGAATGGACAATAAACGTAACCTTTACACCTATAGTTTACCCAAAGAAGATCATATCTATGGTTCTATCTACTGCATTAGCCCAGAAGGTGCTATTGTAAAGCAACAAACATTAGACAAGTTGACCGCTCAATTTCCAAAAGATTCCAATACTATTCTAACGCCTTACCAAAGTTGGAAAGTGTTAGATAATGGTACTGTTGCCTTGGCTGCGATGACACCACAAGAACTGCATATTTTTACTTTAAATATTTAAACCAAACAGTAGCTATCCGAAAATTCTGGGAGTACTTCTCCTTTCTCATTGGTTAACCATTTTAGTTGGGAACGTCTGGGAACTGGAATAATACCTTGTGGCTTTACATAGGTACCAAATATCTTGTCCCAAAACGGTGTCGTTACACCATGGTTTTTATCTGGATTATTAAAATGATGGTAAAAATGGTGCTTTCGCAACATAACCCCATAGGCATTTCTAGGAGCGTGGGTATGTAAATAACTATGTATGTATTCATACACCAAATACATACTCACTAAACCTGCCGAAAAAGCAAAACTATTTCCCCAACTCATCAGACAGCCCAAGATCAATGTCAATCCCCCAACAACAGCGATGGCTCCTATTGCCTTTTTATAAGCTGCTGCAAAATAATTGACTTCTTTATGATGTAACAAATGTTCTACTGTGAAGATGTTTTTTAATTTTGGATTGTGTCCCAAGCCTCGATGCAAGGTATATTCTAAGAACGTCCAGAAGATTGCACCACCCAAAAATAAACTTAACTTAAGCAACATAACTACTTGTTTTTAAAGTTAGTAAATAAACAATTATATACTTTTAAAAATAAGCTATATTCCTCAAACTTCTTTTAACAATTGGTAAAAACTACCGTTGTGCTCGTATTCTACTCAAAGATTGCTGGGTCATTCCAAGATAAGAGGCTACTTTGCTCAAAGGTGCTCTTTGTATGATACTGGGGTGTTTTTTGAGTAGTGTATGATAACGCTCTACTCCAGTTCTAAATTGAAGGTCTTTCACTTTATCCGATACCTGAATAACCATTTCAGTGATAAATATGCGGGCAAAACGCTCAATTTCGTGGTGGGCATCTAAAAGTGCATTCAACCGTTCCAATGTAATGGTATAAACAACAGAATCTTCCAATGTATCAATACTATAATCGCAGGGACGTTGCTTAAAAAAAGAATCTAAAGCGCTTAAAGGTTCCATTTCGGCTGCAAACCAATGCGTCACATCTTTTCCATCTTTATAATAAAAACTACGCAAAAGTCCCTTTTTAACGAGGTACACTTTTTGGCAAATTTTTCCTACTTCTAACAACAACGTACCCTTTTTGTAGTACTCCTCTTCAAAAGCATTGTTAAAAATCATACTCATCTTAGGAGAGAGTATATTGGTGGGATCCATGATATCACTAACACGCATTTTTTAATTGAAACTTTGAATTAATAATACTCCGTTGATTGCCTGCGGTGCTACTTCGTGGTAGCTCCCTGCGGTCGTGAGGGCACAAGCTTAGTCTTTTAGTTTTCAAGAAACCCGTAGGCTCACGAAGTAAAAACATAAAAATCATCTTGCATCAACTTGATTATCAGGTCTTTAAAACAAAGACCAAGAAAGAGATATATCTTATTAATAATCAACTGCGAAGCACTCATGCAATACCACGTAGTAGCAGCGTAGCTAAACTAATACGATTTACTGCGTGAGCGCTTTGCTTTTAGTTAGCTGCGCTGCTACTGCTTGGTTTCAACGGAGTAATGAATTAACTTTTCTTTATTTAATTTATACAATGCAATAGAACGACGTTCTTGAAAAGAAGGATCGAACAGCTTTCTAGCTTCTTCCATTTTCTCAAAGATATCTTGCTCGTAAATGTCTACAATACCTTTATCTAAAGTCAATTTAAAAACTCTGTAACGGTACTTAGAAAGAGAATTCGAAGCTGCCTCTGGATAAGAGATTCGTTGTAGTACAGAAGGGGTTATCCCTAAAATTTGAAAAGTATTGGGATCAATATACTTAATGGGCGACTGCTCAATAATTGTTCCTTCATTTCCATAAATGTAAAATGTATCCTTCTCTATTTTATAAGGATAAGCATAGCTATTGAGTTGGTTGTGATGATATGGGTAGACCTTTCCTCCTTCAATTAATAGTTCGCAATAAGCAGTATCTCCAACGATGTAGCTCCATTCTCCTCTACAAACTTCTTTTAAATCTACTTTGGTGCAAGACACCCACAAGGTAGAACACAATATTGCTATTACAAGACGTAACATAATATAATTTTTAAGTGGGGTAATTTTTAATAAGCACAAACGAAGTTACAAGTGAACTTCCTGTTGATAAATACTGCTGGTAAAAATAGGAATAAATAAAATAGCAGCCTTGGTAGAAGCATCTAAGTTAGTCCAATCACCTTCCAGTTCCCATCGATCCCAATCTTCTGAACTAGAGGTTCTAAATGTTGCTTCAAAATCACCTGAAACTTGCCAATGATCCCAGTTATTAGAAGAATAGGTTCGAACTCGAAAAGTTTGACCATTTCCCCTAATCTCCCAGTTATCCCAATCGTTAGAAGAATACGTTCGTATCGTAAAAAGACCATTATCCAACCGCCAATTGTCCCAGTCTTCTGTGCTTGCAGTTTTAATACTCCCCGATTGTCCTTCCAAGTCATACCGCCAATTGTCCCAATCTTCTGAACTATTGGTTCGAAAACGGCCTGTTGTCCCTTCCAAAAAAAGCTGCCAATTATCCCAGTCTTCTGGACTATTCGTTTGAAGCCGATCCGACGGTTCTATGAAGTTACTTGCATTGGGTTGGCAACTAAACAACAAACTCGTTGCTAAAATAATAGTTAAAAGTGATTTCATCTGTTATCCTCCCAAAAAATTAGTTTCTATATATTTCATCATGAACAAGATAGCAACAAATATAATAGCAATTAAAATAAAACTAGGAAATTTAGATTTCATACTAAATCGCCCCAACATAGATTCCAAATTTTTGCGAACCGTAGTATCTAATTTTAATTTTAATCCTTGACGAAGCATCAAAGAAGCACCATCGCTCCTACCAAAATTTTGAATCAAGACAATAGACAGTTGGTATACCTCATTTCCAATTAAATTTCGAGCAGCATAAAAGTAATCCGGCAACATATTATACAGTTCAATGGTCCTATTAGGCAAATAAGATAGCAACTCTCGTTCGGACATATGATTGAGCTCTTGTTTTCCTTGTAAATTTTTCAGCTCCTTGATTGTACTCTCTACGTAATAATTAGCATGTTTGTAACATTGTTCTTCAAAATCACCAACCATAGGCAAACTTGTTGCGGCCAACAACGACAATGTTTCTTTATCCTGTGTTTTGATTGCCTGAAGTAGTGTTTCTCCGTATTGATAGCCAAAGTAAGGTCCTATAAATTTAAAAAAGTCAGCATCCTGAGTTGCCGTTAATGCTTGACTATTTCTAAAATAATTCAAGTGTCCATACTCTAAGAAATTTAAAAGCTTCTTGTGTTCGTAAATTGCAAGGTGGTATTGACGTGTTTGATAGTTCTCTAATTCCTTTAACAACTTTAAGACCGTCTGTTTAGGCACTTTACTATTACCTATATAAACCAAGTCTGTTTCCTTGCTGTGCTGCATTCTTTCTTGAATGCGTAATTTGTGCGCTTTTAAAGTAGTGGCGTCTACCTCTAAAGGCAAATCAAATAATTTGAAAGGATTGATATATATAGGCATTTTTGTCTAGAGTTTTGGTTGAAGTAATTGTTGTTATATCCCCAGTATTGCAATTACTATTACCCATTCGTTAATCATTAATCCCCAAAAAACTGCAAAGCAAATGCACTGTTTATTCAATGCACTATTCTTAAGAACAACAGGAAATAAAAGATCAGGCAAATCAATTATTTTTTTAGATTTACTATTAAATTAGTAGTTAGCTACGCTGCTACTTCGTGGTCGTTGATTAAAACGACCTTGGATTTAACATTACTTCGTAAAAAAATCACATCAATTTGATTATCAATAGAATACACTTTTATCACTTGATTTATTAAAGAATTGATAATCAAACTGATACAAAGATACTTTTTTGTTTTTTTACAAAAAAGCTAAAAAACTAAGCTTGCGCTCTCACGACCGCAGGGAGCTACCACGAAGTAGCACCGCAGGTAACTAAGCGAAGCGATCTCATAAAATACCACGCAGTAGCAGCGAAGCTAATCCACGAAGTACTAATTTAAATATCCATCAAGTTTAATTAAAATTAAAAAATTGACAAAGCACTCTCTCTCAAATTAAAAAACTGTTGTGCAGAATATTAGCGGACTATTGCGTTAATACAATTAACTAAAATACGATAATTCGTAGAAAAAATCCACCTTTCTACCTATATTTTGTCCATTATGATTAAAATAGACGAACAAATCCAACAGTTGCTTTTTGCTACAGCCTATAAAATGACTGGCGAAATTGCCACCAGCAAAGATATTAGCCAAGAGGCTATTGCTAAATACATACAAGCTAACAATAAACAGGTTATCCACATCAAAAATCATCGTTCTTACCTTATTAAAACAACCATTAACACTGCGATTGATTATCTAAATCAATCTAAAAAAGAACGAGGTGCTTACTGGGGAACTTGGTTGCCAGAACCCATTATAAACTCCGAATATAGCATAGATTATCAATTAGATTTAAGCTATGGTATCACCGTTTTACTCTCTCAACTTAGCCCCAAAGAACGGGCTGTTTTTATCCTCAAAGAAAGCTTTGATTATACCTATGAAGAACTAGCTCAAGTGCTAAATCTAACCAATGCTAATTGCAGGAAAATATATCAACGACTGAAAGCAAAAATCAAGCCTTCTAATCGTACTATTTTGGCAGAAAACAAAACAAAAGAGCGTATTATTCATGCCTTTATTAAAGCTTCTAATACAGGGCAATTGGACACTTTATTAAGTATTTTAAAGGAAGACATTGCTCTTTATTCGGATGGCGGTGGAAAAGTTAGTGCTGCCAAAAATATACTTTATGGTATCGAAAGTTGTCGTAAGTTTTTGTGGGGACTCTATGCTAAATTTGAACAAACGCCACGTTTTGTTATCCAAGAAATCAATCAAGAAATCGGCTTTCTTACCTATGTAGGCGAAGAATTAATTTCTATTGGTTTGTTAGAAGTTGAAGGAGAGCAAGTCAGTCGCATTTATTTTATTCGCAATCCTGATAAAATACATCTAGGTTCGATTAAGGATGCTTAGCAGCTTTTTTATTTAGAATTACAATATCTTTAGTAGTTCGTTGATTAGCTCCCTGCGGTCGTGAGATCGCTATCGCTTAGTTGTTTACTTTTTCACCAAAAAGACAAAAAAACACATTTATATTAGCTTGATAATCAAAATTTTAAAATAAAATGCAGCAAATTTGCAACTTTTTGATTATCAACTGCGCAGCACTCATGAAGTAAACTAATAAAGTTTAGCTTCGCTGCTACTGCGTGGTTTCAACGAACTATTGATATCTTTTTATCCTTGTAAAAAAAGTAGGCATTCTTTGTCACAAAAAAACACAGGTTTCAGTCTTCTAAGAAAGTATGTTTTTAAACAACTAAAATTAGAGAATTGAACTATGAAAAAAGTACATTTTTTATCTGGTATTATTTTAAGCATTTTTGTCACCTTTCACTTGCTTAATCACCTAACAGCCTTGCAAAGCATTCACACCCATATAGCCGTGATGAGTGCACTACGACAAGTATACCAACACCCATTGATAGAGTCTCTTCTACTCTTATCTGTTTTGGTGCAAATTATTTCGGGGGTTCAATTGGTTAGGCAAAGAGGATGGAAACAGACCTTATACTACAACAAACTTCATGTTTATTCAGGAATTTATTTGGCGTTCTTCCTCTTTGTCCATACCTCAGCAACACTTGCAGGACGCTTTATGTTACAAGTAGACACCAACTTTTATTATGGAGCTATGGTTGTTAATTTAAAACCCTATTTGTTTTTTTACATTCCTTACTATTTCTTAGGTGCTTTTTCCTTTTTTGTCCACGTTGCCTGTATTTTGAGAATTAAAATGATTCGAAATGTTGGACTTGATAAAGCCAATCGTCGTGCCAGTTGGGTGCTATTTTTAGGGGCACTTATTGGATTATCCATTCTTTGGGCATTTACTTACAAGGTAGAGTTGCCACCACTTTACCAAAAACTCATGCCCTACTAAGAATCAATCTGCGTTGCTTCTGGGTTTTGTTAAAACCTAGAAGCAACATTATCTATACCAACAGCAATAAAAACAAACCCAATAACATATACACTTTTAACCAACGACTCATTGACGTAAAATTACTAATCTCGTTGGCTTGTTGTAGTTGTCTCGCAAAGAATGCAAGTGGCAACATTAACACCAATAATAGGTACCCCAATGCTATATAAGCACGATAGCTGTATAAAAATAACGCTTCAGCATTTAATAATAAAAATAAAATACTTAACAATACCCACAATACTTTTTTCACAAAAGCAATGCCTTTTTGAACGGCTAGCGTTTGGCAACCTTGATGCCGATCTCCTTCTAAATCTTCTACGTCCTTTACTAGTTCTCGCATTAGAGTAGATAAAAAAGCAAATAAGGTATAGGCAGCTAAAATTCCATGCCAGTAGGGCGTTAGTCCTGCATAAGATAAGTACCAAAACTCCACAACAACCCAAGCACACAACAATGCTACGACCAAATTACCAATCCATGCCTTTCGTTTCCATACAGTAGAATAAAAATACAGTAATCCAATTGCTCCTAAAAAAAACAGCAACAAACTCAAAGATTGTCCATAAATTGCTAGCCCAATTGCTATTATATTACTCCCCCAGTACATTGTTCGGGCAAATTTAAACGAAAGCAACCGCCCAACAACGACTCGATTTTTTTTATTAATTTGGTCAATTTCTACATCAACTATATCGTTAATAATATTGCCCCCTCCCGCAATGCAAACAGTTCCTACAACCAATAGAATAAGATGGCGAATACTCAACGTTTGCATTTCGGCATTTCCATACAACAGACAAAGCGTTAATCCAATTATTATTAGATTAGGAATTCTTAATAGTGTTAGAACCGCTTTTATTTTTCTAAAGTCCATTTTCTATAAAATCATCGTAGCCAGAATTGTCAGAGGTATTTCTACCCTTTTGTGTCTCATTTTTAGTTGAATCTATGGATGATACAGTTGCCATCAAACATGTAGACAATTTATCCAAACAACTAAAATTCCATTCAAGCTCTGAAAATAGTCCTTCTATAAATTCGTTTTCTACTACTGATAAATGGATGTTTCCTATAAAAAAATCCATGTCCACATTCAATTCCAAATAGATTTTTTTATTCTCAAAAGTAACCTCTTCCAGATCGTCCCATTCTCTAAAAATTGAATCTAAACAATGTAACAATTTAGGCTTAATCAATCGTTGGGTTGCTTGCCTTTCTTCAGCATACACGGTATACTTTTTGTTAAAAACAGCATCTTGATGGTGTACAGAATACAAGTGTATGTAAAACTTTTTCCTGCTTTTAGTCTCTATTTCTAGAGAGCTATCTACCCACTCTGTTCTGCGAAAAATAGTTGTTCGCTTGCCTAAATCCTCCTCAAAATCTAATACAAAATAAGCCTTGCAAGTCACTCCGTCAGGAGCTAATTCTCCTATCAAATACTCAAAAGGTATTTGGTTTGTAGTTTGCCCTTGAATAACTGTTTTCTCCCAATCCTTTATTGGTCCGACTTTTTGAAACTCTAATAAGGAAGTTGGCGAACAAGGCATGGTGCTTCCATTAATGGTTGGTATAAGCTCTACTAAAAAATCACCATAGGCGATTTCGTAAGTTTTCTCTGGATTACCAATATCAGTACTTTTTCCAATTACGATTCCTAAAAATCCCCCCAAACACAACCAGACGCACCACCAAGGCAAATCAGATAAAAGAATCAAAATAGTTACCAATAAGACCAACAAGCCAACAGCATAATAGAGATAATCCATATAATACAAGATACGCTGCTTTTTTCTTATTTTTTCTAAACGCACCAAGCTGGGGTAAAAGGTCTCTTTAATGTCTTCTATTTTCATATATTCGTATATCTATAACAACCCCTGATCTATAAAATGATCGTAAGCAGAATTATCCCAATTTTCGGTAGAAGCTGTAGAATCTTTTAATGGCAAACGTCGTTCTTGTGAGGGCAATTTAATTCGATTCATTCCAGCACTCAATTCCTCTACAATAGACAAACAAGTCGTTAACTCCTTAAAAAGCTTTTGCCCCAAAAAAGCTTCAGATACGAATTCTGTCAAATCTGTTTCAAAATAATTGTGTTGAGAGGGCAAGGCAATATGAAAAACATCCTCCACAAAGGAGAACCTCAACGCTCCAGACCATTGTTCTACTAACCCCCAAAGAAGTCCAGTAAATTCAGGCGTTAAAAATGCCTTCACATCTTCTTCCTCTTGACTATATATCGTATACCCTTCTGCAAATTGTGTGCTTATTTGTTGCTGTGCAACAATGGGATCTTGTTCAATGTGTTTCTTATTGTATGCGTCCAAGGTGTGCGCCATCATCGCATTTTTAGCGGCAAAAATAGATCGATATCCTTTGTTAGGAGATGCTATAGAAATAAAAATCTCCCGTTGGTGTTCCATTTTACCATGAACATCAATCCCATAAGCTACTTCCATCATTGTAAATTCATGCCCTTGTTTTGTCGTTCCTCTAAATCCATCTTCGCAAACCAAATTTCCATTTGCATCCAATAGATTGTATAATAAACTGGCTTGAATATGGTTGCTAGTAGAAAATTGTCCAGGCAAATAGTGTACATTAGGGTAAAGTAATTGGACAAAAGGCTGTACAAAATCATTTTTGTAGACCTCACGGTATGCCCTCTCTGATGGAGCAATTTTTTTGTATTCTATCAATATTCCTAAACCGATACATCCTCCAAAACACAATAATAGAGGAATAGAAAAAAACAAGGTTGCCAATGAAAAAACTATAAATAGACCAATCGGTATCCAACGTAATCTCTTCGCTTTTTCGTAGGCTTTTAAATAATTTTGTCGTTTGCTTTCTAAGTTTTGAAGCAAAGGCTGCAATGCTTCTTGGTTGGATGGGTATGGCATGGAAAGGATTTTAATCTAGTTCTGGAAAGTCGTCGTTTTCTATCCGTTCTTCTATCTCCTCTTTGGGTTGTTTTTTCTCTTTGGTAGACAATTTTTTAATAACATCAAAATACTTATTCAGTTCCTCTATTACCAATACAAAATTAGGATTGTCTATTAAAGATTCATGAATATTTGGTGTAAATACAGCTTGCTTAGCAGGTATTGCAACATAAATTTTGTTGTTAATAAAACTAAGCTTTGGTTTTACTTTCCAAGTTTTATAAATCGCATGAATTCCTTCTACTATCGAAGGTACTAAGATATGATAAGCCATTTCTTTACTATGGCTATAGACTGTAAAATCCTTCTCGAATTTAGGATACACATTGGCAACAGCAACCAAATCTCCATCCGCAGTCAAGCCTTTCAAGCTCAACTGATTCAAGTCGGCAATACTCTTAGGGCTTCGTTTGCCCTTGCTAGGCAATACCATTACTTTAGATTGAAAATTGATGGGCATTTCTATCTCGTAAAAAAAACCTTCAAATATCGTTTTTCCTTCTTTGTAAGCCCTTATTTCTGAAAATTGAAATTTCTGTCCTGTCTCTGAAAAGCCTTTAAAATAATCACTGCCTTCCATTTCTAAAGGTTGCTCCTTAAATAAATCAGAATACAAAATCAACTTGGGTGCAACAAACTGCTCTACGGAATAAGTGACCTTGGAAAACGCCGATTTGGCAATAATCGTAAAGAATTGCTTTTTAAAATCAAGAACATAGTTTTGGCTGGGTTTACTTACCGCTGTCGTGGCAATTTGTACGCCAATGGCTACGGCTATGCCCAACACGACAAAAGACATGATTGGGTTAATTTTCCAGTAAATGGGTATTGCAAGTATGGTCAGAATTGCGGGGACAAAATAATAAAGATGTATTTCTTTTGTCTTACCTAATTGTTTCAATCGAAAGGCTTCCAATTTTTCAATTGTTGGAGCCAACTCCTCTTTGTATCCTTCTATTGGGTTCATCAATTCTTCAACTATAATGTAATAATATTCGTATACAAAACTACTGAAGTAATTTGGGTTCACCAATAAAATAGGCAAACTATTAAGCATTATTACGCATCATTTTGTATGATAAAATAACACTTCCAAATTACTATAACAAAAATGGATTATCCTTTGACTTCGTACGATTAAAGTTCACGCTTTGCCCAGAGTTTAACAAGCTCCGACTCTCTTCTGGTTGGTGCTCCATGCTTAGATCTTCAACAACAGCAAAGCACAACGCCAGTTCATCGTACAACTCCTTTAATAAGGTATCATCTGTTACTGAGTATTTGATATTAGGTCTAAAAAAATCTTTGCTTGTTGGCATGGCAACATACACTTGATGTTCTATAAAACTAATACTCAATCGAGTATTCCACTTATAGCGCAAATCATAGATTGCTTGCAATAAATTAGGGGTTAAAATCCGATAAACCTCTTCTTCGTCCTTGCTGTATACGACGAACTCTTTCTCAAATTCGGGATGATCTTCTAAATATACCACTGAAGAACGTTGAAAAAAAGCTCCAATCTTTTTTTGAAAAATTTTGCCCATCTTGCCAAAAACATTTTCGACACTATCAGGTAATACTTGAATTTGTCCACTGACACGATCAGGTACATTCAATACAAAAAACAAGCCGTCAAATATTGTTCTAGCACTTGTTTCTACCCCACCGTCGCCATTGCTAGTCACCTCTGTTTTAGTAACATGCAGTTCCGAAAATTTAAAAGAGCAGCCCCCCTCTATTTTTCCTTCAAAGTAATCTTCTCCACTATAAGAGTCATAACTTCCAAACAACTTCGATTTATCAAACAAACTACTTGGTAAATAATTATCAGGTGCATAATAAACTTGAGGGTACGATGCTTCTACAAAAGTAGAGAAAGCTCCTTTCTTAAAATTCGAAATATAATTCGTTTGATAAGGACTTACTTTAAATACAGCGACGACAATAAGTCCTACAATAGAAACAAAAAGTAATCCTATACCTAGTGGTATTTTATTGGCTGCAAAACTTACTATAGCTAGCAACAATAACAAGATGGGGAGCAGATACCATTTTTTTGCCTTTTTGATATTGGCTAATGTATCTTGCCGTTCTTGCTCGATTTTTCGCAAACAGGGGTTGATTTGCCGACGAATATCGCTCAATTTTTTCATTTGGGAATATAAGTTAGATTCTTGATACCAAGGTTAATGGCAACAGAATTTGTATTAAATGATACTCTATTTATTGGGAAAGATGTACACAACGTATACAAAATATAGAATATCAAAAATTATTTGAGTTTTCCCTAATATACAAAAAAGACAATAAATGAAAGAAAAAATGTTCTTAGAAATATCTTTTTTTAACCAAAAAGTTTAATCAAATTACTAACTCTAATATTCTTCCTTACTTTCTATAATTCCTTACTCTATTATTACTTAGAGCATGTTCAAAGTTTCTGTTCTTTCAATGCGGCGTTTTTCACAAAAATGATTTGATTTCAGTGTCTACTACTTCGTGGTAGCTCCCTGCTGTCGTGAAATTGCTATCGCTTAGTTGTTTACTTTTTCACCAAAAAGGCAAAAAAAACACATTTATATTAGCTTAATAATAAAATTTTAACAAAAAAACAAGCCTACAACTTATTAATTATCAACTGCGAAGCACTCATGCAATAAACTAATAAAGTTCAGCTTTGCTGTTACTACGTGGTTTCAACGACCACGTAGTAACAGCAAAGCTAACTATTGACTGAAGCATACACTTTTGTTATCTGATCTCCTATTTTTAAAGTACTTATTGGCAAGATTCTAAAACAGCTTCCACCTCATTGAGTTGTATAAATTCTCGTTTATTTCCCCAAGCATTATGGATGTAGTTAAGAATATTGGTAATCTCTACATTAGACAAGCCTTCAATGGGAGCCATCCCTGTTTCAAACTCTACCCCATTCACGATAATCTTGCCTTGCAAACCATTCTTAATAATACACGCCGCTCCTACTCCGACGCTTTGCAACATATCGGCTCCAGCAAGAGGCGGATACAATGCTTCCAAACCTGTTCCATCTGACATATGGCAATTTTCGCAATGTTTTTTATACAAGACAGCTCCTTCATTGTAGGTTTTTTCTCTAGGGTTGCCACAAGAAAACAAGAACAGAAGACCTAGCATTACTACCAAACTATATCTAATTATTTTTTGCATATTTATATTTTCTACTCACCATAGCATTTCGTTCAAAAATCTTCCATCACAGCACCAACACCAAATCGTTAAATTACGACTTACTCTTTATCCAATAATAATTGAGTATCCTTAATCAGCTGTTCCATACGCTCTGGATCAGTTCCATCATACATACCACGAATTCGGCGCTTTCTATCCAATAACACAACTGCTCCACTATGATCAAAACCTCCAGGTGCGTCATCTGATTCCAATGCCGTAATATAATAATCATAAGCAATCTTATAAATTGCCTCTTTTTCTCCTGTCAAGAGATGCCAAGTGTCCGAATTAATATCAAATTTATTGGCATACCAAGCCAATCGCCCTACCGTATCGTGTCGAGTATCAATAGAATGAGACAAGATGACAAAATCAGGTCGATCCTTGAACACCTCATATACTTTCTTCATATTCTTCTTTACTTTAGGACAAATTGTAAAACAAGACGTAAAGAAAAAATCGGCTAAATAGATCTTTCCTTCGACTGTTTTTTCGGTTACAGTACTGCTATCTTGATTCACAAATGTAAAAGGTGGTATAATATGATCCAATGAATCAATTACGGTCTTTCCATTTACCTCTTTTTCGATAGGCAATTTTACACCATAAACAGGTAATCCAGAAGGGTTGTCATTCTTGGAAGTACAACAGATACACAAAAGCGCTACCATCCATATAAAAAAAACAGGTTTCATATTTTTATAATATTAATTATTGTAATAAAATCTAGGTTCTGTATGCCTGATTAACATCAACAGCCAGCTGCTACAACGAGTTATTCTGGCACTTTCTTTGGAAACGCAAAGATAAGGAATTAAAGAAAAAATAAATTATAGAAATTCGTTTTGATCTCAAGAAATCTTATTCAGAATAATTTCAAATTACAGCACAATTCAACAGTCACTATCATTTACTCTTAATGAGTGTTTTAACTTAGTTTTAGTTAATTTTAAAGGCAGCCGTTCGTACTCTTTGTGTCAACAAACCATCCACCTCTTCTTCTAAAATCATTTTCTGAGCAGTTGGCTGTTCAAAAACTTCCTGCATATTGCGCACCTGACCAATAGGCACAAATTTCTGATGGCAACGCTCCAAAATATCCTCTGCTATCAACCCTTTGAAGGTTTGACTTAATTCTTTTGCCAAAACAACCCGATGCTTGACTCTTGCTATATTGGTTTGATAATTTTCGTTTTCCAATAAATCAGGACGATTGATGCAAGTACAGAGATTCACAAATTGACGATCAGAACCAATAGATAAAATTAAGCGTTTGGCATCTTTGGTTTCAAATAATTCACCATAAGGAGCAATATTTGGATGTAGAGATCCCATCCGTTGAGGGATATGTTTTCCCATCAGCCAATTGGTGGCTTGATTAGCCAAAGAAGCCACTGCGGCTTCCAACAAAGAGACACTAACATAAGCCCCTTGCCCTGTTTTGTAACGTTGTAACAAAGCTACTAAGATGCCTTCTTTTAACTGGTGTGCCGCCAAAACATCAATTAACGCAACGGGCATTTTGGTTGGAGGTCCATCTGCTTGTCCATTCATATACATAAAGCCTGATTCCGCTTGCAGCACTACATCAAATGCCACTCGTTCGCTCTCCTCTCCAAAACCTGAGATATTGGCATAGATCAATTCTGGTCGGATTGCTTTTAAATGTTCGTAGTCCATCCCTAATTTCTGCGCCGATTGCTTCTTATAATTCGCAACAACAACATCGGCTGTTTTGACCAATTCGTACACTGCATTTTTTCCTTCTTCTGTCGACAAGTCCAAAAACTGCACTTCTTTTTTCCAATTAATAGCACAGTAATAGGCAGAAACTGACGCTGTTTTATCTTCTGATGGTAGGCGCCAAGTTCTGGTAACGTCTCCGCCTGTTTTTTTATTTTCAATTTTAATTACATCTGCCCCTAACTCTGCAAAAAAAAGTCCCACGGCTGGTCCTGCTAACACCGACGCCAATTCTATTACTTTCAAATCTTTAAAAATGCTCTCCATTTTGTAAATTTATGTTTGTGATACAAATCCGCAGCAAAACTATGGAAAAATATACAATTCTTTATATTAGGAGTACTTAGCTGCGCTGCTATCTTATTTTTAAGGGATAAGTCTCTAAAATTTCATAAATTTGAAAAACACAAGCTTAGTATGTTATGAATATGAAAAACCACTATAAAGAAAAATTTTGGGACTATGATAATGATCAACTTAAAGATATTATCGCAGGACGTTTTAGAGAAGCCTCTGACGACGAAGTAGCTGCTGCAATAGAACTACTCCAAGAACATCAACATCAATACAACCAATCCAATCTATCTCTGGCAGAAATTCCAAATGCTTCTATGCCTGCTCTCTTGGAAATTGTTAAAAATCCGAACATTTGGGGAAGTGCTGCTGTTGAAATTGCAGAAGCTGAAATTTTGCGCCGAGAACATCAGCCCTTGGAGGAAAAAACACCTGACAATGGAAAAAAAACAATTCTACAAATCGTTTTAATGGTACTAGGTGTTATTGTTTCAGTACTTTTACTAAAATTGATTGCTGGGATTGTATTAATTTGCTTTTTCTTCTATTGTGTCATTTCTTGCTTAAATGGCTTGTAAGAACAATAAAAAAACAAATGCTTAAAACAAGTTTTGTAGTACATAAAAAATAACCTACTTTTAAGGTTTACACTGTCTACACACTATTGCTATTGACGAAAATAATTAAATGATACACGCAAAAGACATAAAAAAAACTTACGACAACCTTACCGTTCTCAAAGGGGTGGATCTTGAAATTAAAAAGGGAGAAATTGTTTCTATAGTTGGGAAATCTGGTGCTGGGAAAAGTACTTTGTTGCACATCTTGGGTACGCTTGATAGACAAGACTCTGGCGTTTTGACTATCAATGGCAAAGACATTAGCCAACTACCTGAAAAAGAACTCTCTGCATTTCGAAATCAACACATTGGCTTTGTCTTTCAATTTCATCATTTATTACCAGAATTCAATGCCTTAGAAAATGTCTGTATCCCTGCTTATATTCAGAAAAAATCTGAAAAAGAAGCAGTGGCACGTGCCACACAATTATTGTCCGACTTAGGTCTCAAGGATCGATTGCACCACAAGCCATCCCAACTTTCTGGAGGAGAACAACAACGAGTTGCTGTCGCTCGTGCTATGATGAACAACCCTGCTGTTATTTTAGCGGATGAACCTTCAGGAAATTTGGACACTGAGACCTCTCAACAATTACACGAACTTTTTTTTGATTTGCGAGATAAGCATCAACAAACATTTATTATTGTCACACACAATACTGAATTGGCAAAAATGAGTGATCGTACCTTGGTTATGAAAGATGGGGTGATTATTGACGACCAAATTAACAGCTAAATTAATTTATGGATTTAGACTTCTTACGAGATGAACAAGAATGGTTAGCCAAACAAGTCGTAATTTCAACCAATGATCGAATGTTTGACGCCTCGGATGTCTTATTTGGTGTAGATATTCAATATGTAAAAGAAGAAGCTTTTTGTGCTATTGCAGCCTATCAATTTAATGGCACTCATTTAGATACCTTTATTTTTAAAACACAAACAGGCATGGAGTATGTTTCTGGCTTTTTCTGTTTTAGAGAAGGACCTCCTGTTCTTAGAACCATCCGAAAAATCTTAGCAACTAAAAATTTAATTCCTCAACTAATCATTATTGATGGGCATGGAATTGCGCACCCTAGAAAGTTAGGTATTGCCAGCTGGATTGGAGTTAAAACCAATATACCTAGTATAGGTGTTGCTAAAAGACCGCTTCTAAAATACGATGGAGAACTGGGACTAGAACGCGGATCAACACTTCCCATCTTCCGAAAAGGGCAAGAAGTTGGCAGCGTTTTGAGAACTCAAACTGATATTAAACCTGTTTATGTTAGTCCTGGTTATAAAATGTCTTTAACACAGTCCAATCAAATTATTTTAGATTGTTCGCCTACTTATCGTATTTCAGAGCCCATACGACTTGCAGATCAGGTGGCAAGAGTATTTGCCAAAGGCAAAAAGATGCCAAATGTAACGATTCTATAACTTAAAGCTGTATAAAGTTTTTTGCTATAAAATATCAACTAGAACTGTTTTGTTTGTAAGCTTCTTTCCTTATTTTATACCAATTATAAGCTCCGCCATCCCCCTCATAATCATCTACCTTATAAAAGGTTAAGCCCAATTTTAACAAGACTTTATTAGAAGCTATGTTTTCAGGCATAGCAATACCGATGATTTGCGGAAGCTCCAAAACATCAAAGCCATAGTTGATAATCTTTTGAGAAGCTTCTGTAGCAATCCCCTTGCCCCAATATTCGGGTAAAAAACGAAACCCAATATCTGTCTCGTTCATGCTCTTTAGATATTTGAGACCGGCAAAACCAATTAGTTTATTATCTGGCTTGTAAACAACTGCCCATCTGCCATAACCATAAGTTTGATAATCGGTAAGCCAAACGTTTTGAATCAGCGCTTTTGCTGCTTCTAACGAAGCAATTAAGCCATCTCCTGTATACTTTTGTACCTCCGCATTCGAACCAAATTCGTAAACGGCTGCATCATCTTCGACTCGAAATGGTCTGATAATAAGACGACTAGTTTCTATCCCTGTAAATGCTTCTTTCATGCTTTATGTTTTGGAATGTTTGATCAGCAATTGATTGTTTTGGGGGAACTGTTCTTATTCCCCCAAAACATTACTCTTTTTCCTTTACTTTTTCAAATATACTTTCAAATGCCTTATAAACAGCTAAATGCAGTGCATCTCCATGATCCTGTGCTTCTAAAAATTCAAAAAATGTTTTTGTATTTTTTTTGTCTAAGACACTCACTTTTTTGTACAATTCCTTAGCAGTTCCTTCCATTACTTTTCCTTCTTTTCCCACGGCTATGTAAATCGACTTTGAAGTCGTATAGGTTGGTAAATTCCAAGATAGTAAAGATTGGTCATCCCACCACAAACTAGGACTAACAATAATATAATTGTCAAATAAGTTAGGTTGCTTAAATAATATTTCTGATGCCAAAAGCCCTCCTAATGATTGCCCTATCAAAGTTTTGGTATCATTAATAGCATATTCTTTTGCAATGAATGGCTGCAACTCTTTTGCTATAAAACGAATAAATTTCTCTGATCCACCCGTTGTTGGAAAATCTTTCTTGTCTTTTTCATTATTAGTAGGATAAGTAAAATCTCGTTTTCGGTCTACATTCCCAATACCAACAACTATCGTTTCAGGTAGTAAGTTAATCCACGAGAAGGAGCCAAATTGTACCAAACCTGCAATATGAATAAAATCTTCGTCAATGGAACCATCTAATAGGTAAATGACAGGATACGTTTTAGAAGATTCTTTAGAATAGCCATTGGGAAGATAGATGTTTAGCACTCGATTTTCGCCCAAGATAGCAGACTCTACTTCAAGCGTCTCTCCTATCGTAAATGCTGTTTTGCTTTTGATGTTTAATGTCTTTTGTGCAGCTAAAAAAGAGCTGCTTAGCAACAAAAGCATCCATAAGGTTAACTGGTGTAATTGCATTGTATTTTAATTTTAAATATTAAAAAATCAACAACAATATAAAACATCTTACTCTATCTCAATAATGATTATTACAACATTTTTGAATACAATAACTATTCTTTTTCAATCAACTCAATTGCCTTTTCCAACAATTCATCCTTGCCATTTCTAATTCCCTTTATGGTCGGCAGTACTTCTACATCAGGTACAATACCAATACGCTGTGTTTCTGCTCCATTGGGATAATAAACCCCTATGCCCGAAATCATTGTACTTAGCCCACCAGGTAAAAGAATTTTAGAAACATTTCCATCGGCTCCCGCTGTTGTACTCCCAACAATTGTTGTATTGTGTCCTGCTCTAAATGCCATTGCCGTGTACTCTGCCTGACTTTGAGACAACTCATTGACTAAGACGACTACTTTTCCTCCATAGAGGTCTCCAGAAGCAGGAATACTCAACGGACTAGTGTATGTAAATTCACCAGGATTATTGACATTCCCTTTTGTAAATTTCACAAAAGGGGTTGGGCTTGATACCAAATAAGACCCTAGCAAAAAAGGAACAAATGTAGATGGATAATTTCTAATATCAATAACCACCCCTTTGGTGTGTGCAAACAAATTTTTGATCGCCTCTATATCTTCAGATTGAATGGTTGCCAACGTAATATAACCAATCTCATCGCTCAGCAACTTGTAACACTTGCCTTCCTTTTTTCGATACCAAGCATAATAATTCAATGACTTAGGGTCATATAAAGTCAACATCTTGGTACTTACTTTTCCATCTTGTTCGTATTCTATTTTCACCTTTTGGTCATTAGAACGTAAAATATCTCTTGAAATATCTCTCAAACGAGTAGGTTGATTAGACGCAGGATAATAAGGTGCCTTTTCTTTAACAAGAGCTTCAACGGGTGTTCCATTTATTTTAGTAATAACGGCTCCTATATTCAGTCCTACGGATGCTTTGTGTTCTAAATTATAATAATCTACGACGACTAATTGATTCTCAATAAATCGAGTATGAATAGGAGGGTAATACTTTCCCTTCCATTCCATAATTTTATTATTGCCTCCCCAAAGATTGGCATGTGTGTCTTGAATATCGCCAATCATTTGCACAGCTGCCAACTCATATTCCAATTCATCTTGTGCCTCAATAAATTTAGGAATGTATGTTTTCAAAGCTTCATTCCAGTCTTTATCCATTAAATGCTTGTAAGGGAAGTAGTAATGAATCATATTCCAATACTTAAAAGCGGCTAATAACCGAAAGCCAGTATCGGGGTAAGGCATATTTTCATAAGCATTTTCGTGCAAAAATTTAGGATTGCCAACTCCTACTGCCATTTCCACATAATAATTTTCACCTTGGTGCCGATTCTTGTAAATCTCTTCTAATTTTTTTTGTAGTTTTTTGCCTATACTAGAGTCGTGCACCCAAGCCAAATCTGGTTTGAGCAAAGCATCCGTTTCTGTTGAAGCACAATCGTTACAAGTTTTTAGACCACCATATTTTGATAGCCATTTGAGCAGGTAACGATCCCGCATTCTATCATCGGTTATGTTCAAGTACTGCGGCAACATACGGAACAACTCAAAATCCCAATTATAATTTCCTTTGGCTACTTTAGGATGATGGTATTTCATTAACCCCCAAATACGCCCTAACAATTCTAAATTAGCAACATTTTGTTCGTTGATAACAATGGACGTTATTGCTGACCCTTTAATAAACTCTTTGTCTAAAGCAGCCGGTAAGCGTTTCCTTTTTACCTCTTTTAATGTTTGCACATCCTCGCCATCAATTGTCAATACAAAATCATCAAACCAAGCTTCCCCTTGTCCAACAAGAATGCCTGCCACAAAAATCTGTTCTCCTTCTTCTGGATAAGGCAATTCGATACTATATTTTTTCCAATCCTTTGTCCCCTTAATTCCTTGGCTTTGCATATTATCAAAAGCCAAACTCGTTCCATTTCCGTCAATTCTCAACAGCAATCCCGCAAATCCATCGGCAACATTCTTTATTTTCATAAATCCTTCTAACTTAATCTTCTTCCCTTCGTATTTGGCTGGAATATGATAAGCTATTGAACCAAAATTCAAATCGCTTTCTGTAGACACAATCTTTGCGGCATAATTACCTGAATATCCTTTTTCACTAACCCCCAACTGATAATCGCCCCATTGAAGCCATCCATCAGGCAATGGTTTATCTGTTGTTTTTTTCTCAAAATTCAAATTAAACTTAGCGCTATCTTGACCATACGCACTTAGGCAAATCAAATGGAATAGTATCCAACAAAAATTTTTCATGCTTACTTTTTTTAGGTTATAACAATCCATCAACAACTTTTTCTCTGCAATAATCAACCAATTATAAGGCTAATGATTAGGCGTAAAGTGCCACCTTAATTTATAGATGATATAATTGATAGTAGTTAGCTACGCTGCTACTTCGTGGTCGTTGATTAATATTGATTGAGGAATTGCATTATTATACATAGATAATTGAACAATTGGTTGCATCGTTGAGGGAGATGCTTGTTTTTGTAAAACAATATGGGGTCACATGATAGATATATTCCCCAAAAGCAAACAGGTTATCACTTTTTAAAAAAATTTCTTCTTTACCAATAGAATAGCTTTACACTAGAGAAATCTAAATCAATTATTTGTGCAACTAAAAACACTTAAAACCATTTTTTAAATTTAAAGTAAATCAACATTCCTACGGCTACCACAATCATAACTACCCACATGATAAAGTAACTATATCGGTATTTTAATTCAGGAATATAATCGAAGTTGGTTCCATAAATTCCTGCAATGAATGTCAGCGGAATGAAAATGACAGAAAACACGGTTAGGAATTTCATAATATCGTTTAACTTACTACTGATCGTGGTATGGTATATATTCAATTGATCCGATAAAATTTCTCGGTAACTATCGGTTAACTCTGTCGCATGATTAATATTGTCCTCCAATTCTTTAAGATGAATAACAATATCCCCTTCTCCTATTAAATCAGAATCTAGCTTATTAAATGCCAGAATCATTTCTTTAGCAGGCTTGATGTTCTTTCTTAAAAAGTTAAGTTCACGCTTGTAAGCATTAATTTTTTCAACAACAGCTTGGCTTGGGTCATTCAGCAAATACTCCTCTAAGGATTCAATTTTTTGTCCAAGTACTCCAATAATATAAATATAATTATCTATAACAATATCCAACAAAGCAAAAGCAAGATAGTCTGTTCCTCCATTTCTAATGCGTTTTTTTTGTTTCCTAATCCGATCACGCACGGGTTCAAAAACATCGCCATCCTTCTCTTGAAAAGAAATCAGCACACTAGGAGTTATAATCAAGCTCAAATTTTCAACCGTAATCATATCGGAATCTGCATCATGTTGCAACATTTTGATAGATAAAAAAATACAATTATCATGCTCTTCTACTTTAGGTCTAGCTTGTGTGTTGAGTACATCTGCCAAAATAAGGTGTTCCAAATGAAATCCAGCAGCCAATTCCTCCATAATAGATGTATTGTGCAAGCCATCTATGTTAAACCAAGTGACCGTATCCTTCTCTTGAAAAGATAAAACATCTTTTACCTCATTCACAACATTTTCAATAAGATTAACAGCATCAAAGTCTATGACACGCAAACGAACTTCACTAACTTTTGGCTTTCCTCGGAATAACAAATCGTCAGGAGCCAAGCCTATTTCTTCTTTCTTTTTTTTAATAAACCTTGCCATCTTTTTTATTTAGTCGTTTGTTGATTTATTCAATGGTTTGTAAAAAACACTCAGAGCGGTACAGCTAACTAAGTAATCGTTCAAAAAGATAACAAGTCAAACAGCCTTCTTATTTTTTCTGACCTCTTACTTAACGCACTAAAAAAGCCATCCTCAAAAATCGAGATGGCTATTCATAATTTGCTAAAGCACATAATTCTTAGCAAATTGTTCTACTATTTACAAAATAGGCACTATGCCTCTTTGGCAGCTAGTTCTTTAGCTTCTAAAACCCACTGATCAATACGGTCGGTAGAAGCCTCTACAACTTGATGCAGCAAAGCTCTATTTTCGTCCGAAAGATTCGCTAATTCTGAATAAGTATAAATACCAAAATCGTTTAATATTTCTGCTGCTGTCATTGTCAACCCTTCGATAGCCTTTAGGTTATCTTTTTTCTGTTGATCCATCAACTGCTGTACTGTATTAGAATTACTGTGTTCTTGAAGTTGTTGTTCCAAGGTTTCTATTTTTTCTTGATAAGCCAACTTCTCTTGTTCAAATTGTTTTAGCTGCTCTTCTTGAGCTTGAGCGTTTTTCTTCAATCGATTAATTACCTTAATCAATTTAGCTTGATCAGGAGTAGCCCCTCCTCCCATCTCTTCTAAAGTTTGAATTCTAGCTAACAATTCATTTTTAGAAAACTCCAAAGAACGTTTTTCTGACTTTATCTCCAACAAAACTTTGTTTAGCTTCTTATTTTCTTTGCGCACCAGTTCCAATTCGCTCATGACTTGCTCCTGAAAATTTTCATGTTGGTAGTTGATTCGCTCTTTTTCTAGTCGAGTCGATGAAAGTTCTTTGTTTACTTGAAAATAACGCTCTTTTAAATCTTCAAACGCATCATTCAAAGCATCCATTTCACCGCCAGACAAAGACAGTTCTTTTTCATAACGTTTTCGAGTCTTTTCCAGCTCCAACATCAGCTGTTTTTTATTTTCTTCTAGTTCAGCTGCTTTTTCTTTATGTTGAGACATTTCCGCCGTTGAAGCTTCTAAACGATCCACCCAAGTTTTAGCATCCTTCTCCAATTCAGAATATTTCTCAATAGTCGATTGTTTGTATTCTTTGTAGGCAACCTCTAAGTTTTGTTTTTCTTCTACCGTATTGTGATAAGCATCTTCTAAATCAGAATGTTTTTCTTGAAGAGAACTAAATCGTTCATCTAGTAATTGCTCTCTTTTTTGAATCGAACTATAATCATTTTCTAAATCTTTAAAATGCTCTTGAATCTGCGCCAACTCTTCTGCTGCTGCTTTTCGTTGCGCTTCCAGTTCAGCGGTCAATTGTTGGTGATTCGATTCTAGATTAGAATATGCCTCTGCATATTCGTTTGTATATTGTGTAGATTGTTCCAGTTGAGATTGGAGAGATTTGAGGTGACCGCTCAGTTTCTCTATTTCAGAACCTGTACTAATTTGATAACTTTCATAAGCTTTTGCCAATTCCGTTTTTTCTTGTTCAGACTCCTCATAAGAGAGATTTAGATTTTGGTACTTCTCCTGCCATTCGGTCAAACGCTCGTTGTAAGTAGTTGCTTTATCTTTTAATTCTTTATAATCCGTTTTTAGTTCTGCCATGGAAGCATTAACCACTTCCATTTCCTCGTTTGCCTCTTCCAATTCTGTCGAGAGCTTAGCATTTTCTTCTTTTAATTGAGATAAGCTTTCCTGTAATTTTTCATTGATACGATTCGACTTTGCCAATTGGAACTTCACCGTTTCATAACCATCATTTGCTTTTTTAGTTTTGATACGGAGTTCTTTGATTTCATTTTCTTTCTTGTCTTTATAATTGTCAAAATCCATCTGCAACTCCTTATGCCTGTTGTTATTTCCAGACATATCCCGTTCCAGACGTTCGTAATCCATTTTGAGACCATCTAGCGTACTTTCAGCAGCAACCAAAGCCGTATCGACATCCAGTTTACTATTATAAAGCTCATCGTATCGCTTTTTCATTTTTTCTAAATCTCGTTTTGCTTTTTCAGCAGCGGCAGCATTCTCAGCAGCATTTCCATCTCCACCAGGAGCTGAAACAGGCTTAGCAGAGGCATGATTGTTAACTGGTTGCAAGAACCACGCTAACATATATCCCATTACAGCTGCTCCAAGCATAAATCCCAAAACCATTATCCAACAAGACATATTACGTATACAATTAGTTTGGTCATTCAATATTTCTTTTAGAAGAAACTTAAAATTTTAAGATTCCATAACTTGCTCTTATGTGGTTCTAACAAGTTATTTACTTAAGCGAATCTATTTTTGGTGTATTTATCGTTCTTTTTGCGACCGAATCAACAGAGTTTTTTTTCTTTGTTTTTTTAACTAGATTCTTTTTTTTCTCTGTTTCCAAAGGTGGCAAAGCATATAGTTTAGGTTGACTTCCATCATAAGAAATAAACAAGTCTACCCTTCTATTAATTTGTTGGCCATATTTTGTATTCTCCTCTCCTAGAGGATGCGAATCCCCAGCAGTGGTTGTTTCTATACGATCTTCTAGTATACCATGCTTTTTCAAGAAGCCACGAACATACTCCGCTCTTTGGCTGCCATTAACAGCACTTTCCTCTTTTGTTTTAGATGGATTACTATGACCAACACAATAAATTTTGGCCTTTTTGTTCATACTAATATACAAAATTAAATCATTCATGTAAGCTTTTAGCTTATCATTCATGATAATTTTGTTTGTTTTTTGACCAAAATCTTTGAAACGAAAAACCTGCATTTCCTTTAGTTCTTTTTCAATTTTGGCATATTTTCGGTCATATTGTTTCGCACGTGTCGGTTGCAGCACATCCAACTCAAATCCCATTGCATTGGGTAAAAACTTATTATAAAGTGCCGAATTAAACACCGCCAATCGTTCGTCTGCTACACCTTTGATAGCAACTTGCCGAGCATCAGCCCCCAATTGCACCAATAAGCTTCGCATTTTGTTTGCTCTTGCCCATCCCAAATTTTCAAATACGGTACCATTCCCTTCGTCTGGATGATTGTATCCTGTCAATATTAGTTGACGTTGAGGATTTTCTTTTAGGTAAGCAACTAGTTGCTTTAGCACATCCTCCATAGCAGGCGGTAGGCTTAGCAAAAAGTCAACACTAGCATAATTAAAAACAAAGTTATTATCTGCCTCTATTTTGAACTTTGTTGCTATATCCTCTACCTTAAAAGGCGCCATACAAGTAAAAAGAAACTCTATAGCTCCAAAAACCATTTTATTGTCAACATCTACCAATAAATTTTTTCGCAGCCCAGCTTCTACGGCAATTTGATATGCTGGCGTTTCGGAATTGACAAATAATTGTTGCCGAATTGCTTCTGCCCGTTCTCGCCCCAATTGGGCACCACCAGATTCATTCTCTGTAAAAAGACCTCTAATCGTCACCTTTTTGATAGGATTAGATTTGACGTAACGCACCACTTCCATCAACTGTTCGCTAACTTCTTGATAAAGGATTGGTTTCGCACTATTTTCAGGAAAAAGTATCGTTTTTTGAGTTTCGAGACGAAAAGCATTTCCATCTTCAATCAACATTGTGCCTCCAAGAGCGCCATTATAACTATCTACGCTTGTACCACAACAATTCTCAGAGAACAAATAGCTTCCTGCTGCTACCCAAGCCATCAGCCCTATAGCAGTTATCAAAGCGTATAAACTATTTCTTCTTTGCATTTAATTGTATATTTTTTGACAACTATTGGTTACAACCAAAATGATACAATAGACATTATTTTATTGAAATTCTTGTGCAAAAATAATGCGCTCAGGTGCATCATCTGGTGTTTTCATAAAGAGCAATTTATAATGCTCTCCTTTAGACCATTTGTCTAACATATTTTTATAATAATAACTTCCAGGGTTTTCGGACTGTCCTCCAGGATAAATACCATATGCATTAATTTCATCTCCTAACTCCACCACCATTCTCCAAGAAGGTCCAGGGCGTTTATTCAAAGCATTTAATGTAGAACCATGACCATCTGAAGGTATATCGTCAACACTAAACGCTTTTAACGTTGATAAATGCTGAACAATAGATCCTCTTTGCTCCTTCCATTTAAGAATTGCTCCAGTACTGCTATCTCTTGGAACAGCCTTACACATTTTTTGAAAAGCTAATGTGAAGACATCGGCTATATACTCTCGTTGGTCTGTTGCTACTATATCTATTACGATATTTGCTGTATCTCGTTTCAACAAATGTAATAAATTATATTCCTCTGGCAATACAATCTCCTGCTTATCAGCCTTTTCCTTTTTCAACGCTATAATTTCATCATACACCAGATACTCCAAAGTATCGAACCACATTTCAAAAATTGTAGGTTCTATTTGATCTTTGGTGTATTTATAATCCCAATCTTTTAGTTGGTGCCAAACCTCTAACTCGTCTTTATTTAACGCCCCTTTTTGAATATGCAACTTCAACAAGTCCATAAAATCTTCGGCTTTGACACTGTAAGCATCGTACTGCAAGGCCATCATATCTTCTACCGTAATGCTATCCATTTCCGCTAAACGCCGATTCAAATAGCGTCCTCGATACTCTTCAAAATAACCATAATAGTCATAAGGATATAACGCAGGATTGACAGAATGTTGATTCGCAGAAGCAACAAAATTCTTGGCAGGATTGTATTCGTGTGGAATATCTTTTTGAGGAATAAAACCAGGCCACAACTCCTTGGAGCTTGTTCCTTGTTGCACAAAACGTCCTTGCATTTCTTTGCGTAATGGCAATTTTCCTTGTGTCCAAAGTGCTATATCTCCATTTTTAGCAGCAAACACAATATTTTGAGCAGGACAGGCAAAATGACGGATGGCATCTTTATAATCGTTGTAATTTTTACTCTTTACTAATTTCAAAAATGTAAGTGGCTCCGTAGAAGGATCGTGCAACGTCCATCTCAATACAAAATCTTGATTTCCGACACTATGCGCCACTGGACCAAAATGAGTCATATAGATGGTGTCAAAAACCGAAGGAGCATCTCGAACCTTTATTTCCTCAACAATAATACTAGATTTCTTATAAGTACTGTCAAACCAATATTCTGATTTGGTCTCGTCTTTCCATTGAATTGCATACCAATCTTTTACGTCATGGCTAACGTTGGTAACTCCCCAAGCAATATTTTCATTAAAGCCAGAGATTACTCCAGGAGCTCCAGGCAAAGAAGCCCCATAACTATTAAACTCTGGGGTACTTAATTGAATTTCAAACCAAATTGAAGGCAAGTTTAGTTTTAAATGAGGATCGTTGCAAAGGATAGGATTCCCCGAAACCGTTTTTGCACCAGATACAGCCCAGTTGTTACTTCCTATTCCTTTAGGTGAAAAAGCCCTTGTTAAGCTATCCATCCCCAATTCTCCCAAATACAAACTAATTGGATTTGTCTCATCTATTACAACAGGCTTCACATAATTCATAGAATCCAGAATAATAGGCGATTGCTCTTCAAAATACTCTGCATATAAATTATTAAATTGCTCCAAGCCAATTTCTTTTAAGACATTGGTCAACTCAAAATCATGGTCTCGCTCTGTCAACATTCGCCCCATATTTTTTAACAACAAGGCTGTTTTGAGAGGCGTCCAAGGCTCTGGCTTATAATTTTGCAGCTTATAAAACAAAGGCAAATCATCATAAGAAAGTGAGTTGATATAAGCATTGACTCCATCTGAGTAACTATTTAAGGCCTTGTATTTTTCAGGTTCTTTAGACCAAAGCTCAACAGAACGTCGAGCACCTAATGGCAATCCCAAACGACGAGTTTCAATATCTTTTTTGATCAAAATTTTGCGGAAATGTTCGGTCGTTCCCAAAATTTCTGCCAACCGACCAGCTGCGGCATGTGTTTGTAATTCCATTTGCCACAATCGCAAAGAAGCGGTCACATAACCTTGCGCAAAAGTTGCATCCTCTATGTTCGCTGCAAATATATGCGGCACCATTCTATCATCGTACTTGACCTGAACAGGCGCAGAAAGTGTTTCGTGATAAATTGTAGTTTTCAAAGCAGGTGTTTTTCCCTCTGCATTTTGCCAAAAACCATGAGAAGGACTCAATAATTTGCCTATTGGCGGAATAAATTGCTCAGTGCTTGCTACAACCATAAGGTTGCCATCTTTATCTTTAGTGCTTTTTTCTGGCTCTCCTGTTTGACGAGCAGATCCCAATGCCCAAATAAATGCTATCGTGATTGTTAAAGAAAGGAATAACTTAAGAAAACTCATATAGGTTGCTGAATTGTAGTAACAAGTAGATATCTATGAAACAAGTGTATGATTGATGGAACAAATAGGATTGTATAAAATAGAATACCATGTAGTAGTAGTTCCCTACCCAATACGAAAGAAAATTGGTGTTGATAAAAAGCTAAACAACACAAAATTCTACATCTATTTCTTTTTAAGTGTTTCTTGAATTTTATAAATCCTTAGTTCATGTCAAAATAGGTCACAAGATAATAAAAAAATGCATATTATACCCTCTCAATTTGGTATAATATGCATTCTAAGATGTTAACTTATCAGCTATGGTTTGTAAATTATTTTTTATCTATTCATCCAACTCAAGTGCTTTACTATTTCGGTGTTCTCAAAAGCGTTAGCCAAAAGCTAAAAAATGAGGCAAATCCAAAGACTTGGAAAAACATCGTTAAATAAGGATAGGCATTGGTACTATCTAGTAATACGTAAAAATAAATAGCCGCTAAAAAAGCAATTAACCATACTATTTGTTGTCCTATCATTTGCATTCGGCTAAAACCTTCTTTGATATTTCGAACATCAATGGTAATTTTACCTTGATTGGCTTTCTTGATAATTTTCTGAACTTCAACGGGTAAAGTTGCTGCTGCCGTTACTTGCCGTTTTACAATATTCAAAGCCATTTTAGCCATACCACTTTTCCCACCAATCAACTCACGCTCAAGATAAGGTTTTAAGGTATGGACAGGATTCCAATCTGGATCCAACAAATAAACAACGCCTCCAACCAATACCACTGCACGATTCAACAAAACCCATTCCTTAGGAATTTGTACGATACGAGCCAACTCGCGAATATTAACTAATTTGAGTGCTTGCCTTAATTGATCTTCCGAAATATCCTGAATATTCAAGCTTTCCATTTCCAGCTCATTCTCAATAAAATCTTGAATATCGTCAATCAATTTTCGAACGACTCTAGCTGTCGCTTCACCATTCGCAATAAAACCTAATTGACGCAAAGATTTAACCATTTCGCCTGCATCCTGTTGAATCATATTTTGTATTAAGATCGGAATGCCTCGTTTCATTTTAGGACTCAATCTAGATACTGCTCCAAAATCCAATAAAATAATTTGCCCTTCTTTATTCACTAGTAAATTTCCTGGATGTGCATCTGCATGATAAAATCCATCCACCAAAATCATATGACAAAAAACTCGCACCAAACATTCGGTTAATTGGTGCAAATCTAAATTCCACGTCAACAACTGATCCACATCACTAATTTTAACCCCTTCGCAGTATTCAATTGTCAAAATTTTCTTTGAACTATATTCGGTGTAGACCTCAGGAACATAAATACCTTTTTCGTGTTTTACATTCTCCTTAATAATTTGCATAGATTCCGCCTCCTTACAGTAATCAAGCTCATCCTCTACCATTTCCTCCACTTGCTCGTATAGATGCTTCATTCCCTTTATTTTCATAAATTTCGAGAACATCTTAACAATCCGTTTAATGATTGTCAAATCCATATGCGCTAACTCATCTACTTCAGGGTGTTGCACTTTTACAACTACTTCTTTATCCCCTAACATAGCTCGATGTGCCTGCCCAATAGAAGCTGCCGCTAGAGGGACTTCATCAAAACGAGTAAAGAGTTCATCAATAGGCTTCCCTAGTTCTTTCATAACCGCTCTATTGATCGTTTCAAAAGAATGAGGAGGAACATTATCTTGTAATTGCTCTAACGGTGCTCTAAACTCTTCTGGCAAAACATTGGACAAGGTGGAGATTAATTGACCAGCTTTGATGAATAAACCTTGAAGTTCCAACATCATATCTTTTATGCGTTCAGCATTCTTCCTGTTTTTTTCTCTAATACGAGAATACCAGTACTCCTTTCCTCTAATTTTGGATACTAAATAGAGCCAAAAGTAGCTAAAACCTACTTTAAATGCCATCCAGTATGCTTTTCTGCGCCTTGTACTTGCCTTATGCATATATTTTGTTAGAATTGTTTTCTATTGGGTATAAGTAGTTGTTCTCTAATAAATAAACATTGATTGAATTTAGCTTTATTGGGGCGTTTTCCCCTAAATGTGTTGCTATTTCAGCGTATTGTTATTTATTACGAGAGTAACTTTTAAGTAGAACTATAAACTTGTAAATGTATTTGGAAATTGTTGTATTTAGGCTAAAACAACAAAGCTTAGCCTATCACATGATTATAGAACAGCCAAAAACACATTTTGTTCAGCTAACCCAACTATTTTTCATAATTTGGCAACGTAATTCTTATGTAGTAGTAAAAAGGCTACTAATGGCTATACTTTTCTATATCTGATAAAATTGAATAGAGTTCTTCTTACTAGTCGTTAAAAAGATTAATACGATTTCCTAATGGAGTAATAATAGAAACAACACCTACCTTAATTCTAATATTTTCTAATTCGTCAAACAATGCCTTTTATTCAAAAAATAGCGTTTACTTTACTTTTTTGAAGTACATTAAATTTACAGCTGGCCAAGAATTATAATAAAAACCTAATACCTTTCCGTCTTTGACATCATAGTACATCCGAGTTTGTTTTCCTCCTTTTTTGTATCCCAAACTAATGCCGTCCAATTGCGTTAATTCTTTCCGTTTTTTTCCTTCCTTAAAAAGCTTTGTATCTCTTTTCCACAACCATTTTCGTCTCTTGTATTGGTCTAGAGTTGGCAACAAATCCAATGTCATTTCTGCTCCAGCTTCATTGACATAAGTTCCTGCAAACTGCTCTCCAAAATCTAAGGATGCATCTGTTAAGTCTGTACGTCCATGCGCCAACAAAACAGACAACCTTCCCAATAAAAGAGACCAATGGTTCTTTTCTTCTGCTCCTGTTCGCACCATGATAATGTTATCTTTAGGAGCGACAAAAATATATTGACCATTGTACCCTGCTGCCCAGTATTGATCGTTGTTTTCAAATCCTAATTCCTCATATCCATTCCGCCAGTAGCAATTAGAGTATCCAAACCAACGATTCATATCTCGATGTTTTAATTCATCTACAAACCACTTGGGTACAATCTGCTGCCCCTCCCAAACACCATCGTTTAACATCAATTTTCCAAAACGAGCCATATCAGGTGCCGCCAATGCCATTCCACCAAATGTTCTTGGGTTTCGATGTTTTTTACTATCTAGCGTAACCATTGCATCGTACTGCATTCCCACGGGTCGCCATATTTTTGCTTCCAAATAGCTTGCTAAGCTTTGTCCGATTGCCTCTTCTAAACAAACACCCAAAATTTGAGTTGACAAAGACTTATACGCAAAACGAGTGTTCGGTTCATATTTTGCCTTGGCAGCCCGATTGATAAAACGCTTTTGGTTGCCAGTATAATACAATCCTCCCAAACGCAACACATTGTCAAAGTCATGCCAATTTAGTCCCGAAACCATTCCCATTAAATGACGTAGTGTTATGTTCTTTCGAGCATCGTCTCCAAATTCTGGAATAAAATCAGCAACTTTTTGATCCAAAGATAACAAGCCTTCTTCTGCTGCAATTGCTGCCAAGGTGGCTGTAATAGCTTTGGTAACAGAAAATACAACTTTGGGTTTGTTTTTGGCGCCACCATTCAGATATCGTTCATACAATACCGAATCATTTTTGATGATAATAAGCGCTGTGGTTTTTGACTTTTCTAAAAAAGCATCAAAATTATTCGTTTCTAGGTTTTCTTCCGTGGGTATCCACTGCTCCATTGGTGGGATGTTAGCAGGGGAATTGGCATTAATAAACAAAGGCTTCTTTGGCAGCATTGCTTCCATAGATGATGTCGCCCAATCGTTCATAGCCGACCCTGATATGGTATCACAAGCAAATACTTTATGATGGTCTTCTATGCTAGGTTTAAAGAATACAACAATTTTGGTTAAAGTGCAACTGGATAAAGAGCAAACCATTGATAAACAAACAATGATTTGTAGTAAAGATTTGATCATAATAAAATATGCGAGGGATTATTTTTTTAATGCTCTAAAAAGGAAGCTTTCTTTTGAGAGACTCGCAATATACAAAAAATCAAAGCGATATGCAATAGATATTTAAAAATTGCCATAGACTTTAACGCTATCCAACGGCAATAGATCCTCAAAACATCTCGTAGTAACACAATGTGGGTAAAATCGTTTATAGAAGTATTTTAGTGCTCTGATACCCGTAATAAATTGGGATCTTTTAACTGGTACAAAGCTACCTCTGGGCTTTCATAGATTATTTCTATACTTGCTGGATGCTTTTTTTCGTAACAATCTTTGATACAACGAGGCAAATCATCGTAAGAAAAATTCGACATATAACGAGTCGCACCATTCACCAATACATATACTGTTTTTTCGGGTGAAAATGTTAGCTCAGGTAAGTCTGAATAATCATAGAACTGAACAGGCCCCTCTTCGTTATATTCTAATAAATATTGCCCCATGTGTTTTTGTATAACATTCGTAAGAACAATTGTTGGTTCTTTCTTATCTTTTAAATACGCATAAATTACTGCTCGTTGTTCTACATAAGAATGTTTATTGGCTGTTTGCATAGAAGAAATAATAGGCATTAGCGCCACTGTTCCCATCCCTAGTAGAAAGCCACTTACAATAATCGTTCGATTGGGTAAGATAATACGCAAAAGCACCAGTACCATTATTCCTAAATAAGCCCATTCAAAGTTTCCAATTGCCTTGTATTTTGCTAATAAAAAAACAAGTATGGAAACAATTAAAAATGCAAATTTTCTTTCTTTTTTTTGTGCAAAATGGTACAAGGCAGGTGCCGCAACAACTGCTGCAATTGGTACTAAAAACAAAAAATGGCGGATATCAGGACAAATTGGCAAATACGCTTTGTAAGACGTTGTCATAAAATTAGATGACAGCAGCGACAGCACTAAAATCAAGGCCCAGTACGATTGTTCGTTTTTAAAGGTGATGAAGTCACGAAAACGATGGCTAACAATGGCAGGCAACGCCAACATAAGACTAATCATCATTCCTGTTCTAAGAAATTTCTCGATCATCTCATAACCAATTCGATGCAACAATACCCCCCAAGGTTGTATGGCATAATTGCAAAAAGCAAACGAACGCCCTTCTCCCAAATTATCATCTAAACCTGCCTCAACAGCATGAAATCTTGCAAGCGGGTCTCCTGTCAACAAGTAGATAACGAATAAATATAAAATACCCATTGCCGTACAACAAAAAGCCGTATACAACCAAAACTTATAGTGCCGTTTTAGCACGACATCTATTAATAACAAAATAAAAAAGACAGGAAATAAAAGCAGAACGGACTGCTTGGTGATGTATGCCCAAATTAACACCAAGGATAATATTAAGGCATGTTTAAATGGGGTGGTCTGTTGTTTAAAATGATGATGCCAAATTAAAGCAAATGCAGCAAACGTGGCTAAGGCTACCGATGTATCGGGCATGATTTTATCGGAATAGTACATTGTCCAATTATCCAACACATAAATCAATGCTGCTATTACTCCTACCAGTCGTACTTCTTTTTGAAGTACCTTAAAAATTAGTAATACCGTTAATAATAACACCAAAGAAGCAGGGATAGCTGAAACCGTATCATTAACACCAAATAGAGCATAGAAAAAACCTGTCAAGCTAATAAATCCCCAACGATAAGAAAAAAAGTCTTCGTTTAAAAAAAACAATTGTCCATCTGCCCATTTCTTGCCATAATAACCATAGCCCATAATGTCATCAAACCCATAATGACCAAAATATCCACCATAATGATGGACAAATAAAAAGGCTATAATACCTAAAAAAGTATATAGCCTAATGTCTTTATATAAGTTTTTTTCCTTCATCTAAACCAAGACTAATTCCTTTAGTTTAGTTATGATAGAATCTATGGATTCCTTGGTTGTAGGAGTTGCTGGTACTAATGGCAATCGCAATTCTTCTTCACAAATACCCAATTGATGCAAGACATATTTTATTCCCGCTGGATTGCCATCCACAAACAACAAATCTACCAATTGCATAAATGAATAATGCAAGTTTCTAGCCTTTAGAAAGTCTCCAGCCAAACCTGCTCTAACCATATCTGAATATCCTTGAGGATACGCATTTCCAATAACGGAAATCAAGCCATCCATTCCACAAGCCAACATAGGTAATGTCAAGTTATCATCTCCTGACAAAACAGAGAAGTTCGCTGGTTTTGCACCATTGACAATTTCCATGCACTGCGCTAAATTGCCTGAAGCTTCTTTGATTGCGACAAATTTATCGCTTGCATTTGCCAAGCGCAAGGTTGTGGCAGCTGTCATATTAGAAGCTGTACGACCTGGAACATTGTACAAAATAATTGGACAAGGAGCAACTGCTGCTATTGCCATAAAATGCTGATAAATTCCTTCTTGAGTAGGTTTATTATAAGCAGGGCTAGCCGATAAAATCCCATCAATTCCTTTAAAATGGTAGTTTTGAATACTTTTAATAACTGCCGCCGTGTTATTTCCTCCGAAGCCTGCAACAATCGCAACTCTACCAGCAGCAATTTTGACTGTAAAATCTAGTACAGCGTGCTTTTCCGTTTCGCTTAATGTCACCGACTCCCCTGTTGTTCCTAAGGACACTAAAAACTCTACCCCACCATCTATATTATGATTAATCAATCGCTCCAAACCATCGTAATCTACGACTCCGTTTTTGAAGGGAGTGACCAAAGCTACTCCTGTACCTGTAAATATTTTGCTCATAATTTAACTTAATGAATCTTTCTTAAATAAGTCTCCATCTGTTGAATGATGGCTCTTAAACTTTGACTTTTGCCATACACCATAAAATCATAAAAATCGGTCTTCTCTTCTCTATAATGCCCAATTCTAAATTTAGCTGCTGAAGCAGCTGAGATGTACTCCAAAGGTTGGCAATTGTTGATATGCAAAGCAATCAACAAATCAAATGGCTGTTGAATAAAATCTAGCACCTCTTGTTTTTTGGGCGTTTGACTCAAGCCCAAATCTTTGTTGCAAAAAACGGGAAATTTTTCGTCCTCACTAAGTTCCTTTACATCTTTGTATCCCATCACAGCTACCTGTTTTCGTTGTGTTTGCAACGCTCTTTTGAATGATAAAACGGTCTGTGTATCGGTCTCACTGCTAGCATCAAAAAGAATTCCTATATTTTTTGCCGTATCAAGATTGCAAGACGATCTTTGTCTATTTTGTTTGGCGCATTGTTTCAACTTTCGTTGATACAAATTTTCTTTTATTCCAGTTAACAAGCTCATATCGGGGGAATATTTAATGTAATTAATTGGTGTTGATCTTTTTATT
The DNA here is from genome assembly GCF_000724545.1 of Aureispira sp. CCB-QB1. GTDB lineage: Bacteria > Bacteroidota > Bacteroidia > Chitinophagales > Saprospiraceae > Aureispira. The sequence goes on along the minus strand of NZ_JHBV01000043.1, from coordinate 254,837 downwards.
ATAGATTATCATCCATTAATAATTTAGTAATCTATCTATATTACTAAAACAAAAGACAAGCATTAATTTATCAAATTTAGGACAAAAAAAATTAATGCTTGTTTAAAAATTTATTGTTAACAACTACTTTTTGTAAGTAACACGCCCCATTTGGCTATACTTTTCGATACGAGACTGCACCAATTCATCTTTAGTTAACTCACTCAAAGCAGTCAATTCTTTTTTAAGGTGACGCTTCAATATTTTTGCGGCTTCTTCTGGTTGTAGATGTGCTCCTCCAACAGGTTCTTTAATTATTCCATCAATGATACCAAATTCTAACGCATCTGCTCCTGTCAATTTTAGAGCTTCAGCAGCTTCTTTCTTGTGCTCTACATTGCGCCAAAGAATCGTAGAACAAGACTCTGGAGAAATAACTGTATACCATGTATTTTCCATCATAAAAGTACGATTTCCAACACCAATTCCCAAAGCACCTCCAGAAGCACCTTCTCCAATTACAACGCAAATAATTGGCACACGAAGTTTTGCCATTTCAAACAAGTTGCGAGCAATCGCCTCTGCTTGACCACGTTCCTCTGCCTCGATTCCAGGAAATGCACCTGGCGTATCAATCAAACAAATAACAGGTAAATCCAAGCGCTCTGCTGTTTTCATCAAACGCAATGCCTTGCGATATCCTTCTGGGTTTGGCATACCAAAATTACGATATTGACGCATCTTGATATCTTCTCCCTTTTGTTGACCAATAATCATAACACTATGTTTATCAATCTTGCCAATTCCCCCAACAATTGCTTTATCATCCTTGAAGCAACGATCTCCATGCATTTCTACAAAGCGAGAGCACATTTGTTCAATGTAAAATAAGGTATAAGGTCTTTTAGGATGTCTAGAAAGTTGTACTTTTTGCCACCCAGTTAAATTGTTGTATATGTTTTTTCGAGTGCTTACAATTTTCTTTTCTAATGCAGCAACAGCAGTATTTAATGCATCCACATCATGGTTCAAATCTGCAGTTTTCTTTAGTTCTGCTAGTTGTTCGTATAGTTCCTCAATTGGCTTTTCAAAATCTAGAAATAACATAGTTTGAAAGTTTTTTATAAAAGGATTAGTAAGTTTTTATAGATAAATTGGGCATATATAGGTTATCAACAAAATATTTAGTTTTCTTTCAGATAAGAGGTCACATCTATATCGACCAACCTCTAAATCAATGCGTCAGATCAATCTTTGTCCCAATAATTTTACCTCAAGGATTAAAATGATAAGACGTTTAAGACTCAAATCTACTACTATTTTTACAAATCCCAAATATTAGAAGGAGCTAGAACCATTTTTTTGACTTTTACCTTTCCTTCTATCAGGACTTCTAAGCTTCCACTATTAGGATGTTTTTTCCCTTGCCAATACTTGTGCGCACAGCTTGTAATTTTCTCATAACTCAATCCATCACAATGGAGCAAATCCATTTCAGCCAATAAAGGTACACCTTCATCAATCTCTACTTCATAGACATAACTCTTGTAGGCATAAAATGTTCTAGCGATTGCCAAATCGGCAAATAAAAAAGTACAATTCAACCTAGATGGTAGGCTAGCATAATGATGTACGCGAATTGCTTCAAATATTTCTTCTTTAATATAAGTAGCGTATTCTTTTTCTATTGAATCATGTCTGCGAATTCGTTCTCCGTAAACTCCTAGAGTAAGAATAGTTCCCTCTCTAAGTTTTCGATGAGATACGTGGTAATAATTCATATACGCCAATTTTATTTTTTAGCTTTTGTGCTTGTCATAATAATAGTCTACTAAAAAGTAAGCAGATTGATTGAATAAACAAGTTAGAGAAAATACTCTAAGTAGATAGCATTAACTTTCATAAAAATAATCGTTTAGAATAAAAAGCAGAAAAGTTCCTTTTAGCCAATGCTAAAGAAACTTTTCTAGAATTTTATTTATCAAATTTACCAATAACCATTCTACTCCTTTTGTTTCTTCTTTTTAACCTTAGAAGAATCCCAAATCGTGTAGCCTAAGTATATCGTGCTACCTATGTGTTTGAAATAAATCGTTTCATTTTTACTTGAAAAGGTATGTTGCTCAAAATCATTCAAACCTAAGTGAAATCTAGCTCCTAAACTAAATCTTTTGTATTTTCCTTCAATGCCAAACAAAAGTCCTATATAGGGTCTTGTTTGTCCTTTTTTTGCAGCATTTATCACACTTCCTACATTTGCTAAACTTAGCCCAAATTCAGAACCGCCTTCTATGACTAAAGATATTTCTTTAGAAAAGTTTTTTTTGTAACCCAATAGAACAGGTATGGTTAAATACATAAAAACATTTTCAAAGCCTTTAAAAAAATAATCATTAGCCCCCAAAGAAAGTAAAGAAAAGCCTGTTGACAACCTAAATAAATTATAGGTATACTCATATTTTACATTTATATTGAGTGTATAAAATGGCGTAAATTCATACAAATCAGCGTAATAAGAACTTGTATTTAATGCTGCTCTTGTCCCCACTTTATATAAAGTAGAAACTGTCCATCCAGCAGTAGCAGAAATATTATGTTGTGCTGAAATAAAACTACTACTAAAAGTAAATAGTAATATTAAAATGATATTTTTCATTATTTTCTTTTATAAGTCATTAAAATCTACAGGACAACCGTCCCACACTATTTGCATCCTTAAAGAAGATATATTATCATTTACAGTAGTACAAAATAAGCCTCCAAAATGATCCGCTGTTAAATCATTCCAACAACGAGCAACATAACCATTATTCCAATCACTTTCATTAATTGTAGTAACAAGTTTTTTACAATTTCCTTGTGTAAAGAAACCATCTTTATAAACAGCAAAAGCCATTGCATCAGCACCTGGTTGAAAATTAAAACAATAAGAAGAAATACAATCTTCCCAAGACTGATTACTTTGTCTGTAATTCCAGTCTAAGTTTGCAGCAGCATAAGTCCAGTTGCAATCCCATTCCCCATGTATCCAAAACCAAACATTGGGTTCTGTTTCTAGATTAAACATTTCCCCATTTTGGATTGCGTCCTCCCATAGTCGCCAAGAGTTGTTGTTTCTACTTGCACTTCTACCTTCTCCCAATTTTCCCATAAAAGCTTCGACATCTCTAGGCGGTGTTCCTACAATTTTAAATTCGTTATAAATAGCATCTATTGCTGCTTTCGTTTCTGCATAGATTTGAGGATCATTGTAATTTATATCTACCCCATACCGTGCAATTAGTTGGTCTCTTAATAAGTTGGTGGCGTGCCCAACTTGGAACTGTCGCCCTACTTTTTCATCTATATGTTCCTCATAATATTTATAACCTTCCATTTCGGAATTGAATAAATGTATCTTCTTCTCTCTACCTGAAAACGAAAAGGCAACAACATCTGATTGCTCTGCTACCAAACTTTCTAACAAGGCACTTTCTTCATTTGGTATAAAGTGCTCCTCTTTGCCGAACAAGATTTTGTATTCTTTCTGGTTGTATACAAAAGTTCTTTCAATGGTGTTCTGGGAAATTTGATTTTGGGTTTCTTCTGCTTCTTTTTGTTTAGAGCAGGAAATAACAAGGGAAAATAGTAACATCAAAGCTACCATTAGAATGGAGTGTTTCATAATAATGTAGATTATTAATTTAAAACTTTTATTTCAACAAATATAAATAAAGATTATAAAAAACTTCCTAAAAGACAAAAAAATAAACAAAACCCAATAAAAATGAAACAATTGATTAAAAAACAAAATCCATAATTCTCAATTATAAAAAAACAAAGGTTACCTTTTCATAAACAGATACATTAACAATAAAATAGATTTTAAAGAGGTAAGAATAAAAATATTTTTAACATTTCATTAACATTTTTCTTATTAACGAATCTTAACAATTCCACGTACTTAATAATATAACTATCTATCAATCACAAGTAATTCACTAGGGCTTCCTTGTTGTATCAATCATCACACAAACTAATACACTCCTAGTTACCTACTTAAATGAATCACAGAAATTGTTTAAAAATAAACTCAATACACATTCCTAACTTGAGTTCTGCTTATTCTTAAACAAGTTCACTAAAATCAATTGTTATGAGAATATTGAATACAATTGCTTTGTTTGTTTTTTTTACTACAATCAACCCAATTTATAGTCAAAACAAGCTAGATAACGGCAAAAAAACAGGTTACTGGGAACTAAAAGATGCACAAGGACTCGTTTATGCAGAAGGCGAATACATCAATGATACCAGAAGCGGTCCTTGGAAATTTTATGTATCCCAATATAGCCGTAAAAACCACCAACCTGATGTTCAGGGTAGCTACAATACAAATGGTATTAAACAAGGCGAATGGATTTATACTAACTTCCATACCGATATTAGTGTTCGTGCCAATTTTGTCAACGACCTAATGCAAGGAGAATGCCTCTACTATGATAAAAACAATAGTATTTTAGCCCGAGGTTTGATGGTGGATGGAATTCGTCATGGCAAATGGATTCTTTATGATGAAAATAATCCGACTGGTGCCTATCACGCAAATGGACTGAAACTAAACAAGGTTATGTCAGAAGGCTTTTATGAAAATGGCGTTCGAATTGGTACTTGGGCTTATGATTATTTCTTAGATGTTAATACTCATGTCAAAGGAAGTTTGAACTTTGAAAACGGCACCAATTCTGGTCGTTTGGACTTTTATAAAATAGAGCAACATCCTACTTTTGGTGTTAGTGAAACGCTGGCAGGTAGTGGTGCTTACTCTAATGGCAAAAAGGTGGGTCGTTGGATAGAATTCAACTACGGTACTAAAGGTGATTTTATCGAAACAGGTAATTACAACGAACAAGGGCAACGTACTGGTCTTTGGAAAATTAGAATTGCCAACCAAACTTATTTAGCAGGTTCTTATAACAATGGCGTTCCACATGGTCGATTCAATCATTATTATGACAATGGTCAGCTTAAATATGCTTCTACTTATAACAATGGCTTGGAAGAAGGTGAATTTAAGCGTTATTACAAAAATGGACAATTGCAAGAACAAGGCACCCATGTTATCATTACTGATGAAACCACTAGAGATACGACTTTCTTTAGCCTAAAACTTCCTTATGAGCACCATTTCTTATTGGTGGAAGAAGACTTTCCCAGCATGCATTATGAATATATTACTTGGCTGAACGAACCTGGATATTCTATTGCTCCGAGCGAACTAAACCGACGTTTCAACTTGTATCGCACGTACGGATTGGAAGCACAACCAAGAATTGCCAACATCACAGTCAAAGATAGGAAAACGGTTCGTGAAGGAGATTACTTAGCATTTTATGAAGATGGAGGGCTTAAACTAAAAGGCAGTCATAGCCCACATACGGCTAGCCTTTTTGATCCGAATAAGCGTGTTGTTACCCAAACCTATGCTAGAACGGGTGAATGGAAAGAATACGGGAAAGACCAATTACTCAAAAACACCTACATTTATGAGGATGGAAAGTTAAAGAAGATGTTAGATCCGAATGGTTATATCGTGCATACTTTTAAGTACGAAGCTAATAGTGTTAATATGATTGATAGCCAAGGGAATTCTATCAATATTGATTTGGAATAAGACATTTATATTTTAGAATTGAAAATGAGTTTTACTTACCTCATTTTCAATTCTAAAATGTATTTATTCCTATTAGTTTTTAACAACTTTTGTCGTCCATACGCTGGATGGGTTGGTCGCATCTTGTATTGTTACATAATACATACCTGTTGACAAATTTCCTAAAGATAAGGTTGTTGTCCCCATAAAAACACCTTGCTCTATCTGTTGTCCTACGGTATTGGTTAGGTAGTATTGCACCTCTTTATTGTAAGAATCCATTTCAATCGTCAATTCGTTCGATGTCGGATTAGGATAAACACTTCCCTTTGCATCTATCGCAGATACCATTACAGAAGATAACAAATCAACTATTTCATAAATGGTTGTTGTTCCTGATACTTCATTGCTAACAATCAGCATATTTTTACCATTGTGACTTTCGGCTGCGGGAACAAACACCAAACCTTCTGGTGCGATATCCGTCATTGTTCCTGATGTTGCATCAAAATTATTAATAAAAGCCTCAAATATAGGGCTATTAGGGTTCGTTACATCATAAACCATAATCCCTCCTTGACGTTCTAAGCCAATAAAAGCATAAAATCGATTTCCGATTTTACCAATCGCAACAGCTTCCGGTTCTGGTCCTTTATCATCTGAACGGTTATCCATTTTTGAAGCCAAACCATCGTTACAATTAAAGAAAGCAGGATGATTGGCAGCAATATATTGCTCAATTGCATCGCCACTATCCCAAATCAAATTACCTGTTTCATCCCAAATTGAAAATGAACGCGCTCCATAGCTATACAATTCATCTACATCACCATCGCCATCTGTATCACCAATAACGTCTGCTGTAAATGTTTTTAAACGTCCTAAAAAATTATCACCTTGAAGTATATTCGCTGTTGGAAAAGCCATCGAATCCAATGTTAAATTTTTAATTCTTGTTTCTGAACTGTAGCCTCCATAATCTCTTCCATCTCCTTCATTAGCAGAAACGAAATAAGTCATCCCACCTACAGAGTAAGCGGCAATAGCATCTGGTTGGTAAACGCCTTTTACATTTTGAGTTAAAATATTAATGATACCATCTGTATTGGTTGCATCAAAACCATTGCCGACTACACTATGATCTTTAAATCCAAGTCCTTTATATGTCAGTATGGTATCTGCTGTCAAATCTACTAATATCAACACGTTGTTTTCTTGACAGGCAACAGCTGCCAAGGTAGAAGTTTGGTTAACAGCAATGTATTCTGGTTCTAAATCTTCTGCAAGCGTTGTTCCTGGTTTTTGAATACTTCCAGCAATAGTTGTTGGGGCATCTGTGAACGTTAAGAATTTCACATGGCTAGTATTCACAGCAGCAACTCCCCCGCTAATATCTATAATAACAATAGAACCTTCAGGATCGATTGTATAAGCATCGTTCGGTTCTCCTTCACAAGCTACCAATACTTTGTTTCCATCTTTAGTGACTGTCAACATATCTGGCAAGTGTCCAACAGTAACCTCATTTACATAAGCTCCTGTTTGATCAAAAAAGACTACTTTCCCAGAATCTTGTTTAACAACAGCCTCAATTGCTGCTGCAAAATAGCCATTGTTTAGATTGACGACAGAATTCACACCGCCACCATACAAGGTTACATCAATCCCACCCATGTGCATAGGCATACTTGGATTGCTTATATCAACCATATCAATAGAGTCCGAAGCGGCATTGGTAATAATCAATTGATTAGTAGTGGAGTCATAAGCTGAAATTTCACAAGCACCATCTCGACCATCGGTATAACGCCCTAATTCCGTAACAGATATGTTTTGAGCATACGTAAACTGAGCTATCAATAAGCATAAAAGGGGTAAAATAGATTTCATTCGTCTCTTATTTTAGTTTATAAAGATTTGCAAACAGTAACGTCTTACATTTAGAACTCTAGTGCTTGCTATTTTTAAGGGCAACACACTATCCGTTAACTTATTTAAGACCTTGTTTTTCTGTTCATTTCGAGCACAAAAGTAATGTTCATAGATTGGCTTAAATTTAATTATAGGCTATCTTAATGTTAATTTCAAGCAACTCAATATTTACACAAACGAAAGATAAAAGCAAAATTCACACAAGACTCCAACTACCACAACTAATAGTTTTTCAGACCGTTAAACAATCCCCAAAACAAATATTGTTCAAATAAACTACTTAACACCAATTTCAATATTCTTTATCTCTTCCTTTAATTTAGGTTAACAAATAGGCGGTACTTTTGCAGCGGAAATAGACTTCCTGTGACTAGGAAAAAACATTCATTACAACACTTTATCAAACCTAAATTATGAAAAAGCTAACACTACTACTTCTTTGTGTTTTCTTTAGTGCTACTGGATTTGCACAAATCCAATTTGACGCCACTATACAACCTGCTTTTGGAGCAGAAACGGTACTTATGCCACCTTCTCCATTAAAATCACAAGTGATTTTTATCGGGGGGTATGACATGGTAGAGGCAACAGCAACTTATGGGCAGCCAGCTCAAACTGTCGTTTCTAAAGATTGGAATGACTTTATTGGATTTACACCTGATGCTTCAGGACAACACTTGGGATGGATTTCAATCAACCATGAAAAAGTTGTTTCTAATGACAATCTTGGAGATGGCGGAGGAATGACAACCTTTTTAATTGATAGAGATTCCTTGACAGATTCTATCATTGTAGTCAATCAAACATTATTAGATGGACGTTCTGGAAAATTCTTTAATGTTGACTTTGTTAATCATACAGGTGAAACAGGAATGAATTGTGGTGGTATTACGTCTACAGTAGATGGAAGAATTTGGACAGCTGAAGAATGGTTCCGTGGAGACAACACTGATATTGCAGATAGAGATACTTCTTTGTTTACGATCGGTACAGGTACTGCCAATGGACAAGCGGCTCCTGCTGGTTTTCCTGGTTGGAATGGTCAGACCATTCAAAAATACCAAAACTACAACTACATGACTGAAATTGATCCTCGACAAGCTGTAGCAATTCGCAAGCAATACAACTGGGGAAGACAAGCGTTTGAAGGTGGTGTTGTTATGCCTGACAACCGCACAGTTTACCTAACTGTTGACGATACTCCTGCCTTTTTTACCAAATTTGTGGCAGATAACGTAGGCGATTTTACCGTAGGCAAAACTTATGTATACAAACAAGATGCAACTGGTAGCAAATGGATTGAAATTGATAATACAGATCCTAATAAAATGCTTAACTTCAAAAATGAAGCCGTTGCAGTTGGAGCAACAATGTTCAATCGTTTGGAATGGATTGCCAAAGATCCAAATTCTAACAAAGTATATTTAACTGAAACAGGTCGTGACAATCCTGCATCAAGATGGGCAGATGAGTCTGCTGCTGGTGCAACACACGCTACACATACGCTTAATAGAGCAGCTTTTGTACAAGGTACACATCCTGATTCTAGTGATTACTGGGACTACTATGGTCGTGTTTTGCAATTTGATCCTGCCACCGATGCCATGACATCGTTCTTAGAAGGAGGTCCTCATTATGCCAATTCACCAGATTCTACGCACTATCCTTACAACCACCTTTCTAATCCTGATGGTTTAAACTTTATCAATGTTAATGGTCAATCTTATATGATGATTTGTGAAGACTTAAATGGTACTTCTCATGGTAGAGTTCCTGCTGGCTTGTCGGATAGAACTTGTGAATTGTACTTGTTTGATATGTCTGATAACACGCCTACTGTAAGCGATTTGACACGTATTTCTGTAGCGGCTAAAGGAGCTGAAATCACAGGGGCAATTGCAAGTCCTGACGGAAAAACAATCTTTGTTAACTCTCAACACCCTAGCAGCAGCAACCCTTTCCCTTACAACCACTCTTTAACGTACGCCATCACAGGTTGGGATCAAAGTATTACTACGATCAAAAATATCCAACAAGAACAAGCGGACTATGATTTTTATCCAAATCCTGTTTCTCGTACAGTTTATTTCAAAGAAGTAGGTGATTTTGCCATTTATGATTTGCATGGTAGAAGGTTAGAAGTCTATAGAAATGTTAACCAAATTGATGTTGCCCACTTGGCAGCAGGTACTTACTTCATACAAAATAAGGCAGGTATAACTAAAAAACTGATTGTTCAATAGTTTGTCATACACATTATTAGTTTAAAGCAAGATTCTGTAGGGATTTACTTCCTTACAGAATTTGCTATTCTACCCAACAAGCATATATCTCTACGCTGTTACTAATTACACTATTCTTATGAAATATTCTTTCCTAATTATTGCGCTGATTACCTTATTTGTAATGGTTTCAAGCACAACAGATACCGCCTCTCCCAAACCCGAAACCTCTATTCCTACCCTTCAGATCAAGACCAATTTTTTGAGTCAATTGGATCAACTTCAAACACACTTGGAACAACTACTTTTAGATCTAAAAGATAAGAACATCCAACAAGCTAGGGCGACTTATCTCAAAGCTCGAATACCTTTTAAGCAAGCAGAATTTTTGATCGCTTATCTAGATCCTCAATTGTATGAACGTAGCATCAATGAATCTCCTTTGCTAAAACCTACTCCAAAAGTTGCCAACAAGGAAACACATTATCCTGGCGGCTTTCAAGTTATTGATGAACAGCTTTTTGAAGAGCAAGTCACTGTAGAACCAATTCAAAAAACTGTTACATACTTAAAAACAGAAATTCAGCGTTTTAGAACCAGAGTAACCTCTATTCGTTTTTATGATGCCATGATTATTCATGCGATGAAAGAGGCTCTTATTCGTTCCTTTACTTTAGGAATTACAGGTTTTGACACACCTGCTTCTGATAATGCTATTGAGGATTTCAAACAAGTCAATCAAGGTATTTTGAACACCTTACTCTCTTATAAAGAACGTTTTTCTCCCCAATTAATTTCAACTATAGAACAACAGTTTAATGCGATTAATTATGATTCTTTTGATGATTTTGATCGTTATGCTTATTTGGTTGGGCAGCTTATTCCTATATTAGAAAATCTAGAGGCGATTAGGGTCGGTGCTAATTTAGAAACCAAAGAAGAGTTAAATCGTTATCAACTGCCTCTAAATAGCAGTTTTACCAATCCCTTTCAAGCTGACTTTTTAAATGCCTCTTATTATACGAATATTCCTAATCAGCAAATACAATCGGCTCAAATTGAACTTGGCAAACAGCTTTTTAACGATCCTATTCTTTCAGACAACCTCAAAACATCTTGTGCCACTTGTCACAACGAAAAACTAGCCTTTACCGACCAATTAGAGCGCAGTATGAATGGAGATAAAACGCAGACAACTAGCCGCAATTCTCCTTCTCTAAATTACAGTATTTATGCCAGTGCTTATTTTTTTGATTTGCGAGCCCATGATTTGAAAAATCAATTTGATCATGTCATCCACAATGAAAAAGAATTTAACAGCGATTATACATCTATTATTAAGAAATTGCATCAAAATAAAGATTATCAACAGAAATTTGCAACAAGCTATGCTCAACACCCCAACCCAATCAGCACAGCAAGCATCAATCATGCTCTCAAAAGTTATTTGATGAGTTTGCCTCGCTTTGATTCACCTTTTGATCAATTGGTTCAAACCAAAACGGAAACAATACCAGAAGAATTGAGACAGGGTTTTAATTTATTTATGGGCAAAGCTCAATGCGCTACTTGTCATTTTCCACCTACTTTTAGTGGCTTAGTCCCTCCTAGATATGTTGATTCTGAATCTGAAGTCTTGGGAGTCTTGGACGATGAGAATTTTGACCACCCCAAACTAGACAAAGACTTGGGACGAATCAACAACGGCATTACCAAAGATAACTATGATTTTTTTGCCAATTCATTTAAAACCGTTAGCATTCGGAATGTAGCTTTAACAGCACCTTATATGCATAATGGCTCTATCAAAACATTAGAAAAGGTAATTGAGTTTTATGACTTAGGTGGCGGTGTAGGAATGGGATTAGATTTACCACATCAAACTCTACCCGAAGATCAACTTAATCTAACCGATGCAGAAAAAGCTGCTTTGGTTGTTTTTTTAGAAAGTTTAACGGACTCAAACTATTAATGCCTTAGCCGAATAAGAAGCTACTGAATTTTGCACAACATTATCAGCACTTGTCGTCAATTTGGTCACCTTTTTACCATTTCTTGATAACAATCTATTGTCTTTTTTACATCTTTGTGCTCTAATAAGAATATTAATAATTAGTAATACTCTATTGAAAAATCAACGGGGTAATGTGATTAGCACAAGAACGAAACTTAAATGGCTTGAAGTAATATTTTGTGCTTACTAAAAAATAAAGTTAAAAATGCAAAGAAAGATTTCAGAAGAATTGTATGCAGAAGCAAAAAATTATTTTCCAGGAGGAGTGAGCTCTCCTGTACGTGCTTTTAAATCTGTAAAAGGGGCTCCTTTGTTTATCAAAAAAGGGAATGGCTCACAAATTTGGGATGAGGACGACAATCAGTTTACAGACTTTTGTTGTTCTTGGGGACCACTTATTTTAGGACACAATAATGATGCTATCCGAGAAGTTATCGTTGCTACAGTAGCAAATGGGACATCTTTTGGCACTCCAACTCGTTGGGAAAACAAACTGGGAAAGTTGATTCTTAACAACAACCGATTTATTGAAAAAATACGTTTCGTAAGTTCTGGAACAGAAGCTGTCATGTCTGCCATCCGTTTGGCCAGAGGCGTTACAGGCAAAGATAAAATTCTTAAATTTGATGGTTGTTACCACGGTCATGTCGATTCTCTATTGGTTAACGCAGGGTCGGGCTTGGTTACTTTTGGAGTAAGTAGCTCCGCAGGTATTCCTGAAGCATTTGCGAAAGAAACTTTAGTTGCCCCACTAAATGATTTGGACGCAGTAGAAGCAACATTTAAAGAACATGGCAATCAAATTGCTTGTGTAATTATTGAACCAGTTCCTGCCAACAATGGTCTATTGCTGCAACATCGTTCTTATTTAGAAGGTTTGCGCAAGCTGTGTACACAATACAATGTGTTGTTGATTTTTGACGAGGTAATTTCTGGTTTCCGTGTAGGATTTGAGGGGGCTGCTGGTTACTACGATATTCAGCCAGATATTATTACTTATGGAAAAATTATTGGTGGCGGTATGCCTGTTGGTGCTTATGGAGCAAGTGCCGAAATCATGGGTAATGTCGCTCCCGATGGTGGTGTTTACCAAGCAGGAACATTGTCTGGTAATCCTGTAGCTATGGCAGCTGGTTTTACAGCTGCTTCTCAATTACTAGAAGAAGGTTTTTATGCGAATTTAGAGCAAACAACACAAGATTTTGTAGCCAAAATTCAATCTTATTGTGATAATAAAGGTTATGAAGTTCATATCAATACCATTGGTTCAATCTTCTGGATTGCATTCTCCAAAGACGATATTCGCCGTGCCGACCAAATTAATCCTGATAGTATGGAGAAATTTAAAATCTTGCATGCTTATTTGCTTGACAATGGCATTTACTTAGGTCCTTCTGGCTACGAGGTAGGCTTTATTTCTTCGGCTCATACTACTGAAGAACTAGCTAATGCTGTTGACAAAATTTGTCAAGGTATGGATTTGGTGCATCAATAAGGCTCCTTTATTCTAATCGACTATTCCTTATAATATTTGATTATGCAATGCAGTAAATAAGCTACTTATTTACTGCATTTTTTATTAGGTATCTCTTCTCTTGGTAACAAAATCCTATCACTACTAGTGACAATCCCCCATAAACTCACCTCAAAACGTCCTATTTTTTCTTAAATTTTAGTAAATAAGTAATGGGGTCTTCTTCCATATAAGCAATCACTTCAAATCGTTCAGGATTATTTTTGATGGTAGGGTATAAATATTTTGCTGTAGACGAATAGCCCAATTGATCCAAAACAACATAATCAACACCTTTTTTTTCTAAATCTTCTATAAATTCCTGCTGGTTCAATGTATTCTTATACGGTACGGAGTATTTATTGGAGTACAAACTGAATAAGATGGGCTTTCGGCAGCAAGTTAACGAACCTCTTGGGGTGTTTTCATTAACCCAATTGGCTAATTTAAAGTAGTTTGCATAGCTAATAGGATAAGGCTGTTTGCTTGCCCTTTCCAACGCCTTTAATGGCTCTAAATAACTGGGCACCAAAAATAATGCCCCCAGAAGCAGCGCAATGGGAATGTAAGGCACTTGTTTTTGGAAACGAACCTTTTGCGCCAAACTAGTAACAAGCTGCTCTATTCCATATACAAAAGCAAACAATAATAATGGAACAATTGGTAGAATAAATCGTATTCCATACCATACTTTGGGCCATAGAACTAGTATTCCTAAAAAGAAAAATAAATAGCTGCCGATTAATGACCTATATATTTTCATTTTATAAAGCCCTAACAACATGACTGATACTATACTCGCTCCTACTAAAAATTCGCCCCAAGATAGTGCTTCGCTATAACTAGTTATATTGACATAATTAAACGTACTCGAAGGAATTTCTCTCGCAATGTAACGCCCTATATTAGACACCACTCGCTCTATAAAATCTGCTATTCCTATCGCCCCTAATTCTGGTTCATAAGGATTTTTCAGCAATAAGCTTTTCATATGTGAATTTCCACCCAAGCTTCTTGATCTCAAATACCAAGGCAGCGAACACACTATAAATCCTAATCCAAATGCCAACAAATACTTTTTTTCCTTATTGATTAACAAATAGGTAGCTATTGCTAAAAACAAAGCCAGTCCCGTCATTTTAATATGAAAAACAAATACAACGCACAAGATTAACATAAAAAACAGCCCATTTTTGACAATAGGCTTATCGAAGTTAACCTTAGTAGCCATCCATAACGCTAAGATAGAGAAAAATAAAAATGATATTTCACTCATCATTATATATGAGTAATTCAACAAATTGGAATTAAGAATACAAAATAAAGCAACAACAAATGAAATATGGTTATTTTGAGTAATTGATTTTAGCAACAAAAACAAGATAACCACAGCACTTATCAATAAAAAGCCATTGACTCTTTTAATAAATATGATTTCGCTTGAATAAACTTTTGAAGCAGCAGCAACAACCAATGGATAACCTACAGGAAAATGCCTGTGCGGTTGCTTTGCTCTACTTGTTGTATTCACGTATCCTTGCCCCGTTGCTAAGGCTTGACCTAACAAATAGTAACTAATATTGTCGCCATTTAGGTTTATTTTTCCATCAAAAATACGGTTGTATACATAAAAAAAAGAAACTATAATTATTCCTAGATAAATAAGAGTTACTGCTAGAGAAGCCCGTTTATTGGGATGGGAAATTTGATTATCGTCGTTCATAAACTTAGGTTAGATATAAAATGGTGCAACTAATTTTACAAACTAACTAAAAAAATATAAAAATAAAAAATACAAAAGAACACAAAAGTTTCAAAAAAGGCTACCCACACAAACATAACCACATAATAAACAAACCAATACAAACAAAACCTCTATCCCCATTTCTTAACTATTATTAATACAAAAAACCCCTAAGGCAACATACCCCAGAGGTTCTCTAACCCGTAAATACTAACCTGATAAACTTCTTATTGTAAAATAAGCTCTTTAAATATTTGTTGAACTTTTCCCTCCGTTACAGAAGCATAGACCATTTCATAATTAATTTCTTGTAATTCCTCCATTGGAATTGTCGTATCAAAATCAGCTTCATCATATTGATAAATAGACCAGTTTCCTTCTGTATATTCTAGTGCTGTTAAGTTTTCAATCCAGTCACCTGAATTAAGGTACATAGTGCTACCTTTCGACGTTGTAATGGTACGCATTTGTGGCTGATGAATATGTCCTAATACTACGTAATCATAGTTTTTTTCGATTGCCAACTCTGATGCAACTGTTTCAAAGTCTTGAACATATTTTACAGCCCGCTTGACACTATCTTTAACCTTTTTGGACAACGACATTCTTGGCTTACCCATTGATTTTAAGATATGATTGACCCATAAATTAATGGCTACCAAAGCATCGTAGCCCACCCCTCCTAATTTTGCCAACCACTTGGCGCAAGTAACAGAAGTATCAAATACATCTCCGTGAAAGAACCAAGCGACTTTCCCATCTAGTTCTAACAGTAATTTATTGTCCATATAAAAATTTCCCATTTGCAAAGGAGCAAATTTTCGCAACATCTCATCGTGATTACCTGTGAGGTAATACACCTTAGTCCCTTTAGAAGCCATTTTGATAATCTGACTAACGACTGCCAAATGAGATTTTGGAAAGTAGCTTTTTTTAAATTGCCAAATATCTATAATATCTCCATTTAGAACCAATATTTTAGGTTTTACAGACTTCAAATAAGTCAGCAACTCCTTTGCGTGACAACCATAGGTTCCCAAATGTATATCCGATAAAACTAGAAGGTCTAATTTTCTTCTTTTTGCCATTTTTATTGATACGATTTAATACCTACAAATGAAAAATATTCCCACATTCCTAAATAAGCTCGTTGTACATCGGATGATAAAGTAGAAAATTTATTTTCTAAAACAGGTAACAAGTGAGCGTCCATCCGAACGTGATTGTTTTTCATGTGTAACTTAAAAATAGGGTTACTCGTTTGATGAAAATCAACCACTGCTATGATTCCACCTGGTTTTATATCTTTGTAAGCTTGATCGATTAATTCCTTCCATTGTGGGTTAATCATTGTCAACGCATAGGAAAATACCACCACGTCAAAGCTATTCTGGGTAGAGAAAGCAGTGTCTCCATAAGCCCTAGACAACAAATCAATTCGATTGGAGTAGGGAGCTAGTTTTTTCTTTGACAACTCTATCATGTCTTCCGAAACATCCATTCCTACCAATTGAGCATTAACATAATACGCTGCAAATTTTTCTAAATTATAACCTGTTCCACACCCCACTTCTAGTATTCGAATGGCAGCATCTCTAGCTATAGGCAACTGATGCACCAAATTCGTTCGCCCAAATAGGAACATCCATCGAGTGCTATCATAGATTTTAGATTGAAATTTGTAATACTTCTTCATCGCATGTTTTTGCGAACTAGTATCTTGAAATGCTGGAATCATAGTTTAATGTAGCTTAATCAATAAGTAGCTGTCAAAAAGGAACATTGCTTTATGTTATACTTTTCGCCCCACTTACTGGTGTGAAAATTATTTTTTATTAGGACAAAAGGAGGTATTTTTTTTTTATCGAACAATCCCACAATAAACACTGCCATAAGTGCCTACGCGATCTTTTAAATGTTCTGTAGCTGTTTGAGTATGCTCAAAATTTACTTTTTCTTGTACAAAATCAGGGAAGAAGTTGATTTCACTTGCCCCAGAACGCAACAAAATTTTGGTTCCTGGACGACTATTTTTAAGAATTAACCGCCATTCTTCTTTTAATGCTTTGGTATCATTGGCAGCCAACCAGTCTTGGTGGTCCAACAACACGTAATGGCTATATGCTTTGGGGTTTTGTTTTAAAAAATTAGAGATGGTCGTCGTGTGGGTTTGAATCTTGGTATGTGTTTCTTGCAAGCGTTCAAAATTTGCTTTCTTGAGGTAGTTCGGGCAACAATCTTCGGTGTAACGCCCATTAATATAAAGTTGCCAAAAATAGTTGTCTTGTATTGGTAACTGTGTAAAAATATAGCGCAAAGAGTCTTGTATAAATTGAATGACGCCCCCCATATATTCTGTTTCTACCAGTTTAGATTGGGTACGTGGAATCCCTAACAAACTCAAAGTAACAGGCTGTTTCATTGCCCACTGAATAAAATTCCCAATGATTTTCTGCTCTACTATATTGTACCAATAGGCTTGTATCTCTAAAGTGGGGGCATGTAGCAACTGTTGGACATTATCATACAAAGAGCGACGCAGACGCATATAACAACCAAACAACCAAGCAAAGGTACCTGCGGTACCATAAAAATAGAAACTTGGGCGAAAGCGATAAGCTCCAAAATAAGGTTCAATCTTTTTATCCCAAAAACGTTGCGCATAAGTAGGCAGATAATCTCTCAAATAGTTTTGATAACAATACTCTGGCGTTTCGTGGCTACCTTCTCCAAAAAAACGAAACAGTGTTTTGTAAGTACCTGCTTGATAAAATGCTTTTTTAAGTTCTAACAAGGCATTTTGGCGATAATTCACATCGACACAATGAATGGCAGTAGGGTCATCTAAGGAATAATCTAAAGCGTTGCATCCTGCACTAGTAATCATTACAACTTCACTCTCTGGATTAAGTTCCAACAGCCTTCTATCACACTCTGGATCTTCCCAACAAGTATTGTAGATTAAGTTATTGCCATGTATCTTACCAAACATCCAGTCTTTTGCTTTATTGGTTGCTAATTGAAGCATTGTTGTTCTATTTGTAGGTGGTTAGTTCATACACCATGCAATTCTTAACTCCTTCAATATTTTGAATTGCACTATGTACTTCATTTTGTCCTTACAAAAGAACAGCATTTCGACAATAACTGTACTAATATTTAGTTTAAGCTTATAAGAAATGTGTTTAATTATTAATTTACAAAAAGCACTCAAAATTAAGCTTTTGTAAAATTGTTTTTTTTTCCACAGGTTACCTTTAAAGTTTATTTTCATCTAAAAAGAAAAGTAAAAATGAAACTAAAGATCTACATCTACATAGGCCTAACATTTATACTTCACTATCCTGTTTTTAGTCAAAACAAAGCTACGATGAAATCTAGTGGTGATACAATAAATTTAAAGTTAGCTAAGGAACATATCAAAAAAGGAACGCTTTATAAAATACTATGGGATGATCTTTATGAACATATTGCTTTTTGTGAAAATAAAGTTGGGGCGAAATATGGTTTAAAAATTGAAGACCAAAGATTCTTTATGTGCGGGGGATATGTTCCTCCTCCTATAGGAGTTATTGACTACATTAATGAAATTAAAAAACACCTAGATAGTTTATATAGTCCCATTTGGAAAATATATTATGAAAAAGAGTTTGAATATTGTATGAATAGAGAATATAATAAAGAAGCTGTAATTTTTGGCAATGAATATTACAAAACTTATAAATTTCCTAATTATGCAGGGGTCTATTTTTTGAAAGGTTCTACTAGGCTCAAAAAGAGAGAAAAACCTTTAATAAAAACTCTCATTCAATGTTATACTAATAATACAAAGGAATATGAAATATTTATCTACTCCAGTAGGACAAAGGGAAAAAAACGGAAGATGCTCCAAGCAATATCCAAAATAAAAGCATATTTATTAAAACGTGGAGTAAAAGAAGAAGATATAAAAATAGAAAATAGCGAAATAATCAAAAAGTGCAATAAGTGCCCCCAAATTAATATTAGCATTTTAAATACTATTTACCTTCATATTATTAGAAAAAATTAAAATAGCAAGCAGTAAATTATAACATATGCCTCCTAAAACCCACAATAGATACTTTCTATTGAAGGCTTTGATTATTAGCCTTTTACCTATTATAAAGTTTGTATCTATCAACATAAGTCAAATTAGCATTTAATTGACTTTCGCCTAACTTGCTTTTTTATGCAAAAAAGCAAAAACCACGCCTCCTACTAGATTAGCTCCCAATAAATACTTCCAAAAATTATTCATAAATGCTGTTATTGGCGGAGTACATGGTTCATTAGGACAAGTTGTTATAAACGCCCCTGAAGCATCCAATTGATAGCGCAACAACAGTATACAGTTTGTTCCTATCAAAATTACTATTCCAATATACTGCATCCGTTGAAACAAAGACGTTTTGTTCCTACCTTTTTCTGTAGCATCTAAAATCATTGTTTTCCTATTTTTAAGTAAGTGGGCAGAAAAAAATATAGCTAAAAAATAGGCTTATTTTTAGTGCTAATCGAAGAGGAACAGTGCAGCTTTACCTGCGGTGCTACTGCGTGGTAGCGGGCTAAAGCAAGATGTTTCGATAAAGAGTAGCGCAAAAAGAAGGTTGTTTTTTATATAGTTTTTTCTGAACGATTACTTACCAGCCTCTATGCTCCCTAAAACAACTCCAACACCGCCTCACAAACCGAACGAGGATCCTCAGCATTCGTAATCAGACCAGACACCGCAATGCCATACACCCCCGTTTTTAACACTCCAACAATATCCTCTTGTCGAATCCCACCAATCGCATAGACAGGCAAATCAATCAAAGCCGCTTTCATTTTACTTAAAACATCTTGATACCCCTGAACACCTAGAATTGGACTCAACTTCTCTTTTGTAGTCGTGTATCGTAGTGGTCCCAGACCAATATAATCAATAGGCTCTTTAGACAATCGCACCACATCTTCCCACGTATTTGCCGTTCCTCCTATCAGTATATTTCCTACTATTTTTCGGGCTTCTGTTGGAGACATATCTTCCTTTCCCAAATGCAAACCATCTGCCCCTGACGCGGCTGCTACCTGCGGATTATCATTAATAGTTAACAAAGCATCATACTTTCGACAAAGATCTTTAGCCGCTAAAGCTGTCTCCAAATACGTTTCATAAGACACGTTTTTCATCCTCAACTGTACCCATTTGCAGCCCGCCTTACAAGCCTTTTCTATCGCCTCCAAATGTGTCAAATCTTTTTGCTCTTGTGAAACATAATGTAATTGAGGCAAGTCCTTTTTTGCCATGTTTATCTCTTCTTTTAGTGTTTTAAAATAATCTACTACAAAAGTATATTCTTTGCTTTTTAATCGTTTTCGAATTGCAGAAATTGGAAACGCAATAATGCCAGAAGCAGCATGTTGTACAGCAACATCTTTCCCATATGTATCTTGATAAACAATCCATTCAAAATTCAATTCATCAACCAATGTTTGCCCCAAGCCATATCCTAATCCCGTCACAATAGCAAATTTACGAGGACGCTGCCACCAAGATTCTTGCATAACACCTTTCAACACAACATCCAAAGCGGCTGCCTTATCGGTTATAAAATCCATTTGAGGAGCGTATTTTTCAAAAAAAGCAGCAGCTAAATCCAGCGCATCTTTCTTCCATTCCAATTCCTTTTTATTTAAAGCTCGTACTTCATATGCTTCTTTCATAATCATCAAAAATGGTGGTACCCCAACAACGTTTCATTTGAATTCAAAAAACGAGTAATATAATCTTTTGCCTGTTTGCAAGCTACTGGCAAAGTCTTTCCCAAAGCTAAATTAGCAACAATCGCCGCAGAAAGAACACAGCCTGAACCATGTTTTTCATAAGTAGTAATTGTTTTAGGTCGGTACTCGTACAACTCGCCCTTTGTCAATAAAAAATCGGTTCCTTTTTGCATGGGATTATGACCGCCTTTATACAATATATTGCAGTACTCCGACAAGCGTTCTGCTACTGTCATTAAGTTTGTTGCCTGCGCATCAATTTTTGCTAATTCCTGCGCATTAGGAGTTAATAAATAAATGTTGGGCAGCCACTTTTCTAAGTATTGCACACTGACTTGTTGGTGAAAATCAAACCCCGCACTAGCTCTAAAAATAGGATCAACAATAATTTTTATTTGTGGATTTAAGTCTAATAGCAAGGTTGTTATTTCTAATAACACCTCCCAATTTTCTATCAATCCAATTTTACAGCAATCAATCTGATATTGTTGGAAAAGTAAATTTATTTGCTGTTTGATTAAATCTATTTTTCCCCATTCTACCCTCTGAAAAACAGACTCATGTTGAACGGTTATTGCAGTGGCGACTGTCAAACCTTGAACTTTATGAGCTTCCATCGTTTTAGCATCTGAGACCAAACCAGCCCCCCCACTAGGATCAAACCCCGCAATACTTAAAGCGTAAGGTCGTTTATTTTTTTGCATAATAACTGATAATTTTGAAGGACACTAGACAAGTCATTCCATACCGCCCCTAAAAAAGCAACTTCTCGAAAGCCCCATTCATAAGCAACCTCTAAGGTTTCCATTCCCATCCCTCCTAGCCCTACTAAGGCAAAAGAAAATTCCAATTCGGTTATTTGCCAATGCTCTGTAGGTTGGTAATTTTTTTTGGAAATACTAGGAAAAATAGGGCTAACCGTGCTATAATCTAAATTTGAGGGTAGACTAAACAATGCTTTTTTTTGATGCACAGAAGTTCCTACCAAGCATCCATTTTGGTGTTGTTCTGAGATCAATGCCTGTAATTCTTCGTTGTTCAAATGCTGTCGAGCAGCTTCTGTCAAATGCAAGCCCAACAAACCAAATTTTGATACTAATTCAGGATATTGGTGTACAATAATTCTTGAATAATATGAAACATCTATTTGCTCTAACAAACAAGTATAAGCGTCTAGTGTCTGTTGTGGTTTGCGAAGATGCAAGCAAGGCAAGCCAACTTCAAATAAGCTATTTAATAAACTTGCTTCCCCCTCAAAAAAACTAGGTAAAGAATATAAGCGATGTTTCATGGCATTGTATTCAGCAAACTCTTATCGGAGTTTTAATAAAAATAGTATTTCAAATAACCCCCAAGTCTTTTAACACCGCTCCAACAATACTTTTTCGGCACATCATAAAGGTTTTGTCATCAATCTCGTTAATGCCAGCTTGTACATTATTAACAAATACAAAACGCTCTCCATCTGGTCGTTCTACATAACCTACAAACCAACCAATATTTTGTTCATCTACAATTCCCCAACCGGTTTTCCCTCTCATTTCCATTCCAGAAGAATCCGAAGCAATCAGCATAATATCCCGCATCTTATGTGCGGTAGATGGTTTTATTGGCAACTTATTTTCGACCAATCGCTCCATAAAATCCAACTGCTGATATGGTGTAATTTCAGATTTGCCTTTCAACCAAAATTCATCCAAATTTTCCTTCTGAATATCCATTCGTCCAAACTGCAATTTACCAACCCATTCTTGCATTTTCATAGGTCCTATCCGACGTGCTATTTCTTGATAATAGGGCACACAAGAAACCTGATAAGCTGATTTTAAAGTATGCCCTTGATTCCATGCAGATATTTTTCGAACAACAGAATCCCATTCAATGTATAAATTTTCATCCATTGCTACCCCTGTCTCCAATGCGATAATAGAGTTAGGAATTTTAAAGGTAGAAGCGGGAATAAAGCCTCGTTCACAGCGGTTCGAGTTATACACATACAACTGATCACTATTCAAAGATTTTAACAAAAAACATCCTTCTACTTGATTGTTTTTGTACAATTCATCCAAGTTCATGGTTGCATGTTCTTCTTTGGGAGAAGTGCAAGCCGCTATTCCAAACACAAGCAGTACCCCCATGTACAATAGTTTCATAACCTTTTTTTGTTTTTGATTGGTATAAAATCAATAGTCGTTCAGCAAACTAAGCACAAAGTTACTCTAATGCTCTATGGCTTGCTTATTTTAATAATAAAGCTCCTTTGTTTTTACTTGTTAAGCCCTCTTTAGTCCAAACAAAATTCCCATTTACAATGGTAGCCTCTACCACTCCTGTCAATTTTTGTCCCTCATAAGGGGAAACTTTATGTTTTGTTTGAAGCGTATCTAGACTGACCAAAAAAGAAGCTTCTGGGCTCCAAATTACAAAATCAGCATCATACCCTACCGCTATTTTACCTTTTTTATCTTCAAAACCTATAAATTGAGCGGGTGCTTGACATAACAGCATACTAAGACGTTCCAAACTCAAACCGTAAGCTTGTCCTTTTGTCCACAAGGCAGATAATGTCAATTGAATGCCAGATATCCCCCCCCAAGCTTTTTGAAGGTTGCCTGTATCCAATGCCTTGATTGCAGGAGGTGCAGGAGAATGATCTGAACCAATAAAATCCAATGTTCCATCTAACAAAGCATCCCAAAGCAATTCATTATTGGCACGTTCTCGAATGGGTGGCGCACATTTAAAACGGGTATCTGCATTGGGTATATCCTCTGCACAAAAGTAAAGATAATGCGGACAAGTTTCTACGGTAATCGGTACTCCTCGTTTTTTGGCAGCTCGAATAGTATCTAGCGAATCCGCCGACGCCAAATGCACGATGTGCGTCGGATGTTGGTATTTTTCTGCTAATTTTAACATCAAAGCAACCGCATTATTTTCCCAATGTTTGGGTCTAGATTTTAAATAAGCAGCATAGCTCATAGGATCCTGTTGCAAATCCTGATCATAACTTCCTGTTGTCAATTCACAATGTGCAAGAATCGGCAGATTAGTTCCTTTCAAAACTTCATAGGCAGCACACAATGTTTGTTCATCAACATTGGGGAATTCATCAATTCCACTGTGCGTCAAAAATGCTTTGAACCCCAATACACCAGCTTTGGCTAAGGGCACCAAATCAGCCGTATTACTAGGAACTATACCGCCCCAAAATCCACTATTAATATGTAATTTTCCTTCCGTAGCAGCCAATTTATTATGCAGTTCTTGTGTATTAATTGTTACGGGTGAAGCATTCAAAGGCATATCTACTAGTGTCGTTACTCCTCCCGCTGCTGCTGCTGTTGTTCCTGTATCGAAACCTTCCCATTCGGTTCTTCCTGGTTCGTTGATATGAACATGAGGATCAATAATGCCCGGCATGATTACCAATTTGGTATAATCATAAAAAGGCAAGTTTTCAAGGTTTTGACGACCTTTTTTGATGGCTGTTATTTTTCCTTTTGTAATGGTGATGGAGAAGGCTCCAATCGCTTCTGGCAAAACAACACGTTCACTATAAATAACAAAACTTTCTTCCATATTCTTAAAAATAAATTGTGCAGTTAGGTAATAAGGACTGAATTCGCTCTTTCTCTTGATCTGAAAATTTATTTCGACTCAGATTCAACTGTTGCAAGCAATCCAAATACTTCAATTCTTCTGGCAGCGTTTGCAGATGATTGTCCTCTAATGACAAGTACGTTAATGGTGTATCAACCAAGCATTCAATCGTAGCTACAAAAGACCAAAGGGTGGTCTTTCCCAAATTTAAACGTTCTAATTTTTTGAGACGGTGCATTTCTGTAGGCAAGCAACTAATTGGGTTGAAATACAAATTTAAAGTAGTTAGCTGTTCCAAGTTCGCCAACGAATCAGGCAGCTCGTTAATTTGATTCCTCGTCACGTCTATTGTTTCCAATTCTTGCAATTCTCCAATTTCATTGGGCAATGAGAACAGGTTATTCCCAATCAAATACAATTGTTTCAAATTCTTTAAAAAACCTATTTCACAAGGCAACTCGTCAACACCGCAAGAACTTAACTCCAATCTTTCTAAACCAGACAAATAGCCAATATTGTTGGGTATGCGCCACAAATTCCCATTATAATAAGAAATCTCTTGAATCTTAAAAAGATCTGGTAATTGATGTTTTTTTCCTTTTACGATGTCTAAAAAGTCTAACAAAACATCCCAATCTTTCATCACGACATCAGCCGCAATTCCTTGCCCTGCTGCCAATTGGAGGGCTAAATCTATATTGGATGGAGCACCAGTTTTAATCAAATTCTGAATGTGCTCCCAAAAGCGTCCTTGCTCTTTCATAAACTATTCTAATCCAGCCCCCTGCATAATCCAAGTCTCTATTTTGGTTCGTTCGTCCATTGTCATTCTTGTTTTATTTCCTTGCGGCATTGTTTTGGTGATAACAGCCCGATTCATAATTTTATCCTTGGCTGCAATAATTTGTTCAGGCGTGTCAAACATCATTCCTCCTTGTGCCACAATAAACACATCATCTGTTGGATTTTTGGAATGACAGGGACGGCAACGCTGCCCTATAATCATTTCCACCTCCGAGAAGGGCACTTTAGCTGCATTTGCCAAGTCCTCTCTAGACTTTGGAGCCGTCCAGTAAATCGTTATTACTAACAATAGCAAACTAACAGGAACAATCCAACGATTTAATTCGCCTCGCTCCCACTGATTGTGAAAATGCTTGATTCCTGCTCCTGCCAAGGATATTAGTAATAAGACTAAAACACTATGCTCATTTCCAAAGGTACTTGGGAAATGGTTGCTAATCATAATGAACAAAACAGGTAATGTAAAATAATTATTATGATAAGAACGCCAACCTGCCCGCTTGCCAACTTCTCCATCGGGTTCCCGCCCTTCTTGGGCTGCAAACACCATTTCTTTTTGAGCTGGAATAATCACAAAAAAGACATTGCCTGCCATCATCGTTCCCATAATTGCCCCCATATGAATATATGCTGCTCTTGGATTAAAAACAATAGATAAAACATAGGCAACAAGCAAGAGATAAATGACCATTATCAAGAAAAAAACAGGTCGTTTATTGGGCGCTAACAAAGAAGTTTGGGACAAGAGTTCGTAAAATATCCAAGAAAATAGAATAGACGAAATGCCAATCATAACTCCCAATACAGGTGTTAGTTCGGTAATTTCTGGGTTTAATAAAAAGGACTCGGCATTAAAATAATAGACAATTGTCAACAAACAAGTTCCTGTTAACCAAGTAAAATAAGCCTCGTATTTAAACCAATGTAAGTGGGGTGGAATTTTTTTTGGAGCTACTTTGTATTTTTCTAAAAAATAAAAGCCTCCTCCGTGAATTGCCCATAGGTTTCCAGCCAATTCATCTCGAATACCATGTTCTCTATTCAATGAATTTTCTAAGAACACAAAATAAAAAGAAGCACCTACCCACGAGATACCAAAGATGATGTGCAACCAACGGAAAATCAAATCTAACCACTCATGCAAGTGCGCTTGCCAAGGAGTTCCTGCTACTTGATTATAAATCAAATAAGCTGCTCCAAAAAAGAAGGCTATAAAAAAAAGCCACTTTCGAAAAAAGCTCATATTAGCAGCAAAATCCTTATCCTTTTCATTCTGACGTTTAGGATCTGCTTCATATTGTGCCACCATTTTTTTAATGATAACTGTTCCAAACAAACAGATGCTCACAACAATCCCTATCATTGTTTCTACTATGCCCATATATTGTTATTCTTATTGTTTATCATTTCCGAACAATTTGCATGACTTTGTTAGTTTTGCTATCTACTTAACAATAGTTCGTTGAAACCACGCAGTAGCAGCGCAGCTAACTAAAAGCACAGCACTCACGATTTCTATAAAAACCGCTACTACTGAATCGCTTTGTTTGCGAACTACTTGGTTACTTCATTCAACCCAAAACTGAGCAGCACTATTCAGCGATTATTTACGATACAAAGCCATCAAAACCCGTTCGTGTGTCATGGGAGCTTCAAACAATCCTATAGCCTTAGGATTGAAGGCTTTTATAGCATCTGTAATCGCAAAATGTGCCCCTATACCATACATTAATGGCGGTTCACCTACTGCTTTCGACTTCATAATTGCTAAATTAGAATGATTGGTATCTAAGAATTTGATATTAATTTCTTTGGGGACAGAAAAAACATCTGGTACTTTATAAGTAGACAAAGCAGCCGACAACAAACGTCCTTCTTTATTATAACGCAAATCTTCCATTGTCAACCACCCCATACCTTGTACCAAACCACCTTCCACTTGACCTTTGTCGATTATTTTGTTCATACTCTGTCCAAAATCGTGTACAATATGAACCGCATCAAATTCGTAGGTACCTCGAATGCAATCTACGGTGACTTCTGTAATGGCTGTTCCATAAACATGATATGCAAAGGGATGTCCCTTTTCTGTCGTTTTATCAAATTTCACCCTAGGCGTAGCATAATGCCCTTTCTCTGACAATTGGATTCTTGCTCCAAAAGCATTTAAGATCAAATCTTCCCAAGTCCAGTCCGTTTTTTCACCATCTACATACACCCACTCGTCCTGTAAATTGACCGCATCAATAGATTCTAAATTAAATTCTTTTTGTACAAAGGCTTTTAACCTTAATCGTATAGCCTTGCAAGCAATTTGTAAAGCCCGCCCGTTCAAATCTGCCCCTGCACTTGCTGCGGTTGGTGACGTATTGGCAACCCGCGTCGTATTGGTAGTTTCTAACTTTATTCGATCAGGATTTATTCCAAATGTTTGAGCAGCTACTTGTACCATTTTAGTATTGACCCCCTGCCCCATTTCTACCGCTCCTGTACTAACTCCAACACTACCATCTTGATAGATATGAACAAGTGCACGAGCATGATTCATAGGAGTATTGGTAAAGGAAATTCCGAAACAAATAGGCATTAACGCTACTCCTTTTTTCAAGTATTGATTCGTAGCATTGAATGCTGCCACACGCTCCCTAATTTGCTCTATTTTATAATCTTGTTCCGCTTGATTCCAAGTCTTTTCAGCTTCACAGTTTTCAACAATTTGCCCATAAGAAAATTCATCGCCATCTTTCAGTAAGTTCGCTTTTTGAATAATGGCACGATCAATATTTAAGGCTTCTGCTGCCATTGTAATGGCTGACTCGATGATAAATTTTCCTTGAGGTCCACCAAAGCCTCGAAAAGCAGTATTAGGCGGTAAGTTGGTGCGGCAACTTGTTGCCGATAAGCGTGTATTCGGCACAAAATAAGCATTGGTAGCATGAAACAATGTTCGTTCTAATACTGCTGGAGACAAGTCTGCCGCAGCACCTGCATTTTGATAATAATCTGCCTCATAGGCCATAATTTTGAAATTGCGATCCAACCCAATCTTAAAATCTGCGGAATATGGATGTCTTTTTCCTGTCATGCGCATATCTTCTTCCCTATCTAAGACCAATTTAACAGGTTTTTTGCTCAAATATGCTCCCAAAGCAGCCAAGACAGCAAAAGGCGTGGCTTGATCTTCTTTGCCACCAAAACCTCCTCCCAAACGACGTACATCGACTTCGACCTTGTGCATGGGTACTCCTAAGACTCGTGCAATTCCTCGCTGTACTTGAGTTGGCCCTTGAGTAGATGATACGATACGAATGCAATCATTTTCAACAGGAAAAGCATACGCTCCTTGACCTTCTATATACAAATGTTCTTGACCATTGCAGTCGGCACGCCCTTCATAGATATACACACAGTCTTTCCACGCTTGCTCAACATCTCCCAATCGAAATGTTCGAACCGAACCAATAATTTCACCTTTGGCAGCCGCCTCTCTAGGATCAACAATAATTGGTAATTCCTCTACTTCAAAGACAATTGCCTTTAATGCTTTGTGTGCCGCTTCTTTGGTCGTTGCCAAAATCAAAGCAATTGGTTGCCCTCTAAAATGTACTTCTCCATCAGCCAAGGCAGGTTCGTCAGGAAAAATGCCTCCAATTTGATTCTCTCCAGGAATATCTCGATGGGTAATAATGTATTTTACCCCTGCTAATTGCTTTGCCTTCGTTACATCCAGTTTTGTGATTTTTCCATGTGCTATTGGAGCGTCAAAAATAGCAGCAAACAAAGTTCCACCTAAAATTGGCAAATCATCTACATAAATGGATTCGCCTCGTGTATGTGTATATGAATCTATATTTTTCATCGTATCTTTTTCTTGGCCAATAACAACTTTTTTGTTGTTCGTTCAAATTCATTCGACATTCAATATACTTACATTTTTTTTGCTATAAAATAAAAAATGATTTTATTTTACAGCTGTTGAACCTTATAGGTCTTGTTCTATCTCTTTGATTATTCACCAACTCAAGCAAGTTGATTCTATTTCGCAAAAAAAATCCTACTGAGTCATGATCTCAATAGGATTGATTATTTTTTATAAACGAATTACCTTTATTACTTAGTCAGAACCATTTTTTTACTAGCTACTATCTTATTATCAACAATCAGCGTATAGAGATAGATTCCAGCCTCTAAAGAACTGCCATCTAATGTCATGGTTGCCTCACCTCTATCTTGAATCTCCTTTATCAACAACTGTTTGCCATCAATCGTGCCTACTTGCAACAATGCCTGTTCTGTTTCTTTAGGAAGAAATACCTTAATTTGCGTTGCTTTTGAAAATGGATTGGGAGTATTTTGATACAATTTTGCTTTTGATACAGTCGATAACATTTCAGAATCTAACGTTACTGGTGTATTGGCTTTCAACAAAGCATCAATTTGAGCTTGTTGCTTCTGTATCAATGCTTTTAATTCATCATTTTGAGCACTTAATTCTTGCACAGATTTGACCAATGGCACGACAAATTCTGCGTACCGCAACCCATAGTGATCGTTTTCATTTTTAGGAGCATCGACTCCTCCAAAATATTCAAAGCCCAACTCTTTGGCTGTTGCTTCTACTTCTTGAGCAATAAATCCTGTTTGGTATTGCTTTGTATTGTTAATAGCAGCCTCCTCTAATTCAACACCCAAAAATTGATTAACAGCCTCATTATTGACATAATAACTTACAGGGCGCAAAGCTTTGATAAAGTCCAGACCAACAACATTTTCCTTTACATCTTCTTTGAAGCGCCCATCTGATAAATTCGTCCAATTTTGAGCGCCACCTATGCTAGTAATGCCAAAATGTCCTACCCTAACTTGATAAGAAGCAGTCGGTATAGCATAAGCCCCCAAACCTGAAGAATACAAATAAGCACTCCCTGCCGATGTAGGTCCTGCTTTATAGCCTATAGCTGTATTTCCTGTACCAGTTGTATTGTATCTCAAAGCATCATAACCTATTGCTGTCAAGTTTTTGCCTGTTGTGTTAACTCGTGCAGCGTTATTTCCCATAGCTGTATTTTTATCTCCTATTGTATTACTAGATAAGGAAAAGGCACCATGAGAAGTATTATAAGCACCATTAAGATTGTCATACATTGCTTGATAACCAGTACTTGTATTATAATTTCCTGTTTCATTTTTTTCTAAAGCAGAGCCTCCTAATGCTGTATTATATGCTCCTGTTGTATTCTTGTTAAGAGCAGAATTTCCGATAGCTGTATTTCGGCTACCTGTTGTATTAGAACGTAATGAAAATGTACCTAATCCTACATTTTCATCTCCTATAGTATTGTCATGCAAAGACAAACTGCCTATTCCTATGTTGCTATAACCAGAAGTATTACTATATAAGGAGTAAAAGCCAACACCGACATTATTGGTTCCTATAGTAGTGCTTTTACCTGAATAGTATCCTAAAAAAGTACTACCTGTACCTCCCGTTCCTGCACCTGTTCCATAACTAGTATTTGTTTGACCATTAACCAATCCAACTGAGCAACAAAGCCCAATTAACCATCCTAATTTTTTCATTTTTATTTAAGTTTTAAGTGTGATTGAATGATTCAAAGCTATGACTATCTGCCTATTGGGTCAACATGAAATTTTTCATTTGTGATAAAAACCAATATTTCAATTTCATCTAAACAAATAAAAATCAACAATTTATTATACGAACATTCAATTAATTTTAACATTTATGCCACCTACAGAAAAATCCCATCAAGAAAAGCGATCTTGATGGGATGATAAAAAAGTAACTATCTAAATTTTTTTATTCTGTTACAACCATTTTTTTCGTAGTAACAATCTCATTATCAACAATCAATGTGTACAGATAAATTCCTGCTGATAGATTATTAGTTTCAATGGTCACCAACGTTTCATTGCGGTCAGACACCTCTTTCAAAAACAATTGTTTTCCATCTATCGTACAAACTTGAATTATTGCCTGCTGTACTTCTTCAGGGACAAATAGTTTAATTTGCGTTTCTTTTGAAAATGGATTGGGCGTATTTTGGTATAATTTTGCTTTAGACAAAGTAGGTAGCGTTTTAGAATCTAAAGTTATTGGTGCATTGGCTTTCAACAAAGCATCAATTTGAGCTTGTTGCTCCTGTATCAATGCTTTTAATTCATCATTTTGAGCACTTAATTCTTGTACAGATTTTACCAATGGCACGACAAATTCTGCGTACCGCAATCCATAATAATCATTTCCATTTTTAGGAGCATCGACTCCTCCAAAATATTCAAAGCCCAACTCTTTGGCTGTTGCTTCTACTTCTTGAGCAATAAATCCTGTTTGATATTGCTTTGTATTGTTAATAGCAGCCTCTTCTAACTCTACGTCTAAAAATTGATTGACAGCCTCTTTGTTAACATAATAACTCACAGGGCGCAAAGCTTTGATAAAGTCCAGACCAACAACATTTTCCTTTACATCTTCTTTGAAACGCCCATCTGATAAATTCGTCCAATTTTGGGCACCGCCTATGCTAGTAATTCCAGTATGTCCTACCCTTACTTGATACGAAGCAGTAGGGATAGCATAAGCTCCTAAACCAGAAGAATAGAAATAACCACTACCTGCTGATCCTGGACCAGCGCTATATCCTATAGCAGTATTGCCTATCCCCGTTGTGTTATAGCCTAAAGCAGTATTACCTATGGCCACATTTCGATATCCTCCTGCGTTATTTTTCAAAGCATCAGCTCCAACACCAACATTATTATAACCTAAAGTATTATCTTCTAGAGCCCTAGTACCGATAGCTGTATTTTTATAACCTGTCGTATTATAAAACATAGCACGATATCCCGTTGCTACATTTTCGCTGCCCGTTGTATTTTCTTGTAACGAATGACTTCCTGTAGCCACATTCGAATTTCCTGTTGTATTATAAAACAAAGCGTTGCTTCCCGTTGCTACGTTGTCAATCCCTTCAGTATTACTATACAAGGTATAATATCCAATCCCTACATTATGAATTCCATTGCTATTTTTGTTTAAGGTATAATAACCTACCGCTACATTATAATTTCCTATGGTGTTATTGTATAAGGAACTCATACCAACCCCAATATTGTAACTTCCTGTTGTATTCTTTCTCAAAGAACTGTAGCCCATGGCAACATTTCTCTGCCCCGTGGTATTGGTATACAAACTAAAAGCTCCAACAGCTGAATTATAACTAGCTGTAGTAGCAGTACCAGCACGTTGACCAAAAAATGAATTATAAGAACCTGCCGTTCCTGCTCCAGAACCATAATACGTTGGGGTTTGCCCATAAAGACTAATTGCAGCGCACAGCAACATTGAGCCTAAGCATAATTTTAAACTTTTCATTTATATTTAAGTTTTAAAAGTGATTGAATACTTTCAAAAGTAGATGAAAAATTTAGTGCTTACCATCCGTAAAATTACATATATTAAGTATACGTATTTTTAATAACCTAAGGATATTCTTCCTCAAAAACAAGGATAAAAAAAGTCCCATCAAGATGTATATCCCCATAGAACTCAAATATTGATACAACTAAAAAAGCAACAAAATATCATTACACTACGAATTCAGGAAATAAGACTTGATAATGTGCTTTCATCAATTGACGCAACAACAAACGCTTGTATGCTTCAGAACCTCTAACATCGGAAATTGGGCTGATCTCTTCTTGTGCTATGTCCAAAGAATTTTTAAAAAGAGCTTCTGAAACTGTTTGTCCTGTTAAGTAAGCACTTGTCTTGGTTAAGTACTTAGGAACAGGTGCAACACCTCCTGCTGCTAGGCTTGCTTTTGTAATTTCACCGTGCAAATTGCACTCTATGTTTATCGCAGTATTAACAGAAGCAATATCCAAATAAGTACGCTTACAAACTTTTTCAAAATTAAAATAATGCTTCTCTGTTGGCAGATCAAAATTGATTTCTTGAACAAACTCTGTTTCTTTTTTATCCAGTGTTTTATAGCCCTTAAAAAAGTTCTTTAGTGGAATTTCTCTCAATGCCCCATTGTCATTTAATATGATATTACTATTCAACGCTAACAAGAACACCGCCAAATCACCAATAGGAGAAGCATTAACAAGGTTTCCTGCTACGGTTGCCATATTCCGAATTTGCAATGAAGATATTAAATTAAAAAAATGATCACTATTAGGGCTTAAACTTTGTATAAGTGGCGACTGCTTGAGTGCTTCGGTAGAGGTAGAGGCACCAATATGACATCGCCCATTTGCCTTCCAAATCCCCTTTAAATCTTGTCGTTGCGTTGTATGAACTATCTCTGCGGGCAACATTTCGGTGGGGCGCTGTACATACAAATCTGTCCCTCCCCCTACGAAAACTTTTTGTGCATCATGCCCCAAATCAGTTTCTTGAAGCACACATTCCTTGAGTTTCGTTTCAATATTGACAAAATAATTGGGCAAAAAACCATTTTCAACCAACCAATTTATCCTATTGTTGGTATCTAGTTCTTGCAATTCTTGCACAATCTGTTCAAGCGCTCGCTCAATTGATTTGTAGCCCGTGCATCGGCAGATATTACCAGCTATCGCCAAAATTCCTTTTTCTTGATTTTTAGGCTCTTTGGACAAGGCAAAACCGCATAAAGACATGATAAAACCAGGGGTACAGAAACCACATTGAGTTCCTCCTTCATCCGCTATTGCTGCTTGTATTTTATTTAATCTTATAATATTAACACCTTCTACGGTAACAATATGCTTGCTTTGCGCATTACCTAATGGCATCAAGCAAGAAGTAACCGATTCGTAAATTACCTCTGATCCAACTCTTGTTCCAACTAAAACGGTACAAGCGCCACAATCACCTTCACGACATCCGAGCTTGGTTCCTGTTAGACATTCTTTATATCGTATATAATCTGCCAATACCATCCCCGATGGTAAGTCAGTTTCTATTAATTCATTATTAAGAATAAATTTTATCATTTTATTAAACTTTTTTTTAAATCATTTATTTTTTCACTTTAAAAAAGTTAAAATACTAACTTTCATAAAGTTACAAAAAACATATCCATTAACACAAAACTAACACACAGTTAATAATTTGCTAAATTAACTTTTTTCCGTTACATAATTTGTAATATTCATTTTTTTTACGTATATTAGTATTACTAAGTAATACAGACAATACACGCACAACAAAACTATTATTTATTTAACTTTTAACACAATCAATTTTTAATTCCCTAACTTCACCAACAACCATAACTCAAAGTTTCCTATTTTAACAACCTCTCTATACCGTACCGCTTATATTATCACTCGCTCCACTTAGGGAGCAATCCGTACCAATTGACTTTCTTACAAAATTAGAAACAACCCATTTTTAATATCGCAAGAGTGAGATACCTCCTATTTTACAATTTTAATTTTAAAGTTTGTACTGTCCCTCCTATTCAACGCTGCTAAGGCTGTTGTCTAGTTAGGTGATTTATGTGCTTAATGTTTGTTGATGATTGAACCACCACAATCATTGGGACATCTTATGCCTTCATTTAACTTTTCTTCATTTAACTTTTTTTATTGATAAGTTATATCAAGCGAGATCCTTCTGTTTTAAAACAAAAATCACAACATATAGCCCGAGATATTCACCTTATCCAGTATAGATTTTTATCTATTGAAAGTACGAATTACTTTCCATTACTCCAGTTAATTATCACAATGTTTTTAGATAGTTAAAACGGCTTTTGTATGTCCTAACCAAAAAGCAACACTTAGTGTTAGTGATGATCGTAATAGTCTTATATCTAATGGATAAAAACAGGGAAAATGTACAATCTTATTTTTCAACCCCTTATAAAGAAATTGTACCATGAAAGAAAGAAATCAAGAAGCAAACGAAGGTAACAAACCCAACGTATCACAAATCGCTAACGATTTTCAAGACAATTTATCCGCATGCCCTGTTAGCCCCTTCAACTCTAAGCAGCTAACCATTTCTACACTAGAAATACACTATCACGAAGCTATTCAAGATATTTTGAAAGCTACCTCTAAATTGACCAAAGAGTTAGATATTCAACTAGAAGAGGTCTATTCTGCTCATACAAGTATGACTGCATTTTTATACCCCAACTCAGGTAGGTATAGATTGGTCATTGCCAATGTTCTCTACGATTTTCTATATTACATCGATGATCTTTTTGGAGAGGACATAGAAATTGGAGAAGACGACGAGCGTCCTTCATTGATGGCAATGATGCAAATTTGGAAAACTGGAAAAATCCAAGATGGCTTTTTAGATGCTATTAAAAACCCAAAAATTAAGAACATCTATAACGCTTTACTTTGGATTAGAACTAAGTTATTTCAGAGCTCTGAGCCTGCATTTTTCAAAAAACTATCTGGTCTGCTTTTTGAGCATTTGAAAGATCAGTTGGAGCCTAAAGACTTTAGCACTGTAGACGAATATATTTTGCTAAGAAGACGTTTTGGTGGAATGTACCCTGTTGCGTTTCTTGTAGAATACTGCAACAATAGATACCTTGCCGCAGGTACTTTAGAAAAAGTACCTAGTCTACAAAAAGCAATTGATGCATGTGCTGATATTGGAGGTTTATCAAACGATATTTTCTCCTATCCCAAAGAAAGTCACAGCAAGTTTAATTTGGTCAACAGTTATTTAGTTGCTCATCCAGAAATGACATTAAAAGAAGCTGTTCAAAATTCTATCGACCTAGTTAACGACTGTCACTTTGAATTTGACCAAGCCATAGAGCAACTTCAAACAGAGGTTAAGGTTTTATCTGAAGAGCAACAAATTACTGTGTTAAAATTTGCAGAGGGTCTAAAAGATATTTTATCAGCAAGCTACCACTGGCAATTTGTTACTCAGCGTTTCAGACATGACAACCACATTTTGGAAGACTTGAAACACGAATCTACTTATACATTCAATTCGAAAGTTAAGAATTTGATTCCTCTAATCAAGAAACATGCATAAAGTAAATGGAATTATCGACTGAATGATAATGAAATTTATTATCTTAATACAAAGTATGACCTTAGTCTTTTAGTAGACTAAGGTCATTTAATTCTATTGTTATTTCCTCAAATTTTTATTGGTCTGACTATCAATGTCTATACCTAAACAGTCACTAATTTTTTAGTATTACACAACTATAAAGTTAGTGGATTATTGATTCAAAACACTTAATATATTTTCATAATGGAGAACCCTGAAGTTAATGTTCCTAAAATGGGATTGCTTGCTTTTTTACGCAAGCTTCCTAGTATGAATCGCAACTTGATCCTTTTTTTTAAAGAAATATTAGACCAGAATGATGGTCTTATCAAACTTCCTAACAAACTTACCCTAACCGATGACGCTGAATTGATTCGGTATTTTTTACAAAAGAATAATTCTAACTATATCAAAACCTCTTTAGTTAGAACTTTTGTAAGAGATCAAATTGGAGATGGTCTTTTTACATCTGACGGAAAATATTGGTTGAAACAACGCAGAGCTATCCAAGCTGGTTTTCACAAAAAAAAATTAGTTGGCATTTCTAAAATTATGCTTGATGAAATCAATCAATATATGGATAATATCTTGGACGTGTATGCAGAAACAAACCAAGAAATTGATCTCGAAAAAGAAATGACTTACTTGGCATCAAAAGTAGTTTCCAAAAGCTTGTTCGGGCAAGAGTTTGACAATGAAAAAATTGATGTTATTGATGATAGCATTGCCAAAGCAAATGAATACATTGTCGCTGTTGCCAAACAACCATTTCTAAAACCTTGGTATCATCTCAATGGCGCTTATAAGCATATTGTCAAACAAAAAAATATTCGAGATAAATTTATCTTAGATTTCATCGAAGAACGAAAAAAATCTGGCGAATCAAAAGATGATTTGCTAGGTATGTTGTTGGATACCGAGTATGAAGATGGTTCTAAGATGACGAATAAACAGTTGCTAGATGAATCTATTATTTTGATTGTTGCAGGCAACAAAACATCTGCTGTTACAATGGCTTGGCTCTTCTATTTGCTAGCCAAACACCCTGGAATTGAAGAAAAAGTGCTGCAATCAGTCACAGAAATATTGGGAGATGAAGAACCTTCCATCGAAAGTATTCGCTCATTGACTTATCCACTACAAGTCCTAGAAGAAACAATGCGAATGTATCCCGTTGTCTGGCTTATTGACCGAGAACCCGTAGAAGATGACGAGTTTTCGGGTATCAAAATCAAAAAAGGAGAAGACATTGCAGCATTTGTATATGGTCTACATCATAATCCTAAGTACTGGAAAGATCCTGAATGTTTTGACCCTGAGCGTTTCACTCCAGAAAATAAAAAAGAACAGGTTCCTTTTTCTTATTTACCTTTTGGAGGAGGGCCAAGAATTTGTATTGGGAAAAATTTTGCTATTATGGAAATGCAATTCATTTTAGCCATGTTTATTCGGAGGTACAAATTTGTCTTATCGCCAGGACAAAACATAGGTTTTAAACCTTTGCTTACTCTAAGTCCAACGAATGGTATTAAGGTTCGAGTTCAAAAAAGAAATCCAGCTAGCTAATAGAATAGGCATAAAAAAACTATCTACTGAAATTCAATAGATAGTTTTTTTATTTCTCTGATGTAATATTTTATCCATTTTTCTTTTTTTCGATACATTCTAGCAACCATTTGATTGCCTCGTCTCGTTTTTTTTCATCAAATATTTTGACAGGAGCTTGTCCTCTTTTGCCATCTGTCAACTTGGATTTACCAGTTATTTTCAAAAAAAGGTTTCCGACAATCTTTGAACCAAAAGAAGTGGTTAACATTGCTGTTGCGACTTCTCCTATTTCTGCTTCAGAATAACATTTTAGAACTTCTTTACTAAGATAAGTATTTGCCGTATTACTTAACAATCCCCTCACTTTGCCATCTACCGCTTTTCTCATAGCAGCCACATTTTCTTGTGCAATTTCTAATGTATCAGGCTCTGTCCATTCTTTGTTAGGCAATATTTCAACAATATCGTCGGGTCGAACCTTGATGATTAGTGCTCTAGTCCTGTATTCCATAGTTTCTATATTTAAAGTTTGTTACAATCACATATTAAGCCTAATAAATATAACATTATTATAACAATTAAACATAAAATATATAGGAGTATTTTTATATTTTTCTTAATTTTATCATTTTCGTTTTTTGGCTTTGGCAATTTCATCTAACAAGAACTCAATTGCTGCTTTTCGATCGCTCATTGCAAAAATACGAACAGGTGCATCTCCTCTACTTTTGCCTGTTAACTTCAAAAATAGATTGCCTACTATTTTTGACCCAAAAGAAGTGCTTAACATTGCTGTAGCCACTTCTCCTACATACGCCTCATTGTAGTAGTTCATAACTTCTCTACTAAGATAAGTATTGGGGTTTTCGCTCAACAGCCCTCTGGGTTTTCCATCTACTGCTTTTCTTATTGCTGCCACGTTCTCTTTGGCAATTTCTAAGGTATCAGGTTCTACCCAGTTCTTATCAGGGATAATCTCAACAATATCATCTGGTCTAACCTTGATAATTAGTGCTTTAGTTCTGTATTCCATAATCTTTATGTTTAAGGTTCTTTATTATACTTTTATGTTGTTTTATAATTCTAAGTAAACTCAACAGTATATCTAAATATATGAAAACATAAATTCATAAAAAAGAAATATAACTAAAAACTATTATTTTAGCCCCTTTTAGCCTGTTTTTTAGCTTTATTAATATGCTCTAATAACCAAGCAATCCCTTCTTCTTTGTTGCTTGCCGAAAAAATACGTATAGGAGCATCTCCTCTGCTTTTTCCTGTTAGTTTTAAGAAAAGGTTTCCGACTACTTTTGATCCAAACGAATTGGTCAATATAACAGTAGCCACTTCTCCTACTTCTGCTTCACTATAATAGTTCATTACCTCTTTGCTTAGATACGTACTTGGTGTGCGACTAAGCAACCCCCTAGGTTTTCCATCTACTGCTTTTTTCATGGCAGCGACATTTTCTTTGGCGATTTCCATCGTATCGGGCTCCACCCAATCTTCATTTGGCACAATGTCTACAATGTCATCTGGTCGAACTGTAATCGTCAAGGCTCTTGTTTTGAACTCCATTTTTTTTGTAATTAATAATTATCTATTGAATATAATGCCAAGGGGAAATCCTCCAATAACATCAATTATTAAGTATGTTATAAAATATAAGTACAAGAGAGATTTGAGAATCTTTTTTTTACTCCAAAAATAAATTAATTTTTTAACTGTACAATAAATATATGTAAACTACACCTTAACAAGACCATATAGGGTTCTTTATTTATATGTATTTACTTATTTTGGTCAAAAATTCCAATATCCTCTCGTATAATTCAATTCTAATACTTATTTATAATAAATATCAAGAATTAAAGTACAATATATTTTTAAGAAACCAATCTAGATACTAATAAAAAAAAGAAATTAATTTATATTAGCAGCTCATTAAAAGCCGTTACAAATTGACACATATAATTTATTAAAATTAATTTTATATTAATTAAAACATTTGATTATTTTGTTTATATTTGTAAACAACATAGTAAAACGACATACTTACTTTTAAAAGTAGTTTCGCCCACAAATTATTCCCTTCAATACTGTATAGCGAATATACCACTCACTCTATTAAGGAGTACACGTACCAGTTGACACTTTCTTACAAAATTTATTAACACAATCTAATCTTAATATCTAAGGGTAAGAAGCCTCTATTTTTTGCAATTTCATTTTTAAAAGCTTGTGCTGTTCCTCCTTTGTAATACTCTTATTGACGTTTTGCGAAGACTGGCGAAGCCTTGCATTGACTGAACAAAACTGTTAACTGCATAAAATAATTCAGAACCAACAATAAACCAAAACTATGCAGCATCTAACAAAGAATTAGGCTTCTATAAATAAGCAAATTAGGGAACCTCACAATGCCATTTATTTATCCCTTTTAAAAGAAACCACACACTATGAAAGAAAGAAATACAACCACTAAAAATTTCGACTTTTTTTCAAATCATTTCACACTACGAACCACAACCACTTTTAACTCTCAACAGCTCAGTATTTCAGAACTAAGACCCCAACATCATGAAGCAATGGAGAGCATTTTATTGGCAACTTCACGTTTATCCAAAGAACTAAATATCCAAATTGACCAATCCTATGCAGCCCATACAACAATGACCTCGTTTTTATATCCAAAATCTGGAAAGTACAGAATCGTTATTGTTAATATTCTATATGATTTGCTGTATTACATTGATGATTTATTTGGAGAAGATATAGAAAAGAACCAACAGGAAGACAAACCTGCTTTGTCTGAGTTGATGTATATCTGGCAAACAGGAAAAATAAACAGCATTTATTATAACCAACTAACTAGCAATGAGATAAAAACAGTTTGCACTGCATTACAATGGGTTCGAAACAAAATATTTCAAAGTTGCGAACCTACTTTTTTCAAAAAATTATCTTGGCTTTTGTTTGAACATTTGAGAGATCAATTAAAACCAGATGCCTACGAATCGACAGAAGAATATATTCTATTAAGAAGAAACTTTTCGGGGATGTATGTTGCCATTTATTTAATTGAATATTGCACGGGCAGGTATTTAAATCACGATCTTCTAGAGAAAGTACCTAGCTTGCAAACCGCTATTGACTTATGTGCAGATATTGGAGGATTATCAAATGATATATTTTCTTATCCTAAGGAAAGCCATAGCCAGTTCAATTTAGTGAATAGTTTTGGGGTGCTTAAACAAACAAAAACCTTAGATAAAGCAATTCAAAAATCCATTGATTTGGTTAATAATTGCCACGCCGAATTTAAGAAGATGATCAAACAAATTCGTACCGATATTAAGGGCTTAACAGTAGAAGAAAAGGTAACCGTTTTGCAATTTGCCGATGGGCTTAATTCTATTCTATCCGCTACTTATCATTGGCAATTTGTAACCAATAGATATCGCCACCACCAGCATATTTTAGAAGACATGAAGTATTCGTCTGAACAAATTAACCAAAGAGCATCATAATCGAATCTTTTTCATACAAAAAGCCATTTCCAAAGATTGGAAATGGCTTTTGTTTTTTATCGTCAAAGTAAAATTACTTGCGTTTAGCAATTTCATTGAGTAACCATTTTTCAGCAGCTTCTTTTTCAGTGAAAATATCTACTAAAAATGTCGCTTGCTTATCATTAGACTCAGAATATTTTTTTATCAGTTTTAAATACAGATTACCGACTACTTTTGATCCATACGATGTAATCAATAGTGCTGTAGCCACTTCATCTATCTCTCCATTGATATAACATTCCAAGACCTCTTTTCCTATATAATGATCAGGCAGATGTCTTAATATGCCTCTTTGCTTCTTGTCCACAGCTTTTTTCAAAGCTTTAGCATTTTCAGTAGCCGTTTCAATTGTATCAGGCTTGTCCCAATATTCATTATTGATTACTTCTACAATGTCATCTGGTCGGACTACAATAGTCATTGATTTAGTTTTAAATTCCATATCGCTCTGTTTTTGGGGTTAAACATTGACAATTAAAATAAGCTTTTTTTTCGACAAAAAAGCTCAAATAATAAAATTGTGATTTAATAAAAAGTATTCCTATATCAATTTTTCAAAGATAAGGCTTACTCTTCAACCCTTTATTTTGAATAGAGAGCGATTTGCTCCAATAACCATGCTTCCGCTAGTTCTCGTTTGGTAAATATTTTGACAGGAGGTTTGTCACTTTCCTGTTCTGCATTTTTCTTTTTTCCTGTTAATTTCAAATAAATGTTTCCAACTACTTTAGAAGCAAAAGACCGAGTCATTAAAGCAGTTGCGACTTCTCCTATTTCTGCCTTGATATAACATTCCAGCACTTCTTTTCCAACATACGTATCTGGCATATGGCTCAAGATACCTCTCTTTTTTCCATTTACTGCTTTTTTTAGCACCTTGGCATTTTCAGTAGCGGTTTCAATTGTATCTATATTTTCCCACTCTTCGTTATTGGTCACTTCTACAATATCATCTGGCCGAACCTTAATTGTGATAGATTTTGTTTTGTATTCCATTTTTCTTCTTTTAGCTAAATTGACAATTAAAATAAGCTTATTTCTTATAAATCAAATGCCAAATCAGTGAAACAGAACTACGATCTATCAACCATACACCTTGCTGCTATCCTTCAACTTCTATCGTTTTGAATTACATCAATTTGTATGGTTTGCTATTTGTTCTAGCAACCATGCTTCAGCATCCTCTTTTTTTGTAAATATCTTTACTGGAGCCTTGCCTTCTACGCTTTTCGTAGCAGCTTTACCTGTCAATTTTAAAAACAAATTTCCGACTACTTTTGATCCAAAGGAAGTTGTTAACAAAGCGCTAGCTATTTCTCCTATCTCAGCATTTTCGTAACACTCCAATACCTCTTTTGACATGTATGTACTTGGCATGTGACTCAACATAGCTCTTGGTTGTCCATCTACTGCTTTTTTTAACATTGCAATATTTTCTTGAGCAATTTCTATTGTGTCTGCGTCATTCCAGTTTTCATTGTTTAAAATCTCTACAATTCCATCAGGGCGAACAATAATTGTCAATGCTCGTGTTGTTAATTTCATGGTTATCTAATCTTAATAAATGTAAATTAATTTCGTATTAGAAGGCTTTTGATTGAGGGGGGTTGAATTAAAGAGTGCGAAATTAATATATTTTTTAATTTTAGACATACGAAATCCATATTATTTATTGGAGCAAGGTATTTAATTTATTAATTAACCACCTGCACCAAAAATAAGCAAGACAATTTGTCGCCAAAAAATCTATTGATGCTTGGCTATTTGGCTCAAAAGCCAAACGACAGCATCTTCTTTTTTGCTAAAAATTCTAACAGGAGCTTGATTTTTAATTTGACTTGATTTAGCCGCTTTTCCTGTCAATTTCAAATAAGCATTACCCATAACCTTGGCACCAAAAGAAGTCGTTAACATAGCACTTGCCACTTCACCAATTTCTGCTTTGTCATAACAATCCAACACTTCTTTACTCATATAAGTACTTGGCATATAGCTCAGCAAAGCTCTCGGCTTATTATCTACTGCTTTAATTAACATTTCGATATTCTCTTTGGCAATCTCAACCGTATCGGGTTGATCCCAACCCTCATTGGTATGCATTTCGATAATTCCATCAGGTCGAACTTTGATTGTCAACGCTCTTGTTTTGTATTCCTTCATATCCCTTTCATTTTTCAATAATAACAATATCAAAATATAAATTATATTAGATATAATCAATTAAAATATCAAATATTTAAAATATTAAATACAACCTTAACACTTAACTTTGCTAAAAAAATTATATCGGAGTAAAATTTAGAAACAAATAAGAAGCAAAACTTGACATTTGTGTAAAAAAAAATTAGTTTTACTTAACTAAAAATGTTAACAGATTATTTATAAATATGAAAAAACAGAGTATCAATAGAGAATATAATTTCCCTGATGCAGATTTGTATGCCCAATGCAAAGAACGCATCCAATATATCAAACGAGATCAGAAAGAATTTGAAAGTTATGCTTATGCTGATAGTAAAATCAAGCACTTTGAGCAATTGTGTAAAAGATTCTCTGATTTGCCAGATGATGACGAGTTGATTGGCAATCAAATGGAAGCTACTAGCAAGAAAAATGATGCAAAAGAAAAACTAAAAACAGCCATTCGATCCGTTATGACTCGCGTTGCTAGCAAATACAATACGCGTTCGGGACATTACCGAAAGTTTGGTACTATCAAAATGAATGATATGAGTGATCCTAAGTTGCTACTTTGTGGGCGTCGTGTTGTACGTGTTTCTAATAAACTGTTGGACTTTTTGGCGGAAACAGGCTTGAGGCAGCCTCACATAGATGCTGTTCAAAGAGCAGCAGCAGCATTTGAAAATACCATTCATATCCAACAAGATAAAGTTTCTGATAGAGACATTTCTGTAGAAAAACGCATTGAATTGGGCAACGAACTTTATCGTGAATTGGTTTTAGTTTGTAATATAGGAAAGGATATTTGGGCAGAAAACAATAAGGCAAAATATGAAAACTACACCATTTACGAAAGCAACAATGATCAGAAAAAAGCTCGAAAAGAACGCCTAAAGCAAGAGGCTAAAACAACAAAAAAATAGCTTTTCGTTAGACAGTGCCCAAGACTTACAAAGGCACTGTCTAATCATTTTAAACAATAAAAAAGCCATACAAAACTGTTATTGATGGCGCTTTTCTAAAACAGCTAATACCTCGCTCAAAGTATAGTTTTTAGCCGCCAGTAGCACTAAATAATGATACATTAAATCCGCAGCCTCTCCCAAGAACAATTCCTTGTTATCATCCTTGGCTTCTATCACCAACTCTATGGCTTCTTCTCCCAACTTTTGAGCTACTTTGTTGATCCCCTTTTCTAATAATTGAGCAGTGTACGAACTATTTTTCAAATTATTTTTCCTTGACTGAATGACAGTCTCTAAGTATTTCA
Source organism: Aureispira sp. CCB-QB1 (assembly GCF_000724545.1). Lineage (GTDB taxonomy): Bacteria > Bacteroidota > Bacteroidia > Chitinophagales > Saprospiraceae > Aureispira. Next base: position 209,992 of record NZ_JHBV01000043.1, on the reverse strand, counting down.
AATCAAAATTGGACTTATTCTCTGTATTAAAACAGGTTCCTGTCCCTTTATGACAAGCGGGGCCTTTAGGCTGCACTTGTATTAGCAAAGTATCTTTATCACAATCCACTTGGATAGCAAGTACTTTCAAATAGTTACCCGAAGTTTCTCCTTTTGTCCACAAACGCTTCTTCGTTCTGCTATAAAATGTTACTAGTTTTGTAGCTTTTGTCTGCTCAAAAGCAGCTTGATTCATGTACCCCAACATTAAGACATTTTTTGTCTTGGCATCTTGTATAATCGCGGGTACTAAGCCTCCTGTTTTTTCGTAATTCAATTCTATCATTATAATCGTACAGCTATCTTATGTTGATTTAAATAATTTTTTAACTCAGGGATGCTAATTTCTTCAAAATGAAAAATACTAGCGGCCAAAGCCGCATCGGCTAATCCTACCTCAAAAGCATCTTTAAAATGCCCTAAATTTCCAGCTCCTCCAGAAGCAATAATAGGAATGGTCAGCTCTTTTGACAACAAAGCCAATAGCTCATTGGCAAAGCCTTTTTTAGTCCCATCGTGGTCCATAGAGGTAAATAAAATTTCACCCGCTCCCAGTTGCTCTACTTCTTTTGCCCAAGCCAGTAATTCCCAGTCACTCTTTTGACGACCTCCTCCTGTATAAACACGCCAGTGACCGTTTTCTAACTTAGCATCTATTGCCACCACGACACATTGGCTTCCAAAGCAATTCGCTAGCTCTTGAATCAAATTAGGTTGGCGAACCGCAGCAGAATTAATTGTAATTTTATCCGCTCCCGCTTGCAATAGACGTGCTACATCTTCAACCGTGCTAATTCCACCGCCAACCGTAAAAGGAATTGAAATAGCTTGTGCTACTTTTTCCACCAAATCCACTAATGTTTTTCGTTTTTCATGACTAGCCGTTATATCCAAAAACACCAGTTCATCTGCCCCTGCTTCTGTGTATTTTTTTGCCAATTCAATGGGGTCACCAGCATCTCTTAAACCTACAAAATTAACCCCTTTTACCGTTCGCCCATCTTTTATATCTAAACAGGGAATAATTCGTTTTGTCAACATGATACTATGAATTTTTCGAGTTCTTTTAATTTAATTTTTCCTTCATAAATAGCCTTACCTATAATCACTCCATGACAGCCTAACTCCTCTAAATGCTCAATCTCCTGAATCGAATTGACGCCTCCACTAGCAATCAATTTTACCTTAGGAAAATGCTTGATAATAGTCTCATATAAGCCAACAGATGTTCCTTGTAACAAACCATCTTTGGCCACATCCGTACAAATACAGTATTCTATTCCCTTTTTTAAATAGTTCTCTAAAAAAGGAAATAACTCTTCTGAACTTTCTTTTTGCCAACCATGAACAGCTATTTTCACTCCTTTAACATCGGCTCCCAATATAATCTTATCGGCTCCATAAACTTCTATCCAGCGACTTACTAACTCAGGATTGGAGACCGCAATGCTTCCCGCTGTAATTTGACTTGCTCCTGCATAAAAGGCAACATTAAGGTCTTTATCCGATTTAATTCCTCCCCCAAAGTCAATCCTCAAATTGGTTTCTTTGACGATATTTTCTAAAACACTAGCATTAACAATATGCTTCGCTTTGGCTCCATCCAAATCTACCAAGTGCAACTGCTGAATGCCAGCATCTTCAAACGATTTGGCGACCTCTACAGGATTGGTATTGTATACTTTTTTTTGTTCATAATCTCCTTGTGTCAAGCGCACACATTGACCATTAATAATATCTATTGCAGGTATAATTTTTATCATAATTTTTATAAGTCTATAAAGTTTTTTAAAATTTTTGCGCCAACACTTCCCGACTTTTCAGGATGAAATTGTGTCGCATAAAAATTATCTTTGTGTAACGCTGCGCTAAATGCTCCTCCATAATTACAACGGGCGATTGTATGGACACTTGCCTCTACATAGTAGCCGTGTACAAAGTATACATAGCTCCCCGAAGCAACTCCCTCTAACAAGGCTGTAGGCTCACAAGACAGTTGATTCCATCCCATATGTGGCACTTTCATTCCTTTTTGAGGCATAAAACGTTTCACCTGTTGTGGAAAAATTCCTAAACCTTTGACATTTCCTTCTTCCGAAAAATCGCAAAGCAATTGCATCCCTAAACAAATTCCCAATACAGGCTTTTTCAAATTTTTAATCACCACATCCAAACCTGTTTGCTCTAAATAAGCCATAGTTGAATTGGCGGCACCAACTCCAGGAAAAATTACTTTGTCTGCCTCAGAAAGAACAGCAGCTTCTTTTGTCAAAATGGGTACTACTCCCAAACGTTCCAACGCAAATTGTACCGAACGGGTATTTCCTGCATTATAATCTATAATTGCTACTTTCATTTTATTGTTTCAATAGTTCGTTAATTTTGTAATTTTTAAATCCCCCATACCGACCCAAGCTTACAATACTCCTTTCGTTGAAGGCAAACGCTGGTTGTAAACATCTCGCTTGATAGCCATCTTGATAGCCTTTGCCCAAGCCTTAAAAATGGCTTCTATCTTGTGGTGCTCATTCGTTCCATTAGCTTGAATATTCAAATTGCAACGTGCCGCATCAGAAAAAGACTTAAAAAAGTGAAAAAACATTTCTGTAGGCATTTTCCCAACCATTTCTCGCTTAAACTCTGCTTCCCAGACGATCCAATTTCGTCCTCCAAAATCCAATGCCACTTGCGCTAGACAATCATCCATTGGCAAGCAAAAACCATAACGTTCTATTCCCTTTTTATTACCCAAAGCCTTTCTAAATGCTTCGCCCAAAGCTATGGCTGTATCTTCAATCGTGTGATGTTCATCCACATCCAAATCTCCCTCAACCAATACCTCTAAATCAATTCCCGCATGACGTGCCAGTTGATCCAACATATGGTCGAAAAAGCGAATTCCTGTCTGATTATTGGTCTTAGCGGTTCCATCTAAATTCAACTGGATTTTAATTTGAGTCTCTTTGGTATTTCGCTCTATTTGCACCATCCTAGATGGTAATTTTAAACACTCATAAACCTCTTGCCAATCCTTGGTGGTTAGTTGAATCGTCTGTTTTAATTGCTCCACTCTTGCCGCACACTCTTCTTTTCCCAACTCCGAAGGATTTAACCAAATTCCTTTTGCGCCTAGATTCTTAGCCAACTCCATATCGGTCAAGCGATCTCCTATTACAAAGGAATTTTCCAAATCATAATCCCCTTCTAGGTATTGGGTCAACAAGCCCGTTCTAGGCTTTCTAGTTGGCGCATTATCAGCAGGAAAAGAACGATCAATCAAAACCTCACCAAACACAACTTCCTCATTTTTAAAAGCTTGAATAATTTTATTCTGAGCAGGCCAAAATGTTGCTTCTGGAAAAGAATCTGTTCCCAAACCATCTTGATTGGTTACCATAACTAACTCATAATCTAATTCCACTGCTATTTTAGAAAGGTATTGAAATACTTTAGGGTAATACTCTAGTTTCTCCAAACTATCCAACTGATAATCAATAGGTGGCTCAATTACTATAGTGCCATCTCTGTCTATAAATAATACTTTTTTGCTCATTGTTATTTTATTTTTAAAGTGGAATAACTACTTAAAACCGCTAGCAGCTTCTCATTTTCTACTTTTGTTCCTATCGTTATTCTCAAACAATTATCACACAAAATCACCTTGCTTCGGTTTCTGATGATAATCCCTTGTTCTATTAAATATTGATAAATTGTATCAGCTTGCGTGACTTTTACTAATAAGAAATTCGATGCAGATGGGTAGATTTCTTCTACAAACACTAGCTTAGACAAGGCTTTTGCTAGCAATGCTCGTTCGGATAAAATCGTAGCAATGTCTTCTTTCAAAGTACTCCAATCTTGTAGTTGACTCAAGGCGTATTTTTGCGTTAATACATTAACATTATAAGGCGGCTTAACTTTGTTGAACAAGGCAATGATTTCTGGGCTTGCCAATGCCATCCCCAATCGAATGCCAGCCATTCCCCAAGCTTTAGAAAAGGTTTGCAACACCACCAAATTAGGATATTTTTGAATCCATCGTGTGCAAGAAGCCTGCGTTGAGAAGTGTATGTAGGCCTCGTCTACAACTACGATTCCCTCAAATTTTTCGATCAGCTGCTGTAGTTTTCCTACATCAAAATCATTCCCTGTTGGATTGTTGGGGCTGCACAGAAAGAGTATCTTTGTTCGTTCGCTTTGTGCCGCTAAGATGCCTTCTACGTTAGGTTGATAATCTAATTCTAAGGGTACTTCTATGACCTGAATATTATTCAAACAAGCAGATACTTCGTACATCCCATAAGTTGGTGGCAATGTAATAATGGCATCTTTTCCAGAGTTGCAAAAAATACGCAACAATAAATCAATAGCCTCATCACTTCCGTTTCCCAAAAAAATTTGCGTGGCATCTAATTCCACCAAAGGCTCAATGGCTTTTTTCAAATCGTTTTGCAATGGATCAGGATAACGATTGTAATTGGTTCGAATGGTATTCTCATTGGCATCTAAAAATACGTTAGCATTCCCCTTAAACTCTGAACGTGCCGAGGCATAAGGAGTCATATTTAAAATATGGGGGCAAACCAGTTCCTTTATTTTTTTCATACTTCTAATTTTTAATGTCTGTAGATTTTAGTGTTCTTAATCGAATACTGACAGCATTTTTGTGTGCCTCCAACTCTTCGGCAGCAGCCATTAATTCAACTGCCCATCCAATGTTTTTTAAGCCTTTGATACTCGCTTTTTGAAATGTTATTTTTTTGACAAAGGAGTCTAGTGAAACACCGCTATAATTGCAAGCAAAGCCATTGGTTGGTAAGGTGTGGTTGGTTCCTGAAGCGTAGTCTCCCAACGATTCAGGCGTGAAGTTTCCTAAAAAGACCGATCCTGCATTGGTTATTTTTTCAGCCATTTTATCTGCCTCAACTAGATTTAGAATTAAGTGCTCGGGTGCATATGCGTTGATAAATCGAATCATTTCTTCTGAGTTCTGCAATACAACGGCTCGACTATTTTGAAGGGCTACTTTTGCGATGTCTTTTCTTGGCAACCGTTCAATTTGCTGGCTTATAGCACTTTGAACTTCTTCAACGACCTTCATATTATCACTAACCAACATAACTTGGCTATCCACTCCATGTTCTGCTTGAGAAAGTAAGTCAGCCGCAACAAAAGCAGGATTGGCTTGTTCATCTGCCCAAACTAACAACTCAGAAGGTCCTGCAGGCATATCTATCGCAACACCTTGTTGACTGACCAGTTGCTTGGCACAAGTAACATATTGATTCCCTGGTCCAAAAATTTTGTATACCTTAGGAATGCTTTCTGTTCCAGAAGCCATCGCTCCAATAGCCTGTACCCCACCTACTTTAAAAATTTGGGTGCACCCAACCAAACTGGCAGTGTATAAAATAACGGGATTGATTTTACCCTCTTGAGTCGGTGGTGAACATAGAATAATTTCTTGGCAACCCGCTAATTTTGCAGGAACCCCCAACATTAAAACCGTAGAAAACAAAGGCGCTGTTCCTGCTGGGATATACAAGCCCACTTTGTCAATCGCCACACTTTTTCTCCAACAATTGATTCCTGAAGTGGTTTCAACCACTTTCACGCTATCTCTTTGACTCTCGTGAAAGGTTTCTATATTTTTTTTGGCAGCTTGAATGGCTGCTTTTAAGTCTTCAGGCACTAATTGGATGGCTGCTTTAATTTCATCCTCCGAAACACTCAAGTTATCTATGGCGACTTGATCAAACTTTTGGGTGTATTCTTTTACCGCTGCATCTCCCCTTTCCTTTACCCTAGAGAGAATATTTTTCACAAGCCCTTCTAGGTTTTCTGTCTCGATAACAGGACGTTGCAACAAAGCTTCCCAGTTTTTAGGATACTCAATAATTTTCATAACGTTTTTTTCTGTTTTAATTTTAGACAAATAGATTGATTCCAATAGTTAGCTTCGCTGCTACTATAATTCATAACTATACAATCATTTTTTCAATGGGAATGACCAAAATACCTTCGGCCCCTGCGGCTTTGAGCTTATCAATCACCTCCCAAAAAGCCTGTTCCTGAACTACAGAGTGTAAAGAGCTCCAATTTTTATCTTTCAAGGGCAAAATGCTAGGGCTTTTCATACCTGGCAACAAAGCACAAATTGCTTCTATTCTGTCATTTGGAGCATTCAGTAGAATGTATTTGTTATGAGCAGCGGCTTGTTTTGCTCGAATTCTAAAGAGTAATTGTTCGAGAATCTGTTGCTTGCCAAGGGATAAGTTTTGATTGGCAATGAGTACCGCTTGCGATTTTAGTATAACTTCTACCTCTTTCAAGCCATTGCTCAATAAAGTAGAGCCCGAACTAACCAAATCACAAATCCCTTCGGCCAATCCAATGCTAGGTGCTATTTCAACAGAGCCACTAATAGAGTGTATGTCTGCCTCGATGTGTTTTTCTTTTAGATATTGTCGTAAGATGTTGGAATAAGTGGTAGCAATTTTTTTTCCTTGCCAATAATCCAATCCAGTATAAACTTCATTTTTAGGAATGGCCAAAGACAAGCGACATTGTGCAAAGCCCAAGTCCAATATCTTGTCTACTTTAGCTTGTTCTTCTAATAAAACATTTTCCCCTAAAATACCGATATCAGCAACGCCATCTTCTACATATTGAGGGATATCATCATCTCTCAAATAATAAATTTCTAAAGGGAAATTAGTTGCGGGTGACAATAACTTTCGTTTTCCATTTTGCAATTGAATACCACAATCGCTTAACAATTGCATTGATTTTTCAGTTAGCCGACCTGACTTTTGGATGGCAATACGAAGAATTTCGTTGTTCATGACCTTGTTTGTTGTAATTAAAAAGAGAAATATAAGATGGGCAAAAAACAAAAAAGGCTTATCACCAAGTGATAAGCCTTTTCGTATTTTGTCTTCTACCTAATTGATTCGCTAGGAATGGAAATTATGATGAGTAGAATGATGGACACATACAGTAGCCTCACTTGACTGACAATGCAGCAAATGATGGATATGATGTGTATGTGTGTTACTCAAAAACATAATTATTATTAGAAGTGTTTTTTCTGATTTGTTACTACAAACCTAGTATTTTTTTTCTGAAACTTCCAAATTTTCTTTACTTTTTTTTGTTTTACAACAATTACTCTACCTACCTAAACACTTTCTAATCATCCTACTTACCCACTTGCTTTTTAAGCTAAAATACATTATAATTGTCTTAATACCATATCATTCCCTTTCTTAAAAAAGCTTTACAAAGGTTTCATCCACACCACCTCAACTATCCAATTCGATTGTTATTCGCAGTCGTGAATTTTAACTAATATTTAGCAATTCTAGGAGTAATAAAACCAACTTTTTAATCCAATTATTTGTTTTATCAATACAAGTTTTAATCCTTAATAATTAAAAATTTTAATCAAAATATGTTGCAAGAGAATACATCCAATACAGGATAATAATCGATGACAACGTACTATTATCTCACCTTCAAAAAATAGTAATTATGAAGCATATAATTTTTACTTTAATTTTAAATATAGTACTCCTCCCTATGTCTTTTTCACAAGGACAAAAAGCTTTAATCAAATCTTTTGACACCGATTCAAAAGAACTAGTCGTTGATATGGTTGGTCGTGTTTTGGTCAACGAATGGGATGAAGATTATGTACGTGTCATGAGCAACATAGAAATCAATAATTTTAGTGATCAGGTTCTGATGCGTTTGGTAAGCCTAGGGCGCTATGCTATTTCTTCTGAAACTATTGATGGTGTCATGAAAATTCAAATGCCTAGAATAGCACACCAAGTAAGCATCAAAGGAGAAGTGTTAGAAGAAGTGTTAGAATATCAAATTTTTGTTCCTAAAGGCATGAAAGTAACTGTCCTAGGGGCTCACAACTACATTAACTTTTAGAATCTATTAATACTCTAACAGTCGATACTTCAATATATTTTTATACCAAAATATAAAACTTCAATAATCAATTAATACCTTAGCCTCTAGCAATTGCTAGAGGTTATTTTTTAGGCTATAAGAAATGACAATTGGTAATTCGCTATAAAAACCATTCTCATTTCGAAACCAAACATTATTAATCTAGTACTGTGCGCTACCTTAGTTAAAAGTACTCAAAATGATTTTATGCATAAAAAAGTATTTATCTTTCTCTTTGACGGATTTTCAGACTGGGAAATTGCTTTTCTTTCTCCTGAAATCAAAAAAAGTCAGTCGATTGAACTTATTTATTTCTCAAGTACAGGACAAGCTGTCTCATCTATGGGAGGATTACAGGTGATGCCTAATGTTTCATTGGAACAAATTGATCCGCAAGAAGTTGATTTATTGGTACTTCCTGGCGGGAGTGCATGGGAGCGCAATAAAAATAATGAAATAGAAACGCTGGTCAAATCCTTAGTCGAAAACAAAAAAAGTATTGCTGCTATCTGTGCTGCAACAACCTACTTAGGCAAACTCGGTCTTCTCAATCAAATCAAACACACTAGCAATGCCCTTCATTATTTGCAAAGTATTGCTCCTCAATATACTGGTGCTGTCAATTATACTGATGCGCTAGCTACTTCTAGTCGCCATATTATAACTGCTAATGGGATTGCTCCAATCGAATTTGCCAAAGAAATATTCTTGCAATTAGAATTATATGACCTTGCTACAATTGAAAAATGGTTTCAGCTGTTTAAGAATGGGATTTGGAAGGTATAATGGCTTATGAAAAACTCGTACAGACGATTCAAGATAGTAAGCATGCTACTCATTCTAACATTCCTTTTTAGAACCTGTTTGTTCATAATGATGTTTTCTTATTCTGCAATTGATCAGAGAGCCACTATTTTGTTAGAGGATAAAAGATTTATCAAAATAGTGCAACAAGAAGTTGTCAAATGCATCAACACCTCTCAAACATCGAAAATTTCCCTGAAAGATATTCTCTATGTAGCTCACTGCCTTACGAATAAAACGCTTTCGTTTACAACTATAAAAAGTTCTAGAAATCCTAATACCGTTTTAAAAACAGGCAAAGCAAATTGTATTGGCTATGCTGCTTTGTTTAACTCTATTGTCAATTTCATTTTTCAAGATCAACAACTTCAAGCAAAGTATAAAGCTCAACATCTTGTTGGAAAAATAGATTTTTTGGGGATGGATTTACATAGATTTTTTAGTAGTTCCTTTTTTAAAAATCACGACTATAATGTTATCATTGATTTACAGACAAATAAGGCTATATATATTGATCCTGTTATTAGCGACTATTTTTACATTCACCAAATTTCTGCCACTAAACAGTAAAACATTCTAAAATTACATCCATGAAAGTTATTGACGATCAAAGAGAAATCCCTTCCTTTTTTTCCAAAGCATCTATTTTATTTTTATCCACATTCTTCGGTTCTTTATTTGGAGCTTTTGTATATATATCCAATTTACAGGTAGTCAACAAAAAGCACCTGATTTTTCCTACCATTTTATCCATCGCAATCGTCAATGGGTTTGTCATTTCTAAAATTTACCCAATACTATCTTCAATCCCTTTTCCTATTCTATATCCTCTGCTTAATGCCTTTAGCAGTCTATTGTTAATTGGTCCTTTTTGGAATTATCATTTAAAAGAGCACAAAGTTTATGATACCAATAGTATTTGGGGACCACTAGCAGCAGGAGTATTAATTTTTGGCGGTTTTATTGCGATTGGTTTTTACCTAAAGTCTGTTAATGGCTAAAATATAGCTGTTCCTCCTCTTACACTACTTCTGGAAGTATAGAAGTATACTTACTCAGGCAAATTTACATTCAACAGACGCGCTTGTTTTAGGTACAATCGAAATTTATTTTCTTCTTTCATAATTTTAAATTCTACATCCACTCCATAATGTGTAGGGTGTTCAAGCTCTTTTTTCAGCAAGGTATCCAATGTTGCACAAGCACTTTGCAATTGACGAACAAGGGGTGTCAGTGTCGCATTTTCAACAAAAATATTGTGTATAGACGACTTGGACTCTGTGACATACCATTTGCTATTCAACTGCCGAAAATAAATTACCTCTGGCACGGCTTTACCTTCAGGATTTGTAACAGATTGTTCACCATATTGTGTGTTAATATGAATACTTGGCGTTCCTGTAGGGTTGGGCAATGTCAATGCCACTCCATTGGCATATTCATCAGGAAAAGCTTCGTTGATCAAGATTCCCATTGCGGCTTTACTATGATCAATTCCAAAAAAATCACGTTCTTCAAATGCACGAGCCAACCACAAAGACCCATAGACTTCCAATATTTTTTGCTGTATAACAGTTCGTTCGCTCCCCTCCCAAAAACCTTTGGAAACATATAATCCAGCCCCATTAAATTCTGGCAAATCTTCACAATTGGTCGAACTACGCAAGCGGATTTTTTTGCCTTTGTAATATTGCTTACAGATAATCTCTAGTTCCTTAAAAACTTGCTCCTTCAAAGTAGCTCCCATTATTGCATTTCTAATAGTTTCCAACTGCTTGTGCAAACGTTCTTTTGTCCATTGGTGTTTCTGTTTTAGCAGTGTTTGAATCAGTTGATCTGCCCCACAAGCTTGTATCGTTTGAAAATAAAAGTAAAAAGGAATTGCAAAACCAGGTCGAGTATAGTTGGGTAATTCATGATACAACAAAGCATAATTACTTGCTTTTGCCCCTATACAAGTAACCGTTTGCACCGATCTATCTCCTGTCGTAAAATGTGAAAAAGCACGAACAGATACATCTGGTTTTGGTAAATCAATCTTCAATTTTCGTTGACTCGACCAATGCAACTGAGCCGCTTGTTCAGAAATAGGTTCTATTGTTAGAATGTTTTTTCCTTTCTCTTTCTTGCAAATAATTTTCACCAACTTATTCTCATATTTTGCTCGAAAATCACTTGGTAACTGTTGCGTTAAATAAGCATTTGCTGTTCCTCGGTTTTTGGCTAAAAGGTTGATGTGCGAAAAAGGTGTTTGAGGTGCCAAAGTAAGTATTCCATTTGCAATCGGTACTCGATAAGGAATTTGCTGATAAAGCAAAATATTTTTAAAATCGCTTTGGACTTGTGTTTCCTCTCCTTCCTTTACAAACCGTAAATAACCAACTGCCACCCCCTCATTTAAGACATTAGCCGACCAATATCCATCTTGTTTAGGAGCAATTTTTGTCTTTTCTTTAGCTTCTTTTTTAGAGGCTCTTTTAATCAATTCACCCAATGTCATGGTAACATATCCCGCCTTTTCGATCCCTTCTCGAATTGTTAAATTAGGTAAGGAAGCACTTGGGCTTGCTAAAATAGCAATTCCCTTTCCTACTTCAGGAACTTGCTGTTTGATATATCGTTCTACCACTTCCATCAACTCTACAAAAGTACGTTCCATAGACCAACGACTATCGGTATAACTATAATCCTCTAACCGCACCGCCCAAGTATATACTTGCCCATCTTTTTGAATGGGCATTGTCCGTAAATCGTACAAAAAAATAGGCAAATAAACTCTCTTGTCAGGATGACGTACCAATTCTTTAAACTGATTAAATCGAAGTCCTGTTTTCAAACCATAACAAACAAAATTACCATGCCCTTTGTACTGTTCTACATCAAATAAATACACTTTTTTTAAAGATTCATTCCAATTAGTAGCAACTCCTTTCCAAGTCGGAATCTTATCATAAGCAATAAATTGATATTGCTTACTTGAAAATTCATTTTGCGCTTGCAACAAACATCCCAAACACAGTAATAAAGCAGTTAATCCTATTCTCATATTAAATAATGATTTCAATTTAAAAAAGGGGTCTTATTAACACTCATACGGTACTTGCTATTAAGTTAATACATTTTCTTAGTAAACTATTCTCATTCTAAAAATGATCCTTTGGCATCAACCTAAAAGTCGCCAATTGATTTTCAATTGACGACTCCTTTTTTATAACACAATACTAATTTATGCTAGATTATCCTTTTAGTTTTCAGCATCTTAAACTTTTTCGGACGTTTCTTTTATAGTAGTTAGCTACGCTGCTACTATTGTTTTACAAACCCCGACCATCGAGTCATGTATTCGATAAAATCTTCTCCCAATCCTTCTTTTCGAAGATAATCTTTGGAGACAGGAGTTGGTGTAGGTTCAAAATTATCATTTTCCATCACTTTTTTCGGAAAATCATGATGCAATATTGCAGAATGTCCAATCGTCACAAAATCGACTCCTGCATCTAAAACCTCTCTAACATCCTGAGCACTTTTTATTCCTCCTGCAACAGTCAGCAAAACATTTTTACGGTCAAGTTCTGTAAAATAAGTCAATAAAGATTTTCCTTTGTATTGCTCCTCCTCTGGCTCTTTGAAGGAATCCCACAAAGAAACATCTAAAAAGTCAATCTTTCCACCATCAATCAACTGCTGACAAATGGTTGTAACCTCTCTTAAGTCCATTCCAAATCGTTCGGGCGATAAGCGCACTCCCAATAAAAAATCAGAACCACAAGTCGTTCGAACACCATCAACTATTTCCAACAAAATGCGCGCTCTATTTTCCAAACTTCCTCCATACTCATCTGTCCGATGATTGATTGCAGCACTCAAAAATTGGGTTAAAATATATCCATGTGCTCCATGAATTTCCACACCATCATATCCGCTTTCTTTTGCTCGAATTGCTGCTTGAATAAAATCATCTCGAAGTTGTTTCACCTCTTCTAAAGAAAGCCCACGTGCATTGTGTTTCTCATTATCAGAGGGGCAAACGGGCTTATCTTGAAGCAAATCCATTGGAGAACGCATTCCCGCATGATGTAATTGACTAACAATCAAGCTGCCATTTTCCTTAATCGCACGCGTTAATTTTTTATGCCCCTCTATATGCTCATCAGAAAAGAGTCCTAATTGTCCAGGGAACCCTTTTCCTATTTCTTGAACATGGGTAGCACAGGTCATTACCAAACCAAATTGTCCCTCTGCTCTCATTTTTAGCCAATTTAATTCTTCTTTAGAAAGTTGCCCATCTTCATGGCTCTGTGTGTTGGTCATTGGAGCCAACATAAATCTGTTCTTCATACTGGCACCACAAGTAAACTTAATGGGGTTTGCTGCTTTGTTTTTCATTCCTATTTTTTTCTTGATAAGTAAGTGGGCAGAAAAAATATAGCTAAAAAATAGACTTATTTTTATATAATTTTTTCTGAACGATTACTTAATTTATTGCGAATCTATTTCTATTTCCATCTATAAACTAGAATACTGTCGCAATTGTTGAGGCTATAATTAATAAAAAGTAGCCTATCACCACAAACACCTTAGTATCAATGGCATTTTTTTGGAGATAATTTTATTTCGTCAATCCAAGACCTCAAAAAAGCAAGCAAAGTCACATTCTAATAATAAGACCTTCCTAAAAAGTATCATTTTGGTATAAGCCTCTCTAAAGTAAAGTCAAAACCAGAGAATTATCTTCCTACTAAAAACGTAAAATTATTTATATTTGTAGATAGTACAAACAATGGACTTTTCATAAAATAACGAATATGGCTAATAACAAATTACTAGTAAACGAAAGACAGACTGATTTAGGAAACTTTATGGTCGGAAGGTTATTGCCTTTTCGCAAAAAAAGACAAGTGGGTCCATTCACATTCATAGATCACATAGGACCAGCAGAATTAGGAAATGGTCAGTACTTAGATGTAGATCAACATCCGCACATTGGGTTAAGTACCCTAACCTATCTTTTTGAGGGAGAAATAGAGCATCGAGATAGCATCGGCAGTATTCAAATTATCACTCCAGGCGATGTTGGTTTTATGACAGCAGGATGTGGGGTTACCCACACAGAACGGACACCTCAACACAAACGACAAGAAGAAACATTTACCATGCACGGCTATCAAATTTGGGTAGCACTTCCCAAGGAAAAGGAAGAAATGGAACCAAGATTTGATTATTATCCAAGTTCAGAAATTCCAACTTGGACAGAGAATGGTGTTCGATTCAAACTAGTAGCGGGAAATGCCTTCGGTAAATCAGCTCCCTTACAAGGTTATTCTCCCCTATTTATGGTTGACATCTACGCTGAAAAAGCGACAACCATTTCGCTGAAAAATCAATTAAAAGGGGAAGTTGCTTTTGTTATTGTCAAAGGCTCTATTAGCGATCAAGAAGAACGAGTTGAAGCAGGGCAAATGCTCATTAGCAAAACCAATGAAGCTTGCGAAATTTGCTTGGACGCTCAAACGCAACTTTTGCTGTTTGGCGGGGCTCCGTTGCCTGAGGAACATTATCTGCTTTGGAATTTTGTTTCTCATAGCAAAACTCGCTTAAAAGAGGCTCAAAAAGATTGGGAAAACAAAGAATTTCCAATGGTTCCTGACGACAATACGTATATTCCAATGCCTGCTCTAAAAAGATAACTTTCTTTGAACGATTGCTTAGCACTAATAAATCGTTATTTTACAACTCTTTTTATAAAAAAAAATCAACATACTTATGCATTGCTCACCCCAGTACATCTGCCTTTTTCTTTTGGGAATATTCTATCTAACCTCTTGCCAAGAAGAGAAACCTACTGGCACTCAAATTGCCTCTTTTTCAGTTACAAAATCAAACAATGATCTTGTATTTAATTTTTCGGCTACAGGTCAAGATGTTCAATACTATGAAATAACGTATAGCAATTCTAATGCTAGTTCAAGCCATTTTGGAGACTTTACAACAACAGAAACCAGCACCATTACCAAAACAATAAGTGAGTTGTCTATTCGATCAGGTGGTATCTATACATTTAATGTTTCTGCTACACTCAATGACTTATCTGTTATATACTGGTCTAATCCTGTTTTAATCAACTTTGGGGATTTTTGTGAAGCTCCACATGGTCTAACTTTTGTTGGCAACTCTGGGTTTGTTTGGAATAATTATAATAATAATACAAGTTCTTCTTATTACGAAGTGAGTTATGGAATTGCAGGAACGTCCGCAAGTGCAGGAGAAAAAATTACAACCAATAATATGAATTGTAGAGACATGGTATTAGAGCAAGGAAAAGTCTATGATTTTTATGTCCGAGGTTATTGTAACAATACATTAGGTTGGAGCGATTGGGCTGGACCATTCACACATTATGCCTCTGAAAATTTCAATATTTGCATGCCACCATCCAATTTATCATTTTCGATTGTTAGAGATAGCCTTTCCCGACCATTTGGGGCAGAATGTACTTGGGAAGATAATGGAGGCAATACCGATTACGAACTTAATTTAGTTAGTAATGGATATGCTCCTACTTCTGGAAATATAGAAACCGTGACAAGCACAGCAAGAAGTGTGACTGTGTTTTATGGTCCGCTAACTCGAAACAAAGATTACGATTTTTATGTTCGAACAATTTGCAAGGATGGAACTCCCACAAACTGGGTTGGTCCATTAAATGTGAATATTAACTAGTCGCTACCATAACGATTCTTTTATAAAAATAAAAGCAACTCTATTGCTGTTTTAGAGCAGATGCATTTTTTGCATCTGCTCTTTTCAATTCCAACACCCATCATCATCATTCCTCTCCTCTTGTTCTTCTTCTCTATAAAACCAACCAGACAGTTAAATTAATGTCCCTCTAAGCTTTACACTGCAATGAATCCTAAAATATTTCGTTTTATTTTAGTATATTCGCTAGTTCCTAAATCCGAAAAAAATAAGAGCACTCATTTCAAAAAATGAGTATCTCGTATCAATCAATTTCCACCTTCAACATTGCATTGCTGCAATTTTGTTAGAACATTTGTTATGAAAGTACTATTGACCTTCCTTCTATGTCCTTTATTATTGTGTTTTAGCACAACTTTATGTTCACAAGTCACTCTGACGGTGAGAATCAACAGTGGAAATTCCACCACGACCTGTACCGATGGCTTTTTTGGAGGGGCTCCAGAACCACATTGGCGCGTAGAGGTTGCTGGTCAAGGCTATACCACTTATCCTAGAAGAGGAATTTGTTTTACCAATCCACCCAATACGCAATACAACGAAACATTCAATTGCCCGAATAACTATCCTGCCAATTTGCAAGTTTGCCTCCGAGCATTTGAAGATGATGGCGCAGCCTGTGTGGTTAGTCAAAGTTGTTTGGAACAAATTTGCCAAAATTTTGCTACCCCAACTCCAGGAAATGCCATTACTTATAGCCTTGCGGTAGGAGGATCAAGTACAGCAAATGTCAATTTTACCATTACAGCAACAGGAAGTTTTAATCTGCCTGGTAGTGCTTACAATACTGTCTGTAATGCCATTAATTTAGGAACACTTAATTCTAACACAACACTTGGTAATAGCGGTTTGAGTAATTATGGAAATTACTGTGCAGATAATATAGGCGAACCCAATCCTTGGGGTGGAGACAACGATCAAGGGGTTTGGTTTCAATTCACAACTGGTGCCTTCCCCTCTGCTGTAATTGATATTCAAGCCGAAAGTGATCCACAAAACTTTGGAGACGATATTGATTTGCAATTAGCACTTTATGAGTCTAGCAATGGAACCTGTACAGGAACATTAAACTTAATTGATGAAGAATACCAAGGTTTAGGTCTGTTAAACGATGAAGACATGACTGTCAATTGTCTGTCCCCAAATACAACATACTTTATATTAGTAGATGGAGAACGAACCAACGTTATCAATACAGGAGGTCAAGAAGGATTCTTTGGGTTGCAAGTGGTAGATGGAGGAATCTTACAGGCAGGAGATGAAATTTGTGACGCCGAATTTCTGGGTGCCGTCCCCAATGGAGGATCGGTAGCCACTCCTAATTTAAGTCGCTCCAATGTTTGTGCGACCAATACCAACGACCCCAACCCTGGTGCTTGGGCTTCGGACCAAACTGTATGGTTTCGTTTTCAAGCCCCCCCCTCTGGGCATGTGATTATAGATGCAGATAGTGACCCCTTACTCCCTCTGTCCAACGACCCTATCGACTTACAATTAGCAGTCTATGGGACTAGTACAGGAACGTGTACAGGGGTACTAGATTTTATTGCCTCTGATTATACCCCAGGTTTGTTTGGCGAATCGATGGACGTCAAGTGCTTAACACCTGGCGAAAACTATTGGGTAATGGTCGATGGTTCCCCTCTCAATGTAGATGGAATCTTTGATTTGACGATAACAGATGGAGGAATATTTCCAGCTCCCAATGATTTAATTTGTGACGCCATTCCTCTAGGGCAGCCTGCTCCAGGAGGTACAGTAGGCTTAATTGATCAAAACAACTACTGTGCAGATAATATCTTTGAACCCATTCCTGCCAACTGGGGAAATGACCAAGGGGTTTGGTATACGTTTATTGCTCCGCCCTCTGGCAAAGTAGAAATTCGTTTGGATAATGGAGGTCCTTTTAGCAGCGATAATATTGACCTACAAGTAGCGGTCTATGATTTAACAGGTGCGGTTTGTACAGGAGTTCCAACTGAAATAAAGTCAGAACACGAAGGAATTGGAATTCTCTGGGACGAAGACATGGAAGTTGAATGTCTAATTCCTGGTCGAGAATACTGGATATTAGTAGACGGGGAAGGGTCTTTAATTGACCCTGATTTGCAAGTAGGTATCTTTGACATTGAGGTTTATGGAGATCCTAGGGATTTGGCATCACCATACGATGATCCTTGTAATGCTTTGGCATTAGGAGACCCAACAGGAGGCTCTGTTGGTACTAGCCCTATCACTAACCATGGTTCTCAAAACAACTTCTGCGCTACAGCCACAGGCGAACCTCAACCATCTGGTTTTACTGCTGACCAAACTGTCTGGTACACCTTTGTCGCTCCTTCCACAGGAAACGTTAATATTAACATGAATTCTGACCCTATTATTGGAGGAACAGATCCTATCAATTTGCAGATTGCTGTTTGGGAAACGCCAGGCTGTACAGGTCCTTGGAGAGAATTTGTGAGTGGCGATGATTTATTATACGACGTTGATTTAGATGTTTACTGCTTAAAACCTGGTGAAATATATTACATCCAAGTTGATGGTTCTCCACCTGTTTTATTAGAAGGTCACGAAGGCTACTTTGACATTACCATTACTGAAATCCCTTCTATTCCTGTTGCGCCCAATGATTCTATCTGTAATGCTATTGCACTAGGCAATCCTTTTGCAGGAACTGTTGGCATTACCAATCAACACAACCTTTGTGCCGACGATTTGGGCGACCCAACACCTTCTGCTTTTGGAACAGATCAAACCGTCTGGTACTCATTTACAACTCCTGCAACAGGAGGTCCTTATGCGGTTGATATTAATACGACTTCTAGTTTGCCTTGGCCGTTTGGCAATCAGGATGCCATTGATTTGCAGTTAGCTGTTTTTGAATCTAGTAATAACCTTTGTACAGGTACTCTAACAGAGGTTGAAAGTGGTTATTCGCTCTTAGATTTATTCAACGAGAGCTTGAATGTCCCCTGTTTGGAAGCAGGAAAAACCTATTATGTCATGGTTGATGGCTCTTTCTTGGATGTTCAAGGATACTTTGACATTAGTATTTCTGCGGCAACAGCCGTTCCTATTCCTACCAACGATTTAATTTGCCAACATGAAAACTTAGGTGTCGTGCCTATTGGTGGTTCGATTAACAATGGTAATAATTATTATAACTTCTGTGCAGACGTAGAATCAGGCGAACCCAATCCATTTAGTATTGAACAGACGGTTTGGTTTTCTTTTGTCGCCCCCAATCATCCCGGCGCTAACACAACTGCCAATGTTACCATTTCTGTAGAATCTGATCCTGCTGGTGTTGGTAATACCGTTGATTTACAATTAGCTGTTTATGAGTCTAGCAATGGTACTTGTACCGGAAATATGACGTTATTAGAAAATGGCGATGCAGACCCACTATTCAGTTTTGATGCTGATGTGAGTGTCACCTGCCTATATCCAGGACGACGATATTGGGTACAAGTAGACGGTTCTGCACTGAACTTGGAAGGCTATTTTCAAATAGAAGTACAAGACGATGGAGCTGGTTATCGCCCTCCTTATAATATTATTTGTAATGCTGAACCTCTAGGCGTTGTTCCCAATGGAGGTTCTATTAATAACAATATTGATTATACCAATCTTTGTTCAGATACCGAACCTGGCGAACCTACCCCTTCTGCATTTAGTGTTGATAAAACCGTCTGGTTTACCTTTACAGCTCCCGCTTCTGGTAATGTAACCATTGATGCCCAAAACGACCCAAACAACATAGGGGACGAAATTGATTTACAATTGGCATTGTACTATTCTCCTAACAACACTTGCTCTGGTCCATTCTTAGAAGTAGACAGTGATTACGATATTTTTAACAAAGATGAATCATTGAGCGTAGATTGTTTAGAACCTGGTCGTTTGTATTTCTTACAAGTAGACGGCTCCAATGGTGCTTTTGGCGATGAAGACGGTTGGTTCACCCTTGAGATTCGAGATGACGGAGGTACAAGCAATTTTCCTTATAATAATGACATTTGTAATGCCTATAATTTTGGAATTCCCAATACAACACAAACACTCAATAGTGAATCCAATGTTTGCGCCAACATAGAACTAGGCGAACCTGGTGTTGGTAGCTATGCCACTCATACCGTTTGGTATCAATTTACAGCACCACCTTCTGGGCGTGTTGAAATTGATGTTACCTCAACCAACCTATTTCTTGGAATGGATCCAGAAGTCAGACTATTTTCTTCGTCTAACAATAGTTGTACGGGGGCATTATCACAAATAGAAAGTTCTACTTGGCCAACAGCTCTGATTACGGAAAACATAGAGGCAACTTGCTTGGTTCCTGGAAATGTTTACTTCATCCAAGTCGATGGCTCTGGGTTGGTCATTGAGGGCACGTTCAACATATCTATTGAAGATATACACCCAAGTTATGGCACAGGAGTAGCAGGTGATCCTGAACCAGCTAATAATGCCTGCGATAGCGCTATTACACTAACCGTGCAATCTGAATCTTGCTTAAATGCCAATGGAACGTTCTCCCAATTAAACTATGGTTTACCAACCATTACTTATAACCCTGCTTTCGCACAAGGCTGCGGAGGAAACTGCGGTGACACTTGGTATCAATTTACCATGCCAGCCTCTGGCAATGCAGTCATTGAAGGCAATGACGATAATGTTGGTGGTGGTATTTTAGGCGATTTTTCTGAATTAACCGTTGTAGCTTATACGGGCACCTGTGGCAACCTGACGCCTATTGATTGCGATCAAGGAGGTTTGAGTAGCGATGTATCCTTTCAGGTTGCAGCTACTCCAGGCTCTACCGTTTGGCTCCAAGTATTCAATGAAGACGGAGACGATGATGAAGAAGACTATGAATTGTGTATTTCGGAAGGTTGTGGGTTTGATGACTGTTTGGATGCCTTGGCAATACCGATGCTGCCCAATGTTCCTTATTGCTTTAATACAGCTGGTGCAAATGGGGAAAATGTTTCGGGTGGTGCCCCTGGATATTTTGAATGTTCAGAAGGTGACAATCCCGAAAATTCAGTGTATTATTACTTTGTTTCGGATTGTAATGGCAGCGACGTAACGCTCAGTATCATCAATGCTGTTTCTAATGGGAATTGTATTTTGGGTATTACACCAACCGATGGATTTAATATCTCTCTATTCCAAGATGCGACCCCCTGCGACAATAACCCCGATACGCTTGTCGATTGCCAAACCTTTACAAGTTGTGACGTTCAACCTTTTAACTGGTCTCAAACCTATACTGGGTTATCTCCTAATACGCCTTATGTCATTCAATTAGATGGTGGATTTGGTAGTTTGGGAGGTGATAATGTGGGAGAAATTATGATTACCACTACCACGGACCCTGTCCTAAATCCAGTGTCAACGCCTCTAAGTTGTTCTGGACTTAATGATGGTACCGCATCAGCAGTTACTTTAGGCGGCGTTGCTCCATATACCTTTAACTGGAGCAATGGTCGTACCGATTCTACAATTACAGGGTTGGCAGCGGGAACTTATTTTGTTACGGTTACAGGTGTAAACGGCTGTTTTGATACTGCTAGTGTTGTTGTTGATAACGGCTTATTACTAACTGCTTCTATTGCTAATACAATTGATGTAAGTTGTAGTGGCGATTGCAATGGACAAGCCTCTGTTGTGGCTATTGGAGGAAGTGTTGCCACTTCCTATACTTATTTATGGGATGCCGCCGCAGGAAATCAAACAACAGCAACAGCAACTGGTTTATGTGTTGGAAATTATACCGTTACGGTTTATGATGACAACCTTTGTTTTGATACAGCAAATGTAACTATCAGCACACCAAATCCGATGACCATACAAGTAGATTCGATGACAACAGCATCCTGCAATGGAGTCTGTGATGGTGCTGCTTTTCTTTCTACTACTGGTGGCTCTGTGGTAGGCAATTATAGTTACCTATGGTCCAATGGGCAAACAACCGCCCAAGCTACTGGACTGTGTGCAGGTGCTTACCGAGTAACGGTGACAGATGACAATAGCTGTTCGGATACCTTAAGCATCCTCATTACACAACCAACAAGCGTAACAGCATCTATTGCCAATCAAACCAACATCAATTGTAACGGTGATTCGACTGGTTCTGTTCAAGTACTAGCAACCAACGGCACGCCAATTTACACGTACAGTTTATATGATAATGTAGGCTTATTAATAAGCAGTTCTAGCAACACATTTAATAATTTACCAGCAGGAGATTACGGTATTTTGGTAGAAGATGCCAATAATTGCCAAGACTCTATAACTATTGTGATTACTGAACCAAGCGCATTAACGGGAACGTTAATTGCCTCTTCTAACGTTAGTTGTTTTGGTAATAATGATGGTGAAATTATTGTTCAAGCGACAGCAGGTTCTGGCTTGGCTCCTTATCGTTACTCTCTTGATGGTATTAACTTTAGTAATAATGGAACATTCTTAAATCTTACGGCAAATAATTATACCGTTGTAATTCGAGATAGTAATAATTGTACCATTACAATTCCTGTTACCATTAGCGAACCAGCAGGCATTAACGTTGTTCTAAACGCTCAAACCGTAGCTAGTTGTGGGGCTTGCGATGCAACCGCTACCATTACAGCTAGTGGTGGTGCTGGAAACTTTACTTACCTTTGGCCCAATGGAGAAACTACCGCAACTCCAACAGCCCTTTGTGCAGGAACCAATACCGTTACGGTGACAGATGTCAACAATTGCTCTGCTACTTTAGCTGTTACGATTGCCAATTCCAACTCATTTGCAGTAACACCAACAATAGACCAAATGATTACTTGTAATGGCGATTGTAATGGGGCGATTAGCATTGTTGTTCCGACAACAGGTACACCACACACATTCGCTTGGAATACAGGAAATACGACCAATGCCCTTTCTAGCCTATGTGCAGGAAGTTATACCGTCACCGTCACCGATAATAGTGGCTGCTTTGTTGTAGAAACGATTAATTTGGCAGAACCTGCTCCCTTAACAACCTTGGCAGCTCCTATTCAACCCGTTAGTTGTACAGGTCTTGCCGATGGTCAAGCAACAGCAACCCCTACTGGAGGGACGACTCCTTATAGTTATTTATGGGATAATGGAGAAACCAATCAAACAGCAGTACAACTCCTTGCAGGTTCTCATACAGTAACCGTTACCGACAGAAACAATTGCACAACAAGTACTTCAGTTGTAATTCTAGAACCTAATCCTTTAGTTATTAGGATACAAAACACAACTGCTTCCAATTGTTCTTCGACAGGTTGTAATGGGACAGCAACGGTTACAGTAAGCGGCGGGCAAGCCCCTTATACCTACCTATGGTCGAATGGGAACACCAGCCCTACCCCTAACAATCTATGCCCCAACTTTAACCAAGTTACGGTAACAGATGCTAATGGATGCAGCATTGATACTAGCATACTAATTCCTGCTAATACTTCGTTGAACCTAAGTGTTATCAATCAAACAAGCCCTAGTTGCTTTGGTCATTGTGATGGTTCTATTGTTGTATCCGCATCGGGCGGAAACAGTAGTAGCCCTTACAACTTCACATGGAATGACCCGAACAATCAAACTACGGCTTTGGCAACAGGGCTTTGTGCAGGTGTTTATCAAGTAACCGTTGAAGATATAGATGGCTGTTCAGCTGCCATGGCAATTACCTTGAGCGAAACCGATTCTATTCAAATTGCAAGCTTGGTGAATGATGCCAACTGTTTTGATAGTAACGATGGTAGTATTACGCTTACTGTCAGTGGAGGCACAGCCCCTTATTCGTATGCTTGGAGCAATGGCAACCACTCCGTTTCTAATCATAACTTAGGCCAAGGGGTTTATCAAGCCACTGTCACGGATGCCAATGGATGTTCCGCTACTATTGAGGATTCCATTCATAGTCCTTCTCCTATTATTACCCATACTACTATTTTTACCCCATACAATGGGCAACAAATTTCTTGTGCCGATGGAAACGATGGAATTGCCATGATTAGTGCTTCTGGGGGAGTTCCTGGATATAGTTATCAATGGTTTAATGGCGAAACAACCGATACCATCACAGGCTTACAGGCTAGCACTTACCCCGTAACCGTCACAGATGCACAAGGTTGTACAGCCCTAGACAGTGTTACACTCATGCATCCACCACAAATTGTTATCACAACTAACATCACCTCCAACTACAATGGGTATAATGTTAGTTGTCACGATGCCAACGATGGAACAGCGATAGTGAGTGCAACAGGTGGAACTGGTGCCTATAGCTATGTCTGGTCAGGAGGGCAAACCAACACTACTGCCGTCGGACTTTCTAGAGGCACTTATGCTGTTACAGTAACAGATATTAATGGTTGTTGGACCATGCACACCGATTCATTGACTGCTCCACCTGCCCTTTCTGACACATTTATCGCTGTTCAAAATGCAAGTTGTTTTGGGGCTTCAGATGGGCAAGCCACGGTCGTAGTTTCTGGAGGAGTTCCTACTTATAACTTTGTATGGGATAACGGAGCAACTTCTTCCTCTGTCAATAACCTAGACTTTGGTATACATAGTGTTACCATTACAGATAACAACGGTTGTACGATCACAGATGATGTGAATATTTTCCAACCAACCGAACTGCACGCTACCATTACAGCTGCTCCAGCAATTTGTTTTGGAGATAGTAGTGGTAGTGCAACTGTTACAGCAACAGGAGGCACTGCTCCTTATACTTATTTGTGGTCTGATGGGCAAAGCAGTTCAGCTGCAACCAACTTGCCGACTGGAGCTTATACCGTAACGGTAAGTGATGCCAATGCTTGTAGCGTTACAGCAAGTATTACTGTTTCAGAACCTAGTTCTATTGCAGCAACCATAAGTATTAGTTCTAACTATAATGGTTCTCCAATTAGTTGCTTTGGAGCAACCGATGCAGAATTAACTGCTAGCACAACGGGAGGAACTAGCCCTTACAGCTATTTATGGTCTGATGGGCAAACCGATTCAATTGCAACAGGGCTAGGTGTTGGCAATTATGCCGTAACAATTACCGATAACAATGGCTGTATGGATAGTGCTAGTATAACCATCACTGCTCCTGGTCTATTACAGGCAACTGTAAGTGTTAGTTCTAACTATAATGGTGTTGATATCAGTTGTGTGGGTGCCAATGATGGAATGGCAACGGCTCTGCCAATCGGAGGAACAGCTCCATTTTCATACCTTTGGCCTGATGGGCAAACGACTGCTACCGCTACAGGCTTGGGACCACATACCTATTTTGTGCAGATAACAGATGCCAATGGCTGTTCTGATACTGCTCAAGTAAGTTTAACAGAACCTGCGCCAACCAACGTAGCGATCAATCTAATTAATCATGTTTCTTGTGCAGGTGGTCAAGATGCAGCCGCTGAAATTATTCCAATTTCGGGCACACCTACGTTTAGCTTTTTATGGGATGATGGAACAAGCACTGCTATTAATAACAACCTTGCGGTTGGTATGCACACTGCTACCCTAACGGATATGAATGGTTGTCAAGCAAGTGCTTCTATTGTTATAACAGAACCAACAGCTATGTATCTAATCAATAGCTCTACAACTCCCATTAATTGCCACGGTGGTAATAACGGAACAGCAAGTATTCAAATTGGTGGAGGTACAGCGCCATACACCTATCTTTGGTCAAATGGTCAAACGACTAGTACAGCTTCTAATCTAATTGCTGGTTTGTATACTGTAACGGTTACCGATAATAGTGGTTGTACGGCTACGTTCCAAGAAATTGTTACCCAACCTTCTCCACTAGGGTTAACCTTTACGAATATTATAGATATTGATTGCAATGTTAATCAAAATGGTTCTGCTACTCCCCTAGTTTCTGGAGGTACAACACCTTATTATTTCCAATGGAACAATACCTCTACTTACAATGATAGCATTCCAACCTATTTAACGTATGGGTGGAATACGCTTTTGGTAACAGATTCCAAAGGTTGTACCATCTTAGATTCTGTGTTCATCAATCATCCCAATCCTATTTTAGTGACTTCTACGAGTACTGATATTAGTTGTTTTGGAGCCAACGATGGAACGGCTGTTGTTAGTGCTATTGGTGGGACGCCTCCTTTAACCTACACTTGGTCCAATAGCCCCAGTACTAGTAATTCTATTAGCGGTATTGCTGCCAATTTCACGTTTTATTGTACCATAACTGATGCCAATGGATGTACTCATGTTGAATCATTTTTCTTGTATCAACCCGATGAACTACAGGCTACTTTCACGCAAATTAGTAATGCAGATTGTAAAAATGGCAACAACGGAATGCTAACCATAGAAGCTCAAAATGGAACTGGTCCTTATATTTTTAGTTGGAGCAATGGAATACAAATAGTTGATCCTAGCAGTTCTACGGTAGGAAATCTAAGTGCGGGAACCTATGCTGTTACAGTAACAGACCAAAATGGTTGCTCTACTTCTTTGAATACGTTAATCACTGATCCTGCCCAACTATCTGGCACGGCTAGCGATGACCAATTGGATTGTTTTGGCGACACCGATGGGAAAATTGTGGCAACTGCTGCTGGTGGAACGCCTCCTTATTTCTTCTCTTTGAATGGAGGGATTGTTCAAAATTCAGGCACATTTAGTGGTTTAGGAGCTGGCAACTATACTGTTGAAATCACAGATGCTAGTGGCTGTATCTTTACGACAAGCGCAACGGTTGCTGTTGCTGATTCTGTTGTTTTACGAGTTCCTGCCGATATGAGTATCAAATTTGGAGAGACAGTACCACTATTTGTTCAGATGCCTGTTAATTCTCCAACTAATCCTGTTGTAACATGGACGCCCAATACTGGCTTGAGTTGCGATACTTGTTATCAATTAACAGCACAACCATTTACTTCTACCCTATATACTGTCTCCATTACAGGAGATGAGGGCTGTACTAGTACAGCCGATGTATTCATAGAAGTTGATGAAGATAAAGGCGTCTATGTTCCAAACGCATTCTCTCCGAATGGAGATCGTACCAACGAAGTATTTATGCTCTATAGTTCTGGTTCTGTTGACAAAATCGAAGAATTTATGATTTTTGATCGATGGGGGGAACTCCTTTGTCATCATAAAGATGGACGCCCTAATTATCCTGCCTATGGATGGGACGGAACTTTCTTAGGACAACCGATGAACACAGGCGTGTTTGTCTATTACATTCGAGTCCGTTATGTAGATGGTTCTACGGAGATTTTTAAAGGCGACTTGACTTTAATTCGATAGTTTTTTTAATCATTATTCAACAGGCAATCTTTGACAAAAGGTTGCCTGTTTTCTTTTTTTACAATTATTATTCTCTTCACAAGTATTTTTTTCTTTACTTTAAACCGTTAATTCTAATTAAGAATCAATAAAATGGTGGTAAATTTTAGTAAACCACAACGTAGTAACAGAGCTTTTGTAAGGTCAATAAATTAATAGTTTGTTAACTATTATTCCCTAAAAAAGGTAATAATCTGTTAAAAATACACATAAAGGAATTGATACACCTCCCCAATAAATATCTAAGTAATACGTTAATAGTGCGTAGAAGCATACAACTATTTCAAATCCCTTGTCCTTCTACTCCACAAAAACTGAAAATCATCGTATTTCCCCTTAAGCGTTTGTCTAGTTTTAGACACTTTTGAACCTAAAAATTAAGAAAACAAATAAGCTTTTAGATATAAAAACAATAACTCGTTAAAGCCATGTAGTTGTTTCGTAGCTAGCAAAGCATTAGCGGATGTTATTCATGTTGTAATGTTTTCTCAAGATTATACGTCTGAATCACTCAGATGCCTAAGTTGTACACAATATTTAATTAGATAACTTAATGAATGTTATCGCAATACACCAAACATCAGTCATATTAATATGATTATCAACTATATTGCTAATAATTATTGAATATAATTGTAAGAACGTCCTTTTATTAAACACCTTTTATTTTTTCTTCTTACTCTATATTACTGTGTCGCACAACAGTATCTTAATAGATTTAATTGTATTCATCCTAAACGTATCTCTATGAAACAAATTCAACAAATTCTCTTATTTTTATCCACTTTCTTGTTTATTCAACACACGTTGAAAAGTCAAAATGCCAGTATTTATACCAACCCATCTTTGCATAATCAACAAGAAAAATGTGGCTCAGACCAAATTCATCAACGTTTATTAAATAACGACCCTGTATACCGTCAAAACTTTGAGGATATACAACGAAGAGTAGAACAAGAAATCAGAAACAACCCTTCCTCTACAGGTAGAGCTCCATTGCTGACAGTTCCAGTCGTTTTCCATGTCATGCACTTGGGAGAAGCCGAAGGAACAGGCACCAACATTTCTCATGAGCAAATCCTAAGCGCCTTGGCTAGTTTAAACGATGCTTACCGAGGTATTGCCCCTTATAACAGTAATGGAGTAGATATGGAAATTGAGTTTTGTTTAGCGGCACAAGACCCTTCTGGCAACCCAACCAATGGTGTCAATCGTGTTGACGCTTCTGGAACTAGTGACTATGCTGCCAATGGACTAACAACAACAGGTACAAACAACGAAACTACCATCAAAGCACTAAGTCGATGGCCCAACACGGACTACTACAACATTTGGGTTGTGAGTGAAATTGATGGCAATAACGCAGGAGGTGGGACACAGGGCTTTGCTTATTTCCCAGGAGCTAGTGCTGCCGTTGATGGTACCGTGATTATGCATAATTCCTTGGGCTTTGATCCGACTGCTGCTCGATGTTTTAATGTCAAAAGTTTTACCAATTACAACATTACTTTAATTCACGAATTAGGGCATGCTTTTGGGTTGTTTCACACCTTCCAAGGAGATGCAGGAGGCACCGCCTGTCCTACTAACACTAACTGTAACACAGATGGCGATCGAGTTTGTGACACGCCTCCCCATGAACGTTCTGGCGCTTGCCTTACAGGAACGAATAATTTATGTGGGACGCTAAGAGACAATCACATTCACAATTTTATGGATTACTCTAGTGATGATTGCCAAACAGAATTTACAGCTGGTCAAAAAACACGAGCACGCTCCTTCTTAACGAGTGGTCGTGCTGACTTGTTGACCTCTGCGGGTTGTACTCCTGTAGCTCCCCCTGTTAGTGATTTCACAACTGAATGTGCTAGTACTGCTGTTGCTGGTTGCACGGGAAGCACCATCCAATTTTATGATTTATCAACACACAATCCAACAAGTTGGGCATGGACGTTTCCTGGAGGTACACCTGCCAACTCTACTGCCCAAAATCCAAGCGTGGTATACAATACTGCAGGAACCTATGCAGTAACACTTGTGGCTACGAATGCGAGTGGAGCTGGCAATACAGAAACAAAAACAGGTTATATTACTATTTATGAATCTCCTACAGCAGCCTGTACCCCTGGCATTCAGAACACGGGTTTCTTTGGCTATTCTTTTTCTAATGTAACATTCAACAATATCAACAACAGCACTCCTCCTGCAACCAATGGACCACAAGATTTTTCATGTACTCAAACAACCTGTGTAACAGAAGGACAAACTTATTCTTTGTCCATTACAGTAGGTAACAGTGGCGGGCAAGATGGCTTTTATAATTGTTTTATTGATTATAATGATGATGGCGTTTTCTCTGCAGGCGAGAGCATTTTGAGTGGTTCTACTACAGCAGGTAGTGGTTATCAAACGTTTACTCAAAATGTTGTTATTCCTACCAATGCTGTT
The DNA here is from genome assembly GCF_000724545.1 of Aureispira sp. CCB-QB1. Classification (GTDB taxonomy): domain Bacteria; phylum Bacteroidota; class Bacteroidia; order Chitinophagales; family Saprospiraceae; genus Aureispira. The sequence continues at coordinate 180,631 of NZ_JHBV01000043.1, read as the reverse complement.
GAAGGCGACTTGCTTAGAATGAGAGTTATTAATGACCAATTTAATCTATCAGGTCCTTGTGACAATCTATTTACAGGAGAATCAGAGGACTATGGTATTTTCATCTCCCCTGCTGCCACCATTACCACACAGCCCAATCCTACCAACGCTTGTGCTGGAGCCAATGCTTCTTTTTCGATTGTAGCTACTGGTGGTACAACCTTCCAATGGCAAGAAAACCAAGGAAGTGGTTTTGTTGATATTAGCAATGGTGGCGTCTATAGTGGTGCTACTTCTGCCACTCTAAATCTAACAGGGGTGACAGCTCCGATGAATGGCTTTTTGTATCGTTGTATCGTTGGCAATGGTTGTGACCAATCCATCACTTCTAACAATGCTGCGTTGACAATTGGTGGTGGGTTAACCATTAATACACAACCTACGAATCAAGATGGTTGTGTTGGTGATAACGAAACATTTACCATCAACGCGCCTGCTGCAACTACGTTCCAATGGCAAGAAGATCAAGGAAGTGGCTTTGCGAATATTACCAATGGTGGTATTTACAGTGGGGCAACTTTGGCAACCTTAACCATTACAGGAATCAATGCGCCCATGAATGGCTTTTTGTATCGCTGTCTTGTTAGCGATGGTTCTTGTAATGCAACTTCCAATAATGCAACACTAACCGTCAATACAGCCCCCTCTATTACAACACAACCTACCAACCAAGATGGCTGCATCGGTGATAATGAAACGTTTACCATCAACGCACCTGCTGCAACCTCATTCCAATGGCAAGAAGACCAAGGAAGTGGCTTTGCGAATATTACCAATGGTGGTATTTACAGTGGAGCAACTTCTGCAACCTTAACCCTTTCTGGCATCAATGCGCCCATGAATGGCTTCCTATACCGTTGTATTGTTGCTAATGGAACTTGTAATACTACTTCCAATAGTGCCACACTAACCGTTAATACAACTCCAACAATTACAACACAACCTACCAACCAAGATGGTTGTGTTGGGGACAACGAGACGTTTACTATCAATGCACCAACTGCAACTACTTTCCAATGGCAAGAAGACCAAGGAAGCGGCTTTGTGAATATTACCAATGGTGGCATTTACAGTGGAGTAACTTCTGCAACCTTGACCCTTTCTGGCATCAATGCGCCCATGAATGGTTTCTTATATCGTTGTGTTGTTGCCAATGGTTCCTGCAATACCACTTCCAATAATGCCACATTAACCATCAATACAGCTGCTCCAAACATCACTACAAATTTAGCAGCCAATACGATCCAATGTGAAAACAATAATTTTAGTTTAGTTATCACAGCAACTAATGCCAGTAGTTTCCAATGGTTTGAATTTAATGGTACAACATGGTCTGCTCTTATTGATGGTGGTATTTATAGTGGTGCAACTTCTCCTGCCCTTACCTTTACCAACCCTACAGGCATTAACAATCATCAATATTATTGTGCTATCAACAGTCCTTGTGGAACACTTAATAGTGATACAACATCACTTCAATTGATACAGATTACAAGACAGCCTATTTCACAAGTAGGAAATGCTGGAGATACGGTAGATTTTATTGTTAATAGTATTAATGAAACTTGTGGCAATGGATGGGAAATCAATACGGGAACGGGTTGGAACTTGTTAACTAGTAATGCTGCTGTGTATCCCAATGGTGTCTCTGGCGATACTCTAAAAGTAATTGTTAACAGCAGTTTAGATGCGGTCTGGTATAGACGTGTATCTTGTGGTCCTACCTGTGTAAAAGCATCTGACTCCGCTCAAGTTTCCATTATCTTATTTAGTAATGTTCGAGGAAACATGTATGATTTTGATGGTGTAGATGATTACATTGCTATGGATACAACGCCTTTGGGTGCTTCTAATACGCAAGATATTTCTTATACATTTGAAGCTTGGGTTTATCCAGACGATGTGGCTACTAGGCAAGTCATCCTAGGAAACCACAACTATACTGGCACTTCTGGAACGGGTCTAGATATTTCAGGTGGACAAGCTCAGTTTTTCAAGCAAGAAGGCGCTGCTATCGTAACAGGAGCAATCACCCCTTCTGAATGGCATCACATAGCAGGTACTTACGACACGTTAACCAATGAAATGCGCTTGTATATCAATGGAATTTTAGTCGGTTCTACAACTTCTACGGAAGCAGATGCAGGTGGTATTCATAATATAGGTACCCATTCGGGAGATGCTAGTGTTGCTTTATCTGATTTCTTTAATGGAAAAATGGATGAAGTCCGAATTTGGAAAGTTGCTAGAACACAAACAGAAATTCGAGAAGCAATGCATCGATCCTTAGATGGTACTGAACCTCATCTAGCTGTATATTATCAATTTGATAGAGATAAGGTTGTCGGTACTAATTTGGGCGTTCGAGATGCGCTAGGAATTAGCCATAGCACAGCACAAGTGAATCCAACAGCTTATTTACCTTCCGAAGTGCATGTTGGTGGTGGTATTTCTAATACTCAATCTGTTACAACAAATGGTAATGTTATTTTTACAGGTACTAACTTGGAGATTAACTTTCCAAGTACCCATCCTAATGGTGAAATTGTCGTTACTCATGTTCTTACTGAAAATCCAGTTGCAGCACCAGCCAATGCTCCCTTTGAAACAGGATATTGGGTCGTCAATAATTTTGGTTCTGTGAATACAGCTTTGGCAGCTATTCCATTGTTTAGATATGCTGATGGTAATGTTACAACTAATTTATTAACTGAATTCACCTTGTACAAACGCCCTTCTAGAGCTTTTGGAGCCTGGCCTCAAACTTTTTCGCCCGCTACTACGGCAGACAATACAGCAGGTAACAATCACTGTTCTTTTGCAGGAATTAATGATTTTAGCATTTTATTCCCTGTTAATAATACCGTACTATTAAACAATAAATTCTTGCATTTTGAGGTACAACCTACGTCTAATCAAGAAGTCTTATTGTCTTGGGAAATTGAATCTGAAAAAGACAACCGTTTCTTTGACATTCAACGCAGTTCAGATGGTGTTCACTGGGAAAAAATTGGTTCATTAATCAGTTTGAATCAACCAACCTCCTATCGTTTCTTGGACAAAAATCCTATGAACGGTCAAAATTATTACCGTCTAGAAATTACAGACATCAATGATTTTGTTAGTTATAGTAATGTTAGAACGGTCGAATTTATCCAAGATATAGGATATTGGGTTTATCCTAATCCTAACCAAGGTATCTTTAACATCGATTTCAGAGGGTTAGAAGGTGCTTATTATACGGTTGAGGTTTTTGATGCTGTTGGTAGAAAAGTTCATGAACAAACATTAAATCATAACAAAACTACACTCAACCTTCAGCAACATGCCGCAGGTATGTATACTTTAAAAATACAAGTTGGCACGCAACATTATTACACAAAAATTATTATGCGCTCCTAAACATTGCTACTTATATTAGGTTAGTAATCGTTTTACGCAACGATTTTTTTGTTAAAAATATGATTATCAAGAGACGTTCTGTTCAAAATAGAGCGTCTTTTTTTTACCAAAAAAGGACATTTTAAGCAAAAAGTTCTAAATTTATACTCTAACCTCTAAAATGATTATAATTCTCCACTCATGCATAGCAAACTTTTACTCTCTCTATTCTTTTGTTTGGTTGTTCAGTATTCGCATAGTCAAGTAAGCCCGCAAGCCTTAACCAAAGCACAACAAGAATTATCCGAAGCTCAGACCCTATATAGCAAGGAACACATCGAATATGGCAAAGCAGCTTTAAATCTGGCGCTATTATATTATCAAGATGAAAACAACCAAGACGAAGCTCGAATTTGGGCAGCTATTGGTCTTCGAATTATTCGAAAAGAAAAAGGCTCGAAAAGTAATCTATACTTAGAATCTTTGGCACAACTTTCAGAACATCAAGCCCGATTAATTGATGCTGATTTGACACTTGAAGAACTTGAAAAAGCCAATAAAAAGCTATCCGTTTCTTATGTCAAAGCACTTTTGCAACGCGCTAAAATTTACCTCTTAGATCAAGAATCTGGCGATGCCTACGAGTATGCTTACCAAGCCTATAAAATTTTACCCAAATTACCTAAAGAGAAGCGTACTCCAATCTATCAAAACATGTCTGAATATTTACCTACAGACATTATTGCTTTTATTGAACAACAACTTCAGGTTCAAGAAGCCTTCTCTCCTCCTATTGATAGTATTGAGTTAGCCGATAAAATAACTGCTTTTGCAGATATTATCATACATAGCGACATCCGATATTTCGAGTATATGTATATTGATACGGCTTACACTTGGCTGGCAGATGCCTTAGACATCTACGAAGCAAAACTCGGCAAAAAACACCCCAAATACAAAAAGGCTTTTGCTACGTTTAACCCTAAAATGAAAAAGTTCTATCTTTTGGAAAAAGATATCATGGATAGAATCAAACGACACGAAACTGCTAGTGATACTTTTATTACAGACCTTCGTCCTTTTCTACAGCTCGCAGACGATGCTACCTTTATTTATTATGATTCTGATCGAATTTTCAAATTGGTCTTAAAAGACTTAGAAACACACCATGGAGGTAAAAAAGGGCAATATTATATTATTGTCAAAGCCATTCAAGACACTTGGGATTTGACCAATGAAGAAAAGAAAATTGCCATTCAAGAGAGTATTGTAAAACAGATTGAAGTGGAATTTGGTAAAAGTGAGCAATATGTAGGTGCTTTGATTCAATTAGCGAACCTAGAAGCCTTGGATGGAAGTGATAAAAATGCTCTAAAGCTCTACCAAAAAGCCTTTAATTTGCTTGACGAACTTGCAATAGAACTTCCTATTGATCGTAGCCCAACTCTTTTTGAGCAGTACATAAAAAAGGTTGTGCACCCTTGGAAAATATATGTTATCCAAGAACGCAATTTGCGAGTTATGAAATCGGTCTATGGTCAAAATAGCAAGGAATATATTGGAGCTATGTTTCAAGCAGCTTGGTACTATCTCAAAGAATATGACTTTGGTAGAGATGGAGAAAATCTTTTGTTTAAAGGCATTCGAAAACTAGACACCTCAAATTATTACGTGGCGACGCCTTGGCTTGACTCTTTGTTCAAAAGTGACCCTGCAGGAATTAGTTACACACTTATCGCCTATCTTCCTAAAACATATCCGATAGAACCCCTAAAAGAATTATTAAGAGCACCACTAGATAGTATCGCCAAAGAGTTTACAAACTATAGTGTTGAATATAACAATGCATTAGAATTGATTGCTGATGGGTATTTTTATAGTAAAAGCGATCCTGGGCATCCTAGAGAAGCTTTTTTGGCATACAAACGAATTTTGGATACTTACAGCAACTTAGAAGGCAAAAGTTATGAATATGAAGTTCTTGTTAGGAGAATCATCGGCAACTTGGAGCAATATGACCCATGGACTCCCGAAGAAAGTGCCTTCTTTTTTGAAGAGGAATTAAAAATTTTAAAGCAAGACCAAGGCATTGGCTTTGATTATCTCAAATACTTAAAAAAATATGCCGATTGGCATTACAAAAATGAGCGTTTAGTTTCAGCGGAAAGTTATTATCGTTCGCTCATCAATTATTACGAAGAACGACCTAAGCAAAAAAAGACCATTCTTACGATCATTGAAGCTTCTTATAATTTGGCTAGAATTTATCGAAAAACAGGTCGTCTTAACAAAGCTGCTCTGTTATACTATCAAACTGTCAATCAAGCTATCAAAGAAAGAGAATTTGTTTTTATTGCTAAATGCTTGGACGATTTAGGATTGATTGCTTATCAAAAAGGGAAGCCCGAAATCGCTATGAAATCATTTGATAATGCCATGAGTGCTTTGGCTACGGCAGAAATTTATAATCCGAGCCTTAGTCGCTATGAAAATTTTGACATGGCACTACTTTACATTAAAATTCAACGACATATTGGGCGAATACATTTAAACAACGGTTATATAGAGTTAGCAGAAAGTTACTACAATGATATTAAAGCTTTTGAAAATGATAAAAGAACACCCGTTTCTTTCCAAAAAGATATTTCGCTCCAGTCTGACCTAGCCTATTTAGCAGAATTAAAAGGAGATACAGCTCAGGCTATTTATTATTATAAAACTGCTATACAAAAAATTAGAGATAGAGACGAGTTGGCCAATTTGAACCTTGCCTTTGCTCAGTTCTATGAGAACCTTGAACAAGATTCTATGGCTGCTATCTATTATAAAGATGCTTTGCAGATTGATTTGAAACGATTGGAAGCCAACTACAACAATTTAGCAGAAAAAGAACGCCTGTTATTTTTAAATCCTATCTCTAAGCGTCTGAATTCGTTTTTTAATTTTGCGCTACCTAGAAAAGACAGCACCTTAACTTTAGCTGCCTTTAATGCACACTTGACTGTCAAGGGGCTGGCCTTAGAAACATCCACCAATTTACAAAGTATTTGTAATGAAACAGAAAATACAGTTCTCAAGAAAAAATGCCACGAAATGCAAGCACTTCGAAAAGTGTTGGCCAGATCTACATCGCTGCCCTTAGACAAACAAAACGATATTAGTGCGCAAATTGTTGACCTAGAAAAAGAGATTGGGGTGACCTCTAAAGATTTGAGAGATTACTTTGGTAAGAATAATAAACAACTTAATTTTTATCAACTAAAACAAATCTTAAAAGCTGTAGAAACTCCAGATAGTTCAGCCCTTGCTATTGATTTTTTAATTGTAGATCAAGTAGACGAAAGTGGTTATGAAACTGCCGTTTACTATGCTGCTGTTATTGGTTCTAACTACGAAGCTCCTATCTTTGTTCGCTTGGCAACAGAAGAAGAATTGGGAGATGTCTTGGCACCAGATATTGCCCCCAATACCATCAATTATATTACAGATGAGTTGGAAAGTCGTTATTTGTACCAATTGGTTTGGGAGCCGTTGTTGCCTTATGTACTAGATGCCAAACGGTTGCATATTTGTCCTGGAGGAATTCTCAGTAAAATTGCCTTTGGTACTTTGCGAACAAGCGATTATGACCAACGCCGTATTATGGATGATTGGTCCATTCACTACTACAGTTCACTCCGTGATTTGCTAAACCCGCAAGTAGGCAAACTAAGCCCAGGAGTCACCAATGTGGGGCTCGTTGGAGGGGTAAAGTTTACCTTCACAGAAGAAGAAATCCAAAACTTGGCGCAACGCAACGATATTCCTGAATTAAACTTAGAAAAAGCATTTGAAGAAAGAGAATTAAGCGAAGAGGATTTGGCTTACTCTAGAGGGGCTAGAGGTGAAGATTTTAATTACCTCCCTGGTACGTTAGAAGAAGTTAATGCGATATCCAATGTTTTTCCAGAAGGATGGGTCGTTAATTTATTAACCGATACCTTAGCCACAGAAGAAAATTTAGAAATTTTAGCAGATAACTCGCCTACCATTCTTCACATTGCCACACATGGTTACTTCTTTCCCACCCCTACCTCCGATGAAGACGATGACAGTTGGCTTAACCCCAAAAAATTAGCCACATTAGAAGATAAAATTGCTAATCTGTCCAATCCCTTATTACGTTCAGGGCTAGCGTTAGCAGGTATCAATCGTGTGTGGAAAGGAGGAGCAGAGATAGAAGGGCTGGACGATGGTATATTGACAGCTCTAGAGGTTGCCAATATGGACTTGTTTAATACAGATTTGGTCGTTCTATCTGCCTGTGAAACAGGGCGTGGAGATATTGATAACAATGAAGGTATCATGGGCTTGCGTCGTGCTTTCAAAACTGCTGGTGCCAAGCAATTATTAATTAGTTTGTGGAAAGTTCCAGATGCTCAAACATCCGAATTAATGCAGTTGTTTTACCAAGGGTATATCAACGGCAAATCTGCACACCAAGCTTTTGAAGAAGCACAACACACGATGCGAAAACGCTATAGAAACCCTTACTATTGGGCGGCTTTTTTATTGATTGAATAAACAACACTAATAATGAATAGCGTTCTGTTATTTCTTTTGTAATAATCATCAATAAGTAAGTGGGTATAAAAAATTATAGGCAAAAAATAGCCTTATTTTTAGTGCTAATCGAAGAGGAAATGTACAGTTTTACCTGCGGTGCTACTGCGTGGTAGCGAGCTAAAGCAAATTTTTCCGATGAAGAGTAGTGCAAAAAGAAGGTTGTTTAGCTGCGCTGCTACTTCGTGGTTTATAGAATTTTTTCTGAACGATTACTTATCTATCCAAATAATAACCTATTGACCTGTTTATTACAGCGTATTTAACGGAACTGCAATACAAAAGAACCTTTTAACAAAAAACTTAAAACTATGGTAAACAAGGCATACTTGAAACTCCTTTTCTCTCTATTAATCATTGGAACGCTTGGCAAATCTGTTCGAGCCCAAGCAATTCACGATGCATTCAAACTGCACGAATTTGTAGATTATGACACTTATGGTCTGTATGATTTAGAAGATGTAGAGACTTTTTACGAAATTTTAGCTCGAAACTTTAGTACGGTTCAATCAGGACTAACGTACGATGAGATTGTCGATGCGTATCGTGACAATCCTTTTATTGCCCCCATGCTAACAGATCTTTTGGGAGGCGATGTTGTCTTTAGTGGAAAAACGGGACAACGTGCTATTGGAGACCTAGCAAGCGCAAGTACAGGCTTAGGCTTGCCAGGCTCTACATTCTTAATGGGCTTGACAGACTTTTTAGTCAAACGCACCAAGCAAGAATTGTCCATTGCATTCTTTAGAGATTTTCAAAAAATCGTGCAGCGTTCGGAAGAAATGCAGTTTTTGTTTCCTACGACAACCAAAGTACTTCTTAAAATTGATGAAAACATCTATCAGTTCAAAGCTTTTTGGGAAGTCCTAAGAGAAAGCTTTCTTGCAGACTTGGAAGATTTGGTCTATAATCTCGAAGATTATGTTCAACAATCTTCTAGAATTAAAAACACTGTTGTTCGACATATGATGAGTGACTTTTTTAAAGTTATTGAGTTATTTTATGATAAAACAACTCCTTCTGATATTATTAATTATTTAGCTGATGATGCTTACCTGCATACGATAACGCCCGAAGTCGATAGCTCTAAATTTGTTCCTGTCTTACAAAGCAGTTTGCAAGTTTTGGGCTTGCTTTCTAAATCTCTTGAAAACAAAGACGACAATGGGTATTGGGTAGAACCCGAAAAGGTTACTAAAATGTTGCAAAACCCAATTATCACCACACTTTATCTAGGGCTAATTTATCAACAAGGTAAAGATATTCAAATGGGTGAAAAAACATTTGCGGAATATCTAGCACCTTTGAGCGTTCGTGAAAATGCGCCGCGTGTTCGTAGATTGCTCAATACTTTCAAAGCTTTTTTGGACAAAACCAAAGCCTTAGAGCGTTTGGCTAAAGATATGCGTCGCAAAGCTAATGATCGCCGAAGAGATAGAAATGCTGCACCGATGACAGATGCAGACAAAGAACTTGAGTATGATGAATATTATGATTTCACTCAAAATATTTGTGATTTGTTGTTGTATACGTATGAGTTTAAAAAAGAGATTTTGGGCGCAACCAGTAAAGAAGATAGTATTGTTTATCGTTATATGACCATAGTTGGTGACATCAATGGAATGGCTTTGGAAGTTCGTAAAAAACATTATACCTCTGCTTTAATTAATACCTTATTTATCATAGAAAAATTATTGCCCGAAGGTCAGTTTGCTTGCGAACGCCAAGTCATGCTAAAATACGGAACATTCATTGCTACGGCTGTAAAGGCTAAAACAGCAGAAGAAGTTTCGGATGTTATTTCTGCTTTTGCATTGCCTCCAGGTGGTTCAGCGATTAAAAAGTATTCTAAATTTAGTATTGCCCTTAATGCCTATGTCGGACTATCTGCTGGTCAAGAAATTTTAGATAATGTAGGCGCAAATCCATACTATGCGGTAGCCACTCCAATTGGGGTAACATTCAACTGGGGGTTCAAAAACTATGGTTCTATCAGTCTTTTAGCTTCTGTCTTAGATATTGGTGCTTTAACGGCATTCCGATTTGAGGATGATAATGTCAGTGAATTGCCTGATTTAAAATTTGAAAATGTATTGGCCCCTGGTGGCTATTTGGTCTATGGTGTTCCCAAGTACCCCATTTCTATTGGCGTGGGCGCTCAATTGGGACCTAATTTAAGAACCGTTACCAATGGCAATCTACAAACTCAGACAAGTGGTTGGCGTTGGGGCGCTTTTATTGCTGTAGATATTCCTATTGTGAGCATTTACACCACCAATAAAAACTACAAGCAGTGTTGTCGAAAATGTGAAAAACAAGCTAAAAACAAACCTGTTCGTTTTTAGGATCTTTACCTATTTTTTGCCCCTTTTTAGGCATTCGATAGAAGGTAAGTAATCGTTCAAAAAAATAACAAGTACCACGCAGTAGCAGCGCAGCTAAAACAGCCTTCTTTTTGCGCTACGCTTCATCAGAAAAACTTGTCTTAGCTCGCTAAGCCTTCCTTTTTCTTCTTGGACTAGCAAAAAAATAATCCCATTTTTTGTTCTTATTTTTTCTGACCTCTTACTTAGCTTTTTTACTTTTCTAAAGTATTAAAATACAATTAACTTATTTTTTGTAGAATTCTATTAATTTTGAGTCGTATACCTTTGTTAAAAACAAATGATATACGACTTATTTTTTTTAGACTAATGAAAAACAAAATAGTATTGATGAATCAAACATCTTCCAATACCCCTGTAGTTTATGCTACTTTTCTACAACGTATGTATGCTTTTATCGTTGATTGCTTAGTATTTATCCCCTTAAACATATTAAATAACTTAAATACCATCTCATTTAAAGTACTCAGCTTAAGTATTCTAATTACTGTTATTTGGTGGATTTACAAACCTGTCATGGAATGGAAATACGGCGCAACTTTAGGCAAAATGGCTCTTAAAATCCGTGTTGTAGATGAAAATTTTGAAGCACTTTCTTTTAACCAAGCAGCCTTGCGATTTCTGCCTTATTTTGCGGTAAGTTTGAGTTTACTTTTTTCTACATTTGCGCTGTTTAATATCGATGGTTTTTATGCTGCACATACATTAGAAGAGTTTCAAAATTTAGAACAAACCTCTAATATAGGTAGAGATGCAACTATACAGATGACTACCTTTTTCTTTATCTTCTCTTGTTCTGCTATCTTATTAGACGAAAAAAAACAGGCCATACACGATCGTTTTAGTCGTACTTATTGTGTGCTGGCTCAATCTCTTCCGTTTTCAAAAAATTCAAACGACCAAGATGCTGATACTTTAGATTATAACTAAACAAATGAAACACTCCATTATATTCCTTGTTCTTTTTGTTATTTCCTTCTTGCTAAACCCATCTCCCACGCATGCCCAAAAAGTAGAGTTACGCTTTCAAAAAGGACATCACGAACCAATTGTTACCATTGCCATAAGTTCTGATGGTAAGACATTAGCTACTGGGGGAACTGATATGTCCATTCGCTTTAGGGATTTAGACTCAGGTATTGAGTCCAATACTTTTCGTGCTAAACAATGGAATTTGTTAGGAGAAAACGCCCGAATTTCAAAACTAGAGTTTTCCAAAGACAATCAATATCTGCTTTGTTTTGTTCGTTCAGAAGTGGTAGATCAGCTTTTACTTTTGCGGGTTTCGGATCATAAAATTTTATTAGAGTCATTTCAAGATGGCGATGATCGACACTTGGCTGGAGGCTTTTTTTCTCCTGATGGGAAATCGGTTGTTTTCTGTGAAGGGGTTAATGGGCAACAATTGATTTATTATAACCTTCAAAGTCTTCAAGCTCAATCTACCCCCTACTATAACTTAAACAAATCCTTCTCAAAAGCCCATCGCCAAGAACATTGGACATCGTTTAAATATGGCGTTTATCATACCCCTAACCAGCAAACTACCTTAAGCATGGGGTTGGACTGGGGAGAAGGTCTAGATGAAAACACCGAAGCGGGAGAGGTTGTTTTTTTATTGGATGCTCGTACTGGTCTGCCCCAAAAACGCATTCCATTGCCCGCTATAAAAGGTGGACGGGTTTATGCTGCCATTCCAGATAAAAATAATACATTTTTTTATACCATTCCTGAAAATGGATTAGATTGGAACAAAGTTTATTGGCGAAAATACAGCTTAGAAACAGGGGAGCTAGTCGATAGTATGGGTACATTACTAAAGGAACAAGAAAATGTGGTCATGAACCATTGTATGACTCCTCATGGGCAGTTTGTTTATAGTTATTATGATTCTATTTATGTGTGTACTCCTGGAGAAATTCTGATTCAACAGACGTGGTCTGCCAAAGATGTTCGAGGCAATACCTCTCCAGAACGGATACAACATTTGGGCGACATTACCGCTATCACAAGTAGTGCTGATGGGAATAGTGTCTTTGTTGCATTTGCAGGCAATAACTCGGCAAGAGGTGGAAGCCACTTTACCCAATTTCAAGGTGACTTTGAGCCAGATATTATTACCATACGCCAAATAGATTTATCAACAGGATTCGTATTGAGAGAATATGCTTCTCTTGGAAAAACGATCAATGCACTTTCTTTTGATCCCAAAGGCAAAAGTTTGTGGATGGTCGAAAATGAGTCCTCTTATATACCCAACAAACATTCTCTTCTCAATGTATGGAAATTTAGAGAAGTGGGCAATTTACCCACCACAACGCTGGCATCGGATGAGGTCAAACAGTTGATTTTTTCACCAAATCGACAAAGCTGTTTTATCAATTATTATTGGTTTCATGGAGCAGGTATTGTTCAAACTAATGATTATAGTTATCAAGACATCGTGACACTTCGTCAAAAAAGCAAAGCGCAACCATTATTTAGTTTAGGGCTTTCAGAAAAAACATTTGATTATGTAGATAAATCTGTTGTCATTAATCAAAATCATACCGCAGCGATTGATGAGGATTTTAATTTGTACCAAATTAGTCAGCAAAATATCAACAACAATCATTATATAGGACAATTAAAAATGCCTAATCCAAAAGAGGAACACAAGCCCAATGTTCACTTTATGAATGCGGGCAAGGAGGTTGCCTTGTTAGAAGTTGGTAAAATCAAAAATTATGAAAAAGTAACTGCCAACAATGCTTTGCATTTTTATGATGTTAATACAGGTAAGAAAACAGGGAAATTAGATCTAGGCGCTATGTTTTGGGATTTTGGGGAGCGCAACGCAACTGCGACTAATGCCCAAGCAACACTCTTTGCCATTGCCGCAAAAGAAGAATACAAAAGTCGAACGGAGACCGTTGCTAGTATTTACATTGTTGATGCTGTCAAACATACGATAAAAACCAAAATTCCGCTGGTTGTGGACAATTGTTTTCATTGGCAAATGGATTCTGAAACATCTCAAAAAATCTGTGCTCCTGTTCATGTTTCTGCCTTGGCTTTTAGCCCTAATTCAAAGTATTTGGTTGGCGGTTGGGGCAATCATCAGGTTCGAATCTGGGAAGTTTCATCAGGAAAACTCTTGCATCGCTTGGAAGGACATTCTAGCTTGATTACTGCCATTAGTTTCCATCCGAACAAAGCCATAATGGCTACTGCTGGTCAAGATGCGCAAATTATTTTTTGGGATACTAAATCTTGGTCTATTTTGGCAAAAATGATTTTGGTTGACCAAAACGATTATATTTTATATACCGAAGATGGCTATTATATGGCAACTCAAAAGGCATTGGATTGGGTAGCCTTCAAAAAAGAACAACAACTCTTTAACTTTGAGCAATTTGACTTAAAATTCAATCGCCCTGATATTTTAATGGATTCTCTAGGACTAGCGAGTTCTATTTTAAATCGTATGCTGCAAAAAGCCTACAACAAACGTTTGGAAAAAATGGGCTATACTCCTGATATGCTAGATGATCAATTTCATGTTCCGTCCTTGTCCATAATGGATCCGCTGCCTTTTGAAGTCAAAAAAAGCTATCTTGAATTTGATGTAGCTCTAGAAGACACACAAGAAACGTTGAATCGTTTGAATGTCTATGTCAACGATGTTCCTGTTTATGGCTTATTGGGCAAAGATTTATCCAACGGAAATCCAAATCAACAAACAGCAAAAATCCAACTTCAACTTTCGCAAGGCTTAAATGAAATCACCTTATCTGTAACCAATAAAAAAGGAGCAGAAAGTTTAAAAAGAAAAAAAGTAGTCGCTTATAACCAACCCACTAAACAAGCCGTAGAGTTGTATGTCTTTGCCGTAGGAGTTTCTAACTATGCCGATAGTAGTAGAAACTTAACCTTTGCCAGCAAAGATGCACAAGACATTGCAACCGCATTTTCCAATCAAACAACATTTTACCAACAAATTCATACCCATTATATCAACAATGAAAAAGCCACTTTAAAATATGTCCTTCAACAATTAGAACTCCTCCAAAACACAACTGTGGACGATGAAATCATCTTATATTTTTCTTGTCATGGCTTGTTGGACGATCAACTCAATTATTATCTGGCTATGCACGATACCAATTTCGAGCAACCTCAATATGGCGGGCTTGCCTATCAAACCTTAGAAAGTATATTGGCTCAAATTCCTGCTCGCAAACGCTTACTATTTATCGATGCTTGCCATTCTGGTGAGATAGACAAGTCAGAAGTTGAACAGTTAGCACAAACAACATTGCCTCACGAAGCAGTTCAAGCTTATCCCAAAAGTGGCGATTATACCCTCCATCCTAAAATGGGGCTTAATAATTCATTTGCCTATATGCAAACCTTATTTTCTAATGTTACCAAAGGTACTGGAACAACGATTATCTCGGCAGCTGGCGGGATGGAATTTGCTTTGGAATCTAAGGAATGGAACAACAGTGCTTTTGCTTATTCTGTATTAGAAGGCTTGCAGTCTCAAAAAGCAGACTTAGATCAAGATGGCTTGGTAAAAATTTCAGAATTACAACAATATGTCACCTTTAACGTACATCAATTGACAGATGGTCAGCAAGTGCCTACCACAAGGCATATTAATAGAAGCAATGATTTTTTTATCTTTAGGTATTAACTATTAGTAGTTAGCTACGCTGCTACTTCGTGGTCGTTGATTTTTTACTCTTTACCAAAAAGACAAAAAATTACATTTATATTAATTTGATAATCAAATCTTTAACTCAAATCACAACAAATGAACAACTCGTTAATTATCAACTGCGCAGCACTCACGAAGTACCACGGAGTAGCAGCGCAGCTAAACTAATAAAGTTTAGCTTCGCTGCTACTCCGTGGTTTCAACGAACTATTGAACTACTCTTCTCAACAATAATCTAACACATTATGACAACTTCTACAAACACCACTTATCGAACGGATAGCATAGACTTATTACGTGGTTTTATTATGTTATTAATGGCATTGGATCATGCCAGTGCAATGGTTGGAAGAAGGCATTTTAGCGAACTGTGGGGTGTGCCATTTAGAGGCTATCCCGATTTGGGATGGTGGCTAACACGTTTTTTGAGTCATTTATGTGCTCCTGGTTTCTTCTTTTTGATGGGCATGAGTATTTACCTGTTTGCACAAAAACGGCTACAATCGGAATGGTCCAATCAAAAAATTTATACCTATTTTTTAAAACGAGGAGGAGTAATTTTACTGCTTATGTTCTTTTTAGAATTTCCTGCGTGGGGAATTAGCATGGCCTTGCAGATCCAAGATCCTACAATAAGCGCTCCTAGTGTACAAATGCCAGGTGCTCCTGGGAATTATTTTTTTATTCCAACATCTGTTTTGTATGGTTTGGGGAGTTGTATGATGATTGCTGGCTTTTTATGGAAGTTAAAACCATGGCAATTATTAAGCATCACTGTGGGTAGTTTTGCATTGTCTTGGTGGTATATTAGCAACTCCAATCCAAATGTTGCCTTTAGTTTTTTTGAGCATTTTTTGTTGGTGCCTGGAATGTCTCCTGGTGCTTTGGTGATTTATCCTATTATTCCTTGGTTAGGTATTACAACATTTGGTATGTTTTGGGCACAATTATTACAAAAGAAACCGCAACAAATCTATACAATTTCAGCTTTTACAGGTTTGTTTTTTATCTTAATTTTCGTGGCACTTCGCTTACTAGAATGGGGCAACTTTTCCATTGCCAACAACGATACTTGGATTGCATTTTTCACATTGGTCAAATACCCTCCTAGTCTTACTTTTGCTCTTATCACTTGCGGTATCAATTTGGTTTTGCTCTCTATTTTTGCCCGTCTTTCTGGAAAAGCTTGGCTCCATCCAGTCAAAGTATTTGGACAAACAGCTATGTTCTTTTATATCACACACTTATACTTATATGCCTTTATTGGAGCTGCCTTTAGAATGGGCTGTGATATTAAAGTGATGTATTTGTGTTGGTTAAGCGGTTTGGTTATTTTGTATGTTATTTGCCAACGTTTCTTGGAGTTTAAAAAAGGTACTGCTAATGATTCTTTTTGGCGAATGATTTAAATACAACTACTTCAACTTCGCCTCCTTTTTTATACGCTGTATATTTTCTTGCAAGAATTCCCAATCCTTGTACGCTTCGGCTTTTTTGAGATATACTTTTAGCTCTTTGCTTTTTAAACTATGCAAAATATTGATGCAAGCAATTGTATAAAACTCATCCTCCTCGCTTGCCCAAGAAGTCAGCACAAGTTCTTCTAAATGGGGATATTTAGTTTCTTGCAATGCAAATAAACTCATGCGCTTGGTATACGTTCCTCCATCCTTATAAAAATCTAATAAAAGTGCTCTTATTACGTCTTTAGAAATCGTCTTCAAAAAAGGCAGCACTTTTACAAACTGACATTTCACATCTTCTTCTTTGGTCTTTAAAGCCCACTGACACATCTGCAAAAAATCAGATTCGGTACACTCCAAATAAGAAATTGGTTCTTCAGCACTAATGGTTAGCCAATTAATAATATTTCCAACATCCCAACTTCGAGCAATCAAATACATTATCCCTTCCTGTTCTTCTATAGATAAGTTTTGGAGTGTGCCACTCTCAAATAATTGCTTTAAATCACTTTCGATATTCTCCCAAAATGGATAAGCAGGGTCATCCGTAAACCCTTTTTCATATTGTTCTTGTGTGTGATTTTCCTTTCTCCATTGCTCAAACTGCTCAACGTGTTGTGTAATATGATATGTTGCCTTCATTTTTTATACGTAGAAATTCTTTAGAATATACCTCAAACGTGATGATACAACTATTTTTGGTGTTATTAAAATAGTAAGTAATCATACTGCAAAACAGACTAAAATAAACTTGCTCATTCCAAAAAACCATTCAAATAGTTGAAAATATTATTCTCTAGTATGGCATCAATTTCTGTTTCTGTATATTCATATTTCTCCTTCCATTTTACCAAATATTCCTGATAAGCTGCTGTTTGTTTAAATCGTTGTAATTGCTCTTTTCTAAAAGCTAGGTAGCCTACTGAATCAAAAGCTTTCGATTGTATCAATTTTCCTTCCTTTATTTCTAACAAGAGGTATTTTTCAAAAATAGAAGCGTACCCATGATGCACATAATCCTTTATTTTACCATCGGGCAAGATCAGTATCTCTGTACACCAATCAATTTTAAATACCTCGTCTTTGGGGAATATTTGTTTCAGAACCGATTTTAAGGAAACATTGGGTGCCCACTCCTCTTTTCCCTCTTGGTGTTGATACACTTGAATTTGTATGTCTTTTAATACCAATACTTGATTCTGAATTTCGAAAGTAGCAATATAGCCTCGCCATAAAGCAGTAGATAAAACGTCTCCTTCAGGGCGCTTTTTAGGATGTTCTTTAAAATAAGCTTCCAAAGGATTGTTGTGCAAATAATACGTTTTGCCTTCGTAAATTAATTGATCTGGAATTTGGGCAGTTGCAAAACTCTCTTGGCAATACCAACTCAACAATAAACTTAAAATAATAATTCTCATACTTTGTTTTAATATCATATCGTCAAGCATTTTGCATTTTAAGATAGCCATTTTCCATAAGAAAAACAACCTTTAGCCTACCGTCTATCGGCTAATTATTCTTTTTTCAACTAAATAGGTATCTAATTTAATACTCCGTTGATTTTTTAGTTTTCCTACGAAAAACGTAAAAAAGCATCTTGCATTAGTTTGATTATCAGTCTTTTAGCGCAAAGGTTAATAAAAATACATCTTACTGATAATCAAACTAATACGATTTTTCAACGAACTATTGTAATTAGGAACCTCTTGAAATAGAATGCCCACTCTATTCTCCCCCTTGTAAAGATTTCCATGCTCCATAAGAACAAAGTTGTCATTCGCTTGCAATATAAGTGAACATCTTATACCTTTGTTTTTTACAATTTTTTGGGCTTAAAAACTAATTCATGAAACAATCCACTGCTCTACGTATTCTCAAAGCAGGAAAAAATGTATTTTTAACAGGTTCTGCTGGAGCAGGAAAAACCTATGTACTCAACCAGTACATACAATATCTGAAAGAACGTCGGGTCCCTGTTGCTGTTACAGCCTCTACGGGGATTGCTGCTACGCATATGAATGGAATGACCATCCATGCTTGGTCGGGTATTGGCGTGCGTACACATTTGAGCCAAAAGGATTTGGAATTCATGAAAACCAAGAAATACCTTCGGGATAAACTAGAAGCTGCCAAGGTATTGATCATTGACGAAATATCTATGTTGCACAAAACACAATTGGATATGGTCAATCAAGTTTTGAAATTTTTTAAGGGCAATGACTATGCTTTTGGTGGCATACAAGTAATTTTTTCAGGCGATTTTTTCCAACTTCCTCCAGTTGGCTTAGGAACAGAAAATAATCGAGAAAAATTTGCCTTTATGTCTAAAGCTTGGCTAGAAGCCAAACTTGCCATTTGCTATCTTACAGAGCAACATAGACAAGAAAGCGGTCAACTAAATCAGATTTTGAACGAAATCCGCAACAATACAATTTCTCAAAACTCTTTGCAGTTATTAAAAGAAGCCGCCCATACGACCTTTCCCAAAGGCTGGGAACCGCCCATGCTATATAGTCACAACCACGATGTCAATAGAACCAACAATCAATATCTTAGAGCCTTAGATGGAAAAATTACCACCTTCGAAGCAACAACAAAAGGCAATAAAAAATTATTAGACTTGCTCAAAAACTCTGTTCGAGCAGAAGAACAAGTTTACCTCAAAGAAGGCGCTAAAGTAATGTTTGTCAAAAATAACTATGAACATGGGTATATTAATGGAACATTGGGCAAAGTGATGGGATATTCACCAGAAGGATTTCCCCACATTATGCTCAGTGATGGAAAACAATTAATTGCCGAACCCAACGAATGGTCTATAGAGGACGATATGGGAAAGTCCCTTGCTTCTTACCAACAAATTCCTATTCGATTGGCATGGGCTATTACTGTTCACAAAAGCCAAGGTATGACCTTGGATTATGCAAAAGTTGATTTGAGCCGAACCTTTGAGAAAGGACAGGGCTACGTTGCCCTCTCTCGTCTGAAAAACCTAGCGGGACTTCAATTAACAGGCTTCAATGATATTGCACTACAAGTTGATCCTTTAGCCTTTAAAGCAGATAAGCGTTTCCAAGAGTTATCATCTGAAATAGAAGCTAAAATTGATGCAACAGCTCTAGAAAAAAGAGCCCTTGGTTTTTTAAGACATTGTGGAGGCTTGACCGATCCCGAAGACATTGAGCGTTATAAAAAGAAAAAAAAGGAGAAAAAACACAAGAAAAAAGCAACCCACCTGATTACCAAAGAACTGGTTGATCAAAACTGGAGCATTCAACAAATTGCCGCCGAACGTGGATTGACAGAAAGTACTATTACAGGTCATATCGCCAAACTCCATGACTTATTTCCTACTTTTGACTGGTCTCCCTATGCACCTCCTGCTGGTATTTTGCAGAAAGTACAAGCTGCTTACAACCAAATATTGGCAGCCAACAAGCCTGATGATGTCCGTCCAGATGGCTCGGTGAGTTCTAAAGCCCTGTATGAAGCCATGAACCAAGAGATTGGCTACACACAAATTAAATTGGCTTTGTTGTTTATTCAGTAATGTTCATGAACAAACCGTTTTGTGCTCCTCCCTATTAAGGTTTGTAGCTTGGTGATTAGCTGCGCTGCTACTGCGTGGTACTTCGTGAGCGTTGCGCTTTTAGTTAGCTGTGCTGCTACTGCGTGGTATTTATTTCATAACCTTCATTTCATATGAAGTTGCTACTCTTAGTTAGCGAGATATAAAAATTTATTTTATATTAAATTAACAATCAATCCAATGCAATTTTTAAGCGGATTAATACTTATTTCATCGAACTTTTTTAAGTGTTCTAGCTGTTATTCAAGTACACTTATAAATAGAATACGATGGATTTTAAGGCCTACGAAAAAATGCCGACTAGCTTAAAAAAGTTACGTCTGAATGAGCAACAATACGCACTCTTACATAAAGTAGATTGGGTCGTGACAGAAAAAGTACATGGCGCTAACTTTTGTTTGACTTACAAAGATCGAACATTAGGGTTTGCAAAACGCAAAACAAAGTTAGCATGGACAGACGACTTTTTTGGTTTTCAAATAGTGGTTCAACGTTTAGAAGAAAAAATATTATCTTTATTTGAGTTATTAGCCTTAGAGTTTCCCGCCGAAAGTTATGCGATCTATGGAGAACTTTTTGGAGGTGCCTATCCACACCCTGAAGTTGAATCTATTGCTGATTTGCACGCCATTCAAACAGGTGTTTACTACAGTCCTAATATTCATTTTTGTGCTTTTGATATTGCCATTGAAACCCAAGAACACCGTTATTATTTGGATTACGAAAAAGCCATTGCCTATTTTGAGGAGGCAAACATTTTTTATGCTACAATATTGCATCAAGGACCTCTAAATACTTGTTTAGATTATGATATTGCCTTTGATTCCCACTTACCTACCTTGTTGGGCTTGCCCCCTCTACATTCTAATCTAGCAGAAGGAGTTGTTTTAAAACCTTTGCAAAATATTGTTGACCCTTTGGATGCTTCTTATTTTCGCCCTACTTTGAAGCTCAAAAATGAAGCTTTCGCAGAAGATATAAAATTTCATCAAGCTCAAAAATGGTCATTTAGCACAACTCAAAAAACCAATAGCGAAGCGCTAAACTTTTTATTATTAGATTTGAGAAACTCCATTACTAAAAATAGACTGAATAATGTGCTTTCTAAAATTGGACATTTAGACTTTGACAATCAAGAACGATTAAAAGAAATTAAAACCAGTTATCTTGAAGATGTCTGGCAGGATTTTAATTTAGAACATGATGGAATCTTGGAGTTATTAGACATCCAAGAAAAAACATGGTTAGAAAATCGTTTGCTGGCAGAAATAAAAGTACTTATTTATGCTTTAGAAGCTTAATAATAGCATCTAATTATACGTGCTCAATCATTATTAGTTTATAAATATAGTGACACTGCTTAGGTGGTTTGCTGGCACTATTGTGGTCATATTTCAATACGCTCCATTAAACATCTCGCTGTTGCTAGTTGTTATACGATAGTAGCACTAGCTATTGATATTAATAATTGTAAGAAAAAGCCCAATAAGCATTGCACTATGAAATACCCAATCCTTGTCTTTTTGTCATTTTTTTATTTCCTGTTCTTCTGTGGTATTAGTCAAATATTGTGTACTCCATCTCCCTTTACTTCTGTATATTTTAACAAACATAACTATATGAAAATCAACTTACAAGATTTAGAAGGTCGTTGGTATATCAATCAAAGTAATTTCCCAATGTGGCTAAAAGGAAACAAAGCCAACCCGACATTCAATTATACCCTCCAAGAAAAAAAGGGACAAAAAAGATTATTAGATATTGTACAATATCAACAAAATGGCAAGACAAAGTCCATTAAAGGTTATGATACAGTACTAGATGCCAATAATCGAAAATTCATGTGGCGCGGCAAAGGGCTGCTGGCTATGTTAACTAGTAAATGGGAAATTTTACACCTTGCACCAGATCAAAGTTGGGCAATTATATATTTTCAAAAAACATTATTCACTCCCAACGGTTATGATGTTATTTCTAGACAAAAAAAACTGTCTTTAGCACAGGAACAAGCTATTGATACTCAACTAAAACAGTTAAACATATCAACTAACTTAGTTACGATTCAACAATCGTTATTAAGCGAAAAACATCAATAATTAATCTGCAAATCTTGAGCAAATAATTGATTCAATTCATAAATACAAGCATCGCTCAATTTATTTAGTTTTTGATTCAATTCTTGTTGCTGCTGAACGACTTTGAGAAAATTATCCTTAGTCCCTTCTTCGTAAACATCATTCAATGTTTCCCAAAGCTTCTTAATTTCAGCTAGAACTTTTTGTCTACTAGGCTCCTCGACACTTTGCTCTAAAATTGCCAACAACTTTTTAAACCGAACTCGACTAGCTTCTAAACGCTTTATAGACAATGCAATATCCCAATTTAATGCTTTCATCATAAAATAAAGTGCGCTCCGTTGACTTTCTATTTTTAAGTGACTAAGCTGTTCTATTTGAAAAATCATGTCTTCTGACATGGGAGAATTTCCGTTGTTTTGGGGTAAAATCTTTTGGTAAGCAGGAACTGTTTCAGCATGACGTTTGATCATTACATTGGCTTGGTCACAGGCTGCCATCACCACCAAACCTTGTTCCAAAGTTTTGAATGTTTGCACCTCATTCATTGTCTCAAAATTGACCAATAGGTTCTTATAGTTTTTCCACATAGTCTGAACAACCTCTACAGCATCCTGAATTTCAAGTGTTGGTGCTGCCAGCAGCATACCTTCTAAGTTGTGTTCAAAATCATTGGTTTGATCTAAGATTTGTTGCTGATAAACGTACTTGATATCTTTGTGATTACTAGTAACATAAGTAGTGGACATTTGCTGTACTAATACGCATTGTTTTGCCCCTTGATGAATCATATGACTCAAAGAAAGATTGGCACTAAGCACACCATAACTATCCATTACTTTTTGGATATTCTCTTCAATAGCTGTTCCTTGTTCTAAGATTCGATGCAAAGCTTCTACATCATTTTCTTTAACCGAAAACTGCTTTATAATAGAAAGCCATTGGGTTCTAATTAACTGCAATGTTTCTTGAATAGAAGCCGAAGTAGTCGTTGCTTTTTCGAGAATGTATAAAATACGCACAAATGATTTTTGAAAAGTTGCTAATTCTGTAGCGCAATCTAATGTTTCATCGGTATGACCATTTGCCATATAATACGTTAAAATTTGCTGCATCAAAATCTTTTGATGTTGCACCTGATTGATGTATTGATTAATAGTAATCCAGTTATTGTCGTCTTGAATTGTATATTCATATTCTTGATAAGCAGAATGAAGCATTTTAGAGGCTTTTAGCAATTCCTTAGCTTTGTTCAACAACGCCGTAATCGAGGACTTTTTGATGGACCAATCAGCAATACTTTTGAACTCTTTCCAGACAACACGAACCGCTTGGATGTGTTCTTTTACCCGCTCGTTTGGTATAAATAAACTCAACTGATACAATTGTTCTTCATATTTGGCAACTGTCGCTGCTCTGTCTTTGTACAGCTTTGGGTTTCTAATATCGTAACATAAAGTCAAATAGATTTTGGCAATCTTCTGCGATAAAATTTGTTGTTCTACAGTAATTTCTAACGCTTCTTTGATGGACGGTCCTTTACTATTGGCATAAAGAAACGAGGGCAAAAGAAATATACAAATAGCAATGAAGTGTGTAAATTGTTGCATGACTAGATAGTTGTAGAAAGATAAATGAGGATTAGAACTATTACAAAATTACGTCTTTTGTTTAGCCACATCAAGCCTTTTTTAATGGGTCTATATATGTAAATTATATGTAAAGAATATCGCCTCTATATCCAAAGCAAAAACTATTGACAATCAACAACTCTCAAAGAACAAAAACAAGATTCATCTAATTATATTTAATAATTTTTTAAACTATAACACCAATCTCAAAAAAGAACACTCTATAGACAAAGCCCATAGAGTGTTTTTTCTTTCTTTTATTAAGTAAGTGGACAGAAAAAAGTATAGTTAAAAATGTAATTGTTTTTAGTGCTGTTCAAAGAAAAGAATTGAAGTTTTACCTGCGGTGCTACTTCGTGGTAGCGGGCTAAAACGAGATTTTTTGATGAAGAACAGTGCAAAAAGAATTCTATTTTGCCTATAAATTTTTATGAACGATTACTTATGTTTATTTATCTAGTATAAGATTCTATGCTCCTACTAATGTTTGATAATTTTCTTAGCATAGGTTTGATCACCAACTCGCAACTTTATAAAATACATTCCTGCATTGTACTGTTTCAAATCTAATTCAAGTCGCTCCGCAATACTATTCCCTAAGCTTATTTGTTCTAGCAACTGCCCTGTTATTGTATATAGTTCTAATTGAACATCTTGAGATTCTTTTAAGGCAAAATCAATAGACACCATTCCCTCTGTTGGATTAGGATATACATTCAACTCGTTTAGGGAATTCACATTTGTTTGACCATTGATAACAAGAGGTAAGCAAAAATAGTGGACAGCGCTATCTCCAAAATTTCCATTGGGAGCAGTCATTTTCACAAGTTCATTGCCAACAGCATCCGCAATCCAATAATCTCCTGAACGACCACAGAAACTACTGGTACCATCCAAGCCATCTCCATAATTATCATATATTGTATAACGATAACAACCATCTGCTAGGCAAAATTGCTCTTTGAAAGTATCCAAACTTGAAAAGTTGTTGCTATAAGGACCGCCGCTATACAAAACGATCCCACTTGCCGAATCGCTAATAGACCAACTTGTTTCGCTCCCAAAACAGTCAAAAGCCAATGAATATGCTACCGATTGACCTCCCAAAGTTATAAAGAAAGGCACACTACGAGCATCGTTAACCACATTAGAATCCAATGCACCATTAGGTGTTATCGTTTTGGCATTAAATATATGTGCTCCAGCGCTTGCCGTTACCGTTGGCAAAACAACCGTTGCCATGCTATTAGGAAGCAGAGTTCCTGTCCAAGAATAAGTAGGATAAGCTACGCCGTCTACATCATAGATAATGTCTACAGTGGTAATCGTATCGCTGCCATAGTTTCGAATGGAAATTTCAGGAATAAAAGAATCAACATTACAATAGTTCTCTTCTATACCACTAATTTGAGCCACACCAGCATCCAAAGCAATACCTGGACCATTAGGATTGTACCCTGAGTGTGTCAATACATTGGTATTTCCTGGATCTAACCAATCCTTCAAACGCTCAGAAGCACTAGCACCATTCCAAGAAACATCCAAACGACCATAATTATCCTCTAATCCATTGTCATTCGTTCCGTTACAAGCAGCACCTCCACCATACAACTGCCCAATAATCAATTGATTTTGATTAAACAAAGGAGACCCTGAAGAACCTGGCTCTGTCACTCCCTGTTCCCAGTCTGCTACTTCCCATACGGCAGCACCACTCCAATTCAGTGCAGTAACAGGGTCTTCTTCTCGACAAATTTTCTTTACATCACCACGAGGATGGTGAATTCCTGTTACTTCTGTAGCAGGCGTTGTACTTCTGTCCCAACCTGCATAGTAGATATTTCCTGTTGGGGCGCTATTTAATTCCATTAATGCAAAATCAGAACCACTATTGTTTGCTCGTAAAACGGCACCATTCACCTCATTGTATGGTCCTCCAGGGTCTTGACTATTGCCATTTTGAGCACAAACAGGTACAGGACTATCCCAATTAAAGCGAAAAACCCATGCTCCTAAACCTGAGGTACCACAGTGATTAGCCGTCAAAAAATAAGGTGTTCCATCATTAGAAGTATTGTTAATTAAAGCACCTGTACAGTTGCCACTTCCTCCTACAATAATAATGGCAACTGAATTGATCTGATCTTGCCATCCCAAACCCAATGGACAAGCAACATCTATATTACATGCCCCTCCGTCATTAAGACCTTTAATTGCCTTTTCCATCGGATAACCTTTAAGCGAACGATACCCATGCACAACCATACTTATATTCAACGCACCAGTTCCTTTGACAGCTTTCGGTTCGTAGTATTCTACTACAATATTATCACCTTTAACCAACGTAGTTCCTAGCATTCTATCGGCATTGTTGTTTTGGCTAGTATAAGCGCCTTGTACCTCTTTTGTTTTCGGATTATATAAATAAACCGTTGCTCCTGCCGGTAATTGATAATCATCAAATACCAAGTTCATTGTTAAAGCTCCTCTTGACTCAAACTCGATTTGCCAAATTCGATCCCCGTTTTTCAAGGTAGTCCATGTCCCACTATTATTAAGACCATAATTGACCGTATGCTCATATCCAAATTGCCAAGGCTTCATACCTGTAGCATCATTTAATGCATCTACTTTTTTTTGTTTTTCTAAATCAAATTTTGGCATTAAATAGTAATCAATTGCTGGTCTAGATTTTTTTAAACTCCAACTATGAGGGTGTCCCTCATTGGTCATTTGTGCCTTAGTTTGAATCGCTAATAAACAACCTATCAGAATAAAAATAAAAGTTCTGCTCATAATACACTTTGTTGGTAAAAATTTCGAAAATAAAGTGGGGACAAAACAAAAATAAGATTTTATTAACAAAAGAATGTCTTTTATTTGCCAAAACACAAAACAGGAAGTTGATAAAAAAAGGACTCTAGCCAACAACAAAACACCATTTGCTCCTATCTTTCAGGCGCTTATTTTACTTTTAATTACTATAATTTTAGTACTGCACTGTTACGATGTAGTCGTAGATTATTCCATGAGCAGTTTCTTTATGCCCTCTTCTATCACTTAGTACGCTCCTAAATATGGTATAAAAAACACCCTACAAGCCTAAAAGCTCATAGAGTGTAACTAACATCCACTACTTTTTGACAAAAAATAAAGTATCTTAATTCTTAACAATTTTTTTGACAAGTGTTTGGTCTCCAACCCGCAGTTTCACAAAATACATCCCCATACTATACATATTTAAATCAAATTCAAACTGCTCTGATGTACTATCTTGAGCAATTACTTGCTCTAGCAATTGCCCTGTTGCCGTATACAGTTCTAGCCTAATATTTTCAGATTCTTTTAATCCTAAATTAACATAAACAATTCCATCAGTTGGATTTGGAAATACTTTAAACTCATTCAAATTAAAAATAGACATCTGATTACTAACAACATATGGCAAGCAAAAATAATGAACTGCGCTATCTCCAAAATTTCCATTTGCCGCTGTCATACGAGCTAACTCATTGCCATTTTCATCCCTTATCGTATAATCTCCTGAACGACCACAAAAACCTGTTCCATCCATACCATCTCCGTGTTTATCGTAGATAGTATAACGATAGCAACCATTTGTCAAACAAAATCGCTCTTGAGCAGTATCTATTGTTGAAAAATTATCAAGATAGAAAGCCGTATCTCTACTATACAAAACTTGACCAGTTGCAGAATCTGTTAGTGACCACGAAGTTTCGCTAGCAAAACAGTCCAAAATTAACTCCAAATCTACTTGTTGCCCTCCCCTTGTAATAGAAAAAGACATACTACGAGCATCATCAACTGTGTTAGAATCAACCATGCCATTGGGCATAACAGTAACCGCAGTAAATGTATGCATTCCATCCGTCGAGGTTATCGTTGGCAAAAAAGCTCTTACAATACCATTAGGGGCTAAAGTTCCTATCCACGAATAATTAGGATAGGGAATTCCATCCACATCATAAACAATCTCTAGAGTAGTAATGGTATCACTCCCGTAATTATGAATTAAAATTTCAGGGATAAAAGAATCTACGCCACAATAAAGTGCTTCAATTCCATTAATCTGAACAACTCCAGCATCTACAGCCAATACTGGAGCATTTGGGTCGTAACCAGATTGTTGTACCAGCCCTATATTTCCTGGGTCTAACCAATCTTTCAGACGATCCGCAGGACTTGTACCATTCCAAGAAACATCAAAACGACCGTAAGCATCTGCATCGGCATTACCACTTGTACCAACACAGGCTGATGCCCCCGCAAATAACTGCCCAACAATTAATTTATTCTGATTGAATAAAGGGGATCCTGAAGAACCTGATTCTGTTACTCCTTGATCCCACCCCTCTACATTCCATAATGACTTCCCTGCATTTAAAAATACAGCAGCATCATTATCTCGACTAATTTTCTTTACATCGCCAGAAGGATGATGGATTCCAGTTACTTGAGTTGCAGGAGTTGTACTTCTATTCCAACCCGCATAATAAACATTTCCTGTTGGGGTGTTATTCAACTCCAACAACAAAACATCAGAATCACTTTTCTTTGCACGCAATACAGCACCATTTATTTCATTATATGGCGCACCAGGGTCTTGGCTATTACCTACTTGTGCACAAACGGGTACAGGGCTTTCCCAATTAAAACGAAAAACCCATGCGCCAAAACCTGCAGCTCCACAATGTTCTGCCGTTAAGAAATAAGGTGTTCCATCATTAGAAGTGTTGTTAATCAACGCTCCTGAGCAAAGTGCATTCCCTCCTTCTATAATCAACGCAACTGAATTGATTTGATCTTGCCACCCTGAACCCAGCGGACAATTCACATCTATATGACAATCTCCAGCATCGTTCAAACCTTTCGTTAATTTACTACTAGGATAAGCTCCTAATTGACGATATCCATGAACAACCATACTAATATTTAAAGCCCCTAGACCTTGTACCACCTTAGGTTCATAGTACTCAATCACAACATTATCACCCTGTATAAGTGTCGTTCCTAACATTCTATCAGCACTATTATTGGCATGAGTATAGGCTCCCTGTACTTCTTTTGTTTTGGGATTGTACAAATAAACAGTAGCTCCCTTAGGCAAATGATAGTCATCAAAAACAAAATTCATTGTTAAGGCATTTTTTGATTCGATCTCAATTTGCCAAATTCGATCTCCATTTGCCAATGTCGTCCAAGTACCACTATTATTCAAGCCATAATTGACGGTATATTCATAGCCAAATTGCCACGGTTTTGTTTTCGAGGCGGCATTTAATGCATCTATTTTTTTTTGTTTTTCTAAATTAAATTTTGGCATTAAGTAATAATCAATTCTAGATTGATTTTTTTTTAAACTCCAACTGCGAGGTGCTCCTTCATTTGTCATTTGTGCGGTTGTCTGGTGGACAAATAGACAACTGAATAAGATAGAAATGAAAATTCTCTTCATAATTAAGTTTTATTTGTAATAAATTTCGAAAATGAGGTGGGGGTGAAATAAAAGTAAGATTTCCTCAACAAAGGATACGTTTTTCATTTGCCGAAATCAGAACAGAAAACGGATAAAAAAAGAATAATTACCTCATAATAAAACGCAAAAACAAAACCATAAATCAATAATAATCAAAGTATTAAAAAAAAATTCATGCTATTTTAAAACTACATTTAAACGATCTTACCTTTAGACAATTACCCTTTATCAGATAACTATTATCTAGGCAACTCATTTTTCTCTCAAACGTATTTAGAAGTTTTTTTCGGTAGGCAAGTACTTCTTTTGTTGCATAGCAGTTTTATCATTTCAACTAGTCTAAATAAAAACGGCTACTAGAAAATCACATTTCTAATAGCCGTTTTTTATCTGACTTAATAGTATTTTTGTTGCTTCTAATTACTCAAATTCTACTAAAATTTGATTTTTTTCCACAGGTGTTCCTTTTCCAATTTCAATGCTTTTGACCACAGCATCGCCATCTGCTTTTATAATATTCTCCATTTTCATAGCCTCCAATATAAGGACAGAATCTCCTTTAGCCACCGTATCTCCTACCTGTACCAAAACATCCAAAACCAACCCAGGCATTGGAGCTTTGATGTGGTTTACTTTTTGAGCTGTCATATTGGAGAACCCTAATTTTTCTACCAAGAGATCAAATTTATCTTTCAGTGTTACATTATAAACATTTCTATTAATTTTAATCCGAAATGTTTTTGTTTCATAATCCGCCTCCAAGACCGTCGCATCAAAAGACTGGTTGTCTTGTAAGATATGAAATCTCCCATCTTTTATTTCCAATAAATCCCAGTTCAAACTATTGGGATCTATCATTGATTTATAATTCTCATTAACATTAGATTCGTACATAAAACGTTATGTTTTTGCTAATTTAGTTACAAAATAGACTTCGTATACTGTATAAACTAAGTAGACAAATAAAAAAGGTAAGGCAAAATAAGCTGTTTTAGGTGCTGTTACCAACATATAAACAATTAACAAAGTGGCACAAAAAAGCATTTTAAAAAAGATAGACAGCAAGAATATTTGCCCAAATAGATTTTTGTTTTCGCTTTTTGCAGTTTTGGAAGAAGCATAAAACAAACCTATAGAGAATAAAATAAAGAAGCCCCAACTTATCCATGATAAAGATAGATGAGAGCTTATTAAGTTAGATGAGTCTAGCAACACCAATAATAAAGCGACAACAATAGATATGATTGTAAGCTGTATATAAAATTTTTTGGGAGCCATTCTCCTTTTGTATTAAAAATCGTTTTGTTTCTACCAATTTAGAAACTACGATTCATTATCTGAAATTGCTTGTTTGATAAAATAATATAGAGATAGTCCAACCCCTAAAAGAGAACCTATTAGCACAAAAAGCACTTTGGTTTCCAACCAAGCATCTAGTTTTAATCCTACAAAAATAAACAAACCAATGGTTACTCCCATTTGAGTAGCCATACTGGTATACTTTAGGAAATTAACTTGCTTTTTGGACGTTTTGCTTTTTGTTAGATGAGGATCCTTCTTGTCCATTTTTAGTTTGTGTTGAAGAAGTTTTTTTCATAATAGAAGCACCGTCAAACACAGCTCCGTCCTCAATAATTAACTTATTGGTTCTTAAATCACCGAATACCGTTCCAGCACTTTGAATGTGCAAACAACCTCTGGCGGTAATATTACCTTCTATTCTACCTTCAATTAAAATGCTTTCGCAGACAATATTGCCAACAATTAAAGCATTTTTTCCAACAACAACTTTAGCTTCACTTTCCAAATTGCCTTCTAGTTTGCCATCAATTCTTATATCTGTTTTTGATTTAAGATTTCCTGTAATGACCGTACCAAATACCAAGCTATTGTGGGCAGATGAAGAAGCTCCTTTTCCTTTAGGTAAATTATTTTCTTTTTTTGCTCCAAACATGAAATTATAATTATACTAAATTTTTATCAATGTAACCTTTCAAAAACAACCATTTCATTTGCGAGTTGGTCTCAACGACACGCTATACGCAAATTCCAAGCTTGCCTTTAAAAATTTGTATACAATAAGGCACACTAAGTTATAGTTACCCTGTCTTTTTGAACAAAGACAGGATTTTGGGGCAAAGATAAGAAATATTAAGAGGCTTTTACTGAAGTTTGCTCCTAATAAAATGTTAAGTTTTATTTAGACTTACCCATCTTCTTAGGGGCCAAGGTACAATGCATTCTTCTATCTTCCATTTTAGGTGGATAATCAGGGAAGCCAATACCTTCTAGTTCCTTCAAAAATCTTTTCAAAAGATCTCTTCCTCTATCTTTAAACACAATAGTACGTCCTTTAAATTGAACATAAGCTTTCACCTTAGCACCTTGCTCTAAGAATTTTTTAGCATGCTTCAATTTAAATTCAAAATCGTGGTCATCTGTGTTCGGACCAAAGCGAATTTCTTTAACGACTACTTTTACCTGTTTAGATTTAAGCTCTTTTTCTTTTTTCTTCTTTTCATACAAGAATTTCTTGTATTCAATAATCTTACAAACAGGAGGAGAAGCTTTTGGAGAGATTTCGACCAAATCCATTTCCAATTTAGTAGCGTATTCCAGTGCTTTTGAAGTTGGATAGACACCTGGTTCTAAGTCTTTTCCTGCTACTTTGCTGATTTCTTTAAAATTATTTCCAACCAAGCGCACTTCAGGTACTTTGATAAATCCATTAATGCGATGACTCGGTTGATTCCCCTTGTTATAGGTGTTTCTTCTATTAAATTTTTTAGCCAATACGATTCGTTTTATTATAAAAATAGGGAAATAGTCCCTTGTGTTTCTTTTACTAGAATAAAGTTAAAAAACTTTAACTTTTTACAACAACATATTCAATTAAATATTGTCCTTTTATCAAAAAAAGTCGTTAAATCAGTCGTTCTTGGGCATTTTTTGATTCTAAACGCCCCAATACTTCATATAAAGAGCCGAATTGTGGGTACTCACAATTCGGCTCTTAACTATAATTTATTATGAATACGGCTTTACTATTTTAGTAACAGTAAAACGCTTATTTAGGTTCAAACCCAAGGACAATATTAAAGGCTCCATAGTCAGTTACTTTAGTACTTCCGTTCAAATGTGGCTTATCAAAACCTATTCCGTAGTCAAATCCAAGTGTTCCAAACATTGGCAAGAACACACGTACCCCAGCTCCTACTGAACGTTTTAATTGGAATGGGTTATAATCTTCAAATTTTGACCAAGCGTTTCCTGCTTCTGCAAATGCTAACACCCAAATAGTAGCACTTGGATTTGGAGAAATCAAGTAACGCAATTCCATTGTAATTTTATTATAAATAGCTGCCCCTTGTGCATTAGCAGCAGAAACATCCGTTACAGGATCACGATATCCTCTCAAAGAAATGATATCTTTTCCTTGCAATCCTTGGAAATTAGAAATTCCATCTCCTCCTAACTCATAACGCTCAAATGGTGACAAACCAACGTTTGGATTGTAGAAGCCTAAGAATCCCATTTTAACACCAACTTTTACTACAAAGTTTTTCACGATCTTTCCGTACCACTCTGCCAAGAAATCCCATTTGTGGTATTCCAACAATTCAAATTTCTTTGCAGGATCCATCAACGCATAATCCGAAGCCGATTTATTATCAAACAAAGAGTATGGAATTGTCAATTTCAAGGTCAATGAAATATTAGAGCCTTTCTGAGGGAAAATTGGATTGTCGATAGAGTTTCTTGAAATAGTTTGGCTCAAACTCAAGTTGTGGAATGATCCTGTTGGAATTTCAAAATCATAACGACGCAACAAATCCATGTTCTGATAATTCAAACTAATTTGATACACAAAGAAATCATCAGGAAAACGCAAACGAGTTCCTAAACCAATAGAAGCTCCCGTAATTTGCAAGCGTTGGAATGCAGAACTTTCTTGACTAAATCCATTGTTAAAATTCGTATGATAAGCAGAAATTGTAAAGGCATTTGGTTTCTTGCCTCCCAACCATGGTTCTGTGAAAGAGAAGTTGTACGACTGATAAAAACGACCGTTTGTCTGAACACGCAAAGACAATCGTTGACCATCACCTTGTGGCAAAGGATTCCAAGCTTCTGGTTTTAATAAATTTCTCAAAGAAAAATTATTGAACGTAACCCCAAGTGTACCAATAACTCCACGACCAACACCACCCCATCCAGCAGACAATTCTAACTGATCCGATGGACGTTCCTCGACGATATATTCAATATCTACCGTTCCTCGTTGAGGATTGACAGGCGTATTGATTTGAATATTCTCTGGATTAAAATAGTTCAAAGCTGTTAGCTCTCGTTGAGAACGAATAATATCAGAACGGCTAAATTTATTGCCTGGCAACGTTCTTAACTCGCGACGGATAACATGCTCGTGTGTACGATCATTTCCTTTTATAATCACATTGGCAATAATAGCAATTGGTCCCTCTGAAATACGAATTTCTAAATCTACGGAATCTTCTCGAACACCTTTTTCGATAGGCGTTGCATCAAAAAACAGGTATCCATTGTCCATATAAAGCGTACTAATATCTCGACCGTTACGATCAAACTTCAAACGAGTTTGAATCAGCTCTTCATTGTACACATCTCCTTTTTTGATACCTAAAATATTATCTAAGATACGATCAGAGTAGGTTGTATTTCCTCTAAATACAATATCACCAAAAACATAAGTTGCTCCTTCGTCAATATGAATATCAATATTCATGACTTTGCGCTTCCCTTTTTGAACTAGATAAACAGAATCTTTTGTGATAACAGCATCTCTATGTCCTAGGTTATTATAAGCAGCAATAATATTTTTTTTGTCTTGTTCGTATTCTTTTTGAATAAACTTAGAAGGTTTGAAGATAGCCCAAATATTATTGCGTTTGGTTTCTTTCATAGAGCGATAAAGCTTTCCCTTTTTCATCTTTTCAACACCATGAAAATTGATATTGGCAATACGAACACGCTTTCCTTTCTTGATATTGAAAACCCAACGAACCGAATTTTTAAGAATTTTATCTTCTTCTTCAATCACTTCTATTTCTACGTCTAAAAATCCTTTTTCGATATAGATTTCTTTTAAGGCTTGTACAGCGTGCAGTTTCATAGCAGGAGTTGCCGCACGACCTTTTTGAAGATAACGCTTTGTAGCTGCATTAGCATCATCATGCTGACCTTTCGGAATACCTTTGTATCCATGACGAGCAAAACGTGGATATTCTTTTACTTTGATTTCTAAGAATACAATATCTCCAATTTTCTTTTGAATGTTAATATTAACATCTACAAACAACCCTTGTTTCCATAGTTTTCGGATCGCTTTAGAAATCTGATCACTAGGAATACGAATTGTTTTGCCTACTGTTAATCCAGATAAAGCAATGATTCCATTGGCATCTGTATAATTTGCTCCTACAACCTCTATCCCACCAATCTCATAAGTTTGTGGTTCGCTATAATCAATCAATGGTGCAGGTTCTAACGAATCTAATTTTTCTTCTGTCGCTTGTGCCCAAGTACTTTGGTTCGATAACAACAACACAGCGCATACTACACTAAATAACCTCTGAATCATAATATTTTTTATAATAATAACAATTTTAAACCAGCATTGTGGCTCTCAATGTCACACCCAATCATAAACAATCATTATTTTTTGGATTGTTTAGTTATATTTAGATGCCATTAAAAAGTCCATTTTATTGTGGCTACATTTATCAAACTAATTTTGTCGTGCAACAATATGGTACAAAGACCATACAATTACTATTCTTAAACGTCTGATTACTGTAATATCTTATCTATAAATTTTACTCAAACCTATAAACGATAATTTTTGCACAAAAGTAAGGTAATCTAATAGCAATAAGAAAATATATCTATTAAAATCGCAAAAAAGAGGTCAGTTATTTTTGATTTTAATCCAGTTAAGAATAGACATTATCACGAATAGAGTTGTATAGGTGAGAAAGCAAGATGTTTTTGTAGGCATACCATTTCATTCGTAATCGTCTAATATTGTTTAAAATTATTTTGGTTCGACTCCCAACACTATATTAAAGGTTCCATACTTTGTAAAATCTTTCACGCCACTCAAATTAGGTTTGTCAAAACCAATTCCATAATCGACTCCTAGTGTACCAAACATTGGCAAAAAGATGCGAAAACCTAAACCTGCCGATCGTTTTAAATCAAAAGGGTTGTAATCTTTTGCATTCGACCAAGCATTTCCTGCTTCTAGAAACGCCAAAGCCCATATAGTAGCACTTGGATTAGGAGAAATCAGATAGCGAAACTCTAAACTAAACTTATTATAAATTGTAGCACCAGCGCCATTCGCTGCCAAATCACCCAATTCGTACCCTCGCATAGAAATCACATCTCGTCCTTGAACAGTTTGAGGATTAGACAAACCATTTCCCCCCAATTCGTACCGATCAAAAGGAGTTACCTCTAAATCTGGATTATAATAGCCCAAGAATCCCATTTTGCCTCCTATTTTCACAACAAAATTCTTGGCGATTTTTCCATACCACTCCGTCGTAAAATCCCACTTGTGATACTCGACCAATCGGTCTTTTGTCCCTGAGGTTTCATTATTGTTTGACAACAAAGAATACGGCAATGTAAAACTCATACTTAGAGCAATATTGGAGCCTTTTGTTGGAAAAATTGGATTGTCAACAGAATTTCTAGAAATAGTTTGATTAAAACTCAAGTTGTGGTACGTTCCTGAAGGAACATTGATGTCATCCCAACGCAACAAATCCATTTTCTTATAGTTCAGGCTTGCCTGATAGACAAAAAAGTCGTCTGGAAAACGCAAACGAGTTCCCCACCCTATCGTTGCGCCTGTTACCTGCAAACGTCTCAATGCCGAACTCTCTTCGGTGTACCCATTGGTAAAGTTAGAATAATAAGCAGAAAACGTTAGAGAATTAGGCTTTTTGCCCCCCAACCAAGGTTCTGTAAAAGAGAAATTATACGATTGATAACTAGGTCCATTGGTTTGTATTCTAAACGATAGCGTTTGACCATCTCCTGCAGGCAAAGGATTCCAAGTTTTGGGTTGAAAAAACTTGCGCAAAGAAAAATTTGTCAATTTAATCCCTGCGGTTCCAAAAACGGTCGTCCCTCCCCAACCTGCGGATAACTCTATTTGGTCAGAAATTTTCTCTTCTAAGACATATTCAATATCTACGGTTCCTCGTTCTATATTAACTGGGGTATTAATCTGCATCGTTTCTGGATTAAAATAATTTAATGCCATCAATTCTCTTTGAGAACGAATCAAATCAGAACGACTAAAATTATTTCCTGGCAAGGTTCTCAGTTCACGGCGAATAACATGTTCACTAGTTCTAGTATTGCCAATAATTCTAACCGCACCAATTTTGGCAACCGGTCCTTCTACGATACGAATTTCATAATCAATCGAATCTTCTCGAATTCCTTTTTCGATTGGATCAACTCTAAAAAACAGGTGCCCATTATCCATATAAAGCGTTTTTAGGTCTCTCCCATTTTTGTCAAATTCTAGACGAGTCGTTAATAAATCTTTGTCATAAATGGCTCCTTTTTCGATGCCTATAATGTTTTTTAAAATTCGATCGGAGTAAATGGTATTTCCTTTGAATTTTATACTTCCAAAACGATAAATATTTCCTTCTTCTACCTGCATATCAATATGCAAAACCTTCCTATTTTTCTTCTGAATAAAGTATACAGAATCTTTTAGGATACGAGCATCCCGATGCCCGATAGAATTATAATAAGCTATCAAGTTATTTTTATCCACCTCGTATTCTTCTTGAATAAACTTAGATGGTTTGAAGATCGCCCAGAAGTTGTTGCGTTTTGTTTCTTTCATCGAACGATACAATTTGCCTTTTTTAGCATTTTTGACCCCGTGAAAGTTGATTTTTGCAATCCGTACACGTTTTCCTTTTTGAATATTAAATATCCATCGAATGGAATTTTTTAGAATGACGTCCTCTGTTTCGTCCACCTCAATAGCAACGTCCAAAAAACCTTTTTCTATATAAAGTTTTTTTAACGCATTGATAGCACTTTGTTTCATAGCAGGAGTTGCTGCTCGCCCTTTTTGCAAATATCGTTGAACAACAGCATTTGCATCATCGTGTTGCCCTTTTGGAATTCCTTTGTACCCATGGCGAGCAAACCTTGGATATTCTTGTACTTCAATTTCTAAAAACACAATATCCCCTATTGTTTTTTCTATATTGATCGCTACATCTACAAAAAGTTGTTGCTTCCAAAGATTTCTAATTGCCTTGCTGATTTGATCACTAGGTATACGTATGGTTTCACCTATAGTAAGCCCTGTGATGGCTATAATTCCATTTGCATCGGTATATATTGCCCCTTTAACATTAATACCTCCTATTTCATAGGTCTGTGTGTGGTTATAATCTAGCATTTTTGCCTCATTACTATCTACCAAAGGGCTATTTTTTTGTGCGTATAAATTGGTCCATAATAATGTCAACCCTAAAGTTGAGGCAAAGAGTGTCCTTTTTATCATAATTATTTTTATAATAAAATTATTGTTATATAATATAATAACTACCTTATAAGTGGATGTGCTTTTTATAAGGAAACTGTAATTTAAAAGTGAAATTTGAAGCTGTATTTGGTGCTTCAAAGGTATAAACGTGCAGAAAAAAAAAAGGGCAAGTAATTTGCAAAAAACACCTCTCTTAAAATTATCTTAAATGTGGTAAGAAAACTAATTCTTGTCCTTTGTATTTAAGCATAAGCCACTTCTTAAGAATAAATTCCTGTAAAGATTTTAAGATCTACTTTTTCAACTGCTTCTAATGTTGTATATTCACGATAATTACTAAATATTATTACACCTAGAATTGTATAGATGTGGAATGCCTACATCATCTCTAATTCAAATTTTAGAGTATACCAATCATCCACTATTTATATATTAAGTAATGTTCAAAAAAATAATCCCATTTTTTGTTATTATTTTTCTGACCTCTTCTTAAAACAATTCTTGATGATATTTACTTGTTTAATTTTTAAAAACAAATTATAAGATGGCTTTACAGACCGTTCCAACTGTTGACTACCATGATTTTACATCTGGCGATGCTCAAAAACGCAAACAATTTATCCAAGACTTAGGAGATGCTTTCTCTCAAATTGGGTTTGTTATTGTCAAAAATCATGGCGTATCGGAAGAACTACGTCAAGAACTTTTTGAAGTTTCAAAAAATATTTTCGATCAACCACAAGAAATAAAACAAAAATACGAAGACTTAAACAACGGTGGACAAAGAGGCTACATTTCTAAAGGTAGAGAAACTGCCAAAGGAGAAAAAGTACCTGATTTAAAAGAATTTTGGCATATTGGTCAAGAAGTAGTTAACGAGCCTGCTCTAAAAGCAGAATACCCTGACAATATTTGGATGGAAGAAGTTCCTTCTTTGGAGACCGTAGGCAAAAAAATATACAGTACATTTGAGCAAACAGGTCGTAATTTATTGCGTGCTATTGCGTTATACTTAGGACTAGAGGAGAACTACTTTGATGCAAAAATTCACAATGGTAATAGTGTACTTCGCTTGTTGCATTATTTCCCTGTCAAAAATTTGGATGAAATAGAAGAAGGTGCTGTTCGTGCTGCTGCACATGGTGACATCAACTTGATTACATTGTTAATGGGTGGATCTGCCAAAGGATTACAAGCCAAAAACTCTGCGGGAGAATGGGTCGATGTTTCTCCAAAAGAAAATGAAATTGTTATCAATATTGGTGATATGCTACACCGCCATACCAATGGTCGCTTAAAATCTACTATTCACCGTGTCATCAATTTGGACAAGGAGTCAATGCGTTTTCCTAGATATTCTGCTCCGTTTTTCTTACACCCACGCAGCGATATGGATTTGTCTTGTTTAGACAGTTGTGTTTCTGAAGACAATCCTAAAGCTTACGAAGATATTACAGCTGGTGAGTTTCTAGATGAACGTATCCGAGAGCTTGGTCTGAAATAGTCCTTTTGCAACAAGGAATCGATTTGAAAACCTCTAAGATAAGATAGAGGTTTTCAAATTTTAACTTGTTCATTCCATTATTCATAAACTCTCAATGTAACAGAAATTCTTCTGTTTTTAAATCGAGCAAAATGCGGCACTTCATGTGTCCACGCTTTATTAGTCGCCCAAGGTATAATCACTACCGTTCCATCCTCTACCTTGAAATCTTGATAGCCTTTTTCTCTCCAAGGACGAAATCTAAAAATACGCTCCTCCCCCAATGATATGGTTACAATAGGGCTATCTTCTTTCAAACCAACAACAGCATCTCGATGTGGTCCTATATAATGCTTTTTTTCTCCCTCATACCAATTGAGTAACAAGCCATTTAAAGAGGGATGAATTTCTTTTTTGCACCAATCTAAAAACAACTTCAACACAGGGCTAATAGGCAAAGCATTTTGTTTGGAGCCTGTGTATTTGTAATCAAACCCATAAGCCTGTTGCCAACGTGGTGTTGGCACTTCCTTTCCCAAAATTTTCACCACATGATACTCATCAGGATGTGTATTCCATAATGTATCAAAATCTGGTAATTGTGCTTTTAATTCTGAAGGAATGGCACCAATATAAATTGGATGGATAGCATTGAGATAATGTTCTTCAAATAAGTCTTTATTCATAACAATCAACTGTTTTAACTTAAAAAAAACTTATTGAGCATTTCTAGTTCCTAAAATTAGCTGTTTTGTGTTCATTTTTAACAATACTGCTAAATTTTTAATCTTTTTTTAGAGCATTAATTTTAGCACCATATTATTATTATTAATACACCATTGATTATTTAAACTAACATTAATAAATATCCCAACAAAGCACCTCCTAGCACTACCCACATTGCATTTATTTTCTTAAAACCAAAAACTAACACTGCTCCAAAAATCGCAATGACACATGCCCGCCAATCAGGCATCCAAGAAGCAGTAACCAACAATGTTTCCAAACTCATTTCAATAAGAACATTGACCATAACTGCCAACGCAGCAACATTAACAGAGTCTAAAAAGAAACCTAAAGGTTTTGAAGAACGCATCTTAGGCACCAATGGATTCAGCAACCACACAAAAATAAAAGAAGGTAAAAAGATTCCCAATGTAGCTGCAATTGCTCCTGTCCAACCCGCCAATTGATAGCCTATAAAAGTTGCCGTAGACAGAACAGGACCTGGCGTAAATTGCCCTGCGGCAATTGCATCAATCAACTCTGCACGAGTTAATAATCCTTTCATGACTAATTCAGCATCTAGGTAAGCAAATAAAACATACCCACTGCCATACAATACGGAACCGACTTTCAGAAAACTCCAAAAAACGGTTCCACCAGAAATTTTAGCAGTTGCCGTTCCTCCTGTTTGTAATAACAAAATTGGAAAAATAGACTTCGGATGATTCTGCCATTGGCTTCTTCCCATAAAAAAAAGTGTCCCAACAATACCTGCTACTAATAATGCCACAATTTCATTAACCCCCAATAAACTAACAACTAAAACAAGTCCTCCTAAAACCCCCAATGCTTTGCTTTTTAAAGCCTTTTTGCTCAATTTATAAACAGCCCCTGCTATAATCGCCAAAACGGCAGGTTTTATTCCAAAAATCAAAGGTGCAACCACAGGAAGGGCACCATACTGAACATAAAACCAAGCAAAAATTCCTGTAATGACAACCGCAGGAAAGATAAAACAAATTCCTGCAACAAACAGCCCCAATACACCTGCCCGTTCATGCCCACAATGCATCGTCATCTCGGTAGAATTAGGTCCAGGTATCAGATTGGTCGCCCCCATCAAATCCAAAAAATGTTGGCGACTCATCCACTTTCGCTTTGTCACCAATTCATCTTCCATCATAGCAACATGAGCGGCAGGTCCTCCAAAAGCAATACATCCTAGCTTAAAAAACACCTGTGCCACTTCCCATATAGTGCCCTTATTATTTTTTTGGTTTGTCATTTTATTTTTTAATAAATTTGTAGCTTAACACGACGATTTTGTGCCAATGCTTTTTTAGTCGTTTTAGATCCATCTCCTTGCCAGTTGACCTCAATTCGATCATTAGCAATTCCTTGTTCTATCAAATAGATTTTAACTCGTTCGGCTCGTTCTCTTGATAATTTTCGGTTATATCGGTTGTCCTTAGCCGCCGCATAACCCACCACTCTAAGTTTCAAATCAGGGCATTGATGTAATTGCTGACTTAGTTGCTTCAACAAAGATTGGTTGGTTGGGCTTAAATTAGGAGAATCATAACTAAATAACAAATCTGATGGTTGGTCTAGACAAATGCTTGGCCGGGTTGGGTGATCTATAATAATGGGTCGAATTCTAGTTTGGGATAGAGTATCTATGGTATAATAATAATTAGGTTCCCTCTTTAATATTCCAGCTTGAAAAGAAGAATCCTCGTGGCTGTGCAAACTTTCCATTTCGATAAAAACAGCCGAGTCAAAAATATAATTGCCATGATCTGCTATCCCTATTTGTAACCGATGTTTTTGATGTGGGATGACATTTGATTGCGCTTGGAGCACCTTAGTAAAACCATCGTATTGAATGGGATAAAGACTTGTTGCTGTAATCGCTTGTTCCATATTCCAAGAACGAGTTAATAATAGTTGGTGGGTAGAATTCGTTTCTAAAAAAGTATCTACACTATTCTCAACTTGAATTGCTGATTGGATGCTGTTATTAATATAGTACTGTGGATGTGTAGTTGGATTGATCGTAGCAACAGATATGGGATGGTTGGAGTTAGGTAAATGGGCTAAATTAACTTTTTCTCCATTCGGCAAGGTTAATATAAAAATTAAAATATCATTCAAACCAGAATAGCTTAATTCGGGATAATCTTCAGAAGCAAAAACAAAATTGAATGAAATGTAATCAGAATTGGGATAAAAGTCAAACTGTAGAACAGCTGCATCGTACAATTTTTGATTGGTTGTTGTTTTAAAAATAGCTTGTCCTTTTTTTCTATTGACTCCTGTTTTGCTTGTAATATCATTGTTACCTTGGGCATCTTCTGCAACACCTGTAGAAAGAACAATTCCATGAGACATTTGAAAAATTGCATCGCCATTCCAAAATTCACCTATAGCACGGCGCTTACCTTTGTACCGTACATTTTTAATTTGGACTCCAAAACCTTTTAAGTCTTGTCGAATTTTCTGCTTAATTTTTTTCAGCCGTTTTACTTGAAAAGTATTGCCTTTTTGTCCAATTAATAATGTTGCACAACAACTCCAACATAGTATCCAAATAATTTTCATATTTTTAGAGCTTAGCAATACCCGTACTTTATTTGAGAGATAATCTTAGAACAAGTACCTAAGAACAAACCGACCCCAACCACAAATCGGTATAGTCGCCTTTGCTATCAAATCGTTTTGCTTGATTTTCAATATTTAAATACCGATCTTCTTTAGTATCAGGACCAACGCCCCCTACCACATTCCAATTGACCCAATTAGAACAAATGTCATAATCAATTAAAATATGCTGAAAGTAAGTCGCGCCCATTCTCCAATGTACTCCCATATCGTTGACTAGGTAACTCGAAACCAATTGGCGTCCTTTGTGAGACAAAAAACCAGTATTTTTCAGTTGTAACATACAAGCATTGATCAAATCAACTTCTGTTTTTCCATTCCTCCATTGCTCAAAAAGAATAGTATCTTCTTTTAAATCCTTGGTTTCTTGCCCTCTAATTCCTCCTTCTTCAAATATTTTATCTCCATACTTCTTTCCCATCAAACGGTAATGATCTCGCCAAAGTAATTCTAAGAAAAAAGTTTGAGTGGATTTATTAGACTTGTATTTTTGTTCATACGCTTTGAGCTGTGCATAAACTTCTTTGGGTGATAGACATCCCAATGCCAACCATGGCGACAAACGAGAAGCGGCATAAGTACCTTTTAATTCATACCGGCTATCTACAAAACTATCCAGATGGCGTTCAGCACCAAAATAAATTGCTAGTCGAGTTAATGCGGCAGATTCTCCTCCCACAAACTTCAAATCTCCTCTTTCGTCTTGTTCATTTTTCTGATGCCCTAATTCCTCCAAAGTTGGCAACGCTTGATCTTCTACATCAATAGTCCAAGGCACAAAGTCCTCTGGTTCGGGCAAAGG
This sequence comes from Aureispira sp. CCB-QB1, assembly GCF_000724545.1. Taxonomy (GTDB): domain Bacteria; phylum Bacteroidota; class Bacteroidia; order Chitinophagales; family Saprospiraceae; genus Aureispira. The sequence continues at coordinate 137,024 of NZ_JHBV01000043.1, read as the reverse complement.
CTCTCGAATCATCACAAAACGTTCTACTTCTTTTCTAAACGTGCTAAAGGTATCGGGTGAATGTGCAATTGGAAAGGGCAAATCTTGTGTATAATACAACATTTTACCTCTAAAAAACTGTATCTCTAACCCCAAAGACCATAAGTTTTTCTCTAAACTATTCTGAACCAATACCTCATCATGTGTACGCTCCATGTTGGCATAGACATAACTGGCTTCGACCTCTTGGACAAGCTTAAAAACTTCTTCCTCTGGCTTTCCCTTTCTAATTACTAAGTCAATACCTTTATCTCTCAATTTTTGGCGTAGGTAGTCGATGCTCTCTAATAAAAATTGAGTTCTAAAAGCACCTGTCTTTTGAAAACCATAAGGTGTGGTTCCCATCAACTCTTCTTCGTTAAAGACATAAACTGGTATTACCTCCTCACTATTTTCAATAGCTTTGGTCAACGCTTCGTTATCGTGCAAGCGCAAATCTTTTCGAAACCAGACTACTATTCGTTTTACTTTTTTCATAAGTACTATTGCTACTAAAAAATCATTCTTTGCTCATCACTTTATCGACTAGAGGAAAGTGCATAAAAATAACAAAAAAAGCCGAAAAAAAGTTGACCTAAAAATATAAACTTCTAGAAACTTTCATTTTTAATTGAAAATTGCACTTTCTTTACAAAAATTTTTCTGCTCATCAACCATTTTCAACATGATTCAACAAATAGAGTTTAATTTAAAAGCAAAAAAAAGAGGTTTTCACCTAATTACTCAAGAAGTTTTGAGTGCTTTACCTCCTCTTCCATCAACTGGATTGTTTCATTTATTTATAAAACATACATCAGCAGGTTTGAGTATTAACGAAAATGCCGATCCAGATGTTAGAACGGACTTTGAAAATATTTTTAACGAGCTAGTTCCCGAAAATTTGCCTTATTTAGTCCATACTTTAGAAGGTCCTGATGATATGCCCGCACATATCAAATCCTCATTAGTAGGAGCTTCTATTCAAGTTCCAATTACCAACGGCTCATTAAATATGGGCACATGGCAAGGTATTTACCTTTGTGAATTTAGAAATCAAGGTGGAAGCAGAAAATTAGTAGCTACTATTTATACTTAAAATCGGGTGCTTTATCCCTAGTAAAAGGTAACAATTTATTAATCTAACAGAGGATAATAGTATTTTCTAGTTTCTTATTTTTATATTTGTAAACCAGCAAATTAGAACCCTCATCTAACATTATTAAATGATTAATATGAGAATAATATTTACCTACCTTTTACTGCTGCTTTCCCCCCCGTATCTAAGTGCACAAATTATTTGGCAAGAAGATTTTAATGCTTATACAGATGGAACGACAGTAGGCACCACTGGACGTTGGACAAGTACCTGCGGCGCTTGCCTATCGGGTGATTTTTTTGAAGTTAGATCTGGCGCGTTTTCAGCACAAGATGTTAATGATTTTTCTACGTGGGAATCTGAATCCATTAACATCTCGGGAGTGAGTGATGTTACCTTTGCATTAGATGCTATCGAAACAGGTGACCATGAAGGTCCCGGTTGTGCTTGTGGAGTTAATATCGACTACTTTGACGTATCTTATAGTATTGATGGTGGTGCTTTTATTACAATAGAAGACTGGAATGGAGATGGAGAGCCAGGACATACGCTTACTGGGGACAGTCAAAACGGAAGTGCTTTAGATGCTGACTGGGAAAGTACAACAATTACTCAAAGTGGTCTTTCGGGCAACACCTTAGTCTTAAGAGTCGTCATGCGTAATACGGCAGGAACAGAAACGATGACCTTAGACAATGTTGTTGTAAGCCACACAAGTCTCTTACCTGTCAATTTGGTTTCTTTTACTGCGATGCCTCAAAACAATTTGACTCAACTATATTGGCAAACTTCATCCGAAGAATTTAGTAGTCACTTTGAGTTAGAAAAATCAATAGATGGTATTTATTTCCAAACAATAGGAAATATTGCCGCAATTGGAACATCCAAGGGTGCTTATTATCATTTTGAAGATTTAAGTCTTCCACAAACCGTTTATTATCGATTGAAGTCCTTTGATACAAACGAAAGCTTCTACTATTCTGATATTATTAGTGTAACAGGAAAGCATTCGATAACAAATACTCCCTATCCCAACCCATTTGCCAACGAGCTATTTTTAAAATTATCTGATCATAGTAACCTAACGTTCTTGTCCATAGATGGTAAAAAACAAAAAGTTATTTCTTTGCCTGAAGGTTTACACGATTTACACCCTTATTTAGAGGGTTTTCCGACAGGAATGATCATTCTAAACATTAGCTCTCAATACGGCACACAAAAGCACAAACTGATCAAACTACGAGAAAAAGGTTTTTAAATAAGCAGAGATTATTGGCATGAATAGTAGTGGGCATATTGCCCACATATTAAAACGCCTTGTAGCAACTATGCCGCTACTTTTCGGCACTCTTCTGCACAGATACGACAAGATTCTGCACATTTTTGGCAATGATCGTGTTGATGTGCTCCACATTGTTCGCTGCACCATTCGCAAATTTCCGCACACAATTCGCAGTACTTTGCCGCCCATTTGCTATCTGCAACCATAAATTTGATGCAGATCAAACAGGCATCTATACATGCCATACAGCATTTGGGACAATCGTTACTACTCTCTTTTGTAGCCATTTGTGTCAGACAATCTTGGCAGTCGATCAAACACTGTTGGCAGGCATCTATACAAGCTTGAAATTTAGTATTCATGTGTTGTTTTTTAATTTGATTTGATGTTTTATTCGAACTATTGTAGATAGTTGTCTACTAAAAGCATGAGATAAGATATTCCCAATTGGGGTCTTTCTTATAAACTTGAGTAAGCGCTAAAAGCAACTATTAACAACATGTTTCTATTAAAAACAACATAAAAACCAACTATTTGTTGATTAAATCAAACGGAAATTTTTGCCTGGCAACGCACGAATAATACCTCTCAATTCCAAATCTAATAAAAGAGCAGCCATTTTACTAGTCGAAATTTTTGTCTGTTGAATCATAGTTTCTAAATGGATTTCTTTCCCCAACATTAGATCAACTATTAGTCGTTCTTCTTTGGACAACTCATTAAATAATTGCTTTTGTTGTCCAATATTTTTCTTTTCCCAACGCAAGATATAAGCAAGATCTTTTGCAGACTCCAACAGAGAAGCACGATGTGTTTTTATCAAGTGGTTACACCCTTTGGACAAAGGATCTTCTAGGCGACCAGGAACGGCAAAAACATCTTTATTATACTCATTGGCAATGTAAGCAGTGATCATAGAGCCACCTCGGTTAGCCGTTTCAACAACAACGACTGCATCGGCCATCCCAGCAATAATTCGATTGCGCATAGGAAAATGCTGTGGCAATGGTTCTGTTCCTTTTCTAAACTCAGTAAGAATCCCCCCACAGCTGGTCATTTTCTGAGCTACTGTTTTGTGCATCTTAGGGTAAATTTGATCCAAACCATGTGCAACAACACCGACATTAGGAAGTTCCAAATCTAGGCATTTCTTATGTGCTGTAACATCTATCCCATAAGCCAAACCACTTACAATTAAAGGATGGTATATGCTCAAATCTTCAACCAAACGTTCGCAAAATACCCGCCCTTTTGTACTTGGCTTTCGTGTTCCTACAATCGCTACTACTTTCGCAGCATTTAAATTGGCATTTCCTTTATAATACAACAAAAAAGGAGCATCTGGACAATTCTTAAGACGCTTAGGATATCCTAATGACTCCTGAGCCAATACTTTTATACTGTATTTTTGAACAAAAGCCCACTCCTCTTCTGCTTGTTGAAGTGTGCTTTTATTCAAAATTTTTTGGGCAGCAGTTTTTCCTAATTTTTGAATTTGCTGTAAATCAGAAATTGATGTTTGCTCAAAAACAGCTTGTGCAGAACCAAAACAATCTAGCAGTTCAAAAGCAGTTTTATTTCCTATTCTAGGAATTAAATTCAGAGCAATTCTATAAATAAATTCGTCGGCAACAACTTCTTGGTTCAATATCATGCGTTTCTTTAATGGTTTGACAACGCTCTCCCCTTTGAAGTAATAACATTAATGTTATTGGAGGCTCTGTTGCTCAAACCAGTCCTGTAATAATACTTTTTTAGCATCATCCAGATAAGCATCGCCATGCATTCTATAATACCCTTTAGGCGGCATGTGTCCTTCTTCTATTTCTTCGGCACATTCTCTCAAAGCGTGTCGGCGATCTTCTTTGCTCATTATAGTCCACGTAGAGAAGTTCAACGCTTTTCTTGCATTTTTAATATGACCTCTTATCCAAAATGATACAGGAGCTACGTACGTATACCAAGGATATTTTGTTTCATTTGAATGACAATCGTAACAAGAGGATTTTAGTTGTGCCAAAACATCTTGAGGAGGTTTTTCATTCGTTGCAAATGTTACTCTATTATCAATCATAATGGGGCTTTTATCAATTTGAAAAAATTGCATCGCAATCAATAATAACCCTATTCCAATCAAAATCTTTTTTTTATTCATTTTTTATTTTTTAGTTCAAAACAGGTTTTAAAATGGACGTATTCTTAACTTATTGGTAGAAATAATCTTCTACAATAGATCACTTAAGATAACGTTAAAATTAAGAAAAATAAAGTAGTATTGTAGACCTTTACTCAAAAACGTTCGTCTTATAGTATATAACCTTAAACATTAAGATATAACCACCTACAATTGCTAAATAATGAATAAATTACTTTTTGCTTGCCTTGTTTCTAGTCTTTTTTTGTTAACTAGTTGTGAAAAAGAAGCCTTAACTCCCATCCAGACAGAGGACTACAGAGATCAACTGATAGGGATTTATGAAGGAACCATTACTTATGAAGACATCGCCAAATCCAACGAAAACAAAGAATCTACGAAAGCTTATGATCACTTGGAGCATCAACAAGTTGAAATCACAAAATCAAGTACTCAAGACAATGCTCTTGTTATCAATGGCAATGTCCTCAACTTAGTTACACAATCGGTTTCCAACAAAAATCAATACGACGATGTATTTCTTTACTCTGCTCAAGACTGTAGCGGCAAGGAAGCTTATTTGCTAACTTTTTCACCTGCCAACCGACAACTTATCCTGAAATATGAACATGACAGAGCTTGTTCTGTTGGTGTATTAAAGCAAAATAGTATCTTTGAAGGAGTTAAGCAATAGTTCCTGTGCTATAAGTAATCGTTCGTTGACAAAGTAATGTAAATCTACTCTTTTATCTTCTGTTGACTAAGTTTTCCCCTAATAACCAGAGGGAGCAACGAAGCATAAGGTGCGAATTAGCGAACTACTAATTAAGAATTGTGATTCTTAAATTTTTAATAAGCCATTGCATTAGACAAAAAATAAACTATCATGCTGCGTTTTTTTTGCTTTATCATCATTGCTTGTGTTTTTAATGCTTGCCAAAAGGGTCCTGTTATAGATATTCCTTTTCGAACCTATGTAACCATCCCCGCAGGACTCAATACAGGTTTTTCGCATCATTTTGTCTTAAGAGACATTCCTGGCGTAAGTCGTACTGACTTATTGGAAGCAAAGCCTGCCTATGTTACAATGACGGTAGAATATGGCGAGAGCAATTTGGATTTCATTCAACAAGCCTATTTTTATACCGTAGATGGAACAAAACGCCAAGAAATGGCCTATCAAACCGACTTACCCATAACCAACTCTGGAACTATCCAACTCTATCCGTCTATTCTAGATATGAAAGAACACATTACTCAAGATGAATTTGAAATGGAATTAAAAGTTATCTTTAGAGCCATTCCTATTACAGAAACTCGCATAATTATTGATTTTGGCGTTCAAAGCACCTTAGGAGAGTAAAAATGGAAACACCCTATATAAAATCTTTCAAAGCATTTTTGGCATTAGAAAAAGGGCTTTCTCCTGCCTCCATCACTGCCTATCTGCAAGACTTAAAAAAGTTGACAGAGTTTATAGAAATTCATGCGTTAAATAAGGGATTATCTCAATTAGAACTCAATGATTTACAAAATTTCATTACTTATTTAAATGAATTGGGTTTAAGTGTTAATTCTCAAGCTCGAATTATATCTAGCCTAAAAGCTTTTTTTCGTTATTTGATTTTAGAAGATGTTTTGTTGGAAGATCCTGCTTTGTTGCTTAGTGCTCCCAAACTAGCTCGTTCGCTCCCTTCTGTATTGACACATCAAGAAATAGAGTTACTAATTGCAGCAATAGACCATTCTAAAAAAGAAGGTTCTAGAAATCGAGCTATTTTAGAAGTTTTGTATGCTTGTGGTTTGCGTGTTAGCGAATTAACCAATCTCAAACTATCCAATATGTATTTGCATATTGGTTTTATCAAAGTAATAGGGAAAGGCAACAAAGAACGAATGGTTCCGATTGGAGATCAAGCTATTAAGCATTTAGAGTTCTATCTATTGGATCGAAATCAAATGACCAATATCAAACCAGAAAGTGAAGACATCGTCTTTCTTAATCGGCGAGGTGGGCAACTTACCCGAAACATGATTTTCATTATCATAAAAGACTTAGCAAAAAAAGCAGGCATTGATAAAAAAGTTTCTCCACATACTTTTCGACATACTTTTGCCACTCATTTAATTGAAGGAGGCGCTAACCTAAGAATCGTACAAGACTTGCTAGGGCATAAATCCATCGTTACAACAGAAATTTACACCCATTTAGACATGGGGTACCTCAAAGAAACAATCCAACTTTTTCACCCTAGACATAGAACAAACGAGTAAAATTTCTTCGTTTATCCCTTATCTTTTTTTTGATTATTTCGGCGCTTGTCGTTCTTATTTTGAATGCCCTTTGAGCGATTGTAAATGGGACTATTCTCCATTGCTTGTTTCCGTTCTCGCTCTATTTTTTTGAATTTTTGACGCGTATACTCTTCTTCAAATGTTCGAATATTTTCGGTATCGCCCAATTTTTCTAGACAATATAAATAATGCGCCAAAATATCTCTTTCAGGAAAAGCATCAGGTTTATTTCCGATAATTAACCAATACATATGAGCAGCAAATCCATAGACTTCCAAATCCAAAGCAATATCGGCATATTCTAGTATGTTCTCGCTAATACTTACTTGATTATCAAACAATAAATTAATTTCGTGTCGTTTGGACATCAAGTATAGGTCTTTACTATTTTTGGCAGGAACATTCATATTATACAAAGGATCACAAGCATAAACAGCAGCTTTGCAATCTTTCCATAATTGAATGATGTACTCAGGATCATGTTCGCTAATCAACAAAGAACGAGAATAGTATTTTTCAAAATTAAAATCAGCAGATTTGGGAAAGTTTTTTAGTTGTGCCTCAAAATGCAAAGCAGCGCTTTCAAAATCTCCCTCAATTTGAAACTTTTTTCCAATTCGAATTTGTTCTCGAACATCATCATAGAGCCATTCCATTCTAAATCCAAATTGTTTATAAAAATTAAGAGCCATTGAATTTTGCTCAGGAAACGCTTGTGCTACATCAAGGTAACGTTTCGCCAAATCAAACTCTCCTTTCGCAATATGAATAGAAATTTTAGATAAAATAACCAATCCATTCCCCGAACCAATTTCCATAGTTGCACGCCAATATTCAGGATTCGCAATAGTCAACTCTTCAGCACTTTTATCGTTGAAAGCTTTGGTTTTTAATATTTTACCAATAGCATTTACTCCTTTTAGCTCAGACCTTAAACTATCTTCATAAAATGCTAAGACTGGAATGACATCTTCGATGACCCAATTCTGGAATAAATCAATTTTGCCTGCTAAGTCTGCTGCTTCAAATTTTGCACGAACTTTTTCTTCTGGCAATGCCACCTTAGGTAAGAATTTTAACTGCGGATTTTCGCAGCCTTTCCCTACCGTAGCTGTAATTAAGTAAGCATATTCCGTCAATTCTGATCGAGGAGGACGGGACAAAGCTTCCAGTCGTCGAATCAAGTGATCTGTCGTTTCTTTGTTTAACTGAGGTCTTGAACTCACCTCAACAAATGCTGGTTTACCCTTTGGCATAGTCACCAAAATCATTACATCATGATTTCCCTTTTCCAAAGCTAAAAAAGCTTTTACAGAAGCCAAGACACGTTTATTCCAAGGATACAAATAATTGGTATCTAAGGTAGCCACCGTAACCATACTATCTGTAAAGTACTCTACTTCAAGCTTTACATCTGCTTGTGCAACAACTAATGAATAAAATGATAAGTATGTAATGCAAAACAATGCGCCTAATCTCATAAGATTGTGGTTGTATTTCGACCATTTAGAATTAAAATGATAGGACTTTTAATCAAAAGGGATGATTAGGGGATTCAATTGCTATAAGAGAGAATCTCCCAGACAGCAACATGAACCTATTCTATTTCTTCTTTGGGAGTGGTTTTATCTAAAATGTAATTAATCTTATCCAATGTTTGACTGTCCTCTTCCATTAAGCCTAACAATTTGCGTTCCAACTGTTCGCTCTTTGTAAATTTAGCCGAATTCTTGAATACAACGTTGGGGTCATTCAAAAAACTGGGATTGGCAAAAAGAACATTGCTGTTCTCTTGAAATAGCTCAATTGCCTTGGTAATATCGCCTCCAATCAAATAGCCTCGTTCTATTTCGGGCTGCTTGGTCATTTTTCGATACAAAAGAATATTTAAAGGAGTGCGATCGGTAATAGCTAGGGTAACTAAAAATGCATTGGTATGTCGTATTTTTTGGGTTCTAAGGACAGAGATGTGCTCAAAACCTTCTACTTCTAAAGCCGATAATAAAAAATCACGTTGAGCAGCGGGGTCTCCACTTCCAAATTGAACCAATATCGTAGAACAAAAGTTTAATGTTCCTGCTATATAATTATAGCGTTTTCTGTTTTTATAGGTATAAGAAGTAGAATCTACATTCAACAAAATATTCTCTCTATAATCTTGTTTTAATCGAAGCGGAGATTTAATATCAGTAAACCCCAACGACTCTACTCGAAGTTCAAAAAAGCCCTTCGGCAAGGTTACCACCCAAGCTTCTTCTCCTACATCGTATTTCATTTCGTATTGTTCTGCCAAGTGCTTTACGCCCCCACTAAACCCATACATATCAATCAAAACCTTTAAGTTAGAACGAGCTTCCCAATACCCATAAGAAGTTTCAATATCGTCATTAGCGGCATCCATAGCGATAACAACACGTATAGAGTCTTTTTTCTGCGCAAAACTAGCAAAAAAACAACTAACTAAACTTCCTACTAAAATCCATTTATATAACATAACAATTCATTTTGATGTGGGTATGGATGATTTTTTTAAACTTTTACAAGAATCAATTTACAATCTTTAATTATACAAAGATTTCACAATCAAAGCAAATAGCCCCAAAATCATATCGTTCTTGCTCTAAAATAACAAAGAATTATGAATTCAAGTCTTCTAAAGCAGATTAATTCATAGGATTTACTTAGAATTGTTCATTCCTTATTCATTACTTTATCTTAAATAATTCTAAAAACACCACCTCAAATTCGTTGTCCTAAAAACGTTATTTTTATGCCATAACAATACAAACTAGATTAGTTTTAATAAAAAAAGCAAAGGATAATACGCTTAAATGATTATCCTTTGCTCTAAAAACTATTCAAAAAAGCAGTTTCTACAATGTCCCTCTGCGAGCTTGCTCTGCTTCAATTGATTCAAACAATGCTTTGAAATTTCCTTTTCCAAAAGACTGTGCACCTTTGCGTTGAATAATCTCAAAAAACATCGTTGGACGATCTACTACAGGTTTTGTAAAGATTTGTAACAAGTATCCTTCATCATCTCTATCAACCAAAATACCCAATTCTTTTAACTTCAGTATTTCTTCGTCAATTTCGCCAACACGATCTAATACCGTATCATAATACGTTCCTGGTACATATAGAAATTCGATTCCACGAGCAGTCATTTCTTTTACGGTTGCTAGAATGTCATCGGTTGCGACTGCAATGTGCTGAATCCCTGCTCCTTGATAGAAGTCTAAATATTCCTCAATTTGAGATTTTTTCTTTCCTTCTGCTGGTTCGTTAATAGGGAATTTTACTCGACCATTGCCATTGGTCATCACTTTTGACATCAAAGCAGTATATTCTGTGGAGATATCCTTGTCATCAAAACTAATTAAATTGGCAAAGCCCATAACATTAGCATAGTAATCTACCCACGTATTCATTTCTCCCCAACCTACATTACCAACCATATGGTCGATATACTTCAAACCAACTGGTGCAGGGTTGTAATTTGATTTCCATTCTTTGAAGCCTGGCATAAAAATACCATTATAATTCTTGCGCTCTACAAAAATATGTACTGTATCTCCATAAGTATGAATTCCAGAACGAACAATTTCTCCATGTTCGTCTTTCTCAACCGTTGGCTCCATAAATGGCTTTCCGCCACGCTTTGTCGTTTCCTCAAACGCCTTCGTAGCATCGTCTACCCAAAGAGCAACCACCTTAACTCCATCTCCATGTTTCTTAATATGCTCTGCAATAGGTCCATCAGCATCCATTGGTGTTGTTAAAACCAATCGTATTTTATCTTGAACCAATACATAAGAGGTACGATCTTTCACCCCTGTTTCTAAACCACAATATGCCAAAGACTGAAAGCCAAAAGCTGTTTTATAAAAGTGTGCTGATTGCTTGGCATTGCCCACATACAGCTCTACATAATCCGTTCCTAACAATGGCAAGAAATCCTCTGCTTCTTCAAAGATTTTTTCGATGCCATAATTTACATTCTCTAAATTTTTTAAATCGTTTGCCATGATTATTTTATTTTGATAGAGTAAAACTCTTTTAGTACACTGCAACAGAAATTTGTGATTGTTATTATAATAGTAGTTAGCTACGCTGCTACTTCGTGGTAGCTCCCTACGGTCGTGAGCTCGCATAGCTCGGTTCGCTGCTACTGCGTGGTTTCAACAAACTATGTATAAAATACTTTTGATAAAATTCAAGAGCACTCACAACTTGATAAGCTCCGTTATCAAAACACCAATACTCGTTTAAAAATCTATTTTCCAGTGTATTTAAGTTAATGATAATAATTTTTTGCTAAATCGCACTTACTGTACCATCCTTTGTCAAGTATTTTAGATAAATAGCAAATAGTGTATGAATTTAGCAACTATAATTCAACAGCCCAATAGACTTTGTAAAGTACCTAGTTTTACAAAGTCCAATACTTACCACATGGCACTACTTTGAATGGCCAATTTAATGCGTTGTTTTTCTGAAATTTTACTAATTAAATTATAGTTCATTGTTTATTATTTCTAATAGTAGTTAGTTGTGTCGCTACGTGCCGTTTCAACCTACTAACGTTTAGTGTTCTAACCAAGATAAATAATAATTAGGATCTTGAATTTCCAAAGCTGCTTCTGTAATTTGGAATGGTCGGAAAGGATCAACCATTACAGCTAATTCTTCTGTATCTTCTACACCGATACTCCGTTCCGCAGCGCCAGGATGTGGTCCATGAGGAATGCCTCCTGGATGTAGTGTAATCTGACCTCTTTCAATATTATTACGACTCATAAAATCACCATCTACATAATACAACACTTCATCTGAATCAATGTTGCTATGGTTGTATGGTGCAGGAATCGCCTTAGGATGGTAATCGTATTTTCTGGGGCAGAAAGAACACACTACAAATCCCGCACCTGCAAAAGTTTGGTGCACTGGTGGCGGTTGGTGTACTCGCCCTGTAATTGGCTCAAAGTCATGAATAGAAAAAATGTAAGGATAATGGTATCCATCCCAACCTACAGCATCAAACGGATGTGTTGCATAGGTATAAGGAAAAATCATTCCTTGTTTCTTAATCAACACCTTAAAATCACCATGCTCATCGTGCGTTTTTAAATTTTGTGGGGTACGAATGTCTCGCTCACAAAAAGGAGCATGCTCCATTAGTTGTCCTTGGTTGTTTTGATAACGCTTTGGAAAGCGAATGGGGCTAAATGATTCTAAAACAAACAAACGATTTTTCTCTGTCTTAAATTCAATTTGATAGATGGTTCCTCTAGGTAAGACAATGTAATCTCCATATTCAAAATCTAAATCTCCGTAAATCGTATGCACGGTTCCTTCCCCTTCATGGACAAAAAGCATTTCATCTGCATCTGCATTTTTGTAGTAATAATCCATTGGAGCTCCTTTGGGAGCGGCAACACCAATTTGCAAATCATTGTTTACCATCAGAACCACACGACTTTTGAGATAATCTGCTTCTGGTTTGACAGCAAACGTTTTTAAAGACAAAGACTTTAAATTCTTTTTAATTGCAATTTTAGGCTCCACAGAATAAGGTTCTCCAACTTCTTTGACCAATGTAGGAGGATGTACGTGATAGATAAGCGAGTAGTTGGCATCAAAGCCTTCTGTACTCACCAACTCTTCTGCATACAAACTACCATCTTCCTTGCGAAATTGTGTGTGTCGCTTTTGTGGAATTTTTCCTAGTTTTTGATAAAAAGCCATAATTATTTAGGTACTTTTTTTAGTAGAATTGTGGTTAAGTAATATATTTCAGATATTCCAAAAGTACAAAAAAACTACGATTTAAAAGCTCTTTACAACCTTTCTTATAGAAAAAACTATGCGAGTTAGCCTTCTACCAACTCGCCTTGTCTTTTTTGTAGCAACAAGTAGTTTGAACCATGAATTACTGGCCTTCAAACAGTTTTTTATTAGGTAACTGTTTCCATTTCACGGAAGTCAACAGGCACAACCCTTGAAATTCCTTTTACCATCGTTACTCCATACATAATATCCACCGCTTCCATTGTTTTCTTATTGTGGGTCACAATGACAAACTGAGAATTTTTAGAAAAATCCTTAATGATATTATTAAACTTCGCAATATTCGCATCGTCCAATGGCGCATCTACCTCATCAAAAATACAGAATGGCGCAGGTTTTAAAAGATACAAAGAGAACAACAAAGCCGTTGCTGTTAAGGTTTTTTCACCTCCTGAGAGTTGGTTGATAGACAAAGGACGTTTGCCTTTGGGTTTGGCAACAATTTCGATTTTAGACTCCAGTGGCGTTTCGGGACTCATCAACTTCAAGTCGCACGTATCATCTTTATGAAATAGACTACGAAATACTTCCACAAAGTAAGTTCTAGCTTGATTAAAAGCAACCATAAAACGTTCGGTTGCCTTCGATTCAATCTCGGCAATCGTCGCCAATAAATTTTCTTTGGATTTCAACAAATCATCTCTTTGCTCAATGATCAATTTATTGCGCTCTTGAATTTCATCATACGCCTCAATGGCCATAGGATTGATTGGACCATAATTCGTCAAACGCTGTCTCAATTGTTCTACGTTCGATTCTAAAACAGCTTCCTCAAATTCAGGGTTAGGAGCTTCGTTTACTAGATCATTGATCTTCACCTCAAACTCGACATTCAAGCGTTCTGCAATAGAGGTCAATTTTAGTTTTACCTCATTAAATTTATTATCCAACTTACCAATTAACTCTAATAATTGTGTTTGTTGACGCTGTTTGTCTCGCAGTTTTTTTTCAGTTTCTACAATATTTCCCCTTGCTTCAAAGTACGCTTTTTCTGCTTGACCTACCTGTTCTTGATACGTTTTTTTTACCTCATACCACTCTTCCAACTGTATATCAGCTGCTTCAATTTCTTTTTGAGTAGACGTTAAGTCTCCACCTGATTCGTTCAATACTTCTTCATCTCGTTTGCGTTGATCTTTTAATTCTTTGTATTGACGATGGCTAAAGTCCAATTCTTTTTCGATTGAAGCCATACCATTTTGATGACGAACCTGTTCAATATGCTTTTTATTATAATTGGAAGAAGCCTCTGCCATGTCTTCCGCAATATTTTGTACAGAAGCATCCTTTTCAGAAACCGTTTCTCTTAGTTGCACCAATTGCTTTTGCACTTTAGCTAGTTCTCCCCGAACGCCTTCTTGAGCTACTTGGTATGTTTTAATTTGCTCCAAATAGCTTTCCTTCTGTTCCTCTGTTTCTTTCTTAAATTGTTCAAAACTCTCTAATTTACTTTTTATCGTAATAGCCTGTCGGACAGTATTATTTAGTTGTTTTTCTAACTTCTGAATCTCTACTTGCTGATTGTTCTGACGCAGATTCTGTTGCACCAATCTCAAATCTTTTACCTCATTTTCCAAAACTTGAGCTGCCTCTGTTAGCGTTTCAATTTGAGTTTCTAGCAATTCTAAATTTTTCTTTCGACCTATCTTTTTACCTTCAAAAGCACCAACAGAACCTCCTCGAATAGAGTATCCACGTTGTGTGTATTTCCCATCCTTAGTCAACCAAATTGTTTGCCCATTTAATTCTTCAACTCCGACCTTTTCATCAACAATATACACATCTCCTAGCAAGTGCTCCGCTAGAGCTTGATATTTAGCATCATACTCCAATACCTCTAAAGCCCAAGTTCCTTTGTTTGTTGTCTTTTCTTTTGTGTGTGTGGTAGGAAACTGCTCCATCAAAAAGAAATTCGCTTTCCCTTTTTGATGTTGATCTAGCAGCTCAATTGCTTGCAACGCTTCCGTAAAATTTTGAACAACATAATAACTCAAATAAGCTTCTAAGTAATTCTCAACAGCGGCTCTGTACTCTGGTTGACAATAAAATACATCTGATAGTAAAGGCGCATTGTCTGACCAAGAACGATTTTTGCTTAAAAATTTGATAGATTCTGAAAACCCATCCATATTCTCTACCAAGCTTTTAAGCAATTTATATTCGTTTCGTTTTGAATCCAAATTGCGATTCTTGCCACTCAAACTCTCTTTTGCAACTTCCAGCTTCTGTTCAGTTTCCTCCAATTGCTTTTTTCGTAGTGCCTCTGCTGCCCTTAACCCTTCCAAAGTAGTCTCTTGCTCTTGTTGGGCAGTGGCAAGTTGACTGGCTTGAGCCGTAATGCCCGCTACTTCAGAAGTTCTTTGCTCCAAAACTCGTTCTAAGCGTTCAATACTTTTAGAAGCAGATTCTTCTTGATTTTGCAAAACAGCTGCCTTTTTTTCCTGTTCAAAAAGCGCATTATTTAATGTTTTTTGCTCTACCAAAAATGCTTCTAATTCTTTCTTGACATTGCCATGTTTGTTGCGAATTTTTTCTAGAATTTCCTTAGCTTCTGCCAATTGGCTACTCAACTCCTTTCCTAATTTATATTGCTCATCTAGTTGTTCGCTTTGCAGCTCTATATTTTGTTCTGTCTCAGCAATTCTCTTTCTATTCGAGGCTATACGTTCATCTAATTTTTCATTATTTTGTTGTAAGAACAACGATTTTTGGGTCAGAATCTTTTTATCATTTTCTTTCCCTTTGATTTTTCCTACTAAACTATTCAATTGCTTTTGAGCATCTGCCAATGCCTTTTCTTTTTCCACATTGCCATTTTTTTCTCGCTCTACTCGTTTCTCCAATTGAATTACTTCCTGATCTAGAGCCTTTTTATTTTCTCGCTCCTCATCAATTTGTTTGTCCAGTGTTTTATAAGCTGTCTTACACTCTGATATTTTAAAATAACTCAATTCCAAGCTTAGCCGACGATATTCGTCCTTTAACTCAAAATAGCGTTTGGCTCGTTTCGCTTGACGTTCCAAGCTCTTTAAGTTTTTTTGAATTTCAAACAACAAATCCTCCACCCTAGACAAGTCAGCTTCTGTGGCTTTTAATTTGCTAAACGTTTCCTTTTTTCTTGTTTTGTATTTAGAAATACCTGCCGCCTGTTCAAACAATTTAAGACGCGAATTATCTTTGTCTTGCAACAAATCATCCACCATCCCCAGCGCAATAATCGCATAAGAATCAGATCCCATACCCGTATCTACCAACAAGTTAGAAATATCTTTTAAACGACATTTCACACCATTCAATTGGTACTCACTAGACCCATCTTTGTACAAAATTCTCTTGATAGAAACTTCTTGGTATTCCAAAGGCAAAATACCTTTATCATTAATAAACGTCAAAGTTACCTCTGCCAAGCCAGATGCTTTACGACTTTTGGTTCCATTAAAGATAACACTAGTCATGCTTTCCGAGCGCAACTGACTTGTTTTTTGCTCTCCCAACACCCAACGAATGGAATCTACAATATTTGACTTCCCACAACCATTAGAACCTACGATTCCAATAACATCTTCTCCAAAATTAATTACCGTACGATCAGCAAAACTCTTGAAGCCTTTTATATCTAAACTTTTTAAACGCATTTAATTATGATTAAAAATTCTTCATTCTCAGCAACTTAACTCAAACAAACCTTACTTTAAAGATTCTATAAATTGCTCTATTTTTTGAAAGCCTGTAAAGATAATCAGCTAAAAGGACATTTCAGTATAAAGCATAAAAAAAGTCATTTCCAATCTAATATTGAAAATGACTTTAAGATACTCAAAGGTATCATATATCTATAATTTTTTATGATTGTCTAGCACCTCCTTTTAAGCCAATACATTGTCAAAGGTACCAACAAATAGATTACTGTTGTCTCAAAAGAAATTATCTTAAAACTTGATTTGATCGGCAGTTACCTCTTTTCCATCTATAACTAACTTGTATTTAGACAAATCCACCTCTCCTTTGTATTTAGAAGTAGAGATCACCTTAACTTCCATATTCAAATCTTCTTTAATTGCCTTCATTTTTTTAATCATCTCGGCAGCCTCCTCAGCATTATTAGAGCGAGCAGCAATTGTTTCTGTATTGATTTCTTTAGACAACATACCTGCATCATTCAAAGCAAAGTACCCCGGTGTCTTAACCGTAATATTAATCTCTTCTTCTAGGTCTTTTCCACCAATTGTAATAGACTTAGACAAATTAGGTGCTGAAACTATATACACCTCTCCATCTTTTCCACCATCAATTGAATAACGACCAGCTTTTACCAGTTGTCCTAAAATTGCATCTGGAACATTTGCCTTAATTTCTAACTCTACTCGAATAGTACCTTCGTCCCATGGTGCGGACTCCATTCCTTTGTTTTTAATGTCAATTTGTACATTAGGACAATCTTCAGGATTTAAAGTTTTCACCAAAGTTTTGTCAGAGTCTTGAGCAAAAATAGTAGATGTAGTAAAAAGAAGAGCGAATAAAAAAGAAAATACTTTCATGTTGTTGAAGTTTTATTTTTAGGAATGGTCAAAAATAAGTTATTTAGGTGTGGATTTTAGCAGGATAACAAGAATAGCATTCCTAACATTTAAATCTATTCTCATCAAAAAAGGGGCTCTTTCTCTATTAAGCAATTGTTATAATAGAGAAAAAAAATGAATTGAAAAAATTATAATTGTTAACTTTTGCAATAATTAGCTAGGCTGCTACTTCGCAGTCGTTGAAACTATGCAGTAGCAGCGTAACAAACTAGTGCTTTTGCTAGTGGCGTTTTTATTAGTCCTCAAAATCATTCAATGACATTCCACCAATAATAATATCTCCATACATAGCTTCCACTTCTTTTAGAGTAGAGTTTGGAGTCAATGTTTTTTTCTTGCCTTGAATAAAACCTGCGTTGCCTGCTTCTCCTTCTTTAGAAAGTGCAGGATTAGCTTTGCTTGCTTCGTTATCCTTTTGGGCATCTTTAGATTTTTTATACACAAAGCGATATTGTACGTCCACCTTTTCTTTAATTTGACGCATTTCCTTAATCATCTTTGTTGCTTCTTTCATATTTTCTGATCGACCAACAACAGCTTCCACCATTCCTCCAGGGAAATTCTTCTGAAGTACTCCTTCCGAAACAGCATAATATCCAGGCGTTTTGATAAAAATTCGAACATGATCGTCTAAATCTGTCCCACCAATAGAAACGGCTTTATCTAGGTTTTTAGCTTTAATAATAAATGTCTCGCCATCAATTTCAGAAGACAACGTATAACGCCCAGCTTTTACTAATTGTGCCAAAACAGCTTCTGGAAAATTGGCTGTAATCTCTAATTCAACACGAATAAACCCTTCATCCC
Organism: Aureispira sp. CCB-QB1; assembly: GCF_000724545.1. GTDB lineage: Bacteria > Bacteroidota > Bacteroidia > Chitinophagales > Saprospiraceae > Aureispira. The sequence continues at coordinate 118,962 of NZ_JHBV01000043.1, read as the reverse complement.
AAGGTGTAGACTCAATCCCTTTGTTTCTAAAATCAAAGTTAATGGATGAAGTTCCCTTAGGATCCATTGTTTTTACTAATGTTTTGTCAGATTCTTTTTGTGCAAACGTGGTACTTACAGTTAATAATAGTGCAAGAAATAGCATTGCTTTTTTCATACTTAAGATATATGTTTTTTATTTTGGGTAAAAAAACGACCTCTAGAGAAGTTCTGTTTCTAAAACGATAAATGATGTATAATATTGTTTTTTATTATAGACATTCACTTACAGTCATTTTGTTATTGTATAGTCAATATATTTGACCTTTTATGTTCTTACATTTTTTTGACACTACAGTTTAACGAAGAAGAGTCAAAAATGATTCCGTTTTTTGTATTTTATTATTTTTTTTCTGGTGGTATAATTGACTAATCCAGCTAAAGAATTTCTGCTTTATTCATAACCAACTGTATATTAGTCCCTATCTTTTCTTCTAGATAAATTTCACGTGTTCCTACAATTCGTCCCAAAAGAGCCTCTGAGGTGTGGCGAATGGTTACTAATTTTAAATTTTCTGTTTTTTCAATTTCATAGTCCATTTCCAAATCAGCTACTAATGCCTTTATTTTTTCAGGGTCATCATTCACACAAACAGAAAAAGCTAATGCTGTATTTTGAGTCATATTTACTTTAATGCGATGTTTTGCCAATGCCTCAAAGAGTTTTGCAAATTTGGTTTCATCAACAAAGAAAAAATCTTTAGAAATTATTCTTAGCAAAGCCTGTTCCTTCTTAACAACAATCATTGGAGGGTATTGAACCAAATCAAAAGCCCCTATTACCGTACCTTTTCCTTCGGGATGCACAAAAGACTTGACATACAAAGGAATTTTTTTATTCTGTAAAGGACGAATAGTTTTAGGATGAATAACTTGTGCTCCATAATAGGTCATCTCAATCGCCTCTGAATAAGAAAGTTGTTCGATTAATGTCGTATCATCAAATAACCGAGGATCTGCTGTCAACACACCTGGTACATCTTTCCAAATTGACATATCTTGCGCATTCAAACAATAAGAAAAAATAGCTGCTGTAAAATCAGAACCTTCTCGTCCTAAAGTAGTTGTAAAATTCTCTGTCGTTCCTCCCAAAAAACCTTGCGTTATAACCAAGCCTTTTTTTAATAAAGCTGGCACCGTTGCTTGAATGGCTCGCTCTGTTTCTTCCCAATTTATATTGGCATCTCTATAAGTATTGTCTGTCTGAATACAATCTCTAACATCCAACCAAGTTGTTTTTAGATTTACTTCATTAAAATAAGCACTAACAATGGTTGTTGATAGCAACTCCCCTACGCTTACAATCTGATCATACAGATAATCAAACTCATCCTGTGGCTCTTCCTCTAGTATCCATTGCAAGTCAATAAAAATATCATGTATCTCACTATAAACAGGATGATCTGTATTATCAAACAAACCTTCAAGCAAGGCTTTGTGATGCTCCTTTACCTTATTTAAACACGCTTCCATCTGTTTTATATCCCACTCCCAATAAGCCTTCAAAACCAATTCCATTGCATTGGTGGTCTTGCCTGAAGCTGAGATAACAATAGCTAACTGGTCGTTAGGAAAACGACGCACAATACTGGCTACATTTCGAATTGATTCAGCATCTTTGATAGATGCTCCTCCAAATTTAAATACTCGCATTTTTAAATTAGTTTGTACGATTATTCGCCCGCTAAAAAATCAAATTAAATCAGTTATTGCAGGAGCTTCGTTTCACGAGTGCTACGCAATTGATCATTAACGGACTATTAATGATAGAATGTTTAGTAAAGCAAAAAAGTCACCTTTCGATTTACCTAATATTTTTGCCTGTTACTTAATTAAATTAATAACTCTCATCAACCTATTTAAAATTGATGATGTAGGCACTTTAGTAAATAGTTATGATCACTATTCCTTAAGACTACTCAAAGATAGATTTAATGTATAAAGTCTCAATTTTTTCTTACATTTTTGAAAAAAAAAGCCCGTACAGATTTTAATTCATTACAGTCCATCTTATAAAAAGAAGCATTAATCTTTTTCTAGTATTTATTTGTAGAATTGATTGTAATAGCGTTAAGAACTTTGTTACTTTTGCTTAAAAATTTGTTATTCGCTTGTAGAGGATAAGGCATACCTGCTTTTTATTTTTAGATTTGTGTTACCTTTATATTTTTTTTACAATAAGTTTTTTTTCTTTAAAAATACTGAAAACCAATTCTGTACCCAATAGAATAGTACTATCAAATAGTATCTATTTTTTAATTCCTTTTAATCCCATATGGTGAACTATAATAGCTTTGCAAACTCAAAGCTTCAACATAAAAAGAAACAAAAAATTAAGTGTGTCAATAAATTATTGCTTTAGAGTTATGGAGTCAGAATAAGGGATTTGAAGATCCTTATATTTGGCATATTTTTAGAATCAATAAATAACATTTGGGGATTTTTTGTATTGAGAAAGAACTACGAATAGTATTATTTTTTCATTTTAATCAATTCAGAGGGTCATTCTTAATCATGCCTAATCGCCCATTTGACATAATTTTCTTGTAAAGTATTCATAAACTAAAAGTGTTTTTTACTGTTATCATTCCAAAAGACAAAGACCAATTTGTATATGTATAAAATATCAATCATACTACTTTCAATCATACTTGTTGTTATCTCTAATACTTGTGCAGCACAAGAAACCCAAGTTATTTATTTAGAAAACCCATCGTTTGAAGATCAGCCGCGTCCTGGTCGTACTCCTGATGGATGGGCAGATTGTGGTCACAGCCAAGAATCTCCTCCAGATGTTCAGCCTTATGGTGGATTTAATGTAACACGTCCTGCCCAAGACGGTAGAACTTATATTGGCTTGGTTAGTCGAGATAACAAAACATGGGAAGCCGTGGCGCAACGATTGACAGATCCACTAAAGCAAGGCTCTTGTTATAAATTTAGTTTGCATGCTTGCAAATCACCAATTTATATGAGTCCGACACGTAAAAACCAAAGTCAACCTATTAATTTTAACAAAGGCTTAGTTTTGAGAATCTGGGGAGGAAACAGCTACTGTGATCGAGCAGAATTGTTAGATGAATTAAAAGATCCTATTGATCATGTTGATTGGAGAAGTTATGACTTTGAATTTAATCCTAAAGATGGTGATTATAACTATATTTGTATCGAAGCATACTACAAAACACCTACTTTTTCTTGGTATAATGGCAATGTATTGATTGATAACGCTTCTGAAATTTTTTCTTGTGAAATTCCAACAGATCCTATTGCTATCAACGAACCAATAGATAATACACCTCCCAAAAACAATCCTAAACCACAAGATAAAACAACCACTCCCAAAGAAGATCCTTTGGATAAAAATAGGAAACCAAATGTTTCGGCAGAGAACATCAAAACAATAGATAAAGGAAATTTTGAACCCGATAACATTAATAGCAAAGACATAAAGGTAGGACACAAATTCCGCCTAGAAAAACTTTATTTCCCTGCGGACTCTTCTTCAATTACCAATAACGGAGAAAAAGTGCTTATAGAACTCTATCGATTCTTAAAAGACAACCCCAATTTAGCATTAGAAATAGGCGGTCATACAAATGGTTTGCCTCCTGATGACTACTGCGATCGTTTATCGACACAACGTGCTAAAAATGTAGTCAATTATCTGAAAAGAGAAGGGATTAGCTTGGATCGAATGAGTTATAAAGGCTACGGTAAACGACAACCAATTGGCGACAACAAAACCAAAGCTGGGCAAAGGCAAAACCAACGAGTAGAAATCATTATTACAGATATTTCGGTGCGCACCAATAACAAGTGATATTAGTGCGCTTGCACCTCACTAACAAGCAGCCCTGTTAATCTTTGATTAACAGGGCTGCTCTCTATTATTCATATTCAAACTTCCTACTTGATTAATTTAACAACCGAATTAGCCAAGGGCAGTGTGCGGGATTCGTTTCCTTCTTTGTATTTCAAATCAACCACTACCTTTACTGTATGCTCTCCTGCTTTTAATTCTTGGATTTTTGTTCTAAATTTGGAAGTACTGTTCGAATCTCTTCCCCACAACACAATAGGCAAAGAAGTCTCTTTTTCACAAATAGAAGCTGTTAATTCTACATCAACAGACTCTATCAATACTCCATCTATATAATAGTGCGTTGTGTACGAACATGATTTGCTTTCCCCCACACCTCTATTCAGATTTTGAATAGATTTAGGCAGGTAGATACGACCATAAACGGTCTCTTCTGTTGTTTTAAACGTCGATTGAAGCAGCTTTTTATCCACATCTTTGATTGGAACAAATTGAGTCGACCACAAAATATTGGTTACATTCTCTTGATGCAAATCATCTATCAAACCATTGTCTTTAACGGGTTGATACATTGCAGGAATTTTAGTTCCATACAAAGGCAACAAGGCATTTTCACCAACTGTTAGATCAAAGCTTCCCGTTGCCAAAGGCGTGGCTAGATCATAAGGCTCTTTTTTATCCTTCATTACATACAATGCCACTTTTATGGAATGTGTATGAACAGGCAGCGCACGTGCGGCAACCGCTCTCATCCATGTAACAAGTGGATTATTTTTTTGAGACAACACATAAAGTAATAAATCATCTTTAGGTCCCCAACTATCCTTATAGTCCATTGCCAAAGCATGGAATTCCTTCATATTAACACTTAAAGCTACATCAAACTCATCAATAGAAGCAGCTTTAGTTGATCCTAAGGCAAATGCATCTGTCAAGAACTCTAAGCCATCAAAGTCTATCTTAAGCACCCCATAGACATCTTGACCGTCCCCTTCTTGCTCTTTGATCAATTGCTCTAAAGGCTGTTCTAGGCTAATTCTTAAATATAAGTCATCCTCAACAGGAATTGTTTTTTGAGCTTTTGTACTACGGAATTCATTATGTGCTGTAATTTGTTGTCCTACAGAAGAAAACGCCAATAACAAAAAAAGAAAACTGCAAGCTCCAAATTTTAGCTTTTGCATAATTATGGTTTTATATAAAATTCGATATACAATTTTAGTAGTTCGTTGATTATTCCCTGTGGTCATGAGGTCGCAAGCTTAGTTACCTGCGGTGCTACTTCGTGGTAGCTCCTTGCGGTCATGAGCTCGCACAGCTCGGTTCGCTGCTACTGCGTGGTTTCAACGAACTATTGCAAGTTACTAGGCAACAATTATTTTAAGTAATTCTTTAACATAAATATATGTAGCTCCACGATATAGTTTGGTACGTTTCTTTTTATTGCTCAAAAGCAAATTGGACAATATTAGCCCCCATTTGAAGTGCTTTGGTACGCATTTCTTCGGTATCGTTGTGCACTTCTTGATCTTCCCATCCATCACCTAAATCTGTTTCATAACTATAATAACAAACCACTCTACCTTCCCATATCAAAGCAAATCCTTGTGCGGGTTTGCCATCATGTTTATGAATTTTAGGTATTCCCGTTTTAAATTCAAACGTCTTGTGATAAATTTCGTGCGTAAAAGGTAGCTCTACCCAATCCAATTCAGGAAAGACTTGTTTCATTGCGATACGAACAAAAGGATCCATACCATAATTATCATCAATATGCAAAAAGCCCCCAGACTGTAAGTACAATCTCAAATTTTCTGCATCAGCATCCGAAAAAACGACGTTTCCATGCCCAGTCATGTGCATAAAAGCATAGTTAAAAATCTCTGCACTTCCCACTTCAACAGTTTCATAATTAGGATCAATATTCGTGTGCAATTTTTCATTGCAAAATTTCGCTAGGTTAGGCAAAGCGGTTGGATTGGAATACCAGTCCCCTCCTCCGTTGTATTTTAATAAACCAAACTTTAGTGCAGGAGCTTCCTCCATCGGTTTAAATGAAAAAGAAATACCTATGGCGATCATGATTACCAATAAGCTTATATATTTCATATTCTATATTTTTAGTCGTTCTCTAATTATCTATATGCTGTTTTATTGTTTCAACAAACTAATTGTATTCTAGTTCTTTAGCAATTTCGCCCTCAATGCTCTACAAAAAGCATTCAAATAATTCCTAAACTAAAAAATCTTAGCAACAATTTGTGTTTATTACTAAGATTTTAATTTTTTTCTAACAGAGTTATTGTTTTATTTTTTGGCATAAACCAATTTATAATCTGCTTGAATTTGTCCTTTCTGAATTTTATCCAAACGCTTTTTCACAAAACGCTTTTTTAAAGGTTTCAACAAATCTACAAATAAAATGCCCTCCAAGTGATCGTATTCATGTTGAATAACACGCGCTGTAATTCCATCAAAAATTTTGTCTTGCAATTCAAAATTGGCATCGTAATATTCAATTCTCACTTTGGGTTTTCTAGAAACGTTCCCACGCACATCAGGTATACTTAGGCAACCTTCTTCGTATTCCCATTTTTTGCCAGACTCATCCAAAATGATTGGATTGATAAAAACTTCTTTAATAAATTCCTCTGCTTCCTCTTCTCTATCATCGGTATCCAACTGCTCCGTGTCTACCAAAAACAAGCGAATGTTACGACCAATTTGAGGTGCTGCCAAGCCCATTCCTTTAGAATGATACATTGTTTCAAACATATCTTCTAATAATTTTTCTAAATCTGGGTAATTTTCATCAATTTCCTCTGTTTCTTTTCTTAAAATAGGGTGACCGTAAGCGTATATTGGTAATTTCATTTTTTTGTACTAATTTTCTAGAAAGAATAACCTTATTTTGGGAATCTTGTTTTTTACAACGTCCAAAATAGACTGCAAATATAAGAACATTTTTGTTAGTGACAATTTGTCCATTAATTATTCCATCAAAACAAAAGATAAGTTATAAAAATAAGAGACTTAGACGAGGTACAAAGAAACAGTTCATAAAGTACCACATAGTAGTAACTAAGTAAGTGGGCAGAAAAAAATATAGCTAAAAAATAGACTTATTTTTAGTGCTAATCGAAGAGAAACAGTGCAGCTTTAGCGGGCTAAAGCAAAATGCTTCGATGAAGAGTAGTGCAAAAAGAAGGTTATTTTTATATAATTTTTTCTGAGCGATTACTTATGCTAAACAAAACGAACATTTATGATAAAATCACACAATATTACAGCTATAATTCAAAGTACATCGAAGGGAGGTGCTTATATTGAAATCCCCTTTGATGTAGAAGAAGCTTTTGGTGCAAAGCGACCTAAAGTAAGTGTACTTTTTGAAGGGCAAGAACCCTATAGGGGTACACTCTCTCGAATGGGAACAGTTAATCACATTCTAATTGTTAGAAAAGACATTCGAAACAAACTCAATAAGGAAGTTGGTGATCATATACAAGCCTCAATATCACTAGACACTGCTCCTAGAGTGGTAGAAGTTCCTCCTGAACTACAAGAAGCATTTGCAAAAGCTCCAAAAGCAGCGGCTTTTTATCAACAACTTTCCTATACTTGCCAAAAAGAATACGCCAACTATATCAATCAGGCTAAACGAGCAACAACCAAAGAACGACGCGCCTTAAAAACTATAGAATTATTAAATAAAGAAATAAAAACTCCTTTCTAGGTTTAGTAGTCGACTGAAATGCGTATCTTTGCAAGATTATGAAAGAAGAAAAAATAATCAACAACGAAGTTTATCTCCTACAAACCTTTATCGCTGACCCTGGACAAGAACCCATTCGACTTGATAAGTTCTTAATGGGCAGGCTCGAAAATGTAACGAGAAATCGAGTGCAAAAAGCCATTGATGATGGTTGGATCATGGTGAATGGGAAAAATATCAAAAGCAACCACAAGGTCAAACCTGGGCATAAAATTACCGTCCGCTGGAAAAAACAAAAAACAGAAGGAGGACCAACTCCTCAAGAAATGGAGTTGGATATTCGCTATGAGGACAACGACTTTTTGATTCTGCACAAACCTGCGGGATTAGTCGTTCACCCTGGCATTGGTAATGCCGATGGAACCTTAGTCAATGGCTTGGTGCATTACCTAAAAGGGCTTCCAATTACTCAGGACAACGAGCGACCTGGTATTGTGCACCGAATTGATAAAAATACCACTGGATTAATGATTGTCGCTAAGACAGAAGAAGCTATGTCGAATATTGCTAAACAATTTTTTGATCATAGCATCGAGCGGCGTTACCAAGCATTGGTCTGGGGAGATATTGAAGAGGACGAAGGCACGATTACAGGCCACATTGATCGCCATCCAAGACATCGCAAATTAAGACAAGTTTATCCAGATGGAGAACGTGGAAAACACGCTGTTACCCACTACAAAGTTTTGGAACGCTTTGGTTATGTTACCTTAGTAGAATGTCGATTGGAAACAGGTCGTACGCACCAAATCCGTGTTCACTTTAAACACATCGGACATCCTTTGTTTGGTGATGTTGAATATGGTGGTGATAAAATCGTTAAAGGAACTGTATTTAGCAAGTACAAACATTTTGTTTTAAACTGCTTTAAGCTACTCCCTAGACAAGCACTTCATGCCAAAACAATTGGTTTAATACACCCGTCTACGGGGCAGTTTGTTGGGCAAGATTCTGAACTTCCAGAAGACATGAGTGCTGTTTTGGAACGCTGGCGAGCTTACACGCAAGGAAGATTGGTATTAAAATAGCTCTTTTAGTAAATAGTAGTTCGTTGATTAGTTCGCTACGCTCATGAGGGCGCAAGCTTAGTTTTTTACTTTTTTACCAAAAAGATAAAAAAGCACATTTATATTAGTTTGATAATCAAATTTTTAACACAAAACACAACAAAGACATAACCTATTAATTATCAAACTAATAAAGTTTAGCTGCGCTGCTACTCCGTGGTTTCAACGAACTATTGAGTAAACCCACATTTGGCAAATCATGTGGTAGTATTAAATAACTAAAATTAATAGATGACCATTTAACTGACCAAAGAATCAAATAAATTATTATGAAAGCAATATTTTCACTCTTTGTATTATTAATAGTAAGTTACTCATTTACTAGCTGTAGCGAAGACATTCGATCAAAAGACGAAGAACGCATCCAACAATATATTCAAGATAACAACCTTACGGTTATTGAAGCACAAGATGGATTGTATTACACCATGGATGTTGTGGGCACAGGAGATCAACCAAGTGGTGTTTACAGCACGGTCACGGTTCACTATACCGGTAGACTGCTTGATGGAACTGTTTTTGATAGCTCTATTGGGCGCAATCCTTTTACAAACCCGCTAACCAATGTTATTAAAGGGTGGCAATATGGTATTCCTTATTTTAAAGTTGGGGGAAAAGGTAAATTATTGATTCCTTCCCACTTAGCTTATGGTTCTTCGGGTTCGGGTGCTATTGGACCTAACGAGCCTTTGGTTTTTGACATCGAACTACTCGCTGTTCAGAATTAAGTTGATGCTTATTTAAAAATATTACTCCGTTAATTTTTTAAAATGCCTAGGTTCTTTGTGATAAGAGCAGCCTAGGCATTTTTTTTTTACTAGAGTCCTTTTTGACACTACCTACAACACACTATCTTCCACCTCTTTCCAAGTCCAAGCGGTAACAAGAATTATAACAAGCAAGAGAATTTCAATACTTGCAATTATCAGATAATGCCATGCGGTATCTCCTCCACCAATAATATATAATATTGTAAATAATGCAGCTCCAATATTAGCCCGACGATTGGCAACAGGGCGTAAATACCTTGAAAGAAAAACCATGATGATGGGAATGTTGGTCAAAATAGCTGCTATCGCCATGATAAAATGTACATCTCCTGGTATATCTAGAATACCTCCATGCACAAGTTCTATTATAATGCTATAGATATCTGCATAAATCATATTGAATAACAAAATCATCCACAAAGTCGAAAGCTTAATTTTTACATCCATTGTTCTATATTTAGTATTAAATTCTAGCTTCGTTAGGTCTAATTTTTAACGAAGTACTGTTAAATAGAACAATGATAAGGGATCATTTGGTCAAATAAATTGACTTGAGTTAAGAACGCAATTTATTTATCATTAAGTCGTTTTCGAATGCGGCTCAATGATTCTGGCTTAATCCCTATATAACTGGCAATTTGATATTGAGGGACTCTTTGTAATAATTGAGGTTTCGTTTTAATCAAATGCAAGTACCTTTCTTCTGGAGTTGAGTTAAACATCTTAGCAAAAGCGACTTGTTGATTGGCAAGTTCTTTTTCAGACAAGATTCGGCATAGTGTTTCAAATTTCGGGAACTTTTGAAAAATGGTTTGTTCCATTTGAGGAGTTGAAACCAACACAACTGACGTTTCTTCACAAGAAATATAATACGTAGAAGGGCTCTGATTAATTAAACTTTCTGGCGTAACACCTTCTTCCTCCATATAAAAAGCGGTTGTTTTTTCTTCCCCTTCGTCCAAATAATAGCATCTCAAGCAGCCTTTAATAACAAAATAAGCTGCTTGAGCAAATGCTCCTTCATGAAGTAAAATATGTCCTTTCGGATACGTTCTAAATAGATCAAAATCCAACAAAGCAACTTTCTCCTCTTCTGTCAATACGATGTGTTTGGCTAAAAATTGAAATAAGGCTGCTTCCATAGTATCTAAGTTTAAGGGCGCTCAAATAAAGCAATACTTTCGATATGGGCTGTATGAGGAAATTGATCGGCCAAACAAAATCGCTTTAGCTCATAACCAGCTTCCATCAAGGTTGCTGCATCTCTAGCTTGTGTAGAAGGATTGCAAGAGACATATACAATAGATTTTGCCCCCAACTCAATAATTCGTTGCAAAGCTTTGGGAACAATCCCTCCTCTCGGTGGATCCAATACAATCGTTCCAATCTTTCCTTTGTATTGCGGATAATCAAACAAGAACTTGCGCACATCTGCGGCATAAAACTGAATGCCGTCAATACCATTTCGTTTGGCATTTTCTTTTGCATCTTCAATCGCTTCTGCTACGATGTCAACACCAATCACTTGGTCAATATTTGAATCATTGGCTAGTAATTGGGCAATTGTCCCTGTTCCGCAAAACAAATCCATAGCAACAGCATTGGTTGTTCCCGAATGCTCCATCCCTGCTTGAACGTATTCGATTACTTTAGAATATAATTTTTCAGCGCATTTAGGGTTTGTTTGAAAGAAACTTTGCATGCTAATTTCAAAATCCAAGCCCAAGATGTTTTCTACAATTTTTTCTTTGCCATACAACAGTGTCGATTGTTCCGCAGGTTGTTTGGCGACATCTCCAATTTCATCGTTAATCGTATGAATAACTCCTGCTAAGCGTTCGCCTAAAATCCCTTTTAGTAAATCAACAAAAGCCATTTTATCAAACTGCTCTAATTTCGAGCTGGTCGTTACCAAATTAAACAACAACTCATCATGTGCATAACTCTTTCGAACGACCAAAAATCGAAAGAAACCTTCACTTTTGGCAGGATTCCAAGGTGGCAAATTGGTTTGTTCACAATATTGACGAATTGAAAGCATTGCCCCTTCAAATTGTGCATCAAACAAGCCCGAATCTGCTTCCAAATTTTCGACAGCCCACCATTGTCCTCTCCGTTTGAATCCCAATGCAAAGCCTTCCGACTCTTCTCCTGTTCCTAACTCTGAAACTAGCGTAGAAAAAGAATATTCCATCTTATTTCTATAATGCCATACAAGTGGAGAACTGATGTAAGTTTCGTACAAATCCTTAATTTCCTCTATTCCACTCAATCGCTTGAACATTTCCAAGGTAGAAGACTCCTTGTATTGCTCCTGTTTTTCGATTGGCAACCTAGCAAAAGGAGCACCAGGAATGGGTTGGTAAGGCAAATCTATTTCATCCTTGGAGGGCTGCACCACTTTTATCAATTTACACTTTGCAAATCGCTTTTTCTTTTTAACAATTTTTGCATGAACCAATTGCCCAGGTAAGCTATTTTTTACAAACAAAACATAATCTCCATGTTCTGTTTTTAATTTAGCCAAGCCCTCACCACCAAATGCAACATCCTCAATTTGAACGTTTTCTAAAATCGCTCCTTTTTTTATTTTTACTGTATTTGTATCCACTCTTTATAATTCTATAGTTTTTTTGCTAATCTATTTTCTTCCCTAAGCTTTGTTTGGGAGTAGCAAAAATAAGCAATGCGCGCTGAATAAAAAATAAAAGTAGAAAGTAGTCTCTTGATATTGTAAGAATACCAGCTACTTTCTACTTTTATTATCAACTAAATTTCAAATTAATGTTCTACAACATCAACAATGCCAACGTTTTTTTAGAAACACCAAACAATTAAGAATAAGCCGTTCCAACAGCTTCCAACTTGTCTAATTTTTCAGATTTTTTCTGAATTTTTTTCTTCATAACATGTTGCTTAATACCGTTGCCCGTAAATTCTTTTCCATGTTTAGTGTAGCCAAACTTTGTATAAAAATCTAAGGCACCTACATGAGCATACAAACGAATTTCTTTATAGCCCTTTTCTATCAACAACTTTTCAATAGATTCCAAAACATCTCTTCCCACTCCAATTCCTTGTAAATCCTTGCGAACAACAACCTGACGCAGCAAACAAATTTTACGCTTGTTTAGAAATTCATCTTCCTCTTCACAAACCTTTGCTACAATGGCACCAATTAAAACATGTTGCTCATTCTGAACCATCAAATGTACATCCTTGTATTCCTCTGCAAAATCTTCGATTGTAATTTCAGCATTAAGAGGTTCATAAAGCGTTTCAATACGCATGGCTACCAACTGATCGTATTCAGGGGTGGCAAACATAACTGATGTAATATTCATAAGTACTTAATTTTAGTAAGTAGAAAGACAAAATTAGTAACAAAATATAGACAGCTTTTGTTTTTCTACTTATGTCTATGATTACTTAATATAAGTAAGAAAGCAGAATTAGTTTAAATTATAGTTTGTATTAGATTTTGAGTTTAGAATAGTCAAAAAACGAAACTTTAATGCACGAAAGCTTTAGACCAAGATAATTTCAAAAATATTGCTACTTTTTTCGATCTCTTATTATTTCTTCTCTACTAAATATACAATTTACATTCGTGAGAACAGAAAAATATAAAAAAAATATCTCAAAGGGAATTTTTTTTAACCAATGCCCGTTTAACTATTAGCTTGTTTATCAAAGACTAAAAGAAACACAATTATTTTTTTGTTTTTTTTATTAAAAAATAACGACATTCTTTTTCTTTTTTTGACAAAAGCGTGTATATTTGCAATCGCTTAATAAAACAAGCACAACAAAACGGTTCGATAGCTCAGCTGGATAGAGCATCTGCCTTCTAAGCAGACGGTCGCAGGTTCGAATCCTGCTCGAATCACTTAAAAGTCATCTAGTTTATACTAGATGGCTTTTTTTGTTTTACTCCAGTTCCTCATATTAACGCAATAAAAAAGTCTGTTCCATGCCTTCTAAAAGCATCAAACAGACTTACATTTTATATCCTAGTTCTTGCCCTTTCGCAAGATTGTGCGGTTCTCAATATTATCACACAAAAACTATGGATTAAAATCTTTGATAATTTTCATCGCAGCGGCGTGTCGATCGTTTAAATCTTTGGCAGGAATTGTCATTAAAAGTGCTGCTGCTGTTTTCCAATATCCCTTTCGGGCAATTTCTAGCGCATAATCCTTCATCCCATATTTTCGATTAGCTGGCGTCTGCTTTTTAAACATTTTATAGGATGCTTCTAACAATTCCAAATCTAAATATAGCTTTTGCAATTCACTAGCAGAATAACGATCATCTGCCTTACTTTGATTAGCCAATGTATTGGCTTTTTCCAATAAGTTGTTCGCTTGATCTTCCTTGCCCAATCGACTGGCAGCCTTCGACAATTCAATACAGAACTTTATCGTTTCTTGAACAACCATCTCCTCTTTTGTCACCAAATCTATAGCTTGATTCAAAATTTGCAGTTGCACCTCGGTGTTATCTGCTGGGCATTCTAACAAACCAACCAAGTAAAGTACTCGGTTACGAACATCGCTTATTTTTTCTGAAGTTAACAACCCATCATCAACCAAACCAAGATTAGATTTTGTTCTTCCCAAATCCTCATAATAACGATCTTTATAATAAGCATTGGTCGTTGTTGTATAATTTAGAACACTTTCCTTAGCTTTTTCAGGATTGATATAACTCATCAACTTTAAGTACTCCATTACGCTACCATCGTATCCTTTGGAAGCTTCCATTTTTGTTAACAAATAATCCGTCCCTAACTCTTTCTCGCCAACTTCTATATATTTTTGAATCAGCAAAGCTTCACAATGGCTCGTGCTCAACCCTGGAAATTTCTCCATCCAAGCAATCGCTTCTTGATACCGTTTTTGTTCTAATAGCGTTTCAAATCCTTTATCTAGCAAGTCAAATTCATCAATCTTGCCACATTTCTGAATCCCCAAATCAAAATATTCCATTGCCAAATCTAAATGCCCCAAATCCATTAATAACAAAATAAATTGCACTTGATAGGAACTAAACCATCCCTCGTTCCAAGGACCATTCGACATAACATCCATTGCCTTTTCATGTTGATGGCACAGAAGATAACTAGTCGCCAAGTGGGTATATTTTTCAAAGGTATTCGATTCCTTTTCTATTTTTTGATACGATAGGTCAAAATATGTTTTGGATGTTTCGCTTAAACCTAACAAAGCTGCGGCGGCTGCCAATGGTGCATAAACAAAGGTAGCAGCCCAATCATTTCGATCTTTTTCAGGCATATTTTCTAGCGCATTGACACCCTTTTCAAATGCTTCTTTTGCCAAATCAAGCACCCCGTTTTGAGCCAAATCAACAGCTACAAAACCTAAATTCGACACCAACACATAAGGTTCAGAACTGGCAGCAGCAATTTTAATAGCTTTTTTATACGCACCTATCTTAATCAATTGACGAGCAATAATACCATTGTGTTTGCTAATGTGATAATGCCAACCTCCTTTCAATTCCGCCAAGGATTTTTGGTGTACTTGTACAATATCCAACAAGGATCCTCCTTTAGAAAAAGAGATGCCCGCCTTTTTCGGTTTGGTTTTCTTAGGAGCTTTTATAAGTGCTTTTTCTTTACTTGTCAATCCCAGCTTAGGATCTTCTTTAGCTTCATATAGCGTTGTATACAGATGCTTTTTACTGCCCCAACAATACGACCAAGCATATTTATTTTCATATACATACGCCAAATGTTGATCTAACCCATCTACATTCAAATCATTGCCGATTACGACTCCTGTTGGAACAACTGCAATCCACTGCTTCCGCCCCTTATCATCTAAAGGGTAATTAGGAACCACATCGTATTTAATCGAGAAATCTTTTTTCCCTACTTGAAGCGGCCTTGCTTGGTCATACAATGCATTATAAGCCTTCGTTTCCTGATCCTTATCACAAGATTGGATACACGTCCCATCTTCCTTATAAAAAGAAATCCCATAGGCATTTACGCCTACAATTGTATTCCCCCAATAAATCCCTTCAGCGGTAACAGCAAACTCACTAAGCAAAGATTGCCCTTCGATAGACCAGACTTGTGCTTTCCCTGACTCTAATAAAACCACAAGTTTGTCACCTTTTTGATTGAATTGAACACTTCTAAGTTCTGAATAAGATGCTGCTTCTTTGAGTACATTATCATTAAGAGTCCATCGAGCAATTTGCTTTTCTGCCTCATAAACCAACAATGTTTTTTCGCCATAGACCACACACCGTTGAGCTTCTTCTGAAAACTGTATTCCTTTAACACTCATTAAGCAACTAGTTTTAGAGACAATCTCCCCTGTTTGGATAGTTGCCCAAACCAATTTGTCAGAGTCTTGATAAACCATTCTATCATTGCACGCACTAAATCCAACAGGTTGGCTGATAGATTTCAACCAAACAACTTGTTTGGAATCCAAATCTACCCCATATACCTGATTTTGGTGGTTATAACCATAAGCAAACCGACCATCAGGGGTCGTTCTACACCATTTGTAAGGTTGCAAATCGTTTCCATTAAGCAAGGGCTTGATATTGGCTGCTAATTTCATAGACATCCACTTGGCATTATCCTCATACGTGTTCTGCCTTTTGTTGGAGGTTATTGCTAGAGGAATTTCAGAATTGTGCCAACAACTAATGACAAAAGCATCTTTGTTTCCTTGCCATGTCCATGCTGGAGGTCTTGACCAACCATTTGTTACTGATGCCGCTGCCAAAGGGCTAGAAGCATCTGAAAAAGGGTTTAATTTTGCTACAGTATTGGTATTTAAACCCGCACCAATGTATCGACTGCTGGCACTCCATTGAAGCATATCAGGATAATCAGGCCAACCAATACCACCATAAGACTCTTTTAACAAATTCACACAACGCCCAGTAGCCGTTTCCCATATTTGTACCGTTCCATCTTCTTCATAATTATCTCCTACCCAAGTTCCAACTGCCAAATATTGCCCATCTGGACTCATAGCAAAACTGTTTATTTTTTCTTCGTGTGCAAAAGAGTGTCTCAGCAAAGCACCAGACTCCAACATACGTTCTGTAAAATATTCGTGTGCAGCTCCAACACCATCCTCTATTGCTATCGTTTCTAGTGCACTTCGTAACCTTAAGAATAACGGAACATCCAACGTTTTCCAATCCATAGATTTCAAAAAACGAAACACTTCTTTTTCTGTTGGAGTGCCACTCAAAATACTAGTATTTGTCTCTAGTGTACTGCTTGCTTTTTTTTCTTCTTGTTTAAGTTGTAACAACGAAGATAAATCAGTCTTCAAAATTTCTAACTCCTCTGTTGCCGCATATAAGATTCCTGTTCGACTAAGTGTAGCGGTTGTAATCGGTTGTTTTAAATTGGCAATTTGCTTCAAAAAGTATTGTTCTACCTCCAATACATACACATTCCCTAGTTTATCAACGATTAGTAATTCTGATAAGTAATCTTTTTTAAGAACTGTCTTAATCGTATCCAATGCCAGATCAAAAAACAAGGAAGTTGTAGATTTTCCATCCCATAATTTAATTTCATTATCCGCAATAGACAATACTAGAGAACAATTAGGGAACGTATGTAATACTTGAATTCCCTTACTATGCGCATTTTTAATCACCAAAGAAGCTTTCTTTTCCCCCATCGTCCAAAATTCCAGTGTTTTACCTTGCACTACAACAAACTCATCGTCTTTCCAGAGATAAGCCTTTACATTTTTACTTGGCTTAAAAGCCTGTAATTCTCTCCCCGAGTGGCTCCAAAGTTTGGTCATTTTCTTTTCTCTCGAAAAATAACCTGAAGTAGAGAGCAATCTTCGTTCGTCAAAATCGATACTTTCAAACAAACCAGATAAAATAGGTGTTTCTTCTCCCGTTTTTAGATCGAACCAAGCATAAGTACCTCCATAATTTTGGTATCGACGCTTGAGCAAAAGTTTGCCCGATGCTTTTTCAGCGACAAAAGATTCTATATCCAACGCATGTTTTACGGAACCATCTGCCTCAAAACAATGCGCTATTTTCCCTGCCATTGTCCACAATTCATTTTGTGCATCATCAACATACAACGTACGACACGCGGCTGTCAATCCTTTCGATACCAACAAAGGCTCTCCCGATTCCAAACCAATTGGTTGCAACCTATTTCCCGCAGACTGATACAATGTTTCCGGTCCTCCAAAAGCAATGTTTGCCCAAAGTGCTTCATTCGTTTTTACCCAAGCAACCGAAGTTTCTTCTACATTCCATAAAATAATATCTACTCCTGCTACTCGAATTGCCAACCACTTATCATCTCTCGATACCTCAAAAGACAAAACGCCCCCACTGCTAGAATAATTCACCAATTCTTGGAGCAAATTGCCTTTTTCGACTTCCCATAGCTGCGCTTTTGTTTTATAATTAGCCGCTGAAACAGTATATAAAATTGTTCCTGTAGCGTTGAACTTTACTGCTATTCCATTCAATCCATGCGCTTTGGCTTCAAACTGAGCGACCTCATTGCCATCCATATCCATGATCAATATTTGCTCTGAACCTTCTCGACCACCGTATTCAATAAACGCAATTCGTTGACTAGCCGCACTAACCACCGTTCCACTAGAATTATTATGATTTTGCGGAGAAACTAAAGTTTTTAGTGTATTAAATTCATAATCTAGCAACATAAATCCCCCCGTATACCCCAAATAAATGTAGTTCTCATCCACATCTATATCACCAAAATAGCCTTTTATCGGTATTTCAATTAGCTGTTCTCGAATAAGCTCTAGTTTGTGTTGAGCACAATCAAAAAGATAGATATGGTTATCTCGATAAGTATCTTTCTTATAAATCAACAATTGTTCAGAATTAGGCACTGCTTGGACAAAAAAGGAACCAAAAAAATGCGTACTTTCTGCAAATTCATATTGGTCTAACAACGTTCCATCTAGTTGCCACAAGTAAAAATGATTCCTACTGGCTGTTACTACAACACCTTTTTGTTCATAATAATAGATATGCTCAACTTCCGCTTCGTGCTTAAAAATCGTATCGTTAAAAGGAGTATTTTCTAAATCTAAAGCAATAATAGGCATAGCAGGGTCTTCATAGCCACTCTTCTTTTTTTTAATAATTTCTCTTTTAAAAGCTAGCAATGCTTTTTCTTCCGTTTTGAGGTCTTTCTTAGTCAAGCGACCTTTCCCTCCAATTTTTCCATTTTGAATGGTTAGAAATTGTCCATCTAATTCTATTTCCCAAAACTTAGAAGATTTTCCTTGCTTATTTTCTAGATATTGTTTCATAAGGTGTGTTTATTTCTTTTTTGTGCTATTGATTGGTTTGTTTTGTTTTTTTAATACTACGTTCATTTTCTAGTTTAATTATCAAGTTTTTAAACCTAAAGCAAACAAAATTATGTCTTGCTAATAATCAACTACGAAGCCCCATGCAACACCACGTAGTAGCAGCGTATAACTAAAAACTCAGTGCTCATGAAGTACCACGTAGTAGCAGCGAAGCTAAACTAATACGATTTTCCAACGGAGTAATGATTTTTAGTTATCATATAACAATTAGCGAAACAATAATAAACTTTTTGAAAACAAAAAGCAAGATCTAAAACTATTTTGATTATACATTTGCTAGAATTGTAGTTTATATTTTTCCTTAACCTCTATCTATCCAATAAAAAAGCAACTATCCTACTCAACTAAAAAAACAACCTTCACAATACATTAACAATCTATAGCACAGCACTCACAGAACAAATTCATATATTTTCCATAAAAAAAGACATACTGTGTACTAAAGTTTTAAAATTATGCGAAAAACATCCTCCCAAATTCACACCTTGATTCGTTCTTTAAGTAAGGAAGAAAAAAGAAAAGTTACCATGCATCTTAGAGGATTAGGCAAGAAGGGTATCAAGCATCTAAAACTTTTTAAAGCCATAGACAAACAAGAAATCTATGATGAAGAAACATTAAAAAAAGCCTTTAGAGGTACTTCTTTTAGCATCGAAAAAAAACGCTTATACGATTTGGTTCGTGAGGTTTTAATTGTTTTTCACGGTCAAGTAGATACAAGCCAAGAAATATTGGCAGGCTTGCAGTATTTTCGAATTTTAGTCCATAAAGAACTTTACAAAGCCGCTGAAAAAGAAATTTATAAACTCAAAAAAATAGCGGAACAACAACAACTCTTTCTTTATGTTCAATTGATTGATCAAGAAATTTTAAAATTAGAAAACAAAGTGCTGCAATTTTATTCCTTTAAAGATGATTCTTTTACGGAGTTTATAGATGCGATTCAAACCAACTCATTGTTAGCTAATAATTTATATCATTACAACCTCCTAAAAACCCAATTGCATTATCTTTATCGAAAAAAGACTCGAATTCCCAAAGATTTATTGTTAGCAGAACAATTGATTCAACACCCTATTTTGGCTTCCCCTACTCAAGCACATAGTGCGCTCGCCCAATTGGAATATCATCAAATACACTTAATTTATGATGCCCTCAAAGGCAATTTAGAAAATGCGTTGGAACACAGTATAGAATCACTGTCTATTTTTGAGGCAGAGCTTATCAATATACGACCACCAGAAGAATACATCAGCCACTTATATAACCTTGCTAGCCGAGCACTTTTTTATAGAAAAATTGATTTGATCTTGTCCTTGATTGCCAAAATAGAAAAAAGTCAATATGCTTTAAAAACTCAACATCCAATTGAGCAACTACGTTTAATTGAGCTTAAAGCCAACATTTATGCCATTACAGGAAATACCCAAGAAGGTCTAAAATTAATTGCAGAACAAAGTGATTGGTTGGAAAAAACGCCCTTGGATGTTCTGGTTCCTTATTCCTGTTTTGTTTCCATCTATTTTGTAGTTCCTGATTATGAGAAAGCCTTGTTTTATATAGAAAAAATATTGGATAAAAAACAAAATAAATCTTATTTGGCATTACAACTCAATGCTAATATCACCAAGTTATTGATCTATTTTGAGACACAAGAAGACTCCCTTCTCGAAAGCGCTCTCCGTTCGCTTCATCGACAACTCTATCCTCATAAAGAAAACTACAACTTAGAATTACGAATCATTCGATTTTTGAAAAAAATTCTTTCCACTAAAAAGAACGAACATCCTATCCTATTTCAGGAAATGTATGAAGAGCTATCTACTCTTTTTAATCATACGCCTAACAATAAAATCACCCAATTATCTATGATTCGTTCTTGGTTAAAAAGTAAAATACAGGGCTGCTCTTTAGCACTTATTTTGCAGCAGCATAACTCCCATGTACTCTAAAAATTGTAAGAAATACCTTCAATGGCAAATACTTCTTGAATTTGCTTTGTTTGCGTTAAGTTTTTGGGCAAGTCTACGATTATTTTGCCTTGATGAAAAAGCATTATTTGATGTGCAAATCGGAGTGCAATGTCTAGTTCATGTGTAGCTAAAAAAATAAGTTTTTGCTGCTTTTTTGCCAAGCGCTGTAAGGTTTGAAAAATTTTAATTCGATTGACAAAATCGAGGTGTGCAGTAGCCTCATCCAACAAAATAATAGGGGTATCTTGTGCTAAGGCTCTTGCCAAAAGTACCATTTGCTGTTCACCATCACTACATGCTGTAATATACTTGTTTGTCAAATGATTGATTTCTAAGTTCTCGATAATCGCCTGAATCGCTTGATGATCCTCTGCTCTCAATTTGCCCAAGAAACCCAAATAAGGATACCTTCCTAGAGCAATTAAGTCATACACTTTCATATAAGGTGTCTGAATTCGTTCTGTCGTGACAATGCTCAATTGAGTAGAAAAATCTTTTGCTGAAAAATCCTCTATTCTTTGTTCATTTAATAACAGCTGACCAGCTATAGGTTTCAGGAAATTCCCCAATGTTCTTAGCAAAGTGGTCTTTCCACAGCCATTTCGCCCCAATAAAGCCACCAAATTCCCTAGGGGAAAATTAGCATCCAAGGGGATTGAGTTAATTGCTTTTGAGTGCCCCACTTGCAATTTTTTTAGTTGTATCATGCCGTATTTAATCCTTTTTGGTGAAGACAAAAGATACTATTCTTGGCGGCAAGGTTCGGTTGTTGTCATCAAACCATTCTTGCAAATCAACACATTCAAACCCTGTCCTTTTAGCCACTTCTAAATATTCAGAAATGTGATGTATGTAACAATCCAACGTTTGCAAATCTCCACCTGTTTCAAATCGTGCCTTGCTTCCTAAGTATTGCTTAATAGGATGCAACTCCGAAACAAAAAAGGTACCTCCACTTTTAAGGACACGAGCCGCCTCCTTAAAAATAAATGTCAAGTCTTGTATGTGTTCCAACACAAGATTCGTTGTTGCCAAATCTACTTGTTGACTGGCAATAGGCCAAATACGTTGTATGTCGACTTCATAAAGATTCAACTTGTTCGTATCCAATTTTTCCTTTAACTTCCCTAGCATTTCTGAAGAAAAATCCATCGCCCAGATTTCCTTTGCGTGCTTGGCTAGCCACACGGTATTTTTGCCCGTTCCACAGCCTAGTTCCAAGACATTTTCAAAGGTATATTGACCCAATACTTTTTGAGTCACTAGAGCATCCAAATCTCTAGTTTTATTATGATTATCATCATAAATAGCTGCCCAACTATTATACGCTTCTTGATTGTTCATTTTGTATGGTTTGTTGAAATAATTTGATACAGCAATATCCCACTCCAAATAACATCCCATAAGTAAAGGTAATTCCCCAAATTCTAGGGTACCCCATTGGATTGCTTAAATATCGTAAGATTTCTTCAATAAGTCCTATTGGATTACTGATAATATCCCAGCTGTTAAAACGCATATAACGTCCCAAATAAATCCCAAAAGCATTTAAAAATATAATTCCTAAAAGTATTAGAATAGCTGTATGTGTCTTAAAGTACATTTTTAGTAGTTGTTCCATCATTAGTAATGTAGCATAAAATAAAACAACTCCTGTACTTGCATAAGAAAAAATCAATAGTGTATCAAACCAAAGTGGTGCGGTGTGTTTCCAATATATTAGATGAAATAAATCAGTGATAATGTAAGGAGAATTGGGTAAAAAAAGTAAACTAACTCCTCCCACGCCCCATACAAGTACCTCAGAAGCGTGTTGCTGTTTTAAGTACTTTGCACTGTGTATAAATAGTAATGGCAAAAATGCTAGAAATAAATTCCATACTAAAAATAAAAAATACCGCTCTTGAGCGTATACAATTCTACTGATAACCAGACAAAAATTAAATAAAAATAACAAGCTTAAAGCTGTAAAAAAGGGATATTTTGAGATAAAACCTTGACAAAATAGAACAAACGATTTCATACGATAAACATTGCTGCTCCGTAGTACATTTATTTCCTACTTCTCCAACTTGATATTCCAGTATTGGATTGGAGTTAGGCTATAATTGAATGGAACAATAGGGTTATTAAAACAATACATTATTTAACTTTGAAATTCAAAGCACTTTCACTAATGTAGTTTCTATTTATCACAAAAACAACTTTATCAATGATAATTCCCATTCAAAAGTATCAACAACTAGTATTTGGTTTTTCCCCCTATTATTTGGTTAACTATTTATTGGGTGCTGTTCCTAACCATCGCAAAACATTATCATGCCAGATCTCCTCTTGCTCATTGATCGTAATCATTCCATGAGCAACGGCTTCATCCAAAACTTTTCCTGGATAAGAATTCGGTACATCTTCCATTTCTCCTAAAGGATAAGGATCATCAATCCCAGCAATGATTTGAGCAACACCACAACGATTTTTTAATAGCTGAAAGGTATATACATCATGTACCAAGGTATCAAAAAATAAATTAGGATGCCCTACCGAAGCCTGAGGGTGTTGCGTATTTGGAAACAAATCGGGTCTTCCATTAAATCCCTGTACTCTTCGTCCTAGATTGGCTTGTCCTAACATACAACCGTGTGCAAAACAAGTTCTAATGTTGGGAAAACGATTGGGAATATCTTTTAAGGTATACAAATGCAAAGTATCGGCTGTTTGCGCCATCATCCACACCAAATGAAAACGCCAATAAGTATCTTCCAACTGAATCATCTTTTGACCATCATAAGGATGTATTTCAATCGCCAATCCATAATGATTGGCCAAATCATACATTGGATGAACACTATCATCCGCAACAGAAGTCCATTTTCCTTCCGCGTTAATAAAATGTGTCGGCAAGCATAATACGGACATTCCCAATGTTTCTACACAACGCTCTATTTCTGCCAAAGCAAAGTCGATGTATCTAGGCTGTACAACAAAACCACAGGTCAATCTATTGGGATGATTCCGTTGCACCTCCGCATTAAAATCATTCTGAAATCGTATGGCATCTTTTGTATCTTCTAATGTCAGACCATTACAATATAACTGCGACAGGTTCAAAATTACAGTTCGCTCTATCTCATTTTTATCCATCCACTCCAACTTTTCTTTAAGAAAGAAGCTTGGTGCTGTAATCGGTCTAGCCCAATTTCCTTGTCGCATAAATTTTTTATCCTCATCAATCCAAAAAAGCTTTTTAGCTTTCATAAATTGTGGAATTTGGTGGGGTTCTGGCAATAAATGCCCATGCCCATTTATTTTCGATTTTTTCATTTTATATTGGTATCAATTGTTAGGTAAAAATCGCATTTTTCAATACTTTCCACAAGATAAATATTGTATCAAGCTTTTTAATAATAGTTCGTTGAAAAACTTTATTAGTTATCACAAACAAAACAAATAGCATAAAATTACAACGGAGTAAAATTTTATTATAAATGAAAAAATCAATTGGAATTATTCCTGCTCGCTATGCCTCTACTCGATTTCCAGGAAAACCTTTGATAGATATAGCGGGAAAAAGTATGATTCAACGTGTTTATGAGCAAGCGATGCAATCCAATTTGGATAAAGTAATTGTTGCTACAGATAACGCTCGGATTTACCAAGCTGTACAAAACTTTGGTGGTACTGTAGTTATGACTGGACTTCATGAAAACGGTACATCAAGGTGCATAGAAGCCTACTTAAAAGAGACAACTACTTACGACATATTGGTCAACATCCAAGGGGATGAGCCATTTATTGCACCTAGCCAAATCAATAGTATTCTCTCTGCCTTTAACGTTCCCGATACGCCTATTGCCACCTTAGCCAAACAAATTGACAATTTAGACGATTTGCTCAGTCCTAATGTTGTAAAAGTTGTTTTTTCTACTCCTATTGCAGCAGGTATTCACAACGCTCTATACTTTAGTCGTAGTCCAATTCCCTTTGTTCGAGACTTGCCTCAAGAGGCATGGCTTACACAGCAACATTTCTACAAACACATTGGTTTATATGCCTTTAGCCGTTCTTTTTTATTGAAAACTTATCCAAATTTGGCTTCTGGTCAATTGGAAGCAATCGAAAAATTAGAGCAGCTTGCTTGGCTAGAACACAATCAGTCCATCCGTATTTTAAAAACGGACTATGAGGCTCCTAATATCGATACGCCTGAAGATTTGAATAAGGCTTTGGCTTGGTTGAAAAGTAATTGTTGATGGAAAAAACAGCTTGCTATTCCTAAACTCTCGTACAATTGGATGGAGCAATACAAAAATAGCAACATATGAGATTTTCCCAAACTGCACCATTCGTATTGTAGAAAAAAGACGGCGACGTTAAAGTTATCATTCTACATTACTGATGACCCAAAAGTCGTGTGCTTTTAAAGCATCATCTGTAGAACGGTGTTGTATTTTTTGAGCCTTAAATGGCAGTTTGGCTTTTTTGAATGCTTTTTGAAGTGGTTGAATGGCATCTTGTCCAATAATTAAAACAGTAGGCTGTTGTTCTAAAAAAGCGTTCATTGCCTTAGGAGAATGCATTTCTTCATAAGTTCCAAAGTGTTGTTCGGCATAAACCAATAGACTTATTTTTTGTTGCTTGATATTCAAACCCGTAAAAATAAGCCTTGCCTTGTTATTTTGTCCACTTTTTTCGTACGCTGTTGCTATAATATCGTCAAACGATTTGATTGGTGATTGCTCTATCAGCGGGCTAACACAAGTCCAAAGTAAAAACATAAAAACGCCTCCTAATACAGCGGTCTGCTGATACAACTGTTGAATATTTTCTCGTGCTTTTAACAAGGATATCAAAAGCAACAAAAGCACCATACTCATGGGGAGTAAATATACCAGCGTCCCATTTCCGACTAAGTAAACACCTGCTATAGGGAGTCCTATAATAATGAGTGCAAAAATTAAAGTATACAATACTAAGCCTATTTTTAGCAAGTTGGATTCAGCCTTTTTGTTTTCTAAATAACCAATTTGTAACGCCATTAAAAAAGCTAGTGCAGGCTGTGCCCCCATTGAGTAAGAAGGTAACTTACTACTCATAAATTCCCAAAAGAACCACCCCATTACCAACCAAATGACCAACATCAGCTCTTTGTTAGAGGGCTTTATAAAACCTTTAACAGATGCTTTGAGCGTTGGGAGCCAAAAAGGTAACCATGTCAAAAATGCAATGGATAGCACAACCAAATGATAGCCCCAAAAACCTGATTGTCCCAAGACAGATCCTCCAATTCTTCTCAATACATACCACTCCCACAAAAAAGGTAGTAAGTGAATTTTGTGTCCGTTCGCTTCCTCTTGCCACCAATCAGCAAAAGGAACGCCATTACCTGTTTGCTCCCACAGTAAGACGTCTTGACTATACGAAGCATAACACCAACCAACAAAAGGAGTAATTGCCAACCAAGCAAAAAACCAAGGGTGGGTTTTTATTAAATTTTTCCTATTAGGATGAAAAATAGCTAATAATACCCACATCCCTCCTATTAATAAAATAATTGGAGGTCCTTTGACTAAAATTCCCATTGCAATAGCTCCCCACAAGCCTAGATTCCACTTCCATGAGGGGCGATAAATAAAATTCAGCAATGAAAGTGCAGCAATTGTTTGAAATAATAACAACGAAGCATCGGTTAGCGCAACTTTTCCCATCAATGGAAGTTGAATAGAAGTTGCTAGAATTATGGCTGCTCGACAAGCGTTTTTTTGCCCAAACAACGACCGTCCCAACAAAAACACCATCCAACAGGTCAATAAAATGGCAAGTACACTAGGCAACCTAAGCGCAAATTCGTTGACACCAAATAGTCGATAAGATAATGCAATGGTCCAAAAATGAAAGGGAGTTTTTCTATGAATTACAGACCATTGGTAACTAGGTTCTACCCAATCTCCTGTTTCCAGTATTGTCATTCCGAATCCTGCATAAGCTGCTTCGTCCTCATCCCACAAACTTACAGAATGGTTCATCCAAAGTAGATTAACAACAAACAAAAATCCAATGAACCAAACAAATTTAGGGTACTTTCTCATTCAAATAACAATTTCTACTGTACTGAACCTGTTTTAAATCAAAAAAAGAGTGCTTCCGAAAAAGCACTCCAAATTATAATTTTCTTTTGAGTTATTATTTATAATGCTCCATTGATTTTTTAGTTTTTCCATAAAAAATATACAGTGCACTTCTGATTGGCAAAATAGGGTACTAGTTTTTTTAGTAGAGTTATCTTGTCTATTAGTAGTTAGCTGCGCTGCTACTTCGTGGTCGTTGATTAGTTCGCTACGCTCATGAGGGCACAAGCTTAGTTTTTTACTTTTTACCAAAAAGATAAAAAATCACATTTATATTATTTTGATAATCAGATTTTTAACACAAGATGCAATGAATTTACAACTTATTGATTATCAACTGCGCTGCTACTGCGTGGTTTCAACGAACTATTGGTCTATTGGACTAGAGTGAAAAATTAAACCCTAATACAGCCCCATATCTCAACGGTTCGCCTACTTTATAGCCCATCACAAAATCGGCTCGCAAAAATCGAAATATTCCCCAGCCTATACGATCTAAACCTATATTGAACTCCATATACTCTCTATTTTCAGGCGTATACAGTACATGATAACCTGCTACAAACTCAAAACCTAAGACTTTTAAACCTGGAATCTTATTCCAAATTGCCCCATTAAAATGATGCTCGGCGTGCAGCATAGCGAATGCTGAATTGGTGCTGTTTTGATAATAGGGCAACAGTTGAAACGTTCTCAAATAAGCATCATTCTTTGCAAAAATAGTCTGATTACCATTAAAATGATGATAATCCATAAAATAAGTCTTCGCTCTATTAGGAAACCATCCTCCCGTCAGATTGAAGCTAAACAAGCCTGATGTTCCTAGGGCTATTTTTTCCTTTGTCAATTTTAATTCTAAATAGTCATAATTGGTTGTTCCTCCTAACCAAGGTACTCCCTTTTTGTAGCTGATCCAAATATCAGGAAATTGAGAAGGCTTGTAAACTCTTCGATTGGGGTACGTTACATATTTTTGCCCTAAACGAATCCGCAGTTTTAAGGCTAGTTCCAAATGTTGGTGTGTCAAGAAACTAGGATTGTCTTTATTAATATTCGGTTGCCCTATATCTTGAGGATGATTAGAAAAGTAGGCTCTTGTATTTTTAGGAACAAACGACCAATCGGTTGTATTGACCAATGCCGAACGTTGTGCATATTTTATCCCCCCTTCTACATACAAACCATTCAAAATCTCTTGTGAATAAGTTGCACTGCCATACACTTCGTCATAAAGCTTGAGGTAATTGCGCTTCTCCAATAACGTATAGTAGTTATTAATCATGGGCATAATCGGATTATCGGAGTTGAACTGCAACGCTTTTTTACCACCTTCTATTTTTAGTTTGGCCTTACTAATAGCGCTGAACTGCATTTCAAACGCTCCTGATCCTCTAAACTGCTGCTCCGAAAAAGCATAATTTCCCTCACCACTAATTCGATACCATTGATATTTTTCGGCATTTACTGTATGTTTAAAATTAGCATTGAGACCTAAAACAAACCCTTGAACAGTATTAAAATAAAAGTTTTGGAGAATAGATGAAACATTAAAAGCATATCCTTTGTGTGTATTTTGGTAAGTATACCCTGTTGCTAAATCCATCAACTTAAACTTATTGGCAATTCGATCCATCGAATCTTTATAAGCTTTGGAATTGTAGATTTTTTGCAAACTATCTTTTTCGTGATAATCTTCTATTTCATCCTTCCCTAAAGGTACAGGACGAATGGAATCCCAAGCTGCTTGGTCTTGCTTATTGGCATTATCTTCCACTTTAAATATTTCGGCATTAAAGAACTTTTTGTCAAAGTTAGGGTTTAAATCATAGTTGCTAAATACACTCGCAAAATAACCATAGAGTTTGATAAACAGCACTTTCAATGTAAATGTTAAGTTTCTAGAAAAAACGGTCCAAGTTTTATCGTCTAATTTGATGTGCGTTTCTCTAAAATGTAAGGTATCTAAAATAGAAATATTTGCGCTTTTTCCTGTTGTAAATAAGTCTGTGCTATGAATTGCCCAGTCCTTGTCAACAATATAGATGTACCCCGCCACTACTGCTCCCAACTTATTTTTAGGAATCACTTCTATTTTATATACTAAATGACCTTTCTCATCATAAAAAGAAGTCTCCATTCGATATTTGTAAGCACTCAAAGCATCGTTTGCTATGGGAGATAAAATTTGAGCTTCGCCCAATTGAATGGTATTTTGATAAAACGACAGTTTGGCCAAATCACTCCCCGAATTAAAACTAAATCCTTTGTCATCTCCACTTACTTTAGAAAAAACCATGACTTCCTTGTACTGACCTTTTTTGTAGTGCAATCGCGATAAAGATTCGGAAAGATACAATATTCCAAAATCTAGGGAATCAACGTCCAACGAATCATCTTCCAAAGAAAATCCCATAAACGATTTGGGCAATTCATCGACTCCCACAGAGTGTTTTCCTTTTACATAAGCATCGCAACTATACTCTTTTCTTTGGTTGAGGTAAAATTTTCGTTTTTTAATTGCTTTCCGAATCACCCTGTAAGCAGGGTCTTCTCCTGCCGTTACGACAACTTCTTGAATATTGTTAACCAAAGGTTCTAACACAACATTCAATTCTATGGCTTGTTTTCCTATTGTTACAGACTCTACCTTAGAAGTATATCCAACATATTGAAACACTAATTGATACGTTCCTTCCTCTAGTTCCAATTCGTAAAATCCATCGATATTACTAGTCGTACCTATTGAAGTTCCTTCTACATGGATACTGGCAAAGGATAAAATTTCACCACTAGAATCTACGATTTTTCCTTTAATGGGTGTGGCTGAAAGGGTGGATATAAAAAGGGATAAAAAACAAAAAAACGAATTTAAATATTTCATTAAATTATAATAATTTGAATTCGACAATCCTTAGATACACAAAAGGTAAATACGCTTTTATAAGTAATAATTGCTCAGAAAATGAAATCAATAAAACTTTATCAGCGGATTGTCATGGAGTAATAACAGA
The DNA here is from genome assembly GCF_000724545.1 of Aureispira sp. CCB-QB1. GTDB lineage: Bacteria > Bacteroidota > Bacteroidia > Chitinophagales > Saprospiraceae > Aureispira. The sequence goes on along the minus strand of NZ_JHBV01000043.1, from coordinate 88,987 downwards.
ATATATTGAGTGAATGTGTAAGAATGGGAATACCTTTAATAAAACGGACTGTAACTACCAAAAGACGATTCAAGTAAAGAAATGTTACAGTCCCTTTTCAAAAAACGTTAAGACATTGCAATAATGAAAGTAATTTACGTTACAAAACACTTAGGATAATGTCCAAAAAGTATCCTCACTTCCTAATTGCTGAATGTTGCCCAATAATTTACTTGGATTAAATCCAGTTATTTTTTTAAAATGGTTAATAAATTCTGACTGGTCGTAATAACCAACGTCATAAGCTAAATTGGTTAATAAAGGCTTTTGATGCGCTGTTTGATACCTTTGCAATGCTTTTCTAAACTGAACTACATTAATATAATCCTTTACCGAGCAACATAAATGTTTATTAAATAATCGAAGCAATGTTTTTCGACTAATTGCTAAGTCTTGTGCCAATGTATTGACCGTATACTTATCGCTCGCATTCAACAATAACGTTATAGCGCATTCTAAGCGGGATTCTTGAAACCCTACATACTGTGCTTCAAAATATTCGTCTAAAAAATGAATTTTATCAGCTATATTTTCTGCTGCATAGATTTTATCTAAAAAAGGGTTCATAGAAACTCTAAAATACTCAAAACTTTCTCCTTCTTTTGTTGCCATAAAACGAACGAGTGGCGCGCTCAAAAAATGATTGATCCCTAAAGATTGAAAAACAATGCCTATTTTATAAAATGGTGGTTGTTGTGCCACTTGTTTGAATACTTTGTTGACGCTCTGATAAGCATAATGATAATTTTCGTTCTTGCTAGGGACTACTTCATATAGATTATTAGAATAAGAGATGGCTGCATTTTTATAAATACTTAAAGCATTCTTATAATGAGGATAAAAAATATACTGTCTTTTTTGGGTTGCATCAATGCATTCTTGAAAATAATAATAAGCAATATACTTTTGTAAAAAGGTACTAGCAGGTTTTTGGGCAACAAAAAGCTTTTTATCTATCATTGATTACAAACACAAGTTATGGATTAAATATTGACAGTATAGAACGTTTGACAAACGCCCTGTACCAATTTCAAGATACACCCACTACAAGAAAATCAGTAATTTTCTTATTATTTTTTATTATGTTTTTTTGTGAATTACTTAGTTAATAATAAGGTCTGAACGGTATCCGCAATTACGGCTTTAAATGCGTCTAAAGATTTGTATTGATGGGGATTTTGACGAATTTGCTGATATGAAAATGCTCCCTCTGCTTCTGGAAACAGAACAATCGTTTCCCCAAATCTTAAATCAAAGAGTTTCATATTCACAAAACAAAAGGAAAAACCGTCAGGGCTTTTAGCGTAAACCCAATCAAAATGATGTTTTTGAGAAGCAAAAATGCCTTGTGCTGTCAAATAAGGATAATTTCTAGATTGCACAAAAACATCCTCTGAGTAGGTCTCATTTTGGGCAACAACCACGATTGTCAAGCCGTACTGCGGCTCCTCACTGTCCACTGTAGCAAATTCTCCCACACAAATCCCTTTTAACATTTTGGTGCTATCTTGTATAGAAAAAGGCATACTTGCCACTGCATATTCGTACTCTGCAACAGGAAAAGGACTACAATTTAAAGGGTAAACACTAAAAACTTCTTTGTATTGGGCATACATTTTCTTGTCTTCTTGAAAACGTTCCAAATTCCATGTCTCGCTATTTAAATTATCTGCTGCTCTTTTCTCCAGACCTTGCAGTAAGGCAGTTTCTTTTTGATTGCTTTGAGGTGGTTCAGAAGTTGAGCAAGCACACAGCAAACTAAGGCTACCCAACAGCCATAATTTTAGTTGTATAGTTATATTCATTTACTAACTATTATTAATCGGTTGTGAAGCCAATAAGTTGTTGTTATTGGATTTAGTGTTTCTTTATTAGCCTTGCCATCCATTTCATATGTCATAACAGCCTTGATCTTTCCTTCCAAATTTTGCGCTGACAACCAGTAACCAATACAGATCAAAACAATTGACACCAATATACCTTTTATGTTCATTGATTTATATTTTAGTTTTTAGAATCAATAGTTAGCTTCATTAATACTATATAATAAAAATCCAAGCACAAAGATAAATGACACCCCTGTTTTATAATTGGTAAAATGAGACAGCTTTTAATAAAAAAGGATTTGAATGCGTACATCCAAATCCTTCTATGCTAATCTATCAAAGATTACATTTTTTATTTTTAACCTTCAAAATGCAACGAAATGGCAAAACCTCTAGAAAATAATTTGTCTATTGTAGAAGAAAATGTAATATTTTCATCTCTAGCATGGATGTCCAAAACGCCATAAGAAAACTTAATTTCTGGTGACAAAATGAAATAAGGGAAAAATACTTGGAATCCAACTCCTAGTTCAATCGCTAAGTCACTTTGGTTTAATTTTAATAAATCTTCTGCTTTTCGAGAACGAGAATTAGACGCCAAATCAATGCTGTATTTTATTCCACCAACGACAAAAACACGGAAATCTTTATAAGGTTTTGATTTGTATCTAAAATGCACAGGAAACTCCAGAAAAACTGACTCTATTCGTTTTTCAACAATAGAATTATCCGTCATTACATATTGCAATTTTCGGTCTGCAAACGAAAGTGTTGGCAATAAAAAACGAAAATCAAAACGTTTTCCTAATTTGATATTTGCTACAATCCCTAAGTTGAACCCTGGTCCATAAAGCGAGTTAATAGTTTTGACAGAATCGTTGTTGATTAGTTGTAAATCTTTCTCTACTCGATACTTAGAAGCGTTAAAGCCCAACGTAATGCCAAAATAGTAGGATTTTTTAGAAAATTTATTGTCGTAATTAAAAGATCCTTTTTGGGCATTAGAAGCCAATGGAGCTGAAAAAAAAAGTAGTACAACTACAGCTATTTTGTAGCGGTATAAATTGAACAAATTCCTAATGAAAGCTTTTTGCATGTTGCGTTTTTTAATCCAATGTTAGTTAATAAATCTAGAAAGTCTTGCCCTTCAGGAAAGGCTTGAACAGATTCATAGAGATATCCATAGGCTTTTTTGTCTTTTGAAGTTATTTTTCCGATGAAAGGTAATATATATTTAAAATACATATTAAACAATTGCTTAAACGGGAACATAGTTGGTTTCGAAAACTCCAAAACTACTAATTTTGAGTTAGGTTGCAAAACTCGCACCATATCTCTTAAACCTGCTTCTACATTTGCAAAGTTACGGACACCAAAAGCAACGATTGCTGCATCAAAAGTATTGTCCTCAAATGGCAAATTCTCTGAATCTCCTTCTTGTAGAGTTATAACGTCATCTATACCTAGTTTTTGTATTTTTTTATTGCCGACTTCTAACATTTTAACAGAAATATCTATTCCTGTAATTTTATCAGGATTCAATTGGCGTTTTGCTTCAATTGCCAAATCTCCTGTTCCTGTTGCTACATCCAAAATATTTTTAGGGGCATCTTCTTGTAGAGTTGCAATTGCTTTTTTTCTCCAGCTTTTATCAATCCCTAATGACAAAAAATGATTTAGAAAGTCATAGTATTTCGCAATATTATTAAACATAGTCGATACTTGACCTTTCTTTTCGGCATTTTCTTCGTATGGTTTTACTTCTTCTGCTTTTACTTCTTTTACGCTCATAGTTTATTGATAATTATATTTTTGTGCAATAGATTCAAGGCATCTTATCAACCTATCCACAATTTAAACGAAACTAGCCCTTTCAGGTTCATATTTCTTGTTATCTTTGCAGGCACAAATTTACTACATTAATTATTAATAATCCATAAGGTATTGTGAATTCTTAAACTATATGTCTATCTAGATAGATTCTATACTAGAAAAAATATAAAACTTCCCGTTTATATAATAACGGTCATCACTTATATTGTGCAAGTTTTTTTGATAGATTTTTGGGTTTTAAACCAAAACTAACAACCTAAAGAACTAATTTTTAAATTATTAAAACAACTTGCATTGATTAAATAAAATGAATGCAAATAGTTAGCTACACTGCTATTATGTCGTATTCCCTACAGTCGTGCAGGTGTCAACTTAGTTAGCAAAAAAAAGAAGCACGTTCACATTAGACTGGCAATTATAAATTTATCTAAAATTCAGAAAAATGGAAATCTTTCATTCTAAATATATATCTAGTCATACTAAAATAGAACAATGCCCAACCGCAGATCGTCCAGAATATGCTTTTATTGGTCGCTCTAATGTTGGCAAATCGTCTTTAATTAATATGGTTTGCAACAACAAATCATTGGCTAAAATATCTGGTCAACCTGGAAAAACCCAAACCATCAACTACTACGATGTTGATGACACTTGGTATTTGGTTGATTTGCCCGGATATGGCTATGCACGTATTGCTCAACGCACTCGTCAAGTTTGGCGCGAAATGATCCATACTTACTTTACTTCTCGTCCGAACTTACAATGCGCTTTTTTATTGATTGATAGCTGTATTCCTCCACAAGAGAAAGATATTGAATTTGCCAACTGGATGGGAGAAAATCGAGTTCCTTTTGTCATTGTTTTTACCAAAAATGATAAAAAGAAATCGTCCAAAAACAAGAACTTCTTCCAAGAGTTCAAAAAAGCATTTCTAGAATATTGGAACGAAATGCCACAGACCTTTATTACTTCATCTAAGACAAAAATGGGTCGAGAACCTATTTTGGAGTTTATAGAAACCCTTAATGAGCAATATTATGACTACGAGGATACCCTAGAGGAGTAAGTACTTGTTTTATTATTCCCCCTACACAAATTTAAGACACCTATACACAAGTACGGTTGACTCCACTAAAATTAATACTTCGTGCGGCTTAGTTTTTAATTGATTCGCTTTTTTCAAAATAATGTTGTTAGACTATATACAATGCTGTTTAGCACACACATATAGCTATTGTTAAATATATTATCATTTTTTCACAAAATGAAAGTTAAAAGCGAACACACAAAACAACTTTTTGCATTGAGGTAATGTAAAATGATAGACAATTTTGAAAACCAACATCTCATACTCAGAAATATTTAAGCTATCCATTCCAATTATGATTGGATCGGCTGTTCAAAATTTAATTACACTTACCGATACTATTTTCTTAGGTCGAGTAGGCGAAATTGAATTAGGTGCCATTGGTTTGGTCGGTGTATTTTATCTAATGATTGCTTCCATTGGGTATAGTTTTTCCAAAGCAGGACAGATTATGATTGCTCGGAGAATGGGAGCACAAGAACTAGACAAAATTGCGCCCATCTATTATTCTATGCTAGCTTTTGCCCTTTCTTTGGCACTGTTGCTTTTTTTGTTTATGCAGTTCGGCGGAGATTATTTCTTTGCACTTTTTATCAATAACCAAGATATTTATACTGCTTGTATTGCTTATTTAGATTATCGCTCGGCTGGAATATTTTTTAGTTATGCGGGGGTCATTATTGTTGCCCTCTACACAGGAGTAGCGCGCACTCAGGTTATTATTTACAATGCTATTGTATTGGGACTCGCTAATATGTTTTTAAACTATGGTTTAATTTTTGGCAAGTGGGGTTTTCCTGAAATGGGTATTGCTGGTGCAGGACTAGCTAGTACCATTGCAGAAGGTCTGGCCTTTATTATTTTTATCGTTTATATCTTATTGGACAAAAAAAACAGAGCATACGGTATCTTTGGTCGTAAAGCATTGATCCGATATACTACTATTTTAGACGACAATACAGACGATTTACCACCACCACCGCCGAAAATCAACTTTCAAATTATCAAAGCTCAGCTCAAATTATCAATGCCTATTGTCTTGCAATCTGTTGTAGGAATGGGCAGTTGGTTTATTTTCTTTATTATTATAGAGGACATGGGAAAAACAGAATTAGCCATTTCTAATATCATGAGAGCTGTTTATTTGCTCTTTATGATTCCTTGTTGGGGGTTTGCTTCTAGCATTAATACATTAGCCTCTAATTTGATTGGGCAAAACAAGCTAGACGAAGTGTTTGAGGTAACCACTAAAACAGCTATTTTATCCTTTGGTGTGACCATGCTTTGTGCTGCTTCTATGCTTGTGGCACCAGAAGTAGTTCTTAGAGTAGGGACTGACAACGTCGATTTAATTCAAAAATCCATTCGTTTAACAGGAGTTTTGACCGCTATTTTAGCTTTGTTTTCTATTGGTGCCATTTATTTTAATGGCTTGGTAGGTACCGGGGCAACGAACCAAGCCCTATTCTTTCAAATTGGCTGTGTTATCTTTTATCTAGCTTATATTTATATTGTCGTTCATCTCTTAGGTTGTAGTTTAGAAACAGCTTGGATGGCAGAATTTTACTACTGGATTATCTCATTAGCGACATCTATTTGGTACCTTCGTTCTAAACGTTGGCAAAACATTAAAGTATAACTTTTTCGATCATTGCCATAAAGCAATCTAGCAGCAACAAGCCGTCTCTTTGCAATTCAATACTTGTCTAAAAAATACGTCCCCATGCTTAATTTTGTACTATCACTATTGCCAGGTATTCTGATTGTTTTGTTTATTTACCACAAAGACAAACACGAAAAAGAACCTTATCGCTACGTGTTTTTTTGTCTTTTGTTTGGGATGTTAAGTTGTATTCCTGCAATCATGGGGACACTTGCCGTTGAATATGCAATGGGCATACCTGCCCCTGCTCAATCTTTAGACTTGAGAGTAGTGGCATTTTATGCCTTCATAGCTGTTGGACTAAGTGAAGAATTGGCAAAATATATTTTTCTACGGTTATACATTTATCGCAAAGAAGAATTTGATGAGCCTATGGATGGAATTGTATATGCCGTAATTATTAGCATGGGATTTGCCATCTTAGAAAATGTGCTGTATGTCTATGAAGGGGGCTTGAATGTAGCTATTTTAAGAATGTTTACGGCTGTTCCTGGTCATGCTGCTTTTGGTGTCATCATGGGCTATTACATAGGGCTCGCAAAATTTCACCCAAGTCCTAGTCAATCATTTCGTTTGCATTTACAAGGCATCTTTTCTGCCGCTCTCGTTCATGGGGCTTATGACTTTTTCTTGTTCCAAAATAATTTTATTCTACTTTCTTTTTTAGCCTTTGCCATCTTGATTATAGGAATTTGGATGTCCAACCGACTTATTCATTTGCATTTGGAAAATTCTCCTCATAATGAAGAAAACAAGATCTAAAGTTGATCAACTTGCAACAATCTTTAATATAAGCCAAAGTTACTTTAAGGTCAAATAATAAGTCCATTTCATCGATACTTCTTGCTGAATGGTTAAATCCCTTTTAACATACAATTAACATAAAAATATTTACAAACCCTATACATAAACAACTAAAAAACAAACTAAAGCTCCAAAAGCAATAAATAGAAGCTCTTATACTTGCCTATTAAGCCTCTGAAAGTGTTTTTTTTTGTTAAAAAAAGTTCACCTCCCATATTTTTTACTACTTTTGTGCCGTTAAGCAATTAGTCCCCCTCTATTCAAGCTGTTTTGAATACGCCCTTAATTTTAAATTATACTTTATTCTCATTATTTAGTTAAATCTGCTTGGATGACAATGTTATAGCCTATTTTAGGTTAAAAACAAACCAACTCCTATAACGAATAATGCGTCTATATTCCTAAATGTTCAAATGAAACACTTTAGTAATTAATTAACTATAAATAAAAAATTTTAGCGTGTTTAGTAACCACAACTTCATTGCATTTCTTGCAGTAACATTGCTTTGTTTTTTCTCCTGTGAAAAAAAAGAAATTATTTACGATGTTCCTAGTTCTTACAACTTTGAAAACGTCAATTACGAAGGTCAAAACCAGCGCATTGAAATGCTTACTGAGTTTATGGCTTATGTCAAATCAGCGAGTAATGCGGGTATCTCAACTATCAGCAAAGCAACAATGCTGAACATGTATCAAAACACCAATGCTCCTTTTTCTAATCCAGCCCTCAATCAAGCTTCGACTCAACTAAAAAATAAGACACATCCTGAAGCACAGTTTTATGCAGAGGACTTAATTGAAGAATTAGAAATTGTTAGCCAAAACATGAATGTGGCAGCAAGTGTAGGCAACTCTGGTGTAATGGTTGATGCGGCTTCTGGTGGTCGCTATTTACTAAACGAAAATGGTGTAGAATTAGGGCAAGTTTTAGAAAAACTCTTGGTTGGTGCCACATTTTATTATCAAATCACTCAAGTTTATCTAGGTGAAAATAAAATTAACACTGACAACAAAGGTGTGATAGCAGGACGAGGTACTAATATGGAACACCACTGGGATGAAGCATTTGGCTATTTTGGAGTTCCAAAAGATTTTCCCTCTACAACAAGTGACTTGCTTTACTTAGGCAATTATTCGGATAAAACCAATAGTATTATCGGCTCTAACTCTAAAATCATGGATGAGTTTTTGAAAGGACGTGCTGCTATTTCGGCAAAAGATTATCCGACAAGAGATAGTGCTCGTGTTTCTTTGAAAAAATCTTTTGAAATCTTAATGGCTGCGACTAGTATTTCTTTCCTAAATGATGCCAAAGCCAATGTTTCTAGATTAGCACTTTATTATCATAATCTAAGCAAAGCTTATGGCAATATTATGGGGTTGAGGTATGGAGCTTATACCACCCTATCGGACGCAGAAATAGATCTAATATTAACTTATATAGGTGGCAGTCCTGATCCTTTAGATGCCGACTTTTATAATGCTTCAGGTCAAAACATAGATAAAGCTATTGATGCGATTGCCGATGCTTTCTCCGATCTAACAGCTGTAAAAAATAGCTTATAAATTCATTATTATTAATCTACCAATCTAGTAGGAATTGAATAGAAAATGTTCCCATCTTTTATTCAAAACTCAAAGTGTAAAAAACCATTCTTTTGTATTGGTTTCTTATCAGCCTATTCCTACAATAATAACAGAACTATTAAATTATGAAGGCGATTCATATAGTAATGCTTTTATTATTTTCCTATAATATTACATTTGCTTGGACTGAAATCAATGGCAATATACGTGGCTTAGTTAGCAATCTAGATTCTGGGAGACCTATTCGAGGGGCAACGCTTAAGCTCGTTTATTTTGAAGATAAAAAAGAGATTACTAAAACTTATTCACAAGACGCAGGAGAATTTATTTTTTCAAATATCAAGCCTGGTATCTATGATGTAGAATGCTCTGCTTTTGGTTTTAAAACAACCCGTTTGATAGGCTTACAAGTCAAGGAAGATCAAACCAAACTGGCTTACATCAAGCTAGTGAGAGGTCCTGCTGCTGAAATCAACGAAGTTTACTCCTATGCTTCAATTCAAGCACAACAAAAAATAGCTCTAGAAACTAGTTCTAGTATCAAAGAATCTATTGAGGATGCGCCAGCCACAGTATATATTGTGACTTCAGATGACATAGAAAGTCGTGGTTATACGGGGCTTAATGAGTTGCTCTTAGATGTTCCTGAATTTGAAATACAAGAACGTCATAGCAATCAATCCTATAATGCAATTTCTGCAAGGGGTATTTATGGCAATGAAAAAATATTGATCTTGATTAATGGTGTTCGATACAATAGTATGACAAACAACCAATATGCCATTACCGAAAACTATAATATTAGATATGCCAAGCGAGTTGAAATTATACTTGGTCCTGCGTCTGCCTTATACGGTGCCGATGCTTATATGGGAGTGATCAATATTATTACCAAAGAAGGCGACGCTGCCAAAGGCTTGTCATTGAGTAGTAGTTATGGTATGTACAACACCACCAACAATTCCTTTCAATTTGGTGTGGGCAACAAAGATGTCTCTTTTGCTATGTCTGGAGGGGCTTATTACTCAGATGGTGTTAATTTGAATGCACACTACCCTGAGGAGTTTTATTTTTACAATCAACAGTATTTGCAAAATGGAACCATTCTTAGTAGCCCAGTAGACCCTACAGGAGCAACACAAACCATTCCTATCAAACCCTTTGATTTGAGCCGTTTTTCTTATTTTGTGGAAGGAAATTTAAAATTCAAAGACTTTAATATTGGTATCTTTCACAACCAAGAACAACACAGCAGTTCAACAGGTGCTTTGCCATACTATTCTCCTTATTGGAAAGAAGCTCGATATGGAAGTTCTTTGACGAGTATTAATGCTCAACATACTTACAAGCCTAAAAAATCTAGAAAATGGACCTTAAAATCATTGCTTAATGCAACGTTTATGTTTACTCCTAATAATAGCAAAATCATCAATACTTTTTCTAATTATCAGGATGCTTATAATGTGGGTACCAATGCAGGAGTTCGACTATCTGAAACCTTTAATTACAAAATCAACGACCAACATCAGCTTGCCTTTGGTTTAACAGGACAATATTCAGCAGCACTTCCTAGAACAGGAGGTATTTCCCAACAACAAACTACCGTTTTCTTTCCTATGCGGACAGTAAATGCAGCTGACTTAGATATTTACTACCTAGGAACTAATGCAACTGATGTTGATGGAAACAGCCTAAAACTTTATCAAGAGCTATACTATATTCGTCGGACTATTTTAGGAGCATTTGGAGAATACAAGCTCAAACTGCACAAAAAACTTTTGCTTACTTTGGGAGCTAGATTCGATCAAGTTATTGACATTAGTGAATATGCACCGACTAAAGATCCTAATGCTTATAATTCGATCAATCCTAGACTTGGCATTGTCTACAAACCAATGAGCAATCTTAATATTAAGCTGTTTTATGGAGAAGGCTTTTTACAACCCTCTCCAGATCACAAATACGATCACTTTGGTGCCTTCTACCCTGTCGCGGACGAAAGTGGAGGGTACACACACATAGAGGGAGATGTTTGGAGAATTCCAAACGAACAACTAAAACCAGAAAAAGTACGTAGTTTTGAGTTATCAAGTAAATATGCCAAAGGTGATTTCTCTATTAGTTTAAACAGTTATTTCAACCTAATAGAAAATTCGATTATTTATGAGACGAATTTTATCAATCAAACGTTTAATGGCATTCCTGTCAAAGCTGCCGAGAAACCTGTTAATTCTACTAGCAATACCTTAAGCTATGGTTCTACATTGCGGGTTGATTATAGATATATTTTAGAAAGAAAAGAACGAGCAGAATTTAGAATACATGGTAGTTATAGCTATGCTGATGGCAATATAGAAGGCTTAGAACATTTGCCTTTTACAGCAAAACATACTGTTAAGGCTGGTTTGTTGTTTAAATTTTACAACTTTAGCCTTAATAACAGTTTGATTTATCGTTCTAGTACTTATAATGAAGGTTTTACAGATACTGAGGGTGAGTTTTTCCAAGTAGGAAATGCTTCTTTTGTTCTATGGAATTTGTTTTCTAAATATACGGTAGTCAAGAAAAGAAAATTCTCAATGGATATTTTTGTTAAGATCAACAATGTATTGAATAGCAAATATTATCATACTACAGACAATACTCCTATTTCCTTTGGAGCTTCGCCACAAGATCCCATTCGTTTCTCAGCTGGTTTGAGTATAAATATAGGGAAATAAGTTTTGCCAAAAAATATCCAAAAATAAGTCGCTGGTTGATTGACTAGCGACTTATTTTTTAGTTTAGCGCTTCTCTTTAAGCCTTAATTCAAAAATATCCTTTCTCCTATCCTTGAGATTTCGGACACTACCAAAACGGTTCAACTCTCTGAGCAAATCTAAGTCCACATCAGCAATTAAAATCATTTCTGTATTCGGAGTAGCCTCTGCTTTAATTCCATTAGTCGGAAAAGCAAAATCACAGGGTGTAAAGACCATAGATTGTGCAAATTGAATGTCCATATTATGAACATTAGGCAGATTTCCTACGCTTCCAGCAATTGCGACATAACATTCGTTCTCAATTGCTCTTGCCTGCGAACAATGCCGAACTCTCGAATAACTGTTTTGAGTATCTGTCAAAAAAGGCACAAACAAGATGTTCATTCCTTCATCAGCCAAAATACGTCCCAATTCTGGAAATTCTGAATCGTAGCAAATCAACACGCCAATTTTGCCACAATCGGTATCAAAAGCTTGTATCGTATTTCCGCCCTGCATGCCCCAAACCTTGGCTTCATCAGGGGTTACATGTATTTTTTCATAACGCTCAACGGTTCCATCTCTTCTACATAAATAACCTACATTATACAAAAGTCCGTCCTTCATTTCTGGCATGCTTCCAGAGATAATGTTAATATTACAAGAAATTGCCCATTCCGAAAACTTCTGTACAATCGCATCGGTATACTTGGCTAGCTCTCGAATGGCCACAGGTTCTGATAAATGATTGTTTCCCGCCATCAATGGGGCATTAAAAAACTCTGGAAATAGTACAAAATCAGCATGGTAAGCTGCTACAGCATCAATAAAGTATTTAGACTGTTGCAACAATTCGTCGAAAGTCCGATAAGGTCTCATCTGCCATTGTATCAATCCTAAACGAACAATTTTCTTTTTGATAGAAGCTGCCTTGTGGCTAGGCTGTTGATAATAGATATTGTCCCATTCTAGCAACACCGCAAATTCATTCGACGCTTTATCCCCCTCCAAATAACCACGCAAAATTTTGGACGGGTGAAAATCATTTGATATCTGAAAGTTCAAAACAGGATCGTTAATTTCTTTTCGTTTTACTTTATCAATATACTCCTTAGGTGTCAAATGAGCCGCATATTTGTGATAATTAGGAATTCTACCTCCAAAAGCAATTCCTTTTAGATTCAATTTCTCACAAAGCTCTTTCCGATAATCGTATAATCGTCTCCCCAAACGCAATCCTCGAAATTGTGGCTTAATAAAAACATCAATTCCATACAAAATATCTCCGTCATCAGTGTGGGTATCAAAACTATAATTTTGTGTAATTTCTCTGTAAGTATGAGTATCCGAACAGTCTTCGTAATTCACAATAATAGACAAGGCGCACCCTGCTAATTCGCCATTGATCTTAATAACAACTTGCCCCTCTGAGAATTTTTGAATTAAGGCATTAATCTGATATTTTTCCCAATAATTATCCTCCACCGAAGTATAAGCGGCTATCATTGCCTCTTTCAATTCTTGATAATCATCTAGACTCAAAAATTTCAATTCTATATTTTCTATATCTTGCATTCTTTTCTCTCTTTTAATTTTTGAAGACTGCTCTGTCAAGCATTACTTTACAAAACACGCTAAACTAACTATCAGACGCATAAACAAACCAACAGCGACCTTATGAACTCAGCTAAGTATTATGCTAATATAACTCAATTTCAAATCTCTGTTGCTTCGATACTCAAGATTTTTTTGCACTGTTAATTATAATAATTATTACAAATAATTTTTATAAGAATAATAGTTAGTTGTGCTGCTACTTTATTAAAAAAAGAGGTAAAAACAAGAATTGTTATGCCTTTTAATAATGTAATAAGGGAAAGTAGCGACAACAAGTACGTGCCCCTAAAAAAGTATTAGAGAATAATACGCTTACTTTTAAAAGGGGTAAGGTGTTCGAGATAAAAAATTAATGGATGAGCATTTTTCTTTTAAAAAAAAGAAATTTAAGCATCAAAAATAATAGAATCACATACAACAACAAGTGTTGAAATGGATACAAAATACCCTATTATTAAGATTAAACTACCATCGCTACTTCTACTAAAGTATGCCATTGGAGGAGGTTAAAATAATAGGCGCTCCATCTGTGATAAGAATGGTGTGTTCATGTTGCGTTACAAAACCTCCTTTATTTCCAACCAATGTCCAGCCATCTGCCATTTCTAAAGCATAATCAGAGCGAGTAGAAATAAATGTTTCGATAGCAACGACAGCATTTTTCTTAAATCGTTGACGATTAAAACGATCTCTATAATTTAAGATGTTTTCGGGTTTCTCGTGCAAGCTTCGACCAATTCCATGACCTGCTAAATTTTTAATCACTTTAAAACCTGCTTTTTTAGCATTGGTCTCCATTAAGTGCCCTATATCTGCTATTTTAACCCCACCTCTAATTTGTCGAATTGCTTTTAGTAAGGTGTCTTTGGAGGCATCTACCAAAGGTTGATGTTGGTGAATGTCTTTTCCCAAAACAAAAGAGCCTCCGTTATCTCCAAAAAAGCCATTGAGTTCTGCTGAAACATCAATATTAACCAAATCACCTTCTTTTAGTATTTTTGTAGCAGAAGGGATACCATGTGCAATTTCGTTGTTAACACTAATACATGTCCAACCAGGAAAACCATAGGTCACATAAGGCGCGGATTGAGCACCATATTTTTTTAGCAGTTCTCCACCAAAGTTATCAAGTTCTTTGGTTGACATTCCAGGTTTAGCAAAAGCCATCATTTTACTTAATGTCGTACCAACGACTTTACTAATTTCCTGCATTCCCACTAATTCTGATTCTTTTGTTATCGACATGATTGTAGCATTTATAGTTTGATCATTAACGTTTTCGTTGTTCTTTACGCATTCTCTTAGGACCATACCAAAGCCAGAAGCCTGTAATGGTAAACAATAGTAACGCTAATCCCATTATGGTTGTATAAAATAATTTGAACCACCCTTTAGAAACTCCTAAAGCAGCATCCACAATAGAGCCATCGTGAACATTTTCAATCCAATCAGAATGTCGCTTGCCTATATTTAATACGGTTCCTGTAGTGCCATCTAATTGAATTTCCCAATGATGTTCACTATAAACAAACTTCAACATTCCTTTGTTCTGTCGAATATCAATTCTGCTCAACTTATTTGAAAGCTTCGGATTGATAGAATCCTTTAAAATTTGAGTAGCAATTTCATTCAATTGATCAATTGGTTGCCAGTCTTTCAAGTTGGTCGATGTCCCTTTATAACTTTTTGGTAAAAGAACACCTGCGCTATGCTTTTTCCATCCCAAAAACACGCCTGTTATTGCTATTATAAAAAAAAAGACAAACAACAAAGCGCCTGTTAAACGATGTACTTTTCGAAAAGTACGTAAAGTTTGCGCCTGTTTTTTTCGTTGAAGGGTGGTCATAGTGAGCTGCAACTACTTTAATTTCTTTAATACCTTTTTAGGCAATATTTTTTCCAAAAGAGAAAGTAATCCTTCCTTTCGCTCCAACAATTTCCAGCCCTCATATTCAGGATTATTAATTAGATATGTAGCTCGATTTACTTGGATACTAAATGTACTATTTTCTGTATCTAAAGAAACATTCTTTTTTCCATAACTGCCCTCGAACAATATTTGCATCATTTTTAAGCCTTCCTCATCTTTTCCTTTTATAGTCATTTTCATCAAAAAAGAGTAATCAACTAATGCGTATTTTATTCCTTTCAGAAGCAAAACTTTAGAAATTTTTTCAATGGTATTATTTTCAAACTCTATCTGTATTGTCGTGTCTTGAGCTTGATTTTTTAAACTTTCTTCCAAAACACTTCGAGGCACAAGATCAAACAATTTAGGATATAGATAATCCATTGTTTTGACATAATCTTTGGCTTTGGCTACTGCCATATAATTTTCTATGGTTTCTCTTATAGAGTCTGCATCAGACTGCGCCCCAATAGTCGTATTAAATAAAAAAAGAATACCAATAAGTAGGTGTTTTTTCATGGTCATTTTAGTCTTAAACATTACTTCCTCGAAACTACACAATAGTACTAAAAACAAAGTACCCATGCGGTACCACATAGCAGCAGCGAACCGAGCTCACAAAATAAATTGCATTCATTATCAACAAGATCCCCCTTTCCAACCTTTACAATAAAAAAGTGCTTAATAAAAGCGAACATCTTCTTGAGTTTCTGGCGTATAAATATAAATTGGCAAGGTAATTCCAATTCTAAAGCCAATTAAAATATCAATTCTATTTTTGGTATCTTCTTGACGGGTATCAAAATTATACCCTCTCCTATTTTTAGTAAAGGCTTGCATAATATCAAAACCACCAAAGAAATTCAGTAAACGGTTTCTGTCCAAATGGCGATAACCAATGTATTGACGCATAGCAAAACCTGTTGTCATTCGATCATATCCTTTTTTGTATTCATCCGACAAGCCAAAAATATCACCACCTAGTACCTCTATACGCACCCAATGTTGCTGGTACCCCCCTTCAAATCGAACTTCTATTCCCGAACGTTTGTATTTTTTTAGAACAGGAATCAAATAACTAACACTACCTCCTAAAAAGAATCCGCGTTGTCCTAATTGAACATCGGACAACTGACCAAATCGGTCAATAATAAACCCTTCTTCTTCTCTCAAATTCGCAACTACATCTGTTTTAACATCGTCAATAAATTGAAAATCTCCTACCAAGCCAAACGCCAAGTTATTGGACAAGATATACTGTACTTTTCCTGCCAAAGAGAAATTGTACTTAAAATTCTCTGCCATATCTGCCAATGGCAAGTGGATTCCGTAAGAAAAATCAATTAAAAAGCCACTTGGTGGCTTTGCATTTTCATCAAAAATCTTTTGTTCTATTCTTCGTCTTTTCTGTTGAGCCCATATATCATTGGCTTGTCCTAATAAAACGAGCAAAATCACTAAGCTAAATAAACTGCGCATACGGTTGTTGTTTAATCATTTGTAATGTTGTTAGAGCAGTTGGGGAACGTTATTTTGTAATCTATACCTAAGTACACTATTAATTAAAGATGCACGAAAAGGTCAAAAAGGTTGTTTTCAAGCAAAATTATTACCAAACAAAGCGAACAACTTGTTCTATGTCTGGGTGCAAGCTTTGCGCTACTGGACAACTTTTAGCTGCTGCCTCTAGTACTTCTTGAAAATTTTCTTCTATCCCCACTTTAGGCATTGTTACAGTAACTTCTATTTTCGAAATTCTTCTTGGGTTAGAAGCCATTGTTTTGGTTATTTCGGCTGTTGCACCTTGTATATTAATATTTTTTTTACTGGCACGAATCCCCATAATGGTTAGCATACAGGTAGCTAATGCTGTTGCTACAGTATCTGTTGGAGAAAATGCTTGCCCTTTTCCATTATTATCCGTAGGAGCATCTGTAATCATAATTTCGCCTGATTTCAGATGGGTTGCTTCTACTCTCAATTCTCCTAAATAAATTGCTTTTGATGTCATTCTTATTATTAT
This sequence comes from Aureispira sp. CCB-QB1, assembly GCF_000724545.1. GTDB lineage: Bacteria > Bacteroidota > Bacteroidia > Chitinophagales > Saprospiraceae > Aureispira. Next base: position 71,858 of record NZ_JHBV01000043.1, on the reverse strand, counting down.
TATTTGAAATGCCTAATTTGAATAAATCATTACTCCGTAAAAAACCATATCAATTTGATTATCAAAAAACACACCTTCCCCTTACCTTAAAAAAAACTGATAATAAACCATACAGAACTCACAAAGTATTAATAATACAATCACCTATTACTTCGTGGTTTCAACGACCACATAGTAGCAGCGCAGCCAACTATTGCTATTTTAAATCGAAAAGGTTATTGACGCCAATCGTTCGAGCAACAGTGAATCCCTCTCCGTACAAGAAACCAGCAGGACGACCATACATAGCATTTTTACCTTTGATAAATTCTAAGAAACTCTTTCCTGAAATAGGTGTATCAGGCTCCTTAGATTCTGGATCGTAAAACTGTGATTTATATGCTTGAATCACTTCCATTTTTTGATCTATGTAAGGGCTTATATCCACAACAAAATCAGGCGTTAAATTATGATCTTGGATGTAGTGATAAACTGCTTTGGGTCTCCAAGCCTCTTGTGGTTTATCTTCCCATTCTGTTTCAATTCGGCGCAAACCTGCATAAAAACAGGCATCCGCTGTTAATTTAGCGGCACGACCATGGTCTGGATGGCGATCAGAGACCGCATTAGCCAAGACAATTTCAGGGCGCATCAAACGAATAATTTCAACAATTTTGAGCATGTTTTCTTTCGTGTATTGAAAAAAGCCATCTGCCATTTCTAAATTTCCTCGCACGGCTGCTCCTATTAATTTAGACGCTATTGCGGCCTCTTTCAAACGAATTTCAGCACTTCCTCTTGTCCCTAACTCTCCACACGTAAGATCCAATAATCCGACAGTTTTTCCCATTGCAATATGATGCAGTAAAGTTCCGCAACAAGAGAGTTCAATATCATCAGGATGCACTCCAATTGCCAAGATATCTATTTTCATTGTTTGTTCTTTTCTTTGTAGTGAATCTAACTTTTGCTACTTGACCAATGAAGCTTTTTTGAACCTCCATTAGCAAGGTAGACCCGCTAATTTAGTATTTTATAATTTTATGTTGAGCCATGACATTGCCTTGCTCATCTCTTAATGTTAAAATATACAAACCAGATTGCCAACTACCTACATTCAGTTGTCTTTCAAAGTTTGAACCGTGTATTTCTTGTCCAACGGCATTGTGAATATACAATTGATAATCTTCAGCTACTTCATAATTTGTCAACTCTAAATTTAGGATATTATCTGTTGGATTAGGATATACCCTTAGTTCGTTTTCGATTACCTCCACTTCATCTACTGCAATTGTAGAAAAATTAGGATCTATAGAAACTAGAGGGCGGATCATAACCGAGCCACTTACAGTCGATTGAGACCAAGTAGTGCCAACACCAACCCACGTTTTTTCTTTTGTATCGGTGCTTCTATCAAAACCAACAGGAACTTCTGTACCAAACGATTGTTGCCAACCAACATAGAAAGTTTGCCCTGCTGCTAAATCAATAGGAGTCGCATTGCCTAAAAAATCGACTAAATCTACAAAATAAAAGCCATTAAAACCATATCTATACTGCAACTTGTGCAAATCTCTTGAAAACACTTCAGAGTCATCAGACAAACTATCCACCCAAACTTTGATATTAATCAAATGGTTTTGAGAATCTTCGATAAAATAAGGCATATGAAAATAAATCCCCCTCAATTTATCTGCTTGTTCTGCTTTATATTCTACTGCAATCTTTGTCCCTAAATTTTGTGCAACAATACGGGTTTCTGCGGTTCCATCGTCATAAGCAAAATAGTTGTCTAACACTGTTCTTCGTTTAACCGTATCGTTGGCTTCAAATATAGGATTACTTTGAAAACCAGATGGATTCAAAATAACATATGTTGTCTCTAAAGTTGTTTTTTCTGTCGGATTAAGCGTATTGTGCGTCCCAACAATGGTATGTGTCAAACTATCATCAGTGTTTGGGCTTGGAGCATACGCCCCAACAGCAGGAATTCCTTCTGTTAAGATTGACGTTGTATTGGGAAGTATTTCTTCGATGGTGCAGCTCCTATCCAAAGTGGCAATTTGACTGTGATTTCTATTATAATTTTGAATTGTCAATTCGGTTGCCCAACAAGTAGCCCCATCAAAATGGGTCCAAGGCATGGCCATCAACTTGTCTTTTAGTGGTGTCGTTGGGCGATGTGTAAACGCAACATCAGCATAACTACCATAGGTTGGGTGCAAGGTATCGGCATTGTTAGAACGATTTTCATCCAACATGACATAATCCAAGTGCCAGTGGTCGTTGCTTCCTGTAACACTTGCTAAATTTCTAAACCGAAACTGAAATCCATTGTACAAATAATACCCACTATCAATAGCAATATATTTTTGCTCAAAGGGCAGAATTGTTTGTGAAGAAACAGAGTTGTCAATTCCTGCTTCTGACCAAACCTTTACCCAAGTATTGCTAGTATCTTTAAATTCTAAAATAAAAGAATCTTGTACCTCTGGACGGTCTCCTAGTCCTTGTTTTTGATAAAAGAAGCTTAGATAGATCGCATCTGAAGCCGTTTTGCCACTCAAATCTAAGTGCTGAGAGGTTAAAGTATCGGCTGGGGTTCCTAACGACACATTTCCTTGGATATTATAAGGGGAGCCATCTGGAGATAATCCATCAAAAGTAGCAACTCCTACAGAAGGAGGATTCGAAGCCATGTCTCCATTAATAAAAACATGGTTGTCTTGCCAATTCGAGCAACTTGGATAGATATTGCCTATCGGTGCAGCAAAATCGTCAAAAAATGGTAGTCCTAAAGTATCGTTTGGACAAAGTTGATTGTTTCTTGAATTGGGTCGAGGGTTATCTTCTAGGTATTTTACAATAACAGGATTATTCTCTAACGGTACTTGAATCAAGTTTTGGGCATTGCTACTATACCCGCATAAAACCAAAAGGCTACCCATAGATAGCCTGAAAAGCGCTTTCAGAATGGTCATAAATTTTTGTTCTATTTTTGAATTAGTAGTTCGTTGATTTTTTACTTTTTTACCAAAAAGATAAAAAAGCACATTTATATTAGTTTGATAATCAAAATTTTAACATAAAACGCAATAAAAATCGCAACTTACTGATTATCAAACTAATAAAGTTTAGCTGCGCTGCTACTGCGTGGTTTCAATGAACTATTGTGAATATTAGTAGTTCGTTAATTACTTCATGCAATCGCAGGTTTAGTTAGCGACGCTGCTACTATGTAGTTTTAACGAACTATTGTGAATATTATAGCCTACCAATTAACCCGCTATACTTGTACGGTTAGGTTGTGTTTTAGTAAACTAATGTGAATAGTAATACTCCTATTGAAGTTAGTAGAATATCTGCTTATTATGAACTTCCTCATTGAGTTCGCCAAATTTACAAAGAAGTTCGCCAAAAAAAAACTTGAAGCATTATTCTCTACTAGCAAGGATTGTTTTTTACCTTACAAACGAGAAGATGCTTCAAGTTGTATAGCTGAAGTAGCTACTTTAAGACTTTTTTTAGCAAAATTGAGTCATTCAAGTTGCTTGAAGTCCTCAATTTGATTTTTTTGTGGCTCTTATTTGTTATCCTGCAATGCAAATACCTTTTTCAACAGGTCTGTTACTCGTTTTACAGGATCTTTTCGGATAAGCTTTTCTTCTTTCTCAATCATTAAGAAAACGCCATCCATTGCTTTGTTGGTAACATAATCATCCAAATCAGGATTAATTTTTTCTACAAAAGGAATTCTATTGTAATTGGTCATAACAGTTGACCAAGCATCTGAAGCTCCCACTTGATTTAATGATTTTTGAATCACAGGATTAAACGAAGAAAACAGTGCCGAAGAAGTTGTTTTTCTCAAGTAGTTGGTACAAGCATTATCCGTTCCCATCAAGATATCCATTGCATCTGTTACGGTCATTTTTGTGATTGCATTGATAAAAATATCTTTGGCTCCAGAAGCAGCATCTTCTGCGGCTCGATTAATTTTTTCTATAGCAACATCTACCAATTGTCCTGCGCCTACATCACGCAGCGTTTTTTCTACTTTTTGAGCCTCAGGTGGAAACAATACTTTAACAGCAGCATTTTTGAAAAAACCATCTTTAACAGCCAACACGTTGACTCCTTTTGAAGTTCCTTGTATCAAGGCTTGTTTTAAGCCTGAAATAATCTGATCATTGCTCAAGCCCTTCCCCCCACTAGAAGAACTTCCAAGTGTAGAATTAGCAATATCTTGAAGCGTGTCACAATTAGATAAAGAGAATATGGATAAAAAACAAAACATCCAAATAGTAATTCTTTTCATTATTCCTTGTCTATTATAGGTTATTAAATTTGTTCTTTGAAATCTCTGTCTAAAATTTCATTCTCATTTTAGACAGTTTTTTTGGAACTTGTATGTTTTACTAAAATAATAATACTTAGTTGCGAGTGTTACTATGATTTTCTAACAAAGTAATACTAAAAGCAAGCCAAACTTAATCTTCTCTACTTTTAATAAAGTGTGGCAATAAACAATTTCGGCAAATATTGGGACCAAAATTACGGGTTAAAGTAGCTCTTGTTTCTGGATATACTTGTCCGTATTTTGTCCAACAATCACCTCTCGCATGAGAAAGAAATGGACGAGAACACTTATTGCACTTAACCACATAGCTTTCTTCTATTTCTATAAATGCGCGTTGTACACTAGCTCCTAAAGGGGGATTTTTCTTGGTTACCCGTATTTTTAGAGCTTGTACCGTTGTGCAAATTCCAATTATTTTATTGATAATGCGCCTTGCTATTGTTTCTAATAACTTAGATTTTTTTTGCATTTCTACTTTTACGATACGATAGATGGTCTCATAATTAATCGTTACATCCAAAGCATCGCCTGCTGCTGCTGCCTCAAAATCTGTTTCTAAATAAACATCAATAATATAATCCCCCCCTATTAATTGCTCCTCTGGATAAAATCCATGGTAAGCATAAAACTCCATTCCTTCTAATGCTATTAATCCCATAATCCCATAGTTATAGTTATTTTCAATAGTAGTTAGCTTTGTTACTCCCTACGGTCGTGAGCTCGCATAGCTCGGTTCGCTGCTACTTCGTAGCCGTTGATTACCTACTAAAAATCAAGCCAATACGTTTTTACAACGAAGTAATGTAAAACAGCAAATCACTCTACAAATCTGGTAATCTATTTCAATTTATCATCAATATAAGTCAATACTTTATTCATCAAATGAACTCGATCTTTGCCCCTTACATTATGTGGGTGCATTGGATAAGGAAAGAAATCCATCAAAATGCCATTATCAACAAAAGCTTTGACCAAACTCAAATTATGCTGCATTACAACAACATCATCTACCGTTCCATGAATAAGCAATAAATCTCCTTTTAAGTTTTGTACATGATTCTTTAGTTGTGTTTCTTTGTACCCTTCAGGATTTTCTTTGGGCATATCCATATAACGCTCTCCATACATTACCTCATAATAATTCCAATCCGTAACAGGTCCACCAGCAACTCCTACTTTAAAGACATCTGGATGCTTTAACATCAGGGAAGTTGTCATAAAACCACCATACGACCAACCATGCACCGCCATTCTATCCGTATCAGCATAAGCCAAAGATTTTAGATAGTCGACTCCGACCAACTGATCTTCCATTTCATGCTTGCTCAACTGTCTGTGAATGACATTTTCAAATTCTAACCCTCTATTGGCTGATCCTCTATTGTCCAAGGTAAATACCAAATACCCCTTGTTAGCCGCATAATACATCCATAGTCGAGCATTCCCCAGCCAACTATTGGTCACCATTTGAGCATGAGGTCCTCCATAAACATAGACAATAACAGGATATTTTTTAGATGGATCAAAATTAGCTGGTTTTATCAAACGTGCTTGCAATGGTGTGCCATCTTTCGCTTTAAGACTAACCAATTCTGGGCTAGATATTTGATAATCTTTATAAGGATTTTCAGCTGTATGCAAGGTATTTTTTACTTTTCCTTTTAAAGTAACAATACGTGTTACATGAGGTGTTTTAATATCAGAATAATCATCTATTAAATATTTTCCAGAGCTACTCAAAGAAAAGCTATGCACACCATCTTCTTTGACCAAACGCTTAGAAGGCTTTCCACCTTCCAATGGCGCACAATAAACAGTTGTATTCAAGCCACTTTCGTCCGTGCCTTGCACCAAAATCATTTTTTTAGTATCATCCAAACCCAACACTTTTAACGTTACCCATTTGCCTTTGGTCACTTGTCCTAGGTATTTCCCTTCTGTATTATAACGATGCAAATGCATAAAGCCATCTCTTTCTGACCACCACAAAAATTCTTTGTTATTGCCAGGAATAAACCAAACTGGATGCTCTGGTTCTACGTATTTATCATGTTTTTCTTCAAAAAGTGTTTTAACTAAATTACCTGTTTTGACATCATATTGATTTAACCAAACGTGATTTTGTTCTCTATTAACAACAGCTACGTAAACATACTTATTCTCAGGTCCCCATCCCAAATTGGTCAAATATTGATCTTTAGGACCATCTACTTTTAGATAAATTGTTTTTTTAGTCGCTACATTAAAAATTCCAACTCGAGCATACTCGCTTTTTTGCCCCGCCATAGGATATTTAATTGTTTTTAAAGCTCCTGGTGTTGTTGTAATATCTAGTAGAGGATAATCTGCTACATCTGTTTCATCTTTTTGATAAAAAGCCAAGTGCGACCCATCAGGAGACCAAAAGGTACCTTTCCCAATTCCAAATTCGTATCGAGCAATCGCTTGACCACTAACAATATTAGGATCTTCAAAAGCAGTTACTTCCAATTCACCTCCATTTTTATCTTGAACATATAAATTATGCGCTTTGGTATAGGCTATATTTTGAGATTTTTTATGATAATCAATGTTGGCTTCTTTCGGCATACGGACGACTAATTTTCGACTAATATTGTCCCCTTCTAATGCCATCCAAAATCGTTGTCCTCCATAAACAAAACTAAACTCTTGCTCACTCTCCCATTGAATAAAAGGCATTCTAGATAGTTCTTCACCAAAAGCCTTATTTAGCGCTTTCAAATCAAACAGTTCCTGAGCTGTCTTAGCTCCTACTTTTTGCATCATAATCTGCTTGCTATCCTTAGAGTGGAATGTAACAACATCTTGTCCTTTTCTCCATGTCAAATTAGCAACACGTGTCGGATAAAACTGTCTCCACTGCCCCAAAACAGCATCTTCCAAAGTCAATTCTTTGTCTTGTGCCGTTATTCCTAAAGACACACCTAGTAAAATGATTAATACGATTAGTTTCATGCTAATATTTTCAAATTAGTACTCCAAAAAATCTTAATTTTACAACTTGGGAACAAAAATACACTCCTAACAATGAAACTGTTTATGAAGTTGATTTTTTATCTGTTACTTATTGCTTTCCAATTATCTTTGGAGTATTGTTCATATGTAATTAGTTAAATAATATTCTACCTGCGACTTGATTCTGTCCTCCTAAAAGCTAAAGATACAATAAACCACAAAACATCCTATATTTTAAGTCCTTCTCCTATTTTTACCTTTCATTTTTTATGAACACAATAAAGGTTATTTAAGTAAATTTTGTATGAGCAATAAAAATGACCGTTAACGGAGATTAGACAATGATTTCTGCGCAGCTTTGCGTCCGAACTAGCTTGGCGAAGCATGCAAGCTAGTTCAGCAAACAAGCAGCAAAAATCATCTAATCGTAGTGTTGGGTCTTGATTTTGCTTCTTTTATCAAGAAAAGAAGGACAGAGGAGTAAACTATTCCCTACTGTTAAAAACCAAAAGATATAGTAACTATTCCCATAACTTTTTACATGCATAACCTTTAATAGTTAGCTTAGTTCCTCCCTGCGATCATGAGCCAGCAAGCTGGGTTTCTTACTCCCTATGGTCGTGAGCTCGCTATGCTCGGTTCGCTGCTACTAATGAATAAATAATGGAATAATATTAATAGAATAGATGATACATGATCTCCTTTTGAGAAGGATTTTCTATTTTACTAAAAAAAACACAGCTATTTGTACTAAATAATAATTTGTTAAAGCCACACCATAACAACAAAATGAAAAACTTATCCCTTAAAAATATTGATTTAATCCCCCCTCCTATAGTATTAAAAAAACGGTGTCAATCTATTGCCGTACTTGAAGCTATTATTTGCCAAGAGTGGGAATATAGGTATTATTCTTACAATAAAAACTGGGACAAAGAAGCGGCTTGTTGCCAAATGAGAAATGGCTCTGGTGATGAGATGCTCATTTTATTTCAACAAAATGGAGCGATTATAAATGGTTTTACCCATGAAAGTCCAGTACAAGATAAAGGAAAAATAACTCAAAACCTCCCTAACGAATTTCATGAATTTATGTTTACAGAACCCGTCAAAAGTATTGGTACGACTTTTTGTATTTGGAATATTCCCTCTAACAGCAAATGGACAAGCGGCATTCACCTAGACAATACGCTTCATGAGGTGGTTTGCCGTGATTCGGAAAGCTTACTTCAATTATTAGATGGAAATCCTGAAACATTTCACCAATGGGCAATGGAATATTATGAATTAGTCAGTTTGAATCTCAATGCAATTCAAGCAATTTATCAACATGCTCCTATTACGAACTCTTTAATCAACCAACTTACCTCCCAAGGTATTGACTTTAAAACATTAAAAGAAGACTTAAACGAAATTGGTTACAGCTACATACTATAAGCCCCATCAACGATTAAACATCGTCTTCTCCATAAATTTCTTTCACACGTCCGACTTCTCCTGTATCTAGGCGCACCTTTATTCCATGAGGGTGAAATTGGCTTTTTGTCAAAATGTTTTTCACATAGCCCTCCGTTAAAACACCTGAAACTTGGTCTTTTTTGAGCACAATAGCCACTTCCATTCCAGATTTTATATCTGACCGATTTCTTCCATCCATTTTCTACCTATGACTTATTTTTTGTTTTTTGAGTATTGGTTTTAGTAGATTTAGAGCTACTTTTTTTTCGGTTATTGTTGGATTTTTTAGTGGTCTGATGCCCTTTCTTCTTGTAATGCTTTTTATTACCTCCTTTTCGATTTCTTCCTCCTCCCCTAACTTTATATTCTGGCGCTTCTCCTAGTTCTTTTGGCAATGGAATTTGAGGTATTTTACTTTCAATCAATTTTTCTATTCTTGCAAATTTGTACATATCGTCTGGATTGACCAATGTCAATGCGACACCTGTCGTAGAAGCACGTGCCGTTCTCCCCACACGATGCACGTAATCAGCAGCATCTCCAGGCACATCGTAATTGATCACCAAATTAATATCTTTGATATCGACTCCTCTACTCAAAATATCTGTAGCTACTAAAATTCGTATCGATTTCTGCTTGAACTCCAAGAGTACTTTTTCACGTTCATCTTGATCTAAATCGGAAGAGATACCTGCCACCGAGTACCCTTCTTTGCGCAGCGATCGCACAATATCAAATACTTTCCTTTTAGTAGATGTAAAAATCAGGATGCGTTCATAATTAGGTTTATCAGAAATTAAGCTATGAATCAAGGGTGTTTTTTGATTATCATAAGCTAAATAGACGGCTTGTAGCACGCCTTCTGCTGGCTTATCTAAAGCAATGTTAATTGTTTTGGGTTGGGTTAAAATTTGATTGGCTAAAGTTCTTATTTTGGGTGCCATGGTAGCACTAAACATCAAGTTTTGACGTTTTTTAGGTAAATAAGAAATGATCTTTTGGATATCATCTAAAAATCCCATATCCAACATTCGATCAGCCTCATCTAAAATTAAATGCTGTATATTATCAAACTTAACGTACCCCAGATTTAGGTGTGAAATAAGTTTACCAGGAGTAGCAACAATAATATTACTTCCTTGTGTCAACGCACGTTTTTGTTGTGCAAAATCATCTCCTCCACTACCACCATAAACAGCAATCGAACTTACTCCCACAAAATAGGCAAATCCTTGTACCTGTTTTTCAATTTGAATCGCCAATTCACGAGTTGGACAGATGACTAATGTATTGGTATGTGCCGTAGGGTTTTCAGCTAACTTATTCAAGATTGGTAAAATAAAAGCTGCCGTTTTTCCAGTTCCTGTTTGAGCACAAGCAATCAAATCTTGTCCTTCTAGTATCAATGGGATAGCTTGTTCTTGAATTGGTGTTGCCTCCACGAATCCCATATAATCCAACGCATCTAATAGATCATAATCTAACTCTAATTCCTCAAATGTCATTTCTTATCAATATATAATATATGCAATTTTTCACGCCCGCGAGTGACGTTTTCTTTTTCTATCATTAGCTCACTTTAAAACATACAAAATCAATTACTCCGTTAATAACCAATACAATAAGCCTTCACAAAGCAAACAATAAGCAGTTAATTATCAAATTAACACACGATTTTTTTTATTTTTTGCTCAAACAGCTAAACTAACGGAGAATAATGAACTCACGTAATATAGCAAGTAACTAAAAGAGTTACGATGAATAACACCATAGGTAATAAGTGAACTATTACTATCAAAAGTAATATTTTTTTTTTAGAAAGTCTTAGTAAAGTAGCTTTCTATTATTTCTAGTCTATTTTTTGACAGATTTACAAGCCGTTAACATCATTTGCTCTAATAATTGTCTCATTTTTAAGTTAATTTGAAAGTCTTGTCCTAAATAATTGCCTATCTTTAGTATATACAGTATATCTAATGCCTCTTTAGTTCCTTTATTCCCCTTGTAAAAAGTTATGAACTGGATCAAAAAAATAAAACAAATACACTCCAATACACGCAAACGAAAGCAACAAGAAGCATTCTATCAACAGTTTATAAAAAAAGGCGATTTGTGTTTTGATGTAGGTGCTAATGTAGGAAGTCGTACGCATACTTTTTCAACTTTGGGCGCAAAAGTAGTTGCCATAGAACCCACTCAAAATTGTTGTCAAATCCTAGAAAAAAAATTTGGTAATCATCCACTCGTTGACATACTTCCACTAGCTTTAGGTGCCCAAGCGGGAGAAGGCACGCTGCACTTAGCCAATTATCACGAAGTTTCAACACTTAGCACTTTGTTTATTGAGCAATATAGTCATCAAGAAAAGCATCCTATTGTATGGGACAAAACAATAATAATTCCATTGTCAACCTTGGATCAACTTATTCAAAAATATGGATGCCCTCAATTTTGCAAAATTGATGTAGAAGGTTATGAAACAGAAGTACTAAAAGGCTTGTCTCAACCGATTCCCTACCTTTCATTTGAATATAATAACCGTCTACAAAACAAAGCACTAGAATGTCTTAAAATTTTGTCTAAATTTTCTAATTTGGAATACAACTTCTCCCCTTATGAATCCATGCAACTATCCTTAAAAAAGTGGCTGCCCCAAAACGATTTTTATCAATACATTCAAACATTACCTAAGCATATACTCACTGGAGATATTTATGTACATTGGAATCCAATAGAACGGTAAATTCATCAAAATATGATTCCCTATAGCCTCCTAGTAGACTGCCTAGCAATTATCTCATAATTTTTAACACCATACCAACTATCGAATCACGCCAACTGGTATTTGATGTTTTTTGATACCGCTTGCTTGTACAAAGTGAATCTTTTGCTTCGGGAAAACAGCTTCTGCTCCCATATCAATCCACTTAGCTGCGCCACTTTCTGTTGTGTTGTGAATTACAACATTGGGGGATGAAACGACAGAAAATGGCAGCCAATCTTCCAAATTTATTTTATCATCAACAACCAATCCCTTAATTGCCCAAAAAGGAACATACTCCCCCTCTTGGTAAGTTCCTAAGTCGTAATTTCTAAATAACAACGAACTGCCTGCCTCAATATAAAAAGCTCGAAAGCTTTGCGCCTCTTTTCCATGGTAAATTAATTCAATTAGCTTGCTATTTGCAGAACCATATTGCTTGACCAAAAAAGGAGGGCTAGCTTCTGGATTGGCATAAAACTGTCCATCACTAGGCATTGTTTTTTCACCCGAAACGGGCATTAGATACCACATGGCATATTGATGATTATTTTTAATCATCAATTTCACTTTTTGACCTTGCACAGGCATTTTTGAAACCTCTTTTTCTATGATATTGTGATAAGAAATAATAGAAGTGCCTTCCATCTTATCTTCCAACTGAATAGTAGTCCCCCCACTATTGGCATTGACTTCGCCAGAAGTCTTTCCTTTATTACTTTGCACAATACTCTCTTCCTCTGAATAAGCTGGTTTTTCAGTTGTTTCATCTGTTTTTAAATGCTCTGGTTCTTCTTCAACAGCATCTTCAACTTTAGGAGTAGTTTTAGGCAAAGCCCTCCCCTTGTTCTCTTGTTGTGGAATGGTCTCTTGTTTGAATGAATCTGACTGACTTGCACAAGACCACAATTGTACAATACATATTAAGCACAGACTAGGAATATATGATTTCATAGTGGGGAACGTTAGTAAGAACGACTTCTTCAATTAAAAAATAGGCGGTGGAAGATGTCTAGAAAATTCCCATCCACCTTTATCAGCAGCCTCTTTGATACTCCATGCCGTGTCAATTAAAGCAGCTTCTTCTGCTTCGTTTCGCCCTACAAATGGTGGTAAAACCAAAATAAAATCTGCGGCCATTTTTAAGTTCATTGTTTCAATCAATTGCATTGCCTTTTGTACAGCGTCTGCTATATCTTGGCAGTTTGCAATTGTAAAATCACCTTTGGATAACAGTCCTCCATTAGTAGTATGTACTCCTAATCGGACTTGAAAAGGTGGTTGAACTCCTGGTGGCATCAAAAATAAAATTGATTGAGCCGTTATGTCAAATTGATTGGTTGGCATTATTGAGAGATATTTATTTTTCGTCTATAAATTTAAGCTTTCTTTTGGGCTTTTGCAAGTCCTACTGTCAGTACGATAATTAGAACAATTACAACCAAAACAACAGCTAATTGTCCGATGAAATTCCATGCTAGATAAGCAACATCCGTACAGAAAGTTAGAATTAAACCAATCCAAAACATCGTTGCTATCATTCCAAAGATTCCATAAAAAGAACCAATAATTACTAATAACAACTCATTTGCCCAATTCTTCCCTTCTTTTTCTAACTGATATACTTTGGGCAAGACCTGATATAGCAAGACAAGCAACGCAATGGATATTCCTATCAAATAAATTTTACTCGCTACCAAGAAAAAAGAAAGCATATATATATTGTTTTTAAGTCATTCTATCGTCATGGTCTAGTACATCCACCCCATTATTCGGCGCTTGTATTTTCGTTATTTTCGCCAACAAGAGCGTTCCTGTTAATACCAAAAAGGAAAGAAAACCAGCAGCAAACAAAGCAATAAAAATAGCATACGTTACATTTTTCAACCATTGCGAGCTATACCCCAATTGGTGTTCTCCCCATATCATTCCTCCTAGTATAAGTAATATTTTGATAACACGAAAACCGAGAAGCATGGACAAATTCCCATACATTTCAGTTCCTTTCTTAGTCTTAGAATCCTCGTATAAGCTAGGAATAGAACGGATAGCCTTGCCTAAAATCCAAGTTGCGACAACCATTCCTGATGCAATTGCAGGCAATGTTAGTTCTTCTGTCATCATAGAGAAGTCATTAAAATAAGACTAGAATACCAATTATTATCCAATGGTTTTATTCTTTATACCCAAAGCTTTTCAGCATCTTATCGTCATTTCTCCAATTGTCCTTAACTTTCACAAAAAGTTCTAAGTAAATCTTTTTCTCTAAGAATTTTTCAATAGCATAACGAGCATCAATTCCCACTTTCTTAATAGCAGCTCCTTTTTTTCCTATGATAATATTTTTCTGACTCGCACGAGCAACAAAAATAGTGGCATGAATTCGAACCAAATTCTTCTTAGGATCAGGATCTTCCTTAAAAGCATCTACAACTACTTCACAAGAGTATGGGATTTCTTGATAATAATTCATCAAGATTTTTTCTCGAATAATTTCAGATACAAAAAAACGTTCTGGGCGATCCGTAAACTGATCTTTGGGATAATAAACAGGACCAATCGGAAGATTATCTAAAATACATTCTAATAAAACATCTGTTCCCTTATTTTGCAAAGCCGAAATAGGAATAATTTCCTGAAAATCAGCCTTGTCTTTCCATTCCAATACTTTGTTCAACAAAACACCTTCGTCTACCAAATCTTTTTTATTCAAAACTAAGAATAAAGGTACCTCTACCCCCTGCAATTTTTTAAACAATGGGTTGTCATTATCATACGTTTCGGTTACGTCTACCACCAAAACCATAATATCACCATCTTTGAATGAACCTGAGACAAACTTATTCATGCTCTCCTGCATTTCATAAGATGGGTCCTTAATAAATCCTGGCGTATCAGAAAATACAATTTGATAATCCTCGTCGCTAACAATACCAATAATACGATGTCTTGTCGTTTGTGGCTTATTCGTAATAATAGACATACGCTCTCCTACCAACGCATTCATCAAAGTCGATTTTCCAACATTTGGACGACCGATAATATTTACAAAACCTGAACGATGTGGTTTCTTCATGTTTCTTTCTTTAACGTTTTAAATCCTTTTGTTTAACAAGTGGTGCATCATAACAACACCAAACTTTCTATAAAATAAAAATACCAATAGTCTATCATATCGATTATCTGTATCGGCCTCTATATTTAGGCTTTTTCTGTTCTCCAAAGAAAGCATCTCGTGCATATTTCCCCGTTAACATTCCCAGCCCAGCTAACAAAGCACCAATGGCAACCGTTGGCAAAAAAGGATTGAATTTTAGAACTTCTGTCATCATACCTGACAACTGCCCCCCATTGGCATTATCTAAATAATAGGTATATAAACCAAAAAACAAGGCACCGCCTAACAAACCACTCAAAAAGCTCAATCCACCTTGAATTTGAACTATAAAACCAGTCACAGCAGCAACCACTACAATGCCCCACCACCCAATAAAGGTACCGAAATACCCTAATACAAAAATAGCCAATGTGGCTCCTAAAAATTTAATCATTTTATTTCTTTTAACAGTCATCTACTAATCCCCCTCTAAGACTCAGACACCACTCCTTAAAATAACTTAGCGTTATGACCTTTTCTCAATCTTATTTGACAAAGAGCATTTCCTATTTATCGATTTTCAGCCAATACATCTCTTGCCTCCATCAATGCGAAACCTAATAAGTTTCTCCCTTGCCAAAAAGCAGGTTGTGCGGCATGTTCGTGGTCTTTAGCCAATCCTATTCCCCAAATTTTATCCAAGGGACTGGCTTCTACCAAAACACGATTGTTGGTATTCAACAAATACTCTTTTAATGGCGGATTTTGTCCAAATTTGTGAATAGAACCTTGTTTAACAATTTCAAATGCATTGGCTTCCCATTTTTCAGTATCAAAATTATGTACCAAACGACCTAATTTTTTGGCTTTGGCAGCCGAATTACTTGCTAAAATTCGTTCAACCATTTCTGGATCATCGAATAGACGCGCTTTTTCTGCCATCATCCAATGCTCGGCGGTTTGGTAGCGAATGCCATCGACCACAAAGGAACAATCTTGATCAAACCATTGACTCATACAAGTAGCCCCAATCGTTCCGTCTTTTTGAGGTTGGTGCCCCCAAAAAAACAAATATTTAATGCGATTTTCTTCTTCGACTTTCTCCAAAAGCCATTTTATAGTATATTTCATCATAGAGCAAATTTAAAGTTTAAGTCAGATTTTTTCTTTAATACTTCATGGATTTTTTCGTTTTTTTATAAAAACCACAAAAAGCATCTTTACATCTGTTTACGCTACGAGCACTTACCAATTGATTACCAATTACTTACCCTTTCAACAATAAAAACCACCTTACTAATAATCAAGCTAATGCGATTTTCAAACGAAATAATGTTCTTATAAAACAACATCTATTTTTCGACTTAACTCATAATATTATCAAAAACTGCGTACTTTGAGCAAACATATATCTTTGTTTAGAATAGACCATTGTCTGTAAAGGTACTTTGATTTGACCAATAAAGATAAGATTTAAAATACAAAATTATCCATGCAAAAAATAAAACCAAGCATATTATTAGCCAGCAAGTCACCAAGAAGGAAGCAACTATTAACAGAACTCGGGTTTGAATTTGAGGTTGTCTTACAAGATATAGTGGAAGATTTTCCTGAAGAATTGCAAAAAAAAGAAGTTCCTGCGTTTTTAGCACAACAAAAAGCCAATGCTGTCCGAACACATCTAACAAATGGAAAAGTAATCTTGGCTTCCGACACCATTGTATTGTTGGAGGATACTATTTATCACAAACCGAAAGATTACGAAGATGCTGTTCGTATTTTAACAGCTTTGTCTGGAAAAGTGCATCAAGTCATTACAGGCGTATGTCTATTGAGTTTGGATAAAGAGGTCGTCTTTTCAGATGTTGCTAATGTACATTTTGCGCCACTTTCTCGCAAGGAAATTGATTACTATATTCACAACTACCAACCTTATGATAAGGCAGGAGCTTATGCCATTCAAGAGTGGATTGGGCTCGCCAAAATTATCAAAATTGATGGCGCTTACAATAGTATTGTTGGACTACCAACACAAAAAGTTTACGAAGCTTTGATGAGCTTTTAAGATAAAAAAATAAGCTAATGCAATTTTAAACAAAGTAACGTTTTGTACAATAAGTAATCGTTCAGAAAAAACTATATAAAAAACAACCTTCTTTTTGCGCTACTCTTCATCGAAACATCTTGCTTTAGCCCGCTAAATCTGCACTTTTTCTCTTTGACTAGCACAAAAATAAGTCTATTTTTTTAGCTATATTTTTTTCTGCCCACTTACTTATTTGTTAAAACTTACCATCTATCACAACCTTTTCAAGGCTTTTGGCATTTCCATACTATAATATAATTAATCACACAAAACGATACAAAATAGTATGAATTTAAAAGATGCAAAAGTCCTTTTAACAGGAGGCAGTTCAGGACTAGGAAAAGCAATGGCAGAAGTTTTGACAGAAGCAGGTGCTAAGGTGTTGATTACAGGACGTAATGCAGAAAAAGTAAACAAAGTAGCCAACAATATTGGCTGTTTGGGGCTCGCTTTTGACATCGCTAATTACGAAATATTGCCCAGCAAAACAGAAGAGGCTATTGCAAAGTTAGGAGGAATTGATGTGCTTATCAACAACGCTGGTATTGGTGAGTTTCCCGCTTTGGGAGAAATTAAATTAGAGCATTTTGAACGTGTGTTTTCTACCAATGTTTTTGGATTAACGTTATTAACACAAGAGGTATTGCCACATTTCAAAAAACAAGGTAGTGGTCACATTATCAACATTGCTTCTACTGCCGCTCTAAAAGGTTTTGCTAGAGGTTCTATTTATGCTGCATCTAAATTTGCATTGCGTGCACTAACACAATGCTGGCAAGCAGAACTACGCCCTTTAAACATTCGTGTACTCCAAGTAAATCCTAGTGAAGTACCAACGGCATTTAACAATCCAGATCGAGAAGAAAAACCAACGGTAGAACATAAATTAACACCGACAGAAATCGCTCATAGTATCAAATCTATTTTGGAAATGGACGACCGTGGTATGATTCCTGAATTGTCTGTTTGGGCAACCAACCCTTGGGCTGCTCAATAATCTTCTTTTATATTTTTTGATTTCTTGTCTTTAAATCACTTGGGATTTTATCAAAAAATATTCATTTTTGCACCACTGCGCCTTCAATTAGGCGCAGTTTTGTGCATTAACCGAACATACCTCTATTGGTAATTGTACATGCTCTTGTCGTAACTATTAATATTAATGGAAACCATGAAAATAACATCATTTGAAACTAGTATAGATTTTGCTCTACAGATGGATGAGCAAGATTCTCTAAAAAAATATAGAGATCAATTTTATATTCCCCAACATAATGACGGAACAGAAAGTCTTTATTTCTGTGGCAATTCTTTAGGTTTGCAGCCGAAAAATGTAGAAAAATATTTGCAACAAGAGTTAAACGACTGGAAAAAATATGGTGTCGAAGGGCACTTTCATGCCAAAAATGCATGGATGCCTTACCACGAGTTTTTTAGTGAAAAACTATCTAAAATAGTCGGGGCAAAAGAAAAGGAAGTTGTGGTCATGAATACATTGACCACCAATCTACATCTTATGATGGTCTCGTTCTACCGCCCTACCCAACAACGTTATAAAATCATAATTGAAAAGGCAGCATTTCCTTCTGATAAATACGCCGTGGACTCTCAAATTCGTTTTCATGGTTATGATCCTTCTGAGAGTTTGATTCAACTAACACCCAGAGAGGGCGAAGAAACCTTGCGTATTGAAGACATTGAGGCTGTTATCAAAGAAAATGGGGATACACTGGCATTGGTTATGATTGGAGGTGTCAACTATTATACAGGGCAGTTCTTTGACTTAAAACGCATTACTAATGCAGGACATGCCGTAGGAGCTTTGGTTGGTTTTGACTTGGCGCATGCTGTTGGTAATGTTGATTTGGACCTACATGATTGGAACATAGATTTTGCAGTTTGGTGCCATTACAAATACTTGAATAGTGGTCCAGGTGCTATTGCGGGAGCTTTTGTGCATGAAAAGCACTTAAACAATCCTAACATTCCTAGATTTGAAGGTTGGTGGGGACACGATAAGAATACTCGATTTTTGATGGGCGACCAGTTTCACCCTATGCCTTCGGCAGAAGCTTGGCAATTGAGTAATGCACCTGTATTTTCTATGACCCCTTTATTAGCTTCCTTAGAATTATTTGATGAGGTAGGCATGTCTAGGCTACGAGAAAAAAGCACCTTCTTAACAGCCTATATGGAATTTATGCTCTTGAATATTAATACCGATAGAATTAGCATTATCACCCCACAATCTCCCAAAGATAGAGGCTGTCAACTATCTATCAAAGTTGAAAATGGCAACAAAGCATTTTTTGAAGCCATTACAGCTAAAGGAGTTATTGCAGATTGGAGAGAACCAGATGTTATTAGAGTAGCCCCTGTGCCTCTTTACAACAGCTTTTTAGATGTTTATAACTTTATACAAGTAATGCGCACATGTCTCAGAGAATCTAAATAATAAGTGGATGAAGTTTTTCAAAAAAATATTCCAATCTGAGTCAGAGAACAATAATTACTATGCGGCATTTTGGGCATGGTTCCAATCAAAAGAAAAAGAATTCCATAAAGTTGTAAAGGAACGCAACAATGTTGAACTTGGTCTTTTCAACAAGTTATCTAGTCAATTGGATCAACTGCACGAAGGCTTTTACTTTCTGGCAGGTATGGCCGATGAAAGCACTGCTGAATTGGTTTTTACCACAGAAGGGAACATCAAAAACATCGTTTTTGTTGAAGCTTTGGTAGCAGCAGCGCCTTTTATCAAAGGGTGGCGATTCACGGCTTTAAAACCGCCTTCTAATTCTCCGAACATTAGTATTAAGATGTCTGGATATGAGTTCAATAAAGAGACCATCAGTTTCTACTACCATGAACACGAGGCACAACCCGATGCTATTGATATTACATTCGTGCATCAAGACTATAAGCCAGACAACGAAAAAATTATCTCTAGTGGCACCTTTATCTTTTTAGATAATTTTTTGGGAGAGCTTAACTTCGCTACACTTATTGACAATATAGACCTAGTTGGTCCTAATCAAGCTGCCCAAAAGTTGATTCCTATAGAGAAGTTGAATGCCTTTCTAACTTGGCGACAAAAAGAATTTATTGAAAAATATAATGGCACTCGACACAATACGGATGATGATGAGTATGCTATGCTAGAAGGTGTTCTTGAGAATGACAATAGAATTATTGTGACTATTAATAGAGAACTTTTGAGATGGGATTCCAAAGCTTCTCACCCTTGGATTCTTCGCGTTGAAATTCCTTACAATGGTGAAGACAACAATGGTATGCCCAATCAAGAAATGTATGATTTTTTAAATGATTTGGAGGATGAGCTGACTCAAGAGCTTCCTAGCAGAGAAGGATATTTAAACGTTGGTCGACAGACAGGTGATCATAAAAGGACTTTATTTTTAGCGTGCAAAGAGTTTAGAAACCCTTCTTTGGTTTGCTTTGCTCTCCAACAAAAATACCATTCTAAGATAACAATAGATTATACCATATACAAAGATAAATATTGGTTATCTTTCAATCGCTTTGTAAAGCATTAAGATGAAATACTACGTAATATCAGGAGAAGCTTCTGGAGATTTGCATGGCTCTAACTTAATCAAAGCTTTAAAAGAAGTCGATGCTTCTGCTGAATTTAGAGCATGGGGTGGAGATTTGATGCAAGCTGCGGGGGCTGTATTGGCAAAACATTACAAAGACTTAGCATTTATGGGAATAGGACAAGTATTAAAAAACTTGCCTACTATTTTAGGAAATTTTAAATTTTGTCGCCAAGATATCCAAGCTTTTTCTCCTGATGTTTTAATCTTAATTGATTATTCTGGGTTTAATCTACGAATAGCCAAATGGGCAAAAAATCAGGGGTATAAAATCTTCTACTATATCTCTCCTCAAATATGGGCCACCAGAGAAAAACGCGTGGAAAAAATCAAGCGCTATATCGACAAAATGTTTGTTATTCTTCCTTTTGAAGCAGACTTTTATGCCAAACACAACTACTCGGTTGAATTTGTAGGTCATCCATTATTAGATGTCATCCATGCTCATCAAACAGAAATTGATTTTAGAGACAAACACCAATTGGGAACTGCTCCTATTATTGCTTTGTTGCCAGGAAGCCGAAAACAAGAAATTAGATCCATGTTAGCAACAATGCTAAGTATTGTTGACGGTTTTCCCGATTATCAATTTGTCATTGCTGGCGCTCCTAGTATTTCTCCCGATTTTTATCAGCCTTTTACTCAACACAAAACCAATGTAGTTCTTTTGCAAAATCAGACCTATCACCTGCTAGAAAACAGCCATGCTGCATTGGTTACTTCTGGTACAGCAACGTTAGAAACAGCACTATTCAAAGTGCCTCAAATTGTTTGTTACAAGGCTAGTGCTTTATTATATGCTATTGTCAAACGAATTATAAAAGTTCCTTTTATCTCTATTGTTAACTTAATCATGCAAAAAAAAGTCGTGCCAGAACTCATCCAACACGACTTAACTACACAGCAGCTAAAGATAGAACTTCAGCAAATTATAGCTGGACCTAAACGGCAAGAAATGCTAGAAAACTATCTGCTTTTATCTAAAAAATTAGGTCATCAAGGTGCGTCCCAAAAGGCAGCCCAGAGCATGATAAAGCATTTGCGTTTGTAGTCCAACCAACTTACTCAAAATGGATGTTTCTTCCCAAAAAACATCCAAGGAGAACAAAAGTCACTGGAGACTTTCATCTCCTTGCTTACTTAACTCAAAAAACGTTAATAAAGTAGAAAATGGTTGGTTTAAGAGCTGCTTTTTTTCCAAAAAAGCTTGGGCTAATTTAGAAAAACAAAAAAATCAATAACTATTAATCTATAGGATGCCATTCTTTTATAAAAAAACTTTATTTTAACCCTAATACTTTGGGAATGAAACCATGACACTAACAAGAGTACCATTAGGCTTTTTGTATGGCACTGATTGTCAAATTTTAATACCTGGCAATATCAGGACAAAAACTAAACTGTTTTCAATATGGTATTATATCAAAGTAAATAATCATTTAAACACTGACAGTAAATAAGACGATGAAACCAAAACACATTGCAATTGCAGGAAATATTGGCGCTGGAAAAACAACACTTTGTGAATTATTAAGCAACCATTATGGATGGGAAGTAAATTATGAATCAACAGACGACAATCCTTATTTGGAGGATTTTTATAATGATATGAGTCGTTGGTCTTTTAATTTGCAAATCTACTTCTTAAACAATCGGTACCGACAAATTGTTGAAATTCAAAGAGGTAACAAAACTGTTATCCAAGATCGCTCTATCTACGAAGATGCACACATTTTTGCGCCCAACTTGCATAAAATGGGCTTGATGGCTACTCGCGACTTTCACAATTACTTTGATTTATTCAAATTAATGAGCTCACAAGTCAATGCTCCAGATTTGCTTATTTATCTAAAAGCCAGTGTTCCTACCCTAGTGAATCACATTCAGAAAAGAGGACGCGATTACGAATCTACAATGAGTTTAAATTATTTAAAATCGCTCAATGACAAGTATGAAGATTGGATTAACAACTACGAAGAAGGCAAATTACTTGTCTTGGATGTTAATGAATTAGACTACAAAAACAATGCAGAACACAGACAATTTGTTGTTGACGAAGTTTCAAAACAATTAAACTTAGAAGGACTTTAACACGCTTAATTTCGTGGAGACTTAACACACTTTTTAAGTATAATACAGAATCATAAGCTATCTCTAGTAGAGGTAGCTTTTTTTTATTATTCTATTTACATTAATTTAACATTAGAAAAGCATTTCCTCTAAAAAACCTTTTTTTGCCTGTCACAAAAACACGACCAAATAACATTTTGAATTTCTTTGTTTTTATAGTTTTTAACCTAACGGTTAACCACTTTTTTTCATTTAAAACTTTGTTAAAAGCTTAGAATACTTTTTTTATGAAAAAAGTGTGCAATTACAAATAATAGATAAAAACTAACTATAATAATCTAATAATCAAAAGATTGAAATATTAAACAATTAATCAAAAATACAACTTTAACAAACTATTTTGTTAAAAAAAATTTAACAAACTGTTATTTTCCTAACTTTTATAAGTACATTAGACACGCAAACTATTTTTATTTAAACTCAAAAAACAAAAGGTTTTTTATGAAACTATTCAACACGATGCTAGTGTTGCTAGTCTTCTCTATAGGGACCGTTTATGCCCAGAAAACAATTTCTGGTGCCGTAACGGATGAGAATGGCGATGCAATCATTGGCGCAACCGTCTTAATGAAAGGCTCGGCATCTGGTACTATTACAGATATTGATGGAAATTATTCTATTGAGGTACCAGAGGATGCTACAACCCTTTTATTTAGCTACATTGGGTATGCTACACAAGAAGTAGAAATTACAGGAACTACTATCAATGTTACTCTATTAGAAGGAGTAGATTTAGAAAAAGTAGTCGTAACAGCTTTGGGTGTTAAACGCTCTGAAAAAGCTTTAGGTTATGCCATCCAAGAAGTGGATGGTGAAGAAGTCGCAAAATCCAACACTGCCAACTTTGTAGATGCACTGAATGGAAAAGTAGCAGGTTTACAAGTTACAAGTGCTTCTGGTGCTGCGGGTGCTTCTTCAAGAGTTGTACTTAGAGGACCTACCTCTTTGAATGGTAATAATGAAGCATTAATTGTTGTTGATGGTGTTCGTATCAACAACGAAGAGTTAACAACAGAGCGTTCTTTGGCTGGTGTTGCCTACTCTAACCGTGGTATTGATATCAATCCAAACGACATTGAATCCGTTGTTGTCCTAAAAGGTGCTGCCGCATCTGCTCTTTACGGTGCTGAAGGGGCTCGTGGAGTATTGGTTATTACAACTAAGAAAGGTAAAGGCGGAAAAACTAAAAATGGTATTTCTGTAGATTATACCTCCACTTACACACTTTCTCAAGTAAACAAATTACCTGAGTTACAAAACAAATATGCACAAGGAACAAGTTGGTTTAGTGCTGATGATGTAACTCCAGAATATAGAGGTCCTGAAACAGGTTGGCCAACAAGCTGGGGACCACTAATTGATACACTTTATTGGGATGGAGATGCTACCTATCAATACGACAAAAATGGTAAAATTGTAGGTCAAAGCGATCCTAATGCAGGTCAAAAAGTAACTCCTTACGACAATCTAAATAGCTTTTTCCAATTGGGTCACGCTTGGAAAAATGCCTTGTCTGTTTCTGGTGGAGGTACTGTCGCCACATACCGTTTTTCATTCAGTCATCTAAAGCAAGATGGTATTATTCCTAACAATACATTTGAAAGAATCAATGTTGGTCTAAACTCTCAGGCTAATTTCTTGGATAATAAAATGAAAATTGGAACTAGCATCAACTATGTTAATTCAGGAGGAAATAGAATTCAACAAGGCTCTAATACTTCTGGTATTATGTTAGGTTTGTTGCGTACACCTTCTACATTTGACAATGCTAATGGTTTAGCTGATCCTGTAAACAATTCTAGTTCTTATTACTTTTCTTCTGATAAAACTCAAAGAAACTACCGTGGTGGTGGTGGGTATGATAATCCTTACTGGGTTGTAAACAATAGTCCTTTTGTAGATCGTGTTAATCGTTTCATTGGTAACCTGAACGCTTCGTATGAATTTACAAAGTGGTTGACATTAAGTACTAAAATTGGTACGGATTTTTATTCCGATACCAGAAAACAATCGTTTGAAATTGGTTCCAGAACACTTCCTAATGGTCAAGTAATCGAAGATCAATATACTTACCACAATATCAATGCTTTTGTAAATGTTTTGGGTAGCAAGTACTTTGGCGACGACCATAGCCTTAGCTATAACATTGGTACAGAATTTTTTACAACTCGCCTCAACCAACAATTAACCCAAGGTGATGGGTTAAGCTTCCCTGGATTTATGCACTTGAGTAATACAGGTTCGGTTACATCTATTACTGATCTAACAAGGACAAAGACCTACTCTTTGTTTGCAAGTGTAGAGTATGGGTTCAAAAACATGTTGTACTTATCCTTAACAGCAAGAAACGATTGGTTGTCAACTCTAATTGCTCCTACCAAGAAATTTAAAGCGGGAGATCTTTCTGTCTTCTACCCTTCAGCTTCTTTAAGTTTTGTATTTACAGAATTATTACCTGACAATGATATCTTATCTTTCGGCAAGGTTCGTTTCTCCTTTGCTCAAGTAGGTGGTGGAGCCCCTACAGCATATTTGACAGGAACCAACTTTACCAATCCTGAGCCAGGAACAATTAATGCACTTAACGATGGTTGGACAGATGGTATTTTATTCCCATTCAATGGGCAAGCTGCGTATATCTACGATGCTGTTTTGGGCAATCCAAACCTCAAACCATCTAGAACGACAGATTACGAGGTAGGAGCAGATTTAAGATTCTTCAAAGGGCGTTTAAATTTAGATGCTACTTATTACTATCGTCAATCTGCTAACCAAATTTTAGTCGTGCCAATTGCGGCTACTTCTGGTTTCCAAAGAGCAGTTTTGAACAGTGGTTCTTTGAGCACCAATGGTGTTGATATCGTCTTAAATGCTACTCCTGTAAAAACAAAAGACTTTAGATGGGATATTGGTATCAACTTCACACACTGGAAAACAGTAGTAGATGCCCTAGCTGATGGTGTTGAAAGACAATACCTAGATGGTTTTACGGGTTCTAGTATTTACAATGTTGTTGGTCAAGAGTATGGTCAAATTTATGGTGGTGCCTTTATGCGTGTTAACGATACAGATGCTAATGGCAATCCAATCTTTAACGTAGACAAGCCATACAACCCTAATGGTCAAATGGTTATTGACAGCGCAAGTGGTTATCCACTAGTTGATCCACTTGAGCGTCCAATTGGTAATCCTAATCCTGACTTCTTGTTGGGTATTAACAATACCTTATCATACAAAGGACTTTCTTTATCTTTTCTTTTAGATTGGAAACAAGGTGGTCAAATGTGGAATGGAACCCAAGGTGCCTTGACTTATTTTGGTATGAGCAAATTGACAGAAAACAGAGACATGCCTGGTGATGCTCCTAACTATGTTTTTGAAGGCGTTACACAAGATGGTTCTACCAATACTAAACCTGTTTTGAGAGATGAAAATTGGTACACAGGAAATGGTGGAGGATTTGGCTCTGTTGCAGAACATTTCGTTCAAGAGACTTCTTGGTTTAGATTACGTCAATTGAGCTTAAGTTATACCTTGAGTTCTAAATTACTTAGCAAAACGCCATTTACTGGAATTACCATTTCATTTGTTGGTCGTAACTTATTCTTGATTACACCTTATGAAGGAATTGACCCAGAAACAAGCTTGGTAGGTTCATCTAGTAATGGACAAGGTTTGGATTATTTCCAAATGCCTAACACGCGTAGTTTTGCACTTAGTCTAAATGTTAAATTCTAATTTGTAACCATAATCTATCATGCAAGCATAGCAGCATATGTTGCTGCTATGTTGTTCTTTTCCATTAAGAACAAATAAGAGCATGTTATCAAAATAAAAAATTATGATTCGTATAAAATCATTTCATCTGATCATCTTGATGCTTATCCTAGTTGGATTTAGCTCGTGTGAGCAGTATTTTGGAGATACCAACGTAGATCCAGATAGCCCCTCTAGCGTCACTCCCCCTGTAATCCTTCCTGCTGCTCAATTGAGATTGGCATATGTGGTAGGTGGAGATGCGTCAAGATTTAGTTCAATCTTCACACAGCATGTTGACGGGGTTACTCGCCAATTTTCTGTCATCCAAAACTATGGGCTCCAACCAACAGATGTTGATGCACTTTGGAGTCAAAATCTTTACTCTGGTATCTTACAAGAGATCAACCAATTAAAGATTAGTGCTAATGGAAATCCACATTATACTGGAATAGCTCAAGTCTTAGAAGCCTACACAATCATGTTGACAACCGATTTATTCGGCGACGTTCCTTATAGCCAAGCATTACAAGGACGTGAAAACTTACAACCAACGTTTGATAGCCAAGAAAGTATTTATACTAGCATTCAAAATCTTTTGGACGAAAGTATCACTAACTTCGCAGCTACCAACAATGGACTTGTACCTGGACCAGACGATGTTATATATGGTGGAGATATTTCTCTTTGGACTAAATTTGCTTATTCGCTAAAAGCTAGAGCTCATTTGCACTTGGGGTTAGTTGATCAAAGTAATTACACCAAAGCACTAACGGCTTTAACCAATGGTTTTTCTTCATGGGAAGATGATGCTGACTTAAAATTTGGTACGGCAGCAACGGCTAATGCACCATGGTTTCAATACAACAATGAAAGAAATGATATTGCTGTTGGAGCCAACTATGTTAGTTTAATGAATTCTTTGAATGACACTGTTAGAGGGAAGATTTTGGGTGCGCCACTAACTGTACCTCATCCTATATTTGTACCAGATCAAGCTCAACCTCTAATGACGTATACAGAGTTGAAGTTTATAGAGGCAGAGTGTAGAATGAAAACTGAAGGTGCTACTGCGGCAACGCATCAAGCTTACTTGGATGGTATTTCTAGTTCTTTTGCGGAATTGGGTGTTAGTGGAGACTATCCTGCTTATGTGGCTCAAGGTGCCGTTGATCCTGGTCAAGCTACACTTAGTATGAACGAAATTATGACGCAAAAATACATCGCATTGTATACAGATGTAGAAGTATTCAATGATTGGAGAAGAACAGGTATCCCTAGTTTGACTCCAAATTCTGGTTCTCAAATTCCTGTTAGATTGCCTTACCCTAATGATGAGGTTAACTATAATTCAAATTGTCCTGTAGGGGTAACTCTATTTGACAAAGTATGGTGGGATATGAACTAAATTCTGCTCATAACTAATAGTATAGGGAGCTACCTCTTTTTTTGGGGTAGCTCTTTTTTTTGTATCAGATCGACCTAGTAGCAGTACAGTGTACCAAAGGTATAGCCAAACAGTGCGATTTTATCTGCGATGCTACTTCGTGTACCATCTAGGAACAAAATTCAATCTCATTTGTTAATTTTTTAGAGGCTGTTTAAAATAATACTCCGTTGATTTATAAGGGAGTAATGTAAAATAGTAGTTAGCTACGCTGCTAGAAATGGAAACGATGCAAATAAAAATCAGATTTCCTGTACTAGAATAAAAAAAGCTATCATAGTGCTTTTTGACAAAAAAATAAGGAATAGTAATTAGGCTATAGCTACCATGCAGTTTGAACGAACGGCTGGAGGAAATAATTTCAACATAACGTAAAATTCATAACTCAATGAAAAAGCTTCGAAAAATAATCTATTTCTTATTCCTTGTCACGGTACTCTTTTTATTGGGATGTGCCATTTTGTCCATTTTTATCAATACAGAAAGTCGTTTTTTAAAAATATTGGACTTTCCCCGCATTCAGTTTTTCCTTGCTTCTTTTATTCTTTTCTCCTTATTTTTGCCTACCATCAAAACTTGGCGGTGGTATGATGGTTTATTAGCCGTTAGTCTTTTAGCTAGTATGGCTATTCAAGGGCATTACCTAATTAATTACACTCCTTTGGTTGCAGTAACCGTGCCTGCCGCTCCAAACAATATTTCACCAAACAATCAATTTAGCATTTTATTATTAAATGTAAAAATGTCTAATAAAGAGGCTCAACCTGTAATTGATTTACTTCGTGACAAACGCCCAGATTTGGTATTGTTAATGGAAACTGATAATTGGTGGAACGAGCAGTTGGTTTCGGTCGAACAACAGTATTCATATAATCAAAAAGCAATCAATGAGGTCTCTTATGGAATGATTTTATACAGCAAATACCCTATAACAACTACTGTTCATTATCTACATAATAAAAAAGTTCCTTCCTTTGAAAGCATTGTTTCGCTCCCTAATCGAAAATTTTGTTTTTACGGAACACATCCTCCTCCTCCCCAATATTTTGACGATATACCAGACAACGAAGGGCAAAGAGAGGCTGAGTTGCAATTACTAGGAAAGAAAGTAAAAAATAATGCGCTTCCTAGCATTCTTGCAGGAGACATCAATGATGTGGTTTGGTCTTATACCGATTATTTGACTCATACCGAAAATTTACTTTTTGATGTTCGAGTAGGTAGGGGGTTTTGCAATAGCTTTAACGCGCATAATTTTTTGATGCGGTGGCCTCTAGATCATATTTTTGTAACCAAAGAATTTAGGCTAAAAAACCTAGAGGCTCTACCCTCTGTTGGAGCTGATCATTATCCAATTTATGTAGAATTAGTTCTATAGGTATTTTCCTCTCAAAAATGAATTCTACGCTTCTTATTTGGTTTATCTTCTTCTCTCCTCGCTTCGGCTAGTTTAGTTTTCTCAAAACTAAAATTGATACAAACTCCTTTCCAGCATTAATTCACCCTACCCTCGCCTCGCTCGGCTGATACTAGTTTAGTTTTCTCAAAACTAAACTAGTATCAGTCCCAAAGACTTCCATGTATACCGACTCTTAGTCCTAAATCCAATGTAGTAGATTGATCTGAATTGTATCCAAACCGTGCAAAATATAAAATATAAACGCTTTCTTCTGCTCCTACTGCTATTTCTCCGACATACGTCATAAAAAAAGGATTGGGATATCTTTTATGGGCAGCCGACCGATCGTGTATATTTATCTTATTCCACTGAATCCCTCCTCCTACTTGCATAAAAAAGAAACCATTTAGAGGAATTCTGAAATTTGCTAGAACTGGAAAGGAAACCGCCCCGATCCCTTCATAACCTGCTAAGTCTAGGCTGAATGGAAAGTACTTGACAGAAGCTTCTAATGAGAATAAAAAGGCTGTTTTTTTACCCAAAATAACTCCCGCACCCAAACCAGGCAATACATTAAATGCTTGTCCCATATTTTTAGGAGTCCCATCTACTGTTTTGAGAGGTTCTTGATACCAATGGTACATATTATAATCAATGAATAGCATTGGACGGATGAGAAACCTAGCTTCACTATTGAGTGTTGAGTGACTTTGAGCTGACACAAAGGTGTTGGCACTAATTAAAAGCGCAAGAATTAGGAAAAACTGTTTCATAAAAAATTGTTTTATAGAGTATTGATTGATACTAGGGAAACAACCTTTTAGAAATATTGTTTGTTTTTTTTGTTATAAAAAAACAAGAACTTCATTAATTATAAAAAATTGTAAAACAACATTTTGCAACTAATTTCACAACTATACCTAAAACCATTTATTAATTTTATACTGCATCTTTTTCCGTTTGTACGCTTTTTTACCATACAATCCAAAGGATATCCGAATTCCAAAAGTAAGATAACTATCTTTATTGTTAGAATTCCCTCGGCGTGTTCCTGTCAAATGATCGGCAACTACTCCTGTGTATTCTTCCGTTCTGTTTGATAATGCTACTGCTAACTGGCTACTATTCATTAATGTTTTTTTAGGCAAATAGATCGTGCTCACATCATCTAAGTAATCTGTTGTTGTAAATCGATATCCGATTTCCAAAGCGATGTTTAATCGACCACCAATAGAATACTTTAAACCTAATAATACAGGAACAGCGAACTCTACCAAGCTATATTTAGAAGGATAGCCCTCTAAGCCTTGACCTTCTGTTCCAATCGCTTGTAGCGCAACCCACTCGCCTTCGTACTTTGTGGTTGGATTGAAGACAATAACACCTATTCCAACACCAATATAAGGTGCCAGTATTTGCTTAGATTTTTTAGGATAAAATGGTAGTATATTAAACTCAGGAATTAAGGAAAATTCCATCAAATCCGACTTAAAGCTGAGATTTCGCTCGCGAATATTGTTGTGTTTTGAGGAACGGTCCTTGGCTTCTAAGGTTCCTTTTATAAAACTTAAAGTAACGGCTAAGTGAGGATGAGGATTGTAACGAAAAAAGCCTCCAAAGGCAGCATTGGTATTAGACAAAATATCTCCTTCGTTAACATCTCCATTAAAACTTAAGGCTCCTCCAAAGCCTCCTAACTCCACAAATTGAGCTTTTGTAGTAGACAGGCAACAAAAACAGCTTGTGAGGAGGAGAATAATTAGCTTATACATAAGAAAATTTATGGATTATCAAATCAAAATAGTATGCTACAAAAGCAGACTATAAATACTGTATAGCAGTGTCTTTTGATAATCCATAAATCAATATATTGTATTGCTAAACAGATTAAAACTGAGAGCTTTTACATCCGGCTCTTCTCTTGCGACGTTTGCGGGCACCTACCAAACCGTTTTCAATAAAGTTGTAAGAAACAGTCACCATAGTAAATACATACCAATCGTTCAATTTATCCCCTCTTACTAAGTTTCCTCCTCTAGCATTAATATACCCATTGTATTCTGTCACTGCTGCCTCCTCTTTTGAACCAGCAATTGCAGTATTAGGATTATCTATATAAGGCGTAATGTAATTCAAAAACTCGCTTAGAGTCATTCCTTGAATATGCGTTGCTAACTCTGCATTTAAATTCGGATCACCTGCCAAAGCTCTTGCTTGCAATTCATCTAAAATAAAAGAATAACTCTTATCCGCAAATAACTCTTGTGTCGACTTATCTCCATATTGTCCTGCCAAATAAGGCGTTTGATCATAAAACGGCTCTCCTGTTAAAGCATTTACAGGATATGTTTGACCAACATCATCCAAATAATCTGTAAACGTTGGACGGAATCCTACTTCAAAGCCGATGCTAATATTACTATTAACAGCATATTTAATCCCTAGTCCCATTGGAATAGATATTTGCGTTCTAGCATAAGGCGATCTATTGGAAAATGTAGAACTTCCCTGTCCTTCTGTGTTTATTTCTTGCAAAAATACCCGCTGACCGTCTAAGTTTGGATCAAAATGTGTCGTATAAGGATTAAAGTTAAACACACCTATTCCTACAAAAACATAAGGTGAAAACATTTTCTCATGTCCTCTAGGCTGAAATCCCATTAGGTTTGCTTCCGCAATCAAAGAACCTTCAAAAAGATGTGAGTTAAAACTTAAATTTCGAATTCTATTTCTAAAATCAGGCGAATCGGCATCACTTCCAGAAATAGATCCCAATGCCAACTGCAAACGTACGCTAAAAAATGGACCAACATTATATCGACCAAACAACGCACCACCAAAATGCATGTGCTTAAAATCAAAAATTGAATTGGTCAATTCGCCAGAATAGTTCATAACACCACCACCTAGACCAACTTCAAAGTAGTTATGTCCCCAATTAAATTGAGCTTTAGTTAAAAATGGGGCACACACAACTGCAACAATCAACAATATTCTTTTCATAGTAACAATTTAATACGATATCTGAAAGGTATTTTAGCTTGGAGTGGTCTTCCTTTTGGATGTTTTTTGAATAGTAACGAACAAGCACTCCCAAATATTATAAACCACTCTAACGAACTAAGTAATCTGTTTTAATTAAAAATACATTTTTAAAAGAAATTTTCAAAAGAAGATTCGCTTTATACCCCTTATAACAACGGCTTTTTACAAAAAAAGTAGAATACACATAAAATATACTGTCGTTTCCTTTCTTCCTCTAATCTATCAAGGAACATAAATGGTATCACGATCATAAGACAAGAAGGTGAATATTCCTGTTCCTCCTGTGATATTAGACTGTATAGCCGCAGGCTGACCAAAAGGACTATTATTGGCTCCTTGAGCATCTCGAACCGACTCTAAGTAATCGTGGTAATGCTTCTCTAAATGATAAATAGTTCCAATTAATGTATCTCCCGATTCAAAACGATAATTGGAGGCTGTAGTTACAACATTGCCATTAAAAATACCACCATCATCTAATACTCGATCAAACCTTGGTTTTCGACCTACAGGAATAGGCAAAAGCCCTTCCCCCTTTTTGGTTAACGAAGTTTCATGCAATACCAAACGATAATAATTTTCTGTATTAGGGTCGTCTTCTGTTGTTAATAAAGCATATGCTTTTCCTGAGTTATTAAACTCTGTCTTAAAATCTAAAATAGGTGATGGAGGCAAAAATTGGGTGGTTGCCGTAGCATAACGATTGCTAATAGTATCCCATACTTCTACGATAAATGGTTGGGTGTAATCCAATGGACACAATGAAGTAGAACCATAATTAAAAAATCGAGTTGAATCTGGACTTAAATAAGGCAAAAAGCCATAAGGAATAATATCGTCTACGTCACAATTGTCATTAAAAAAGAAAGCCTCATTTAGCGTGTCTTTTATTCCTCCATGTGTTATAACAACAATTGCTTTTCGAACAAATGGACAGGCTTTCAAATCATCAAAATAGTCCTTGGTTTCTGTCAATAACAATCGATAAGGTTGTCCAGCTTCCAAATAACACTCAATGACCAATTTCTTTTCTATTGGTGGCAATTCTACTTCCACAACTGTCTCCATATCTTCGCAAGCAATCAATACAAGAAAAAGCGACAAACAGACTAAATAACGCATTCTTTAATAATTGTTGTAATAAAATTTAATTGGTTATAAGTAATCGTTCATAAAAATTTATAGGCAAAATAGAATTCTTTTTGCACTGTTCTTCATCAAAAAATCTCGTTTTAGCCCGCTAAAACTTCAATTCTTTTCTTTGAACAGCACTAAAAACAATTACATTTTTAACTATACTTTTTTCTGTCCACTTACTTACTTGCTATTTATCTCGCAACTATAACTCCTCTAACAGTTTTTCTAACTCTTCAATAGAAGCTTGAATTTCTTCTCTTTTGGCTTCTATAATCTCTGTCTCCGTTTCTAAAGCAATGATTTTTCTTTTTACATCATCTGATAGTGCGTCTGGAGACTCATTGGCACTCGTACAGCTTATGATAGAAAAGGTAGAAAAACATCCTAACAAGATAGCTTTTTTCATATTTTTTGTGCAATTTATACCAACCTTTAGTATTAAACATTATCACGAATGAAATGGTATGCCTACAAAAACATCCTGCTTTTTCAACTATACAACTCTATTCGTGTTCATGTCTATTGGTTTCTTATCAACATATTTTCCAAAGCTTTTGCTTTTGATTCTATCATATCAATCCTAGCCATTCGTATGACATATTCTCGTTCAGAAATTTTCTTTTCTTTCTTTTTCTTAGATAAATTAACTTTTGCCAATGCTATTTTATCTTTTGCTTTGACAACAACCATTTCTCCATTTCGTATAGAAGCTTTTATGGCTTCTTTTTTTTCTATATTCTTAGCTTTTACATAAGCCATACGCTCCTGCGCTGCGCTTTTTTCTTGAACTCCTGTTGTTTTTATCAGTCGATCAACTCCCGCCGTTTGAGTTGCCTCTTCCTTTAAATTATTGATTGTGCCGCCTTGACCTGCTGCAATATGGCTTAAAATAAAAAGCCCTCCCAATATGTTTAGTAAATATTTCATACTTAGCATCATTTGTTGTTAGATAAAGTTTCACACGACAAATATCTACTATTTTCACGCTATAAAGTGACTGTTTTTTGCCAAAAAAGGCACATTTTTGCCAAACTTTTATTTCAAACAAAAACCAAACAAACAAATAAGCAAGAACTAAAAATCAAATAAAACAAATAAAAAACAAACTCAACCACCAAACATCAGAATAAAAAACACAATAACTTTAAAACCTTCTGATTGCTTACCATGTAAAATTCCAAGTTACGGTAGGAATAATAGGGAACAAAGAAACGGTTTTAGCTTCAAAGCGATCTGGTAACGTTGTTTGATTGCTCTGCCCTCTACCATTGGGATAAACCGCATCAATGTACATAAAAAACGCATTTCTTCGATTGTATACATTGTACACACTAAATGTCAAGTCGCTCTTAAAACGCTTTTTGCTCAATGGAAATAATTTCCAAACAATCCCAAAATCCATTCGATGATAAGCGGGCATTCTAAACGATCCTCTTTCTGTATAAATAGGCACAAAGGAATAGGGATTAGAACCTACAATTCCAGATGACAAATAACGCCCAGCAGGCAAGGTAGTTGCATTTCCTGTTCCATAAACCCACGTAGCACTTACTGTTAATGGGAATTTGGGACCTGTCCAAGGAATATCCCAAATAACAACAACCGAAATATCATGTCGTCTATCATGTTTGGGGTGAAACGGTTTTCCATTGTTGATTTCGGCAAATTCTCGCCACGTCCAAGACAACGAATAGCCAATCCAACCACGTATCATACCATTTTTCTTCTCCAAATAAATTTCACCTCCATAACTATAGCCTTTTCCAAATACAAACTCCTTATCCAATTCATCATTGATAAACAATTGCGCCCCGTCTCTAAAATCAATTTGACGCTGCATCCATTTATAATATCCTTCTCCGCTTAGAAAAAAGTTCTTTCCTATCGCCCAAGAAAAACCCGCAGATACTAAATCTGATGATTGTGGTTGTACGTTTTTATTAGAAGGATACCAAACATCAGTTGGCAAGGATGCTCCCGAAGTCGAGACCAAATGAATATACTGTGTCATTCTAGCATAACTTGCCTTTAAAGATACGGTAGGGTGAACACTGTATTTGAGTGCTAATCGAGGTTCTGCTGCCCAGTAAAATTGCCCTGAATTATAAAAAGCACTCCAACGCAAACCTGTTAATAATTTAACCCGACTTGAAATTGTCCAATCATCCGAAAAATAGGCACCAAATTCTCCTGATTGAAAATTACTTCCCGCCTCAAAGTTCAAATTATTTCCATTGCCTGCACTAAACCTCCCTACCGAAAATTGATGATAAATAGCATTCAAACCAAATTTGATCAAATGTTTTGTCGATGGAAACCAACTAAAATCTGTTTTCAAATTCATATCCCGAATTCCAGATCCTAAGCTAACATCAAATTCGTCAAACTTATTCTTAATAGTATACAAATAATCCGAAAATGTAAAACTCGTATTGACAAATAGCTTGGAGGAAATCGTATGGTTCCAACGCAAAGTTCCTGCGGCATTCCCCCATTCAAAATTAAAATTGATCCCATCAGCAGCATACAAAAAAACATCTCGACCAAAATAACCACTTAAAAACAAACGATCTTTTTCACCCAAATCGTAGTTGGCTTTAAGATTAATATCATAAAAACTATAGTTGGGGATTTGCACCCAATCCTCATTATCTTTGTTCGCTTCGTTAAGAATAGACGTAAAAATATCTACGTACGTTCGGCGCCCTGAAACAATAAATGAACCTTTGTTTTTGACAAGTGGTCCTTCTATTGTCAAACGAGAAGAAATAAGTCCCAATCCTCCTGTTACGTGAAAATCTTTTCGGTTGCCTTCTCGCATACGAATATCAATTACAGACGATAGTTTTCCTCCATATTCTGAAGGGAAGCCCGCCTTAAATAATTTGACATTCTTAATCGCATCTGCATTAAACGTACTAAAGAAACCAAACAAATGACTTGGATTGTAAATTGGAGCCTCATCCAAAATAAAGTGATTTTGATCTGCGCCACCACCTCGAACAAATAAACCAGACGATCCTTCCGAACCAGATTGTACTCCTGGCTTCAACTGCAATACTTTAATGACATCAACTTCTCCAAATGCAGCAGCAATTTCCTTTGCCTCTTTGACAGAGACTTCATCCAATCCCATTTGCGTAGAATTCACTTTTTCTTTGTTGGAATTTGCCTGAACGGTTACCTCTTTTATCTCCACTCCTTCGCTTAGTTCAAAGCTAAGGATCGTATCTTGGGACAAATAAAATTGATGGGTAACTGGCGTTAAACCAATATAAGAATAAGTAAGTCGTATGGTGTCTTGCGCCAATGTCAGCGAATAAAAACCGTACTCATTCGTAATGGTTCCTGTTGTCCCATCGCCTACATAAACATTAGCCCCAATCAAAGTTTCTCCACTAGAAGCATCTTTAAGGACACCACTTACAGTATGAGTTTGTCCCCAAACAGCACCAACTAGTAAAAACAGAAACAGGCATATTGTATATCGTAACATTCTGAAATAATAATTATCAATCGTAAATATGTTATAAGCTCACGAACCAATCATTTAGCCAATTATAATTGCTAGGAAAAAAGAAGCGAGAAATCAACTTTCAAGTCAAAATCTCGCTTTTCTTTATTTTAGAAACCTACAATAGCTTACCACTCTCCCACATCTCCATCATCATTTGTAGAGTCATTGTCTGCATGGTTGTAATTGTTCTCCTCATATTCTTTTTCTCTTTCTTCATGACGGCGTGTAAACTCATCATAATCATAATCTGGCAACAAATCATTTTTGATATGATCTACTACATCTACTAAGCTTTCTACAAAGCGGTTGAAATCCTCTTTGTACAAGAAAATTTTGTGTCTAGAATAAGAATCATCTTCGAATCGACGAGTGCTTTCTGTAATAGTCACATAGTAATCTGCACCTTTAGTTTTGCGCACATCAAAGAAATACGTTCTTCTCTTTCCTGCTTTTACCTTCTGAGAATACACACTTTCAAAACGGCTATCTTTATTATCAAATCCCACAGTCTAAATAGATTTTAATGAGTAAAAATTCATTTTTAAGTAATTATCTTTTCGATTTACAAGGTAAAACTTTTTTGATAATTATTAATTATTACGATGCTAAAATAATAAATGAATTCTATTAATCTCTATTATCCGCTTTTTTTTTGAAAATAATATTTTGTCAAATGTCTATTTGAAGTAAAATTCTCTAAGCTTCAAGGCTTATTAAGCTTGTAATAATTTGTCATAAGCAGGTTTGTGCACAAACATCAAGACAACATTCAAGGTTGTAACAACTGCTGCTCCTGCTATTCCCGCAGGGTCCAAAAAAGCATGAAATAAAAATGCATTCAGCATAATTGGGAACAAAACAACGGCCATCAAAGGCAC
This sequence comes from Aureispira sp. CCB-QB1, assembly GCF_000724545.1. Lineage (GTDB taxonomy): Bacteria > Bacteroidota > Bacteroidia > Chitinophagales > Saprospiraceae > Aureispira. The sequence continues at coordinate 34,215 of NZ_JHBV01000043.1, read as the reverse complement.
AAACTTGTTGGTCAAAAAAGAAATCCCTGCCAAAACTTGTACCGCTCCAGCAATAGGCAAAATATAGCCTGCTTTAACCATTGCCCCCATAAACTCACCTGCTTCTGGCGACAAAGGTGGCGTCTCCATAAAGTGCAAAAACTTGTTAGATCCAAATAGAACCAATCCCAAACCTAACAGTATACGAATACCTAAAACTACTTTCTCATTCATAATAATTCAGTTTAATTAAAATCAAAACATTTAATGTATATACATCTTTTAGGGCAAAAAAAAGCACCTATGTATCTCTCATTTTATCCAACAAATCAGACAAGAGCAAAGCTTCTTCATCGGTTAAGTTGACAAAAGTTTTATTCTTCTTCATGGCTCTAGAAATTTGATTGACCATATCCAGTCCAGCTTCTGTAATCATTACATCCACTCTTCTTCTATCTCTAGAACAAGCATTTCGCTCCAACAAGCCTTTTTTCAACAGCTTATCAACCAATCTAGAAGCATTGGAATTTTTGTCAATCATTCGTTCTATTAATATCTTAACGGTTGCGGGTTTAGGGCGCATCCCCTTCAATATTCTAAGTATGTTATATTGTTGTATTGAAATTCCATAGGGTTTCAACAACTGTGTCTGCAATCCACACAACCAAGAAGCTGTAAAATTTAGATTTACAACAGCTTTTGTTTGTGGACTATCAAAAGGCTTTGTCTGTTTGATCTCTTCTTCGATTTTCATTTTTATTTATTTCTACTAAAGATTCGTCCCGCTTAAAAACCAGATTGAAATGGATAAATTAGTATCCTATTTTTTGAATACAGGCTCTTTTCGTCAATCTAATACAAGATGTTTTTTTATGTTTTTAGTTAATAACTAAGAAATAAGTGGACTATTAACTAAATAGATTCCTAAGTTGAACCAATCTACTCATACACTACGAAACTACACAAACCTATCAAATGTTCTAGCATTTTGCGTTTTTTTTATAAATTCTTAGTTTTTTCCTTCCAAATACTCTTCTATTGTAGCATATTTTCCATTAAACTTGAATTTTACATCTAAATAATTTTGTATAGCAATTAACTTTGTATGGATAGGGGTCGCCAAGCCATCTTCAATCAAACTAAGACCATTTTGAGTTACCCCAACAGCGTCTGCCAAATCTTGTTGAGAAATTCCCTTTTGAAGCCGTTCTTCCCGTATTTGTGCTCCAATACTCTTATAAAAATCCTTCCCTAAGTCCTGTTTTTGAGTAGCTTCGCAAGCTATAAACAAATTTGCAGCAAATACCAACAAAAATATTCTATACCACATAAATACAATGTTCTGTTTCAGAAACAAACAAAAATGTTTGCATTCTAATATTATTTTTAATAACTTTACTTTCAAGTTAATCGTTATTGATTTTAACTCAAATTTTCAACCAACATAAAGGTAAAACTTTTTGTTTTAATAAATTATTAGTTGATAGAGTTTTTAAACTTTTTGTCTTAATTTTTAACAAGATTCAGAAGAATGTTTTTAACTACTATACAAATGTGATAATCTAATATTTTTCTTTGATGGATTATCACACCATCAACAAGATCTTAAAGTACACAGAATAACCAAAAGCATTATAACCATGTCTAACTTTATTGATAATACTGTTAACCAACGCTTCCGCTTAGTTTATGATCAACTAAAAGAAGAAGGAAAAATCAAAAGTAAATCAGATATCGCTTCTCAATTAGGAACGTACAACCATGTTGTTAACAGTATTCTAAAAGGAAAACGCAATATCACTTTAGATCAAATGAATAAATTGATTGATATCTATGGTATAAATGCTAACTTTCTTTTTGGTGGAAGCAACCAAATGTTTGAAGGGCATGAAGATATGCACATCCCTCTAACTCAAAAAATATTTGAAGGACAAAAGAACATCACACTTGTCAATGCACATGCTATGGCTGGAAATTCATTGGGTGCTCAAAATTCTGATTACGATGATGCTAGCCAAGAGAAAATAGAAATTCAAAAGTTTTCTATCCCTGGTTTAGAAGGGGACTTAACTGCTATTGAAATTAGTGGCGATAGTATGTTGCCGAATATTACCAATGGAGATATTGTTATTTGTGAAAAGGTAGAAAGTGGTCCGAATGGTTCTATTAAAGATAACTCGGTTTATGTTGTCGTAACTAGTGATTCTGTTGTTGCTAAACGAGTTCAAAACATCAAACACGAAAATCAAACGGTTGGATTGCGCTTAATTTCAGACAATCAAATCTATCCTCCTTATGAAGTAGAGATTCAAGAAGTACTAGCACTCTACCGTGTCAAGCATAGAATTACCAATTACGGCATTGCTTAAGAGTATGTTTAAACATAACTTCAAGCTTCAAGTATGCTAAAAGAAGTCTAATACAGATTTGCTCAATAATTTTTTATTTTAAAATCGGCAAGGAAATATTCTTTGTCGATTTTTATTTTTCATTAACACTCCTACGATGCCACAATTAAGTATTATCACAGCTACTCATAATAGATCCAAGCTATTTCAGGAGATTTGCCTGCCTAGTTTACTGGCGCAAACCAATCAAAACTTTGAGTGGATTATTATTAACGATGGCGCTTGTTCTACTACTCGAAAAATTATTCAACAACAACAATCCGAGTGTTCGATTATTTATGTAGAGACAGCCCACAAAGGACTTATTCATGCCCGCAACAAAGGACTTTCTTTAGCTTCTGCTCCTCTTATTAGTTTTTTGGACGATGACAATGCTTTACACCCCTCTTTTGTACAAGAGGTCTTGAATTTTTTTGACGCCAATCCGTCTGTTCAAATGTGCAACCCCATCCGAAAACAAAGACGAGATATTTATAAAGATGGTGTTCGTATCAAAACAGGAAAAGAGTTTTTTCGTCCAACAATTGATGCTACTAATATTGATTTTATTCAGAATAAACCCAAAGCATGGTTTGATAGCAATGGTTTTGTTCACAAAAAAAATGATACCATTCGCTTCAATTCGAACATGCTAATTATGTCGGATTACGAGTACTTACTCCAGTGTTTTTCTTTGTGGGGTTTAGACTCTTTGGCTATTTTACCCAAAGAATTGATTTTATACATACAAACGAATCATGGTATTATTGGGCAATCCAACTTTCAAGAGTGGTTGCAAGAATTTGAATTCATTTATCAAAATCAAACAGCATACGCTATCTTCAAAACCGTTCCTATAGAACCATGGCTACTGAAGGAGATTGAAGATTTGAAACTCAAAGTAGAACAAAACAAAAAGCTACCTGGTTTCTAAAATTTTTATCCCCAAACACCAACATCAATAGTTCGTTGAAAAACTTTATTAGTTTGATAATTAACAAGTTATAAATTTACTACATTTTGTGTTAAAATTTTAATTATCAAACTAGTATAAATGTGATTTTTTATCTTTTTGGTAAAAAAGTAAACAACTAAGCGATAGCGATCTCACGACCGCAGGGAGCTAATCAACGAACTACTACAATATACTACTTAATATTAAAAGCTCCCTACAGTGGATTTAACTCAGCTCGGTATCGTTGATGCTGCTCGACTTGTTCTCTTGTCCACAACATGGTTTTATAATCTCCGTTTACCCATCTTTCCATTTGGTCGGCATAATGAGGAGATTGAACATTCCCACTTTGCCCTACAGGAGCAATACATTTGCTATTAGCAAAATCTCCCATGTCAATCATTTGGCGATAAGAAGCACCAATCAAAGACTTTCCTCCATAGTGTTCTCCTGGTACAAAAGCCATTTGACATAAAGTATCAGTGTCCCCTCCTATTGGTAGGTTCCCTGTATCAAATATTTCTCCCAAAATAGGTTTCACTCCAAGAGCATGCTTAGCAACCATAGGATGCAAGCGCCCCCATTTCCAATTGGCGGTATTGCTACCCAATTTATTGGTTAGGTATTCGGTGGTATTTTTCAATGCTTCTAATAAAATTTCTTCTGGCGACCTCTCCCACCAAACAGAATTGGGATTATCAAACAATCGTAAAATGGCCGTTACATCGTGTCCAAAAAACTCTGATACAGCAAAAATAGGTAGCTCTTTTCTAGGAACAACCCCTCTTATGCTTTTATTTTTATCAAAAATCAAATCAATTAGCTCTTGTTTTAATACTTGATAAATTGCTCCACCAACAGAATCTGCCGTCAACTCACAATCCCAGTTCAAGAATAAATCAACTGTCTTTTTGAGGTAACCAGACAAATTTTCGTATTGTTTTTCTTGAATCAATCGCCGTACTAATTGAATAAATGAAGCACCTGGCAAGCTCACAAAATCTAGCTGCCACGAGGCGAAATCATCGAATCCGAACTTATCCTTTGAATCAAGCAACGTTTGCAAACGCTTGGCACGATAGCCATTCATCCATATATTTCCTAAATCGTATGGATAATCATCCCCCACTAATTTATTATTACAAGTATAATAATATCCTTGCGTTGGGTTTAAAACATGTGGCATGGCTTCAAAAGGCACACGTCCAGTCCATTCATGCAAGGCATCATATCCTTTGTTGGGCAACAATCCTTTGGATCGAGCACGAATAGGCACTTCTCCAGTCATGTAATAACCAATATTATTCTTAATATCTGCATATACCAAGTTAAGAGAAGGAACGGTTAATTTTTCACAAGCCGCAACAAAGTCATTCCAATTCTCGGCTACATTTAACTCGTAAAAACCAAAAATCATCTCATTCTGTTGTAGTGCTCTGGAACAAAGTGTAACTTTATGCGTGCCATCTAAATTTAAAATGGCAGGACCATGATGTGTTTGAATTACTTTTTCTTCATGTGGAGCTTTTTCCCCTTTGATGTATATTTTTTCTACTCGAACGCTGGCTTTTAATATGCGATCTCCAAAGTGGTACTGCAACCCATCGGGGTTGACAAATTTTTCTATATAAGTATCTTGAATATCTGCATATGTAAGTGTTGCTCCCCAAGCCATATTGGCATTGTGCCCAATCAAGACAAGAGGCACTCCAGGAATAGAAACGCCTGTTACTTCATAATCGGGTGCTACCAGATGATTTTCATACCAAATATTGGGAGTATTAATGAGTAAATGTGGATCGTTGCACAATGCCGCAGCTCCTGTATCCATTTTATCAGCAGCAACTACCCAATTATTGCTACCACCTAAGGGGCGTAAGTATGGACCTTTAAAAGCTTCTAATGTTCCATCTGCTTTTCGTTCGTTGGTTTCTATACCGTAGTTCAAACAAACAGGGTTGGTAGCCAAGTACTCTGGAAATATTTCTTGGGCTTTTTCCAATCCAAACAGCTCTGCCATTCCCATACGTTCTAACTCATGCAGCCACCCTTGTGACATCTGCATGGCCAACAAACGTGCCATTCCAAAACAATCGGCAACCGTCCAATTTTCCATTGAGACTTTGAGCAACTTAAATTCGACAGGAGGATATTTACAAGTAGCAATAAAATAGTTGACTCCCTTTACATAACTTTCTAAGTATGGGAACAAAACATTGCTGCTAGCTTCTTGCTCGTCCGTTTGCCCCAAATGTTTGAATCCCATAATTCGAGCAATGCGATCCACTTCCAAAGCATCCTTTCCGATTACTTCTGACAAACGACCAGACACTATGCGTCGAGTTAGTTCCATTTGCCACAAGCGTTCTTGGGCATGTACATAGCCTTGTGCAAAGAAAGCATCTTCTTTGCTTTCAGCATAAATATGAGGGACACTCCATTGGTCTCTAATAATTTCTACCTTCCCCTTCAAGTCAGGTGCATGAATTATTTCATTGAGATTTGGAAGATTATTTTTCGCCTGTTTGTGTACAAACCATTTCAGGACAGGCTTTAACATTTTAGTTAGGAAAGTCATTATTAAAGGTGATTTTTAGGCAAAGAAAAGTCATCCACGAGGAATACGGGATGACTTTGTTATAGTATGCAAACACATCGAACTAGATGTGCTACTTATTAGAGACGGATGCCACTATTAAAAAGTAAAGCAACAACGCTCATTTTTACATTTTGAGATTTCATTAAGCGCTCCAATTCTTCTGCAAAAGCTTTTCTTGCAGCTTCATCTTCTGGTTCAGCTTCTAAGTTAGCAACAACATCGTCTGCCATTCCTTTCTTAATTTTGTTCCAAAAGTTACGCACTCTACGTTCCAACTCAATTCCTTCTGCTTTGCGTTTGACCAAACCACTGCCGACCATATCCACGACGTGTCCAATTGCAATTTCTAAATCTTTATCTTCTGCCATGACAATTTATTTGATTGTTTTAATTTTTTAGGATTTTGCAATACTCCTTGTAGTATTACGACTATAATGAATCACTTTATACTTTATAATCATACCCCACTATTATAATTATCATAATTGGTGGATACCTGTTTCATAAAATATGTGCTAAATATATTAGATTTTAAGGATAATTCAAAACCTGTTTAAAAATTAATTCAACGAAATAGAAGGATTAAACTACTGCTTCAAACTGGGATCCATTCGTTCTGCTTTTTTCTGAAAATTATCTGCCAAAACATAATTTCCCATTCGTTTGTGTGCATGCCCAATTACCAAATAAGCCTTGGCATATTCACTATTTTTAGCCAGCAATTTTTCTGCTTCAGCAATAGATTTATCGTATTCACTCATCTTGAGATAAGCAACAGCAATATTGTAGTGTGCTTCTAAGTACATTGGATCCAATTTTAGAGCTACCTTCATAGCATCAATAGCATCATAATGTTTGTTCAATGCAATATAAGCAGCTCCCAAGCCAAAGTGATAACGCTTTTGATTGGGATTTAGATGGATGGCTTGCAAATAGGCATCAACCGCTTTATTAAAGTTTTTTAATTTGAACCAACAACTACCCAATTTATAATATACAAACTCATCTTGTTTGCCAGCATCAATTGTAGCCAAATAATAAGCGCCTGCTTCTTTGTATTCTTCTCGTTCGTAATGAATCAGTCCCAAACCTTGATATGCTTTCGCATGCGCTGGTTCCAAATCAATTGTTTTCTTAAATTCTTCTCTTGCCTTTTTAGTGTTTCCTATCTCGATATAATTTAGCCCAAGGTTAAAATGCAACGAAGCAGCCTTAGAGTGCTCCATGATTCCTTTTTCTAGAACAGCAATGGCCTCTTTATATTTTCCCTCTTTGCTATACTCGCTGGCTTGTCGCCCGTACTTGGCAATACTTTCTTCTAACTGTTCGTATAATTTATCATTCCCTGCACTATATTGTTCAACTTTGTCAAATGCTTTTGAAGCTGCTTTGGGTTTTCCTGTTTTACTATAACTTTCCCCTAACAGACGCCAAGCTTCACCATCATCGGAGTTACGCTCTATATAAGATTCTAGGTGTGCAATAGATGCTTCGTACTGTTGAGCATAAAAGTAAGATTTTGCCAAGTCATACAACAAACTCAAGTCATTTCCTCTGCGAGAATAAGCTGTTTCTAGCAATTCTATTGCTCCTTCATAATTTTTATCATTATAATAAATACGCCCCAAGTTCAAATTTGTATTAAAATGCAAATCATCCAATTCCAAAACATGTTCATAATCAACAATAGCAGCTTCCCTATCGCCCAGATGTTGCAAGGTAATTGCCATTAGATAATAGAAATTGGGATTGGTAATTTCACCTGTATAATCTTTTAGCTTTGCCAAACAATCTTTGTAGGACTTATTCCTGTAATTTTGTAAAGCCACCGTATAGACTTGGTTTTCTAAAGTACTAGCATCGCCACTGCTGTTCTCTTTGTCTTGGTTTTTGATACGATTTTGTTGCTCCAAATACGCTTCAATTTCTTTGACTTTATTAGCGGCTTTTGCATAAGTTGGATCAATTTTTAATGCCTTTTTTAAATACAAAATAGACTTATGATATGCTTTTAGGTCTACATAAGTAAGTGCCAAATTATAACAAAGGGCTTTATCAGAAGGCGCCAATTCGATAACCTTTTCGTATAAACTTGCAGCAAGCTCGTTTTGTCCTTCTTGTTCATGGCAAGTAATCAATACTCGAAAAGCAGGAACAAAATCAGGATCTTTTTTGACAGCCGATTCAAAAAAAGGCACTGCATCTTTATAATTCCGTAATTTGTAATAGACGAGTCCAGCGTTATAATCTTCAATGGCGTCTGGTTTTTGTGCGAATGCCCACTGTATATTCCCTAGGAGCAATAGAGCCATAATAAGCTTCATAATATTCATTCTTTTTATCCCTAAAATTACTTTTACTTAGTTTTCGTTTTATGTCATTTCTGAATGCTTGTAAAGTAAATTGCAATAATAGACGACTATTTGTCTATTTGCTACATACTTTACCTCTTAGCCTCCAACTCGTTATAAAAACAAAGTCGTCAAGCATGTTGAGTATTATAATATTCTATTTTATCAGCTAATTAATTGGTGGGAATGAGTGTCTATAATTATTAGAACGTTTATAGGGCATAAACTTCGTACATTTTTTAGTTTTTATTTAAAAAATAATCTAATAATTTTCTAGATTGTATATCTAAGATAAACATATTTAGAAAGTAAACAGAACTAGATTTCTTTTTTTATACATATTTAGTATTTCTTTAACGTTCTTGTTACATTATTGACTATTGGTAATCCTAAAATGATTGTTTTTATTCAAAAATATAAGATATAGAACTATGGTTCTTCCCTAGTGCCTTCAAAAACCACACCACATTGATTAACAACTTAATACAAAACATCCAATATACTCATCTCAATAAATTAATTTTTATCATAATTGTCTAAAAACTTGTATTAACAAAGGCTTACAAAAATTTCAACTAAAATTAACATATAAAATTCTATTCGGCATTTAATTTTATATCCTCTTTATACTGTAGTAAAGACCAAACATAGCCAAAATATAATTTCCTATTTTTCATTTTTTAAACTGCCAAGGTGGTTTTAAAAGGAAAGTCCTTTTTTCAGTATGAACATTTTTAGTTAATTTAGCACTTTCAATGTATCAATCAATTTGATTAAAATTAAGATAAGACCATTATGAAAAAATTATTTTCTACTCTTTCTGCTATGTTGTTGGTAAGCTTTGCAGCACAATCACAAGTAGTAATTAATGAAATTCTTTATAACGTTCCTGGTAGTGGAGAAAATGAAGAGTTTATTGAACTGTACAATGCAGGGGCATCTACAGTTAACTTGCAAAACTACACATTTACACAAGGTGTAACCCATACCTTTGGCTCAGATACAATTGCTGCTGGTGGTTACTTTGTAATTGCTTCTGATTCTGCAGCTTTCCACACTGCATTTGGAATGGCTCCTAATGCTGTTTGGACAAATGGAGGTTTGTCTAATGGTGGAGAGGATGTTACTATTTACGATGGTGCTGGTACACTTGTTGACTCTGTTGACTATGAGACTTCTGCTCCTTGGCCAACCAATGCTGCTGGTGGAGGTCGTTCTTTGCAATTATGTGATCCTCTAACGGACAACATTCTTGCTGCTAGCTGGGGAACTTCAAATGACTTTGCTGGTTTGAATGGTACTACAGGTACAGACTCATTGTTTGCAACTCCTGGTATGATGAACAACTGTGTTGTTGTTGTTCCACCACCACCACCAAGCTACCCATTGTATACTTTTGACCAAATCAATGATGTTGATACTAGTGGTAATGCCGATTCTTTAAATGTAACTTGCGAGTTGAGAGGAATTGCTCATTGTATTGACCTTAGAGGTGGTAATGGATTAGATTTTCCTTTTGCTAACAGTGACAATAGCGCTGGTATTAGAGTATTCTCTTTCAACGATGTAGATGCTTATAGCGTTACAGAAGGTGACTCTCTACACATTTGGGGAACTGTTTCTCAATTTAATGGTTTGTTACAATTTGCTCCAGATAGTATTGCTGTTATTTCTCAAGGTAATCCAACTGCTAGCCCAGCAACCGTAACTCAATTGAACGAGTCTTGGGAAAATAGACACGTTATGTTTGCAAACATGTCTTTAGTAGATACTGCTGAATGGACAGGAACTGGTTCTGGTTTTAACGTTCGCATTACAGATGGTAGCGCAGATACAATCACACTTCGTATTGACAACGATGTTGATTTGTACAACATGCCTGCTCCTCTAGGAACATTTAGCATCTCTGGTTGGGTGACTCAATTTGATCCTTCTGCTCCTCGCAACGAAGGATACACCTTGTCTACTTGTGGTATGAATATGATTACAAGCACTGCAAAGGTAAACAACAGAAAAGAGCAACCAATTACTCTTTTCCCTAATCCAGCTGCTAGTGTTTTGAACATCCAAAGCGCAACAGAAATTCAAACAGTAATGGTTCACAATACACTTGGACAAACTGTATTGAACGTTACTAATATCAACGCCTATACCACTCAAATTGCTACCAATGACTTAGAAAATGGTGTTTATATCATTTCTATCGTTACTGGTAACCAAGTAATGACACAACAATTCCAAGTTGTAAAATAAGATCTATACAAAACGATTAACCTCGTTTTGCAAAAATCTAAATACTGGACTAGTTTCTGGTATTTAGATTTTTTTTTGTCTAGTTTTTTATTAAAACGTCCTGAATTGAAAGCTTTTAATTTTTAGCTCCTTAAAATGAGTAATACCAATCTTAAATCAATTCCTTAACACTAATTATCTAGTATTTCTAAATCTTCCTCTTCTTCAGATTTTTTTAGACAAAAGAACACTACTAGAAATAAAAAATAACCTAGATTAAATATAGAAATATTATCAAAAGGATGATGTTTTTTTTTAATTCGGCTGTATTCATCACTTCTAAAATTGTAGCTATATTCCTCATAATTAAGATGAAAATTAATTATTTCATTATAGTTCATGAATACGCCAACCAACATGACAACATCTAGGACAACAGCCGATAAGAGCCAATAATTGTTATTTTTTTGTTCTGAAAAATAGTTCCACACTAGCATCTTAATCAAAAACAAACCAGCAAGTATCCCAAGCACTTCCCTAACATCATATAAAGGGCGACCGCTTAGATCTAGAGAATGTTGAACAAATAATTTCAGTTCTGTATAAGCTAATAATCCTAAACAAGCTATTAGTAGGTAACTAAAAGGATTTAAAAATATTTTTTTTAATTTAATCATTTTAAGTAGTATGTCTGAGAAGCTATTTAAAAGAATACCTACAACGAAGTATTATCAAATTAAAACGTTCATAAAAATCAATCAATGCAACTAGAATTTAAAGTAGATAAAATTGTCCAATATTTAGAACAATACAAAGATCGATTACCTAGTTTGTACCAGTGGAAATCAAAAAGTGAAAAGTTAGTTGATTTAAAGGTGATCTCTTCAAAGGAATTAAAGGAAGTAAATGCGATCAAAAACCTTTATGAGAAAGAGCTTTTTTTAAAACCAAAAATCCAACAAGCTCTTTCTTCTTCTGTACTTAAAAATCAAGCTTTGTTCGATGAAATTTGCCTTTGGATTATCAAAGAATGGGGAGGTATAAGAGGAGCAAAAGACTCGGATACGTTGCAACTACTAGAAATATATAAAAACAACTCTACTCCTTCATTTCATAGAATTGCAAGTTCCTCTAAGGTTGGCTCATTCATGTTTCCCGAAAAGTATATTATTTATGATTCAAGAGTAGCATATGCCCTAAATTGGATTCTCTTATCTGAAAATGCTAGCAATAAATTTTTCCCTATTCCAGAAGGAAGAAATTCTAAAATGTTAGCTTTTGATATGAATGTATTAATTCGCTTAAAGAACATTGAAAAATATCAAGAAAATCAATTAAGTGATTTAGATAACCGACAGTATATAAACAAGAGAGATAAAGATTGTTTTATAGCAAAAGAATCGGCTTATGAAGTGCTAAATAAATTAGTAATACAAATTCATCAACAGCTTTGGAAAGGAGATAAAGAGAAAACAAAAAAGCTATACTTCACAGAAATGTTACTCTTCTCGATTGCTGATAAAGAAATTTACAGTGATATAACTAAAAGGGTTACGCTTGGTATTACTCCAAATCATACACTATAATTGTTAGTAACAATACTGCCAACTAGCAATAAAAAACATGAGTGATCCTTTAAGTGGGATGACTCATGTTTCTATTAAATCTATAATGTTGTGTTTTATCAAAATTCAACAATCGCATTGGGAAACATAGCTCTAGCTTCTTCAACTTGAGCTTCGGTCAAAGGATTATCTGACAAATACAACTCTTGTAGATTGCCAAAGTGCGACAAGACAGCTGGCAAACTTGTAAAATTATTATTCCGCAAATCTAAAAAGCGCAAATTTTCTAATTGAGCCAAATCATCAGGCAAACTAGACAACTGATTATCAGAAACATCCAAATCTTCTAAATGAGTCAAGGCACAAATTCCTGAAGGCAATGTTCTAAATCTATTTTCTTCTAAATTTAACCATACTAGCAAAGGCAACGCTCCAATTTCTTCTGGTAGTTCTGACAATTCGTTAAAACTCAAATCTAGTCGTTCTAAACTTTCCAATTGCCCAATTTCTTTATCTATCGTTGTCAATTGGTTGGAATTAAGATACAGCTCTTTTAAGTCATATAAGTTATAAAGAGCGGGGTGAATGTGCGTGATTTCATTTTCTTTACAATCCAACCAAGTCAGCTTGCTTAATGCCCCTAGTGCTTCTGGTAATTCTTTGATCTTATTTTCTGACAAATCCAACCATTCTAGTGCTTGTAAATTTGATATGTCCTCTGGAATATTGACCAAACCTGTTGTTGTTAAATCTAGTTCTTGAAGTTGTGTTAACTTAGCAACAACCGAAACCCATCCCCCAAAGTTATTGTGTTCTAAATTCAAACGAGTTAATGCTTGGAGATTTTTCATTGATTCAGGAAGCGTCGTTAATTCGTTGCTTCTTAAATCCAACCATTCGACACCTACTAAATTACCAATTGACTCTGGAATAGCTTTTAACTTATTTTCAGATAAATCCAACCACTCCAAGTTGATTAAATTACCGATTGACTCTGGCAGTTCTTCAGCCTCAATCCCCGTCAAGTCCAATTCTCTCAGTTTAATTAATTGGCAAATAGATTCAGGTAGTTTACCAAAGGGATTTTCTTCCAAATCTAGCCATTCTAACTCTTGTAATTGAGCTATCTCCTCAGGCAAATCCGTCAATTGATTATCTGATAAATCGAGCCATTCTAACGCCTTTAATTCGCAAATAGAAGCAGGCAAAGCTTCTAACTCATTAATTTCTAGATTGAGTTTCTTCAGCTTTTTTAACTGCCCAAAAGAGCTCGGCAAAGCACGTAATTTGTTATTTTTTAAATCTAACCAATCCAAAGCGGTTAAATCTCCAAAATTACTAGGTAATTCCTCAAAATCGTTTGCAGATAAATCCAACCATCTCAACTCTGACAAGTTCGACATTAGTACGGGCAAATTTGCTAAATAATTATCAGACAAATCTAGCCAATGCAAGCTACGAATTTCTGTAATTTCATCTGGCAAATTCATTAAATTATTGCGCTCTAGATTCAGTCGTTCCAATCCTTTCACTTGGTTTAGTCCAGACGGAACAGCGCTTAAATTTTTTCCACTCCAATCTACTTCTATTACTTGTTCTTCTTCTAAGTATATTTTTAATTGTTCCTCTACATTCATTGTTATATGCTTATGCTGATTGTATCCTATTCTGACTTGAAATTTAATCTAAATCAAAATAAATATTTGTATGGGGTAATAATTCTATAATCGTTTCTTTTTCTTCCTCTCTAAAATAATTGCCTTCTAAATACAACTCTTCTAAAACATTTGCCAACAATCCCAACTCCATAGGTAATTCGGTCAATTGATTATTTCTCAAATCCAACCAACGGAGTTTTTCTAAACTTACAATCAAATCAGGAACATTGCTAATTTCATTATCTGACAAGTCCAATTCTTTGATTCGATGCAAACTAAAAACCTCTCTAGGAATAGTAGACAAAGCATTTCCTTCTAAATTGAGTCGTTCCAAGCGTTGTAGCTGTGTAAAATTGGCAGGCAAATCTTCCAATTCGTTATAGCTAAGATCTAATTTCTTAAGTTTAACCAACTCCCCTATTTCTGTCCCTAATTCTAAGAATAAATTATACTCTAAGTGCAGTTCTTTTAGGCTCGTTAAGCGAGCAAATCCTGTTGGCAAATTATCCAATTGATTTTCTCTCAAATCTAAGATTTCCAACTTAGGCAACTCTCCTATTTGTTCTGGTAATTCTTCCAAAAAGTTTTCTGACAAGTCCAAGCGTTTTAAGTTGGTCAACTTACAGATAGAATAAGGCAATTGCTTTAGTTCTATTCCTGTTAAATCTAAGTCTTTCAAATTAGATAATTCGCAGATCACTAAGGGCAAATGCTCTAATGGATTCAACTCGATATTGAGTACTTCTAGATTTTTTAATGCTCCAAAACTTTTAGGCAAATACTCCAACTGATTCTCACTAACATCAAACTGAGTCAAAGATTCGAGTGCTCCAAAGCTTTCTGGCAAAGCCTCTAAATAATTAGAGGATGCATTTAGATATTTTAAGTTTTTTAAACGTCCAATCTCTTCAGGCAAGGCAACCAATTGGGTGGCAATTACATCGAGTCGTTGCAATTTGCTCAATAAGCCAATTGTCTTAGGCAAGCGTGTTAGTGGATTCCCTTCAATATTAAGCTCCATTAAGCCTGAAAGTTGTTCCAAAACAGTTTCTAAATTTTGAATTTTATTGTGGCTAATATCCAAATAAATTAACTCCTTGCAAGTTCCAATATTAGAAGTTAAGGTTTTAAAGTTATTAATAGACAAATCTAGCCATTTTAGCCCTGCTAAATTTCCAAAATTATCCGATAACGAATGAATTCGAGTATCTGACAAATCAAGGACTTCTAATTGAGATAGTTGTCCTATCACCTCTGGTATTATTTTTAGTGGGTTGCTCTCTAATTTAAATGAACGTAGTTTCTTTAAATTAGCTAATTCAAGTGGTAAAGTTGTTAGTTTATTTTGTTGTAAACCTAATATTTCCAGCTCTGACAATTCGCATAAAGCCAAGGACAAAAACTGCAATTCATTGCTAGAGCAGTTGAAAGAACGTAAGGCTTTGAGTTGAGCAATTTTTTCTGGTATTTCAGCTATAAAATTATGCTCTACATTGAGTTCTTGCAAAGAGATTAGGCTACACAAATCGTCGCACAATTCGCTCAACGCATTGCCAGATAAATCTAGCGCCCCCAAGTTTTCGGTTTCCAAAACTTGAGCGGGCAACTGCTCCAACGACTGGTCACTCAAATCTAAGTTATTAAGTGTTGCATTTGTTCTCGTATCCAGTATCTTCTCTATTGTCTTATTAATATCCATCTACACACGAATTAAGGCGTTTCTTTTCGCTACAAAATAGTTCTTGATTTTTCTTGGATGGCATCCAAGCATTCAACTTATTTTTCACGTTCCTAAATTAACAAAGTTTTCTTGATTCTCACAACAAAACTCTCAAGGGATAAATGTATTAGTGAAAAATAATTTTGGTTTGAATATTCTGTTTACGAACATCCTTGAATGCAATATTTAAATAATAAACCCCAGCAGGCAAATTTTGACGCGACAGACTCCAATTGGTCGTTACTATATCACTTTGTTCAAACACTTTTTGTCCTACACTATTATATAATAAGACAGCGTACGCTCCTTTATCCTCCTCCAATGCTATGTTAATATATTGAGTAGCGGGGTTTGGATACACCAACACCTTGCTCCCTTCTGTGGCAATAGACAACTTAGAGGTTGTTATTGGGCACAAGATTTCGTGTAAAAACATCGCTATTCCAGTAAAAACAGAATCTTGCCATTGTGGATTATTTACATAGCTAACATGTCCATTGCTATTGGGAATTGTAATCAATACATTGGGAATACCCAAAGCAGTTGCGGTGTCGGCAATTACTTGGCTTCCTTCTAAATAAGAAATGGGGAAACCTGCAATGGTAGAATACCCTTGCCCGTACGGTACAATATCATCGTTATCATCGTGCACACTAAATACAGGAACGTCATTCATATCCACCCAAGAAGCATTCCCCAATGCTCCCGATAAGTTTAAAACACCTTGCACTTCTGATGAATATTGCGTATTTGTTGTTGTGTTTCCTTCAAAACCACCGTTATTATGAATTGCTGTTAGAATATGAGGTGGAATATTATCAGTAGTATCTAAATAAGCAGTGTGCAACGCCATAATAGCCCCTGCCGATCCTCCTCCTACAAAAATTGCGTTCGTATCAATATTGTATAAATTAGCCGTAGCGGCATCCTCTCTAAAATAACGTATAGAAGCCTTCATATCTCCAATCGCTTTCACCACCACATCAGCAAAGACAACCGAATCAGGAAAAGGGACAAAAGGACCATCGTACAATCTATAATCGATAGTTGCTGTTACATAGCCATGCTGTGCATAGTAATGACAAAGCGGTGCCATATCTGTTCGTTCTCCCAAAATAAAACTTCCACCAAAAGCCAATATTATCAATGGTCGTTTGCTGACTGTATCAGTTGCAGGTTGATAAACATCCATATACAAACTATCTACATTACCTTGATAAGTCGTATTGACACCAAAGAGCAGGTTAAATGTAGTATCTATATCTGTAAAAATAGTATCCAAATAACGAGAATTGTTGCAAGTAGGATGCTGTGCTTGACTTCCTTGAGTAATCAAGAGGACAAACAATAAGTAGCAATGTTTTATCATTGGCTAGACTAGTTTAAATAAAAAAATGTCCTGTCTAAAAAAAGACAGAACATTAAGATACAATTTATTTTTGAAAATCGTTCGATAAAATCACATTGCCACCACAAGCATCTGGCAAACAAGTATTCTAAGAAAAACTAACGAAAAATCACTTTGGATTGTATTGGTGCTATTTTAGCATCTTCAAACTGAATATTAACATAATAAACACCTGTTGCAAAATTCTCTTTGGCTAAGATATAACGATTGGTAAACACTGCTTTCTCTTCAAAAACTTGTCTCCCCATATTATCATACAAAGTAATTGTATAACTAGATGGTACGTTATCAAATGCGATTATCATATCAATGTCGGCAGGGTTCGGATAAAAATTAGCCGCAATAAACTCCTTTGACAATTCTTTGGTACTAGAAATCAATGGACAAATAACATAATCGTGCAAAAATTCTGACGATGTATTCAAAACTGTATCTTGCCATTGTGCAGCATTATTACCAAAGTAGCTCACATGTCCATTACTATTAGGCAATGTAATTAAAAAATTGTCCACCCCTACGGCAGTTGCTTGCGGATGCATTACCCCACTTCCTTCCACATAAATAATTGGAATACCAAATACTCGAGCATCATCTCCATTATAAGGAACCGTTCCATCGTTGTCGTCGTGTGCCGAAAAGATAGGTACGCTACCCGCGCCAATATAATCCGCATCCCTCAATGCTCCAGAAAAGTTGACAACCCCTTGTACTTCGGAACTATACACCCCTACATTGTTACTACTATTACCTTCAAAACCTCCATTGTTGTTAATTGCTGTCATTTCATTTGGTGCCAAATTATCTGTTGAATCTACATAAGCGGTATGGGCAGCTGTAATGCCACCAGCCGAAATTCCACCTACAAAAATCATATTTGGATCAATTTTATACTTGTTGTCAGTAGCAGCATCTTCTCTCAAAAAACGAACAGCAGCTTTCATATCTCCTACTGCTTTGATGACAACATCTGTCATATCAGCAGAATCTGGAAATGGGAAAAAAGGACCATCATACAATCTGTAATCAATAGTGACTGCTACAAAACCACGTTGAGCATAATATCGACAAAGATCATCTAAGGCTTGTCGTTGACCACTAATAAAAGAACCTCCAAAAGCCAAAACAATAGCAGGACGCATTGTTGCAGCATCTCCCATTGGCTCATAAATATCCATGTAGAGGTCTTGATTATTCCCCGCAAACGTGGTATTATTTCCATATAAAACATCGGCGGTAGTATCGACGGCAGTAAAGACTTCGCTTACATAGCGGGTCCCGTCACAAGTAGGATGATTTTGCGCTGAAAGGCTGATAAACACTCCTAATAGAAGCGATAATGTAAAAGTGATTTTTTGCATGTTTTTCGTTTTTCGATTTTAACTTTTTGGTTAATACTTATAGCCAATTTACAAAAAAATAATCATTTTTTAACCTCCTTGTCTAGAAGAACCAATACTTTATCGAAGAAATAGTAAAAAAAATAATTTAACGTTTATCAAAAGGAACTCTTTTCAATCATTTTTTTTTATTGAAGTGTTTGAAGCCTCGTAATTATCTTCTTAGTATTTATTGTTAATACTTCGTGAGCGCTGCGCTTTTAGTTAGCTTTGTTACTCCCTACGGTCGTGAGCTCGCACAGCTCGATTCGCTGCTACTGCGTGGTTTCAACAGAGTAATGCATTGTGGCTTATTCTTTGTTAAAAAATCCATATTGTCAAATTAAAAAAATCACCGTGTAGGATGGCTATTTCAATTACCCCATAACTGTCATTTTACAGCATATTCCTTTCTAACCATTTTATCAATTTATTCTCCCAATGGCACTCATTAATTTAAAGCAAATAAAAAAAGTTATCAATTACTTATGGATTAGCACGGTTCTGTTTGTTTTAATTTATGTCCTTCTTCACCCTACTGCATTTAATGCGGAGCAGTTGTCCTCCTTTTTAAGAAAATTTGACCACTGGGTTTGGTTGGTATATATCATTATCTCTTTTTTGAGAGGGATTTTTTTATTTCCAAGCACCCCTTTTGTCTTTGCAGGAGCTATTTTATTTCCAGATAAATTAATCTTGGTAGGGATCGTATCAATTCTAGGAATCTTGTTCTCTGCTACGCTACTGTACTATTTTGCAGATGCCATTGGATTCGGAGACTACTTGTCTCAAAAGTATCCTCAAAAAATTGAAAAGGCACGTATTCAGCTAAACAAACCTCAAGGGAAATGGCTTGTTGCGGCATGGGCTTGGTTTCCGTTTGTACCGACAGATATTATTTGTTATGTGGCAGGGTTGGTAAAAATGAAATATCCTATTATGATAACTGGCATCTTTTTAGGAGAGACTATATTGGTAAGTCTTTATTTGTATCTTGGGAAAGATATTTTGAGCTTTTTATAAAGCAGTTTTTACAATTCTTTATTCAATATTGTCTAAATCGTCACATTACAAAAACAATACTTTTATGCGTTATCTATTGCTTATCTTATGTTTTGCTCTTGCAAATTTTAGCTATGCTCAAAAGAGCTTTAAAAAGATTGTAGAAGAAAATAAATTTGTCACTTTAGGAGGAGAAGAGAAATCGTTTACAGAAATTTTTAAAGCCAATAAAGGAAAAGTTATCTACATTGACTTTTGGGCCAGTTGGTGTGGTCCTTGTCGGCAAGAAATGCCCGCCTCTCTAAAGTTACATCAAAACTTACAAGGCGAAGACATTGTTTTTGTTTACATTTCGATTGACAAAAATGAAGCTGCGTGGAAAAAAAGCATGGAAAACCTAAAAATTCAAACAAAAGGGCAACACTATCGTAGAAATCAAGATGAAATGATTGAATTTTTAAAATTTTTCTATATTTATTCTATCCCACATTACATGATTATTGGCAAAGATGGGCAAATTGTCAACAACGATGCGTTGCCTCCTAGCAACGCAAAATTGGAGCGCCAGTTGCGTAAGTTATTAAAAGCAAAAGTCAAATAATGCCGTTTGCGGTACTTGTCTGTTTTATTGGCTTTGCAAGACCTCCCGTTTGGGCTCAATATAGTTCAAAAATAAATCCAAAGCTTGGCGTTTTTGGGAGGTTAATTTATAATCAATGTATTTGTAATAATAATCATGCACATTGAAATTAAGGTAGCTAGATTGGAACAACTGTGCCACTTGATGTCGTTTTTGAATCCCCTCCTGTAATGCCTTGTTAAATTGTTTGAGAAAAGAAGTTGGCAATTCGACATTACTAACCCAAGCCGCAAACACAAAAGGCAAATCGGTATGTTTCTTCCAAATTTCTCCCAAATCGTAAACATAAGGATACACCACCTCCATATCTATGGTGCGGTCTCCTATAATTAAAGCAGCAGTCTTATGCTTAATCTTACTTTCAAAACCTGCCTTGGCATTGATAAATTGTGGGTTGATTTTCCAGTAATTAGCTACTAAATAACGCGTCAATGCAACAGAGGTTCTAGACTGATAATCTAGGTACAAATGGGTAATTTCTTCAATTGGGCAGTTCGAATAAATACAAACCGTTTTCACAGCACCTTCCGTTCCAATACAAAAATCAGAAATAATATGTGGTGTTTGGAGTTGAGGAATAACAGCAACAGGAATTAATCCCAGATCGACTTCGCCTGCAATAAGCTTACGGGCACATTCAGAGGGGATATCTAAACTTAAATCAATTGATTGCTCTAATCCAGATTGGAACAAACCATACAAAAATGGCTTTGTATTGAGATAAGAAACGGCGGAAATTTTAAGTGGCTGCTTCAAGTTATTTATTGTTTAAATGAGAAATGTCGTCTTGTAATTTTAAGTGGAAATTGGTGCCATCATAATGAAACAAACAAAGACCTGTATTTTTGTGTTTGTATTTAGGCATATAGGATAATGGTTGTCCTTGCAAAATAGCCATTAAGTAAGCCATGCATCCTCCATGAGTACAAACGAGTACTTTTTGATCGTTTAGCGTTCTTAAGTAATTCATAAACCCTGTCAATCGTAACCCCATATCTGCCGCACTATCTCCTCCTACCAAACTCTTTTGATAGTCGCCTTCTGCCCATGCTTGCAGCAGCCCCAAATAAGCTTCATGCATGGCTTTATCAGCCTTCTTGCCTTCCCACTCTCCCCATCCGATTTCATCTAAATCGCTACGGCGTTCTGTTGGAATACCCAATGCTTCAAATGGGCGAGCCGTTTCTTGTGTTCGTTTCAAAGTAGAGGTAATCAATCGGTCAAATGCCACGTCTTTGTATACCTCAAAAAAGGCTTGTGCTTGTGCCGCTCCTGTTTCATTCAAAGAAGAATCGACCCCTCGCCCTTGAATAATGCCTTGAGTATTGTACAAGGTTTGACCATGTCTATATAAGTAAATTTCCATAAGGGTGTAAGACTTGCATAGCTTCGATAACCGTAATATCTATTCAATACTAACTGTTAGAGTATTTTGATATGTTTGAATTTACAATTAAATAAGTCGACATCAATACAGAAAGTACTGTTATCAAAGCGTCAAGATTATTTTTGTATTACTGGTAATTCTAAAAAGCCAACTAAACTATCTTCATCTTTACTAAAATCATAGTCCATGTAGTCTTGTATGACATTATAAACAGTATCCCTTTCTATCGGATGTCTGTCAACTGCTTTTATAAGTTCTACCAATTGCTGCGTATTTAAACTAGGAGATTGTTCTTCCGACCCTGCCATTGAATAGATCTTAGTGGTATCATCAATTGTTCCATCAATATCATTCACACCAAAAGCCAAAGATAGCTGAGCGGTAGTACGTCCAATCATTGGCCAGTACGCTTTTACATGATCAAAGTTATCCAAATAAATTCTACCTATAGCATAGTTTCTCAAATCTTCTACAGCAGACACTTCTTCCAAATGCGACAGCTCGTTGTTTTTATTTCTAAATTTGAGAGGAATAAACGTTTGAAATCCTCCTGTTTCGTCTTGCAACGCTCTTAATCTTGCCATATGGTCCACTCGATGCTTGTATTCCTCTATGTGTCCGTACAACATCGTTGCATTAGAGTGTTTGCCTAAATTGTGAAGTATTTTGTGAATTTCCAACCATTGATCGGCATCACATTTTCCACGGGCAATTTGTTCTCGAATCTCTGGATCAAATATTTCTGCTCCTCCACCTGGCATCGAGTCCAAACCAGCTTCTACCATCGCTTTCATTCCTTCTTCGTACGACACCTTTGCCTTCTTAAAAACATAGTGATACTCTACAGGAGTCAAGCCCTTGATGTGCAATTCTGGACGATGTTCTTTGATCGCCTTGAATAATTGGAGGTAAAAATTGTAATCGTATTGTGGCAGCACCCCTCCTACAATGTGCACCTCTGTCACAGGCTTATCATCATATTTTTTGACGATATCCAACATCTCATCGTGTGTCAACTCCCAACCTTCCGAACGTTTTTTTATCAATCTTGAATACGAACAAAAAGTGCAGGTGTACACACAAACATTGGTAGGCTCCATGTGAAAGTTTCGATTGAAATAAGTCTTATCACCATGCTTTCTTTCTCGTATATAATTGGCTAAAACACCTAAATATCCCAATGGAGCTTTTTCATACAAATACAGAGCATCCTCATCAGATACTCGCTCTTGATTACTTACCTTTTGCGCTATTTTTTGTAATTCTTTGTCCAATGTTTCATCTTGGAGCAGAACATTTATATTTTTGTCCATCTATTATTTTTTTAGGTTACTATGCCTGTTTATTTTAAGAAGCGTTGCATTTGTGTTGTCAATTGATTATGCTTGAGCAACTCACAAAGATCGATGAATTTGCTACTACTCCGTTAATCTTTTTTGTAATTAAATTAGCGTTTGGGAGTAGGTTTGTAGCAAACCATTGCTTAACAAATGTACAAATAATTTGGCTTAGTCGAAATATAAATTTTAAAACTTTCAGAAAAAAGTGAAAGTTCTATCCATCTATGAATAAGATAACACCAGAATCCATTCAAAAGTTTGAATTTTACTCCATTTTTATCAATAATATTTTTTTACTAATTGGCGTTTCTTTACTGGGATGGACCTTGTTTGAAACGTTATTCTTGGTTTGGCTAGAATTAATCTCCGCCATAGTTGTTTTAATTTATCTAAAAATCATTATTCCCCTAAAATATGGACGTCCAGGCTATCAACACCTCCCCGAATTTCGCACTCCTGCGTTAAAAGTCATAGGGATTTCTATTTACACGCTAATTTTGCACTATTTCGCCTTAATTTTTATCATCCGCTTAGGACAAGTAGATACATGGGATACCTCATCAGGTGTACTCCAGACCTTAGCTCAGATGCCACTGCAATTATGGAATAGTAGTTTGTTATTATTAACTGTTGTGTTTTTGTTGGCCTATCTACTTCCCCCCTTTATATTAGAACGCAGAGGGATTCGTCCTTCTATTGAAACGATGCCTTTACAAACAAAAATCATGATTCACCCTAGCCAATTTATAGCACACTATCTTTGGTTTTTACTACTTTGGGCAGCCCATCATTTTTTGAGCATCAGTAGCCCTATTTTGCTAATGACCATTCTTATGGTTGTTAAATCGATCTATGAAACGCTACTCTTTTATCGAATCAAATCAACATTTTTTATCTGATAAATAAAGGATATCGCATAACAGAGACAAACACGATTCTCCTATTATCAGTCAAGATTAGGCAAAAAAAAAAGCGCATTATCTCAACGCTAAGCAACATTGAGATAATGCACCGTAAGTCTACTTAAGAGTAAGACTAAATTTCTATATCAAAATTATTATCTTCATTATTATTCGAATCTAGGAACTCCAAGTCATCCTGATTGTCCATATATTTATCTCTTACTTTTGTTTTTAGATTACCATCATCATCAAAATCATCATCGTCAGCAATAATATTCTTAGCTTTTGCTGGAGACATTTTAATCAAATAATATTTATCTTCTGTTTCAAAAGGAAGTCCTTTTTGTCTAATTCCCTTTGCGTCTGAAAAAGACACCAAATGGCGTGCAAAACCTCTAGGATAAGTCAATTTAACTTGCTCCAAAAGTTCCTCTGATAAGTTTTCGTAACTCTTAATTACTTTAGGCTTGTTCATCGCTTCTCAGCTTTTTAAATAGTAATATTCAAATACGTGTTTCTAAGATCACTAATATAAATCTATTTCAAAATATAAAGCAAGTATTTAATTCAATTTTTTAAAATTTTGCCCTCAATTGTACTTTTATCTCAGACCGTGTGCGTCCCTCTATTTCATTCAATCCTGAGCTAATAACGTCTCTATCTGTGAAGTAGGTTTGAGAGAAGCGAAACCAAACGCTAAAATTGCGATTAATTCGATAACTCAAATTAAAATAATATCTCAAACCTCTGCCTGAATAAGCGGGTACAGAAAAGGCATATAGAACATCATTCTCATAAGCATAAATACGAGTATCATAATTATCGGTATCAAAAAATGCCAACCGAACTTGTGCTTTTAGCGGAATAACCTTAGGTTTAAACACCAAATCCTGATAAATCATAAATCCTTTATTAAATTCTTGGTTTTGGTAGAACGAGAATTCAATTCGAGAGCGCAAAGCAAATTGACTAGAAACATTATAGCTGAAATGAAATCTTAGATTTTGCTTATCGTGATTGATAATCTGATCAATATTCGTCACATTATCTGACAAGTTTCGCCCTTTGCGTTCAAAACGATATTGAGCATACATTGTAACAAAATAATTGGGTGAATATTCTAGCTTGCTAAACACCTCATATCCCCTTGTTGGGGCATCTATTTGATAACGCAACCAAGGGAATTGAAAAACATCAAAGTAAGTACTCAGTTTAATCCCTGCTCCTAAGCGTGTTTCTACCCCCAAATACAAGCCCGATTCGTTGCTAGCATTCGTCCCTTCTGCAAAAGCATTGCCATTAAGGGTGTAATAAGATTTATCATAATAACGATACAACGCTGCTAAACTTACTCTTGGGTCTAGATCTATTAACAAAGCATTCACCGTTGCTAAACCTTCTAATCTATTAGCAGGTTTAAGGAAAGCAATTAAACCCTCATGTAAAGGCTTTTTAGATATATCATCTAACATTGCTTGACCTCCTATCCCATTGATTGCTGTTTCTCCAAAAAACTGCAAATTTCTATACCTAAATGAATAATCCAAACTAGCATTAAAACTTTGTCGCCCTGCAAAATTAAACTGCTGATACAAAGCAGGATTTTCACGTTTTAGTTCATTGGTTAAATAATTGTGGACAAAATTTCCTGCCACATGCCAACTTCTACCACGATAACCAATTCTAGCCCCTGAAGTAACAATTCCAATGGAATTTTCATCCTCAACTTCTCTTTCTGTTCTATGGAAACCAATATCTTGTAAAGAACTAACCGCAAAATCCAAGTCTCCTATCAAAGAATCTATAATGGGGTTTAAGTTGGCATCTCGTTGGCGATACGATCCAAAAACCGTCACTTCTAAATTCTTGTTCTTTAAAAACTGGAAATGCCCAGCAGCCCCCCTCATAAACAACGCCTCGTTGACCGAGGTGTAAGGTCGTATGGGCAACGAAATACGTTTGACATTCAACACTTGAGCTCCTTTTCGAATACCAAAGCCTCCCCAAATAGTTAATCCTTGCCCAAAGTATACTTGAAAATCTCCCAAAGCAATACTGTGAACATGCTTAGAAACCTTCTTCAGATAAAAGTGACCAGAATAGTAGTCAAAGCCTTGAGGATTTGATCCAGTAAAAAATTCTTCTCCAGCATCTTTTTCCATCGTAACTCCAAAACTCATTCTATCTTTATAAGTCATTCTATATCTAAAATAAAACTTATCAGGTGACCCCAAGTAACGCGTTCCTGTTTCTCCTGGCTCTAAAGGTTTGTATCCTTTTTGTTGTTCTAAGATTCGTTGATAACGAGCAAAAATTTGATGTCTACTATATTTCAACATCCTTCCAAAATTCATTTTTTCTTGCTCTTTAGTTGCCGATACAGTTATATAAGGAGTCAATCGAACAATTGTTTTCACATCAAAAGTCGGCACACCTTGTAGTTCGTATAAAGAGTAAATTTGCCCAAAGCGTTTGCGGTACAACAATAAGGCTTGTATTTGAATTGCAGAGAACAATCCAAAAGCCGTCAATTCTTGTTCTGTTGCATTGTTAATATCTAGAGGATCTCGTTCATAAGCTTCTAGATATTCAAACTGAGTTCCAAAATCAAAATTTTCACCATCACTATCTTCTACCAAGTTTTCAATCAAAAACTGTGTTCCATTGCTAACTTCGTTTTCATCTGCTTTTTCCTTTTTCGCTTTTTGAGCTAGGAGAACATTAGAAAAAGTAATGAATAGTATTAATAAGAATATTGCTCGCATAGTTGGTTCGTTTAGTGTGCTTCAGGAGTTTTTGAAATCGCTTTTTCGCCTACAATATAGCTAACCGATAAACTAGGAGTAACTCCTAAAATAGTATGATAACTAGTAGCGATATCTATTTTAAGTCCTCGCATATTTAATCCCAAACCAAAACTAGCCATCACTGGAGTCGTAGATACACCTGCTCGAATGTATAAAATGTGAATAGGATGATACTCGATCCCAAAACGACCATTAAACGGATTATCCAAATCTTTTTCGATTTCTGCTGTTAGTCTCAATTGATTAGATGGCAGGTAAGCAACTCCCAATTTGAATAAAGATGGTAGGACATCTCCATTCGGCAATTGAACTTGAACAGGGCTAAATGTATGGGCAGCAATATGGAATTGCTTGCTTACCTTAGCCAAAATTCCTAATTCGAAGGTAAAAGAGTGTGCCGTACCATATTCTCCTATCCTAGTTCCCAAATAATTAAATTGAGCTCCAATAGACATACGCTTGAACAATTTTCGAGCATAAGAAAGACCTATTTTTTGCTCGTTGTATTTGCCATATCCAAAATAATGCACACTTAACCCTATTGTGCCGATTGATTTATGGGGGTACGCTACTCCAAACAAAAAAGAATTCAACCCATCTGCCACCAAAAATCGTCGTTCACCATAAGCTGTAAATGACAAATGTTCCAAATATCCCAAACCTGCTTGATTGGTAAAAATGCTATTGATGTCTGTAAAAGTTAAACTAGCATTCCCCATAGCAGCTCCTCTAGCTCCCGCATTTTGTGGAATTCCGTTTTGAGCAAAAACGGCAAGATAAAAACAGTTTAAGAAAAATGTTAGTATTATTTTTTTCATACTAAATGGTTTATAGTAGCGTATTCTGCTAATCATTTTAGCAGTGTATTAAATTTGATAAAGTAGCTTCCCGTAATCCAACAATAAGCTCTACAACAACATCAACATCTGCAACAACGGAATTTATAAATCACAAAAATTATTATCTCTATACTTGTTAATAAATGTGTAATTGTAATTAACAATAATATTCCATTGGTTTAGAGTATTGTTAAGCTATATTTTTGGCAAAATGATCTGTACAAAATGAGGAATCTAAAGCAGGTATCCAAGCTATTGATGTTTATTTTTTTGTAATTTTCTTGTAAGGATACTTGTTCAATCTTCTTTTTACATAGAAATATTTCGCAAATGTATTATTTTAGCAGAACATTCAATTGACAGTTCTTTCCAAAGCGTCACCCACTAAGAACGGCAATGAAAAATTTAAAAACAACTTTTTTAAATTTAATAAAATTTTAACTTCTTCCTTAAAAGTTGCTAAATGGTATTAAATTTGGCTACATTTTTATAAATAAGTAGTATTTTCTAGGCATCTTTTATTTTTCTAGCGCACAACTTTGAACACAATTTTTGTTTCGCCGTTAGTAAAGTATGCCAATAAAACAAAGTAACAACTTCGGGTATTTTCCCAAATGACTACCACCAAAAAAATAGGTGTTATGTTATTATACAAACTTTATATTTTCAGAACGTAGGCAATTAGAGCCTTTTAAACTATTTTCAAATGAACAATGGTAACAAAATGATTTCAGACAAAAAAATGATTGAAATCTACGAAGACATGGGCGATGAACATATTCTAACCTCTTTAGATACTCCTATGCGGGAGGGAGCCTTTGATCTTTCGGATGATGAAAAAATTGAAAAAATCCAAGAACACTTCTATGAAATCATGGATATACTTGGACTAGATTTAACTGACGATAGTTTAAAAGGGACACCTTATCGTGTTGCAAAAATGTATGTAAAGGAAATTTTTAGTGGTCTCAATCCTGCCAACAAACCGAAGATAGCTCTCTTTGATAATAAGTATCAATACAAAGGGATGTTGGTCGAAAAAAATATTCTTTTACAATCTACTTGTGAACATCATTTTTTGCCGATCTATGGCAAAGCCCATGTAGCTTATATTGCTAATGGAAATGTCATTGGTCTTTCAAAAATCAACAGAATAGTACAGCATTATGCCAAACGTCCTCAGGTTCAAGAGCGCTTGAGTATGCAAATCCTAGAAGATCTAAAAACGGCTTTAGGGACAGAAGATGTAGCAGTTTATGTCGATGCCAAACATATGTGTGTCTCTTCACGAGGTATTAAAGATATTTCTAGCAGCACTGTCACAACAGCTTATAGTGGCAAATTTAATGAAGAAGCTACTCGAAAAGAGTTTTTAGCAGCTATCCACAGCCAACAAGATTATTAAAAACTGTTTGACAAGACCTACAGCATGGAAAAAATCATAGATTCTCAATATTAAAAGAGAGAGAGGCTCCACAAGAGCAGATTTAGTAAAACAAGCAGAGCTTATCTCTTAAGGTTTCTTTAGGACTTTTGTTCTTTAAATTAGAATAGGAAGCGTGGCTTTTCTTTAAAAGAAAAGCCACGTTTCCTATTTACCCCCCTCTTATATCTGTCAATCAACCAGATAGCAATCCCATCAACAACTTACAGAACAGCCTCTAATTAATATAAATTAAAAACATAAAATATATACATAATATAAAAAACACTAAGGTACAATTCCTAAATTGAAATATTTTTTTTCATATTTTAAATCTTTTTTTCTACAAAAATTCCAATAAAACCACTTAAAAATCTATTTATTTTACTAACTTAACAGTAACCAATATTTAATGCCGCAAAACTCAAATATAACCAAACTTTATTTCATTCGGATTGTTTTCCAAATAGGAAACAAATAAGTTTTTATTGCGTATATTAAAAACTGAATGCCAATTACTTAGAAACTGGCACGATATTCACCTTACTATGAATGATAAGTTACCTCACTAGTTGAGTAACCAATACGATACAACCTAGCAAATATGAAAAATTCCCTACTCACTAACTTTTTATTTTCTTTTTTACTTTTTTTATTTATAGTTTCTTGCAACGATCATAAAAACAATGAAACTTTCGGAACGAGTATCTTGGATACCATGTCAAATGAAAAAATAGGCCATAGCACTCGTGCGTTTGTAGAAGAAAAAGAAGAAACTATGGTAAGTTTTACGGTGATCTACAACGGTGATCTTACCAAAATGACTACAGATGAGAACAGTGCATTCAAAAAATTGATTGAAAATTATAACTTAGAAATACAAAAACCTTTTGAAATTGATGAGGAAAACAAAGGAATTGTCTTAGTTCCTCAAGCGCCACTAACCGCTCCTATCAAAGTAGGAAAAGAAATATCACTAGTAGATGAAGTTTTGATGGTGGAAGTTGACAATGTAACAAAAGAAAAAGACGAAAAAGATCCTTCTTAAAAATACATTAATAGTAAACCTTAGAATATGGGAGCTGCCTGACATAAATCAGGCAGCTATTTTTTTAACTATACTTTTTTATGAACGATTACTTATTACATTACTCCGTTGAAAAATCGTATTAGTTTGATTATCAGCAAGATGTATCTTTGTTGGCTTTTATACTAAAAGATTGATAATCAAACTAATGCAAGATGCTTTTTTACGTTTTTCGTAAGAAAACTAAAAAATCAACGGAGTATTATTATTATAAATAATCATCAAAAAAAATTCTATAAACCACGCAGTAGCAGCGATTATTTTTTTAATACATTTGCATGCTATCTACGCGCCAAATACTGGTGAATAGACGCAAAATCTAAACGCCCCATACCTGCCATTTTAGCTTCTGCAAAAAGTTCCTTTGCTAAATTTGCTAAATACAGTGGCTGTTCTTGTTCATAGGCTGTTATTGCCGCCAAATGCAAATCTTTATGCATCCACTCTAATGGAAACTGCACCTCGTAATCTGATGTTCGAATCATTTCTGCTTTGAATTTTGTAAAAGGTGCCGTAACTACTAAATTTGGAAGTGTATCCAATAAAAATTCCTTAGACAAACCTAATTTCTCCCCTAATAAAACTGCTTCTGAAAAAATTAACATAGATTGAGCAAGCAATATATTCACTAACATTTTAAATGCTGCTCCTTTGGTCGTTTTGCTCAAATGCAAGACTTTCTTTCCCATCATATCTAAATAGGGTCGAATACGTGCCAATACAACTTTTTCTGCTCCAATAAAAAAAACTAATTCGGCATTTTCAGCTTGCGGCTTCGTTCCCGCTACAGGCGCATCTACAAAAACTTGCCCCGAACGGCTAGCCGCTTTACTGGCGAGGTCACTAAAAGATGGATTGACTGTTGAACAATCTACCCATAAAGCATTTTTTTTCATCATTGACAACAACCCTTCTTGTCCCAAGAATAATGCTTCCACAACTTCTGGTGTTGACAACATACTAAACACCAAGTCAGCATCTTTAACGGCTTCCTGAGCCGAGGCAGCAACAATAGCCCCTTTTTTTTCTAGTGCATTCATGCTTGCCGCAGACCTATTCCAGACCGTTAACTCAACTTGATGCTTTATTAAATTAGCTGCCATCCGACTCCCCATAATTCCTAATCCAATAAACGTAACTTTCATACTTGTTATTTTTACAGTGAACTGCCTACAAAAAACTGTTTATCAATTCGCTAAAAAGCATTTCAAAACAATCAATTGTAGACTCTTATTTTAAAGAACAAGACCAAGATACTTGCCTTTTATCAATTAAAATATCCGATAAAAAGCAGAAATAACAGATTTGCATCAAAATGATTTATCAATAGTTAGCTGCGCTGCTACTAATTTATAGCAAGAAGTTTTTATTCTTAGAAAGACTATATTGCTTAGGAGATAAACCAAACCTTCCTTTAAACTCTTTGATAAAATAAGATATATTCTCATATCCCGTTGCCGCCCCCAACTCCGTTACACTAACCTCTCTTTCATTTAATATAGATAGAGCCTTGTCTAGTCGCTTGTTTTTAATCCATTTTTGAGGTGTACAACCAAAAGAAGCTTTAAAATCTCTTCTAAATGTACTTAAACTTCTCCCCGTTAGATAAGCGTAATCCGCAACTTTTAGAGGCTTACTAAAGTTAGCTTCCATAAAGCTTTTGATGTGGCGTTTCTTTGGAAGTGTTAAACGAAATAAGAAACTAGCAAGTTCTTGCTCTGCTCCTAAGGCATCTAACAAATGCAACATTTCTAGTATTTTTAAATGTAGAAAATGCTTATCTTTTAAATGTGGATTGCTGTAGATGGTAATAAGGGAATCTGCAAATGATTGTAATGTAGTTTCTATCTTAAACTTTAAATAGTTGGGGATATTTTCTTTAGTAGTTTTTGTACTTTTAGCTACAGACAAAAAATCTTGAATGAGTAAATCATCAAAATAAAAAAGTAAACTTTTGAACATTTCTTTTTGAGGTAACAAATCGGATATGACATACATTCCTCTAGGAATAAAGAGCATCTCTCCTGCTTTGGCAACTAATAACTGCCCATCATAATTTCTAATATGCTGCTCCCCTGACAAAACCATCGAAATGACGTGATTAGAAATATAGCCTTCTCGACGGAGCACAGGACGGTTTAACGCTTTACTTAAAATGCAAACATTTCCATCCTTCAAAATAATTTGCACTCCCTCTGATTTGAATAATCGCTGTGGTATTAATATCATTTCTCGTTTTGTCCAATAGTCTATTAGAATTCGTAGCTCGTTGTGCTGCTGCTATGTAGTTTCAGCAAACTACTCTATTATTCAAATAACAATTTAAGGTTGTTTTCATCTAAAAAATAGCACTAAAACACCAAAAATCGAATATTTACGTCAAAAAAACAATACATCACCTAGAGATACCCTTGTTGAGAAATTCTTGCAAATAGAATAAAAAATGGATTTAAGTCTCTATTTGACCTTAAATCCATTGCCATCCAGTAATGCTCTCTAATTTAATCTTTTAGTTGTTCTATTTCTTCCAATACTTTTTCAGCCTCCGCATTTTTTTGAGTACTTGCTGCCCTATCTATATGCGAAAGTCGAAAAGATTCTTCCATCAACTTTTTGTATTTTGCTTCTAGGATTTCCTTTTTTGTTTTTTTCTTAAACCAACCAAACATAAATATCTTTTTTTAACAGTTAAATGCATCATAACAATAGTTAGCTGCGCTGCTACTACGTGGTCGTTGAAACCACGCAGTGACAGCGCAGCTAACTAAAAGAACTACTATCATAAATTATACGATTAGCAATTATAGTAGTATTAAAAACACGGTTACAATTCCTATTTTATTCCTTGCTTGTAAGTTTCTAAGGCACGCTCTCGAGCCATTTTGTGCTCTACCATTGGTTCAGGATATGTCTCTGTGTTGTATTCTGGAACCCATTTTTTAACGTACGCTTCCTTTTTATCAAATTTAGTAAATTGAGTAATTGGATTAAAAATTCTAAAATAAGGGGCTGCATCACATCCTGTTCCCGCTGCCCACTGCCAGTTTCCATTATTGGCAGACAAATCATAATCCAACAACTTTTTGGCAAAATAAGCCTCTCCCCAACGCCAATCGATCAACAAATGTTTGCATAAGAAGCCAGCAACAATCATCCGAACTCGATTGTGCATATAGCCTGTTTTGTTCAGTTGGCGCATTCCTGCATCAACCATTGGATAGCCTGTTTTTCCTTCGCACCATAACTGAAACTCTTTTTCATTATTCCGCCAAGCAATATCATCGTACTTTGCTCTAAAATTATGCTTGACTACTTTCGGAAAATGATATAAAATTTGCATAAAAAATTCTCGCCAAATCAATTCGCTCAAAAAAGTTTCATCGCTTGGTTTTAATGTTGCAATTATTTGACGAACACTTACCGTCCCAAAACGTAGGTGAGGGCTTAAATAACTGGTTGCATCTTCACTAGGAAAGTCTCTAAGTTCTTTATAATGCTGCAACTCTGACAAATCATAAGGCTTGACTTCAATTGAAGAACGTCTAAAATCAATGTCCGCCAGATTAGGAAAATCAAAACTTGTTTGATAAAATTGCTTGTAATCTTGAATTGCTTTGGGTTGAATAGACGCTCGATCAAAATGCTCCAACCACTTATTCTTATAAGGAGTATAAACAACATAAGGATCTCCGTCATCTTTTAAAATATCCTTCTCTTCAAAAATAACTTGATCCTTAATTCGGTGCAACGCTATTCCCTCCTTTTCCAACAAATCGGACACTTCTTTATCTCTAATTCTAGCATAAGGCTCGTAATCTTTATTGGTATAAGCCACGGTAATATCAAACTCTTGCAATAAGTCTTTCCAAACATCCACTGGCTTTCCCTTTCGACACAACAAAGAGGCCCCCTGCTCTTTGAGTCTATCATCCATATCTTTTAAGGAATCATAAATAAATGTCAGTCGAGCATCGTCCCTTGGCAACTCCTTCAGTATATTATTATCAAAAATAAACAAAGGCAATACAGGATACTCATCCTCTAAAGCTGCCAACAATCCCAAATTATCTTCTAATCTTAAATCTCTCCGAAACCAAAATATACTTACCTTCATATCTTTGTTTTAATACTCATTTTGATGTGTTTGATTTTAAAACAAAAATGCAAGAATTGGGTTTAAAGAATTTTAAGATTTATACCTATACATGTATTTAAATTTTAAATTTTTTCCTTAAGAAAAGTGATCAACTCTTGATTACCAATAGACCTATAAAAGAACTCAAAATTGTACTCATTTCCTGTCCTGTCTTAATTGCCGTATAAACATTAGACATTATCACGAATTAATTTGTATGGCTAAAAACTAGCATTTTCCAATTTCTCTGCGTTGAAAAAAGACTCAAAGACCTACGGGTATTCTCGTTTTTTTCGCCTTGATAAATTGGAAAATCAGTATTTTTATTTCTCATAAAACCAATTCGTGATGAACTGTGTATATATGCAAACAAAAAAGTGATTAATTTACATTAAATTTTAAATAATACTGGTTATCAGAAGT